>JAEWIS010000001.1 GCA_023386955.1 Bacillota bacterium
GCGGCCGCCCGGTCCGGCAGTGATACGGCAGCGGAGCATCTGCTGCCGGAAGAACGGCGGCTTGCCGGCAGTATAGCGGAGGCCGGCAAGCTGGTCAATCAATTGCAGACGGCCAGGCAGACGATGGTGGCCGAGGTGGCCCATGAGCTCCGCACTCCGTTATCTGTGCTGCGGGTAGCTATGGACAATGCCTTGTACGAAAACCGGCCGCTGCCTCCGGAACGGCTGGCTGTTCTGTCGGAGCAGATTGCCGCTATGACCAGGCTGGTACAAGACCTCCAGGACCTTTCCCTGGCGGAGAACGGGACGCTGCAGCTGGACAAAAGCTGGTTCGAACCGGCGGCAACCGCCGCTTCCATGGCTGAATTACTGGAGCCGGAGGCGAACGAGAAGGGGATTACTATTTCACTCCGCGCGGACTACAGCATCAGGGTGTACGCGGATGAACGGCGGATCCGCCAGCTTTTGCTGAACCTGTTGGGCAATGCCCTGCGCCATGCGCGAAGCCGGGTTGAGCTGAATGTTGCTTCAACGGCTGGAGAATGGGCCATTACTGTCCGGGACGACGGTTGGGGAATTGAAGCCGAGGAAGCGGAGCAGCTGTTCCAGCGCTATTACCGCAAACGTACTTACGCCGACGGAAGTGCGGCACCGCGGGGAATCGGTCTGGGCTTGGCGGTTGTAAAAGGTATCGCCGAGGCTCATGGGGGCACCGCTTCGGTATCCAGCCGTTTTGGAGAAGGGGCTGTCTTCATGGTGAAGCTGCCGCTGTTCCGGGAGTAGGAGTCTTTTTGCGGAAGAAACAGATGATGAATGGGAACCAAGTAATTGAAGCGAGTGTAATTCGACTTGGTGGGTACACAATCAAACCGATAATGCCTTTGAAAAAATCCCGTATAGCGCGATATAGCAGGATTTGTCCGTTTTAGGGTAGCATTCAACGCGGCTATGCTGAAGACCTCTGTTTATGGAAAGAGGAGTTGAAGTTTGCCGAAACGGAACTATGAGGGTCTTACAGTGTTATTTGCATCCTTTTGGGATTCTTACGGAACTATAAGACTCTAAAACGCGGAAAAGCCGGGGTTGGACTGCTAAAAATCCTTCTAAGAGCCGCTGAGTTCCGCTACAGCTGAAAAAGTCAAAAAAAGTGTGTCTAAGGTCGTTTAAGTTCCGCTACAGCTGAAAAAGTCAAAAAAGTATGTTTAAGGTCGTTTAAGTTCCGCTACAGCTGGAAGCAGGCCAGGGTTTGTGAGGCTATCTGTATCGCTTCAGCTGAAAGCCAGCTAATCCAGCGGGAGTGAGGCCAGTTGAAAGGCAACGTTGTCCTCAGCTCTCCTCATAAATCTGCACAACTTCTGCACAATGTCTCGACGATGGCTTCACATGGGGTTGTTATGATGAGGGCATCACCTGCCCCGGGCGGGAGCGGAGAGGAGAGCTTTCATTGATAAAAGCAGAGCAAGTCAACAAGACCTACGGTACTGGCAGGGAGGCGGCCAAAGCCCTGCGGGAGATTAGTCTGGAGCTGGGCAAGGGGGAGATGGCTGCGGTGACAGGACCCTCCGGCTGCGGGAAAACCACCCTGCTTCATGTGCTGGCCGGCCTGGAAACACCGGACAGCGGGACGATCCGGTTGGAAGGCCAGACCATAAATACGCTGGATGAAAAGGCATTAGCCGAGGTCCGGCTGCGCAAAATGGGCTTTGTGTTCCAGTCCTATCATCTGGTACCTGTGCTGAGTGCGGAGGAGAACATCCGGCTGCCCTTGCTGGCAGCGGGAATGAGCCGGAAGGAGGCGGAGGCCCGTTCCCGGGAGATGCTGGAGCTGGTGGGACTCTCCAACAAAGCGGGAGCCTATCCATCCCAATTGTCCGGCGGGCAGAACCAGCGGGTTGCCATTGCCAGGGCGGTGGCCGGCCGGCCGGGCATTCTGTTTGCGGACGAGCCTACCGGCGCCTTGGATTCCGAGACGGCCGAACAGATTATCGGATTATTGGAAATGCTGAACCGCCAATATGCCATGACCGTGCTCCTGGTCACCCACGATGAGCGGCATGCCCGGCGGATGCCCCGGCAGATCCGGATGTTTAACGGCCGGATTGTGGAGGATGGGGGGCAGCCAATATGCTGAACCATAGCCTGGCCTGGCGAATGGGAGCTTTATATCTGCGCCGCCAGCTTCGCCAAACGCTACTCAGCGCACTGGCGGGAGCTATCGGTGCTATGCTGATCACCATGTCCATTTTTCACTACGGCTCTGTCCGCGCCAGCGGCGAAGCGTGGTTGAAGGAGCATTTTGGCCCGGTAGACTGGGCGCTGGTGCCGGCCCAAACGGGGATCTTCACTCCCGAGGCAGCATCCAAAATCACTGGAGGCGGAGCACCGTCTGTTCTGCCTTACCGCTATCTTCCTGCCGTGTCCGCCTCGGCAACGCTTTATTCCGAGGAGCATGCCAGTGCGGATGCCCTGTCCGTGTCCCAAACGCAGGTGCTGGGCTTCGAGTGGAGCGAGGCGGCTGTTTTTGACCCGGCAAACCCGCTGTGGAGCTCCCCTTTAAAGCCGGGAGAGGCCGTGTTGGACGAACAAACAGCAGGGCAATTGGGGATTAAGGCCGGGGACGCCGTATATGTATCCGGCAAGGACGGACAGCGCCGCGGGTTTGTGGTCCGGGAGACACCGGCACCGGCAGGCTTAAGCGGCTACCGTGGCGACGGCGCCCGCCTAAGCGGCACCTTGCTGCTCCACAATGATGACGCCCGGCAGATCGCGGGGGTAGACGCCGGGGAAGCCAATCTCATTCTGGCCAGCCGGATCAATAAGTCGGATAGTGTTCAAGGAATGAGCATCCTTCCCGAACAGAACGGCTTGTATGACATCCGCTATATCAAGATGAACGCAGAAGGGATGGCGGAAAGCAATTTGGTTGCGGTCATCCTGATTATCAGCATGACAGCCATATTCTCAAGTGCGTTTTTGTTGAGACAAATCGTCCTTATGCTGGCGGAGTCCCGGACGGAGCTGTACGGTGTACTGCGGGCTATTGGCCTGAACCGCGGACAGGTAAGGAGCCTGTTTCGAGCGGAGGCTCTGTTATTAGGCGTTTGCTCAGGTGCAGCCGGAATCCTTATGGGGCTAGCCGGAGGTTATGCCATGGTGCAGATTATCTATGGGACTAAGTTGGCGCAGGAGCTGGGTGCGTCAGGTATTCCGGTACACCCGGGTATGCCCGCACCGGTGCTGGTTGGGGGAATAGCGGCAGTGCTCCTCTACCAGCTGATACTGGTGCTGGCGGCCAGCCGCAGCGCAGGAGCAGGCAGCATCGTGTCGGCACTGCGCGGCGTCAACCGGGAGAGCCGGGTTTCCCGGCGTAAACCCGGGGAGGTGTTGGGAGCGCTTTTGGCCATCGTTCTGCCTTGTGCAGGTATTGTAGGGCTGCATGTCTATATGGCACTGGCATGGAAGCCGGGACAAGCCGACTCGCAGAATGTGCTGGGTTTCGCCGGGATATGGCTGATGGCGGTAGCTGCGCTGGTGCTGCTGGTGCAAACTTGTCTGATCGGAGCGGGAAAGCGGCTAAGCACCAAGGCAGGTCCGTCCGTACTGCTCGCTGTGAAATACGCCAGCCAACGGCGGGGCCGCTCATTTACCGTTATGCTGCTGTTTGCCGTGGGGATGATGACCATTACCTTTACCTCCGGGCTGGGGGGACTCATCGTGGGCAATATGAATCCCAATCAGGGTGTGCGCACCATAATGGGCTATGACGGTTTAGTTCCTTATGAATCGGCAGCGGAAAAAGAGACGGTGGAGCAGCTGCTGAAGGAGGACGAGGTTCTGAACCGGCTTGTTTCCGACTCTGCCGACGTGAAACCGTTGATGGTTGCACCGCTAATAAACGGCGGGAATAACCGGCATAGCCAGGCCATGATTCCCGTCCGCCCTGACCTGCTGACCAACGGAAAATGGTCCCTGTCCGCCCGGGCGCCGGAATTTGCAGATGATGAAGCCGCTTGGAACAAGGTGATGTCCGATCCCGGATATATTGTGATGCCGAATCATTACCGGGATTATGGCGGGGCGCAGTCGGAAACCTATTGGAAACCGGAAAAGCTGTTTAAGCCGGGGGACAAAGTAGAGCTCGGGTTTTTCCGTAGCGAAAGGGTGGCTGAGGGCGCAGCCCCTGATCTTACCATGACGTTTACCATTGCGGGGTTTGCCGACCCTAATACTGCTGACAATGTTGCTGTCCAATATGCATATGCAGCCTCTTATGTACATCCTGAAGTTTGGGGCAAGCTGCAGGATTACCACCATCCGTGGGGAAATCAGACCCATTTGGGCCTGCTGCTTCTGAAGTTTGATCGGACACAGCTGGAGCAGGATGCCCAAATTGCCCAAAGACTGACCTCCGGCGGAGCCGGAAAGGTGATCATTCCGTATCTGGACAGCTGGCGGGAATACAATGCCAATAAGCGGCTGGTGGACGGCTTTATCGGATTCGCCGCATTATCCTCGGCCATCGGGCTTTTGGGCCTGGCTGTGCTGCAGAAGCGTTCCATCCATGAACGGCAGCGGGAAATCGCCATGCTGAGAAGTGCAGGTGTGCCTTCCCGGCTCCTGCGTCGGGCATTTTTGCTGGAAGGAAGTTTGCTGGGGGGAATGGGTCTGCTGGCCGGATGGGGGATCGGTCTGACCGGCGCGCAAGGTTTTATCCGATTGCTCCAAAGTGATCTCAGGCCATGGCAATTTGCGGTTCCAGTCCAATTTCAGTGGGGTCTCCTCGGAGGCGTCATGGTCGTCATGATGCTGCTGGCGGTTCTGTTCCAGCTTTCGCCGGCCCGCTCCGCGCTGCGCGGTTCACCCGCGGATACCCTGCGCAAGGCGGATGTTTAGCTCAACTAAAAAGGGCGCCGCGCGCCCTTGAATACCGGGAAACCCAGGTCATTCGGATGGCTTTGGGTTTCTTTTTCTATTACTCGGCGCCTGGCTGCCGGTTGGTCCTATCCTCTTCTTCAAACAGGGTCTGCATGTTCCGGTCCAGCGCATCCATAACCCGCCAGAAGGCTTGCATGTCCTCTTCCTCTATGGAATGGCGCAGCTTGTCCCGAACATGGACGGCGGAGGGCAGGCAGGCATCAAGGAGCCGGCGGCCTTCCTCGCTAAGATGCACCTCGCTTTTGCGCTTGTCCGTATGGTCGGCGCGGCGGGAGATGAGATTCTTCTTTTCCATGGTTAACAGGATCCGCGTCATGTTCGGACGGTCGTCCATGATACTGTCCCCCAGTTCCGTTTGGGATTGGGGGCTTTTGACTGCCAATTTATTAAGGATAAACCACTGCTCCGGCGTCAGGTCAAAGCCGCTCTGCTGGAAGGTTATATAATGAAGATGGCGGATCAGGCGCGAGGTCCGGTACATCCGGAAGGCCACCGTTTCTTGAATGGGGACAAAGGAAGAGGTCGACTCCTGCATGATGACTCCTTTTTGGCTTGCTGAATTTGAATTACCCCTAGAATAGGCCGGAAACGCCGCTGCTGTCAAATTCAGGTTTGGACGGGGAAAATGACGGTTTTGTTTCAAAGGAAAGAAGCCCGGTTATAATGGTTGCAAATATCCCGGCATTTGTGAGATTCTTATGGATGACCATGGACTGCCAACAGGCCAGTCCCGAACAGAATTTGCGACCAGGAGTTGTTTTATGGAGGCTATACCAACGGTACAGATTCTCGGCTTGCGCATGTCCCGGCAGGCCAGAACCAATTTTCAGTGGGATTTTATCGCAGCAGCCCTTTTCAGTCTTTTTAACGTGGTGTTCAATCAGTTCTACATCCCTATTGCCATCCGTGGAGGGGCAACGGACTTTCAGGTCGGGCTTTTAAGCGCGGCACCGGCTGTGGGGCTGCTGTTTTCTCCTATCTGGGCCAGCATGGCGGAGCGGCGCAGGGCCAAGTATTTTGTCACCTTCCCCAATATCATCGGACGTCTTCTGATATTTATCCCGGCTCTGTTCACATCACCATGGGTGTTTGTGGGCATTGCAATGGCCTATCAGTTTCTGCAGGGCATCCAGGCGCCGGCATATGCCACCTTGATGACGCAGATTTATCCTGCCGATATCCGCGGGCGGATTATGGGCTATGTCCGGGTAGCTATGGGGCTCCTGATGATTCCGCTGGCCTTTACCGTGGGCATCTGGATTGACCGTGCTGGAAGCTTCTACCCTCTTCTGATCGCAGCCTTAACCGGATCGGTGTCAATGGTTATTTTCAGCATGGTGAAGGAAGAGCGTCTGCCTGACCCCTTGGCTGCCGCCCGCAAAAGGGTCCGCTTCCGGGACCAGTTCACTGTTCTGCGGAATAACCGCCCGCTGGTGCTGTTTCTGATTGCCACCACCTTTTCGGGCTTTGGCAATATGCTGGCCAACCCGCTGTATAACATCATCCAGGTGCAGCGTCTGGAGCTGTCCAATATGGACATCGGGATTGTGCGGATCTGCTACTTTGCCCTTTTGCTCCTGGCGTATTTCTTTATGGGAAGAGTGATTGACCGGTTTGGCCCCAAACGGGCGATGATCATCTGTATCGGCTGCCATGTGATGTGTACGCTTTTGTACGGCATATTCGGGACCTATCCGGCCGTGCTTATGGCCAGCGGACTGCAGGGTTTTGCCGATGCCACCTGGGACCTGGGCTGTCTGGCTTATGTGTTCCGCCTGGCTCCTGGCAAGGAGGGCGTTGTGTTTGGACTGCACCTGATGCTGTTCGGCATCCGGGGCACCATTGGACCTCTGCTGGGGACAGGATTGAATGGGGTGCTGCCCATTGAAGCCATCATCCTTGCAGCCAGCTTCTTCTGTCTGTGCGGGTTTTTGACTCTGGTTTTGGCGAAGGAAAAAGGAAAGGATCCAGCAGAGCTTGAACCTATGTAAATCTCATCTCTATTCCGTTATTCCATCCCGTTGCGGCCCGGTATGATGCTGTGCAGTGCGGGTTTTTGCTTTTGGAGGCGCCTTTGTTGCTTTTTGGATGCGGTCAAGGTATTGTAAAGGACGAGAGATGTTACAGGGGGAACCGCTCATGGAGTTGAAGGTATTGAATGCCCGCATGGAATTTACCGAAGCGGACGGATATGTCGGCAAGGTGGCGTTTGAAGTCGAAGGCCACAAGGAGCCGTATGAAATTGTGCTGCAAAGCAAAAAAGGGAAAGAGTGGAGCTATGGTCTTTTCTTTCTGAGCCAGCCCGGAGACGAGGATCAGATCCTCGAGGTGGAGGATTGGCTGGAAGAGGACGACGATGCCTATTACAGTCTGATTGATGCGGCGAAGCAAGCGCTGCCGGCTTCAGGAGGTTGAATATGTCACATCCCGAACAGGCGTATTTGGATAAATTTTTTCCCAATGGGCATGAGCTGCCCCAGGACAGGCTGATTCCGGCAATCCTGAGCCAGAACGGCCGGACGGAAATGATGTTCCTGGTTAAGTCTGGGGAGCCCCAGGCGGGACTGCTGGCACCGGAACGTGATGCCTTGATGTCCCATACAGATATTTCCGTACAGCTGATGGATACTCCGGATCAAAAAGGGGTTCCCGATCTGCGTATCGGTTTGGAGCTAACCTATCCCGATGCCGTGGTCCGGTTCCATGCGGTGATTACCGACGAAACCGGGCAGAAGCAGGCAACGCTGGCAACGGCGCTGCTTCAGGTGCGGCGGATCGCTTTCTTTTTTACGGATGCGGGCATGCAGTTTATTTCCTTCAAGGCCTTCGATTGGCAGCCGGAGGGAATGCCCCACCTGCAGAACATTATGACCGATATTAATCGAAAAGGAACGTGTACATGAGCGAAATGCCTTTTGCATCATTGGGAATTTCCCAACCTTATATCAAGAAGCTGCGGGAAGAGGGGATTGTGACGCCCACTCCGATTCAGGAGGCGGCCATTCCGGTTCTCCTCACCGGCAAGGATCTGATTGCCCAGGCCCAGACCGGTACGGGTAAAACCCTTGCGTTTGCGCTGCCGCTTCTGGAGGGTTTTGACCCGGAGTATCCCCATGTCCAGGGGCTGATTATCACCCCTACCCGTGAGCTGGCGCTGCAGATTACCGCCGAGCTGAAAAAACTGGCTCCTCTGGCAGGCGCCCATATTCTCGCCGTGTACGGCGGGCAGGACGTGGAAGCCCAAAGCCGCAAGATGAAGGGCAATCCGGCTATTGTGGTGTGTACGCCGGGACGTCTGGTGGACCATATGCGCCGGGGCAACATCGATTTGGGCCGGGTACGCAAGCTGGTGCTTGACGAAGCGGACCAAATGCTCCACATGGGCTTTCTGACGGATGTGGAGGGCATTATCCGGCGTCTTCCCAACGCCAGACAAACCATGCTGTTCTCTGCCACTATGCCGGACCAGGTGAAGGCCTTGGCCCGGAATTATATGAAGCAGCCGGAGGATGTGCGGATTCAAGGCAAGCAGGTGACGTTGGAGGAAATCCGCCAATTTGTGGTGGAAACTACGGACCGCGCCAAACAAGCCACTTTGTTCCGCATGCTGGAGGTTTACCAGCCGTTCCTGGCGGTGATCTTCTGCCGCACTAAGCTCCGTGCCAGCAAGTTGGCGGAAGCCATGAAGGATAAGGGCTTCAATGTGGATGAGCTGCACGGCGACCTGACCCAGTCCAAGCGGGAGCAGGTTATGGAGCGTTTCCGCAAGGCCGATCTGCAATATCTGGTGGCGACGGATGTAGCCGCCCGGGGTCTGGACGTGGAAGGGGTTACCCACGTATTCAACTACGACATTCCCCTGGACCCGGAATGGTATATCCACCGTATCGGCCGCACTGGCCGGGCCAAACAAAGCGGTACCGCCATTACGCTGGTGGCGGCTAAGGACCGTGGTCTGCTGGAGAAAATTGAGCGGGGCATTCACATGACCCTGAAGCGCCGGAGCATGGAGGAGTTTAACATCCAGGGTACGGGGATGATGGATGAGGATTATGATCCGCTGGAGAGCGGAAGCGGCAGGAGCGGCGGCGATAGCAGTCGCAAGCGCAGCGCTTCCGGCGGCGGAGCCCGTCCGGCAGCGAGTCGCGGCCAAGGCGCGCGCAGTGGCGGAGGCGGCAGTCGAAGCGCAGGCGAATGGGCCCCGCGGCGCGGCGGCAATGCGGCCGCCGGGCCGAAGGAAGGCGGCCGCCGGAGCGGCGGTAAGCCGGAGCGCAGCGGCGCGTGGAGCGAGGCGAAGCCAGCCCGCGGTGGTGCCGGCGGCGAAGGCAAGCCGGCGTACCGCGGCGGCAGCAGTGCCGGGGCCGGCGAAGGCAAGCCCTACCGCGGCGGCGCCGAGGGTAAGGCGAAGCCATACCGCAGCGGCACAGGCGGAGGCGGCAACGCCGGCGGCGGGTTTGGCGGCAGCCGTGGCGGCAAGCCATACGGCAGCGGCAAACCGTCCGCAGGCGGGCGGCCGGCGTCTGGCGGCAGAAGCGCCGGACCGGCCAGAGGCGGCGAACGCCGCCCCGCACCGAAGGGACGCCGTCCGTAAGCGGCGCGGCGCACAGACGGAAGAGACCGGCAGGGGAGACCCTCCGGTCTTTTTGCTGCGTTGTTCCCTAAGTCGGTTGGAAAACCATCTAAGGTCCGCTTTTCACCGAAGTTGTTGCAGAGTTGTCACGAATTGGACTGGAATGATGTGGCGGAATTGATAAGATAAGTGTAATGTCCCCGACATGACAAGGGAAGCTAACGGAACTCAGCGGCTCTTAAACCATAAAACGAGACTTGCTGCGATTCTAACGGAACTCAGAAGCTCTTAGCGGGTACGTAAGCACATAAATGGCGCCAAATCCTCTGCTAACAGTCGCTCAGTTCCGTTAGATTGGAAGTTGGCCCATTTTACCCCTCTAAAGGGAGCTCAGTTCCGTTAGCGTCTATACGCGGAAAATGATGAGGTGGAGAATCGTGATTGACAGGAAGACCATGGTACAATATACAGCGCTGACATTTGCCATTGCCATTCTTGTGTCAGGTGCGTTGATTGTGCTTGGGCCATTCGGCTACAAGGTTCACAATTGGGTTTACTCGATACAGGATTTCGCAATGAATATTCCTTTTGCCATCTACATTTTGTCTCCTGCGATTGCCTCATTTATCATTCTCAAGAGAAATCACAAAGTCACCAATTTGATGGATTGGCTGAAAACGGTTTTTTACGTCAAAAACAAAATTTTTCCTTATTTGTTCGTTATAGCAGGTCTTGCGCTTTATTTTGGAATTCATCTTGCGGTTTCAGGCCGCATTGAATTGGCGCTTCCGTTTTATGCGTTTTTCCTGTCCCTGCCCGGTAATCTGATTATTGGAGGTTTGGAGGAAACGGGATGGTCGTACATATTGCTACCAGGGCTTAACAAAAAATATGGCTTCGTGGTATCCTGCCTCATCGCCGGGGTCATTTGGAGCTTTTGGCATATCCCGCTTTTCTTCATTCCGGGGACAAATCATGGAGAGGGACTAATTAACTTTTGGATGTTCGTTGTGCAGCTTATGGCGTTCCGGTTTTTCTACGGGGCCATCTACCGGATCTCTGGCAAAGGCGGTGTGTTCATGTGTGTTTTATTCCACACTATGTTCAATGCAGCCTCCCCTCTCTTCGGCACTATGACCATGACATGGGCGGGAACCATCGCCGCAAATGCCGCGTTAGTTCTTATATCCATTTGTACCGTTGCGATTTACGATAGAATTGCAGGGGACGCAGGATCGGCCATAGGGCTGAACGGACAGCGCCTGCAATAAGGAGCATCAGCTTCATTACCAGTTGTTACCCGTCACCCGTTTCATTGGAGTGCTTAGTCGTTAACGGACTATAGAGGCGTTATTTCGAGAAAAACGGGCATTTTGCCAATCTAACGGACCCATGTTCCGTTATATGGATGAAAATGATAGTTTTCCAGCTGATTCTGGCTAAATAACGGCTCCTCAGTCCGCGAAAATCCTCCAAACGCGAAAATACGGAAAATAGCGGCTGCTGAGTCACTGGCGATGCACTAAACTTAACATGGCTAGGTGGACGCCTAGAGATAGGGATAAACATGCTTTTGTTGAAAATATTTACATGTCCTTCTCTGCTCTTCATCAAAAAAGAGAATAGGCAACTAAACATGGCGGCATTTTCCTTTTTTTGGCTATGTGGTTGTTACTTCAC
>JAEWIS010000025.1 GCA_023386955.1 Bacillota bacterium
CCATGTGGTACCAACCCACGGATAGCAGCGTGCCGACCGTCGCTCGTTTATTTGCTCCCGTGCCACGTGCTCCGACCCTGCAAAACCGGAGGGCTTGACAAAAACGTTCATAGCAACGAATCTCACAGCGCTTATTTCCTATAAAAACATCCTAATCCCATTGTAACGAATGTGACACACGTTATTCGTAACAAACAGGCCCAATATAGCCCGTTCCGGAGCAAATAAGCTTCGTCAGATTCGTTACAATCCGAAGACCCGCCAAATCCGCAAAATAGCGTGGCTGGGATTCGTTAGGGTCTGGCTGCAAACTCCGCGAGAGGCAGCTTGTGGCGAATATTCCTCCAGCCGTCCCTTCACCCAAACTGGTGCATCACCAAGGCCACCGCAATGCCGATCAGTGCTCCAACGAACACCTGGTAGGAGGTATGGCCGACGAATTCCTTGAGGATCACCTGCGGGGAGGGCTGGCTCCCGTGGCTGTGAAGAAGCTTGCTCAGCTGGTTCAAGATCTTGGCATGTTCCCCGGCCTCCCGTCTGACCCCCCGGGCATCATGCATCACAATAATGGCCAGGACCGTACTGATGGCGAAGGCGAAGGAATCAAAGCCATATTGGATTCCCGCCGCCGTGGCAAGGGCCGTTACGGAAGCGGAGTGTGAGCTGGGCATTCCTCCCGCACCAACCAGACGCTCCGCGCTGAACCGTTTATGAATGATTAGATGAATAACCGTCTTCAAAACCTGGGCGACTAACCACCCCATAAACACATTCACTAATACGAAGTTATTCAGTACATCATGGATCATATCCGCTCCGTCACCTTCTTCTCTGTTTGGCTGATTGGCTTATACTCTCTATCATAACGAATTGACCGAAGCACCTGCAAATGTTCCAAAAAAGAGCAAAAACACCGCCCCCTCCCGGAAGAGGGAGCGGCGGTGAAATGTGATAAACAAGGTTTCGCGGCTTTCCTGCCTTTATCCTTTGACCCCGCCTACCATCATCCCCTTCACAAAATACTTCTGCAGGAAGGGGTACACCATGATAATAGGCACCGAAGCCACAATGGTCATGGTGGCGCGGACGGACAGCGGTGTGATCCGGTTCTGCTGGGCCCCGCTGGCCCCCGAGATCATCCCTTCAATGCTGGACTGCCCCGAGGTCGTGTTGGAGTTCTGCAGAATTTTCTGCAGCTCGTACTGCAGCGTGCTCAGTTTGATGTGGGAGGAGTTGTACAGGAACACATCAAACCAGGAGTTCCATTGGAATACCCCGGAGAACAAGGCCACGGTAGCCAGCACGGGGGTGGTGAGCGGAAGCACAATTCTGGTAAAAGTAACAAAATCTCCCGCACCGTCAATTCTTCCCGCCTCCAGAATGCTGTCGGGCAGATTCTCAATAAAGGAACGGATGATGATCAGATTGAATACGCCGATAAGCCCCGGCCAGATATACACCTGGAAGCTCCCGATCATGCCCAGATCCCTGATGAGCAGATAGGTGGGAATAAGTCCGCCGTTAAAGTACATGGTCAGGATGAAGGCCATGGTAATGAATTTGCGCAGCACATAATCCTGCCGGGTGATGGTGTAGGCCACCATGGCGGAGCAGAACACAGTCAGGACCGTACCAATAATCGTCCGCAGCACGGAAATGTAAGCCGCATGGAAAATGGTCGCTTCCTTAAATACATACTCATAGTTATCCAGTGTCCACATCCGGGGCCAGAGATAGATGCCGCCCTTCAGCGAATCCTGGGCATTGTTCAAGGAAACCGCCAGCACATTGGCGAACGGGTACAGCGTAATGATCATCAGGCAGATCAGGAAAATCGTATTGCAGATATCGAAGGTCCTGTCGCTGATGGAGGCTTTGATTTTATACCGCCGTTTGGGCTTCCCGGCTTCAGCCGCTTTGGCTTTCATGCGTATCCCTCCCTCTTCTAGAATAGTCTGGATTCACCCATACGCTTGGCGAGGGTATTCGCCGAGAACAGGAGGATGAAGCTGACGACGGTTTTGAACATCCCTGCTGCTATGGAGAGGGAGAAGTTGCTCTGCGCTATGCCATACTTCAGAACGAATATGTCAATGTTCTCGGAATAATCCACATTCATGCCGTTGCCCAGGAGGTATTGTGGCTCGAATCCCGATTCCAGCAGATAGCCGATATTCATAATTAACAGCACGATGACAACCGGTTTAATGCCGGGCAGCGTAATGTAGAACATTTTTTGCAGCCGGCTGGCGCCGTCGATCTCCGCCGATTCATACTGGGACGGGTCGATGGTGGTCATCGCCGCCAGATACACAATGGTATTCCAGCCGATATCCTTCCAAACGGAGCTTGCTCCGAAGATTCCCCAGAAGTATTCCGGGACGCCCAAAAACAGAATTTCGTTTCCTTTCCCGATTGCACCGGACCAGACCAGCATCTGATTGATAATCCCGTCAGGGGACAGCGTGGATTGGATGATGCTTGCCGCTACCACCCAGGAGATAAAGTGAGGCAGGTAGCTGACGGTTTGCACCACCCGCTTAAAGGCCACATTCTTCACTTCATTGAGCAGCAATGCCAGCGTAATCGCTGTAGTGAAGCCTAAAACCAGATTGATTGAGCTCATCGCTAACGTATTGCGCAGCACCCGCAAAAACCGTTCATCGCCGAACAGAAATTTGAAGTGCTCAAAGCCCACCCAGGTTTGATCCCAAAAGCCCAATGCCGGCTTGTAATTCTGGAAGGCGATGGTCCAGCCCCACAGGGGCACATACTTGAAAATAATCAGCCAGATAACAAAAGGAACGGACATACATACCAGCACACGCTGCTGCGCCAGCTTCGCAAAAAACAGCTTGATTCCCTTGGGCTTCTCCGTTAAAGCCAGCGGGGTGCTTTCGATTACAGTGGTTTTCTCCATATCCGGATCTCTCTCCTTCCGGTGCTGCATCATCGGGTAATGGCGCCGGGAGGGCCGGCCAAGTCCTGTGAAGTCCGGCCCTTCCGTATGCGCTCTATTTACCGCCCTTGGCGATGTCGATCAGCTTCTTGACTTCTGCAGTTGTCCATTTTTCATAACCCGCCGTATCCAGCTTGCCGAATTCCTTGTTAAATTCATCCCAGACGGAATCGAATTTGTCAGGAGTAGAGAGCACCAGCTTGGGGAAATACTTCTTCGTAATTTCGTCCTTCTTGGTTTCCCAGATCAGCTCCGGCGAGTTTTGGCCCTTGGTGAAGCCCCAAGCCGGGAACCACGGACGGTCATCCGGTGAAGCGAACAGATCGGAATAGGTTTTGATCTTATACTTTCCGAGAATTTCCTTGTCCTTGGCAGTCAGATCCAGCTCGAATACCTCCGGCTGGTTGCCGGGCGCTCTGGCATTGCCGTTAGCAAGAGTAGAGGTGGTGTTGTACATCGGCCAGTTCCAGTTGTAATACTTAAAGCCGAACTTCTCGTTGAAGGCTTCCGTCAGTTTGGTAATTTGCTCCGGGGTCCGGTAGTACCGCCCCTTGTCGTTCACCTCGTAGGTTTCGCCCTTGATGCCCCAGCCCAGCATGGTCTGGTTTTCTTCCGTCAGCATGTTATCGAAGTATTGGATAATGCGGACCGGGTCCTTGGCCTTGGTGGTAATGCCGATACCGCGGTTGGTTGCCAGTCCGGGAGGATCGATGTAGGCATCCTTGATATTCTCGCTCATGGTCACCGGCAGCTTGAAGTACCGGTAGCCGTCCTTGGTGGGGTCCTGTCTGGCTTCATCCTTCAACACATTGGTGGCATTAGCCACCTGCCAGCCATAATCGAAGAAGCCCAATACCTTGTGGGAGGTCAGCTTGGCGATATACTGGTCATAGTTGTCTACGAAGGAGGCTTTGTCGAACAGCCCGTCCGCGTTCAACTGGTTCAGGGTTTTCAGCCAGGTTTTGGTGGCATCGTTGGCCGCATAGGTTTTGGCCTCGAAGGTTTTCAGGTCAACGGTTACGTTGCCGTCATTGGGATATCCCATCAAGTGCATAGGCGGGTTGGAGGTGACGAAGAATCTCCAGTCATGGGTCAGGGAAACCATTCCCGTCAGATCCTCGCTCTTGTGCTTTTCCCGGTAATCCTTAATGAGCTTAATATATTGGTCAAGAGTTTTGATGGTGGGGTAACCGGCTTCCTCCAGCACCCGGCGCTGCACCCAGAAGGCTCCGTGGCCGCCGTCCGGCTCAGGGATAAACTTGCCTACCTGCACGGCGATGGGAAGATAATAAATTTTGCCGTCCTTGGCTTTCATCCGGTTGAAGAAGTCGCCATACACGCGTTTGATGTTGGGGCCATACTTGTCGATGAGCTCATCCAACGGAATAAAAGCGCCGGCGTTCATAACCTCCTCAATGGCTGCGTCAGGGATCAGCACCTCCGGATAATCGCCGGAAGCTATCATCGTGCCAATTTTAGTCTTCAGATCACCCACCAGGAACTCCAGCTTGAAGTTTACGCCGGTTTGGTCCTCAAGAGCCTTACCCAACGTGGTCTGGTTGGTATTTACATCCTTGGAGCCTGCTACTCCGTTAAAGATGGTGTACGTAACCTTGTCCTTGGCGGTGGTTCCCTGAGTGGCTGCGGCGGTACTGGTGGCCGCCTTATCCGGTTCATTGCTTTTCGAGCAGGCGGTGGCCAGAGAGGTCAGCATCACAGCTGTAAGACCAAGGAGCAGTGTTTTCCTCATTTTTCCCTTTCCCCTTTCCCATTCCTCTATTTGCAAGCACTTTCAGTATAAAAGTCGAAGGGGAATTTGATTACCCGTCAAACTATAGCGTCTACTTAGAAAACTAAACATCCTGCTCCAGAACGGGAATTTGCAGCCGGATTACCGTCCCTTCCCCGGGACTGCTTTCCACCCGGAATTCGAACCGGTCCCCGTAAATCATCTGCGCCCGGTACAGTACATTCTGCACTCCGATCCGGTCGCCCATAATCTCGTCCATGTTCAGATAGCTGTAGAGCCGGTCCACCTTTTCCTTCTCCATGCCCGTTCCGTTGTCCTGCACCGAAAATACCAGATTCCCCTCCTCGGTCAGGATGCGGATATGGATGACGCCTCCGTTTTTAAGCGGTTCGATGCCATGAATGCTGGCGTTCTCCACAAAAGGCAGGAACAGCATCTTCGGCACCGTGCAGGCATACGATTCGGGGGAAACGTCGATGTGGTACTCCAGCTTGCTGCCAAACCGGTATTTCTGAATCTCCAGGAAACAAAGGATAAACTCCAGCTCCTCCTTCACCGTCACTCTGTCCTTGTTCCAGGTCAGGGAGCTGCGGAATATTTTGCCCATATTGTGGATGATCTTGGCGGTTTCCGTCTCCTGCTTCAGAATGCTTCTCATGCGGATGGTTTCCAGCGCATTAAAAAGAAAGTGGGGGTTGATCTGGCTTTGCAGGGCGTTTAATTGAGCCTTTCTGCGCTCCAGCTCCAGGCTTTTCTTCTGGATATCCGCCTTGTACACGTCGTTGATCAGGGTGTTGATCTGATGGATCATCCGGTTGAATTCCACCGTCAGCTGGCCGATTTCGTCTCTGGCGTCCACATTGCGGACAATCTCGAAGTTCTGGTTCTTGACCTTCTTCATATGCTTCAGGATTTGAATAATCCGCGTGTTCATGGAACGGGTAATGATGAGAATAATCACGGTCGGCAGGATCATCATCACACAGGCGGACCACAGGATAAATTTCCGTGATTTCCCTACCTCTCTCACAATTTCATTTTCATTGATGGTGCCAACCACAGACCAACCTTCCAGATAACTGACACCTGAATACACGGTTTTGAACACAACCAGATGATTGGGCCGCTGCAGGGAATCAAAATAGGCCCGATCACTGCCTCGCCAGTCCACCTCCGGGTTTGTGGTAAATTCCACCTTGCCTTCCGCGTTCAGCAGGTACATGCTTCCCTGCACATTCAGATTCATAAAAATGTCGCTTAGGGTGGAGGTTTTAAAATCAATTTTCACCATCTTCTCCCGGAATTGGCGGTCGGCATAATAATCCATCTTCCGGATCAGAGAAAAGCCGGTGAAGGGGCCGTCCGGCTCCTCGATGCGGATAAAAACAGGCAGGGAACGGGAACTGGAGGCGCCTGCCTTGTACCATTCCGTTTCTCTTACCTGGTTGTTCAGATACCCGACGTTGCCTGAATGCAGCAGGGTAGCGTTGTCCGCATAGACGGTAATATTCTGGAGCGACAGGGCTACAGGCGTATAGTTGTTCAACATCCGCCGCAGATAGGAGTCGTAAGCCTCCACATATTCCTCGGGACGAAGGAAATCCCTGTCCAGAATTTCATTGGTGGTATAATCCGCATAGAAGAAGGAGGACAAGCTAACCGCATCGTCCACCTGGGAGCGGAAGTCATTCTTAATTTGCTCGATGGCCAGACGGATATCCTTAATCTTCTGGTTTTTTACATTATTGGAGATGATCGTATAGAATATGCCATTCGTTAGAATCGTAGGGATAAACACACACAGCAGGTACACAAGAAACATCTTGTTCCGCAGCCGGATATTGTTCAGCAGCCGGTCCATCAAAACCCTCCTAACGCTCGATAATGCGGTTCCGGTATTCCGTCGGTGTCATCCGCTCCATTTTTTCAAATTGGGTCACAAAATAATCCGCATTGTTGAAGCCGACCTGCTCGGCGATTTCATACACCCGCTTGTCCGTTTGGCGGAGCAGCTTTTTAGCTTCGCTGATCCGAAGCTGCTGCACATGGTCGTTGAAATAGATACCGTAGGTTTTTTTGAACAGCTGGCCCAAATACACCGGATTCATAAAAAATTTGGCCGCGATGCTCTTCAGATTCATATTCTTCTGGAAGTTGGCGTCCACATACTGTTTAATTTTGTGGATGCTTCCTTTGGTGAAGGTTTTGCGCAGCCTGGCGATGGTTTCCGAGGACTCGGCGGCAAATTGAAGCAGCAGCTTCTCCAGCTCCTCCAGGGTGATGCTGTAATCATGCCAGCCGATCATCGGCTCCAGGCTGTTCAGAAGCTTCTCATCCCCGTCCATGCTGCGGATGGACTTGACGATTCCGGCGACAAACCGGTCCACCGCTGTTTTCATGGCCTCCGGTGAAACATGCTTGTCCACCAGCGACTGAAGAAACTGCCGGATGCAGGAGGACAGATCATGCCCCTCTCCTTCTTCCACCGCCTGGATCAGCTCCCGGGTGCAATCATCCTCCAGATGGATGTAGTTCAGGATAACCTCCTCCACATCCCCGTAGGCAATCACCCGTTCATTATGCCTAATGAACTTGTACTGCATAGCCTGTTTGGCGCTGGTATAAGCATCTCTCAGGCTGCGGAGCTCCTGGACCGGCTTGCCCGCATAAATCCGCAGCTCCAGCGGGTACAGGCCAGCCAGCTTGGCTCCCAGCTCCAGGGCAAGCTCCTTCGGGCTGCCGAAGCGTTCCGTATAATAGATATCCGGTGCGATAAAGCCGTAGGCCCGGTGATGGGCGTACACGAATATATGCTCCAAGCTCCGGTGAAGTATGGATTGAAGCGCTTTCTTGATATCCTCCGCAAGACGCTCCTTGGTTGGAACGGGTGCATCATTCCACGGGGAGGCATTGTTGATTTCCACCAGCATATATGAAAACTCCCGGACCCCCGCATCCCTCCAATAGCCGGTCCAGGCTTCAATGGCCGTGCCGCTTAAATCCCCGCGGATCAGGGCTTCGATCAGCTTCTCTCCCGCATCCCAGGCTTTGCCCTCCTGTGCTTGTGTCTGCCGGGCCAGCTTCTCCCGGAGCTTGGCAAGAGTGTTCACAATATCGTCCTGATCCACCGGCTTAAGCACATAATCCAGCACCCCGTACCGGACGGCCTGCTGGGCATACCGGAAATCGTTGTATCCGCTGATGATGATAAAATTGGTGTCCAGTCCCTCTCCGGCGACGGTCTGGATCAGGCCGATCCCGTCCAGCACGGGCATCCGGATGTCGGTGATTACCAGCTGCGGCCTCTTCTCCCGGATCAGCGCCAAGGCATCCTCTCCATTATCTGCCTCACCTGTGATCTGAAACCCGTTTCCTTCCCAGTCGATCATTTCAATCAGGCCTTTGCGGACAAAAAATTCGTCATCCACGATAATTGCGGAATACATGGCATCAGCCCTCTCCCCTGAGCAAAATTGGTAATTATCCTTACAATACCATATGATAACAGGAATTTCTTACAAGTTCACGGATGGATTTACGGCAGCGGCAGTCGGGGGAATGAAGTCTTTATTTTTCGAAGAAAATGCTTTATTTTCCAAAGCTGGACCGAGGCAGGCTTGTGCTATACTTTGGGCATTATTACCTTCATGCTGAATAAACGGAGGAGAACTGATATGGCGAACAGCAGGCAAGGCGCCTTTTTTACCGGAGAGTACCGCAATGTGTTTTCGGAAATGGGATACAGTGAGGAGGCGGTCGGAAGCAGGCTGGAGGAGATCTGGCAGGAGCTGTTCCACGGCAGCCCGGACGTCCGGCTTTACCACCCCATGGACGGGGACAAAGGATATATGGTGGACACGGGGAATGATGACGCGCGTACGGAGGGCATGTCCTACGGCATGATGTTTGCGGTCCAGCTGGACAAGAAGGATGAATTCGACCGGCTGTGGAATTTCTCCAAAACCTTCATGCAGCACCGGGAGGGACGGTATAAGGATTATTTCGCCTGGCATTGCAGCTTGGATGGAACGAAGCTGTCCCCAGGCCCCGCTCCCGACGGGGAGGAATTCTATGCCATGGCGCTGTTCTTCGCCTCCGCCCGCTGGGGGGACGGGCCTGAGCCTTATGATTATTCGGTGCAGGCCAGACAGATCCTCAGAGCCTGCCTGCATCAGGGTGAGGAGGGTCCGGGTGACCCTATGTGGGACCCGGCGACCAAGCTGATCAAGTTTGTGCCGGAGAGTCCGTTCAGCGATCCCTCCTATCATCTGCCCCACTTTTACGAGCTGTTCGCCCTGCTGGCGGATGAGGAGGACCGGCTGTTCTGGAAGGAAGCGGCGGCCGCAAGCCGGGCTTATCTGCATCCAGCCTGCCATCCGGCTACGGGACTTTCCGCCGAATACGCCAACTTCGACGGAACACCGGCTCCCCCGCAGCCTCATGGGGATTACCGCTACTTTTACAGCGACGCCTACCGGGTTGCGGGCAACATCGCCGTAGATTGGGAGTGGTTCCGGGCGGACCCCTGGCAGGTGGAGCAGTCCAACCGGCTTCAAGCCTTCTTCCGCGATAAGGAGGTCTCCGATTACCGCCGGTACCATCTGGACGGCACTCCCTTCGAGGAGCCGGCGCTCCACCCCATCGGTCTGCTGGCCACCAACGCCATGGCCTCCCTGGCTGCAGACGGCCCGGATGCGACGGCCTTGGCAGAGCTGTTCTGGAACACACCCCTGCGCACCGGGAAACGCCGGTATTACGATAACTGTTTGTATTTCTTCGCGTTCCTGGCTTTAAGCGGCCATTACCGGATTTATTTGCCGGAGGGCGGGGAGTTGTAAGGGCGTCGGTTGAACCTCTTTAACTGGAAATGGCAGAACGGACGGATTCCCGATATAATTCACTCAAGGGGGAATCCAATGATGGATTTTGAAGCGGTGATGCAGGAGCTTGAAGCGCTTGGCAAGGAGCGTCTTAAGAAGCAATATATGTCCAATGGTGCACATGAACCGCTGTTTGGGGTGGCTACCGGCGCTATGAAGCCCATTGCCAAACAAATCAAAATCAATCAGCCGTTAGCTGAGGAGCTGTATGCCACGGGGAATTACGATGCCATGTATTTTGCCGGCATTATTGCCGATCCGAAGGCGATGACGGAGGCGGATTTTGAACGTTGGATGGACGGTGCCTATTTTTATATGCTATCGGATTATGTGGTAGCGGTGACATTGGCGGAAACAGGCATTGCCCAGGAGGTGGCCGATAAGTGGATCGGAAGCGGGGAGGAGCTGCGGATGTCGGCGGGCTGGAGCTGTTATTGCTGGCTTATGGGCAGCCGTCCCGACGCGGAATTTGATCAGGGCAAACTTGCCTCCATGCTGGAGCTGGTAAAAAAAACGATTCACCATTCACCCGGTCGGACGCAGGCGTCCATGAATAATTTCCTGTACACCACGGCGGTGTCCTACTTGCCTCTCCATGAGCTGGCGGTGGAAACCGCCAAGGCAGTAGGACCTGTAGAAATGAAACGGGACAATAAAAAAAGCAGCGTGCTGCTGGCCTCCGATAATATCCAAAGGGCTGTGGACAAGCAGCAGCTCGGCTTTAAGCGCAGATATGTGAGATGTTAGAAGAAAGCCGCTGGAAGCTCTAACGAATCTGAGCAGCGCTATTTGACCGTTTATGGGGAAATAAAAAATCTAACGAATCCTAGGGCGTGTTTGCAAACTCTGAGGGGAGCAGCTAATACCCAAATTTTCGTTCCAGGCAAGGCACTTTCGTGAAGGCGTACCGGGGGTACGTCAAGCGGAAGTAACGATGCAAGGGACGAAAAGGCGGTGAAAGATGCCCTTAAGTGGGTTTGCAAACACGGCCTAGCCACGCTATTCGGGCGGAATTGGCGGCGAAATGCCTCCAACCCGGCGAATAGCGTGTACCAGATTCGTTAGTTTTTTTTCGTGCCCCATTTTCGCGAAATAGCGTGTTAAAGATTCGTTAGCCGACGCCGCAACCCTCAAGCGGGGGTTTTCGAAATATGGGCAGGTATGTTTATCACTGCCCCCTGTGTGCAAACCTGAGGGTTTTGCGAAGAGAGTACCGCGCCTGCTTCCGGCCCCCGGGCTTCGCCGCGGCGATGAAGACACTGACCAGCACCAGCGCGGCGCCGATGTAACCTTGGACTGAAAGGACCTCCTGCAGGAAGATAAAGGCAAGCAGCGCGGAAAACACCGGCTCCAACGCAAACAACAGACCGGTCCGCTCCGGTGTGGTGTAGGTCTGGGCGATGGGCTGCATCACAAAGCCGAAGGCGCTGCATACCAGCGCCAGCCCAAGTACCGCGCCCCATTGCACCGTGCCGGCGGGCAAAGCGGGAGCTTCAAAGAGAAAGCTCGCCACCCATCCATAGAAGCCGGCAAAGCCAAGCTGCAGAATTCCCAGCAGCAGTCCCTCCGACTTTTGGGCAAAACGGTCTGTCAAAATAATATGGTACGCATATATCATGGCTCCCATCAGGCAAAATACCGCTCCCCGGTTCAAGGCGAGAGAATCTTGAATGGTCATCAGCCCAATCCCGATAACCGTCAGGATGACACCGGCAACGATCCTTCCCTGAGGCTTCTTCCGGGTGATGATCATTTGCAGAATGGGCACAAACACCACGGTGGTGCTGGTCAGAAAACCGGCGGTGGAGGCTGTGGTGGATTGCAGACCAACCATCAGGAAGCTGAACATTCCGAACAGGGTCAAGCCCAGAATCGCCCCTCTGCCGATAACGGGTAGAGTGGCTTTCCTGAGCCTTCTATTAAAAATCAGCGCCGTCACCAAAAAGGCGATGCCGAAGCGCAGTCCGATCAGATTAAAGGGACCCAGTCCGTCCAGACCGGCTTTCATCAAGAGATAAGAAGCCCCCCAAGCCATGGAAATCAAGGCGATGCAGCTATCTGCACGCTGTTGTGTCCAGCCTGTTTTTACTATTGGTTGAAGCGTATTTTGGGCAATCATCATGTTCTCCCCCAGGGGCGCAAAGTCCGTTTGTTTTTATTTCCATTCCCTATTATAGTAAAGACCTATCATTTGGGAAGAGAATGTTATTCATCCCCACCATGAGAATCTGTAATGTCTCGAAGGCAGCATAAAACCTGTCATGGCTCCTTGCAGCGGAATTGAATATAATAGAGGTAATGCGGCAACGGCCGGGACGGCAGGAGGACGGACATGAATAAAGAGGATCAAGTGATCACGGGCTTCAGGGACGTGTTCAATAAGATGGTTTGGCTGAATAAGCTTAAGATGGAGGACTGCCTTCAGGGGTACAAACCTTCTGAGGTCCATTGCATCGAATACATTGGGAAGAATCCGGACTCCAACGTGACCAAGCTTGCGGAGACCTTTTATATGACGAGAAGCGCCATTAGTAAAATAACGAAGAAGCTCATGGAAAAGGGCTGTATCGAAAGCTATCAGAAGCCGGAGAACAAAAAGGAAATCTACTTCCGGCTGACGGAGAAAGGAATAGAGGTTTATAACATTCACGAGGAGCTGCATAAGGAGTTCCAAAAGCGGGATCAAGCCGTATTTGCGCAGGTCACTGAGACACAATTTGACGACATGCTTGGTTTTATGGAACGGTACAGCCGGCATTTGGACGGAGAAATCAAGAAATTGGGCATCGATATGACTGCGGATCAATCTGAATAGAGCCATGGACCCAACAAGCAGCCCTCTCCAAGGAGAAGAGGCTGCTTGTTTATTCTCTTTATTTTTGTTGACGCGGAAACAAAACACTGATACTATTGTTTTTGATTCCAAGGAAACAAAACAAAACCCATTGAAGGGAGAAACCATATGTTTCATAACCAATCTAAACACGCTTTCCTATTTGGCCTTATCTCCGTATTTCTATGCGGGATCGGCTTCAGTATTGTAGCCCCTGTTGTCCCCTTCTTAGTACAGCCATACATCAGCAACCCGGGAGATCAAGCTGTCGCTGTGACGCTCTTGACCTCCGCTTATGCAGCCTGCGTGTTTTTCGCGGCTCCTGCGCTTGGTGCGTTGAGCGACAGGTATGGGCGGCGGCCGCTGCTGCTGTTCTGCCTTTTGGGCTCCGCAGCCGGGTACACCGTTTTTGGTATAGGAGGTGCCTTATGGGTCCTTTTTGCAGGCCGTATTATAGAAGGGATTACCGGAGGGAGCATCAGCACGATCTTTGCTTATTTTGCAGACCTTACTCCTCCCGAAGAGCGGACCCGAACCTTCGGATGGGTGAGTGCGGTTGCAGGAGCAGGGGCCGTTATCGGTCCCTCTCTGGGCGGATTGCTTGCCGGGGTTGGTTACGCTGTGCCCATGTATTTTGGAGCGGTCATCACCTTACTGAATGTTGTATACGGATTTTTGTATATGCCGGAGAGTCTGGAGAAGAATAGCAGACCGGACAGGATTACCATTGCAAGATTGAATCCATTCTCGCAGCTGGCGGGCATCCTTTCCCTGAAACATGTTAAGAGGCTGTTTTTCTCCGCATTTTTGCTGTGGATACCCAACGGCTCTCTGCAGGCGGTGTTTTCGCAGTTTACCCTGGATGTGTTCAGTTGGGAGCCTGCACGAATCGGGCTGATGTTTTCCATTATGGGCATTCAGGACATCCTCGCCCAAGGCTTCATCATGCCGAAGCTTCTGAAAACGCGCAGCGACAGGCAGATTGCCATTGCCGGAATGGTGTCGGAGCTAGCAGGCTACAGCCTTATTGCTGCATCGGCATTGCTCTCATTTTATCCTCTTTTTATCGCGGGAATGTTTATCTTCGGCTTCGGTGATTCAATCTTCGGTCCTTCATTTAATGGAATGGTCTCCAAGTCGGCGGACGCTCATGAACAAGGAAGGCTTCAAGGAGGCAGCCAATCGATTCAGGCCTTGGCCAGAATCATCGGACCGGTTGCGGGAGGGCACCTCTATGTCTCACTCGGTCACTCCGCACCGGCTTTTATGGGGATTCTTCTCATTGCAGCGGCAATCTCTGTTTTGAAATAGCGGATGCCGATCTTGAATGCGGATAAATGCGGATGTTATCATAAAAGTCAGGAGGCGATGGAATTGGACGGTTTGTTAGTGGAGAATGAAATGTTGCTCTGGACGGGAACACCTCCCGGCTCAGAGCAGCTTGAATTGAAGCAGCAGGTTCTGGACAGAAGTACGGATTCAACCATTAAGAACAGAGCGGTTATGGGCGTGTCGGCACCAAGCATCACTCCTTTTTTTCCGGAGCAGGGCACAGGGAACGGAGCTGCCGTACTGATCGCGCCGGGAGGAGCCTACGAACGGCTTGCCTTCGATAAAGAAGGGATCGACATTGCCAGATGGTTTAATTCCATTGGAGTGGCGGCTTTTGTCTTGAAGTACAGGCTGCCGGCAGAGGGGCACCGGAATAGTCACTGCGTTCCCTTGCAGGATGCTCAACGGGCTCTGAGGCTCATCAGAAGCAATGCGGAGCGCTGGAGCCTTCATCCGGACAAAATCGGATGTATCGGTTTTTCTGCGGGAGGCCACCTGACCGCCACCCTGGGAACGCGTTATACGGAGCCAGTTTATGCTCCGATGGACGAAGTGGATCTAATCGATGCTCGGCCAAACTTTCTGATCCTCGGCTATCCGGCTATCGTACCCGGGAACACGGAGGCAAAGCCCAACTTTGCGCCGCTTCATAGGTATCCGGGTGATCAGCAGGTGGATGCGAATACACCCCCGGCATTTTTATTCCATGCACATGATGACTGGGTATCCTCGGAGCACAGCATCCGCTTTTACTCCGCCTTAAAACAAGCGGGTGTGGAGGCAGAGCTTCATATTTTCAGAGCGGGCGGGCATGGGTTTGGGATTCGCGGAGCGGAAGGAGCAGTTGCCATGTGGACAAATTTATGTAAGGAATGGCTGCTGGCCACCGGCATCATTCCCGGGAGGATGTCCTTAACACATGAACAGCAACCGTTATGAAATTTTCCTGAAGGTTGTGGAGCTGGGGAATATCACAAGAGCCGCGGAGGCGCTGAATTACACCCAATCTGGGGTCAGCCATGCCATCTCGGCTCTGGAGAAGGAAACCGGCTTCGCCCTATTTCGGCGGAGCAGCAACGGCGTCACCCTGACTGACAATGGCAAGCAGATCCTGGAGCGGGTGCAAGGTCTGGTAAACCAGCAGCGCAGCTTGGCCCAGACCATAGCCAATATCAATCATATTGTCGCCGGAACCATCCGGGTGGGGACCTTCACCAGCGTCTCCTCCCAATGGCTGCCCGGCATCATCCGCTCCTTTTCGGAGCGCTACCCGCTGGTGGACTTTGAATTGCTGGACGGCAACTACGATGACATCACCGAATGGATTACGCAGGGCAAAATTGATTGCGGATTCCTCACCGCTCCGGTACCGGAAACCCTTTCCTTCCTCCCCCTTAAGCAGGATCCGCTGCTGGTGCTGATGGAGCCGGGGCATCCCTTGACCGGACGGGAGGCCCTATCCCTGGAGGACATCATCAAAGAACCCTTCATTATGCCCATGAAGGGTTCGGATAATGATATACGGGCGGTGCTGAAGGATACGGGCTCCCCGCCTAAGATAAAGTATACGCTGAATGACGATATTTCGGTAATGGCCATGGTGGCCAACGGCTTCGGCATCAGCATCATGCCCGAGCTGATCATCCGCAATGTCACCTTCCCCATGGCCAGGAAGCCCTTGGATCCGCCCCAATACCGGAACATCGGGATGGTATCCCTGCCTATAAGCGCGGTAAGCATTGTCGCACGGGCTTTTCTCCAGTTTCTGGGCGGGATGGATGTAATGCAGTTTGAATCCAAGCCGGTGTAGTGTTCGCTAGCTTCTATTTCCCAGAGGAATCCCCTCAAAGTTCGGATCAAAGAATTGCAAAATCTGTGCCGGCGTCCAGCCGGATAACCGCTTGAACTCCTTCGTCATATGGGCCTGGTCGAAATAGCCGGATAAACAGGCCGCCTCTGCCCCGTTCATCTGCCGAATCAGCCGGAGGGAGCGGTAGAACCTCTGAATGCGGGCATAATCCAGCAGGGTGATCCCCAGCATGGCGGAGAAATCCCGCTCCAGCTGACGGAGTGACACATTCAGTTGATTGGCCACCGCATCGTATTGGACTTGCTTCATACGGCGGATCATCCTCGAGGCATAATCGATTCTCTCCAGCTTTTGCTTGACCGCGTACCGTTCCTGCCGGAGTCTGTACATGCAGGCATCCTCCACTACCGCTGCACGCTCCGGTGACGGAACCTCCATCAGCTTCCTGCATAACCCCGCCATATATGCATCTTCACTTAGTGGAATAACCTGCTGACAGAAGGCAGGCGGGATTCCTGTCAACTGGTAAAACAGGCGGAACTCCATATCCACGATAAAAAGCTCCGTGTAGTGGGAAAAGCCGATCATCGGCTCCCTGTTCAGACCTAAGGCCAATACATCCCCGGCTTTCATGCTGACCCCGTTGTATATGCCTCCTCCGTTCAAAATGAAAATCACGTAAACGGAGGTATCGGCAGGCATGGGAACATCCCCGACAGCCAAAACATGCTCAATATACTGGTGGATTCCGATATCAATCCGCGGCAAATATCGCATACATATCCCTCGCCAAACTATTATATCTTGATATAGTTTAGTATAAGAATTGATTGGCCGTTTTGTCAACCCAAAAGGCGGTTACTCCGGCTTAACCGCCGCCAGACGCCGGGTCAGCAGTATGCCGTGCACAATCACCAGCATGCTGCAGGCCATGGCCATTACCTCCGCCGCCTGGTCGCTGGCTGTGAGCAGGTCGAAGCCTCCGTGCCAAAGAATCACAGGCAGCACACTCCATCTTCCCATTCGGGTCAACCAAGCCAATAGGACGGAGCCATATGCCAGACTGATGACCCAGCCGATCATTCCCCAGCCCATATTGAGATAGGTTTCATTAAACCAAAAAGCGGGCAGATGCCACAGCATCCAAATAAGCGCTACCACCAATGCGCTCACCAGAAGGGAATAACGCTTGTGCAGGAGCGGAAGGAGATACCCCCTCCAACCGGACTCCTCCCCCAAACCGAAGGTGAGCATCCAGATAAGTGTCGTTGCTGCCGCATTCCAGCCGGGCAGCTTGGATGTCCGGCCGAATTGATTCCAGTCCGGCCATTGTTCGGTAACCAACCGGTGGATAAGGAATGAAACTGCTGTATAAAGCAGGATCAGCAGAGCTGCCGTCCATAACGCCCTTCCCGCCGGACGGACAGTGAAGGTCCGGGACAGCCACCCCTTCAGTCCCCCTCCACCCTCCATGACCAGACATGCCGCCACCGCTCCCAGCAACGGGCCGAAGGAGGCCAGGTAGAATTGGCCGGGAACCTGCGGCAGGCTGATGGCCCATTGCCGCTCCAAGAGCAACGGCATCCATAACAACCAGGTGAAGCCATAAGAAACCAACAGATAGATCCGTAGATTGCGCAAGCTCGTTCCTCCTTTATGTTCAGATCCAGTTAAGCCAACTCTGGTCGATTCCATCACCGCCATCTTTACTGTTCCAAAAAAAAGGAGCCGCAATTGACGCGACTCCTTTTCTTTTGTACCGGCCTTCAGCATAAGCCATGATCAAGGTTTGTAGAAGAGTACAGTTACCGGGTTAAGCAGTTGATTGTTCGCATCCTTCAGGCCGACAATTGTTATGGAATGCCGACCGGACGGAATGGCACTCAAATCCATAGCCATTTTCAACTGCTTCGCGTTGGCACTGTCTGTTTCAGGTAGAACACGCCATGGATTAAGAACATCCGCATCGTTATAGACGTAGATCGTTTGAGAACTGGTAAGGTTGGCATTGAACTCAATAATCAGGTTCGAATCCACAATAACCGGCATGATGTTGTTTTGAGCAAATTCCTGAGCCGCTGTTGCATCCGTTGTCGAAGCTGTTGTGGAAGCATACACCGCTTCGGGATAGGCAGATGCCTGCGGCACGACCTGAAGCGTGAATGTCTTTGACATGTTCAGATAGGCCGCTTTGACAGTGGCTGTTCCTGTTGCCGTTATGTTGAAGAGGCCATTATTCACACTTCCGACATCCGCGCCGGTATAACTGAAAAGAGCCTGAGCCGTGACATCCGACACTGAGCCGTCACCCATCGTTGCCAGCACCCTCATGGGCTGATAAGCGGTTTTGGCACTTCCATCATATGCATAGTACATCACATCGCTGTTGGCTTCATCGTTGAGCACACCGACAACTTCTAGCTTCTTCAAGGTCTGCACCACTACCGGCAGCAATGCCGTACGACCGTTATAGGTGGCCGTTACCGTTGTGGCTCCGTCATTGTTGCCGCCGTTCACGCTGATGCCTCCGGACGAGGCGTCGATGATAGCGATATTGGCATCGGCAGAATTAACTTGGGTAATATGAGCCGTTACATCGGTTACTGAAGTGCCATTTTCGTCCACATAGTAAGCTTTGACAGTCTTGCTTTGTGAGCTGCTTAGTCTCAGATTCCCCTGTGAATCAACAGCATTCATGTCATCCGGCATAAGAGTGAGGCCTGGAGTGCGGACTTGCATGTACACATAGGTTCCAAAGTTGGCGAAGTGAACGTTCATATTAGAATCCCCGCTGCTCAATGCTTCGACTACGCCGTTAGACACCAGCTTGACGACTTTGTTATTATCGGCAGGGTACCATGTCGCCTGATCCGTTACCTCCTCTGTCGAGCCATCCGTATACACAGCCGTCAGCTTGAACTGCTTCTGGCCCGTCGAGTAGAAGGTTACCATATTGGCCAACCCGGGTCCGTCGCCAACATCCACATAGTTCCCGTTCCCGGAGTCATACTGAAACTTCAGATCATCAAGAATCTTCACAAGTATCGGAATGGTCAATGTCTTGCCGCCATATTCGGCTGTAATGACCGCCGTACCGGAAATGTCTTCAACGTCGAGGCTGATATAATTATTCGTGCCATAGCCGTAAGTAGCGGATGCCACTGTAGCATCGGATGTGCTCCATACTGCCATTTCGCTTACATTCCTGCGGGCGCCGTTATCATAAACGGCCAACAAAACCGCTTCCTTAGGTCCCCCATAATGAACGACCAGTTGACCTGACTGATCTACATACGAGTCGGCCAGATGGCGGTACTGAAGCTCCAGGCTGCTCAAGTAGTCCGGTACTGTCGTAATCGTATTGGTTACCCCAACCTGCAGCTCGAAGCCGCCCAGTTTTACTTCGACCGCTGTTGTTCCGGCCTCCACAGGAGTGAACACGCCCTTGGAAACCGAGACTACGTTCAAATCGTCAGAAGTCCATTTCACTTCATCCGTCACATTAGCAGTCGATCCGTCACTGTAATGAGCGGTGGCGGTAATCATCTGTGAAGACGGGCTGCTATCAGTAAAGGTGACAGATGATGCCGCCGTGGTCAGATCTGTCATAATCTTGGAGCCGACTGCATTAACGCTGACCTTGACAATAACGGATGCCGACCGGCCGCCATACAAGGCGGTTATAATCGTCGAGCCTGGCGTAACCGGGATAATCCGGCCTTTTTCCACTTTGGCCACATTCGTATCCGCGCTGGTCCAGACTGCTGACTCTGTAACATCAGTAGAATTGAAGGTGGCTGTTACTTTAGCAGCGCTCAAATCACCAAGGTACACGGTGTTATCAGACAAATAAAATAAGTCGTTGACCGAAACAGGCGTGCCGGAAGTCGGTACCGGGCTCGGCGCAGTCGAGCCGGTTGGTGTCGGTTTAGGTGTAGCCGTAGCTGTTGGTGTGGCCGTCGGTGTTGCCGTCGGTGTTGCCGTCGGTGTGGCGGTCGGTGTTGCCGTCGGTGTGGCTGTAGCCGTAGGTGTCGGTGTGGCTGTCGGCGTGGGTTCAGGCGTGCTGCCGCCATTATCTCCGCCATCATCGCTTCCACCGCCGCCGGTGCTGCCGCCTGATCCGCCTGTTGAAGGTGTCGGCGTGGCGGAAGGAGATGTGCTGCCCGCAGGAGTACCGCCAGGACTCTTCACTTCAGCAGCCATTTTCTCTCCAGCAGCCTGATACTTCCTCTTATTATTGATAAATTCGTATGCCAATCGGGCCAAAGCCTGCCGCTCGCTAAGAGATTGAGGCTCAAAGCGGGTCGTACCGTCTCCGTTATCGATTCCTTGGACAAAGCCGATTTTGTAGCCCAAAGAAACCAGCGCCTTCGCCCACGGCGATATTTTGGCCAGATCCGTCAGCTTCACATCGGCCGGTACAACAGCAGCCTCATCGGTTAACCCCATAGCCCGCATAAACAGCGCCACCAGCTCTTCACGAGTAACGGGTGCATTCGGCGAAAAGGTTGTGGGAGAAGTCCCTTCGGCGATGCTGTGAGATACCAACGCACCTACAAAGCCGGCATACCAAGAGCCGGAGGGGACATCTTTAAACTGGGCAGCCTGTCCAGGCGCCTCCTTATACTCCATAACCAAAGCGATGATTTTGGCCAGTTCAGCCCGTGTCATCGCATGCTGCGGCCGAAACGTGCCGTCCTCATAGCCGGATAGGATCCCCGCATCGACTAATGCTTGAATCTCGTTTTTTGCATACGATTGGGCCGTATCCCCAAAACTGGCTGCTCCCATCGCCATTGCTGGAACGAGCATGGTGAATAACATACTGAGCACTACCAACAGGCTCAGCCTACTTTGATACCTTTTCATAAACAAGTACCTCTCCTCCCGTTTGTATGAAATTCTCAAAGATCCCTAAATGCTGATTTTCGAAAATACAAGATCCATTATAAAACAGCATTTCAAAAATCTATTGTATTCTAACGACATTCTGCCAGACCGATGTCATTTAACTCATTGGACAGCAGCTCCGCTTGGCTGATCATGATCATATGGTCACTGCTTATTCTGCGGATGTCGGTTATCCCCAGGTTCGCGGCTGCACATTCCTGTTGGCTTACCGTTAATGTCCTGTCGTCCTTGCATAAGATGTAGCTCATCCCTACTTCGGGATAGCTCCTCCAATCCGTCGGATGTGTTAATACGCAAACCGGTTCAGGCAGGAAATCCTGCTGCAGAATGTATGCTATATCCTCCTCCGGTGTCCGGTTGCAGAAATAAGCCCGAAATGTCGGCTCCAGGTTTTTTATTGGAATGGCATCCGCCAGTGCTTGCCTTTTGACCGCCGCAATCATTGAGGTGCGGACCTCTTCGGAAAAAAGCTCAAGCGCTGTCCCTCCATGGTATGGAATATTAGCTGCAAGAAAAACCACATGCTTCACTTGTTGTATTCTTTTCCCAAGCTCCCCTGCGATCAAGCCTGCCCCGGAATGTCCCACCAAAATAATTTCATCCAAGCCGGAATGCCGGATCACCTGTTCAGCATAGCCGACAATATCACCGAAACCGGAAGTAAGCCGGTTTTCATAGGTGTTATTTTCAATCCTTCTGGGAATAGAAACTGCCTCCATGTTCAATAGTGGAATTAGCTTCACCCATATCCAATCCGATAAACCAGCCCCTGGAATTAGCACAAACCCCCGCTTCATCTATAATGCCTCATGAAGTCCGGTATTTCCGTCCTGGTATTTATAATTGAATTTCATACGTGCGATACGCCACACGCTACCTGTTTCCTTCAAATTAAAATTATAGCTGCCCACAACAGTCCATACATTCCCGTCCTTGTGCTCTAAATAGTGGGTTGCCGTCCCATAGCAAAACACGGTTGCTTCCAGCTGATTCACGTACGAAAGCATATTTCCTAACTGATGGTGGGTTGCTTTAAAAAGCGGAAGGACGTTTTTCCAGCTTTGGATAATCTCTTCAACGCATACTACTGCCGGAGGCAGTCCGTTCATGGACGAATAATCCAGCAGCACCTGATCCTCAAAACAAAGCTTCACCTTGTCCCAATCGCGGGAATCCACCCCAACAAACATTTCCACAACCGTTTCCTCCGGCTTCATATCCATATCTCTCCCTTCAACTGTTGGCGGTTCGATTCATGCGTTATTCCTAATCCTATCGAAATCTGATGGCGTTGTATTGTAAAAGACCGACATGAAACAGCCCCCCAGGGATAATTCCTGAAACCAGTGGCATACTGATGTTGTTCCCTAAATATGGAAGCTGCATGGAGGTCAGATGGTATGGCTGGGTTTATTAATTGGACTGTGCTGGTGTTATCAATTGCGACCATGTTTTATGTATTTTCCAAACCTCCGGTCAAGGACTGGATTATTGTCTTTTTTCTCAAAGGCTTTTTATCCATCCTCTGCGATACCTATTTTGTTGCCAAGGGATGGTTAAGCTATCCGGACCGGCTTTTGCCCAGTATTTTCCAAACGACCATCGTATTTGCCGTATTCGCGTATCCCTTGCTTTGTGTCCTGTACAACCAAACCTCATATAAATCCCACTTAAGCGGAATTTTGCTTCAGGCTTTCCTTTACAGCATTCCGCCTACTCTCTTCGAATGGTGGGCCGCAGAAAATACCCAACTGGTGCAATTCCACAACTGGACCTGGTACTACTCGTTCCTTTTTTTCCTGGGCACCTTTCTGGCCGTCCGCGGCTCCATTGAGCTGATCCGGGCCTACTCTAACAAAAAAGGCTCCCCCTCCCCCGCTTGAGCCTTTTCCCCTATACTTGAATTCCATTCCCAAAATCCTGACGGATCGGATGATCCGTCGGGTTTTTTACTGTTTTCAGCCGTTTTCACCGGCTTCGCAAGCCTTGCACTTTTTTGATTTTAGCCCAAAATGCGGGTTTTAGGCCCGAACAAGAATCTCCGATTGTTGTCAGACTGCGGGTTCGAACATAATCAAAGCATAACCGCTCTAGAGAAGCGAAAGACAACCCGGAGGTGATGGGGAGTGGGAGAAACAGCAGCAGAAGAGTTGACTGTTGTACCGAGTACCCGGAGAAGCAAATGGAATCTAATCAGTAAACGCTTAAAGCGGGACAAGTGGCTGTACCTGCTGATTACACCCGGATTGCTTTATTTCTTGGTATTCAAATACGCACCCATGTGGGGCATCCTGCTGGCCTTTAAGAATTACCAGCCGTTCCTGGGATTTATGAAAAGTGACTGGGTAGGCCTGGACCACTTCAACATGTTCTTCCAGAATATCGAGTTTGGTATGCTGCTACGCAATACCCTGGTCTTATCCTTATATAGTCTGGTGTTTTCCTTTCCTGCTCCGATCCTGCTGGCGCTTCTCCTGAATGAAGTCAGGATCTCTTGGTACAAACGGTCTGTTCAGACCCTGGTGTATGTGCCGCACTTTATCTCCATGGTTATCGTGGCGAGCTTAACGTACATCCTGTTGACCACGGAGGGTGGAACCATCAATGAATTTATCTATCAGTTAACGGGTGAAAAAATCTCTTTCCTCACTGACCCCGAATGGTTCAGACCGCTGATCATCATCCAGACCATCTGGAAGGAATGCGGCTGGGGAACAGTTATCTTCCTGGCGGCATTGGCCGGGGTGGATGTGGAGCAATATGAAGCGGCGATCATGGACGGTGCCAACCGGTGGAAACAAACCTGGCATATTACGCTTCCTTCTATCCGCAGCACCATCGTGATTCTGCTGATCCTCCGGATGGGGAACGTTCTCGATAACGGCTTTGAACAAATCTTTCTGATGATGAATGCGCTGAACCGCGAGGTCGCCGAGGTATTCGACACCTACGTGTATACCGTCGGTATCACTCAAGGCGCATTCAGCTACAGTACGGCAGTGGGCCTCTTCAAGGCCGTCATCGGCGTGACGCTGGTGCTGGGCAGCAACTGGCTGGCCAAAAAATTCGGGCAAGCCGGACTTTATTAGGGGGAGGGGTTACAGATGGCCAAGCAATACAAAACAGCCGGCGGCACCATTTTCGATATATCCAACTACCTCTTCCTGGGAGCAGCCGGAATCCTTGCTATTCTGCCGTTCCTGATTATTATCGCAGGCTCCTTCGCCTCTGACGCGGAGATTACTAAGCGTGCCGTGTTCCTGATTCCGGAAACCTTCACCCTGAATGCTTACCAGTTCATCTTTTCAACCGACTCCATCATGAGAAGCATTGGGGTTTCAATGTACATCACCGTAGTCGGCACCATCGTCAACCTGTTCTTCACCATCACTATGGCATATCCCCTTGCCCGGCGCAGCCTGATGGGACGCAATCTGTTCCTGAACATGGTGATCTTCACCATGCTGTTCGGAGGCGGGATGATCCCTACCTATCTGGTGATCCGCGAGCTGAATATGCTGGATTCCTTCAACGCCCTGATTTTCCCCGGCGCCATCAATGCCTTCAATTTGATTATCGTGAAGAACTTCTTTCAGGAGCTGCCTCCTGAAATCGAGGAAGCGGCCCGGATTGACGGCTGCCAGGAGCTTAGTCTTCTGTGGAGAATCGTGCTGCCCCTATCCATGCCGGTTATCGCCACCTTCACCCTGTTCTACGCGGTGGGACACTGGAACAACTTCTTCTCGGCGCTGTTGTATATCAATGACCCCAGCAAGTGGCCCCTGCAGGTGATGCTGCGCCAGATCGTTATGCTGTCCCAGGCAGCAGGTGACCTGAACTCCATGGACCCCAACTTCGTGAAGCCTCCGGAGCAGTCCATCAAGATGGCGGTCATCGTCGTTGGCACCATCCCGATCCTGTGTGTGTATCCGTTCCTGCAAAAGCATTTTGCCAAGGGTGTTATGATCGGCTCCGTGAAGGGTTGATGCCAACGTACCTCGTTTTATCCGGATTGCGAATCACTCCAAAGGGAGTTATTCCATACATGCAAATAAAACAACCCAAACAGGCTTGACCATTACAAGGAGGGTACAAAATGAAAAGAAAAGCAAGCAGCATGAAACGTTTTGTTGCAGTGGTTTCGGTTGGAACCATTGCCGCCGGCACACTTGCAGGCTGCGGTGGCGATAGCGGGAGCTCCGCTTCCCCTTCTGCCGGCGCGTCAACTGCCCCCTCGGCAGCGGCAAGCACGGCGCCCACCCAGCAGCCGCCCCTTGAGCTGACCATTATGCTTCCCATTTTCAAAACCAACTTCCCCAAGGATGACAGTCCTGTAGCGGCTGAGCTGGAGAAACGGACCAATACCAATATCCACTTCGAATGGGTGCCCAATGCTTCCTACAATGATAAATTCAACATCACGTTGGCATCCGGCAAACTGCCTACTTTGATTGCGGTGTTGGGCGACAAATCCTCCAGCTTCGTGAATGCCGTACGCTCCGGGGCGTTCTGGGAGCTGAGCCCTTACCTGAAGGATTTCAAGAATCTCTCCGGCGCCAATCCCACCGTATTGAACAACAGCTCCATCGACGGCAAAGTGTACGGCGTTTACCGCGGCCGCGACCTGGGCCGGAACGGCTACTACTACCGCAAGGATTGGCTGGATGCCGTCGGCTTGCAGGAGCCGAAAACCATCGACGATTTCTACAACATGTTGAAAGCGTTTAAAGAAAAGGACCCGGACAAAAACGGCAAGGCCGATACCTATGGCATGATCCTGGTCAAATGGACCGGCGGCTGGGCCAGCGGCTTCGATATCATCAAGCTGTGGTTCGGCGCTCCCAACAAATGGGGTGTGAAGGACGGCAAGCTGGTTCCCGAGCATCAATACGAGGAATACATCGAAGGCCTGAAGTTTATGAAGAAGCTGTATGACGAGAAGCTCATCAATACCGACTTCGCCGTCTTCGACAGCGCCAAGTGGACCGATCCTATGGTAAACAACCAAGCTGGTGTAATCGTCGACGTGATCGACGGCGGCGCGCGTGCCGACGACAAGATCCATGCCGCTTTGGTCAAGGAAGGCAAGGACAACCCGAATATTCATTATATCGATGTATCCAGCGGTGTTGTGGGCAAGGACGGCAAGCTTCGCACCCTGCCTACTGCAGGCTACTCCGGCATGGTGTCCATACCGAAGTCCACCGTCAAAACCGAAGCCGAGCTGAAGCGTGTGCTGGCCTTCCTGGATAAGATTAATGATTCCGAGAATCAGACGCTGTTGAGCTATGGTTTGGAAGGTAAACACTACACGCTGGACGCCGAAAAGAATGTGACCATCAGCAAGGATACCGTTCTTCTGGAATCTGAAGTGGAAGGCTTGAACCAAATGCTCTCCTTCCTGCCCTCCAGCAACGCTCTTACCGTGAAACAAACCGAGCTCCGGAAGAAGCAAACCGCTCTCATCAAGAAAAATGAGGAATTTGTGGTCGCCAATCCTGCAGCTCCTCTGATTTCCGACGTGTACAACCAAAAGGGACCCCAATTGGAAAACATCATCAACGATGCCCGTATCAAATTCATTGTCGGACAGCTGGACGAAGCCGGTATGCGCGCCGCCTTCGAAACCTGGAAGAAATCCGGCGGTGACGAGCTGGTGAAGGAAATGAACGAGCTGTACACTGCAGCCCAAAAGAAATAATCCTTATGTAAGAGATAACCGCAGGAAAGGGGATGTGCGATCCGCACATCCCCTTCTGCTTTATCGGGCAGTCTATTCGTCCGCCTCCAAAGCCTTCCCGCGGCTGAATTCCTTGTACTGGGTGGGATTCATCCCCTCCATTTTCTTGAATATCCGGTGGAAGTTGCTGTGCTGAAAGCCCGATTGCTCCGCCACCTCGCTGATCAGAAGATCCGTATCCCGAAGCAGTTCCTTGGCCTTATTCATCCGGACCTCCATCAGATAATCCAAAAAATATTTGCCCGTTACCTGCTTGAAGGCTCTGCTCAGGAAGAAAAGCGTGGTGCCCGTGTGCTCTGCACAGCTTTCCGGTGAAATATCCTTCATGTAATACTGCCGGATATAGTCCACAGCTTGCTCTGCAGCCCGTTTGGTCTGGACATCCGTCCGCCGCACAATTTCTTGCAGATACGGCTTTACGATTTTCTCCCGGAACCATTCCAGCATAAGTCGGGGCTCACGGATTTGGGACAGGGATTCATATAGATTCACCCCTTTGAACAACCGGCTGGGTTGGATCCCTGATGCCATTACTGCATGCTGGATGCTTCCCAGCAGCTGCAGCATGCCTAGCTGTACCTCAATTTCCTTAGCCCCCTCCATCGTAAGCGCCGTCAAAAAGGATTCCAGAAGCTCACAGGTAAGCTCCTCCTGTCCGCTCTGCAGCGCCTGGATCAGCTCTTTCTCGAGGACCAGCGGGTATTGAACCTCGTCATCCGCCGGGGTACCCGTCCGGCCATCCATATAGATAACCTGGTTGCCGCTTAAGATATTGCGGAAGGCCGCCAACTGCCGGGCTCCCTCGAAGGCTGTTGGAATCTCCGTAATCCAGCTGACGGGCTGGCTTACTACCATAGTCACATGCATATTCAGAACCTGGTTGAATGTTTGGGTCAGCTCCTCCGAAAAAGCCTGGAGCTTGCCGGTCAATGGCTCATGATGGGGCGCCAATATAAGAAGCGCGGCTTTGAGATTATGGAAGTTAACGGCATTATGCTGTTCAAAATGCTTCCCCGCCAACTCACTGATGATGTTCACAGCAGCGAAGGTTGCCAGCCCTTCATCGCCAAACTTGAATTTGCCCTCACCGTTCGTATTTCCCGTCAGCTGCATATAGAACACAACAAATTGCCTGTCGCGGATTTCCCACTTGAAGCTCTCCATACGGCGCTTCAGGTCGTCCTCCGAATATGCATAATAATAGCCCTGAATCAGCTGGCGCAGGAAGCTCTCCCTGACATGAGGCAGCTGGCCGGATAACCGGCTGCGCATCTCGTCGCTTTGTTCATGGAGCAGACTCCACCTTTTTTCAATAACCGCGAATTCATCCTCCTTGTTATAGGACATATGCTGGTCTCCCGCCAGATGCCGGGCCAGACGTTTCACAGGAGAATAGATGCGGTGAGAGGCAAACCAGGAAAGCAGCCCTGCCAACACCAGAGCAATGATGCTGAGCAGGAAGATAAGCTTGGAGATAAACAGAACGGGCAAGGTAATGCTCGGGACAGGCGAGGCCGAAACATAGGTCCAGTTGGACGCGATTCTGCTGAAGGTCCCGTAGGACACCGTATAGGTGACACCCTGCCAATCGTAGAAAAAGGACCGTTTGGACGGCTCCTCCCCGATTTTCTCCCGCAGGGCCTTCACCAGTGGAGCCTCCGCACTCGCCCCGCTGGCTGAAAAATAAAGATCTCCCGAATCCTGGATCAGGAAGCTTTCCTCTTCGTTATAGGGCATCAGCGATTTCAGCATGCTGGCGATTTTGTCCGAATCCAGCCGCAGCAATAAGGCGCCGAAGGGCTGGGAGCTTCCTCCCGGAATATGCTGCACCAGAGTAAGGTCCTTTTCACCCGGATGATCGGGATCGAACGCCCACTGGGTCCAGTAGGAAAGTTTGTCCGTCTTCAGCAGATCTTCGTAAACCCGCTTGAACGTATCCTCGCTAATGGGGGAATATTGGGGGTCAAACAGAACAGCCGCAGGCTTAACCAGACTTAGCTCCACCCGCTTGGTTAAGGTATTGGAGCCCTCCATCACCAGCAGGGTCTGGGTAATATCCTTCACCCGGTCATAATTTTTGTGGAAATCCACTTCCGCAAGTGTGTAATCAAACTGGTTGTCGGAAGCCCAGTGGGACAGCATCACCTCCAGATTGGTCAGCTGCTGGTCCATATTGCGGGCGCCCTGTTCAATCTGCAATTGATGAAGATGAAGCAGCTCGCTTTCCAGACGGCTGCCCCCCATCCAGTATACCAACGCAGCAATAATAAAGCCGGGGATACTGGAAATGGTGAGAATGATCGCCAGACTCTTCTTATAAGGATGCTTCAAGGATGTTCACCACTGGTTTTAAGTCGTCATCAAATAATTATTATTCAATTGTATACGCTTCCATGATATCGTACAATGTGATAATATTCAATTTTATATAAAAATATTAAGCTAACCAGGATGATTCCTATCATTATTATATGGAATTGGCGATAGAAAAAGGAAATTGTCGAAGAACAGAGAATATTAAAAATTGGCAGACCTAAAAGAATTTAGAATCCGATATGTTGGCACATGCAGGAGGGAAATCGTCGATGCGTTACACGAAGAAGCTTATGCAAGTTTTGCTTTGTCTTTTGGTGGCACTACCTTGTTTCATGATCGCTCAGCCAAAAGCCGAAGCGGCATCCTATTCTTCCTATTGGTATCCCAAAGGAAAGGTCGGGTTAAAAAAACCGACCATCGTTTTTGAGTTTATGTCCAGCGATATTACACCCGATTTCAGAAGTTATACCATGAAAATCGACAACGTAAAAGTGGATGCCCAGTGGAGCTTGGGCAGGATGGTGCTTTCCTATACGCCGACAGAAGATCTGCAGCCGGGAGAGCATACCGTGGATATTGTATTGGAGCTGAAGGATACCGACTATCTGCCGCTTGAGAAAAGCTGGACCTTCCGGGTTGATGATAAAGCTGTTTCCGACCCGCCTTCAACCCCTACAACCGAGCAAGCCGAAGGCATCAAGGCCATTAATGATTACCGGGCAGTCCACGGGCTAAAGCCCCTTGCCTTCAATAAAAATCTGACCTATGCGGCCAAACTCCACGCCCAATATCTGAATACGAACAAGGTCGCCCAGACTGATGCCTCGATGCACGAAGAGGATAGCAAGCTCCCCGGTTATATCGGCAGCAAGCTGCATGAGCGCGGTATGTATGCAGGGTATGCCGGGAACTTCTCGGAAGATGTATCTTACAACGGAAGCCCGCAAGCAAATATTACCCATGCTATCGATAGTCTCTTTGACGCCCCTTACCACCGCATGCCGTTCTTAACGCTCGATGCTGTTGAGATTGGTTTGGACAAACAGGGCGGCTATACGGTAATTGAGTTTGGTTTAACGAATGAATGGGACTCGCAGCTCGTTGTTTCTCCAGCTCCCGGTGACCCTTATGTTCCCGTTGATTTTGACGGTCATGAGATCCCGGATCCGATCCGGAAGCATACCGGCGCCAAATATCCGGTCGGTTATCCGATTATGGCCCAACTCTCAGGAAGATTCGTAAGAGATGTGAAGTTGGTGGAATCCAAGCTAACGGACAGCACCGGCAAGCAGTTGGACCTGTTATTGAATACACCGGCGGACGATGATCATATGCAGAACGAGGTTATGCTTATCCCGGCCAAACCTCTCGCCCCGGACACGGTCTACACCGCCTATGTGAAATTATCCGTTATTGAAGACAATCAACCCAAAATCTATGAAAAAAAGTGGAATTTCCGTACGGAGCCCGTGGATTATCTGGGCAGGACGAAGCTGCATAAGGATTCCGCCGCATACGTGAAGAAAATGAATCCTACCGGCGAGTTGAAGCATACGGTGTCCTTCGGGCTGACTGATGATGGCTTTATTCTGGATGATATCAGAGTGCCGATGAAGCAAAAGCCGATCATTAAGGACGGGAGCTCTTATCTTTGGATACGGGATTTGGCCAAGGCACTTGGGGCATCTGTAACATGGGATGATGAGCAGAAGGCAGCCATTTACACCAAACAAGACCGAATTGTCACCCTCTATACCACCAAAAATGCCTATGCGCTGAATGGTGTGGAGGTGGAGACGGATTCCCCCGCAATATTGGATAACGATACAACGATCATTCCGGTGAGGCTCCTATCCGAAGTGCTTGGCGCAAAAGTGGATTATGTGGACATTGCACGGATGGTTATCATTAGCTACTAAGCGCAGAAAAGAACGCAAAAAAACAGCTCCTGCAGAGGATTCTTCTCCTGCAAGAGCTGTTTTTGTATTCATTAATTTACAGTCACGTAGGTGGTAGCCCGTTCGCCGTTAAACAGGATGGCATTCAGCTCAAAGGAGGTAACAGTCCCGGTCAAGGTGACGGTTCCGTCCTGGCTGACAGTAACACTGCCGCCGCCTTCAACAGCAGTCACGGTAAACATGGTTCCAAGGACAAAGTTATATTTCTTAATTACGCCCTTCTCGTATTTTGTGCCGTAGTTGTCCGTAACGGTCAACCCCATGGCTTCAAAGGCATCGAAGTGAGTGGAACCCGAAAGTGTGTGCTTGTAAGTAGAATCTTCGGCTTTTACGGTTGCCGCAGCTACACGGTCACCCTTTACGGTTACGGTAGTTTGAATTACCTTAGTGTCTCCGTTTGCCGCTTGGAAGGTAAGGGTCAGGGTTGCGGTTCCGGTTTTCAAGCCAAGCGCGTATCCGCGGTGATCGGCGGACACTCCAGTTTTGACAATGCTGGCATCGGAGGAAACCACGCTTTGGATAATTCCGGGGGTGGCAACCTCATCTCCACCGGAGGTCAGCTTAATCTTGATTTCCTTGGCCAGCTTGCTGACTGTGGGATCCTCTGCGTTCGCCCGTGTCTCCAGCCCATTGGCGCCGGTGGCGGCTTCAGTTACACCGCTGTCTACCACATTCGCCAGTTCGTATGCTTGCGGAATGCTATACGTCAGGTTCCCAATGGTAACCGAACCGAAGGATACGGACGGCTGGATGGTAAACGCTGCCGTCGCCTTCTTGATTTGCGATGCCTCGAGCCCACCCAAGGTAACGGTGTAATCACCGGCCGTCAGAGCGGAGCCTGCTGTCAGGGTAGCAGTTTTCTTGTCGGCTGACCATTGGGTCTCAACAGAAACCGCCGCGGTGCCTTTATTCAGCGAAAGCGTAGCCTTGGCTGTATCCACTGCCGCATCGAAGGTCACCTGAACCTTGAGGTTATCGCTGGCCGGTTGGGCCGAAACCACAGACACAGGAGCTGCTACAGGAGGAGTTACCGGCTTGTCCACCAGCTGCTTCACGGTGTAGGAGCTGTTCACCAGATCAGCGCGGTTAGCCGCAGCATCGCCAGCCTTGCCCGCCGGATGGAAGCCCAACTCACCGGCTTGCTTCACCGCATCGGCATACCATACGGCTCCGGTGGTATTCACGGATTTGCCAAGCCCTCTCAGCAGGATGGCATCCAATTGGCCTGCCGTTACCTGTTCGCCGGGAGCAAAGGTCGTATCCGTTACGCCATCAATCAATCCTGCCTTACGAGCTGCTTCAACATAAGGGATGGCCCAGCCGTTGGCGGGATCCTCCGCACGGACATCGGAGAAGCCCGAAGCGGTTACGGATGTATCCAAAGGAAGCTTATAAAGAAGGACTGCCACCTTGGCAAATTGGGCCCGGGTCATATTCTGGTCGATGCCGAAGGTATCGCTGGACACACCCTCAAAAATATTGGCAGCCAACATAGCATCTACCTTGGCCTTCAAAGCAGGGTCAGCATTCTGCAGGTCCTTAAAGCTCTCGGCTGTAAGTGTTGCCGCGAAGGATGTTCCAACAGGCTGTGTAAGCGCAGCGCCTGTGTAGAAAGAAACTGCCATCGTACCGGTTGCAAGCAAAGCTACTATTTTTTTCATGATACCTCCATAAAAAGAAAATAGAATAGGATGATTCTAACTATACATTGCTATAGACGGACTGTCATTGTCAAATTGTTGCATAGCGGAAGCAAAAAGGATTTCCCATTCAAGATAATCTTTTCCAAAGCCGTTTGCAATAGAAGAAATGCTTTTAATCAAAAATTCGTGTTTGGCGGACATCGGGCGGTGGTTTTGTGGTCATTTCCTGGGAAATTAGCGCAGGAAGTCGGATTTTCCCGCATAGGCTTATCCCAAGTTGAAGTTTCTGTTCGATGTCCTCTTTTTAGCTGGCGCTCTGGATATTAAAAATCTCCAGTTTATTGGTTAACAGGAATTGGATATGGTAGACTTTCAACCATAAGGACTTCAAGATACAGGGAATTGCACACATCAGGAGGGAGGAAGCATGAATATTTCCGGAACAATGATGATGGTGAACCTTTTGGAAAATTGGAGGCCTGTGGGCTGGTTCAACCTGGATCTGGCGCTTTATATCATCTACGCCGTCATTCTTGCCAGCCTGCTTCTCATTTTGCGCCTTCAGATAAGGCGAAAGCGGAGAAACATTCCGCTGCACGGGAAAAGCCTGGCCGCCACAATCGGAGTTGTACTGCTAATTGAGTTTTTGGCAGGCAGCTTTTTTCTAGTGGTCTTTAATGCCGCGGGCAGATCGGTAAGCCTCGAGTTGGACTCTCCCGCTCTGATAGCAGGAGAGGCGGAGCATCCGCTATTCATCAGCAAAATGCGCATGAGGATCCCCAACGGCCACTCCAACGGGATTTCCACAAGCATCTCACACTTCGAGCTGATAGCGGTGGATGTCAACACGGGGCAAACCGCCTGGCAACGGAAATCCTATTGGCAGGAGTATGTAATTGGCCATACAAGCCAAGGTATTCTTACCGTAAACCCCAAGAAGAAGAAAGTGCAATTCATTGATCCGCTAACAGGTAAAACCGCATTGTCGGAAAAGGAGCTGGTTGCAGAATTTCCCGATCTGGCGGATAATCTGAGCTACTCCTTCACGGATTACCATGCGGCCTCGCCAGACGAATTGTACCTGTATGCACTGGATGGCAGCTATTACAAGGTGGATTTTGCCGGAAGGAAGGCGACGGCATCGCCGGAATATAAAGAATTCCTCAAACCATTCTCTGCCAATAAAATAGCCATAGGGATATCCGCCGAAGAGGTCCAGGCCGTCGGTGACCAATTAAAGAAGCTGTACCCCGATCTTCTGGAAACGGTTCTGCTGCATGCCGACTCAGGCGGCACGACCGCACTTGTCGGCTACCATGAGAAGCGGAATGAAAAAACATGGACCATTTCCCTCGTCTCCCTGAAGGAGCATAATCTGTTGTGGAAATCCAAGGTAGATGATTCGGCGAACGGCACACCGGGAGTCACTCTTGCTGCTATCAAAATCGGCAATGCGGCACTCATTCTCTCTAATGGCAAACATTACAAGCTGGATTGGGAAACAGGTAAAATCGTGTACGAATATTTATACCGTTGGAACAAAACGGTCAAACGAAACGGGTGAACAAGACATAGAAAAGAGCTCACTCCAACTTAATACAGCGGCAGTCCTGGGTGGTCCATAACCCTGGCTGCCGCTGCTTTTTTGCCTTCCGGACAAACCTTAGCCTCCGTTGTGAGCACGTCAAATAGAAGTATTCAAATAAACAGCATACACTGCACTTTGGGTAATGTTGGGATTGGAGAAAAGAGAAACGGCATTATCACGGACAACAGGATTCCCAGGAACAGTGCTGGTCCATGAAATAGTGGCCGGAGCCAAAGTATACGGACCATTGTTGGAAACCAGCACATTGTTTGTAGGCACTCCTTCCCCATCAGAGGGTCTGCTTGAGAATGCAATAGTCCCCGTAATAATAGCAGTAGTAACTATTGTAATGGTGGAGATAACGTCTCCCGCAGGCGGTGAGACCAGATTATTATCCACGTTTCTGCAGATTTGATATAAATAGGTCCCAGCAGGCAGATTATTAATATTTATGGAACCGGACAACCCTACCACGGAGCCGGTTGTTCCAGCCACAACATAGGGAATCACATTGGAGACTGCTCCCGGGGAACCGGCAATCCGCTGGAATCCCGCATTGGTACCGCCAAACAATATAACCTTGGTAGATGTAGTCGGTGTCACCCCGGTTGGACCTGTGGGCCCGGTGGCACCCAGTGCGCCTGCCAGCCCCGTTGCTCCCGTCGCCCCGGTGGCACCCAGTGCGCCTGCCAGCCCCGTTGCTCCCGTTGCCCCGGTGGCACCCAGTGCGCCTGCCAGCCCCGTTGCTCCTGTCGGCCCGGTGGCGCCCAGCGCACCTGCATCTCCCGTTGCTCCTGTCGCCCCGGTGGCACCCAATGCACCTGCGTCTCCCGTTGCTCCCGTCGCCCCGGTGGCACCCAGTGCTCCTGCCAGCCCCGTTGCTCCTGTCGGCCCAGTGGCGCCCAGCGCACCTGCATCTCCCGTTGCTCCCGTCGCCCCGGTGGCACCCAGCGCACCCGCCAGCCCCGTTGCTCCTGTCGGCCCGGTGGCACCCAGCGCACCCGCCAGCCCTGTTGCTCCTGAAGGCCCGGTGGCGCCCAATGCACCTGCCGGCCCCGCCGCTCCTGTCGCTCCCGTTGCTCCAGTGCTGCCAGTTGGGCCAACAGGACCTCCTGAAGGCCCTGTTGGCCCAAGCGCTCCCGTTGCACCGGTTGCGCCTGTAGCCCCTCCAGGCCCTGCCGGTCCTATTGCGCCCGGATCGCCTTGAATCCCTTGTTCCCCTTGAATCCCTTGGAAGCCTTGAAATCCCTGGGGCCCACGCGGCCCGGCAGGCCCCACGGAACCCGTTGCCCCCGTCGGACCTGCCGGTCCCATAGGAGCCATCACATTTATTTCCGGGGGAGGACAAGTGACATGAACGGTCTTTTTCACTAGTTTGTACAATTTCCGTTTTCTTTTTTTATGGCAGTGTTCATGATGCTTTCTTTTACAACGGCATTTTTTGGAATATAATGAATCCAAATGAAAAAACACCTCCTCTTAGCTCCCTTTATAGTACGAATGCCGTTATGGAGTGTGTTGGGTCACAGCCCACGAATTAAAAAAAGGTGCATACTTAACTTTAAGAAGATAAACTACTATAATAAATTTAGGAGGGAAGAACATGACACATTTATTGAGCACTTACAGCTTGAAAAGCCTCGAGTTAAAAAACCGGATCGTAATGCCTCCCATGTGTCAATTTTCTGCAGCGGGCAAGGATGGAGCGGCAACGGACTGGCATTTTGTGCACTATGTGAGCAGAGCTATCGGCGGAGCGGGTCTGATCATCATCGAAATGACCAATGTGGAACCGGATGGACGGATCACGGATTATGATCTCGGGTTATGGTCGGATGAGCAAATTCCTGCCCTGAAGCGGATTGTAGATGCCTGCCATACCTACGGCGCGAAGGTCGCCATCCAGATCGCCCATGCGGGACGGAAGGCTGTAGACGCTACTGTACCCGTAGCTCCTTCTGAAATCCCTTATGACGAAAAATCCAAAACACCCCGGGCCTTGTCCACGGCTGAGGTTCAAGAGATGGTGGAAAAGTTCCGGCAGGCGGTACAGCGCGCTGTGAAAGCCGGATTCGATGCCATCGAGCTTCATGGCGCCCACGGATATTTGATCCACCAGTTTCTATCCCCCATCACCAATAAAAGAGAAGATGAGTACGGCCAGGACCGCACCCTGTTCGGCCGGGAGATTATAGAAGCAGCCAAAGCGGAAATGCCTAACGACATGCCTTTAATCATGCGGATTTCTGCCCGGGAATATATGGAGGGCGGATACGGGCTACAGGAAAGCATTGTTTTCTCTAAGGCATTCAAAGAAGCAGGTGTGGACATCCTTCACATCTCCACAGGCGGGGAAGGCCCACTTGGTGTGTTTGAAAAGCCGGGCTCCCACGCGGCATACCAGGTTTCTTTTGCCAGAGAAATCAAAAAAGCAGTGGAGGTTCCGGTAATCGCGGTTGGAAGGCTGGATGACCCTATTCTGGCAAATGCCGTCATCGGCAATGAGGAGGCAGATCTGGTGGCTGTAGGCCGGGGTATGCTGAGAAATCCCCACTGGGCGCTGGAAGCGGCAGCTGTGCTGAAGCAGCCGGTCAATCCTCCACGACAATACACCTCGGGATTCTAAAATAGCAAAAAAGCGGCAGCTCCGGACGGATAATCCCGGGCTGCCGCTTTCATTAGCATCCATCGGCGAGGCCGCAAATAAGAGGCCCCAACTGGTTCCGCCAGATCGACTCCGGACTGTAGCGCTGGCGCACCAGAGTTTTTGCATGCAGCACCGGGTTCTGCTTCATTCGTTCCACAATATGCCCGGCATGCTCCTTCAGATAGTCCGTTTCGGACGGATAATAGCTCTCCCTCGTATCATACCCCATATTACGGGCATTCCAGCGCATAAAATAAGCCCCAAGCCGATTGCCAAGCTCCTCCAAGGCGGGAACCGCCTGATTCAGAACGAGAAAATTCCCGCCGCTGGCTGCCTCCAGCACAATTAAGCCGAAGGATTCCGAAAAGGATGAGCAAATAAACAGATTGCTGAGCCGGAATAACTCCACCACTCCCCTATGGGGAAAGCCGTCGCTCCACCCCAAGTCGGAGGTAAATAGGATGTCCCCTTCAGGCAAACCCTGCTCCCGCCCCTTCTCCCGGATGATGGCTTTGTACCGGTCGGAGTTTGTATCCAACGCCGGGAAGTCACAGCAGATCAAGCGGACAGACCAGCCGGATACCGTGTGGACGGCGCCTGCAAGAGCCGCCGCTTTCTCGAATTGCTTGCCTGACGAGAGACGTCCGGGATAAATGATCAGAATATCCGGCGAAAGCAGATCTATTATCCCCGCCAGTAATTTTACGTCCCCGCTTGCTTCCGCCAACAGATCGAAGCTGTTGCTGATATGCCGGCAGTTTTCGGTCCCGGTATTGTATTGGAGGGACAGTGCCTCCAGACCGGCCTCCGTTGGATAGATGAATGTAGTATTTGGCATAGGGGTGAATCTGGCGGAAAAGGGCCAATGTGTTTCCAGCGGCCGGTTCACCGGCAGGGAATGGGTGAAGGCCAGGAATTTCACATGCGGCAAATAAGGCTGGGCTTTCCGGATGGCCACATTGTGCACCAGGTGCCAGCCTTGGTATAGAATATCATGCAGGATGCAAACATCCACATCCTCTAAATGACGGATGTAGTCCCCGGCAACGGTATCCGCCTCAGCAAAAAAAGTGTCATGCACAGCTCCTGCGGCAATGGAATAATCCCGCCAATGGATTTGCTCTCCTTCAAACCGGTTGACCACTTTCACCCATTGAATGCGCTCATCCCGATAAATCCCGTAACGGTCCTCCTGCGGACAATCCTGGCTGACCAGGAGCTTCACTTCCATCCCGGCCCGAAGCAGCATGCCCACCTGTTCCTCCACAACATTCACCAATGAATAAGTCTTGGATAAACCATTGAACATGGTTAAAAGGGCTACTTTCACAGGCTCCCCATCCTTACGTGTAATCTCATACAGAGGCTTTATTTTATATGCGGGGCCGAGCCTTGAAATACATATTTTCTCATGTGACCCTATATGATGTAGCATTGATCTTCGAATGATTGGGAGGATGCCGAATGGCGTGTGGAAATTTGGGCATTGCAAATGATTTTAATTTATTTATTTTTAATGATCATACGCAATCATCCGTGGACTCGGAGGGTCGCGTAGCAGTAGGCGGAACAGCAACCTATGCGAACTATGGGGTGGGTGATACCCTGCCTGTATCCACAACCAGACCGGATCTGATTATCCAGGGTAACGTAAATATAATCGGAGGCACAAACTTCGCCGGGAATACGGTGATTTACCCGGACAGTACGATCATCGCTTACACCATGACCAACAATAACCGTGTTCCGGACCAGCCGCTCCGTGGAACACCCATCGATTTTGAAGCAGCTGAGCGCAGTTTGACCGAAACAGCCATCAACTTGGCCGCAATAAGCCCCAACGGGACAGTAGCAAACAATTTCGGGCAAATTGTTTTGACGGGTGTTGCGCCGGATCTGAATGTGTTCACCATTAACGGGAACAATGTGGACGGCGAAGGTTTGACTCTGGACAATGCCAACGGCATTAACATTGTTGCACCTGCAGGGTCCACGATCCTCATTAATGTGGGCGGCAACAATATCGGCTTTGGAAGCTACGCCATTTTCCGCAACGGCATCACCGCCACCAGAGCGGATGCTACCCTCATACTCTGGAACTTCTTCCAGGCCTCCAGGGCCTTTAATCAAAATATAAATATTTCAGGCTCGGTTCTCGCGCCGAATGCAGATTGGTCGGCCATCGGGTTCGGGAATATCGACGGCACCTTGGTCGCCAATTCCCTTACCAATGTTACTGGATCACTGGAGGCCCATAATGTTCCATTCACCGGATGTTTGCCTGAATTCGCTGCGGATGTGACTACAACCACTACTACAAGCACAACGACTACGACTACGACTACGACTACGACGACTACCACTCCTGTTCCGGAAACCACTACAACTACCACCAGCACTACAACCCCGGTACCCACTACCACCACGACTACTGAGGTACCCACTACAACTACTACCACTACCAGTACAACTACTACTCCCGTTCCTCCCACCACAACCACTACCGCAGTTCCTACGACCACAACCACCAGCACAACAACACCTGTGCCGGCAACAACTACAAGCACCACAACTACCGTTTCCCCCGCACTTCAGGGAGCTCAAATTACAGCCACCAAAACGGCCAATCTCACCCAGGCCAACTTGGGGGATGTCATTACTTTTACCATTACCATCACCAATACAGGCAACGCACCTGCAGATATTGTGCTCAGCGAGCGGCTGCCCCGGGGTGTCATCTATTTGCCCAACACGTTAAGAGTAGATGGCGGCCCCTACGAGGGCATTGATCTGGGGGAAGACGTGCTGCTGGGAATTATTAACCCGGGCCAAACCATCATCGCCCAGTTTGACGTAATTGTGATCTCCCTGCCTCCCGGAGGACAGATCGTCAATCAGGGTAATATCATTACCGTCAGTCCGGGGAGCTTGCCCAGAACCTGCAATTTGGGTGAACGGGTTGTATTCGCCAATGATACCGCTTTGCCCAATTTCGGCCAAGGAGTACCCGTGCTGCTTGTGTTTAAGCCCGGCATAACCCCCCTTGCTACCTCCGCCTCTCAAGGACCGATGGTACTGAACAATGGAAGAACCGTGCTGAACCGCCAGATCCCGATACCCGGGGTTACGCTCCCGCCGCTTCTTGGGTTAACCATTCCGCTTATTCCAGGCGTTCCTTCACCCATCGTATCGCCGGCCAATGTGCGGATTCCGGTCCCCAACCCCCAGCCCCAACCGAATTTAGTCGTGGTCCAGCGTATTTTTCGAAGACAGGTGTTCCTTGGACAACGGCTCACCTACAGTGTATATATCATTAACAACGGCAATGCGCCTTCTGTGGAGACTGTCTTAACGAATATGGCCACGGAGGGTGTCTCCTTCATTCCCGGCACCGTGAGAGTAAACCGCAGGCTTCTGCTGGATGCCGTTCCCGCAGCAGGCATCCCCTTGGGACCGATCCCTGTGTTCGAAGGTGTGCTGGTCCGCTTTGATGTGATCATCACCGGCGGAGACATCTTAACCAATATCAGCACCATCACAGCGAACTTCCGTCTGGCGGATCAATCCCTGCAGCGCAGAGAATTCCGGACTCAGCCCCTTACGGTTTCCGTTTTTCCGACAGGTACGGAGCAGCTGGTCAGTATCGAGAAAATTCCCAGTACCTCGGTCACTGCTACCGGCTCCACCTATTCCTACACTATTACACTACGGAATATTTCCCGGTCAGTCCGGCTGGAGAACGTTATTCTATATGATAGGCTGGATGATGCCCTTCAATTTGTGTCTGGCAGCTTGCGGGTTAACGGCACTCCCCAAATGGACCCCAGAGTCGGTGTGTTTCTTGGGGATTTACTGCCCGGAGACGTTAGGAATATTACTTTCTCCGTCCGGGTCCAATTCCACCCCACCAACGATGTTATTCTCAACCGGGCGGCGGCCTTCTTCGAGTTCGCGGCCCAGGGGAGATGCTTCCGCGGAGCAATCATTTCCAGGGTGACAACAGTCCGGGTCCCCGCGGAGGAGGGGGAGGAGTAAGCAAGAAGGGAATAAAAAAAAGCCGCTGTATGCGGCTCTATCAAAATTTGATGTTCATCTTGGCCTTGCTGAAAGAAATAGACCGCCCTCGCCAAAGGTAGCGGTCTATTCTTAAGACAGTTCACCCGAAGCCGACCGCCTTTCAAGCGGTTGCTGCACACTGAGGAGCTGCTCCAACAGCTCCTCTTTATCATTCTACCCACAGTATAGCATAAACAGTATTCTTAACTTATCCATGTCATTTTTGATTCCTTAATTCCCCACTGCTCATCCTTGAAGTGTACAATGCTCTTCACGCCGATGGCACCAAGCCCCGATTTATATTTGGACCCCTCAAATAATACTTCTTTGGAGGAAACGAAATCCGCTTCTTCTATCCGAAGCAGTATGCCGGCCAAACTCAGGGTGTCTTGGTTATTTCATGGTTCAGGGCTTCATCCAGCTTTACCATAGAATCCAACGCGGCGATGTATATTTCAGCTAGATGCTCCTGTGGATCTACGCCTTTACTACAGGCAGGAGCAATGACATAAACAGAAGAAGGAATGTGGTTTAGGAGGAACGTTTCTTGTACGATTCGTTGATCTCATTGGAGATTTTTACGAAATCGGCATCGGTCTTCAGCTTGTTGACATAATCATCCCACGCGGTAATCGGCTCCTTGCCCATGATCACCTTTGTTTTCATATCCTGGGTTTTCTTATTCAGCTCAGGCCCAACCTTCAACGAGGTCTCCGAAAAAAGCCCGATGGCATAATCCGGCACACTTACCTTTTCACGCTCATCGATAATCTTCTTGTTGCGCTCCCATACATCCTTCGGAATTCCGGACCGGTAAGCCCTGAAGTATTTATCGTACTTGGCAAACAGCTGGCCATATGCGGCGATGGACTCCTTGGCTTGCTGCTCCGTGGTTTTGTACACCCCATCCTCCAGGGTAAAGTAGGTGCCTTTAATCCCATAATTCCCAAGCTCATGCCCCTCATCGGAGGATCCGAAGTCCAGAAACTCCAGAATCTTCTTCATTTTGGCTTCGGGGACGGATTTCGGAATCATGTACATCCCGAAGGAGCCCATTTCCCGGGCGGTATACCCATTCAGAGAGGGAAGCGGAAGGTAATCCGCACTAGGAATAGTCTTACGCAGCGCAGCCGTCGGCTCCCATGCCGCTTCTACCGTATCGGCGAAGGCGCCGGCCTTCCCGGAAATAACCAGATCCTTCGCTTGGGTATGCTTCATAACGGAGAAATCCTCGGGAATCAGCTTCTCCTTATACGCCTTATTCAGCCAAAGCAGGGCTTCCCTGGTTTCGGGGGTAAAGTCCACACTGGATAATTTCCCGTTCTCCAGCTTCCAGCCGCCGGTGGTCTTGTTGAACACCGCCTGCACCCATCCCAAATAACCCATGTTGTCAATATTCACATAACCGGATAAGCCCATGGTGTCTGCCTTGCCATTGCCGTCCGGGTCTTTTTCTGTAAAGGCTTTCATGACCGTGTACAACTCATCCATATTCGTCGGAGCCTTTAAACCAAGCTTATCCAGCCAATCCTTGCGGAGATAAGGAAAGAGTCCTCCCTCCACCGGACGGACCCGGGGAACACCGTAATTTTTCCCGTCCGCCTGTCTCAGATTGTTCCAGGTATCCTTCGGATATTTGGCCAAATTGGGATAGTCCTTATAGATAGCGGTGAAATCCCAGAAGGCGCCTTGGGCCGTCATGGTCCGGACCTGCGGATGGAAGGTATCCAGAATGAGCATCATGTCGGGAATATCTCCGGAGGCCAAGGTAACGTTGGCTTTATCGTTATAGTTATTCGGAGAAACCCAGGTGATCTTCAGCTTGGTATTCGTCCGCTTCTCGATTTCCTTCAGCACTGCGTTGTCATCCCCAGGAGGCTCCGGCGTGTAATAGGTGGTCATAATACTGATTTCCGTCGGCTTCCCGGGTGCCTTACTGGCTTGCTCGGTTTGTTGTACTGACGTGCCGGATGCAGCTGGATTTTGCGATCCGCTGTCACTGCCGCAGGCTGAAAGCACAGCTCCCAGCGCCAAGGCTCCTGTCAGCATAACAGACAGCTTCCTTTGAACGTTCATTCTTTCGTCCTCCCCCATAAGTCCGGTAATGGTTTGTGGCTGCTTCCGCCACGTCCACAATGTAAGCCTGCCGGTTATTTCCGGCAATCATAACCTTTTGCACCGGTCCGACCATGCGCATACGGCTCTTTACAAAAAAATTATTATGGGTGGAAATTAACGCTTAGGTGTGCAGCTCCCTGTACTGGCCGGGCGTCAATCCCGTGCTTTTCTTAAACTGGCGAATCAAATATGAGGGCTGATACCCTACCCGGTCCGCAATCTCATGAATGCGGAGATCCGACTCCAGAAGCAGCTTCTTGGCCTGCTCCAGCTTTAAGTCCGTCACATAATCGATAAAGTTGGAGCCGATGACCTGCTTGAAAGCACGGCTCAGGGTATACGGTGTTGTCCCCGCTTTCTCCGCGCACAGCTCCAGGGAAACATCCTTGGAGGAGCCGGCATTCAAAAACGAGATTACGCCGTCCACCAGCTGCTTCAAATGGATATCCCGGTCCTTCATCATCCGTTCGCAGTGGGGGCGGATGATATGTTCCTTTAAGAGGAGGGGGAATTTTACCGTATCCTTGGTATTGAACAGCAGCCCGAAGGCGCTTGTGCCGTTCTCCAAGGTTCTGGGGTTATATCCGGATTCCAAGATGGTATGGTGGATGCTCCCCAAAAACTGCTGCATGCCGTCCCGCACACCCTGTTCATTATCGGAGCACCGGAGCAATTCCTTGTAGAACCGGTCCGTCAGCTCCATGGCTTCCTGAAGCATTCCCATCCGTATGGCTTGAAGGGCCTCTTTTTCCACATCAAAGGGATACTTGAACTCCGCTTCCTTACGCGGCAGAAGCTCCTCCATGTCGAGGATCTGATTGGGCTTATGGAGATCGCGGTACTGCAGCGATTGTTTGGCGGACTGGTAGGCTTGATGCAATGCCTTCACGGACTGGGTCCGTTTGCCGACCGTAGCGGTAACATGCAGCTTCAACAGCGCTCCCAGCCCATTGACACACTCATTGATAACAGACAGAAACTCACTTTTCATTTTTTCCGGAGGGATGGATAAGCGGTAAGCAAACAATATTCCCACCGTCATATCGTGGAAATTCACCACCCCGATACGCCCCTGGCACCGGGCCGTCATCTCTTCCACAATATTCAGGGCGGCAAAAGCGGCAAGAGGTTCGTCCCCTTCTGTAAAACTGCTGATATTCTGGCTGAATCCCCGGATCTGGATCACCGCCAGCAAAAATTGGGACTCCGCACAATCCCAATCGAAATGCTCCATCCTTCTAAGAATATCCTCTTCCGTAAAGTGAACTAAATGGCCCTGCAGCAGCTGCAGCAGGAACGCTTCCTTCAATGCAGGGAGATTCCGTTCCAATTTCTCCTGCAGCACCTGGCTTTCCCGGCTCAAATACCGCCAATGATGTTCAATAGCACCAATCTCATCACGTGCTTCATCAGCCCCCGCAGTCATATCCTTCATGGAGATTAACCGGAGCAGCCGGCGGATGGGCAGGTACAGCCGGTACGAGGCCAGCCACGAAAGAAGCGCAGCCATAAGCAATCCGGAGGCGCTGATGCCAAGAATCAGACGGGACATGATGTCGATGGGCTTGGTAAGCTTCTCCATGGAGGTAGCCGTTACATAATTCCAATACAGATTCGTCCGCACAAAGGTGCGTATCGAAACCGAATAGGTTTGTCCCGCATCCTTCATTTGAAGCGCTTCCAAACCTCGGTTGTTTTTTATACGCTCGGCCAATGACTTCTCTGTCACCGTCTTCATTCCGGAGATGCCGGTTGTCACAATGGTGCCGTCCCGGCGCATAATAAAGGAGGCTCCACTGTCCCCGTCCGCATTCATATCATCCACCATCTTCTTGAAGGACCGCGAATTGATATGCACAATTAAAGCTCCATAGGTATTCCCGTAGGTACCGGGCAGATCATGGAAAAGGGCAATCGTATTGTCTTTTTTGTCCGGTTGGCCGGAATAATCATCCACCCAAAACAGGGAGCCGTTCCCCTCCATCAGAGACTTCAGATACTGGTTCTGTCTTTCATCCAAATAAACAATGCCTGCCGAATCATTGATGGTAGCCGAACGTTCGGCCATGTAGATCTCGATTTTTTCGATTAATGGATTGGTATTCCGCATGACCATCAGAGACTGGTATAGACCGTTGATCTCCGTATAATCCCTTTTCAGGTTCAGATTCAGCATCCGGGCAGATTCGAATAGAGGGTCCATTGTCCATTGGGTGGCGGTAAGCTCAATCCGGGCCAGCTGTTCCTCGATTCTAGCCGCGGATTTCTCCAGTAGAATGGTGTGTGTACGTTTAACCTCCGCTTCGATCTGGCTCCTCCCGATGGAATAAGTGGCCGAGCCCACCAATGCCGTAGGAATGCTGGTTATAAGCAGCACAATAATCAGGCTTTTGCGGAAAACCTTTTGTCGGATCAACCATAAACCCCTCCCCGTCGGATAGCAGGTTCTCATCCCCTTATTCTTTGACAGAGCCCACCATAACTCCTTTGGCAAAATGCTTCTGCAGGAACGGATACACCAACACAATGGGAGTCGTGGCAATGACCACGGCGGCCATTTTCAGCGTCTCCGGAGGAATTCTCTGCTCAGACATCATCTCTTGGGCAGCTGAACCGCCCGCCGCTGTAGAAGCGTCGATGAGCATATTCTGCAGGAGGACCTGAAGGGGCTGCTTCTCAAACTGATTGATATACAGCAAGGCCGTAAAAAACGTATTCCAATAGGCAACGGCGTAAAATAATCCGAAGGCCGCCAAGGATGGAAGGGACAGAGGCAGGATGATTCTTACCCAAACGGACAGATCATTGCAGCCGTCAATCCGTGCCGACTCCTCCAGGCTGGCAGGAATATTATCGAAGAAACCCTTCATCAGAATGACATACCATCCGCTGGACAACACAGGCAGTATCAATGACCAGGTGCTGTTAATCAGATGCAAATCACGGACAAGCAGATAAGGCGGAATCAAGCCAGGATTGAACAGGGTGGTTAACAGAATCGCCAGCATCATGATCCTTCTGCCCTGAAGTCTTCTTCTGGAGACCGCATAGGACAATCCGGAGGTTACCAGCAGGCTAAGCGCGGTTCCTACAATCGCCAGGAAAGCGCTGTTGCCTGTAGCCCGGATGAAAGAATCCGTGGAGAGAAGATATTGATAAGAGGCCAGAGTCCACTTTTCGGGAAACAGCACCAGCCCCTTAGTGGTATACTCCATGGGATCCGTAAACGAGACAACAAACACATAGTACAACGGGAAAAAGGTGACCATTCCGACAATTCCCAACAGCAGCGAATTCACACTGGCAAACAGTCTGTCATTTTTGGATAGCCGCATGTCCCGTTCCCCCTTAATAAACTCCGTCTTCCCCGAATTTTTTGGCCAATTGATTAGCACCGATCACAAGCAAAAGGCCAATCACCGATTTGAACAGCCCCACCGCCGTACTGAAGCTGAATTGCCCCTGCTTCACACCCAGCCGGTACACATAGGTATCGAACACATCGGCCACTTCGGATACCGCCCCGTTCATCATCAGGAACACCTGCTCGAAACCAACATCCATCATATGGCCGATCCGGAGAATCAACAAAACAACTACGACGGAACGGATGCCCGGGAGCGTAATATGCCACATCTGGCGCAGCTTGCCCGCACCATCCATGGTGGAGGCTTCATACAGTTGGGGATCAATCCCTGCAATGGCGGCCAGGAAAATCACCGTTCCCCAGCCTGCCTCCTTCCATATGGACTGAATCGTTAGGATCGCCCAGAAATAGTTTTTGTTGGTCAGGAAATCGATTTTGCCAAAGCCCAATTCCACCAGGATTTTATTCAGAATCCCTTCCCCTTGGGAGAGGAACAGGAAGGAGATGCCGACGATAATCACCCACGACAGAAAATGGGGAAGATACACCACGGATTGGAGCAGCTTTTTGTACACGGCGGACCGTACCTCATTAAGCATCAAAGAGAGGACAATCGGCAAAGGAAAGAAAAAAATCAGATTCAACAGATTAATCGCCATGGTATTGCGGAACAGCTGGAGAAAATCCGGGTTGGCAAAAAACCGTTGAAAATGCTCCAGCCCCACCCACTTGCTCGCTATCAGACCCTGGTAAGGGGAATAATCCTGAAAGGAAATCAGAATTCCCCACATGGGCACATATTTGAAGAGCACAAAATACATGATCCCCGGAAGCGCAAGGAGATACAGGTATTTGTCTCTTTTGATACCGGCCCATACTCTGTTCTTCCTTGAATATGTGACAGCGGATATTGATGCGGCAGCTTTAACCGGCATGGGATGGTTCCTCCGTTCATGTTTGTTGTAGCTCTTACTTTAGGAGGGCCGTTCATTTCCGGCAATAATAAGTTCTTGCAGGACGGGAAATCCCCGTTATCTCACGAAAAAAAAAGAAGCAGCTGATCTGCTTCTTTGTCTGCTTTTTATGTTTGACCTATTTTACTTATGCAAAATTGGCTTTAAGCAAAACAATGCTTGAATGAAACCAACATTTTCTACGCAATGTAGTTTATTTTACATTGACCGCAACCACTTCGAGCAGGTGTTTCATTTTCAGTTTCTAAGTTTTCTTTCAAAAATATTTTGGGTTCAGAATAATTTGATACCACCGGTAAGTTTACACTATCTAAATAGCCCCATTGGTATAGATTGTAAACAAAATCAACTGTATCCCTTTTTATTATTTCTTCATCTACATCGGAATATTTTTCTATTGCTTTTTTACAAACTTCGTTTACCTTTTTCACACCATCAAGATGCTCCAATATCCAAATTCCGGTATCATTTAGATTCTTGTCTCCTAGAGTTTTTTTGTTTTGTTTAAATTCTAAACTTTCCTTTAACACAGGAGCACTGTTCATAATTAATTCATCAATTTGGTTCAACTTCATTCTTTTCACCCTTTCAATTTAGTTAATTGTAATAAACCCTTTACTTTTCAAGTGAGATATTAAAGTGAGAGTGCTGTGTAAGATGTTGTAACGTGAATGCCTCTCATTCTTGTGCATTATGCACTCAATAATATCTCCTACAGAATTTTTTCCATTCATTAGGGGAAGCAAACTTAATGAATAATCAGATAGTTGTTCTGTAAGACCATTGTCATCTAACGACAAAGTTTCATTTATTCGAGGAATGTTATTAAATTGAGAACTTAACCAATTATCGAATTTTGGTTTTACTGTTGTACATTCTTCCGGTTCTATATTTTCATAAGTTATGGGACAAGGTTCGCAAATGTCTCCATAATAACACTCAGCACATCCAGGCAATCGTTTTTGTAATACAATGGATGAAGTTAACTCACTCCATTTTCTAAAGAATGAACTTTGGATCGATTCTGAAAATGAACTCTCCGTTACATTAGGGGGATTAAAGTTATTTAAAAACTGTTTGTTGAAATTAAGGGAAACATTACTATCAAGTGGAGCACAAGGAAATAACTTTCCATCAGCCCTAAGCATAAAATGGCTCTTGCTTCCTTTACATTGAGTTCCTTTATTTGTGATTAAAAAATTACTACCATATTTTAAATTTAAGTAATCTAAAACTAAAGGCCTCGCATCTATTTGTACTTTAAAATTTTTGTATTGAGTTGAATAAAATGCAACCTCTTCAAGAAGAAATAAAGCATCATTAAACTCATAATCCAAAGTTTCTCCGTTCTTTTGGGCAGCACCACACTCAAACAATAAATTAACGAGTAAAGCATCTACTTTCAATTTTTCACATAAATCGAACATCATTTTAACTATCTGTGTATTTTGGAATGAAAGTTTTGTAATGGTCCATGAGATGGCAATTTTAGGATATCCGTTAACTCGAAGATTTGAAAGTAATTGTATTGATTCCGTGCATTTATTAAAAACATTTTTCCCTCGTATTAAATCATTAACAAACTCATTTGGCCCATCTAAACTAAAAACTAATTGATCAACTCCACTATTCAATATTTGATTCGATACAAAATCATTTATTAAGGTCCCATTCGTATTAATGCTAATTAAAATATCCTTTTCCTTAGCATGCGTAATTATTTCAAAAAGGTCCTTACGACAAAATGGTTCGCCCCCAAGAAAATGAATTTGTGTTATTCCAGCCTCCTTAAGACCGTTTATCATATCTTTAATTTCTTGAAGTGACATCTCTTTGATGTGTACTGCATGATTGTATTTATCAGCGTTATAACAATGCAAGCACTCCAAATTGCACTTTGTAGTGACATCCCACAATAATACCTTTGGCATTTTAAAATTGGGTTTTTCCCAATTAGCCTTCATTTTGAGGTTTGACATTCTGGTTACCTCCAATCAAAAATAAGCTCCATATGTAAAAGTTTCCCATTTTTATTTTTTTTATTCACAAATAAAACAACACTTATTCTTGAGTCATAAATAAATGCACAATGCTTTCGATCTGAGAGAGGCCCCATCTACGTCCATTATAAGGAAGGGAGTACTCACATCTCACATTGAAGCAGGATTATAATAAATGAAAAAAAGATCCCCTTCTTAAAAAGAAAGTCGGGATCTTTAACTTCAATATCAAATTGCGCTCCGCTACAGCCTCTTAATATCCCCAATCAGCCTATCCACATTTTCCTTTTTGGTGGCCCAGCTTGTACAGAATCTGACGACACTATGAGTGTCATCGTACTTCTCCCAGAAGGAATACGAGTAGGTTTTGCCCAGTTTAGCCAATACGGCGTCCGGCAGGATGGGAAACTGCTGATTGGTTGTGGAATCATAGCGCAGGGAGTACCCTTTTGCCGTAAAGGCCGCCCGGATTTCCATGGCCAGCTCCACTGCATATGCGGAGATTTCCTCGTACAAACCGTCCTCAAACAAGGTTTCGAACTGGATGCCCAGCAGTCGCCCCTTCGCCAGCATTCCGCCCCTTTGTTTGATGAAATACCGGAAGTCCTTCTTCAGAGCATCATTGACAATGACTACAGCCTCGCCAAACAACGCACCTACCTTGGTTCCGCCGATATAGAACACATCACAAAGCCGGGCGATATCTGCTAAGGACAAATCACTGCCCTGCGAGGCCAGCCCATATCCCAATCTGGCGCCGTCCATAAACAGGGGCAAGCCGCACTCCCGGCAAACTAGGCTTAATGCCTCCAATTCGGCTTTGCTGTAGGTTGTCCCGTTCTCCGTAGGATGGGAAATGTACACCAAACCCGGCTGTACCGTATGCTCATGTGCGGCATCGCTCCAGTGAGCTTCAACCAATGCTTTTACCTGCTCCGCTTGAATTTTGCCATCCTCACTGGGCAAGGTCAGCACCTTGTGTCCGATGGCCTCGATGGCTCCTGTCTCGTGCACGGCAATATGGCCGGTTGTTGCCGATACGGCCCCTTGATGCGGGCGCAGGATGGAAGCAATAATCGTTGTATTGGTTTGGGTGCCTCCTACTAAAAAATGGACATCGGCATCCGCGGCATCACAGGCTTTCCGGATATATGTCCGGGCCTTCTCACAGTGCTTATCCGTCCCGTAGCCCGGAGTTTGCTCCTCATTAGTTTCCAGCAGACGTTCCAGAATCCGCCTATGGGCGCCTTCTGCGTAATCATTTTCGAAACGGATCATGTTTGTTGCCCCTCCATATAATCGCTTTTAATAATCCCATAATAAATTTTGTCATCGTACTCATTTACATCCGGATAATAATATGATTTTCTTAGTGTCCCTTCATAAAGCATCCTTGATTTCTCCAACACTTTGCCTGAGGACATATTTTTGCCTCGATGAAAGGCTTGTAATCTATGTAATCCGGTATGTTCAAAAGTAAACGTGATAACCGCATTCAAAGCTTCTGTTGCATAACCTTTCCCTTGATATTGTTTGCTGATGCAATACTCAATGTCAGCATGGTGATGCTTCAAATCCATGCTGCAAAACGCGATTTGTCCAATGTTAGTCTGGTTTTCCTTCAGAATAATGGCCCACCTGTAAAAATCATTGCGTGAATAGGAGGAAATCCACCGGTTCAAAACCCCTTTTACGGCCTCTACCGTCTCATAAACAGGCTCCCCATAATTAGATTGGATTTCCTTGTCATTGATCCAGTGGATGAACATGTCCTCCGCATCCTCCGGAACAAATCTCCTTAAATATAATCTTTCGGCTTCTATGGTTTGGGTTCCGGTGTGAATGTAATTCATTTTTTCCCCCATTGAAAAACAAATTATTATTCTTCTTTATGCATTTTATTACAAAACAGAAGCCGGAACCAGCAGTTCGTATAGAACAAGGTTCATCCGTCAAACCTATTAATGATTAGGATATTCCAAGAGGTGGTCTTGAATGGACAACTTTACGAATGACAATTCAGCCAGAAGATACCGTGCTCATGTGAGCATCCTGGGAACCACCCAGATCCATCTCCGGAATCCGTACATCATTGCTTGGTGGAGTGCGGCTTTCCCTGGCTTTGGGCATCTTCTGCTATCCAAATACTTGCGGGGTCTGGTTTTATTTATGTGGGAGGTTATCGTTAATCTGGAGTCACATGTCAATTACGCGATGATCTATTCCTTCCAAGGTGAAATTGAGAAAGCAAAAGAGGTTTTGGATACACGCTGGTTATTAATTTATATACCGGTTTATATCTTCGGTATTTGGGACAGCTACCGCACCACGGTAGATTTGAACAAAATCTATATCATGGCCGACCGGGAGGAGCGCCGTTTCAACTCGTTCAGCATCGGGGCAATGGAAATCAATTACTTGGATAAACGGAGTCCCGCCATGGCTATATTATGGTCATTCATGGTGCCGGGATTAGGGCAACTTTATATCCACCGGATTGTAACAGCTTTTTTCGTCATTGTCTGGACAGTTATTTTTTGCTATTATTCCCATGCCCTTGAAGCGGTTTCACTTCTGTTTTTGGGAAAAATAAAGGAGGCTACCTCCGTTGTCCAACCCGAGTGGCTTTTATTTTTTCCTTCTATATATGGTTTTTCCTCCTTTGATTCCTATATCAACACCGTGGAAAACAATAAATTATACGATAAGGAGCAGCGCGCCTTCTTCCGTATGAATTATCAATCCTCGTCCTTCAAAATTCTGAAGGGCCGAAAGGTGAACTGATCCATGCAGCTGTTTTCCACATTCGAGCATAGCTCATTTATTGAATTGGCTATTGCCACTCTGGAAAAAAAGGGGATACCTCAAGGGAGCATCTTTATCGTTCCGCTGGATAACCGACTGGAGGAGCGTAAAGTATTCGATACCCTTCACCGCTCGGACGGGACCTCCCTGATCGATATCGGGGCTGCACTGGCTACAGCGTTCTCAGTCATTGGAGCCAGCATTGGATTTCGGCTGGCTTGGGGCCCCATCTATTGGGGGCTGATTGGGGCAGCCGGCGGGTTTATCCTTGGGCTGGCCATCCGTCTGTTCACAGAAACTGTTCTGAAGAAAAAGAAACGGCTGCTGAAGGGACTGCATTCCGAGATTATTGTCATTGTGGATTGTGAGGAGGCCCAGGGAGAAATGGTGGAGAATATTTTGTTCCAGCACTTCGCGTTGGGGGTGGCTAAGATAAAATAAAAAGCCCGATTCGCCGGTGGGCAAATCGGGTTCGTTCCGTTACTCTTCCTTCAAATGCAGCAGCCAATCGGTAAAGTCGGTATCCTTGGGAGGCGGCACAAATTCCACTGCTTCAGATGAACTCACCTGGCCCAGGTAGCTCTTGCTGCCGCTTACCGGGTCGATCCAATATGCCTGATACATCCTGTTCCCGGCATCCGGTATCCGGATCGTAAACGGACGTCCGCTATAGGTATAACATACGATATTGCGGCTGTTTCCGAATACAAGGACCTTATTCTCCTTTTCCCCGCCTGATTCCTTGGTATGCAGAATCTCCTGCATCCCATCCCCATGCACAAAATCAATTTCCAGCATCAGAGATTTAAGAATCTGCATCTGACTGCCCCCGCTGGCATGAAGCGCCTCTTCCCAGGTAACATTGGATCCGAATTCAGGCTGATACCCGTCTTTGTTAAATTGAAAAATGGCATTATGCCCATACGTATGGCCCATAGAACCGGATAAGACGGACCAGTAGGCATACCGCCTCACATGATGAGCCTGCCAATAAGGCTCGGACGGGTTATGAAGCCCTTGGGGAATTTGTTCATAGGAGGGTTCGCCATCCACAACCGGCTTCCGCGGTGTCTTCATTCGATCCTGCACTACATAGCGCCAGTTGTCCTCCCCAAACCAAGGCTCCTGGGCAGTGGCGTCATCCCAAGACTTTAGCCAATTCTGGTCATATCTGCGGTGCCCGGATTGGAACATATGAAAGTCGAGCCAATCACAGTCCGAAAACCAATACGACGAAGAGGTTCTGCCGAAGGGATGGTATCCAACCAGGGTATCCGGCATGGCCGATTTCAGAACCGTGCCCAGCGTATTCCATAAACCTTCATGCAAATCACCACGGATATCCCCGCCCAAGAGCCAGATAATATTCTTCTTTCCTCCAAATACCCGGGTTAGATAATCCGCATATGGCACCACATTATCCGTATTCAAATAACCTTCTTTCACCACTCTGCCCCAAACAGGCAGCAGCGCGAAATAGATACCCATCTCCGCCGCCATATCCACGATCGTCTCCACATGATCCCAGTACGGCTTATTCTCCGCCCGGATCACCTTCAAAACATCCTCATTCTCCACATGCTGAAGGCTTCTTTTGTTCCCCTCATGGGCATAATTAATCAAGACAGCCTGAATAACATTGAAGCCCTTTTCCTTCCTGTTCCTCAAATAAACGTAGGCTTCGTTCAGATCCAAACGCTGAAATAAATTCCACGCTGTATCGCCTAACCAGAAAAAAGGAGCCTCTCCATTCACCAGATTTTTCTGATTAGGGCTTACCTGTAAACGCCCATGGTCCCAAGGCTTTAACATCTTTGTTTTCCTCCCTGTCTATTCTTATAAAAGCACACAGAGAAGCACCCATGGGTGCCTCTCCAGCCGTAACGGTAGTTCATTATTTTTTATTGGAAGCCTTATAGGAAGCATTATACTCCTCGATAATGCTGCTTCCACCCTGATCCTTCCACTTCTTCACCGCATCCTGGAATCCCTTTTCATCAATGTCTCCCATCATAAATTTGTAGGTGGCATCCTTGATGATATCCTGGAGACGGGCTCCCTTCTCGGTGTAGGCAGCGGAATCCAAAGCTGCAGTAGGATCACTGATGGAGAATTTAACGGCCTCATTGATCAACTGCTCCGCTTTTTCTGCAACAGGACGGCTGTACACCTTAGGCTTAATATTGGTAATCCGGGACAAACCAATACCATTATAACCGGATACTTCCTTCTCCAGCAGCTTGGCGTCCGATACCGGAAGCACCTTGCCGTCCTTCAGGGTGTAGTGTGTACCTTCAACGCCGTGCACCAGCAGATTGGCAATCTCCGGATCGAAGAGCTTATCGCAGAAGGCAAGCAGCTTCTTCAGCTCCGCTTCGTTCTTAACGGCGGACTTGGGGAAGAGCATCGCATTGGCGTAACCGTGAACCGCCCAAACACCAAGTTTGCCGTTTGTTCCGACGATCCGGTTTTCCACGTCAAATTGAGCTTCCTTGAAATTGGCGCCGGTTTTGTCAGCCATGGTGTTCACATCGGATATGGAGCCGATATACATGCCGGCTTTACCGGAATACATCAGGTTCTGCTGATCTGTTTTGCTGGTGACGGGGAAGTCCTTATTGATCAAACCCTCATCCCGGAGCTTTTTGATAAATTTCATGGTCTCCATATAGCCTTGGGTGGTGAAATCCGGGACTAAGCTGCCGTCCACCATCCCCCAACTGTTGGGTGTGCCGAAGTAGGAGCTGAGTGTTTTGAAGGCCCCATAAAGAAAATCGTTGCGGTCTGCCAGAGGAATGGCCGCCAAGCCGGATTCCTTAAACTTTTTAAGCATGTTGTAAATATCGTCGATGGATTGGGGAGCGGCTAAACCAAGCTTATCCGCCCAGTCCTTCCGGTAAATAATACCTGACCGGGCTCTTTGCACCTCCTGATACAAGGCGTAGATTTTCCCGTCCACCTTCATATTATTGAGGATTTCCGGATCCAGCTTGCTTAAGTTCGGATAATCCTTAAGGTACGGTCCAATTTCCCAGAATTGATTGTTCTTAATCGCATTGCGGGTATTGATGAATGCGGCTTGGTTTCCCACATAGGTGATGGGAGCGAGGGTTTCTGTTGCTAAGCCAGCCTGGAATTTTTCATCATAGGAGCCACCGGGTGAGAAATTAATGGTCAGTTGGGTGTTGGTTTTCTCCTCCAGCAGCTTCTTAAGGGTATCCGACGGAACCTCTGGTGTCTGGAGGCTGGTCATAATCGTAATTTTAGTAGGACCCGTATCCTCTTTTGCGCCTGCTCCATCTGCAGCCGGTGTTTCTTTGCTGCTGCAGCCAGCGGCTACCATACATACCGCCAACACAGCCAATCCGCTTTTTTTGCCCGTTGTCCATGTACCCATTTTTTCATGACCCCTTTACCTGTTTTATCTGCGCTTCTCTCCACTTTTTTATCTAAAGCGCTTACTTGCTCAGCCTGGTATACTCCTGGTTGTACTCATCCACAATCTTTTGGCCGCCGTCCTTCAGCCATTTATCTGTTGCTGCTTTAAAACCGTTTTCATCTATCTTGCCCAAAATGAACTGATAGGTGGCATCCTTGATCAAATCCTGAAGTCTCGCACCCAGCTCGGCATATGTCGGGGAATCCAAGGAAGCCGTGGGATCGGTAATCATGAACTTTGCAGCCTCATTGGACAGCCGGTTGGCTTTATCCTGAACCTCCGACGGAAATTTCTGCGGCGTAACATTAGTGGTTTCCGCTAACGCAATGCTGAGGTAAGGGCGGACATCCTTATCGATCAGCTTGGTGTCGGTGCCGGGGACAATTTTGTTATCTGCATTGACGGTATGGTGATTCTGGTCCTTCAAGCCGTATTTCAAGGTATCTGCCAATTCCTTGTCATAGAACTTGTCGAATACCCCAAGAATGGCCTTCAGCTCCGCTTCCGACTTTACAGCGGATTTGGGGAACAACAGAATGGTACCGTAACCGCTGGAGCCCCAGGCTACAGGTTTGCCGTCGGGTCCCTTCAGATCGTTGGCCACATCGTACACCGCTTCGGGAAAGTTGGTAACCGTCTTATCCTGCAGCGTTTTGGTTCCGCTCATCGTTCCCACCAACAGGCCGGAACGGCCGGTGAACAGCAGATTCTCCTGGTCGGTTTTGCTGGTGACGGGGAAGTCCTTATTAATCAGGCCCTCCTCATGCAGCTTCTTGTAGAACTTCATGGTATCCATATAGCCCTTGGTCATAAAATCCGGTGTCAGCTTTCCGTTGACCAGTCCCCAGTTATTGGGGGTGCCGAACATGGTGGCGATGGTTTTGAAGGAGCCGTACACCAGATCATTGCGGTCCGTCAGCGGAATGGTCCGGCCGCCGCCGGCCAGGTCGGCTTCCTTGAATTTCTTCAGCATCTGGTAGATTTCGTCCGTGGTTGTGGGAACCTTCATCCCCACCTTGTCCAGCCAGTCCTTCCGGTAGACCAGACCGGCGCGGGCCGGCTGCCTTTCCTGATAGAGAGAATAAATCTTGCCGTTCACCTTCGTATTCTCCAGAACCTTCGGATCCAATTTGCTCAGGTTCGGATAATCCTTCAGGTAAGGCCCGATCTCCCAGAACTGCCCGTTCTTAATGGCCGACCTCATCAGGACAAAAGAAGCGGCGTTCTTGATAAAAGCGGCTTGGGGCAGGGTTCCGGTAGAGAAGGCCGCCTGGAATTTCTCGTCATACGAACCATCCGGCACCCATTGGATCTCGATTTGGGAGTTGGTTTTTTCCTCGATAAACTTCTCCAGCTTGTCGGAGGGAACCTCCGTGGTCTGAAGATTGGCCATGATGGTGAACTTCACAGGTGCTGCAGGTGCAGCCGGTCCGGCTGAGGACGATGGTTCCTTGACAGCGCCTTCATTCTCCTCATTGCCACAGCCTGCCAGCACGCTCCCCGCCAGAACCACTGTAAGGGGAGCTGCCCAAACCCAATTTTTCTTCATCTGTTATGCCTCCTTTACTCCGTAAAGCACACAGGCTACTGCATGCTTCCAACCGTCAATAAAGCGCTTGCGCGAAGCTTCACCCATGCCCGGCTCATACCGGATGCCCGCTGCTGCCGCCGTACCGGGCAGCTCCTCCGGCGAAGACCATAATCCGGTTCCGAGCCCTCCCATAAAGGCAGAGCCCATGGCGGACAATTCCGCAACTCCGGACTTCACCACACACCGGTCCAGCAAGCCGGCCTGAAGCTCCATAAGCCTCCGGTTATCTGACGCGCCGCCATCCGTACGCAGCTCCTTCAGCCGGACGCCGGATTCGGATTGCATCAGCTCAACGGCTTCATACACCTGATACGCGATGCTCTCCAAGGCCGCCCGGATAATGTGGGCCTTGGTGGTTCCACGGTTCATCCCCACAATGGCCGCCCTGGCATCTGCCGACCAATAGGGGGCGCCCAGCCCGACGAAGGCCGGAACCAGATAAACCCCTTCGTTATCGGACACCTGGTTGAGCAGCTCCTCCATTTCCTCGAAGCTGCGGAATAATCCCAGGCTGTCCCGTACCCACTTGATGCAGTCACCCGACGTGCGGATCACCGCCTCCAGAGCGTAGGTGACCTCCCCTCCTTTTCCCCATGCCACCGCCGTTACCAGTCCGTTCCCGGCCTCCTGCAGCTTATCCCCGGTATTCATCAGGACAGAGGTGCCGGTTCCGTAGGTAGCCTTGGCCATGCCGGGCTGGAAGCACCCGTTGCCGAACAAGGCAGCCTGGGAGTCCCCGATGATGCCGGAGATCGGCACCTGCGCTTCTTCCCCGAATAAATCCGGATCCGCCGTTACCCCGAAGATCTCATCGGAGCAGCGGACGGCTGGCAGCAGATTAGCCGGCACTCCGAACATGGCGCACAGCTCCTCATCCCATTGTAGGGTGTGGATATTGAACAGGGAGGTCCGGCTGGCATTGGTGTAATCGGTGGCATGAACCTTACCGCCTGTCAGCTTCCACAGGAGCCAGCTATCCATGGTCCCCGCCAGAAGGTCGCCGTTGTGGAGTTTTTCCTGAATCCCCTCCACATGCTCCAGCATCCAGCTCCACTTGGTTGCCGTAAAATAGGGATCCAGGACGAGCCCGGTTTTGGCCCGGACAGCCTTCTCATGGTTGGCATTCTTCAAGGTTTGGCAGGCTTCGGCCGTCCGTTGGCATTGCCAGACGATAGCCGGATACACGGGCAGGCCTGTATGCCGGTCCCACATCACGGCGGTTTCCCGCTGGTTGGTCACGGTCAGGGCCGCCAGACGCCCTGGCCCGATCCCAGCCTTGCGGAGCACATCCCGGAGGGTGGTTTTGACCTGTCCGTAGATTTCCAGCGGGTCATGCTCCACCCAACCCGGCTTGGGGTAAAACTGGGTATGCTCCGCCGTGCTGCGGGCGATAACACAGCCATTTCGGTCCACCACCAGCGCTTTGGTGCCGGAGGTGCTTTGATCGATTACGGCAATCATGTCCTTGGTTTGGCTCATTTGGATCCGGCCTTGCCTTTCAGCAGCTCCAGCGCAACCTGCTGCAGATGCTCCGCATGAATGCCGTAATGCTTGAAGACCTCGGCGGTTTTGCCGGCAATGGCCGGTTCGTCGGGAATCCCGATAATCCGCATGGGCACAGGCTGATGCTGCACCACCACCTCCGATACGGCCGCTCCCAAGCCTCCGTGGATGCTATGCTCCTCCACCGTGAGAATACATCCGGTCTCCCGGGCTGCCCGGATGATGGCCTCCTCATCCAAGGGTTTGATGGTATGCATGTTCAGCACCCGGCAGGAGATGCCGGCGTCCTTCAACAGCTTCGCCGTATTCAGGGCGACCCGGACGGTTTCCCCTGCGGCGATGATGGTGATATCCCCACCCTCCTTCATGGTGACGGCCTTGCCCAGCACAAACGGACAGCTTTCCGCCGACGGGTATACGTCCTCCACAGGATTACGTCCGATGCGGATGTAGACGCCGCCTTTATGCTCCACCAAGGCTTCCACCATCCGCTTGGTTTCGTGCCGGTCTGCCGGAAGCACCACGGCAAGCCCGGGAATGGCCCTGGCCACCGCAATATCCTGCAGGGAGTGATGGGACATGCCCAAGGCGCCGTAGCTGACGCCGCCGCTGATGCCCACCAGCTTAACGTTGGTGGCGGAATACGCCACATCCACCTTGATCTGCTCGATGCTCCTCATGCTCAGGAAACAAGCCGGGGAGGTGACAAAGGGTTTCTTGCCGCTGTGGGCCAAACCTGCCGCAATCCCCACAATATTCTGCTCCGCGATGCCCACTTCCACGAACTGGTCCGCATATTGCTTGGCGAACGGTCCCATGGAGGCGGAGCCTCTGGAATCGCTGGCCAGGACCATGATGTCCTTATCCTCCCGGGCCAGCTCCATCAGGGTTTCGCAGATGACCTGCCGGTTAGCAATGGTATTCATGTTGTTATCGCACCTGCCCTTCCTGCTTCAGACCTTCCAACGTTGCCGCCAGCTCGGATAAGGCCAGCTCCAGCTCCGCTTCATTCGGTACATGATGATGCCAATGAGGGACATTCTCGGCGAAGGAAACACCCTTGCCCTTCACCGTGTTCGCCATAAGAAGCGTAGGTTTGCCCGGCACCGACGGCACCGCCTCCAGCGCCTCCACCAAAGCCTCCATATCGTTTCCGTCGATGGAAACCACGTTCCAGCCGAAGGCGGCCCACTTGTCCTCCAACGGCTCAAGGCCCATCACCTCTTCCGTGGTGCCGCTGATCTGCAGCCGGTTCCGGTCAATGATGCCCACCAGATTATCCAGCTTGTAATGGGCTCCGGCCATAGCCGCCTCCCAGTTGGAGCCCTCCGCCTGCTCCCCGTCACCCATGAGACAGAAAACCCGGTAGCTCTTCTGGTCCCGCTTGGCCGCCAGCGCCATACCCACCGCTATCGGCAGGCCATGGCCCAAGGCGCCTGTATTCATCTCGATTCCCGGCACCTTGTTATTGGGATGCCCGATGAGCCGGGTGCCGAATTGGCTGTAAGTGAGAAGCTCCTCCTTGGGGAAAAAGCCCAGATCCCCGAGAATGCTCCACAAGGACTCTACGGAATGGCCCTTACTGGCGATAAACCGGTCCCGCTCCTCCCACGTGGGATTGGTTGGGTCAAGCTTCATCACCCGGTAATACAGCGCCGTGAGAATATCCGTATTGCTTAAGGAGCCGCCCGTATGTCCGGTTTTCGCGGTATGGATCATGTTCAAAAGGTCCATCCGGATCTGGGCAGCCTTGGCTTTTAGTTCCGTCATATTCATACGAATCGCCTCCTTCTACAGCTTGGAACCGCGCAGCCAGGCTTGAATCTCCTGCTCCGTGGGATCAACCGGGTCCGCCTTCAGGCCGGGAATGTATTGGCAGGCCTCATACAGCGACGGAATCACATTGGCATGGATGCCGACAGCGTGATGGACATAGGGTCCCTTCACCAGCTTTTCCTCCCACAGCGGCCAGTCGTTGACTTCCACCCATACCCACGAGCCCCGGGTGTACGGGCCTTCGATACCCTTAGCCTTACCAAGGAACATCTGGTATTCCCCATGATCCCCGTCAAACCGGGCCAGCGTCATGTTCCCGCCCCTGATCTGGCTCTCATGGGTACCGGGTGCATGGGAGTCGAACAGGAAATGCTTTTTCAGCTTCGGCTTATCCTCGACGGACAGGGAAACCGGGAAGTTTCCGCAGTGGAAAAGCAGTTCTCCGTTGGGATTCTCAGGATGGCGGATGGTCAGATCGGCGAAGAAGGTCGGCACCTGATTGAGAGCCGCAGCCTGGACCATCACAGAGGTAATGGCGCCGTGAATATCTGTTTCGCAGGTCACCGGGATCTGCTCATCAGTCAGGATGGCATTGGCCAGACAAGGCATAATACCCATGGCATCCTGCAGAGAGGACCAGCATTGAATGGCAATGGCCGTGCAGCCAGTGGAAACGGCGTATTGCTTCATAGCCACCTTCAGTGCGGCGATCCGGCGGATGTCCTCCTCCGTTACCTCGGAGTAATCCAAATGAGCTTTGATGTAATCGATAGCCGCCGCCAGCTCGGAGCTGTTCCCCTTCTCGATCTTTTTGGTGGCCAGTTGAATATCCACCAGGGTGATGGGATGGATCTCAATGCCGAACCGTTCCAGAAGCTCGCCTTCATTGCAGATCATCGTCCAGAAGGAGGCAGGCCGCGGGCCGATTTGCAGAATGCGCAGCTTGTTAAACTGCCGAACCACATTGGCAGCGGAGATAAAATTGGTGAAGCCCCGCTCGAATACCGGATCATTCACCCGGCTGTTGGTAATATACGTGAAAGGGACATTAAAGCGGCGCAGCACCTTCCCGGTGGCGAATAACCCGCATTGGGTATCCCTGAGCCGCATGCCGTCCTCCAAAGGAGCCTCGTCCCGGGGCCCCCACAGCAGCACCGGCTTGCCCAGCGCCTTGCCTACTCTGGCTACCGTATCCTCCGTCCCGAAGTTGCAGTGCGGGAAAAATACCGCATCCACATTTTCCCGTTTGAAGCGTTCGGCAATCTGGTCGGCCTGAATATGATCGTCATACAGCAGGCCTTCCTCATTCATTCCCTCCAGGTCCACAATGTCCATGTCCAAACCGAAGCTCTCCATTTTATTGCGGATCAGAACCTTATACTTGTAAGCGTCTTCCGCACTGAACGTAAAACGCCGTGTTGGTGCATAACCAAGCTTAAACTTTTTCATAAACACTACTCCTTGTTTAGTAAACAATTATGTGCAGGATTTCGAATGAAAGCTCTTTATACACCCATATTACATGTGGAAACCGCGATAGTCAACTTAAATTAGTGAACTTACTGATAAAAATACGTCGTAATTACTAAACTATTAACTTAACTAATATTTTTATGACTGCCGCCATTGTTCCCATACCAAATAACCCGGGGATCAGGTTCATCCTCCGGGCTGTGGTTTAAGAGCGGTGTCTGGGAAAGGCGGGCGTGTTGGAAAGGAACGGTGTCTGGGAAGAGCGGACAAAGTTACGTTGTATGCAAAAGGGAACATGGTTTGAGAACAGTACATAGTCTGGTCCCAGAACGGCGTGGAGTAAGATCCGGCGGCTGGGTGCGGTACGGTGGCTGGATACGGTACGTTGACTGCGAACGGTACAATGGCTGGGTATACGGTAAGCTGTCTGCGAACGGTACAATGGCTGGGTATACGGTAAGCTGTCTGCGAACGGTATAATGGCTGGGTATACGGTAAGCTGTCTGCGAACGGTATAATGGCTGGGGCAGGCTGCAATAACTGTAACGGAACTCAGCGACCGTTAGACGTGGAAAAGACGGTGTTTGCGGTTGTAACGGAACTTAGCGACTCTTAGCAGGTGTTATGGAGTATAATTCCGCCGGATTTCCAGTTTAAGAGCTTCTGAGTTCCGTTACAATTTCAAACAGCCGGTTTTGGGCTTCTAAGAGCGTCTGAGTTCCGTTACATTTCCAAACCGCTGGGTTTGGGCTTCTAAAGTGCTTCTGAGTTCCGTTAGAATCCGCGGCCGACGCAACCCTCTGGCACCCCATCATCCCATCGCCTCATCGCTTCATTTCCCAATCCCCCCATCATTCGATCATTCGATCATTCGATCATTCGATCATTCCATCAGTCCATCGTTCCTCTCTCCATCGCCCCAGCCCTCATCGCCCTATCATTCCATCATTCCTCTCCCTCACCCCATCGCATCTCAACTCCACAACCTACGCCCACACCCCCACGACAGCGCACCCGTGCACCAAAAAAAAGCAGCATCGCTACCCCACCCGACTATTCCTCCACATTCACAATAACCCGCTTGTACCGGGTCAGCGGCGGCGCTCCCTTGTCGGTTATAGCGAGAATGATATGCATGGTCCCGTTACGGAACACACGCTCCGTCGGAACCGTAAACCACGCCTTCTCCTGATCCGCGCCATGAATCACCACCGGGTCCCCGGTGCGCGCCATTGAAACACTGAAGCTGCCCGGCTCCCCGTAATAAAACCAATGATACGTAAGCTCATCCCCATCGGGATCAAAGGACCCCTCCGCGCTCAAATGCACCTCTTCACCGGGTTTGGCAGTCAAATACTCCGCATGGCCCAGCTTGGGAACCGGCGGATGGTTAGCCTCCGCATACGGCTTGACCGTCCAGTCCATCCGAGCGGCAAAATCAAGCTGGAAGGCCTCCCGCCACCGCCAAATGGTCGCTTTATTGCTGGTGTGCCAGAAGCCGTCCACCCCCAGCACCTCATCCTCGGCGTCGCTCCAGAACGGGCGGGTCTCCGGCTCCTGGAAGTGCTTGCGGGTGCGGGGAGTGTAATATTCATAACGTCCGCCCCAGCTTCCCCAATCCGGGTGCTCCGGGTTGCCCAAGCCGTTATTGATCAGATACAAAAAGGTCGGAGTATCCCCCTCCATCAGGAAGGTAGCCTGGGGATACTGCTCGCCCAACATTCCCTTGCTCCGGATATGCTCATCCAGCCACGGATTATCCACGATGCTGTGGTCCGCTCCCGTGAAGCGGCCATGGAAATGATCCCCGCTGATCCCGCTCCACGCGGCAAAATGATACGCGCCGCCGCTGTGGAAGCCGGGGCTTGCGATATAAAACAGCTGCGGAAAGGTCTTCCGCATCCAAGGACCGGAATCATCCTGGTCCGAGATGGCATAGACACGGAGCCGGGCTACAAAGGTCTCAAGCTCCTCAGCAGTCCGGGTGTTCTGCACCTTCCACAGAGCTTGGGCCAGCACATTAGGGCCGCCCCAAACCAGCACCCATAAGGGCCGGGGATCATCCCGGTCCACGGCCCGGATCAGGAGCTCGGAGCCGGAGGAATCCTTGTCAGGGCCCACAGCCTCCATCCCGTACAGGGGCAGCCCTTCTTCTATCAGCGAAAGCAGCTCCTCCCCCTTAGGGAAACCCGGCTCATGCAGCTCCAGGTTATCCCGGACTTGGCCATAAGCCTCCACAATGTCGCGGATGCGCCAGGCCGCCGTCTTATTCTTCAGATGAATGGAGGTTGTGGCTACAAAACCCTCCACCTGCCAATGGTTGGCATAAGTCAGGAAACGCACCAGCGACATGGCATCATCGGGCTCATTCTCGATGTCCGTCAGCACCAGCACCCGCGGCTTCAATTCCGGTTCATGAAGATTCATTATAACGTCCTCCGAATGATGAGTTTATTTATAGCTTCGAAACAAAGGTGTAGTGGCCGGACTTCACCTGATAAACCGCCTGTCCCCTGCCGAATTCCACCGGCTTCAATCCCTCCTCCGAGTGAAGCTCAGACTCGGAGCGTGCCGGCATATACAGCGTAGCACTGGTATTAGCCGGAACGGAAATCCTGCAGGTAAAGCTGTTTTCTTCAAGCTCCCATCCGCACAAAATGGATCCGTAGAGAGATTCATAGGAGCCTTTTACATATGTGATGCGCCTCTCCGGATCAGGCACAGGCTTGAAGAGAATGTGCTTAAACCCGGGATTGGTTGGGTCAGGGGAAATCCCGGCCATGTACTTGTACATCCATTCAGCAACCGCCCCATAAGCGTAATGATTGAAGGAATTCATCCCCACATTCCCGAAGCCATGCTCCGCGGAATACGAGTTCCAGCGCTCCCATATGGTGGTGGCCCCATTCTTGACCGAATACAGCCAGGACGGCATCTGATCCTGCAGCAGCAAGGAGTACGCAAGCTCGGCCAGCCCCATATCCGTCAAAATAGGGGCGATGATATTTACGCCAAGGAAACCAATGGACAGGGTGTTTTCGGGATAATGAACCCGTGTGCTGTCCGGATGGGCGGCTTTGAATTCAGGGGTATTGCGGATATTGTCCTCCAGAAGCCGGATCAGCTGCTGCTTTTGCTCCTCATCCGCATATAACCCCAGCTTGAGGCACCACAGCAGGGCTGTCTGCGTGTCGTCCTCCTTCACAGACCTGTAGACGGCAATACCATCCTCAAACTCATCATCCGGATCCTCAATAATGGAGGATTTCACCGTCACCCGGCCATTCTCATCGCAGGACATATACCGCTTCAGGAAAGCTTCCTTAATGTTCAGGTACAGCGCTTCATATTGGGCGGCGTCTTCATTTTTGTGAAGCACCTTGGCCATGTCGCCCATCAGAATGGCGTCATAGGCATAATACACATCACTCATCAATTGATTGCCCGTTCCTTGGAACCCCAGCCAGTCACCGATACTGCCCGGCCCTTTGTACAGCTCGCCGGTTTGGGCATACATCCAGTCCATGTACGCGGTCATGGAAGCATAATGCTCCTCCATCATGGTGGTGTCCCCGGTCATTTGCCATACGGTCCAAGGGAGGATTATCCCCACATCCGCCCAGCCGGATTGGCCCACCGGCCCTTTTCCCGTCCGGAAACGGCTGTAGAAATTGGACAGCTTAAATCCGGGAGCCGTTGAGGTGAAGGATGCATGGTCAGGGCCGTAAGTACGCTGGGAATCCACCAGGATATCCATGTAGTTCTCCAGGAACAGCTGGCAGTCCCCATTATACAAAGCCGTATTGGCGAATAATTGGGTATCTCCCGTCCAGCCCAGGCGTTCATCCCGCTGCGGACAGTCTGTGGGAATCCACAAATAATTGCCCCGGTGCCCCCAAATCACGTTGCTGAACAGCTTGTTAATGTCCGCGTCGGAGGTTTCAATATGGCCTGTCTGGTTCATAAAGCTGGAGGCTACCTTTCCGGTCAATCGCTCAATCTCCAGAACGGAATTTCCGCCAACCACCGTAATCTCCACGTACCGGAAGCCAAAAAACGTCATAGCAGGGCGGTAGGTTTCCCCGTCCGGTTCCCCCTTCAGCGTATAAAAAGCCGTTTGTTTCGCCTTCCGAAGGTTGGCGTAATACACGGAGCCCTTGGGGCCGTCCGCTCCCGCGCTGTCGTCATTGAGCATTTCCCCGAAGCGGATACAAAGCCTTGTACCGGCTTTCCCCTTCATTGTGATGTCGGGGACTCCCACCATATTCTGTCCCAGGTCAAAAATGACGTGTTCCTCCGGGCGGAGGGTCACCGGGAACATATCTGCACGCGGCAGGCTCCGCTGCTCCACAAGCCCGATTTCCCCTCGGCCATTCCTGCCGCTCCCTTCATGAAGAGTGCCCTTGTACACTGTCACCGTTTGCGGATGCTGGTCCAGGGCGTCCAGAATTCTGGCCGGATCCCCTTTGTACGAAACCACCTTTGCTTGGGGAAAATTACTGGCGAACCCATGCTCCTTCACCTCTGACCAATGGGAATCATTGAATTGAGCCTGATCCCAGCCATACATTTCCAGAGTGGCGTCGTAAATTTCCCCGTCGTAGATATCCGTTTCCCGGTAAGGTCCGGTGTCAGTCGCTTTCCAGCCCGGGCCGGTGTCCGTTACGATGACCTGGGTGGTACCATCCTCCAGGGTAATCAGCAGCTTCGCCAATAAAGCAAGCTCATTCCCCTCTTCGGCGTAGTATCTGCTTCCTTTGGAGATCCTGCTGTTATACCAGCCGTTGCCCAGAACAGCTCCTAACACGGCATACTCCTGGTCCACCAGGTAATTCGTCACGTCATACGTCATGTAGTGGACCGTTGTGTCGTAGTTGCTCCATCCGGGGGGCAGCAGCTCATAGACGGTACTGCCGTTTTCGTCAGCAGCACCCAGCACCCTTCCGTTGATATGCACCTTATAGGTGCCGAGTGCGGAAATATACAGCCTCGCAGAGGCTACGTTCCCGTTCAACCAGACGGACTTCCGGAGCATGGGAGCGCCTGGACTGTTCGGAGCTTTGCCCTCCATGGCAATCCACCGGGCCCCATCCCACCCGGAAACTCCATCCGTGCTTTTGAGACCGGTTTCAAAATAGCTCCCGGCTCCGGAATCAATTAGGTTGTTCCCCTGATCCCACACAATCACCTTCCAAAAATAGCGCGTACTGGGCAAAAGAGCCAGACCGGCATAAATAACGGCTGCCGATTGGCCGGAATCCACACGTCCGCTGTTCCAGATATCTGCCGATCCCTCCGTTAAACATGCGGGATCACGGGCGACCAGCAGCTGGTATGCAGTCTGGTATTGCTCCGCTCCACCGGAGTTCATCCTCCAGCTAAACCGCGGCTTATCCCTGTCGATCCCCCGAGGATTCACTTTGTATTCGACCTTTAGCTGAACCAATTGAGTAATCGTTGACAAGGACAATACAGCTCCCTCCTATTCATCCAACTAAACAAGAATAGTTTACTACACACTTAACAAATACACAATATGTACTTTTTTAACTAAACTAAACTGAATTATAAAATAAGAGCCGCTCTGCTGGATCAGCAAAACGGCTCTGTTCATCATAGCGATCAATCAAGTCGGTGCCCTACTCGGACGCCGCTCCGATTAAATCGCATTCCATTTCTTCGTTGAAATATATACCCGGCATTACAATTTGAATCATCATCGTATCGGCTTCAAAATGGCAAATCAGCATGACCATCTGGACGGTGTCCAATAGATGCATATGAATGATGCAGGTTTGTCCGTCTACCCAGGTGGCTGCGCTGCAGCAGGACTCCGTGCCGCTGAACACCCGGTCCGTCCCGGTCACCCAGTGGTGGATGCCGAAATCCAGAATCACCTCTTCGGCGCCCGGGGCACGGGTAAAGCTCAGGCTGGAGGTCTGGTCCGCGAACTCGAATCTGCAGGCGGTGAAGCCATAGCGGTTGTCCTGCAGCCGGTAGGTTCGGCTGTTCACTTCAGCTTCCGTACCGGAATGGGCTTGCCCTGGAGGCAATGAAAGCTGCAGCGATGCCAGCCGCTTGGCCAATTCTCCGTCCGCGGCAGAGCCAGATGCTCCTGCCAAGCTTATTCCGTTTGCCGAACCGGCACCGTCAGACGCCGTCTCCTTCATTGCCGGATACAGAGCCTCCCAGAGACAATCCAGAATCTGCTGTTGGCCGTCCCGAACAAACTGAGTATTGGCTGTGGAGACAAAAACCGCATCACAGTCTGGCATCACCACCACAAATTGCCCGCCCAACCCAAAGGCGCAATACGCATTGTTGCGCAAACGCCAGAATTGGTAGCTGTAACCGGGCTTGCCGTCCAGCATGGTTTTGGCTCCGGAATTATCCACCTGGCGGGCTGTACTCCGGTCCACCCATCCCTCCGGAAGCACCCGTTTGCCGTCCCATATGCCGTCCTGCAGATAAAGCTGGCCTAAGCGGGCCAACCCATCGGTGGTGCAGCGGATGCCGCTTCCGCCATTGTTGATGTTTCCCGCACAGGATCTCCACTCGAGGGGACCCATGCCAATGGCGTCGAACAACCGGGGCTGGAGGTATTCATGTACGGTTTGGCCGGTTGTCTCCTGCACGATGGCGCACAGCATATTGGTTCCCGCCGTATCGTACGCGAAGGAGAAGCCCGGCGGATGCTGTGGAGGGGAGGTCAGATAAAGGTTGATCCAGCCCTCTGCCTCAGAATATGGAGCCCTTCTGTAGACCGTCGCCATCTTCAGCAGATGCTCCACTGTCATTTGCGCCGTATACGGGTGGACTTCTCCGGTGACATGCCTGCGGAGCAGATCCGCTGCTTTATCCTGAAGCCCGAATCTTCCTTCACCGATGGCGATGCCCACAGCAGCGGAGGTGACACTTTTGCTAATAGAAAAAATGTGATGGAGCTCTCCTCTGCGGAACGGCGCATAATAGGCCTCCGCCGCCACCTTGCCGTGCCGCAGGAGCATAAAGCTGTGCAGCGCGATTTGTCTTTCGTATACCAGTTCCATAAATCTTTCAATGCCCTTGGGGTTTATACCAACCGCCTCAGGCAGCGCACGTTTAAGCTCAGGTGCTGCAATCATGCTGCCCTCTCCTTCCTATGCATCAGCGTCACGCTCCTGCCGCTTCCACCAGAGCCATCGCTATTAGAAAAGCGCCGATGCCCTTCAGATCATCCTCGCCTACCGGCTCATGAACATAATAATCGTAAGAACCGGAGCGGTATGGATTGCCGCCAAGTCCAGCCACCAGACAGACTGATGTCAAATGATGCTTCCCCTGTCCATCCTTGCGGAGCATCCGGTTGGCCAAGCCGTGGTAGCCCCGGCGAGCTGCCTCCAGATAGTGGGGGGACAGAATTCCCGCCGCCACTCCCTTCACCAAGGCATACACCAGCATGGATGAACCGGAGGATTCCAAATAATTGTCCTCACGGCCCGCTTGATCCGTTACCTGGTACCACAGCCCGGATTCCTGGTCCTGCACCTTCACCACCGCTTCAGCCAAGCGGTTCAGAACAGCGGCAACAGGGGCGTAGCCCGGATGCTGGCGGGGCAGGTGCTCCAGTGTATCCACAATCGCCATGGCATACCAGCCGATGGCCCTGGTCCAGAAGTGGGGCGAGCAGCCTGTCTCCTTGTCCGCCCACTCTTGGCTGCGGCTTTCATCCCAGCCGTGGTAGTACAAGCCCGTATGCGGGTCGCGGTTATGCCGGTCGATCAGCAGAAGCTGCTGTGGCGCTTCATCCAGCAGCTCCGGCCTGTCGAAGATGCGGGCATATTCCGTCAGGAACGGCATGGCCATGTATAAGCCGTCCAGCCACATCTGATGGGGATAGATTTTCTTATGCCAGAAGCCGCCCTCTGCGGTCCGGGGATGGCTCTCCAATTGTTTGACCAGCACATCCGCTGCCTGCTTGTAGCGGTTTTCCCCGGTTTTTTTCCACAAATACAGCAGCAGCTTCCCCTGATTAATCTGATCCAGATTATAGTCCTCCAATTTGTAGGTACGAATGAAGCCTTCATCTCCCACAAACTGGTTCATATTGTGGAGCACATAACGGAAATAACGGTCCTGTCCGGTGAGGCCCTCCAGCACAGAAACAGCCTTAAGGAACAGTCCGATTTCGTAATTCCATTTGTTGCTGGTGCGGGGATGCCCTCCGATGGAGTCCCAATCCTTGATCCATTGATCGGCCATCCGCGCGGACAGCTGCAAGGCCATCTTGGGCTGATCCTGCCCCGCAGTCAACGGATTCCAGCCGTCCGCCCCCCGGAGGATGGTGGGAATATCATAACCGGCGGCATCCTCCGGGCTGAGAGTCTTGGCCCAATCCACACGATCGGCCAGAAGCGCACCTGGGCCGCGGGTGCCGGCCTCTCTGTAGCGGGTGGTCTCCTCCCGGTTGGGAAGGCTCCAATTATGCCAGCCTGCCGGAGCAATAGAAGCGTCCATCCAGGTGCGGATAAAGGCAACAGCCGCATAGTCCCGCCAGGGCCTGCCCAGATAGACATTCTCGGCTGCGGGAGAGGAGGTCACGGTACAATCCAGAAACACATAACCGTAAGCCGCATCCTGGGGAGTGGAGGCGGCGGTCAAATAACCGCCATCCCGTTTGCAATGGATCCGGCAGCGTTCGAATACTGCTGTGGCAGGACCGAAAATAAAGTCCACATCCCCCTCCAGATAGCAGTCCGCATAATAGTGGCGTCCCGGGCCGGTATATAGCGTATCCTGGTCCCCCAAAAACCGCACATGGCGGAAAACGGCACGGTCACCGTTAATAAAAGCGGCAACAGCCTGGCCGGTGCCCGGTCCAGAGGAGTTGCGGATGGTCAGATTTTCGGCGGTGAAATCATCTGCCGATACAATCACACTGCCGCTCCGGAAGGTTCCCATGGGTTTGCCTTCCCCGTCCGGGGTATAAGCATTGTCCGAAAAGGTGAGAATCGTTTCATAGGCATCCTCACCCAAAAAGCGGATATTGGTCTTTTCCTTGGGTACCGCCAGCTTCTCCTCGTACACACCTTTACGGATGAATATGGTAACCGGCTCTGCGGAATAGTCGGGAACTGCCAGCACCGCTTCTTGAACGGTGGCGTAATCCCCGCGACCCCGGGCGTCCACATTGATTTGCATCGTCATTGCATGAATGCTCCTTTCTTTTCTTTAGCACACAAGAATTTCATCCAATCTGCTTATATGAATCATTATAGAACAAAAATGTGCAAGATTTTTGGATGTTTACTTGTCTATTTTTTATAAATTTAATTATATTTGTTCATTCGGTAAAACATGATTTTCACCCTTCACCGGCTGCTGCAGCACCCACATGAAATAGAGGGCCTTGGCGGCCTTCTCCCGGGTGACAAGCTGCAAGGGCTCCAGCTCCAGACCGTTCACCAGTTTACCCCTGGCAATCCCTTTTTCCGAACGGAACAACCCCAGCTCATAAGCATCTTTGATTTTGGCGGCGTACTCCGGACTGAGCAGATGGGTGTCCAGCAGGTTTTCATACGGAACCAGCGGATAATAGGTCAACCCCTGCACCCCGGTGTCCAAATTGGGATCATAGCCCGGATCTCCGGGCAGCAGCGTCTTGCCGTTATAGTCGGTCATGAATTTCGGGGCTTCTTTGAATTTGGCATGATAAGCATCATCCAGCAGCACCCCCATGACCTCTCTTGTCAGAAGGCCCTCCGGGTATGCGGGAAGCAGCTGCGAACTCAGATCAAGGGCTTTTGCCAGAGCTTCGGAAAAGGCGGAAACCGTAATAGTCCCCTCCGGATGGAAGCAGCCGTTGCTGTCCTTGTCCAGTATGCCAAGCTGGAGCAGCTTTTCGATTTGGTTGCGGTAATATGCGCCTCTGCCGGTTGTGGTGTCCACGGCCATTTCCGGGAATATGTTGGACCAGTCCTCTGAGGTGACCGCGCTTAGGACCTCTTCTGTCAGCCAGGCTGCGGGCTCCCCGATGCGGGTATCGCCGGACGCTGCACCCTTATACAGCTCGGTCACCACCAGGCGGGCAAACTGCTTGGACAGCGCCTCCTTATAGTGGGTGCCGTCCACCTTGTTGGCAGGATGTCCGTTGGCATAGGTGCCGTCATTGGTTTTACCGGGAGTTTCGCCTGCTTCAATGGACATGACAATAGCGGTAACCGCCTCCACGCCAATCTGATTATAATAGCGGATGCTGGCTTCGTTCAGATCCAGGACCGGCACATTCAGCTCCTTGCCCATACGACGTATAATATCAGGAAATTTGCGGTTGACGAAGGAGCAGGTATATACATGCCCTTCCGCTGCATCGCCCGGTGCTCTGGACATAGCCGTCACAAAGACCGGATGTATGCCTCTCGCTCTGATGGCAGGCAGATATATTTCTCTGATATACCGCTCATACGATTCCTCTGTGGAGCCCCTTCCGAAACGGCGGTACTCATCCAGGCTTTCGTCATTGTGGCCGAACTGGATGAAGAGATAGTCCCCCGCGCAGCCGGTCATCAGAATATCATTGAAGCGCCCTTCCCAATAGGAATTCTTGAAGGAACGGCCGCCCATGGAATAGTTGATGACCTTCACCTTATCCGGGTCGAACATACGGTGCACAACCTGCCCCCAGCCGCTCATTGGAGCTTCATCGAAGGTATAAGTCTTCACCGTGGAGTCTCCCAGCAAATATATCACCGGCAATTCTCCTATGGGTCTCCGGTTTATCAGCAACGGAATAAGTTCAATGGATTCCAGGCCAACGGGAACTTTCAAATGTTTGGGCTCCAGTTCGATGTCAATGAACTCCCGTCCGTTCACATAGCTGAATATCCATTCCCTCTTATGAACAACGGGGACCATACCGACCTTGACCAGTTGGGCCGCATCCCATGCCGCACCCCGTAAGGTCAGCAGCCGTTCGGTATTCATGGCGGACACAGCAATAGTAACCTCTTCCGCAGGGCAGGTTGTCCGGACACGGATCCCATAGGCCCCAGGCTCAGCGGCAATCCGGAAAGCGAAGCCGTACCTGTTATAATGGTCCGCTTCAAAACCTGTCTCCACCATAAACTCCGCTTCACGGACCGTTACACCTGTACCGTCCGCAGCAATTTGCGGAAGGTGGACCTCTCTGGGAGGCATGGAGCTGGTTTCGGTAATAAAGCCATATCCGGCCGTAGAATCATATAACGGAAGACTCCTGCCATCTTCGCCGGTCACCTGGACAACCCCCTGTTTGGGCACAGCGGAAAAATTGAATTTCTTAGCGGTCATACATTGATTCTCCTTTAAAAGTCTGCCATGCCGTCTTGGAGAAGATACCGCCTTTAAATCATAAAATCAACCCTGAGAGCCGCTTTTTGGGGTGTCATTGGGCAAGAAAGAGGATCTAGAGGCATGATTATAACGGGCTTAATCCCTTGTTTGGCGCGGGTTTGCCCACACTCCGCGCCTACAAAGCAGAAGTTGTCAAAGTGATTGTAGATTTTCGACAGTAAGCGCGATATCGTAGATCATGCAAGGGGGATGCGCATCCTGCAGCAATGAAGGCAATAGGAGAGGAGGGACTGGCTTGTCGGTAGGCAAAGTCACCATACCAACCGGAAGTGGCGTCTCTATAAAGAAAAAAACCTTACCCAGATGGCTAAAAAACGCCATCCGCAACCGGTATCTGTACCTGCTAATTTCACCAGGGCTGATTTACTTTTTTCTGTTTAAGTATGTCCCGATTTGGGGCTTGATCATCTCATTCCAGGATTATTTGCCCTTCTTGGGCATATCGGGCAGTGAATGGGTGGGATTCAAGCATTTTGAGCGTTTTTTTACAGAACCGACCTTCTGGATGCTGTTTAAAAACACCTTGATTCTGTTTGGGCTCAATTTGGTTTTTGTATTTCCTGTCCCCATCATTCTGGCTTTAATGCTTAATGAAGTCCGCCAGCCCTTTTTTAAGCGGACGGTGCAAACGATGGTATACGTGCCCTATTTTTTGTCCTGGGTGATTGTGGTATCATTGACCTTTATTCTGTTAACCCCTGAAGGCGGTATGATCAATAAATTGATCGAAGCGTTAGGCGGACAATCGACCAACTTCCTCGCTAGTGAATCTTGGTTCAGGCCTATCTATATTATCCAGATTATATGGAAAGAGGCAGGCTGGGGAACCATTCTGTACCTGGCCGCAATGGCAGGCATTGATACACAATTGTACGAAGCGGCAAGAATGGATGGAGCAGGGCGCCTCCGCCAGCTGTGGCATATCACGCTTCCTGGAATTCGCGGTGTAATCGTTATGCTGCTGATCCTTAAGGTAGGCTCTGTATTGGAGTTGGGCTTCGACCATATCTTCCTCATGCTGAATTCTATGAACCGGGAAGTTGCCGAGATCTTCGATACATATGTGTACACCACGGGTATCAAGCAGGGGCAGTTCAGTTACAGTACAGCCATCGGGATGTTCAAATCCGTTGTCGGTTTGATTATGGTGCTGATTGCCAACCGCATCGCCAAGCTGTTCGGCGAAGAAGGAATTTACTGATGAGAGGAGGAAGTGAAGTTGGAGCACCGCAGCTTATCCGGACGGCTGTTTGAGGCTGTCAATCTGTTTTTGCTGGGATTGATAGCACTGATAACCATCCTACCCTTTGTAAACGTCGTTGCCGTATCCTTTGCCACGCCCGAGGAATATCTGAAGAGTACCTTTATGCTGTTCCCAACCAAGTTTAGCCTTGAGGCGTATAAATTCATTTTTAGCACCAGTACCGTATCCCGCAGCCTGATCGTCACAGTAGGGATTACATTGGTAGGAACAATGGTGAGCATGGTTTTCACCTCATGCATGGCTTATGGTCTGGCCCGCAGGGATTTGGGCGGCCGTAGAGTATTAATGTTCCTGGTGGTATTCACCATCTTGTTCAACGGGGGTATGATCCCCTCCTTCATGATTGTCAAGCAGCTGGGGCTGATCAATAGCTATGGAGCGCTGATCATTCCAAGCGCCGTGAGCGCCTTCAATTTGATTATTATGCGAAACTTCTTTATGGGCTTGCCCGATGGACTGGAGGAGTCAGCGAAGATCGATGGCTGCAATGATATTGGCATTCTGTTCCGTATTGTTCTGCCACTCTCCAAGGCTGTTCTTGCTTCTGTTGGGTTATTCTATGCCGTAGGCTATTGGAACACCTTCATGCAGGCGGTCCTGTTCATCGATGATTACGACAAGTGGCCGATTCAAGTTCTTCTGCGCCAAATTGTCATCATGGCGGCAGGACTCTCCACCAATACGGAGGCGATGAGTCCGGATTATGTTCCGCCTCCGGAGCAAACCATCAAGATGGCGGTTATCGTTGTCGCGACCGTGCCGGTGCTGTTGGTATATCCGTTCCTGCAGAAGCACTTTGCCAAAGGGGCGCTTCTCGGATCTATTAAGGGCTAAGGGATTCATATGAGCAGTCTATATCTGATTAGGGGGAAGCAGGCATGGCAAATTGGAGAAAAACAACAACGATTACTGCGATTACAGCCGCATTGGCGGCAGGAACGCTGGCGGGCTGCGGCAGTTCCGATAAGGCAGCGGAGAATAGCGCTAAACCCGCTTCTAATGAACCTTTAGAAATTACAATGTTGGCTACCATGTATGGGGCCAATCCGCCGTCTGGTCCTTTACAAAAGATGCTGGAGGAAGCCACTAATACCAAGCTTAATTTTACTTGGGTACCCGGATCCGTATATACGGACAAAATGACTACAGCCATTGCGGCCAATACAATGCCGAAGGTCATTCAGGTCCACAGTGTAGAGATGAAAAATACGGCTGTGGTGAATGCCATCCGTTCCGGCATGTTCTGGGAGATCGGTGACTTGATCAAGGATTATCCCAATTTGGTCAAATACCAGGACCCTAAAGTCCTGGAGGGAACCAAATATTTTGGCAAGCTCTACAGTCTGTTCTATGAAATCGATCTGTCCCGTACCGGGGTGCAATACCGGAAGGACTGGCTGGATAAGCTGGGGCTGAAGGTACCGACCAATCTGGATGAGCTGTATGAAGTGATGAAGGCATTTACGTATAATGATCCTGACGGTAACGGGGTGCAGGACACCTACGGCAACGTTGACCGCAACGAGCTTCCGTATGGCGCGTTCAAGAATATCGCCACCTGGTACGGGACCCCCAACGAATGGGGAGTTGACGATTCAGGAAAGCTGATGCCAGACTTTACCTTCCCTGGTTATATGGATGCTATGAAATACATGAAGCGGCTTTATGATGAAAAGCTGATTAACCAGGATTTCACCGTTACCACACCGGCTCAACAAGATGAGAAGTTCTTAAATGGCAAGGGCGGCATGATGATCGGCAATATCTTCGCCAAGCCGGACAATATCAAAAAGGTCAATCCTAATGCGGAACTGGATGTCTTCAATCGGATTCAAGGCCCCAGAGGGACATTCAATTACGGCGGTACCGGGGTAGCTACATTGTATCTGTTCCCCAAAACCAGTGTGAAGACGGAAGCGGAGCTCAGACAAATCCTCGCCTTCTTCAACAAGCTGTTGGAGCCGGATGTGTACAAGCTGTTTAACGGCGTTGAGGGTGTCCACTACAAAAAGTTGGATGATAAGACCATCGAATTCCTCCCGGAAGCAGCCGATCTGCGTACCAATGAGATTAGCCCATGGTCCAATGTCCTCCACTTTGCCAACTTCAACGTATATAAGGTGAAACAATTGCCCTTGGCACAGAAGCAGTTGGATGCCATTGCGGATAATAAGAGCATTGCCGTTATGAACCCGGCCGCCAACCTGATTTCTACTACTCAGGCGGAGAAGGGAACGGAGCTGCAGAAGATTATCACCGATGCGACCTATAAGTTCATTCTGGGTACGATTGACGCCAACGGCTTCAATAAGGAAGTCGAAAAATGGCGTAAAGGCGGCGGAGACAAAATTATTGAGGAATTAAACTCGCAATATAAAGGAAACAAGTAAAACACAAGGGACTGTCCAATAAGCCCCAAAATAAAAAGCTGGGCGAGAAAACATAATGTTTTCCGTCCAACTTTTTTTGCATGCCTGCTTATACATAAAAAAGTGGCGAGGTGGAGGCTTGCTACCTCCAATTTAACGCCGGGCATAGCTCGCGGATTTCTCCGGCTTTTGCGCTTTTTTAACATTTCACTAAAACGGGGCATCCAGAAAGCCAGTTTTCACTGACTTTCTGGACAGCCCCTTTTTGAGTACCTGTTATGCCTGCTCCTTACGCAGCTTCCTGTATTCACCCGGTGTGATACCTTCCGTCTTGCGGAAGGAACGGATGAAGTTCTGCGAATTGTTGTAGTGCAGCCGCTCGGAGATTTCCTTGACGGACATATCGGTCTCCGCCAGCCACTTGACAGCCATCTGGTGCCTGTATTGGGCCAGATAGGCCCCGAAGGGCATATTCATTTCCCTGCGGAAAATAGTATTCAGATAGTTGGCGTTATAATGAAGCTCCTTCGCACAGGAATCAATGGTAAGCTCCGTCTCAAACTGCTCCTGCACCATCTGGAGCATAAATTGCGTGAGCTGCTGGTGGCGGGATTCCGTCCGGTCCCGGATATGGCTAACCAGCGGCTGAACCATGGCGGCATCGAACCAAACCGTAGCTTCATTCATCGTTTTTAGCTTGAACAGCTGATCGAATAAGGACTGCTCCAAACCCTCGTACCGGTCAGTCTTGATGCCGAAGCTCTGCATAAGGCCCAAGAGGTCGATGAGCAGCCGGATCAGAATGAAGGGCTGGGAAAAGCCCTGACTGGCGCTGTAGCTTACAGGCGGAGCGAAGGCATAACCGACGATTTCCTCCAAACCCTGGCGGGCTGCCGCATTGTCCCCTTGTTTAATGGCATCGAAGAGCCGGGTTTCGATTTCATGGGGAAAGGCATTATGAAGCCCGTGATCCTCACCCAAATCCCTGAAATAAAGAACGGCCTCCCCCTGATTCCGGATTCCGTGATGCAGAGCCTCCATCCCTTCCTCGAATGCCCGGGGCGCCATGCTCCATTCCTCAAACGGGCTGCTGATGCCAATCCGCACAGAAAGGTCCAAATATTCCTCGGCCGCTGCAGCAATGCTTTGGACAATGCCGTTTATTTCCACTGTAAAACGCTCCGTCTCCATACTCTCCACCAAAACCATTGTCACCTGTGCCTGCCCCAGTAATATGGGATACAGCCGTTTTTCCGGAGGGATCAGCTCGCCGACAATATTATTGACTGCGAACATCAGAAGGTCCCTGTCCTTTTCTTCAAAGCGGGTATGATCCAGGTCCTTGATCTGCAGGGCAATCACTGCAAAGGGTCCATAGGCAGGCATATGCCGGAGCCCGAAGGTTTCCAGATGCCGGTTGATTTCCTCCCGCTTCAGGTACCCCTGGAACAGCCGCACCATAAACAAGGTCCGGGACTGCTCCAGATGATTGTGGAGCTTACTTTCGAGCTCCGATTTGGTGTAGATCAGACGGTTTAACTGCTCCCCGATATATCGAAGCTCACCCCCCCGTTTGTTTTCAGGGTCGTTGGAATGTTTGCTGACCAGCTGATACAGATTCAAAATGGGAAGATATAATCTCTTAGTGCCGTTCCAGGATATGAAGAGAAACAAAGTTAGCAGGCTCAGGCATATATAGAAGGTAAACCATCCGATCTCCTTGGACTGCCAGGTCAATTGTGTCAGCGTAATCACCGAGACATAAACCCAGCCGTTATAGTCCGATCGGTTGTAGGATATGCTGTACTCCCTGCCGTCCAGTTTGACCTTCTTCTGTCCTGAAGCATCGGGGCTCTTTTCCTTGGTGATGGCCGGACGGAACTGGCTGATCAACCCCTCTGCCAGATTCCCGTCGGAGGCAATCACCTGTCCGCTTTGGTCCAGAACAGCAACAAATTCCTTCTGTTGGTTCAAGGCAAATAATTTCTCCAGATTGCAGGAAGGAATGGTCACCACATAAAGCCCCGTCTGCTCATAAGCGCCTACCGGAAGCCTATGTATGAATTGAACGGTGGATTCGCAGCCTGCGTCCGTGGAGCCGGGAGATGCGGGCAGCACCTTCCATTCACTTGTGAGCGCTTTATTCGCAAGTTCGAGATAAGGTGCTGCTCCAGGCCATTCATTCACCCGGTTCAGTCCTTTATTATTAATGATCCAATTACCATCCTTGCTGTATAAGGCAATATCCGAAATGCCGCTGTCAAGGGTCTGCAGATGATTCAGCTCTTCCTTGATGGTATTGAACATATCGAACTGGCCCGGAGACAACGGTTCATAATATGCGGTGCGCACAGTGCTTGACCGGAGAAAATGGGTGGAAGACCGCTCTACAGTTACAAGCAATTGCTCCATATTGGCTTGCAGCTGCCTCATGTTCAGGATTTTCTCTTTGCTTACATTGTCGAGTACAATGCTGGAGGATTTCATATAAGAGAAGATGCCGAGGATAATAACCGGCAAAGCGGCTATCGCGAAACAAAATACAGCGAATTTGCGGTGATCATTCAATGGCAGTTTATGAAAAATACGCGCGATCAAACCGCTTTGTGACCCTTTCATTCCAATAAAAGCCCCCTAATCGATTCTATTCTTTTCCCTCCATCATAACATAATTCGGCAGTAAGGGAGGTCAAAAGTTCTTTATAGAAGGCCTGTTCATGGTGTCATTTCTCCATAAATTGCTTCTGCAAATATGATTATATAGACCCTTTTTACTAAACAAAACATAATCCCGCATGAATGAAACTAAATGTTTGCAAATAAACTCCTCCCATTGTAAACTAAACTTACTAAACTCATTGCAGGAGGCTTCAACATGAAAATGGATGACATCGCCAGGCTGGCGGGGGTTTCCAAAGCGGCCGTTTCCCTGGCCTTCAGCGGCAAACCGGGCATCGGCCCCGAAACCCGCGAGCGCATCCTTCAAATCGCCAGGGAGAACGGCTACCAGCCCAAAGCTAGAGCCTCCCTGCGGGAGCAGCAGGCCGGCTCGATTACCTTCCTTGTATTTGCCAATTCGGGCATTGTGTTAGAGGAATACTACCAGCAGCCCTTCTTCCGGGAGCTGCTCCATTATATCGAGGAGCGGTGCCGCTCCCATGGCTATTCCCTTCTGTACACCTCCGCAGACATGGGGAGTGTCCAGGAAAATCTCCGTGCCATCTCCGGTGAGAAGCGCAGCGAGGGTATCATTCTCCTGGGAACCAACCTGGATAAGGCTTTGCTGGAGCAGGTAGCCGCCCAATGGAAAGGGCCGTTGGTGGTGCTGGACACCTGCTTCGAAACGCTGCCCATCCCCTTTGTCCATATCAATAATATTCTGGGCGGGTATCAGGCCGGCTCCCACCTGTGCGGTCTCGGTCACCGCCACATCGGCTATATTGCCTCGGATATCCGGATCCGCAACTTCGACGACCGCCGGGCCGGCTTTATGCAGGCTTTACAGGAGAACGGCGTGGAGCTGGCGGCGGAGAATGCCTTTTCCGTGGCCCCAACCATTCTGTCCTCCCAGGAGTCCCTGAAGAAACAGCTGTCCGCTTATCTGGAGAAGGGACATGCCATGCCCACCGCCTTCTTCTGCGAATGCGACTACATTGCCATCAGCGCCATCAAATCCCTGACGGAGCTGGGCTATCGGGTTCCGGCGGATATATCTGTGGTCGGCTTCGATAACATCTCCGAAGCGCGGATTATTACCCCCGAGCTCACCACCATCCACGTAGAGAAGGAACGGATGGCCCAATTATCCGTGGACATGATCATGGATATTATCCAGTCCGATTCCGCGGTGACAGCCAAGATCCTGGTGGATACCCATCTGGTGGAGCGGATGTCCACTGCGGAGCCGGGTGCGGAGAGAAGCTGAAGCCAGTTTCTGCATTTGAATAAAAAGAGGAGCCGATTAAGCCGGTTCCTCTTTTTGCTGTACTTTTAATAAAATCTCAACATTGGCACCCTCCCATCAGTGATACAATAGAAGCGGTTTTTGTAACTTGGAGATGAGGTGAGGCAGAGATGCGGCAAAAGGGTTCCTTTTTAGAAATTCTGGGCTTGTCCGCCAAGCTGGGATTCACGTCCTTCGGCGGCCCCATTGCTCATTTGGGTTATTTTCGAGACGAGTATGTCAAACGCAGGAAATGGCTGGATGAAAAAAGCTATGCCGATTTGGTTGCCCTATGCCAGTTTCTTCCGGGGCCGGCAAGCAGCCAGGTGGGAATTTCTATCGGGATTATGCGCGGCGGATTATGGGGCGGACTTGCATCCTGGTGCGGATTTACCTTGCCGTCAGCGTTGGCGTTAATGATGTTTGCCTATGTGCTGAACAATTATGATGTTGGCAGCGCCGGTTGGCTGCATGGGCTGATGATTGTGGCGGTTGCCGTAGTAGCCCAGGCCGTGTGGGGAATGGCCCGCTCCCTTGCGCCGGACCGGACCCGGGGAAGCATTGCAATCCTAACGGCCATCCTATCCTTGTTATGGACCTCCCCATATAGCCAACTGGTCCTTATCGCAGCCGCCGGATTATTCGGCAGGCTCTTTCTGGGAAAGCCGGAAACTCCCGAGACTCCGCGGCAGGGCATTCCCCTCAGCAAATGGACAGGGGTTGTAGCCTGGACCTTATTCTTCGGGCTGCTGGCCGGTTTGCCTCTGCTCAGGCAAGGGATTCAATCGCATTTTCTGGCCGTATTTGACAGCTTCTACCGGGTTGGCTCGTTGGTCTTCGGAGGCGGACATGTTGTGCTGCCAATGCTGCAAACCGAAGTGGTGCAGACAGGGTGGCTGACGGATTCCCAATTCCTTGCCGGTTACGGCGCAGCCCAAGCAGTGCCGGGCCCCTTGTTCACCTTCTCCTCGTACCTGGGCACAGTCATGAACGGCTGGTTGGGCGGGCTTATTGCCCTTGCCGCCATGTTTTTGCCGTCCTTCTTATTAGTCGCCGGCTCTTTGCCGTTTTGGGAAACCATCCGCAGCCGCTCCCATTTTCAATCTGCATTAAAAGGCATTAACGCCGCAGTTGTAGGCATCCTGCTGGGCGCTTTATACAATCCGGTATGGACAAGCGCTGTCCACACGCCTCTTGATTTTTGCCTGGCGTTGTTGGCATTCGGCCTGCTTATGCTGTGGAAGCTTCCCCCTTGGGTTGTTGTACTGCTGTCGGCAGCTGCCGGACAGGTAACGTCCCTTCTCCTCTGAATTCCGGCTTATCTTCCCGGTTATCCTCACCGGCTGCAGCTGCAGCACATCACATACGCAGGAGGAAGGTTTCTCATTTCCCGGGTAATCTCAATCTTCTTGAAGTAGGCTTGAAACAGCCCCTGTTTGGTCAGGGAATATTGGAGGCTTACAAACCTTCCTCCTTGGATCAAATGCTTCTTGCTCTGATGCAGAAGGCTTGTTGCCTCATGAATGGATATATGGGTAAGCGGTACGCTGGACACCGCGTAATCAATCCAGGGGATATTATGCTTCTCCATATATTCGCCAATAGCGTTAGCCGAGTCGTGGATAATGTAAAGGTTGGGCTCATGCCCAAACTTCTTTTGCAACAGCTCACAAAATTCCCTGTTGCTTTCGAAAAGCAGCACAACTGTTTCCTTTTTTCTTGCTTTTAGCAGATATCCGGTAAAGGCCCCTGTACCGGGGCTATATTCCAGCAAGTAGCGGGCATTCTCAAAATCTATCTTTTCCATCATCCTCTGTGCCACATATTTGGAGCTGGGGAGCAGTGCCCCTGCGGTTCTTGGGTTTTTCAGATACTGCCTCATGAATGACAACAATTCCGATCCCATCATAAATTCCTCCCCGCTTCGCTATTGAACACTAGCCTTGGCGGCAAACTGGCTGTTATACAGCTCTTCATAGAAGCCCTTTTGGGACATAAGCTCATGGTGGCTCCCCTGTTCGATAATGGTCCCGTCCTTCATGACCAGAATCCTGTCCGCATCCCGGATCGTGGACAGCCGGTGGGCAATCACGAAGCTGGTCCGTCCTTGCATAAGCCGCTTCATCGCCTTTTGAATCTCCGCCTCTGTCCGTGTATCCACACTGGAGGTTGCTTCATCCAGAATCAGAATAGCCGGCTTGGCCAGAATGGCTCTTGCAATGGTCAGCAGTTGGCGCTGTCCCTGGGACAGGTTGGAGCCGTCCTCATCCAGCATCGTCCGGTAGCCCAGGGGCAGGGTCTGGATAAAGTGATGGACACGGGCCGCCTTCGCCGCCTCCATGATCTCCTCCTGTGTAGCATTCGGATCCCCGTATGCGATATTATCCAGCACAGTTCCGTGGAACAGCCAGGTGTCCTGCAGCACCATCCCGAACATCCTTCGCAGATGCCCCCTGTTCAAGCGGCTGATGTCATAACCGTCCACGATAATCCGTCCTCCCTGAAGCTCATAAAAGCGCATCAGCAAATTGATCAGAGTGGTTTTGCCTGCACCTGTGGGTCCTACGATGGCTACCGTATCTCCTGCATTCAGGGACAGATGGATATCCTTCATCAGAAGGGAGCCTTCCTGATAACCGAAGCTGACATGCTGGAATTCCACTTTGCCCTTTGGGTTTACAATCATGCTGTTGCCGGCGGTATCCGGCACTTCCTCCGGAGCATCAAGCAGGTCAAATACCCGTTCTGCCGAGGCCACCGCAGACTGCATCATACTCATGACGTAAGCAGCCTCGTGGGCAGGCTCCAGACACATATCTACATATTGGATAAAGGCTTGTATCCGTCCAAGAGATAACGTCCCGTTGACAGCAAAAACACCCCCGATGACCGCTACAGCAACATAACCGGTTTTGCCCAAAATCTTAACGAAGGGAGAAACCGCGTAAACTGAGAATTGCGCCCTCCAGTTGGTCTTCACTAGCTGCCCATTTACCTCCCGGAAAGCCGCCATGGAAGCCTCTTCTCTGTTAAAGGCCTTCACCAGGGCCATACCGGTAAAGGTTTCTTCAATCACACCGTTGAGGCTGCCCAGTGTCTGCTGGTTATCGGCATAACGCTTTTCAATTTTGGGAGAGAGCTTTCCGGTCACAAACAAGGAAGCGGACAAAACCGCAATGATGATAAGGGTCAGCGTAGGGCTGATGGTCATCATAATCACCACAGCAGCCACAATGGTTATCACAGCGTTGATGAGTTGCATCAAACCTTCCTGGAGACTGTCGCCCACCCGCTCCAGGTCATTGGTGGCCCGGCTGAGAATGTCGCCTTTTTGATGGGAGTCATAATAATGCAGGGGCAGCCGGCTCAGCTTGAGGCTGATTTCCTGCCGCAGCGTCAAGGTTAGGGTTTGCGAGACACCCGCCATGAAATATTGGGCGATATACGAGAACACGGAGCTGAACAGGTACAAGAGACCCAAAACCGTCAGTATTCTGCCAATATCCCCGGCTAATGCGGAAAAGGGCGTGTTGCTCTGAATACCCTTGAACAGGATATCGATGGCTTGCCCCACTACCAACGGAGCGGCAATCATCAAACCGCAGCTTATGATCAACGAAAGCAGAATCACAATAAACTTTGCTTTTTGCTTGAACAAATACCGGAGCAGTCTTTTGGTGGTCAGCTTGGGGTTCCGTGCTTTTTCCACCGAATATTCGTCCAACCCGCCGTCATTCTGCAGCTCAGCCTGGCTCATATGTTCACTCATCTGCTCCTCCCTCCGTTTCTGCAAGCTCATCGTCACTAAGCTGGGATTGGGCAATTTGCCGGTATACCGTACAGGCTTTCATAAGCTCCCGGTGGGTGCCTGTTCCGGCAATCCTGCCTTCGTCCAGGACAATAATCCGGTCGGCATCAAGAATGGTGCTGATCCGCTGGGCCACAATGATAACCGTGGCATAGCGGGTTTCACCTTGTAGAGCCTTCCGCAGCATCGCGTCTGTTTTGAAATCCAGCGCAGAGAAGCTGTCATCGAACACATAGATGTCCGGCCGGCGCACCAATGCCCGGGCAATACACAGCCGCTGCTTTTGCCCGCCTGAGAAATTGCTCCCCCCTTGAGCGACAGAGGAGCGGTATCCCTGCGGGGTTTGCCTGATGAACCCGTCTGCCTGGGCCACCGCGGCGGCATGTTCAATCTCTTGATCGGTGGCATCGGCTTTGCCATGCCGGATATTATCGGCAATGGTTCCGCTGAACAAAAATGCCTTTTGCGGGACGTAGCCGATTTTATCCCGCAGCTGCTTCTGCGGCATGGTGCGGATATCCGCTCCGCCCACCCGGATGGAGCCTTCCTGAATATCAAAAAAACGGAGAAGCAGCTGGGCAATGGTGGATTTTCCGGACCCTGTCCCGCCTATGATTGCCGTCACTTCTCCCCGTTTGGCTTCAAAGCTGATCCGGTCCAACACGGGAGCTTCCGCATTCGGATACTGGAAGGTCACTTGATTAAATACCACGTGGGCATCAAGCGGGTTCTCCTGCTTATCCGCTGCCGCCTCTGTTTCCTCTGGCTGCGTGTCTAACACTTCATTAATCCGGTCCGCGGAGGCTTGGGCCTTGGGAATGTACATAAACATCAACAGCGCCATCACTAAGGCGTGGAGAATGAGAAAGCAATATTCCACCATGGCAATCATATCGCCGATTTGAACCCCACTTTTTCCGCCTATCCATATGATGAAGATGACACATACATTAACAATCAGCAGGACCGCCGGCTGGAATGCGGCGAAGAGCTTATTGATCCGGATGGAATTGCCCGCATAATCCGCGGCGGCTTCATCCAATCTCCCCTTCTCATAAGCCTCCCTGTGAAAAGCGCGGATGACGCGGACCCCAATGATGTTCTCACGGAGAATCCGGGTAATCCGGTCCATTTTGACCTGCACCATTCTGAATAAGGGAATCACTTTTCTGCCGAAGAACAGGGTGAACAGCATAAAAAGCAGCATGGTGCCCACAATCATCAGTGCCAAGGTCTGATTCTTCGTGAAGGCAAGCACCAAACCCGCGATCACCATAAGCGGAGCAGGAAGCATCATCTGCAGGAACATCACGGACATTTGACCAACGGAGCTGACATCTCCGGTTGCCCTTGTAATCATGGAGGCGACGCCGATCCGGTTAAAGTCGCTTGTGGTAAGGGACTGGGCTTTGCCAAAAACCGCCTCACGTACACTTCCCGAGAACTGCGAGGCCACCTTGGTGCCCAGCCATGAGCCCAGAATGGCGATGGCCCCGGCAAGAATAGCAACACCCAGCATCCATACGCCGTACCTGACAATATGGCTCATGCTCCCTGCCATAATACCGCGATTCACAATTTCCGCGGTTAACGTGGGAATATATAAGGTCCCGAAGGTATGCAGGAAGGTCAGAAGAATAATAATCCCCAGCGTAAGCCGGTAGGGCCTGAAAAACCGGAGCAGTGTAAACATAAGCTCTCCTTTCACTCATATTTTCTTAAGCTTGAGCTTCGATACCATCAGGATGGAAAGCAGCAGCAGCAAAACCACCGACACAAACAGGAAAACAGGGCTGCTTGGCACCATCAGTGAGTATACCGAAAGAATAAGTCCCGCAATGGTAATCGGCACCCCGCTGAAATTGCCGTCGAAGGTGCTGGCGTTATAACGCCCCAGCCTGTAACACCCGCTGATGATGTACAGCAGCAGGAACCCGACTCCCGCCAGCTTTAGACCATGAACATCAGAGAAAGCGAACTTATGAAAAATCAACAAGGCAGGCGCAACTCCGAAGGAAACCAGGTCGGCCAGGGAATCCAGCTCTTTTCCGATATCGCTGGTCACATTTAACCGTCTGGCGATCCTTCCGTCATACCTGTCAATGAGCGCCGCGATAATGATGTAGACCGCGCTGGCAATGTAATTGTCTTTCAGAACCGCCAGCAGCGATAGAACACCGAAGGACAAATTGGCAAATGTAAGCAGATTAGGCACACTTTTTTTTAACATGATTTCCACCCCGATTTAGGATTTACCCGTGCTTTTGTTCAATTGCGATAGCTTCTGAATGAGCTTGTCCTTATAGATCAGTCCGAGGATGAAGGAAATGATGGCCACCGCGGATATGATGATTGTGGACAGATAGTTTTTGTGGTACATGTTCGCTCCAATGCTGACCGAGGCCAATAACCAGGGAAACCGCGCCACAAGCAAAATGGTGAAAAACCGGAGCGGCTTTATGGGCGTTAATCCTGCGGCGTATATGAACATATCCTTGGGCAGCCCCGGTATGATGAATACGATGAACAGAAAAACCGAAAACTTCTTATTGTCCAGCATGTCGGCCATCCACTTGAATTGGCTCTTGTCCAGCAGCCTCTGGACATAATCCCCTCCCAAAAAACGGGTAAAGTAAAAAGCGATCATAGCCCCCGCCAGAAGCCCCGCAACGGTATAAACCGTTCCTAACGTCACCCCGTAAATATATCCCCCGGCAATCTGTATCACCTCTCCCGGAATAGGGGCAATGACGGTTTGCAGAATCTGAAAAAGCACAAACCCGATCGGACCGGACTTCCCTAACGAAAGAATATAATTGCGGAATTCATCAATGGACAAGGTCATTTTCACGATCTGCGGAAAGTACCGGATCACCAGAAATACCAACAGGATCGCGATAACCGCCAAGATCACCTTACAGACAAGTTGTTTCTTTGCATTCTCCACGCCATTTATCCTTTCTCATTGGTCTGGCCTTACGTACAACATGATTGTAGGCCCGGGTTCTTAAGAAGCCACCAAAGGAGATCTTAATAATTCTTAAGTGCCGCCGGAATCATGGTTTATTCGCAACCTGCACATTATACTTAAGGGACCTTGTTATGTTTGGGGGGAGGAGATTGGATGGAATCGGATAAGAAAATACTGATTGCGGACGATAATCAGGAGATCAGAGAGATTGTCCGTGTGCTGCTGGAGAGTGAGCAATACCAGGTGGCAGAAGCCGTAGACGGGGACGATGCGGTGGCCAAAGTGGATGAAAACGTGGATTTGATTATTCTGGATATTATGATGCCGGGGAAATCCGGGTTTAAGGCGTGTGTGGAGATCCGCGAAAAAACAAGTGCTCCCATTCTATTTCTGACGGCCAAAACAGATGATTCGGATAAGTTTATGGCGTTTTCCGCGGGAAGTGATGATTACCTGTCCAAGCCGTTCTCCTATACGGAATTAGTGTCCAGGGTCAAGGCCCTGCTGAGGAGGTATTACGTCTATAAAGGCAAGGACAAGCCCAATCCGCCGGATGTCATTACCATTAACGGGCTGCGGATCAATACGGTGACCAACGAGGTTTATATGGAGAATAAGGAGATTTCACTCACTGATATTGAGTATAAAATCCTGCTGCTGATGGCAACGTACAGGAAGAAAATATTTTCCGCCCAAAATCTGTACGAAAGTGTCTGGGAGGAGCCGTACTTTCACAGCTGCAACAATACGGTGATGGTTCATATCCGGAACCTGAGGATGAAGCTGGAGCATAATCCCCAAAACCCGGAGTATATCAGAACGGTATGGGGAAAGGGGTACCGGATTGAATAGAAAGCCATGTAAAGGAAAGCTGAAATATAAGCTGATGCTGGCTTTGGTCCTCTCCCTCGCCGTTTCCGCGGGAATATTCATTGTGCTCCAAGTCACCAGTGAGGATATTATCGTTAATCATCTGAACAAAACCTCCTTTATCACCAAGCAGAAGGAGGAGTCGATTGCGGAATTCCGGGAATTCGTTGCCCAGAATGGAATCACCACGGCAGATCATGAGAAAATGAAAAACTGGGTCCGTCACGCGAAATATATAAACATCTTTATTTTCCATGAAAACAAGATGATCTTCTCCACAGACGGCTTCGACACAGCCATTGAAGGTAATGAGTATCTGTTCGATATTATTCTGAAGAATGAACCCTTCTATGATGTTTCATTCGCCGATACGAATACCAAGGTGTACATGGAATGTTTTTTTGAATACAAGTACTATTACATCGTTATGGTGCTGAATGTAATCGTGAGTGTTGTTTTTCTGATTATCTTGATATCCTTCTTTATTAGCCGGAAAACCTCCTATATCGGTGTGCTTGAGAATGAAATCAAGATTTTGGAGGGTGGCGAGCTCCATTATCCGATCTCCATCCGGGGAAATGATGAGCTGTCCTCCTTGGCGGAGAGTATTAATGAAATGCGGGTTTCTTTCATTGAATGGATAGAATGGGAGGATAATGCCAAAACCGCCAATAAGGAGCTTATTACAGCCATGTCCCATGACCTGAGAACTCCGCTGACTGCGCTGGTCGGGTATTTGGACATTATCATCCACAACAAATATCAATCTCAGGACGACTTATTGAAGTATATCCATAACAGCAGGGACAAGGCTTACCAGATCAAGGAGCTCTCCGACAAGCTGTTCGAATACTTCACTGTGTTTAAGACGGATGAGGATGATTTGCAGCTGGAGCTCTTTAACGGGAATGAATTGATGGACCAGCTTCTGGAGGAGCAATTGCTTCACCTGCATAACAACGGTTTTCAATACCGGCTCCATACCTGCGCTGAACCGTATCACCTCGAAGTCCATCTGATTTCCATGCGCCGAGTCTTCGATAACCTCTTCTCCAACATTATCAAATACGCGGATCAATCGAAGCCTGTAGTCATCACCAGCTATCTGAAGGACCGCCTGTTGGTGATGAGCATTGAAAACCACATCAACAAAGAGCTGAAGGAGGCGGGAGGCACGGGAATCGGCATCAAAACCTGCAAGCGGATTATGGAGAGGCAGTACGGGCATTTTTCCGCGGCAAAAACAAAGGATGTATTCACTGTGCACCTCTCCTTGGCTGCCCATGCCGCGGTATACAGTGCGTGAAAGAAATAATGGTGGCTGCTGCCTGATGGAAATACGATTTCCCGGCAGGCAGCACACCTAAGCAGCAAGAACTTACGGCGCCAAATAAATATTGGGGATGGGCGGTGTTGTCATGCCGTCTCCCAGATAATAATCCAGCAGATGGGATTGCTTATACCCGGTAATGGTCATGCTGTTGCGGTACAGGGGATTTTGCGGAAGCGTATAAAGCCTTGTATTGGTAGGAATATTGGTGGTGAAGATCACCAGCTCGGAGTAATCCCCGCCTTTGGCCAATACCACTTCCTCGCGCCAATCTCCGAACAGATCGGCATAGAACATGGCCGCGCCTCGTTCGCTCCGCGTTGCGCTGTGGTAATTCCATGTGGTGACCAAGCGGGAAACAGTGCTGGAGCTGTAGTTCCATTTTTCAATTTTCCCGTCGTTATAGCTTTCACTAAGCAGGTCCCCGTCCCACCATAACCGGAAAGCGGGATACGGGCGGGTGGGCTCCGAGGTGATTTTGGTGTTGGTTGCCCCGTTATAAATACCGGAGAAGGACCAAACCTCGTATCCCGGATACCGGGGGTCAATGTCTCCCACATCACCGCGCCCCACGTCCCCTGCCGGCGGGGTGGTGGTGTGCTGCCAGAACATGGCCCCGGAGTTGGGATTGTAATAATACTCCAAGAGCCCGTAAGGATTATCCTGCTGGATGCCGTAGGCTTGAAGGCCGGAGCGGTTGGGGTCCAGCTTGCCGATGTAGAAGCGGTCCCCGTGAACCACATTGCTGCCGGCCAGGGAATAACGCAGTGTGCCGTCTCCATTCAGGACAAAGCCGATTTCCGCAATCTCATCCCTGCCGTCGCCATCCACATCGGCTATGCGCATCTGATGGCCGTCGGGTGCATTCTGGGAGCCGCGCAGCCATTTCCACTCCATGCTCAGATTGGAGCCGCTCCACCGGTAGGCGCTGACCACACAGTTGAAGGATTTATCCGCATTGCGGTTTTTCGCGAACACTACAATGCTGGGGGTGGTTCCGTTGAGGTAGCCGATGCCCAATTGGACGCCCAAAGGCCCCACAGAAAGATAGTCATCCGGCAATGCGGCATAATTCTTCAGCTTGCCGGTCATACCGTCCAGTACGGCCAGCCATTGTTTGGTATCGCTGCTGTTGGTCCATACAGTGCCGTCGCCGAAGGTTACGCCATTGGCAATCTTCAGCACCACCTCGGCTTTTCCGTTGCCATCCAGATCATAAACCGTCACTCCGTCCCACATGCCAACGCTGATGGTGGCGGAGCCGGGAGAGATGTTATCCTGGTTGGTGCTGTTGGGCCCTAGGTTCACCGACCATAAGAACGTACCGTCCCGCTTATAAGCCTCCAGCGTTTGGGGTGTTCCCGCCCGGTCCACCAGGTAGTCGTACTCATGATCCCCGTCAAAATCCCCTACCCATACATTCATAATTTCATTCCCGGCACGTAAGGGGACGGTCACCACCGGCTCATCGGCATGATTGGCCGTAAGGGTGAAGGAAGCGCTGGCCGCCTGTTCCGTCCCGTTAACCACAGGTTTTACATAATAGGTATTGGCCTTGGTCAGATCGGCAGTTGTATCAGTGTAGTTGGTGCCTCCGGTGAGCACTGAGCCGTTCAATTTCACTGCTGCGCCGCCGGCCGCCGAACGGTACACATTAAAGCTGATTCCCGCCGGGTCCAAAGCCAGCAGACGCCAGCTGATGAACACCTTGGCGCCGGTGCGGACCGCCACCACACCCCGCCCCAGATTTTCCATCTGTCGGGGTCCCGCTGCCGCCTCCACCGAGCCGGAAGGCAGAATAAGAGATGAAGCTGCGAGTACCAAAGCAACCAAAATGCTGAATAATCTTTTCCATAATCTGCTGCATGTCATTAACGATCATCCTCTCTACTAATAGTGGCTTGCGTCTGTTCTGCTGACTGGGCATGCTGCAAAAAGCTAGGCTTCATCTCCTCCCCCCCACACCCCTGAATTAGGTATGTAAATGCTTTCATTGGAATCTTAATCCTGCGGCTCCTCCTTGTACATATTCACTTTCACCAAAGCATCGGCAAAATGTACAAACTGCCCGTTTCAAACGGTATATCAGAATCAGACTTTTTTGGATAAATATCACTTTTAGGTGAAGACGCAAAAAAAGCCATACCGCATTGATCACGGCATGGCTCATCAATTCCCTTTATTCCTTCACCTGCAAGGCCCAATCGAACCGGGTCTGGAAATCCCGCAAAAATTCCTCACGCCACATGCTTACGGTTTTGGCTCCTTTGTGCGGATGCTCCTCGTGTTCGGGATCCAGCACATCCGCCCACCAGTTGGAGTAACGGGCTTCTTCCCCTATGCGGCCTGCCGGGGTTTCCTCCACGCAGGTAAAAGCGCCGCTCTGTCCATCCAGCTCCGGTAACCTGCTCTTCGTCGTATACGTCCAGCTTCCTTGGGACTTGGGCATAAAGCGCACCCGGTATTCCGTGCCGCCGCAGTAAAAGCCCTCAAACTCCTGCCCGTCCACCACCAAGGTGAAAACGGACTCCTCCGTATCCCTGTCCAGTTCAGGACCCTGGAATACCAGCTCCAGCACAGCAAACACTTCAACTTCGTCCTTTTCGGTGGTATTCCGGTGGAAGACCGCTTTGGGCCGGTTGCCCACTTGGACGAAGCTTCCGCCCCAGCCCGGCTTTTCCGGCTCCTCCGGCGTGCCCTTCATGAGGTAGGTTACCGATGGGGTATCCCCCATCTTGATCACTCCCCCCAGATGTTTGGCGAAATAATCCCCCAAGGCACCGTGATGAAGGGCGTGGGTCATGACGAAGCTGAGATTGCCCAAATCCCCTTCCTGATTGCCGCCCACAAACCAGCCGCGGTAGGTGGAGTTGTTCTCGATGATCCATAAGTCGGGGAAATTCTCCCGGATATATTCATACGCGTTCAAACCCCACTTTTTATTGGGTCCGCCGATATAGTATACACGCAGCTTGTCCTTGATTCCGGGATCGTCGTGCAGCGCCTGTGCCACATCCTCCAGGAGCCCCCAAACCAGCACATACAACGGCCGGTTATCCTCCTTGCGGGCGCATTGGATAATCCAATCCGAACCCTCGGTGCTTTGGCTGTAGCCCTTGAAGGGAGCGATGTCCATTGTGCCCTGTTTGGTTATGGACCGCAGATAATCCGGCTCCGGGTAACGGTCGGAGTGGGTGCGCAGATTGGGGTAGTCGGTCTCGTAATGCCCGATTACCTCCAGGATATCTCCGGCAGTGCCTGCGCCCCACGGAGAGGAAATCAGCCCCTCTGTATCAAACAAATCGGAGTAAAGCAAATAATGCGCCATGGACTGGAAGTCATCCGGATCGCTGCCCCCGATATCTGTGGAAACAATCACTCTGTACCGCTCACCGGCTAATGCCCCGCCGCTATTATGGATCATGTTGTCATCACCTTTACCAGAACATTTTGGGATAAACAAACCTAAACAATCTAAATAAATATATTCTAAGAAGAGAATCCGAACCCTGCATAAGCTAAGATTATCATCAAAACGAGGGGATAGTCAATACGTATTTAGTAAACTAAAATAAAAATATAACTAAATAAATTTATTAATTAAGTTAATCGTTTCTGTTTTTAGTTTACCACAAATACAAAAAAGAGGCTCTCAGAAGAGCCCCAAAATAAAAAAGCTGAACAGAAAAACTTATGTTTATCTGTTCAACTTTATTGGTGTGACTGTGTGACTATTTATCCGCATAAACTTGATTTGTTATACTTAAACTTGTTATGCTTCCGCCATCTCAATTTCCAGACATGCCATAATAAAAGGACCCACACCCTTGGGATCGTCCTGGCGGATGATCTCGCCGATGTAATATTCGTAGGAGCCGTCCCGGTAAGGATTATTGCCCAGCCCGGCTACGCCGCAGATATGGTTCAGATGCAGCTTCCCATCCTCCGTCTTCTCCACGCAGCGGGCAAGCAAACCCTCATACCCCCGCCGGGCGGATTCCAGAGCATTGCGGCCCAGATAACCCAACCGCGCACCTTTGGCAAGAGAGCAGACAAACATGGCTGTGGCCGATGCCTCCAGATAGTTGCCGGCACGGCTCCCCTGATCCAGCACCTGATACCACATGCCGCTCTCCTCATCCTGAACCCGTATCACCGCTTGGGCCAGCCTGTGGAAGATACCGATAATCTCTCCACGCTTGGGATGGTCCAAGGGCAGGTCGTCCAGCACATCCACCACAGCCATCATAAACCAGCCGACGGCCCGGCCCCAGAAGTGGGGCGAGCAGCCTGTCACCTTATCCGCCCAACGCTCCTCCCTGGATTCATCCCAGCCGTGATAAAGCAGCCCTGTGGCCGGGTCCCGGGAAACCTTCTCCATCAAGAGGATTTCGTGGGCTACGTCATCGAACCATTCCGGTGCGCTGAACATCCGCCCATAGGCGGACAATAGCGGCGAGGTCATGTACACTCCATCCAGCCACATTTGGTAGGGATAGATTTTCTTGTGCCACAATCCGCCGCCGCTGGTCCGGGGATGACTCTTCATCTGGACAAGCAGCACCTCCAGCGCTTGTTTATATTTCTCCTGGCCGGTGGTTTCGTACAGCACGAACAAACCTTTCCCCTGATTCACCCGGTCCACATTATAATCATTCAGCTCGTAGGTATCGATGGAGCCGTCCTCCTGCACGAACAGATCCATGTTCTCCTTGATGTACCGGTAATACCGCTCCTCGCCGGTTTCCCTCCACAGCCGCTCCAGCGCCGTAATAATGACACCGTTCTCATAATTCCAGCTGCGTTCCCTCTGATAGGGCATGTCCGACACGATGGGGTAGTGCTGCATGAAGAAATCGGCCATAGCCATGGACCATCTTTGACTCATATTGTTGGCTCCTTTCACTTTCTCGTCTTTACGAATGTAGCATATCCTGATTGGCCGCCACTGGTCAACAATTGGTCCGGATCCTAGCAGTCCTGCTTCGTCAAAGTCCGCTATTGGACAAAATGCCTATTCGTTTGGGCATAATGCCGAGCTCATTGGATGTACTGAAGATATACAATGCCCCGGATTCTGCCTTATAGTAAAGCATGATTTGTAGGGTATGAGTCTATGGGGAAAGGCGGAAAGGAACGATGGAAGCAATAAAGGATCACGGCAGCAGGGCGTATTATGAAGGCCTGCTGCTTTCTATGATAGAGCCCTTAAAGGGGCGGTTCAGCCCGGGAAAGGCAAGATTGGAGCTGGGTGCGGAAACCGCAGGCTATGGATACCGGGTAGCCGGAATGGAGGGTTTCTCCCGGCTGTTATGGGGCATGGTTCCTTATTGGGTCGGCGGCGGTACAGATGAAAGCCTGCTGCCCGTTTTTTGGGAGGGACTGGCCAACGGGACCAATCCTGCTTCCCCTGAATATTGGGGCGATCTGCAAAACAAGGACCAGCGGATGGTAGAGATGGCCGCTATCGGCTATGGGATGCTGATGATTCCAGCGAAGCTCTGGGAACCCTTATCCGAAGAAACCCGGACCCATCTGGCGGAATGGCTGGGGCAGATTAATCTGTATTCGCTTGCCGAAAACAATTGGCAGTATTTCAACGTTATCACCAATCTGGCCCTGAAGCATGTGGGCAGACCCCACAGCACGCAGCGGTTGGAAGAGGCCATGGCCAAGTATGAGTCCTTCTATCTGGGCAACGGCTGGTATTCCGACGGTCTGCGGCCACAGAAGGATTATTATATCTCCTTCGCCATCCATTTCTACTGCCTGCTGTATGCGAAATTGATGGGCGGCGAGGACCCGGTCCGGGCGGAATTGTTCAAGGCACGGGCCCGTGAGTTCGCCGGCACGTTCCTGTATTGGTTCGACGATGAGGGCAAAGCGCTGCCCTTCGGACGGTCCATGACCTACCGCTTCGCACAAGGGGCCTTCTGGAGTATGTGCGCCATGCTGGAGCTGGACGTGCTCCCCATGGGCGTATTGAAGGGATTAATTGGACGGCATATGGAGCAATGGCTCCGCCAGCCGATTTTTGACAATGGCGGGGTTCTCTCTATCGGCTACGCATACCCCAACCTGAATATTTCCGAAGGGTACAATGCCTCCGGTTCCCCTTATTGGGCCTTCAAAACCTTCGCGCTGCTGGCGCTTCCTGCGGAGCATGCCTTCTGGAAGGCGGAGAGCCAGCCGCTTCCGCCGCTCAAGGCGCGCAGGGTTATTCCCGAGTGCGATATGCTTATGCTCCGGCGGGGCTATGATGTCACGGCGCTTACGGCGGGGCAATATCCGGTGCTGCAGCTGACCCATGCGGCGGAGAAATATGCCAAGTTTGCCTACTCCACCCGGTTTGGCTTCAGCTGCCCCCGGTCATATTGCCAATTGCATGAGGCGGCACCCGACAGCATGCTGGCCTTCCATGTTCATAACATGATTTATGTGCGGAGAGCCTGCCTGGAGTATTCCGTTACGGAGACGGAGGTATATTCCCGTTGGAGTCCCGTAGAGGGGATTGAGGTGGAAACCCGGCTGATTCCCACCGATAAAGGCCATATCCGGCGCCACACCATTACCAGTCAGCTGGAATGCACCGCATATGACTGCGGCTTTGCTTATCCGGACTTAATGGAGCACACAAGCACCAACTGCAGCCAAGGCGTCGCGAAGGTGGCGGATGCCAATGGAAGCAGCAGCGTCGCCTCGGAAACCGGTAAGGCTATCGTCATCACCAGTGTGCCCAATACCAATCTGATCTTCCCCACAGCGAAAATTCCGGCCATGGAATACCGGATTCCCAAGGGGACCATCAGCTTGGAAACCCGGATCGAAACGGAATTCAGAGAGGTTCAAATCCAGATAGGGAGAGGTAACGGTTATGAAGTATGCAATTCATGAAGCGGACCGCCAGTGGGCGGCCGGTATCTGGGATAAGCTCGCGGTCAAATTAAAGGAAGAATGCCTGCGGGTCGGGCCGAAGATGCCCTATATTCCGGAGAACGGCGCTTATGGGGATATGGCGGAGCGGAATCTGGTTTGGTGGACCAACGGCTTTTGGGCCGGCATCCTTTGGCAGATGTACAACGCCACCAACGACCCGGCCTACAAGGAAACGGCTGAGCAAATCGAAGCCCGGCTGGATCAGGGGCTGGAGGATTATATGGGTCTGGATCATGACCTGGGTTTCTTGTGGCTGCATACGGCGGTGGCCGATTACCGGCTTACCGGAAACCCCAAGTCCCGGATCCGCGGGCTTCATGCCGCGGGTATTCTGGCCGGACGTTTCCAGCCAGCCGGGGAATATATCCGGGCCTGGAACGAAGGGCAGGACGGCATCGCCATTGTGGACTGCCTGATGAATCTTCCCCTGCTGTATTGGGCCGCAGAGCAGCGTAAGGATTCCGGCATGCGGCAGATTGCCATTAAACATGCCGATATGGCCCTGCAGCACGTGCTCCGCCCGGACGGCTCCGCCAACCACCTGGTGGTATTCGACACGGAAACCGGCGAGTACCTGGATAATCCGGGAGGCCAAGGGTACGAAAGCGGCTCCTCCTGGACCCGCGGCCAGTCCTGGGCCATCTATGGCATGGCACTGTCCTACCGGTATACCGGGAAGAAGGACTATCTGGACGCCGCCAAACGGGCAGCCCATTATTTCATTGCCAATGCGGCGGTGAATGATTATGAGGTGGTCATTGATTTCCGTGCGCCGGAAGAACCGGTTTATTATGACACCACCGCCGCCGTGTGCGCCGCCTGCGGACTGCTGGAGTTGTCCGAATTCGTCGGCGAATATGAGAAGCCCCTGTACGTGAAGGCAGCGCTCCGGCTGCTGCGGAGGATCGACGAGAAATTCTGCCAATGGGACCCTGCTGTGGATTCCATCGTTTCCCACGGCTCCGGCAGATACCACCGGGAATCGGACCGGGAAGTGCCCATCATCTACGGCGACTATTTCTTCCTGGAGGCCGTGCTGCGGCTGCTGGATAAGGACTTTTTAATCTGGTAACTGAAAACACGCATGCGTTTAACCAAAAGCCTGATGGGGATATGCCCATCGGGCTCTTGGTGTATAATGGAGTCGTTTAAGAAAGGAACGTGATCCATGGGCAAGCTGTTTTTGATCGGCGAAATCTCCAAGCTCTTCCGGATCGATATCCGGACACTGCGCTATTACGATGAAATCCGGCTGTTCACCCCGGCCTTGGTGGATGAGCAGACCGGCTACCGGTATTATGCCATTGAGCAATTCGAACGGTTAAATACGATTCTCTATCTTAAGGCGCTGAATATTCCGCTGAAGGAAATGAAGCAGTTTATCGACAACCGGAATATGGATGATGTTCTCGTTTTATTGAAGGAGCAAAAAACCAGAACGGAAGAGAAGCTCCGGGAGTTTCGCCGGATTGACCAGAAGTTGGACAAGCTGATCCGCCAGATTGAGGATGTGTACAATCCGGAGGAGCTGTTCAGGATCCGGGAGGTATGGCTTCCGGAGCAGAAGCTGATTTTGCTGAAGCAGCGGATTCACCCCGGGGACAATCTGGAGATGTCCATCCGCCTGCTGGAGAACAGCAGCAACCTGAAATCCAGCATTTTTCTTGGGCAAGTGGGATTAACCGTATCCGCCGCTCATCTGGAGCAGGGTCAGTTCGACGAATACAATTCCATCTTTGTCTTCGTGGAGCCGGATCAGCCGCCACCCCAGTCAACGGCTTTGAAGATTCTTGCCGGGCAGCAATACCTGCTGGTCCGTTTCATCGGTACCCATACGGATGCTGCTCCCCATTACGAACGGCTGCTGGCCTATGCCAGAGAAAAGAAATACAGCCCGGCGGAGGATGCGCTGGAAATCACTTATGTGGATTATGGGTTATCCCAGGATACCTCCCGATTCGTAACGGAAATCCGCCTGCCGGTAAAACCGTCTTGACCCTCCAGCTGCTGGAGGGTTTATGCTCTTTTCAAACAGGATAGAGGAGAGAGCAGCTATGATCGGAACTATCGTGAACACCGCTACAATTCTTGCGGGGAGTCTGGTGGGAAGTGTTTTCAGGAAAGGAATGAAGGAAAGCAGCCAAACGGTTCTTATGCAAGCTATGGGACTGGCAGCGGCGGCACTGGGGATAAACGGGATCGCTTCTTATATGCCGGAAAGCCAATATCCGGTACTGTTTATTGTCAGTCTGGCAGTAGGCGGATTAATCGGCCAGCAGCTTGATCTGGAGCGGCGCTTCAAAGAGGCCGTGGCCCGGTTTTCCAAGGGGAATTTGGCTGAAGGTCTGTCGACGGCCATATTGCTTTTCTGTGTGGGAACCATGTCCATTCTGGGACCCATCGAAAGTGCACTCCGCGGCAATCACACCTACTTGTTCACCAACGCTATCCTGGACGGGGTCACCTCGATTGTGCTGGCGTCCACCTTCGGCATGGGCATAATGATATCAGCCGTGGTGCTCTTTTGCTGGCAGGGGGCTCTCTACTTGGCAGCCAGCGCATTGGCCGGCTTCATTACACCGGAGCTTCTGACCGAAACCTCCATCATCGGCGGCGTGCTGATTTTCTGCTCCGGGTTAAGCATTCTTGGCGTGGGTAACATCAAAACCATGAATCTGCTTCCGGCCCTTCTGGTACCGGTGATCTTTATCGCCGTCAGATCCGCTTTATAAAAAAAAGCATGTCTGATTCCAGCATCTCCCGGGTATATTGTAGTAAATACATACCCGAAGGAGCGTTCCGCCTATGTCCAAAAATAATCTCTACCGGTTTATCAATCTGCTGTTTTATCTGGACGTCATTGTGGTCAATGTGCTTGCCGTAACTCTTCCATTGGGAGGCAACAGCACCGGGGAGATTTCGGACAAGTACCATACCTCCATCACCCCGGCTGGCTATGCCTTTTCTATTTGGGGACTCATTTATCTGCTTCTGGCCGGCTTTATCCTTTATCAATTCCGGGCACGGGGCGATTCTGCGAAGCTGATCCGCTCGATCAGCATCCCTTTTATCGTCAGCTGTGCGGCCAATATGACCTGGCTGTTCTTGTGGCATAACCTGCAACTTGAGCTTTCCGTCGCCGCCATGGTGGTGCTTCTGGTTTCCCTGATCGTCATCTACCGGAAGACGGCCGGGCTGGTCTCCCCTACTCCCGGCGAAGGCTGGCTGGTCAAGCTGCCCTTCAGTATCTACCTGGGCTGGATTTCCGTAGCCACTATCGTCAATGTAAGCATCGTGCTCAAGAAAAACGGCTGGGACGGCTTCGGCCTCTCCGATACCGCTTGGGCAGTGATTATGCTGTGTGTTGGTGCGTTGCTTGCGGTTCTGGTCAGCTATCCGTACCGGAACTGGGCGTACCCCCTGGTGTTCGTGTGGGCCTACGTGGCCATTGCGGTGGAGCAGCGGGACAGCTCCCGGGTGTACATGACCGCCCTCATCCTGGCCGGATTAATCCTGATTTACACCGTGTGGATTGCCTATCTGAAGCTTTCCGGCCGCCGGAGTGCAGGGCGTTAAACCGTCTGCTTCATTTTCGCCGCAACCTTATGCCACAGCTCTTTTTGCAGGAAGCTGCCCTCCACCTGCTCCTCCATGTCCAGATACATGGAATACGGGACGGAAAAGGATAGCATATCCGCGCCCACCATAGGACGTACGGTAATGTCCAGCAAACCCACAACCGCCTTCGGATTCTCCTTTTGCGCCTCGGCATAGGGCAGCAGGAAGACGGATTGGCAGCCGGAGCCGAAGGGGATCATCACATTTTCAATGCCGGGCCTATAGTAGTTGGCAAGAACCGTGAGGGCGGACAACTGGTTGGTATTGACGTAGAAGCTAATCAGCTCCGCCCTTTCCACGGCTGCATCTACCTGGGATAACGGCTTCATAATGATGTAGGAATAAGGAATGTCGGTGATCGGCAGACATCGGACAAAGTCCTCCCCAAGCTCCGGGTTCTTCAGGTACCCCTCCCCCTCAAACCTGCCCTCTTGACCTACGGACAGGAAATACTCGATTCCACCGGGATAGTTGGGAAACTGCCCGAAGCCCAAACCCGCCTTAGCACCGGGACAGCCGGTGGTTTTCCGCTCGAACACCACCGTTCTCCCTTTGGCTGCGGCAAGGAATAACGGAATGGTGCAGCTCCAGCGCCCTTCCTTGCTCTCTAGGGCCCCTTCCGGCTTCTCATCGCTCAGCAGCACCGCCACCGGTTCAAATTTCAGGCCTAATTCCTTCGCCAAATGGCTTTCCATACATGCGGCCTCCTTATTCATCCCATGATTTAGTTGTCACAACAACTTTATAGTCAAAAAAACTTATTTCAAATTTGCATACATTTGATTAAGCAGCCGTTTCATTTCCTCTACTTGTGCCTGCTCCATACCCGCGGTCACTTCATCCTGCAGCTGTGTAACCTTCGCAATCAATTTATCCTTGATCGTCCAGCCCCGTTCGGTCAAATAAATCTGGTAAGCCCTTCTGTCTATAGGATGGGGCTTACGCAGGATCAGTCCTTTGGCCTGAAGCTTCTCCAATATCCGGTTGGTGTTAGGCTTATCCTTGTAGATGAGATCAGCCAGCTCCTTGGGCGAAATCCCCTCCTGTTGCCACAGGCAGGTCAGGACAGACCACTGCTCAGGCGTAATGTCATCCTCCTTGAACCGCTGGAACAGCTGGTTCTTCAATTTGGTGTTGGTTTTGTTCAGAATAAAGCCCAATGACTCTTCCAATCGAAAATCCATGGTTTCTTCACCTCAGTTGTCATGACAACCGTATTGTATTCTTTTTCCAGATGCCCGTCAATATGTCTTGAACAAGAAGACAAGGAGGACTAAGATGGGAGGATATCGCTTCAACCCCAAAAAAGGAGTGCAACCGCTAATGAACATCGAGGAGCATGTGAAATTCATCAATCCCGCCTCCATGCCGGCAGGTCCGGGCTACAGCAGTGTGGTGGAGGCCACCAATGTAACCACCATCTACATATCGGGGCAGATTGCGTTAAACCCGGCAGGGGAAATTGTCGGAGCAGGTGACCTGGCCGCCCAGACCAAACAGGTTTTCGAGAATATCAGGCACGCCTTGGAGGCCGCTTCCGTTGACTTCCGGCATGTGGTGAAGCTGACCTTTTTCCTGACGGACATCTCCTTGATGCCAGTGGTCCGGAGTATCCGGGACGAATACATTAACCTGGCCAACCCGCCGGCAAGCTCTGCCGTTGAGGTGCGCAGACTTGTCCGGGACGAGCTGCTTATCGAGGTGGAGGCCATTGCGGTAAGAGCATAAAAGGCCTAACAGGATACAGACATCCTTGATATTGACTTGAAGAAAGCTCATCTGCAAAAAAAATCCCTTACCAGCCGCGACCATTTCTCGCGGTTTTTGTTTTTCAGGGGCTGGTGCCAATTCTCACTCATGAGCGGCAACTCCTGGCTTCTGCGGTTTTGGGCCTGCTCCCCCGCAAATTGATGGCAAGTTTTGTCTTGCTCTGCACTAAGGATTTACATTAAAATGGAAATGTTCTATGTCTTAACAAAGTGAGGGGCTTTTTCCATGAAAATGATAAGATTGAAACCGAAATTAGCGGCGATGCTCTCAATCGGAGTTTTTGCCGGAAGTCTTACCGTTTCCGCTGCAGCCGCAGCTTTTCGTGATGTACCCGCGGATTTTTGGGGGCAGGCCCATATTCAATGGGCCATTGATCAAAAAATCGTTGACGGTTATCCTGACGGTACCTTCAGGCCAAATTCGGCCATCAGCCGCGATGAATTTGTATCCATGCTGATCCGTGCCTATAAACCCGTGGACTTGAAGGGAACCTCGGCAAATGGAAGCTGGGCAGATCCCTATTGGGCCTATGCGACAGAAATGGACTGGAAGCCTAACAACGGTGATTCCCTGGCTTTTACCAGAGGAGAAGCGGCTCAATACCTGGTGAATGCTACGGGGAAAAAACTTAATGTGGAGGATTCAGTTCAATATTTGCTGGATCTGGGGTTAAGTGACGGAAAAAACGGAAAACACCTAAGCGGATATGAAAAAGATGGCAAGCTGACAAGAGCGGAAGCTGTTGCCCTTATTGAACGTTTCCAGCTTCGTTACAGCACTTTGCATGCTAGTCCGGGACCTGAATCCAAGTACGACCGGACCATTGACTTTGAGGTATATGAAAACAAGAATTTCACCATTCTGCTCCCTAAGAGTTGGAACCGACAATATGAAGTTACAGTCCATCGAAATCAAGATCAGACGGAAACCTACGATTTCATCCATACCGCGAATAAGGCTTTTGGCGGAAACCTGTTTACCATTACCGTTTGGCCGGTGGAGGAATGGTCTATTTAAGAAGAAGATGTGGTAAAAGCTATGCGCGTTGAAAAAATAGGAGAAATGGGAAACCGTATATTCACCATCCGAACCGCTTCCGATGTCCAATATAACGTGGAGGATATCCATTTGAAAAACGAGTATCTATCCTTGGCCAAAGACATTATAGCGAAGAATTATTCTGTATATTTCCAATCGCCATAACGGAACCATTGCCCTTCGGAAACCGCGGCCCAATTTCATACAATTTACTTGCCTATGGCCCGCATGATAAAATGAGGGCATACCCCAAGGAATCCTCATAGGTGAAGCAGCCGCTTCGAGGACTTTGATTTGGACAGGAGACTTAAAATGGACAACCAGCTTGAACAGCTTAGAACGCTCAAAAATAATCTGACCCGCTTTATGATGATGTATAAGTTTGCTCTGGAAGAGCTTGAAACCAAAATACGGATTTTGAACGATGAATTTCATTCCTTGCATGAATATAATCCTATTGAGCATACCAAGTCCCGGGTCAAATCGCCGGAGAGTATTCTGAGGAAGCTTTCCCGTAAGGGCGTAGGCGATTCGCTTTCCAGCATCAAGGAGAACATCCGGGATATCGCGGGTTTGCGTATAACCTGCTCCTTCACCGAGGATATCTATTGGATCAGCAGCATGCTGCAAAGCCAGGAGGATATTACCGTGGTGGAGGTGAAGGATTACATCCAGAACCCCAAGCCCAACGGCTACCGCAGCCTTCACCTGATTCTCCAGGTTCCCGTATTTATGTCGGACCGGCAGGAGCTGGTGTATGTAGAGGTCCAAATCCGCACCATCGCCATGGATTTCTGGGCCAGTCTGGAGCACAAGATTTTCTACAAGTACGAAGGCGACGTGCCCAAGCGCCTGCTGGATGAACTGACAGACGCCGCGAGTTCTGCCATGGCGCTGGACATGAAGATGGAGAAGCTGCATAAGGAAATCGAAACCATTAAATTAACCGATGTCACCCATAACACAACTGCTCTGGAGAAATTGCTTCCCCCTCTAAGCCAGGAGGTCAATATCCCGCAAGCCCTCCTGAAGCTGGCCAATTCGCCGAATTGGTAAGACAAAAAAGACATATGTATGTTATACTGTGGGTAGAATAAGAAAAAGAGGGACTGCGTGAACAGCCCCTCGATTGTGCAGCAACCGCTTGAAAGGCGGTCGGCTTCAGGTAAACTGGCTCAAAAATAGACCGTTAACCTTTGGCGAGGGCGGTCTATTTCTTTTTGAGGTAGTTAAGCAAGGCTAGGATGAACATGCCGAACATGAACATCAAAGACAACGCTTGGTAAACCTCCATGGCATCACCTCCCTTCCGAGAGGATAGCCGACCGCCCTGCAAGCCTGCACTAACTCAATTATACCAGATTTTGATAGACCCGCATACCGTAAAAAACAAGCCGCCAGGACCCTTGATGGGCATCCGGCGGCTCTTTTATATGCCTTTTATTTCTTCCCCTTCGTAAGGGAGAAGCTGTGGCTAATCATCTCACAGATATCCTCCTCCGGCACCGAGCCGTTGAGGATAATGGAGTTCCAATGGTTTTTGTTCAGATGGTAAGCGGGAATAACGGAGGCATACATCTGCCTCCACAGCTCCAGAAATCCCTGCTCACACTTCACATTGATCCAGATATGGCCCTCTTTTTCGAAAATCCAGGCAAACACCTTCCGGTTACCCCGGTGCCTCATCAGGGTCCAGTTGGCGTCGTTGAAGGGGTAATCCTCATAGACATTCCCCAGACTCAAACAATACCGGATGGCTGCTTCTCTTGTTTCCATGCTCTCCACTCCCTCATGACCGGAGTTTCTCGTTTATTCCGTCTCTGTCTTGGGAACCCGGTTGGGCAGCCCCCAGACCACCAGCCAGCCTACCCCCGCAATGACTGCCATTATGATAAACAGGGTATGCAGACTCTGATTCAATAAACCACGGAGCAGCACAGCTACGGTTTCACTCAGTTCGCGGCCATGGGGAGACAGCAGGGAATTAATGTCGCCCTGGGTTATGCCTTGGGCATACAAACCGCCTGCTTCCGCTCCGCTGGAAATCCGGCTGCTGAGCAGAGAACCCAATACCGCGGCGCCGATGGTTTGCCCCAAGGTTCGGAGGAAGGTAACCAGCGCTGTGGAGGAGCCCCTCAAATGGTAGCCGACTGCCGATTGGGAAATAATCGTAAACACGATGGTGCTGAAGCCAAAGCCCACTCCATAGAGGAAGGTAGACATGGACAGATACCAGTAAGTCGTGTCTGTTTGCAGGGCAATGAGAGCTAAAGCGCCTACCACCACAAACGTAAGCCCGATGAGGCTGGTCTGACGGGAGCCCCGCGAGAACAGAATCCGGCCGCCGATAATCGAGCTGATTAGCCAGCCGATAGACATAGGCAGCAGTGCCAGCCCCGAGGAGGCCGCATCTCCGCCCTGCACTCCTTGCACCCACAGCGGCAGGTAGCTGGTTAAGCCGATGATCAGCGAGCTGACCAACAATGCGGCGATGCACGAAAACAGAATGGCCCGGATGCGGAACAGCTTCAGGGGCACCATCGGCTCGGGAACACGCATTTCGATCTGGACGAAGCTGACCAGGCAAACCACAGACCCGGCAGCCAGCAGAAGCAGGTATGGGGAGGACCAGGCCAAGGATTGCCCGCCCAGTGTAATGACCAGAAGCAGCGCTGTCATTCCCGCTGTGAAGGTGACGGCTCCCGCCCAATCCAGTCGTACGGTCTGATTGCGGGGCTCTTCCTTCAAGTAGCGGGCAATAAAGAATACCGCCAGGATGGCAAACGGGACATTAAAGCCAAAAATCCATTCCCATCCGAAATAGGTGATAACATAACCGCCCAGCAGCGGACCGACCAAGGAGGAGATTCCCCAGACGGAGCTGATGACCCCCTGGATTTTGCCCCGCTCCTCTGCTTCATAGGTATCCCCGATAATCGTAAAGGTAACCGGGGTGAGGGCGCCTGCCCCAATTCCCTGGATAGCCCGGTAGAGAATCAGCGACTCCATATTGTGCGCAAACATACACATAAGCGACCCCAGGGAGAAGAGTACACACCCGATGATAAATACCGCCTTGCGGCCGTACAAATCACTCAGCTTGCCGAAGATCGGGGTGGTGACCGCCATTGTCAGTAAATAGGAGGTAAAAATCCAGCTGAGCAGGTTGATATTCCCCAGATCGCTGACAATGCTGGGACCTGCCGGGCCGATAATTGTTCCTTCAATGGCCGCCAGGAATGTCGCCAGGATCACGCCGATCAGGATATAGGTTTTGTTGTTGCGTTTTGCCTTCTCCACGTATGCCCAACCTTTCCGTTTTTCAATTCATTAACGCTTGTCAAGCCAAAAAAAATCAGGCAGCCCGATTCCGGGTCGCCTGAACCTCACTCGCGATCAGCATCTGCCGCCTACAAGGCAAACATATGTACGGATCCAACAAAACGATTTTATAGGTAACATCAGGATTTGTCAACCACAAACTGTTGGATGCGGGCCTTTATCGCGTCGCGGACCTGGCGGAACTTCTCCAGAATCTCGTCCTCCGTGCCCGTTGCTTTGGCAGGATCGTCAAAGCCCCAATGCCACTTCACAACCTCCGGGTTCATAATGGCAGGGCAGTGCTCATCAGCATGGCCGCATAAAGTGATGACCATATCCGCACGGTTAAGAAGCTCCGGATCAATCACGTCAGAGGTATGGCCGCTAATGTCAATCCCAGCCTCCTTCATGACCCGGACAGCGCGGGGATTAAGGCCATGGGCTTCCAGTCCGGCGCTTTTCACTTCAAATTCGTCCTTCCCCAACGCCTTCAGGAAGCCGTCCGCCATTTGGCTCCGGCAGGAGTTGCCGGTGCAGAGAAAGTAAACCAGCTTTTTGTTCATTTCAGATTGCTCCTTTTCGGGGTTGTATGGAAATATTTGCGTTGGAACCATAAAGCGACGTTCACCAGCCCGATCATCACCGGCACCTCCACCAGCGGGCCGATGACCGCAGCGAAGGCTGCACCGGAATGAATCCCGAATACGCCTACCGCAACGGCAATGGCGAGCTCAAAGTTATTGCTGGCGGCGGTAAAGGCCAGTGTGGAGGTGACGGGATATCCGGCCCCCGCTTTTTTGCCCATAAGGAAGGAAACCAGAAACATCACTACAAAATAAATGAGCAGCGGAATGGCGATCCGCACCACATCCAGCGGCAGCTCCAGAACCATGTCCGCCTTCAGGGAGAACATGATCACAATGGTAAACAGCAGGGCAATCAAGGTGATGGGGCTGATTTTGGGGAGCACCGTCTTCTCATACCAGACGCGCCCTTTCACTTTGGTCCCGATGAACCGGGTCAGAAAGCCGGCCAGGAAAGGCACACCCAGGTAGATAAACACACTTTTGGCCACCTCCCCCATGGAAATGTCCACAGCCATCCCCTCGAGACCGAACCAGCCCGGAAGCCATGTAATGAAGAGGTAGGTATAGACCGAATAGAACAGGACCTGAAAGATGGAGTTAAACGCCACCAGCCCCGCCGCGTATTCCGTATCCCCACGGCAAAGGTCGTTCCAGACAATCACCATGGCAATGCACCGGGCCAGACCGATCATAATCAGGCCTACCATATACTCCGGGTAATCCCGCAGGAACACAATGGCCAGGATAAACATCAGAATGGGACCGATCACCCAGTTTTGGACCAGGGATAAACCCAGAATTTTGCCGTTCCGAAACACCTTCCCCAGCTCCTCGTAGCGGACCTTGGCAAGGGGCGGGTACATCATCAGAATTAACCCCGCCGCAATAGGAATCGAGGTTGTCCCGATCTGGAACCGGTTCAGCAAATCAACAAACGCGGGAAACAGGTTCCCAAGTGCAAGTCCGGCTCCCATGGCCAAAAAAATCCAGAGAGTCAGATACCGGTCCAGAAAGGACAGGCGTTTTTGCGGTATCATGTCCATGGCAAAAGCTCCTTCTACTCATTCATCACAACAGTTGTCGCCGCATACCTCATCCAAATTCGCTTGCTGGCTGGGCAGCACCTTCAGCAGCTCCACCAGATAGGGCTTATCCGCCAGATCCAGCGAATAGTAGATCCATTGCCCTCTCCGGGTCTCCTTGACCAGCTTGCCGTCCCGCAGCTTCCGCATATGCTGGCTTATATTGGGCTGGCTGGTTTGCAAAAGCGCCGCAAGCTCGCACACGCAGCATTCCCTCTCCTTGAGATAAGAAAGGATGGTTAGCCTGGTTTTGTCTCCGGTTAGTTTAAGCTCATCGGCCAATTGCCCAATGGATACCAAAGCAGCTTCCCCCTTCAATCAGATTCTTATATTATTATATAATTAAATGATTATATTTAAAAGACCCAAAATAAACTAAACCCGTCCATAACCGGACGGGCTTCTTGCATTCGCTTATTTTACCGCCTTAATCACTGCTGCCAGCACGTAGTCCTCCAAATTGGAGCAAGGCTCCCAGTCCTTGATGAATGCCTTGGATTCATCCTTAGGCTCAATGCTGATATGGGAAAACCCGCTATCTTTCAGTATTTGCTCCAATTCGTCCACGGTGGATGCCCCGGAGATGCAGCTTGAGAGGGCGTCCATATCTCCCTTCACTTCTTCCGGCAATGGGACTGATGCAACCACATCCGATACCGCGATTCTGCCGCCCGGTTTGAGCACACGATAAGCCTCCCGGTAAACCTGCGGCTTATCCGGAGACAAATTGATCACACAGTTGGAAATAATGGCATCCACCGTCCCGTCGGCCACCGGCAGATGCTCTATCTCCCCCAGCCGAAAGTCTGTGTTGGCAAAGCCGCCTTTCAGCGCATTCCGTCGTGCCTGGCTCACCATCTCCGGGGTCATATCCACACCGATTACATGCCCTGCTGAACCTACCTGCCGGGAGGCCAGGAAACAATCGAAGCCCCCGCCGCTGCCCAAATCAAGGACTGTTTCGCCCGGCCTAAGCGCTGCGATTGCCTGCGGGTTGCCGCAGCCGAGACCCAGGTTCGCACCCTGTGGCACTGACGCCAGCTCCTCTGAGGAATATCCCAGCTTTGCCGAAACCTCGTCGGGAGCGGCACAGGACCCAGCCGTCTCTCCTCCGGAGCAGCAGCTTCTCTCCGCGCCAGATTGCAAAACAATGCTTTTGTACCTCTTGCGTACCGCCTGCCTGATTTCATCATGACTGAATTGATTCATTCTCCTCACTCCTTGTTTTCATCAATAATTGATTATTGCAACTATATAGGATTATAAACTCCCCATTAAAGGGGAGGCGTACAGCAATTGGGGCTTTTGCCCATGGCATCACTGAGAAGCTGCAGACTTTCGAGGACCTGCGCCTGTTTATCCGGAGGCACATGCTGGAACAGATTTCGTATGTAATCCTCCATCAGTCCTGAGACAGCCTCAGCCTGCTGATTGCCGGCATCCGTGAGAGAGAGCACTACGTACCTCCGGTCCTGCGGATCAGGATGGCGGCCGACCAATCCGGCCTCCACCAGCTGCTGCACTTGCCGGCTTAAGGTGCTGGTATCCACGTTCAGCGACTCGGACAGCTCATTCAGCGAGAGGCGGGAGCGTCTGGATATTTCGTAGATAATGTGGCTTTGGATAACGGAGACGCCGCAGCATTGGGCACTGTCCTTCTGGAGCAAGCCAAAGCGACGGACGAGAAGCTGCAAGGTTTCCCTGACATTCACCTGAGCGGAGCTGAATTCCATGTTTGATCACCTGCCCATATGGTAGCATATAATAGTTGACTTTTGCAACTATTTAATTTTTCATCTATATGGCGAAGAGAGAGGTGCTGGATCACTGATGTTGCACCCCTCTGGTGACTGTTGCCCCCAGGCTCCAACGGACCCACCGTACGCTAATTGGGGGATTTCCCGCGTTTTGAGATTTTCGCGGACACAGGAGACGCTATTTGCCCCAGTAGCCTTCATTCGGGCACTCCTCCCCCATTTAACGGCTCTACGGTCCGCGAAAATGTGAAAACCCCGTTTTTCCGCGAAATAGCGGAACGTCGGTCCGTTCGGGACAGGTACGAGATAGGTACGAGATAGGTACGAGATAGGTACGAGATAGGTACGAGATAGGTACGAGATAGGTACGAGATAGGTACAGATTAGGCGGCGGCAAACCGGATGGAAGTATACAAAAAGGGCGCCCGTCCAGCGGCCCGCCCTCCCCCATCCACTAGCATGGCACACAAATCTTCTCTGCTTCAGCCATACCTCAGTCCCGACCTTTGTCCGTCTCTCTCACGCGGCCTCTGCCTGCTCGAAAACAACACCACTCTGCACTTCACTTCAGCCGGCCCCGCTTCACCTTGGCGGACAGCCACACCCTGCCGGGTTTCCCCTTCACCAGCCGGGAAATGCGGATGCCGTAGAGCTTCTCCGCCAGCACCGCCTGATGCCGGACCAGCACCTCAGCCTGACGCCTGACCTGCTCCGCAGCCTCGGGAGATTCCAGCGTCAGAGCCGCGATGCCCTCCAGCATATCCGCCAGGGCATGCTGGCTGCGGGCCAGGGAGCCGAGGATATCCAGCCGGATTTCCATCTCCCGCTCCTTGGGGGTCATGCGTCATCTCCCGAATCGCCGAAGAGGTCCCCCAGACCGCCTCCGGACCCTTCCGATTCCGCCTTCTGGATCAGAATCCCCAGATTCTTGGCTAGCCCCTGCTCCATCCGCGTAATACCGGCAATCACTTCCACAATATTCTCATGCAGCTCCAGGGCATTCTTATGGAATTCCTCGCAGCCGGGAAAGCAGTTTTCGCGCATGTGCCCGCATACCCAGCTCCGGCGCTGCTCCGCCTCCAGCGCCTTGGCTTCCAGAATAACCGAGATATGCTCCTGCATCAGCGCCGATGATTCCAGCATGTCGAGCAGAGTATCACTGCGTTTCATGAAATGCCGCCTCCTCTCATTCTTCCTCCTGGCCTTGAAGCTCCTTGATCACCGGCTCCAGATTGTCCCCCAATGCGTCCTCCAAATCTGCCAGGCCGTTTAAGTACACGGCAATGTTCTTGGACAGATCGATAGACTGGCTCTTCACTTCTTCCACTCCGGCCCCGGCCATATGAGCGTGGGGTATATTGATCACCAGCCCTGCCGCATGACAGGCCAAGTCCCGCTCCGCCTTCAGAATGAGGGCCAGCTCCCGTTGAGATTTGGCCATATGGTGCAGGATCCAGTCGATGCGTTCGTTCATTCCGTCACTCCCTTTATTCTCGGAAATGTGCAACCGTGTACCCGTCATTCACAGCATATGCAGCCGGCCAAAAAGGGGAACAAAACAACCGTTGTCCCTCCTCCTTCCGCGCAGCTCAAAAATCCCGCCAGCACCGGGCGGGTGTCCTGTACGCGCCATACGCAGGCCACGTAGGATAGTCTATCGGCGCCGCAGGAGTCTGTTTGCAGGCTTATGCTTGGTCCGGCGCACGGGAGACCTGTTTCTTGCGAAGGAGGAAATGGCATGAAAGCACTAGTCACGGGAGGTGCCGGTTTTATTGGCGCCCACCTGGCCAGGGAACTCTTGGAGCGGCAGTGGGAGGTCCATGTATTGGATGACCTGTCCACAGGCCATGCGTCCAAGGTTCCCCTGGGAGCAACGCTTCACCAGATGGACATCCGCCAACCGGAGGTGGAGGAGCGTATTGCCCACATCCGGCCGGACATCGTATTCCACCTGGCCGCCCAAGCGGATGTGCAGCGTTCCATCAAGGAACCGGATACGGATGCTGCCATCAACATCACCGGCACGGCACGGATTCTCAAGGCATGTGTGGCGGCACAGGCCCGCAAGCTGATTTTCTCCTCCACCTCCGCCGTTTACGGGGAATTGAGCAAGGACAAAATCACCGAGTGGGATTCTCCTCAGCCCATCTCCTTCTATGGCATGTCCAAATGGGCCGGGGAGCAATATCTGGAGGTGTTCCGCCGCCTGCATGGCCTGCCCTATACCGTCCTGCGGTACGGCAATGTCTACGGTCCCGGCCAAACGGCCAAGGGCGAGGGTGGCGTTATTGCCCTGTTCATGGAGAAGCTGGCCAAAAACAAACCCTTGCGCATTCACGGGGACGGCGGCCAGACCAGAGACTTCATCTACGTCAAGGATGTGGTGGCAGCCAATCTGGCTGCGGTGGATGCAGGCGACGGAGACACCTTCCAGATCAGCACCGGGAACACCACCTCTGTCAATCAGATCGCCCAGCTTCTCAAGGAGCTGCATCCGGCAGAGGTTCCGGTGGAGTATGGGCCGGCCCGGCCCGGAGATATCCGGCACAGCTGTCTGGACAGCGCCAAGGCACAGAAGCATCTCCACTGGCAGCCCTCCGTCAGCTTCCCGCAGGGACTTGCCGAAACCTACCGCCACTGGTTTCCCTCCCCCGGCAGCCGGACGGAATAAGCGCAGAAAAAACGGCCCGCAGCGGGCCGTTTTTCTTTGAGGCGATCTGTATGCAGGCTTAGGGGAGCTGCTTGCTTCAGGCGCCGTAAACCGCTCCCTCCAGCCCATAAGGCCCGACAATCCTCGCCTTTAATTCGGGAGAGGCAACGGTGAGGAAATAGGAAATCGTGCCGGTTTGCCCGCTTTCCTCGTATTTGGTCCGGGTGTGGGCTTTAAAGAAGCAGCCCTCCGTCATCTGGTATATGACAGGACCCATGGCTGAATTTCTGCGGATTCTGATATCCAGCTCGCCCATATCCCAATTCAACGGCTTATCCCAGCCGATCTCCAGCAGCAGCAGCACCCGGTCCGCCGGCACCAAGCCGGACAAGGTTACAGAGGTCAGCACAATTTCACTTGCCCCAACGGGAAAGGGCTGAAACTCCCCTTTTTTCGCTTCTGTTTTGTAGCCTGATTTTTTATGCATCATTATCACCTCACAAGGATTGGAGCATGCCGATAAATTGGCGGCAATACAGATCCGGATTGAAGTTATTCACTACATGCTGCTGGGCGCCGGCCCGGATAGCCTCCCGCAGCCCCTTGTTGCCCATCAATTCCTTCGCTTCGGCAACGGCATGGGAGATATCGCCCAAATGATAATACTTACCCGTCAGATTATGGTAGATGGAGGTGGAAACACCGTCGGAATTGCTGGTGAGCACAGGGCAGCGGCAGCTCATCGCCTCCAGAAGCGCATATGGCGCACCCTCTACCTTGGAAGTCGAACAGAGGAAACCGCCGGAATCGCCGATGACAGAGAAATAATGCTGCATTTGTGCATGGGGCACATTGGAGCGCACCGTCAGACGTTTGCCCAGATTCAGCTTGCTGATCAGCTCCATGAATTTCTCCCGCTCCTCCGGTTGGGAGAGCGTGTGATCCTCGAACATCCACATCTCCAGATTGGGAACCTGCTCCGCCAGCTGGTGGCCGATATGCAGGAATTCCCTCCAGTTCTTGTTATCCTCAATCCGCCCCAGCCAGGCCATGATAGGAGCATCATGCTTCGGCGCTTCCCGGTAAGTGAAGCGGGTATGATCGAAGCAATTGTTGAACTTAAATTGAGGCTTGCCGGGAAACAGCTCGCTGAACAAGGCATCAATGTGGGGAGTACAAGGATTGAGCAGCCCGTTGGCATACGCATCGATATAAGGGGCTGCCAGAGTCAGCTGCTCGCGGGCCACGTGTTTGGGGCCGTAGCCCTGGATTTCCAGCACCAGCTTGCCGGTATATCCCAAGAGGCGCAGCCGGGGAAAGGCCAAATGGTCAGTGACGGCGACCACTGCATCGAACTGGTAGGTATCCAGAATATGCTTGACTGCAATGTCATCCGTGGTGACGTATACCGGGAAATCCGTTGAATTCTGCAGTCCCGCCCCCCACCGGTAATACAGGCAATGCCCTTCGATGCCAACATTCCGGAGGGCGCGGCACCGCTCCCGGTTTAGTGTCTCTACCCCTCCGCTGGGCACGTAATATACGAACAATACCTTCATAACGTTGGGCTCCCCTCCTCCCTTTTTAAGGCAATCGAATAAAATCCTCCTGGCTGTAAACGGCCACCACATTACCGTTGAGCTTGGCGTAGGTAATAATGCCCGTCGTGGCATACGAATTGATATTGGTCACCAGCAGCATGGAGAAGGGAATCAGATTGGTAGGAATATCCGGCACCCATACGGAGCCGTACGCTGGCACATGATGCAGCGCCACATACCCGACCGCACCGTTATAGTACATATGCAGGAGAAAATCAAACTCCTCCGCACCCAGATTCTGTACCGACAGGTCCATGGACGTAATATAGTTTGAGTCGATCTTCCCGCCTGGCATTGTTTCCAAACGCATGATGGACAAGCCGACAACCTCCTTTTATAGAGACACATGGCGCTTCATTGGAATTCTCTCTTATTACTTTATGCATAAGGGCAAACAACGGCAGGGCATTCATGGAGTGGAAGAACCCAACTTCTTAAGGTGAAGAGCGGCCGAGATGAATAGATTTATTTCACTGTAGTCTATAAGTGTACAATCACGGGACAACGGCGGCGCATTTACTATAAAAGAAAGGCATCTTATACCATTCCCTTGCAAAGGAGCGAGCCGACGTGAAGTTGAGCGATTTGAGAGGCGAATATGACGCCATATTCAGCCTGGGTGATTTATGCCTGGCTTCCATTCAATTGGAAAAGTATAACCTCCGGCCTTACGCCGGTGTGCTGGACTGGATGGCCTCCTACAATCTGTCGGACGTCAACCGATTGTTGGCCAACCGGTTTGCCGGATTTATGGACTATCCCAATCTGAAGGTGGTAGGCAATGCCAGCGACAAGCTTTATCTGGTGCTGGAGCAGCAGTACAATTGTCTGTCCAACCATGATTTTTTTACCGCCAACAACTTCCCGCCCCATCTGGCCGCCTACCCCGAAATCAAGGCCAAGTACGACCGGAGAGTGGCGCGTTTCCTGGAAAAAATGGAGACGGCCGACCACATTCTGTTCATCCGGACGGAAGGAACCTACGAGCAGGCCAGAGAGCTGGAGATGGTGCTCTCCAAGCTGGTTAAGAAGGACTTCAAGGTGCTGCTGATCCAGCATGACCCCAATGTGGTAGCCCTGATGGAGAATAACTGGCCTCTGCGCCGGATCTGCTCCATTCAGCTTCCCGGCCAGGACAAATGGGAAGGCAACCACTATTATTGGGAGAAAATCTTAAGCGGCATCCAGCTGCGAACCTCCTGATCCACACACAATCGGCCAGCGCTCCCCGGCAGTCCTGACTCCGGCGGTTGCGCTGGCCGATTGTATGAGGACGTCTGCGACCGCCCCCCTGTTATTTCTTCTGGATCAGAATCATCGTTTCTTCATTGGGATTGCAATCCAGAGGATACACATTGATGGCTACAGGCATGAAGGCAAAAATCTGCGTCATCACCTCATTCCAATCCACCCAATGGTTGAGAAAGCCATCATGATGCTCCACACCGCTGAATGTGGTAGAGCTCAGTCCGTAGAAGAAATTGACCAGAACATATTTGGAGCTGACCCGGTGCAGCTCGGAGAAGCCGGTCCCCCAATCCTGCAGATGATTCAGCACATCCTTGCAATATACCAGCTCGAAGCTCCCATCCTGAAACGGCAGTTTGTGAATGTCGCCCTGTAGGAAGGTACCTCCGGGATATTGGTTCGTGCAGTAATCCACCATATTCTGGGTCATGTCCACACCAGTATAGTCAATAGCGGGCCGGCTGCTGACGGCACCGACATAATCCACACCGGGTCCACATCCAACCTCAAGCATCCGGTTAATATTCAGCTGGTTAAGCAAAGCTCTGTACAATTGCCGGACCGGCTTGTTGTACCCTTCATTGGCTGATTGCAGAAATTCCTTAGGATTGACATGCTCCCAATAGTTGTTCACTGTTTGGTCCTCCTCTCATTTTTGCGGTAAAAAGGTATAGATCGCCATATCCGGAAGCAGGTAATCCTTGGGCAATCCGGAATAAATCCGGTTCCACACGTAATAATCCACCCATAGGGGATCGCTGGTTTGAATGGCAAATCTCCGGTTATACAGATCCCCGAGCACCTTAAATCTGTCCTCCTGCATGCCTCAACCTCCTTCAATCCTCTGTCAAACCTTGCCTGAAGTCTCCATGACCTTCCGGTACACATCCAACAGACGCCCGATCATCAGATCCAGAGACCAGTGGCTACGGGCCCAGGTTTGAGCCTGCTGCCCCAATGCGGTTCTGAAGTCATCCTCCTCCAACAGCTGCCTGAGCTGCTGGAAGAGCGTTACCGGGTCCCCCACTGGAGAGATCATGCCGGTCACCCCATGCTCCACCATCTCAGGCAGACCGGCGGCAGAGGATACCAGAACAGGCAAACCCGCCATCTGCGCCTCCATTACCGAAAAAGGCTGGTTATCCTGGAGACAGCAATGTACAAAAATGTCCGATTGGCTGAGCAAGGCGGGGACATCGGAGCGGTTGCCCAAAAAGGCCACCTCCTGCTGGAGGCCAAGCCTCCGGGTCTGGTCCTCCAGAGCCGCCCGCTGGTCCCCGTCCCCCACAATCCAGCAAACCCAGTCAGACCGGGCTTGCTTCAATGTGGCCAGCGCATCGATCAGAATATGGACACCCTTGATAAAAACCAGGCGGGCCGGAAAAATAATCACCTTTTTGCCTGGGGGACGCACAGTATCGGTGCCGGCGGCAACCTTCTCCCAGAAAGGCCCCGTATCCAGCCCGTATTGGAATACTGCCACCTTTTCCGCAGGCACCCCGAATTGGCTGACCAGCATATCCCGCTGCCAATGGTTGGCTGTAATGGACAGATCTGTCCCGGAAGCCCCATAATACTCCATTGCTTTGAAATAGTTATAGGCCGGGCTGTTTTCATGGATGCCCAGCTCCGGATGCAGCTTGAAGTGGGAGAACATCTCCGTGGCTACCGAGCCGTGAATATGGGATACCAGCGGCGTCCCCTTCGGCTTGACCCGGGCCAAAGCACGGGCTGAAATCACATCCTGGGTGTGGATCACATCATATTGCTCCAGCCCGAAGTAAGCGGCGGAGAGCTCCATGCAATAGCGGTCATACTCGTTCTGCCAGATGACCGGCTGCTCGAACAGATGGGGGAAGAGGTTTGCATTCAGCTTCGTCTCCAGCATGGGAGACAAATATTTTTTGTCCAAGGAAATCCCCTTGTTATAGAGGTGAAAGCTTTTGTAGTCGGGACTGTTCCCCAGCACATCCACCTCATGCCCCATCCGCTCCAGCCTGTTCCGGATTTGGTTCATGAAGGTCCACACGCCGCCGATATGCGGAATCAGCCAATAGGTCGCCAACAATATTTTCATTCATGGTTCCTCCTCGCCGTTACAGGCGTTCAAGCAATTGCTGCATCCGGTCCTTATAAACCGCATGCACCCGGAAGAACTCCTCCAGCAGTTCCGGCCGGTAGCGGATAGAGCCCATTTGGTCATGAAACCGGTAAATCGTCAATGCCTCCGGCAAATAGTGCAGCTTGACGCCGTTAACCGTCAGCCGCAGCCACATCTCATAATCCTGGGTGTATGGCAGGCTTTCGTTAAACAAGCCGTATTTGAAAAACAGCTCTCTTTTGCACATCATGGTACAGCCGTTAATGGGGTTGTAGTTGGCAAGCAGCCGGTAAATATCGTCGTGCTGCGTGATGGGTGTGCCGGCGAAGCTCTCCGTCACTACATCGTCCTTATCCATGACGGCGTAGGCGGTGAAGGAAAACTCCGCATGGCTGCGCCTCATAAATTCCAGCTGGCGGGCCACCTTACCCGGCTTATACATATCATCCGAGCTCAACCAGGTCACGTACTCGCCGGTGGCCTTGAGGATACCGAAATTCATGGCGCTGGCTGTTCCGCCGTTGCCCTTGCGGTAATAGAGAAGGCGGCCTGCGTAAGGTGTAATCAGCTCCATATGCCGGGTCGAGCCGTCATCCACCACAATAATCTCCAGATTTGGATAACTCTGGTCCACCACGCTTTGGATGGCCCGACCGATATATGGACAGTTGTAAAAGGGAATGACGACCGTTACCTTCGGATTCATGCCGCACCTCCTTAATACGGCGTTGCCAAAGCCAGCGCCTCCAGCCGGTGGCGGAAGGTATTCTGCACAGCCTGGACTTCCGCCAGAATATGCGGTTGATACCGCATGGTTCCCATTTGGTCATGCCAACGGTACTTGGTTAAGGGTTCATCCAGAAAATGTATGTTTACCCCGCACAGCAGCGCACGGATCCAATACTCATAATCCTGGGTATACCGCAGGCTCTCGTCGAACAGGCCTACCCGCGCCACCAATTCCTTTCTGAACATAACGGTGCAGCCGTTGATGGGATCACAGGTTGCGAAAGCCCGGATGAAGTCGCTTTGAGAAGGATAACGGGCTGCTTGTGCGTGAGCCGTCACATGCCCCAATTCGTTGATCTGGTCGAAGGCGGTAAAGGACAGGAGGGAATTATATTGCTGCATAAATGCCAGCTGGCGGGCAATTTTGTGGGGATAGAACAAATCGTCGGAGCTGAGCCAGGCGATATAATCGCCGGAGGACATCCGGACACCGTGATTGATGGCGCTGGCTGTTCCTCCGTTGGCTTTGCCCAAATAATGGACCCGGGAGACGAAGGGATTGATTCTGTCCTGGTACAGGGTGGAGCCATCATCCACGACGATAACCTCCAGGTTAGGGTAGGTTTGCCCAAGGGCGCTGGAGATGGCCTGTTCCACGTAGGGATCATTATAAAATGGAATGACAATGGTCACTCTGGGAAGCATGGCATGGTTCCTCCTCTTCTATCTGGTGCGGCGGGCATACGGCCTATGTCAAGGCCCCCCTGTAGAAATCAAGCCCCTCCGACAGCGATTGGGCAAAAGGGATGGACGGCGACCAGCCCAGGCTTTGGGTCACAGCGGCATCCATGGGCAGGGGTGGGGGCAGCGGCTCAGTTTGACCAACCTCGATGGGAAGCGTAAGCGGGGTCAATCCCCGGTACGTAACCACCAGGTCTCCAAGCGAACGCATGGTGCCGGAGCAGACCGGGTAGACGGTGCCGGATTGGCCTGCTTCCAGAATGGCGCGGTAAGCGGCTACGGCATCCCGGACATCCAGATAATCCCTCTTCTCATGCCACGACGACAGACGGAAGACGGAGGCATCCGTGCCCTTCTCCCAACGTGCGATCCGTGCGGCCAGAAGCCCGCAGATTCCGTTGGAGCGGCCGGGGCCGATCAGGTTGGAGGGTTTGGCTACCAGCACCTCCTGGCTGTACAGGAAGCTCCAGGCCTGGGCGGTAAGCACCTGCATGGTTTTGGCCAAACTGTACGGGTGCAGGGGCTGGGGGGAATTGCTCAAGTCAAAATCCAGCATGGAGCCGGCCACCAGCAGCCGGCAGTTAGCAAGCCCCCGCAGAGCCTCCAGTAAATACAGGGTGGACAGGAGATTGGCCTCCATACACCCCAGCGGATCCTTCCACGAATCAGCCACGGCATTCCTTCCGGCCAGATGCAGCACAAAGCGGGGCTTCGTTTCCTCCACCAGCCGCCTGACCTCCGCCTTATTGGTGAGATCGCAGACATAGAGACGGCCCTCAGGCGGTTCCCCGTCCTCCCTCCGGACGGCTGCTGCCACCGAATAGCCGTGGGCGGCAAAATGCCGGCAGGCATGGCGGCCGGTAAAGCCGCCTGCCCCCGTAATCAAAATCGTACTCTCCTTCATTCGTGAAGGAAGCCTCCTTTAATCAGAAGCTCCCGGATTTGATCTTTGTCCATGAGGGATTGGCTGGAGCAGAAGCTGCTGATTTCGGCCTTGGGATAAGAAGCGTACCGACCCTTGATGCCGGGAATATCCAGGGTAGGCAGGATCACCAGATATTGCTCGTCAAAAAGAATTGTGGTCTGGCTTTCGAATTCGGTCAGCAGAATTTCATGGATCTTCTCGCCCGGACGGACGCCAAGCTCCACCATTTCCACCTCCGGCTTGCCCATAGCTTCACCCAATACCAGAGCCAGATCGGTAATTTTGCAGGTAGGCATCATCATGACGAAGGTTTCGCCGCCGATACTGGCTTCCGTTGCCTTGAACAGCAGGCTGATGGCCTCCTGCAGGGTGAGGAAGAAGCGGGTCATCGCCATATCGGTAATGCCTACCCGTCCTTTTTCCCGGATCTGTTTCATGAACAGATGGATCACGCTTCCGTTGGTACCCAGCACATTGCCGCCCCGGACGCAGACGAATTCCGTGTCCCCCTGAAGCAGATTGGCGTGGATAATCAGCTTTTCGCCGATCGCCTTGGTCATGCCATAGAAGTTGGAGGGATTGGCGGCTTTATCGGTGGAGATGTAGACGACCTTCTTCACCTTATTCTCAATAGCGGCCTCAATCACATACTGGGTGCCCAGCACATTGGTTTTCATGGCCTCGTAGGGCTGCTCCTCGCATACCGGTACATGCTTCAGCGCAGCCAGATGGAATACATAATCAATCTGTGCGCACGCCCGGACCAGCGCTTCCTTATCCCGGATGTCCCCGATGACGAAGGTAAGTCTGCGGTCCTCGAAAGTGCGCATCATGGCCACCTGGCTGGATTCGTTCCTCGAGAAGATGATGACCTCCTTTGGTTCAAAATCCAGCAGCTGCCTGACCAGCTCATACCCCCAGGAGCCGGTGCCGCCTGTCACCAAAATTCTCTTATCACGAAACATACCCTTTCCCTCCTAATAGGAATTTGACAACCTTGGCAGATACATCCGTATCCAGATACCCTTGCGGGCAATCCCAATCCGTCGGCATGGCCATCATTACCTGGGCGGCGCTTTCGATGCGGTCCGCATCCACCCCGGATACCACATTGCTGCCGCAGTCCACCGTCTCCGGCCGTTCGGTGCTGTTGCGCACCGTCACCGTCGGTACACGGAAGATGCAGCATTCCTCCTGAACGGTCCCGCTGTCCGTCAGGACGCAGGCCGCATGCTGCTCCAGCTTGACGAAGTCGAAGAAGCCGAAGGGCTCGTGGAATTCCACCAGCGGATGAATCTTCAGGCCGCTCAGAGCGGCCAGCCTGGACCGGGTCCTGGGATGGACGGAGAGAATGATCCGGAGTGCGGTGTTTTTGGCGATGCGGTTCAGGCCCTCCATAATCTCCATGAGCGGCTCCGCCCGGTCCACATTCTCGGCCCGGTGGATGGTAGCCAGGAGATAATGCCCGGAGGCCAGCTCCAGTGTCTCCATAACCGTGCTTGCTTCGATCCGGTCCCGGTAATGGGACAGAACCTCGTATATGGGATTTCCGGTGAGGATAATCCGGTGGCTGGGAAAACCCTCCCGGACCAAATGATCCTTGCTCTGCCGGGTATACGGCATATTGTACGAGGAGATGGCATCAATCACCCTGCGGTTCTTCTCTTCGGGAACGGACAGATCATAACAGCGGTTGCCCGCCTCCATATGCACCACCGGAATCCCCATACGCTCCGCCAGAATGGCCGACAACGCGCTGTTGGTGTCTCCCAGAAGAAGCACCTTGTCGGGTTTCTCCGCCCGGAGAATCTCTTCGATCCGCTGGAACATAATCGCCATCTGGCTGCCGAGCGATTCCTGTTTTTCCGATAACACATAATCCGGCTTGCGCAGCCCCAACTCCTTGAAGAAAACCTCGCTTAAGGAATAGGTGAAGTTTTGCCCCGTATGAATAACGGTGTGTTTGACTGCAAGCTGATCCAGCTTTTTCATTACGAGTGAGAGCCGGATAATTTCCGGTCTGGTGCCCAGAACCGTCACGATTTTCATACGATCACCCGCTTTTTTTGATTTTCCTCCGTTTGCCGTAGCCGTTGCTCCGTCTGGAGACCGCAGCGCTCCTTCCCTTGCGCCCGGCGGCTTTGGGGGAGACCCGCTTGCCTTTGGGCGGAGCGGACCTTTTCTTCCGGGCCAGGAGCCGCTGCCCCTTGCCCTTCCAGGTCTTCAGCGTGCGGCGGCGCCCTCTGAACCGGCGGGAGCCGGCCTTAGCCTTAAGCCCACCCCGGCGGGCAGTCCGTCTCCCAAGCAAGGGCTGGCCCGTGCCCAGAACACCGCCCATGGGAATCCGGCCCATATAGCCGTCATCCAGGGTGAGCACCTCGTCAAACCGGAAGCCCTTGGCACGGAACACGGACTCTTCGGAGAAGAGATACCGGCAGCCATACTCCAGCAAATAAACGGCGGGGGCTGAGCCCTTCAGCAGCAGGGCAGGCTTCTGCAAAAGCGCTTCTTGGGGCAGCGGACGGGGCCCCAGTGCCGGAAGCGTGCCGGCGGCCTCCTGCAGCCAATCTCCCAGTCTCAGCCGGTAGGAATCGATCCCGAAGGCCTTCTCCACCGCAATGCTGTTGCGGGCACCCCAGCTTTGGATAAAGGCGCCTTTGACCAGAAGAGAGCCTACGGTGTCGACTAAACCCCGGATACTGCCCTTCTCCACCAGATAACTGCCGTTGCCAGTCAGCGTCATGATTTCACCCAGCCCGCCGGAGTTGTACGTCACCACCATTTTGCTGAAGATCAGTCCCTCCAGCGCGGTCATGCCGAAGCCCTCTTCAATTAGGCTGGGGATAACCAGGATATCCATGGCCGGATAAATCTGCTGGACCTGCATTTCGAACGATTGGAAGTAAAACCGCCCCAGGAGCCCGGACAGCCGAATCTGCTCCAGGCATTTGGCGTAATAGCCCACATCTGTCATTTTGCCTGCTACCATAAACCGGAGATCGGGGTAAGCTGCCCCCAAATCAATGGCCATCTGGATAAAATGCTCCAGACCCTTGTTGGGATAAATATCGGAGGATACATATCCGATGACCCGGTGGGAGTCATTCCAGCCGATTTCCTCCCGTTTGACGCTGCGGTAGACGGGCCACAGCTCCCGCTCCAGCTCGTGGTCATTCCAGGAGGGGTACAAAATGCGGATTTTCTTCTCTCCCGGGGTTCCCCGGAAGGGCTGGAGTGAGGCATGGGATATTCCGATGATCCAATCCGAATACGCGTTGATGATTTCCGTCGAATAAGACGTGTAGCGGTTGCTTTGAATCTGCTCGGTCATCATCCAGCCTACGGGAATCCCCAAGGAGCGGGAAATCCAGGCAGGCATCAGATTGACACAGGTGTTGACAATGGCCAGGTCCGGGCGCCGTTCCAGCATGAGAGTCAGAAGCGACTGGACCGCATCTCCGTTATCCCGGATGAATCCCTCCAGCTCCTGGCGGAAATAAGGCCCGGGCGCATATACTTCGTAAAAGTTGGGATACGAAATCACGATGGTGGAGATGCCTCTTGCTCTTGCCTCCGCTGCAAGCAGCCCTTCGCTGGGTACAACCAGCGTGCAGTCATGGCTGCCCCGGAGCTCGGTGGCAAAAAACAGCAGAAGCTTCTCCGCTCCGGTAATATGCGTGTCTGAGCAAATGTGGGAAAACAACATGATGTTCAACCGGATGGCGGTCATGTTTGGCGTATCACCTCCTAAGAGTTTTGCAGGCCGGGGAAGACCGGTAATCCGGCCTCCGCCGGCCGCAGCCCCTTCGACGAACAGACCCCATCGGCGTTTGGCGGGTGTTCTGCGAATAGTACAATATATTAGGGAGACAACCTACTGGGCACGACAGTTGACCCTCCGGCATTCGTACAAATTTTGGAATGGCCGGTTTTGTCCAAAATGGGGAAGCCGGATTTTCCCATAAAAAGGCGGCGAAACGGGAATAGGGAAGGCCGCTTCCATTATTCCTTGCTTCGCCGCCCCAGGAAGGCGGTCTGACAATGGGCGGACCGGCCCCGCTTCACTGTGCCAGGAAGTTCTGCCCATCCTGCATGCCCTGGGCGAAGCCCTGGTTAAAGCCGGTATCATACCCGTTGTTGAAGGCCGCGAGCGCCTGGCGGGACATCCCGCCCGGTTGGCGCCTTTTGGCCGCTTTTCCAGCACGCGGAGCCTTGGCGGCCGATTTGCTCCGTTTGGTTCTCCTCTTCGCGGCAAGAGGCTTTTTCGGTCTGGCGCCGAGACCCTGTTTGTGGCGTTTGGCTTTCATGCGTCTACCTCCAGGTATAGGACTGCCGGGCCCGAAGGACCGCCAGCGCATAACCATTATTCGATGCGTACTTTATCCTATGCCCGAAGGGACAGCAATCCCTCCGCTTACGCCCTTTGTTCCAACAAAAAAAAGCCCCGCCCGGGATAACCCGTTGACGGGACCTCTGCCATACATTAGTCGGAATAAGCTTCGGCATTGAAGCTCTCCGGCCCGACTCTGGTGGGGAATACTTCCAGAAGGCCGGGGGCGCTGACAAATGCCTGATAGACGATAAAGCCGTCGTTAGGCGGATTGTAATCGATACCGTTGGCGGTAACAACAGTTTGCGACAATACGAGTGTACCAACCGGAAGGTTCTCCGTCACAGAGAAGATTAAGGTAGATACACCGCCTACTACCCGGAAAATGTCAATAGTAACAGGCGTCAGGACTGTAACCAATGCAGCTGCAGTCACTGTAGCGGTAAAATGCACCCTAAGGTTTGTGCCTGCCCCGCTGACATTCAAGCCCAATGTGCCGAACAATGCCGGCGTAGCGCTGAGCGGAATTGCGATGGCGTTAGCGGTGCTGGCGTTTTGCGATACCTGTTGATCTAACAGAATGGCCATAGTTCCACCTCCTTCCCTATTACTTCTACAACATATGCAGGGTGAATTGGAAGGAATGGATTTTTATCCACATGGCTGGAAAAAGGCGTTTGGTCTCCTATATGGATTCTCCCGGGAATACGGTATTCAGCAGTTGGAAGAGTCTGGACCGGAAGGAATGGTCCCGAAGGGTGCGGTGTAACCCGCGGACGGCAACCCGGTTGCGCTCCACCTCGTTATGGAGATAGTAATCGGCCAGATTCACAAATTCGGCGGCAGAAGCATAAGGGACGATTTCCTGGCCGGGAGTATAATACAGGGCCAGATCCTCCCTGATATCCGTCAGTTGAAGCGCCCCGCAGGCGGCGATTTCGTAAGTGCGGGGATTGATGGAGCGGCCTTCGATATTCCTCGCATTTTTGCTGTAGACGGGGTCCACGGCCCCCCTGTGCATGTTGATCACCAGCTTGGCTCCGTTGTAGAACTTGACGGTTTCATCCACCGGCGTCCATGACAGCCGTATGCTCTCCGCCAGCTTTTCATAGCCGGCCAGGCGTTCCCATAAAGCTCCGATGATCACAATCCTGTGCCGGGTCAAAAAGGGGGTGATTTCATTGAAAAAACCGATCCGGTTGGGAAAGCCGTTGCCGATGAAGCAGATATCGCTATGGTATCGGTTCTCCACCGCCATGGGGCGGTAGATGGCGGTGGAGGCGGCCAAGGGCAAATAATGGGTCCGGGGATTACCGGCTTGACGGTAGAGCTCCACGCAGCTGAGCTCATGGGTAAATACATAATCGTATTGGACGGCCACCGAAGGGGTCCAATCCGTAAAATAGGGATCGTCTGCAAACCAAACCGCCGTCCGGATGCCTTGGGCGCGGATCTGGGCGACCATCTCCAGATGATTCTCGGGGAACACATGAAGACCATTCATGACCAGCACCAGGTCGGGACGGAGCTCGGAGGCCAGGCGGTACAGATCCCCGGGATTGCCTGTATACGGCTCGCTGACCAAGGCGGACAGCGCCTCCTCCACTCCCCGGTCAATGGCTTCGAATCCTTGCCGGATGTACAGCACCCGCAGAGGCAAAACCGGATAGACCGGCGGACTGACGCTCTGCAGGACGGTTTGGCAGCACCCGGTCCGGTAACCGTGGGACCGCCCGGCGGCATAACCGGTTTCATAGCTCAAGGCGGATTGCCTGGATTTCCGCCGCCCGTTTCGTATGCTCATGTGGATCCCCCCGCTTCCATCAGATGTACCGGGACGGATGGGCCCTCATCCAATCCCGCATCTCGGCAAGCATGGTCCGGTACTCCGGAACCAGAAGGGCAGCCTCTGTTCTGGTGCAGCGGAGCGTCCGGTCCTGGCGGAAGTGGTCGTCGGGCACAATAACCGCATCGGTTTTGCCGAACATGTCTTGGAACAAACCCAACAGCTCGTATTTGCTGACCTTCTGGGGGGCGGTGAGATGGACCAGCCCGGAGGTGCCGGCGCCGAGCATCTGCTCTACGGATTTAGCCAGCTGCAGCGTCGTCACCCCGTTCCAATAGACCTGGGTAAACCCTTTGACCTCGCCCTGCTGCGACATAAACCAGTCGAACAAGCCGATCCGGGTGCTGCGGATTTCCGGTCCGACAATGGAGGTCCGGACTGTCAAATGCGGAGGATGGCGGACCTCGCCCATGGCTTTGCTGATGGCATAAACGGTGCTTCCGTCCGGCAGGTCAAACTCCGTATAGTCCCCCTGCTCCCCGGAAAACACACAATCCGTGCTGATATGCACCAGCTTCCCTGCCCATTCCTCCAGCTTCCGCCGGAGCAGATGGGGCAACAGGCCGTTCACCTGGTAGGCCAGCCTTTCATGCTCTTCCGCGTCCCGGTTCAGGATGCCTACGGCGTTCATCACCACATCGGGACGCAGCTGGTCCAACAGTGCCAAAACCTGCCCCTCGTCCCCGGCATCCAGGTACAGAGCATGGGGATCCTTCCTGTCGCGGGAGGTATAGGTAACCTCCCACCCCTCTTTGCTGCGGAAATAATCCACCAGCATATGGCCCGCCATACCGTTGCCGCCCAAAATGCACAGCTTCATCACGATCACCACCTCGTGTCTTTATGGAGTTTCGTCTGCAAACACACTGCTCAATAGCGATTGAATCCGTTTGTGGTACGTATGGTCGGCTAATGTCCGCCGCAGCCCGCGCAGGGCAATCTCCCGCCGCTCATCCTCGTGGTTGAGGTAATGCCGGATTTTCTCCATACAATCCTCGGGGGAAGCGAAGGTGACCACTTCCTCGCCAGGCTTATAATAGTTCAGCAGATCGCTACGTTCGTCGGTCATCTGGAATGCGCCGCTGGCGGCAATCTCGAAGGTCCGCGGGTTTACCGAAAGGGCCGGAATTTTGCGGACATTGCAATTGTAGGACTCGTCATCATAGGCTCTGTGTACATTCAGCACAATGCGGGAGCCGTAATAAAACTTGGCTGTTTCCTCAGGGGTAAGCCATACGCCGGACTGGATCCGGGGACCCAGCCGTGTGAAAGCGGGCAGGCGCTCCCACCACCATCCGGAGATCATGGAGTTGCAGCTCTCCAATGCCGGCAGAATTCTGCTGACGAAGGAAACCCGGTTCCAATAGGCGGAGCCGATAAAGCTAACATCCCGGCGGTAGGTGGTTTCAACAGGCTGCGGCCGGAACACACCCGGATTGGCCCCCAAGGGCAAATAATGGACCCGGGGGCAGCCGATGGATTGGTAAAAGGGTACGCAGTTCAGCTCCAGAGTGAACACATCGTCGTAATGCACCGCAATCTTCTCCGTCACATCCACGTAGTACGGATCGTCAGTGAACCAGACCGCCGTCCGGACCCCCCGCATCCGCAGCGCATCCACCACCTGCACCGGCAGCTCCATTCCCTCCAGAACCAGCACCAGCTCCGGTCTCATCTGATCCACCAGCTCCAGAATAGGCCCGAATGGTGATACGGCAATGCACTCTCTGGCATTGGCTTGCAGGGCCTCATATACCGCCTGATCAATGGGAGAATAAGGGACGCCCTTGCCGGACATAACGAACAACACCCGGATATCCCATACGTTCGTCACCTGGGGAGGCGCCTGAATTAAAACCGAATTGCTCCTTCCCCAGCTGTAGCCGTAGTCGAAGCCCAGCCGGAAGCCGGCCGCCCGTTTCTCCTCCAGTGCAACAGCTGATGTCGTTACCGCTGCCGGGGAGCCTGCAGGCACAGGGCTCCGTCTGGTTTTCCGGACAGGCAACCGCCGCCGGACCTGCCGCTTCAATGACCGCTTCATGGCCATATCCCTCCATTCCTTGGTAAATGTCCGCGCATGCTAACCTGAAATAACAGGGTTCCTGCCACAGCAAAAGCGGCTACTTCCGTGTTATTCCCGCACCGCCGGTGCTTGTGACCAGCCCGTTGACCGCAGCAAGCGATTCGAAGGTTCCCGCATCCATCCACCAGCCCTCCAGAATATGATGGGAGAGCGTCCCCCGGGCCGCGTACACATTGTTCACATCGGTGATTTCCAGCTCACCCCTTTTGGAGGGATGAATGGACCGGATGATCTCGAAAACGGCGTCGTCATAAAAATAAATCCCGGTTACGCTGTATTGGGACGGCGGATGCTCGGGTTTTTCTTCGATCCGGCTGATGCGGCCGTTTGTCAGATGGGGAACTCCGTAGCGCCTGGGGTCCTCTACCTCCTTCAACAGCACCGCCGCCTGGCCGGACTTGCCCCGGAAGGCGCGTATAAAGGGCGATAGGGAAGCCTCGAAGAGATTGTCGCCCAGAATCACCACGAAGGATTCCCCCGGACGGACGAAGGATTCCACCAGACCCAATGCCTGGGCGATTCCCCCTGCGTCATCCTGGATGCAATAATGGAGTGCAACTCCCCATTCGGAGCCGCTCCCCAGCAATTCCGCAAATTGTCCGGCGCTCCCTTTGCCCGTGACAATGCATATGCTTGTGATGCCGGCTTCCTTCAGCTTGTTGATCCCGTGCATAATCATGGGCAGCTGCCCGACGGGAAGCAGGTGCTTGTTAATAACCCGCGTCAGCGGATAAAGGCGCGTGCCTTTGCCGCCCGCAAGAATAACTCCCTTCACCGGCCTTCTCCTCCTTCAGGTGCTCATATATATTGGCGGGGATCAATCCCCCATTTATCCATAAATTTGCGGTAGTTGGTTTCAATCAGCGATATGAGCGCTGCGTTATCCTGCTTCCGGAAGCTGGCGCTTCCGTGGTGGTGCACGAAAGTATCCCCGGCCAACATCAGCCGGAAGCCTGCCAGCCTGATCCGGTAGCAGTAATCGTCATCCTCGTAATGCCCCGGCGAAAACCGTTCATCCAGATAGCCGATCCGCTCCATGACCTCCCGCTTGAACAGCAGGCAGAAGCCCACCAGCCGTTCGAGAGGAATACGCCGGGAGAGGTCCGGAGTGTTGCGCAGGGAGGACCAGGCATGAAACTCCTCCATCGTGTTATAGGGCGCAGCATCCTGCTGGCGGCCGCTGACGTAATTGGAGCAGGGGCCGGCGGCGCCGATATCCGGGCTTGCGTCCAGGCAGTCCAGCATATTGTCCAGCCAGCGGTGGGTCACCACCACATCGTTGTTCAGAAGCAGAAGCGCATCTCCCATCGCTATTTTCAAGCCGGCATTGCAGGCAGCGGGAAAGCCGGCATTGTCCGGATAGGAAACAAAGGCCAGCTTCTCCCTCACACAATAGTCCAGCGTTCCGTCGGTGGAGCCGTTGTCCACAACAATGATTTCATACGGTGTGGACGTATAAGCACGGATGGCCTCCACACAGGGAACCAGAAGCTCCAGCCCGTTGCGGGTTGGAATGACGATGCTGGTCATTCGCATGTGGCTGCCCCCTTCGCCGCTTCCCGCTTGCGCAGACGGTCCGGATACCGGGAGCGCGGCCCGGTGGCGCGGAGATGCTCGTGCAACGCCTCCAGCCGGTCCCCCATCAGCACCTCAGGCCCGGCGCCGAAGGGATACAGCTCCTGCCGGATGCCGGCCCTTCTGAACGGAGAGGCGGGCAAGGGCACTACAGCGGCTCGCAGCCCTTGGAGAAGAGCTGCGGTTTGTGCCACGGGCGGCACAGCCAGGCTGGCTGCTCCCAGCCGGTCAAGTGCTCTCCGGGAAAGGGCATGGGGACAATGCTCCAGTGAAGCGGTCCCCAGATCCCGCCGTCCCTGGGTCAAATTCATGAATTCCTTCAGCATGGCAGCCGGATCGCGGCCTCCGAAGGGCCCCTGCTGGCCGGGCATGGCCGATACCGCCAGATCATTGCCTTTGGCAATGGAGGCGATGAAGGGCAGGAGCTGCTCTGCTTGGACCGGGTCATGCTCCTCCAGGAACATCACAATATCCGATGCGGCGAATCTGGCGCCCGCAGCCCTGCCGGCCCCATAGCCCAAGGGCTCGGGATAATGGACCAGCACGGGACCGGCGGGGTGCTCCCGGATGAGCCGTCTTTTTTCATCCGGCAGGCTGCCCGCCACAACAATGATTTCATCCAACGCCAGCCGGCCCAGCTGCTCCAGTACCGCACTTATGGACGGATGGCCGGAGGCCGCGTGAATCACGGCGGCAACGCTTCGTTCCGTCGGCAGCGGGAGCTTCCGGCCAACCGGCAGGCCGGAGGCCTTGGCATACCCCAGCATAAAGCTGCGGGCTTGCTGGAGGTATGCTTTTCCCGGCCCGCTGAAGGACCGGCCGTTCCACCAGCGGGCCCAAGCCCGGCTGGCCGCCGCAGCCTGTTTTCCGGCGGCGTGGAGGCCCCGGACAGCGGAGCGGCCGGCGGCAGCTCCTGCCGCCCGGGCGCCCAGTCGCCGGGACTTTGCCGGAAGGCGGCGGGCCTTGCCCCGGGCTCCGGCGGAGGGTTGGGGCCGGCGCCCACGGGCACGTCCCGCTTTGGCACGGGGTTTGCCGCCGGCAGCGGATATGCGCACCGGGCGGCTGTCTCCGGCGGAGCCTGGAGCGGCTGTCTTCTCCCGGGTTAATGCAGAGGGGAGTGCAGGAATTATAGGGATTACAGGTTTCACCGGATCACATCCCTTCGTTTGGGCGGGTCGGGAAACCGGCCACGGGGACCATTCTGCTCCAGCAGCCACCCGATGGCCTCCAGATGGTCACCCAGAATCAGATGCTCCAGCGGGTCCTGCCCGTTTTTCCGCCTTCTCCGCCTTGCAGGATTGGTGCTGCCTACCTCCACATAACAGGCCGGTACCAGCTTCAAGCCCGAAACGGCGCCGATGGCCTGGGCCAAGGGAGGAACCGCCAGATGTTCAAAACCGATCCGCTTGGCTGCTTCCCGGCTCATGGCATGCGGAATAGCGGTCAGCGACATTCCTTTGAGCTCAGGTTTATCCAGCACAGCGTTCAGTGCGTATTTGGCCAGCACCACACTGTGCACCTGCATTCGTTCCACAGCCCCGGAATAGGTGTTCAAGGCAATATCCGCCCCATTTTCAACCGCCGTCACAAAGCTACGCAGCTGGCTGCCCGGAATGACAATATCCCCGTCTGTAAATACAAGAATCTCGCCCTTGGCATGAAGAGCGCCGATGCTTCTGCCCACATCATGGCCCAGCGGCTCCGGAAAAAAGAGCACACGCGCTCCGGCCGCCTCCGCCAATTGGCGGGTGCCGTCGGTGGAGCCGTTGGACACCACAATGACCTCGGCTTCCGGATGTACGCTTCTTGCCGCCCGGATCACCGCCTGAATGGACCTTCGTTCGTTCATGACGGGTATAATCACGGAAACCTTAGGCTGGTCGGCGTTTTGGATAGGCAGCGGCCGCCCCCCTGCCGGGACGTCCAAAGCGGCGGTTTTCCGCCGGAACGGAGCTTTTCCTTTTCGGGTTCGCTTAACTTGGACCAAATATGCCACCTCCGAATGTCCTTGGTTTCATCCTATAGTATGTAACCGGGAAAAGAGTGTAACGGCTCTTGCACACTGCGGGCGCGGGCGGGCGTAGGCAAAACCGGGACACCTGCCTTCTCCGCTGCAGCAATCGGGCTTCCGCAGCTGCCTTGGGACATGTTCAACAAACCTATACAAGTTTCCAGGGGGATCGCCGGGACAAGGAGCTATGGAGCGCAACGGCGGACTCGACTCTGGCCGATCGGATGATGCGGATGGGGAGGCGAGTGTAAAGAGTACGGGGTGCAGGAGTGAAAACCTGGGTTAGTGGAATGGCAGACGCGGGATCGAAGCTGAGAGAATAGGCGGCGCGGGTTTCCAGTAACCTTCAAAATTCTAACGGCGGTGAGCGCCGTTATTCCTGCTTAAAAGCCTGTCCCAAAAATCTAACGGAAGCCACGGCCGCTATTCGCCTCGATTCGGGCCCCAAACCGGCCGAAAGGATCAAATAGCGGCTCTGGCCGCCGTTAGAATTAAAAAGGTGGATAATTTGGCAAAATAGCGTCTTTAGCCGCCGTTAGAAATAAGCATGTGCGCTCGCGTGCCTCCCCCCTCGCCGGAAGGAAACAGAACTGCCCTGCACGGATGAACATCCGTACAGAAGCAGTCCTGTTTTTCAATGCCCACGAAGATGGCTTAACTCATGGAAGTAGCAATCCAACTGACTGCGCCGGAGATATCTCCGCTGATTTTGGTCCGTACCAGCTCGACGATGGCCCGGTCAGGATGAAGCTCCTTCAACACGGCGTAGCAGGCCGGATGATTAGTCATGGCTACCAAAACGTAGCTGGTGTCGGGATAAGGAAGGCCCAGCGTAATCTCCAGTTGGCAGATTTCCTGCATTGCCGGAAACCGGAAGGAGAATGCGCCGCATTGCGGTCCTACGGTAACCTGCTGCAATTTCTTGCGCAGGGAAGGCGCCAGATGCTCCTCGCTTACGGCTTCTTTGGCCAGCTTGGCGCTGTCTACTGCTCCGTCTGCCAGCTTGCTGCCGCCTACCGCTCCATCCGCCAGCTTGCTTCCGGCTACCGCTCCGTCCGCCAGCTTACCGCTGTCTACTGCTCCGTCCGCCAGCTTGCTGCCGCCTACCGCTCCATCCGCCAGCTTGGCGCTGTCTACCGCTCCATCTGCCAGCTTGCTGCCGCCTACCGCTCCGTCCGCCAGCTTGCTGCCGCCTACCGCTCCGTCCGCCAGCTTGGCGCCGCCTACCGCTCCGTCCGCCAGCTTGGCGCCGCCTACCGCTCCGTCCGCCAGCTTGCTGCCGCCTACCGCTCCGTCCGCCAGCTTGCTGCCGCCTACCGCTCCGTCCGCCAGCTTGCTGCCGCCTACCGCTCCATCCGCCAGCTTGCTGCCGTCCACTGCTCCGTCTGCCAGCTTGGCGCTGTCTACCGCTCCATCCGCCAGCTTGCTGCCGTCTACCGCTCCGTCCGCCAGCTTGGCGCCGTCTACCGCTCCGTCTGCCAGCTTGCTGCCTTCTACCGCTCCGTCCGCCAGCTTGCTGCCGTCTACCGCTCCGTCGGCAATTCCTGTGCTATCGATTATTGCTTGAAGGGTGTTGCCTGCCTCTTCCACCCATGTATGAGCCTGCTTCAGCATGCCCGAAACCTCCGCAGACAAATGCCGCATGCCGATGATGCCGTCACGCAGATGGCGGCTGCCGATGGTTTCCTCAGCCAGGTGCACCCCGTGCACAGCCCCTTCCGACAGCTTCGCCGCCGTTATGGCGCCATCCTGCAAATGCTCCTCCTGCACGGCAAGGGTGCTGATATGCTCCGAAAAAATGGCATCATTGTCGATATGCTCGCTGCGGATAGAGGCAAGAGCCACCTTTTCCGACGTGATGCACTCATTGCCCAAGTGTTCGCTGCCTACCACAAGGTTGACGATATTGGCCGCATCCAGCTCTACCGCACCCAGATGTTCCGTGGTGATGATGCCGGGCTGAAGATGCCGCCCTGCCACGCTCCCCGGAAGCAGATGGCGGGAGGTTACAGCGCCGTCTCCCAGATGAATTCCGCCGACAGCCCCTGCCGACAGCTTCGCGGCATTCACCACTCCATCCTGCAGATGCCCTTCTTGGATGACCCGGGCGCCGATATGCTCCGCACTGATGGCACCTGCCCGGATATGACCGCTGTAGATCGAATCCGCAGCCAGCTTCTCCCCTGTCACACTTCCGTTGCCCAACTGCTCTGTGCCGGCCACAAGATTCACAATATTGGCCGCATCCAGCTGCACATTCCCCAGATGGGCCGTCGTGATGCTGGCCGGCTTCAGGTGCTCGCCGCCCACACTGCCGGGCAGCAGATGCCGGGAGGCAATGGAGCCGTCACGTACATGACGGCCGCTAACCGAACTCTCGGCCAAATGAGTGCCGTCGATAGTCCCTTCCGTCAGGTGGCTGCCGGTGACTGTTTTCTCCGCCAGCTTCGCTCCGGTAACCGTCCCATCCTGCAGATGCTCCGTAAGCACGGATTCGGGGCCGATATGCCCCGCAAGAATGGATTTTTCCTGGATATGGCCGCTGTGGACGGAATCCAGAAGCAGCTTCTCCGAGGTGACGCTGCCGTTGACCAGCTCCTCTGCTCCTACCTGCAGATTGACGATACTGCCCGCATCCAGCTCCACTGCACCCAGATGCGCGGTGGTAATGCTGCCCGGCAGAATATTCAGCCCGCTTACGCTGCCGGGGGCGAGATGCCGTGCGGCCACAGCACCGTCGCGGAGGTGGCGTCCCTCTACGGAATGGGCGGCCAGCTTGCCGTCGGTGACTGTGCCGTCCGCCAGGTGAAGCCCTTGGACACTGGAGGGCGCCAGAATGGAAGCGTCGATAAAGCCCGCTCCAAAATGCTCCTGCTTCAGAATCCCCTTCTCCAAATGGCTGGCGCCAATGGAGCTGGGCTGGAGATGGAAGCCATGAACCGCGCCGGGCTTCATGTGTTTGCTGGCTACAGCCTCCACTGCCAGCTTGTCGCCGGTGACTGCACCGGAGGCCAGCTTGTCGGTGGTCACAGCCCGGTTATGGAGATGGGCTTCCCCGATAGAATCCGGTGCGATCTGATTAGGACCTACGCCGCCGTCCGCCAGATGTTTTCCCTGCAGACTGCCCTGGATCACCTGCTCCCCGCCTACAGAGGAAGGAGCCAGATGACGGAAGCCTATGGTCCCGTCCGCCAGGTGACGGGAGGTGACGGAGGCCGCGCGGAGCTTGGCGCCGTATACGGATTCATCAGCCAGCTTGTCGTTGGTAACGGCATCCTGCTCCAGGTGGTAGCCGTGCACGGCACCCTTGGTAATGTGATAGCCTCTTACCGTTTCCTGCTTCAAATGATCGCTGCCGATAATATCCACCGCCAGCTTATCTTCCGTTACACTGCCCTTCACCAGCTTGTGACTTGTGACGGAGTTGGCTGCCAAGGCCTGCTCGCCTACGGAGCCGGCTTGAATCTGCTCGGCGCCTACGGAGTCCGCCGCCAGCTTATCGGCGGTCACGGAGCCTTTGGCCAGGGCCGATGCCGTTACACTGTCCGCCGCCAGTTTATCTGCCGTCACCGCGCCGCTGGCCAGATGTACGGTGCGGATTTCATCCGCGGCAATGTGGGCCCCGACGACGGAGTCCGCCGCCAGCTTCTCCCGGGTTACCGCTTCGTTGGCCAAAGCAGCTGCCCCTACGGCACCCGGAAGAATTTCCTCGGCGCCTACGGAGCCGATAGCCAGCTGGCCCAGGATCACGGCACGCTTACGGATAGCGGAGGTGCCTACGCTGCTTTCCGCCAGCTTCTCCGCCGTTACGGATCCGGCCTGCAGATGGGCGGTGCGGATTTCATCCGCTCCGATATGCGTCCCGCGGACCGCCTCAGCGGCCAGCTTCTCGCCGGTGACCGCCTCCTTTTGCAGGGCTCGGGTTGTGACCGATTGATCATCCAGATGCTCCTGGCCTACCGCCCCTTGGCGCAGTTGGGCAGGGCCAACCTCACCCTTCCCGATTTTTCCTTCGGTAACCGATCCATCCTCCAGGTGGCGGGACGTGACGGAGAACGGCTGCAGATGCCCGCTTTGCACCGAATCCGCCTTAAGATGACGGGTTTCCACACTGTCGGAACGCAGCTTTTCCGAGGTGACGGCCCCATCTGCCAGCTTCTCCTCCAACACGGAGCCATTCCCCAGCTTGGCGGAATTGACCGCTCCGTTCAGCAGCTGGGATGCCCCGATGGAAGCCACGGCAATATGATCCGGTCCGATGGATTGGCTGCGCAGATGCTCCGGCCCGACAATGCCCCCGGCCAGATGTTTGCCTTCGATTGCACCGTCCTCCACCTGCATGCCGCCGATGATTTTATCTGCCAGCTTCTCCCGGGTCACGCAGCCGTCCACCAGTTTGTCTGCGGTAATGCTGTATAATCCGATTTTGTTGGCCGTTACAGCCCCATCGCGGAGGTGCTCCTCCCCTACGGATTCATCCGCCAGCTTATTGGAGGTAACCGCCCCTATGGAAAGCTTCCCCTCCGTAACAGAGTAATCCTCCAGTTCCCTGGTCCCCACTGAGCCCGGAACAATTTTATCCGATGTGACGGAATGATCCGCCAGCTTGCTTCCGGTTACAGCCTGATCGGTAATGTCATCCGTATAAATGACGGGAGCCTGGGGAATTTCCACTTTCCGCTCCAAAAGCTTGCCTGCGTCGGCTTGCCGGGGTTTGGAGGGAGAGGCGGACACATTCCGGATGACGGCTTCCTTGGCAGAGCGGACCGGGCGTTCGGGTGCGATGGCCTTGTGGATGCTCACCGTCTCCTGGACAGCCGGGGTCTGCACCGGCGGAGCCGGGAGTTCGGGTGGCTGCTCCCGGATGTCTACTGTAGCAGTTGCGGGAGGCGTTGCAAGTGCAGCCGGCAGCGTTCCTTCCGGCACAACGAGCCTGGGCGCTTCCGGCACAGCCCGGGATGACGGCGCCGGTGCTGCTTCCGCATCATTTCCGGGAGCCCGTTCCGGCTGCTGCCGTCTGTCTCTAGTGATTCTGGCTTCCGCAGGTTGTTCATCCAGCCACCGCAACTCAGACTGGTGAGCGTTGATGATGGTGCCTTTACCCGCATCCTTGCGTTCCCTGCCGACGGGCAGTTTTTTAGGTTTCATGGGGCTCTTCCCTTCCATTTGTGCTATGGGCGAATGCTTACAGAACTAGTCATCTGTAACATATGCCAAACACCCAGATGCAGGTTCCTGGAACCTCCGGAAAATAGGCGGATACCCATGAATCAAATTAAAAAACCAAGCCGAAGCCGGCCAGCATCAGCCAGCGGACAGCCGCGCTCTCCCAGGTAAACTGCTCCCGCACACGCAAGGCTGCCTGCTCCCCCATACGTCTGGCCAGCTCTTGATCGGCCAACAGCCTCCCTACCGCGTCGGCTATCCCTCCGCTTAAATATCCCACAGGAACCAGATAGCCCGTTTCCTCATGAAGGATAATTTCCCGCATGCCGCCTGAATCTGCCGCCACCACGGGGACAGCGGAGGCCATAGCCTCCACGTTGACCAGGCCGAAGGCCTCCCGTCTGGGGGAGGGCATCACTGCCACATCCGCCAGCCTGAACCATTCCGGCATCTGCTCATGCGGGACGTAGGGTACGAAGCGCACATTCCTGGGCAAAGACCGGGCCATGCGGTGGAGCTTCCGCACATAATCCGTAGTCCGTTTCGAGCCGTAGAAGGCGCCTCCGACTACGAGCAGGACGGCGTCGGGATACTGTGCCGCCAGCCTGGGCATGGCCTCCAGCAGATGGTGGACCCCTTTGATCTCACGGAGCCTGCCTGCATAAAGGATGATTTTTTTGCCGGTATAGCCCATAACCCGCAGCTTTTCCTCACGCAGCCGCGCACCTTCCCCCTCCCACCTGGGCAAAAACAGGCCGGTGTTCACACCGGGATACAGCACCTGCAGCTTATATGCCGCTTCGGGAACCAGCCGCGCAATCTCTTCCTCCAAGTAGCGGCTGTTAACCAAAATCCGCTCCACATGACGGAAGCAGTTGGCCAGCTCCTGTCTTCCGATATGCCGCCGGGAAACGAAGGTCAAAGAATGCAGCGCCAGCCAAACCCGGCTTCCGGGCAGCGCTTTTTTGACCGCTCTGGCCATTCTCGGGCGGTTGTCCACTTGAATTAAGTCATAATTCTCCTGCCTCAGGCTTTTGATGACCGCAGGCAGATAGTTCCTTCTGCCCGACGGGCGGAGATACCGGACCGGCCCCCGGATTTCCCGTGCAGGTATACCCGGAGTGCGGATCCCGTATACTGTGCAGTCCGTATGCACACCGAGGCGGTTGGCCAACTCCTCCATCACCTGCTCCACTGAGCTGCTGACGCCGGAGGGAATAATGAAGGAACCGGGGGAGATCAAGGCAACCTTCGGTTTAATCATCACGATCGGCACCTCCTTTTGCAGTAGCTTCTTCTACAAGCTTATGCGTAAAAAGGAATGGCGGCTTAGACAAACATCCATGCGGATTCGCCCGGAAGCCATATTCTGTTGGAGAGGAGGGTGGATCATGACGCAAAACCGGTATGTCGGCATTCTTCTGAATGCCTCCGTGTACGACCGCATGTGCCAAGGAAGAAAAACCGGCCATGAACAAATATCCTTTTATGAAGAAGCGGCTGCCGCCCATGGTCTCGCGCTGTGTTACCTGAAGCTGTCAAGCTTAGCGCCGGGGCGTCCAAAACGCCATGTGCCTGCGCTGGTGCGCCAAGGCGGGCGGTATGCCCGGAGGGTGGTGGAAACGCCTGCTGTGATTCATAACCGCGCCATCCATTTGGATTCCCGCTCCCGGGCCAGACTGGAGGCTCTCTCCAGGGAAGGCTTGGAGATTTTTAATTTGCATACCCGCTACGACAAGCTGATGCTGCACCGGCTTTTGGAGCAAAGTCCGGTGATCCGTCCGCATTTGCCCTTAACAGAGCAAGCCAGGCCGGAGGTGCTGGAGCGGCTGATGCGGGAATATCCCGCGCTTATCGTAAAACCCTCCAATGGCAGTGTAGGACAAGGCATCATGCTGCTCAGCCTGTCGGAAGGGGGCAAATGGCGCTGGAAATACCGCTCCGCCAAAACAGGCGCCTGGCGCTCACAATTTTTTGGCAGCCGCCTGCCCGTAGAGCTGGTCCGGAGGCTCAGGAAGCGCAGCTTTCTGGTTCAGTATTTTTTGCCGCTGGCCAAATATCAAGGGCGTCCCTTCGATATCCGGGTATCCGTGCAAAAGAATGAATCGGGCTTGTGGCAGACAACGGGAATGGTGGCGAAGGTGGCCCGTACCGGTGCTTTTTTGACCAATGTGGCTCAAGGCGGGAAGGTAGCGACCATGGAGCAGGTATTTGCCGATTTTCCCGGCTGGAACGGCGCGGAGCTTCAAGACAGAATCGGTCAGTTATCCGTGCAAATTGCGGAGTTTTTAGGCGGACGGCTGCCCGGCCTGGCGGATCTGGGATTGGACATGGGCATTATGGAGGATGGCCATCTGATCTTTATTGAGGCCAACGGAAGAGACCAGCGCTACAGCTTTGGCGAGGCGGGGATGCACGAGGTTTGGAGGGCGGTGTACCGCAATCCGCTGGGATATGCCCGTTATTTGAGCGGCGTGGACAAAACGACATAATAATTTCATTGGAAGGCAAAAAAATTTCGTGTACAATAAAGATATGAAAAAAGTCACTATCGCCAAAATTTAATCTGGAAGGAGGACAGATCTATGAGCTCATTGGATACCCGTCCGGAATTTACCCCCAGCAGCTATCAAATCGGGCATTTTCTCTCTCCGGAGAACGTGTCCCGTCTGGAAAATATTATGTATCCCCAGAATGCGCCCGAAGGCTCCCATGTTTTTTGGGAAGGCGACAAGGCGGAGAAGCTGTTTTATATCCGAAAAGGCCAGGTGAAAATCACCAAATCCACTGAAGACGGCAAGGAACTGATCCTTAACATCCTTCAAAAGGGAGATTTTTTTGGCGAATTCGGCGGCTACGGCGACATGCATTACGGCTACAACGGTGAAGCCATTAAGGACAGTGTCATCGGCGTTGTCCAGCAGAAGGACCTGGAGATTCTGATTTATCAGCACGGGGACTTTGCGGTTGAATTTATGAAGTGGATGGGACTCATGCAACGCACCACCCAGTCCAAATTCCGGGATTTGATGCTTTTCGGCAAAACCGGCGCTCTTGCCTCCACCTTGATCCGGCTGACCAATACCTGCGGCGAAAAAGTCGAGGACGGCAGCATCAAGCTCGCCATCAAGCTGACCAATACCGACCTGGCCAACATGATCGGCACTACCCGCGAAAGCGTCAACCGGCTTCTGAGCACCTATAAGGAAGAAGGCGTGATCAGCTACGAACAAGGCCAGATTATCATTCATGATCTGCTCTATTTGAAAAGCATTGTGAATTGCCCCAATTGCCCTCCGGAAATTTGCCGGATTTGAACTTTCTTTATACTTATCTTTTGCACCGGATGCGATCCCACGCATTCCGGTTTTTTTGCGTGTGGCGGCTCTGTTCCCGCACGGGTTATCCGGCGTCACCTACGATATTAACATGGATATCCGCCGCGGCTCTGCGCTAGTGTAACGGACCGTAGAACCCTTATTCCCCCCGTTTCCCTGTTTCTCGGATTTTCGCGGACTCACAGGCCTTTATTTACTAATACAGCAGACCATTTCAGCGTTTTTTCGTCAAAAAAGCGCTCCTCAGTCCGTACGGCGGAAAAAACACCCGTTTTTCCCGAAATAGCGTCTCCTGTGTCCGTTAGCAACCCAATCCCTTCTCCGCAAAAAAACAAAGAGACAGGTTTCCCTGTCCCTCTGCGGTAATTATTTATAGGGGGCTCCCCCAAAAGTAATCGGATTATGCTGCAAAGCTTCTCTTCACTTTTGGGGGACATTGATTACTCCTTGCCGTAGAAAGCCTTGCGGTAGATGTCGGCCAGTTCGATAACCAGCGGCATTCTCGGGTTAGCTGTGGTGCATTGGTCTTCGAAGGCGCGGTCGGCCAGGTAGTCAACCTTGGCTTCGAATTCCTTGGCATCAATTCCGGCTTCCTGGAAGGTTGCAGGCAGGTTCAGCTTCTTGTTCAGGTCTTGGATAGCCTTGATCAGGCTGTCGATAGCTTGCTCAGTGGTTGCAGCAGGCAGACCCAGAACACGCGCGATTTCGGCATAGCGTTGGTCGGCGATGAAGTGGTCATATTTCGGGAACGAAGCGAACTTCGTCGGTTTGGTTGCATTGTAGCGGATTACATACGGCATCAGGATGGCGTTGGTCCGTCCGTGCGGCGTATGGAATTCTGCGCCCCATTTGTGAGCCAAGCTGTGGTTGATACCCAGGAAGGCATTGGAGAAGGCCATACCTGCGATGGTGGATGCATTATGCATTCTTTCACGGGCAACCGGATCACCGGCATAGGATTTCTCGATGTTTTCGAATACCAGCTGGATAGCCTTCATAGCCAAGCCGTCGGTGTAATCGTTAGCCATGATGGACACATAAGCTTCGATAGCGTGAGTCAGAACGTCCATACCGGTGTCGGCAACAAGGCCCTTCGGCAGTGTCAGCACGTATTCCGGGTCGATGATGGCAACGTCCGGAGTCAGCTCGTAGTCAGCCAGCGGATACTTGGTGTTGCCTGCATTCTTGTCGGTGATAACCGCGAAGGAGGTTACCTCGGAACCGGTACCCGAAGTAGTCGGGATAGCCACAAACTTGGCCTTTTTGCCCAGACGGGGGTACTTGTAGATCCGTTTGCGGATATCCATGAACTTTTGCTTGATGGCAGAGAAGTCGGTGTCCGGATATTCGAAGAACAGCCACATTGCTTTAGCTGCGTCCATTGCGGAGCCGCCGCCCAGTGCGATAATGCAGTCCGGCTGGAAGCGTTCCATCATAGCGCGGCCGCGTTCTACAGTTTCTACGGAAGGATCGGGCTCAACCTCAGAGAACACTTCCACATAAACCGGGTTTTGACGCTTGCGCAGGTAGTATTCGATCTTCTCTACATACCCGAATTTCACCATCATCGGGTCAGTAATGATTGCGATGCGGGAAATGTCAGGCATCTTGGACAGGTATTGAGTTGCACCTTTTTCGAAGTAGATCTTCGGCGGTACCTTAAACCATTGCATATTCACAGTACGGTACGCCACCCTTTTCACATTGATTAGGTTAACTGCAGTTACGTTGGAGGAAGTCGAGTTTCCGCCGTAGGAGCCGCAGCCCAGAGTCAAGGAAGGCAGGTTGGTGTTGTAAATGTCGCCGATAGCGCCGTGTGTGGAAGGAGAGTTGACGATAACACGGCCGGTTTGCAGACGGTTAGCGAAAGCAGTGATCACGTCTTGATCATTGGAATGGATCGCGGAGCTGTGGCCCATGCCGCCGAATGCAACCACTTCAGCCGCGCGTTCGATGCCTTGCTCTGCAGTCTTTACCTTGTAGCAAGCCAGGATCGGGGACAGCTTTTCGGCAGACAGCGGGAACTTGGTGCCTACGCCGCTGATTTCAGCGATCAGGATCTTGGTGTTGGCAGGAACCTTCAGGCCAGCCATCTCGGCGATCTTCACGGCGGATTGGCCGACGATTACCGGGTTAACGGCACACTTCTCAAGGTTGATGGCCAGCTTGGTCAGCTGCTCGATTTCTTGCGGGTTCAGGAAGTAGCAGCCTTGGTCGGCGAAGCACTTCTTGGTTACTTCATAGATCGGCTCTTCGATGATGACCGCTTGCTCGGATGCGCAAATCATGCCGTTGTCGAAGGATTTGGACAGGATAATATCATTAACTGCTTGCGCAATGTTTGCTGTTTTCTCGATGAATGCGGGCACGTTGCCTGCGCCTACGCCCAGAGCCGGTTTGCCTGTGCTGTAAGCAGCCTTTACCATGCCAGGACCGCCGGTAGCCAGGATCAGGGACACACCCGGGTGGTTCATCAGCAGGTTGGTAGCTTCAATGGAAGGAGCTTCGATCCATTGAATCGCGTGCTGCGGAGCGCCGTTAGCCACTGCTGCATCCAGAAGCACCTTAGCCGCTGCCGAAGAACATTTTTGAGCGGAGGGATGGAAGGCAAAGATAATCGGGTTACGGGTTTTGGCAGAGATAATGGATTTAAACATGGCAGTCGAAGTCGGGTTGGTTACGGGAGTTACACCTGCAACAACACCTACAGGCTCAGCAACCTTCTTGAAGTTTTCGTACGGGTTCTCTTCAATAACACCGACGGTTTTTTCGTACTTGATGCTATGATAGATATATTCTGTTGCAAAGATGTTCTTGGTGATTTTGTCTTCATACACGCCGCGGCCGGTCTCTTCCACTGCCAGCTTAGCCAGATACATATGCTTGTCAAGCCCGGCAAGAGCCATTTCTTGAACGATCTTGTCGATTTGCGCCTGATCCAGCTTCATGTACTCTTGATAGGCTTGCTTTGCGCGGGAAACCAGAAGATCCACTTGTTCTTGAACTGACATCTGCTCTTTTAACTTGGTTTCTTTAACTGCCATGTTAATCTCCGCCTCCTAGAGCTATATTCTGGGTTATGTCGAATGCTTCACGTTAGTATGATACTTATCACAGTATCATATTGAACTGGTAATAACTAGTGTGAAGTTTGTAACGATTTTACGTGAATAATTTCACATCTTTTACGTGAATAATTTCACAACCCTTTATTGATTCTGATTATAGCTAAACTTTTTGCATTCGTAAAGAGTGTACAAACGCTTACATTAAAAAGATTTTATTTTGACAATTGATTGCGTTTTCATAATCAATTTTCACGTGAAACTTTGTCCGAAATGTGACGCGTCGCGTTAATTCTTGACTATTTTGTGATCTTCGCTCCGAATGTTCGGATTTGGGTTGAAATAATGTCTAAATGTTGCAAAATACTTTCCTAAGTTGAGTCGATTTGAAATTAATGGAAATGGCACTAGCACATGGATTTTGCAGGGTTTGGGACATGTTGTTTGCTCCTTTACGTCCATTATCCCCTCCCTCAGGGTCAGTTTGAGATGAATGGAGAAGGGGTGTACTTCGGCTGTATGGAAGAGCACTATCGGGTAGGGTGAGGAATCTGCTGCTCCAGAGTTAGCTTGTTGCTAACGGACTGAGGCTCCCTTATTCCTACTTTTTTCGCGCTTTTGCAGATTTCACGGACACAGTGGAGCTAGAATAAAAAGTGGACACCTATTAACGGACAGACCCATAATGAAAATAAACGGGAGGGTGTTCACATGGGAGAGCAGCGGCAACGGTATAGCGAAGATTTTAAAAGACAAACCGTCCG
>JAEWIS010000036.1 GCA_023386955.1 Bacillota bacterium
TTGTCCAAGACGGGCGGCGTCAGTAAAAAAGTCGTTTGTCCAAGATGAGCGGTGTTGGTGAAAAAGCCGATTGTTCGAGACAAGCCGGGTTGGTGAAAGAACCGTTTGTCCAAGAAGGGCGGCGTCAGTAAAAAAGTCGTTTGTCCAAGACGGGCGGCGTTGGTGAAAAAGCCGATTGTCCAAGATGGGCGGCGTTGACTGTGAATAATTTTTTATCGCTGACTGGCGCTGGCTGCAACTGATGTCTGAGGCAAAACAGTTTTCAACGATAGCGTATGCGACCTGCTGTCTGACGGTTGGCATATAACGGTAATAATCAGGCGTAATATAGCGTTCAAGTCTGTTGACGGCGTGTATCCAGCCGTCAAAAGCGGGGTGAAGATCGTGGTTTTTTGGTCTTTACCAACATGCGGTTCGGGATCGATCGTGGTTTATTGGTGATCCGACGCATTTTTTCCAAAAAATTTTTCAGCTTCCGACTATTTTTTTACAAAAAAAATCGGCCGGGGGCTTCGCTTGTTTAAATTCAGGCGTTTTCGGTTTGAAATAATAAAAATTTTATATAAAACAGCTTTGCGCGCGCAACGCGCGGAGCGGTTCACAAACAACAAACGGTGAAAAATGGCTAAACGCATCAACTATGGCAAGTTGCAGGACGTTTTGGAGATCCCGGATCTGATCGGTCTTCAAATCGACTCCTTCCGGGATTTCCTCCAGCAGGACGTTCCGGCGGAACAGCGCAAGAACCAGGGACTCCAGGCGGTGTTCAACGAAATTTTCCCGATCGAGAGCTTTGACAAGCAGGTCTCGATCGAGTTTGTTTCGTACACGGTCGGCGACCCGAAAAGCGAAATCGTCGACTGCATCAAGGACGGACACAGCTACTGCGCTCCGCTGTACGTCAACTTTATTGTCAAACACAGCGGCGTAGAAACCGCCGAAAGCGTTCTGATGGGCGAAATGCCGATCATGACCGAACGCGGCACCTTTGTCATCAACGGCGCCGAACGTGTTATCATCAGCCAGCTGCACCGTTCTCCGGGCATCTGTTTCGAGCGCGAACGCCACACCTCCGGCCGCAGCCTTTACAGCTACCGGATCATTCCCGACCGCGGCAGTTGGATGGAAGTGCAGTTCGATATCAACGATGCGATCTATATTTATCTTGATCGTCGTCGCCGCCGCCGCAAGTTCTTGATCACCACCTTCCTGCGCGCTATCGGCTTTGACACCAACCGCGATATTCTCGGCGGTGTTTATGATGTCAAGACCTACAAGCTTTCCGCGCTGCTCAAGATGCCGGAAGAGGATCTGTCAAAATACTACGCCGTGGACGACGTGGTGGACGATCCCGCCAATCCCAACCCGGTGGTTGTGCTCGACGAGTTCACCCAGCTTTCCACCGCCGGTCTGGACGCGCTCCAGAGCAACGGCATCAAGCAGCTTGATCTGGCCTACATCCCGGATGGCGAAACCTACATTATCGGTTGCCTGCGCCGCGGCGTCGAACGTACCCGCGACGAGGCGTTGAAGGCAATCTACGCCAAGATGCGCCCCGGCGATCCACCGGATGTGAAGAACGCCAGACAGCTTTTGGCCAGACTCTTTTTTGACCTCAAGCGCTATGACCTCGGAGCGGTCGGTCGTTTCAAGATCAACGAACGGTTGGGGCTCAACACCCCGCTTACCGAGCGTACTCTGCTGCCGGAAGACTTGATGGTTGCCACCAAGGAGCTGATCCGTCTGCGCCACAACAACGGCGAAGTGGACGATATAGATCACTTGGGCAGCCGCCGCGTCCGCACGGTCGGCGAACTGCTGCAGAACCACTGCCGGCTCGGTCTGCTCCGCACCGAGCGGCTGATCCGCGAGCGCATGACCATGAACAACCCGGACGACGGTCCGAGCAAGCTGATCAACAACAAAGCGTTCTCCGGCGTCATCCGCGACTTTTTCGCCCGCAACCAGCTCAGCCAGTTCATGGATCAGACCAACCCGCTGAGCGAATTGACCAACAAGCGCCGTCTGTCCGCCCTCGGCCCCGGTGGGTTGAGTCGTGACCGCGCCGGATTTGAAGTCCGCGACGTTCACTCTTCGCACTATGGACGCATCTGCCCGATCGAAACGCCGGAAGGTCCGAACATCGGTTTGATCTCCTCGCTTTCGCTCTATGCGCGTATTAATGAATATGGTTTTATCGAAACTCCGTACCGGCGCGTGATCGACGGCAAGGTGTCCGATCAGATCGATCACCTGACCGCCGACAAGGAGGAGCAGTTCGTGATCGCGCAGGCCAACGCGCTGCTCTCGGAAGACGGCAGCTTCGTCCGGCCGATGGTGATGTGCCGTTTCCACGGCGAGTCCGAACTTCAGCCGCGCGAGAGTGTCCAGTACATGGACGTTTCCCCGAAGCAGCTGGTCTCCGCCGCCGCCGGCATCATTCCGTTCCTTGAACACGATGACGCCAACCGCGCGCTGATGGGGTCAAACATGCAGCGTCAGGCGGTTCCGCTGCTCCAGCCGCAGTCGCCGCTGGTCGGAACCGGACTTGAAGCCCGCATCGCGGTCGATTCCCGCGCCGTGGTGTGCTGCAAGGCGGACGGTATCGCGGCCGAAGTGACCGGTGAACGGATCATCCTCACCGAGGACGGTCTGCCGCCGGAAACCACCAAGAGTCCGGATAAGGTTCAGGTC
>JAEWIS010000048.1 GCA_023386955.1 Bacillota bacterium
CCATGTGGTACCAACCCACGGATAGCAGCGTGCCGACCGTCGCTCGTTTATTTGCTCCCGTGCCACGTGCTCCGACCCTGCAAAACCGGAGGGCTTGACAAAAACGTTCATAGCAACGAATCTCACAAAGCTTATTTCTCCTGAAAGCGCCGGTTTGCAAATGTAACGAATCTGAGCCACGCTATTGCTTGCGCCCGGGCTCGTTTTAGCGTCTTTTTGCCGGAATAAGGCGCCTCAGATTCGTTACAACCGAAAGACGGGCCAAACGGGCGAAATAGCGTGGCTGAGATTCGTTAGCCCCCCGCTGCTCACTGCCCGCCACCGTCACGCCCCCCACCGCCCCGCCGCTCACTGCCTGCCACCGTCACGCCCCCACCGCTCACTACCCGCGGACGCCCCCCCTTCATCAGACTCCCTCGCCTCCAACGAGCTGAAGCCCTATCCGTTCCGGAAGTAAAAAATCGCCAGCTGGGTACGGTCCCGCAGCTCCAGCTTTTCCAGTATAATGCTGATATAATTGCGGACTGTACCCTCGCTCAAGAACAGCTCCTTGGCAATTTCCTTATTGGACAACCCGTTGGCCACCTGCACAATAATGTCCCATTCCTTCTCATTTAAGCCCAAACGGGCCCAATCCGCCTTCACGCCCTTGTTCAGCAAAGCCGGGATCCGGGTGATGATCTCGTCCCCGAATACACGCTGGCCTCCGTACACTGTGCGCAGAGACGGCACAATGCTTTCAAAATCCTGCTTCAATATGTATCCCTTGGCTCCCAGCCGGATCGCTTTCACTATGTATTCATCATCGGAAAAGGTAGTCAAAAACAGAATTTTCCGGGTTGGCTCCTCCCCCAGCAGCACCTCCGCGGCTTCAATGCCCGTCATCCCCTCCATGCGGATATCCATCAGGAGAATATCCGGCTCCAGACTCCGGAACAGTTCAACCCCCTCGCGTCCGCTGTTGCCGGTGCCTGCAACCGCAATATCCTCCTCCGCCTCCAGAATCGTCTTCAGCGAAGCCGTCACCAGCTTGTCGTCATCCACAACCACAACCTTCATTCCGCCGCAGCCTCCTCCACAGTCTTTTCCTTAGGGATAGAAATAAAAAGTGCAAAACCGTCCTTCGTATGTACGCGCATGATCCCCTGGAAGGCTTCCACGCGGCTTTCAATATTTTTGAGTCCAATGCCGCTGTCTGTATTGATGCTCTTGACCTGTCCGTTATCCCGGACCACCAGCTGATAAAAAGCCGGATGCTCCCGCAGGGTCACACTGGCCCAAGTGCCGTTCGAATGCCGGACAATATTGGACAAGGCTTCTTTCACGATAGAAATCAGCGCATACTTCAGGCGTTTATCCGGATTGCTTTGGATTTCATAGTCAAAATCCAAGGTGCAAAAGGTGAATTTATCCGCCAGCTCCTTAAGCTGGGCATACAGATCCACAGATTCATCATACAGATTATGCACACTCTGCCGTATGCTGTCCATAGCCTCCGAGAGAGTTGCCTTCAAGGTTAGAAGAGGCGGGCGGGCTTTTTCATCCTTCGTCACCGCAAGCATAGCCCCCATCTGCAGCAGCGAGCTGGACAACAGATGCCCCACATTATCATGGATTTCCCGGGCAATGCGGTTGCGCTCATTCAAGGTAGCCAGGCTGATCCGGTCATCCTGCTTCTCCATCAGCTCCTGATTCTGGCGTTTCAGAACAAGTGCCATTTCCCGGGAGGAATCCCTCAGCTCATAAAAGCTGGCCAGCAGCTTCAATTGTCCATCCGTCCTCCGTTTCAGAATGGCGGCGAATCCCAGCAGCAGCACCAGCACGGCCATCATCACATCGGAGCGTCCCCAGTGAATCGCAACCGGTACAAGTGCAGCAAGCCCAATCCACTGCCAAGGCAGGAAAACCAGGTCATATCCCACCAGCGGAAAAAAGAACAGCAGCCCCGGCATCGGAATACAGGCGACAATAAACACGGAGGCCAGCAGCAGGCTGGCATATTTGCTGTCGTAGTAGAACATCAAACAGCCGATGATCACGGCGGTCAGCACCGGCGCTATTTCCATACCGGCGGCAGGATCCAACAGATAAACCACCAGACATGAGGCAAACAAAATCACTTTATCGGTTAAATTCATCATCGTCGTATTCGTCCTCGCGGTACCGGCATCATTGCAGCTCTATTTTACCACATCCCCCAAGGGGGAAGAGGGACAAGTTCAAGCCGGAAATGACATTTGTCATGCAGCGCTCCTGACACAGCGCACTTATTTCCAGGGGCCAGACAGGTTAACATAGTGTTATAAAGACGAGAGGCGGAGGCCATATATGGTGATTAAAGTGAAAAACCTGGTGAAGCGGTACGAGGACCTGTTGGCATTGGATCATCTGTCCCTGGAGGTGCGGGAAGGGGAAATCTTCGGCCTGCTGGGGCCCAACGGCTCCGGCAAAACCACCATCATTAACTGCATCCTTTCGCTGCTGGAGTACGACAAGGGCGAGGTGGAGGTGTTCGGCAAACCCATGAGGCCGGACTCCTATGATATCAAGCGGGATATCGGCATCATCATGCAGAACGTGGCCGTTTTTGAAGAACTGACCGTTTATGAGAATATCAATTACTTCTGCGGCCTTTATATACCGGACAAAACAGAGCGCAAAAAGCTCGTCAAGGAAGCTATTGAATTCGTCGGGCTGGAGGATTTCACCAAGTATTATCCCAAGAAGCTCAGCGGCGGCCTCCTGCGGCGCCTGAACATTGCCTGCGGCATTGCCCACAAGCCCAAGCTGATCATTCTCGATGAGCCTACCGTGGCTGTCGACCCCCAAAGCCGGAATAAAATTCTGGAGGGCATTGTGCGGCTGAACGAACAAGGCGCCACGATTGTGTACACCTCCCACTACATGGAGGAGGTCGAGCAGATCTGCTCCCGCATCGTGATTATGGATAAGGGCAAGGTGATTGCCGCAGGCACCAAGGAGGAGCTGAAGGGAATGATCGCCACCGGTGAAAAAATAACTGTGGAAACCTTCGCTCCCGTCCAACTGGAGGCGCTGGCGGCGCTCCGGAAGCTGCCGGGCATCGAATCCGCGGAAGCCACCGATAAAACCCTGTCCATCAAATCAGGCAAGGGCCGTAATAATCTGGAGAATGTGCTGGAGTTTTTGAAAATGCGGGAGATCAGCTTCGGGCGCATCTATTCTGAGCTCCCCACGCTGAACGACGTGTTCCTGGAGATTACCGGCAAGGAATTACGGGACTAAATAGTCCTTGGGAGGTATGTTATGTTCTCACATATTTTTATTGTCCGCATGAAATGCCTGCTCCGCAACAAGGAGCTGATGTTCTGGACGCTGCTGTTTCCTCTTCTGATGGCCACCTTCTTTAATATGGCCTTCTCCGGTTTAAACAGCGCCGAAGCGTTTAAGCCCATCGAGGCCGCCGTGGTAAACGACGCGGGATATAAGCAAGATGTTTCCTTCCAGCAAACCCTGACAGCCGTTTCCGGCGGGGACAGCCGGATTTTCAATTTGAAGGAGGTTTCCAGCCGGGAGGAAGCAGATCAGTTGCTGGAATCAGGGAGTATTGAGGGCTACTTCAGCGTGGACGGGACGCTTGCGCTGACAGTCAAAAAATCCGGCTTAAATCAAAGCATCATGAAGAGCTTTGCCGACCAATACCAGCAGACAGCATCGGCGGTCGGGCAGATTCTCAAAACCAATCCCCAAGCGCTGCAAAACGGGCTGCTTCAAGATATGGGCCTCTCCCGCGAATATGTGACAGAGGTGGCTGCAGGCGGCTCCGCTCCCAACAATGTCCTTAACTATTTCTACAGCCTCATCGCCATGGCCTGTTTCTACGGCAGCTTCTTCGGCCTGCAGGAGGTAACGGACATTCAGGCGAACCTCTCAGCCCGGGCAGCCCGGATCAATATGTCCCCGGTCCATAAGCTTAAGGCTTTTGTAGCGGGACTTTCCGCAGCACTGGTAATCCAATTTGTGGAAATCCTGATTCTGCTGGCCTACCTGGCCTTTGCCCTCCATGTAGACTTCGGACCACGGATCGGCTATGTGCTGCTGACGGCTTTCGTCGGCTGTATTCTGGGATTGTCCTTCGGTTCCCTGATCAGCGCCGCCGTCAAAAAAAGCGAAGGGCTCAAAACCGCCATTCTGATCAGCGCCACCATGGTTGGCACCTTCATGGCGGGTATGATGATGCTCAATATGAAGTACATCATCTCCCAGAATGCGCCTATTCTGTCCTATCTCAACCCAATCAACCTGCTGACCGATGCCTTTTATTCCCTCTATTATTACGATACCCTGGACCGGTACCTGCTGAATTTGGGCCTGATGGGCGTCTTTGCCGTGGTCTTCTGCCTGGGAACCTATGCCATAATCAGGAGGCGGAAATATGCCAGTCTTTAAGCTGTGTTTGAAAATTATCCAGAAGAACCTGCCGGCCATCTCCATTTATGTCGTCATCTTTCTGGTCATCTCTACTCTGATTACCGTCTCCAATGTGAACCAGCAAACCAAGGGCTTCAATCAAACCAAGGCCAAAATTGCCTTTTTGGCAGAGGAAAGCACACCGCTTGTGGAGGGCTTCAAAAAAGAGCTGTCCCGGACAGCCCAGCTGGTGGAGCTTCCCGATGAAAAAGAAAAGCTGCAGGATGCCCTGTTTTTCCGCGATGTTACCTACATCCTGCGCATCCCGGCCGGATTTACAGAGTCCTTCCTGAAGGGTGACGGGCTTCAGCTTCAGAAAACCGTCGTGCCCGGTTCCGTGGAGAATGCCTATGTGGATCTGACCGTCAATCAATACTGGCGCTTAGCGGCATTGTACGCAAAGAACAATTCCGGCATCACCCAGCAGGATACAGCACAGCGGGTAGAACAGGATATGGCGGTAGACACGACAGTAAAGCTGTCCAATCCGGAAGGCAAGAAGGATATTTCCCAAAGCTTCTCCGTCTATTATTTCAACTTCCTGGCGTACACGCTGACCTCTGTGCTGATTCTGGGGGTATCCGCTATTATGATCGTGTTTACCAACAAGGATCTGAGCCGCCGGAATTTCTGCTCCCCCTTGCGGACGGGAAGCATCAACCTGCAGTTTTACCTGGCCAACCTGGTGTTTACCGGGGCAACCTGGCTGTTAATGACAGGCGCCTGCTTTATCTTCGATCCGAAGGATTCGTTCACGCCTAATATGATTTATTTGCTCCTAAATTCCCTGGTCTTTACCCTTTGTATTGCCAGTGCAAGCTTTCTTATCGGCAATCTGGTGAAAAGCCGCAACGCCATCAGCGCCATTGCTAACGTGGCTGCTCTGGGCCCTGCTTTTATCAGCGGCGTCTTCGTTCCCCAGGAATTTATCGCCGGTCCGGTGCTGCGTTTGGCCAGCTTCACCCCAACCTACTGGTACGTCCAGGCCAACAGCAAAATCGGCAGCCTCACGGACTTCTCCTGGTCCAGCCTCACTCCCGTCTTCAACAACATCCTCATCACCGCAGGCTTCGCCGTTGCTTTCTTCGCCATCTCCATGGTGGTGGCCAAACGGAACCGGTTGAGGGCGTAAGCGCAGCTTGATCGTCTTTATGGACGGATCCTGATCACGAGTAAACAACTGCCGGCAGCTTTTGCGTCGCGCATTTGGTCCATCCTGCACAACTGGTGGCCGCTTTGACTTTGCACGTTTGGCCCATCCTGCAAAAGTGCAGTTATTTCCAGAGGAACCCGCCCGTTGGCGCTGCTATCCTGCAAAAGTGCAGTTATTCCGGGCAAAATAATCTGCTTGGTAAGAAAAGCGGTAAAATAAATGCACTTTTGCATTTAGGAGGAGCGCGTTCGCACCATGTCGGTGAATTAATTGCACTTTTGCATTTTGCGAAAAGAAAGAGTTAGCGAATGGAAGAGTTACTGAATGGAGGAAAGTGGAACGTTGGGAAGGCGTTTGGGGAAACGACGGTACGAAAAATCTTCAGCGCCATGAGGGAAGCATCGCAAAATAAAAAAAGCCGGGGAGGAACTTAGACCTCCACCGGCTTTTCTCTATTTCGTTGCACTTGTACTCTCTTAACGGAACTGGGCATTATGCAAACGGCTGTAAATGCCGCCCTGCTCCAACAGCTCCTCGTGGGTGCCGTTTTCGGCGATGCCCTCCTCCGTCACCACCACAATCCGGTCTGCGTTCCGGATGGTCGCCAGACGGTGGGCAATCACCAGCGTGGTCCGCCCCTCCGACAGCTCCGCCAGAGACTGCTGGATGGCCGCTTCGGTTTCCGTATCCAAAGCCGAGGTAGCCTCATCCAGGATCAGAATCGGCGGATTCTTCAGGAACATCCGCGCGATGGCCAGACGCTGCTTTTGGCCGCCCGAAAGCTTCACGCCCCGTTCGCCGATAACCGTCTCCAGCCCTTCCGGCTGGGACTCGATCAGCTCCTCCAGCTTGGCGCGGCGGGCAGCCTCCCGGATATCCGCCTCAGAGGCATCCAGGCGCCCATAGGCGATATTCTCCCGGATGGTGCCGGAGAAGAGAAACACATCCTGCTGGACAATGCCAATCTGCCTGCGCAGAGAGTTCAGCGTGAGGGAACGGATATCTGTGCCGTCTACCGTAATGCGCCCCTCCTGTGCATCATAAAACCGCGGCAGCAGGCTGCACAGTGTGGTTTTACCCGCACCCGAAGGTCCCACAAACGCAATGGTCTCTCCGGCCCGGATATCCAGATCCACCCGGTTCAATATCGGCCGCTCCGGATCATAACCGAAGGTAACGCCCATAAAGCGGATATCGCCGCGCAGCGTTCCAGCCTCCCGGGCATCCGGCCGGTCTGCCACATCAGGCTCCGTCTCCAGAATTTCCATATACCGCTTGAAGCCGGCGATTCCCTTGGGATAGCTCTCGATGATGGTGTTAATCTTCTGGATAGGTCCCAGAAACACGTTGGTCAGCAGAATAAACGCCAGGAATTCCCCGTAGCTGATTTCCTTTTGCAGCACAAACCAGGTTCCGCACAGGAGCACGAACACAGTAACAAACCGCATGAGAATGTAGCTGACGGAAGTGTTCCAGGCCATAATTTTATAGGAGGTCAGCTTGGTTTTGCGGAAGCGGCCGTTGTTAACGGCGAACAGCTTCTTTTCGTGGGCTTCATTGGCAAACGCCTGCACCACACGGATGCCGCCGATGCTGTCTTCTACCCGGGAGTTCACTTCCGCCAGCTCCGACATCATGCTGCGGAAGGCGCCCATCATTTTTTTGTTGAAGTACAAGGTAAAGCTGAGCAGAAACGGCACCACCACGAAAGTCAGCAGCGCCAGCTTCCAGTTGATCCCGAGCATCAGGAAAAAGGCCCCGATAAGTGTCATCACTGCAATAAACAGATCCTCCGGGCCGTGATGGGCCATTTCGCCGATTTCCAGCAGGTCATTGGCGATCCGGGACATGAGGTTGCCTGTTTTGGTGTTGTCAAAGTACCGGAAGGAGAGCTTCTGCAGGTGATCGAACATCTTTTTGCGCATATCCGTTTCGATGTTGATCCCCAGCTTATGTCCCCAGTACGTCACGATGAAGTGCAGCACCATATTAATCAGGTAGATGCCCAGGAGCCCCAGGCAGGCCCATACGATCCATTTCCAATTTTCTGTAGGCAGAAGCTTGTCCACCACCTGGTTAACCGCCAGAGGGAACACCAGCTCCAGCAGAGCCACCACTACCGCACAGGTAAAGTCCAGGATAAACAGCTTTTTGTAAGGCCGGTAATAGGCAAAAAATTGACGCAGCAACACATTCCCTCCTGAGAACTTTGCCTTATAACGGCAAAGTTTACTTCGTAAAATTCGCTAAGCCTTGCCCGGGGGCAATGCCAAGGTCAAAGCTTCTTTCGTATGTATTCCCTGAGCTTTGCCGGGGTCAATACTTCCTCCGCTTGTTTTCACTGGACTTTGCCGGGAGGCAGTTCCCCGGTCCCAAATTCTAACGGCGGTCACAGCCGTTATTTGCCCCAAAAAAACGCAGCAAAAATTCTAACGGCGGCCAGAGCCGCTATTTCCATCAAATGGCCTTGTTTAAGCCCATTTCCGGGCGAATAACGGCGCTCACTTCCGTTAGGTTTCCCAACTCCCGCCTTTTAGCCAAATAGCGGCGGCTGCTTCCGTTAGAATTGTCTCTTCCGGCTACGCAGGTCGAAACAGGACCGTTTGGGCGCTGCCGCACGCGCAATCGCAGGGCAGCCGTCGCGGTCAGCCGCACCAGCCCACTCCGCCCGCACACACATGCTGCTCTACACCCGACAGCCCACTCCGCGCCCGCACACACATGCTGCTCCACACCCGCTCACGCCTCAGCTCTTGGCCTTGGCCAGCAGATACAGGAAATACGGCGCGCCGATCACCGCCACCACAATCCCGGCAGGCACCTCCGCCGGCTGCAGAATCACGCGGCCCAGCGTATCCGCCGTCAGCAGCAGCAGCGCACCACACAGCGCAGCCGCGGGAATCAGCTGCTGGTGGCGGGGCCCGACCAGCGAGCGGGCCAGATGGGGGCAGATCAGCCCTACGAAGCTGATGCCCCCGGACACCGCCACACACGCGCCGGCGATGCCAACCGCAGCGGACAGCAGCAGCACCCGCTGGCGTCCAGCCGCCACACCCAGACCGGTGGCGGTATCATCCCCCAGGCTGAGCATATTCAGCACAGGGGCTTTAAACAAGGCAAGCGGCACCAGTACCACCAGCCATGGCAGCAGCGTGCCCACAAACTTCCAGTTGCTGCCCCAGATGGTTCCGGCCATCCACGTAGCAGCAAATTGATATTTCGCCGGATCGATCCGCAAGGTCAGCACGATAATAGCCGCATTGAGGCCTGCAGCAACGGCAATGCCCGTCAAAATCAGGCGGGTGGCGGACAACCCCCTGCCCCGTTTATAGGACAACAGGAAGATGAGCGCCGCCGCCCCGCCCGCTCCCGCAAACGCCAGAAACGGCAGTAAAAACACCGGTGCCGCCGCCGCAGTCGAAAAAAACGCAACAAACACCAGCACAGCCAGGCTGGCTCCCGCATTCACCCCGACCAGACCGGGGTCGGCCAGCGGATTACGGAACACCGCTTGAAAAATACATCCGGCTACTGCAAGGCCTGCCCCCACCAATATGGCGATTACCATACGGGGCAAACGAAATTGAAACAGAATCAAGGCCTGCTTCTCCGTACCCTGGCCGAGAAGGGTTTTGAGCACATCCAGAGGAGGCATCCGGGTTTGCCCGGCATTCAGACTGATGGCGAAAACCACCAGCACCAATCCCGCCAAAATGCCGCTTACCGCCATAGCCCGTCCAAGGCGACGCCTTTGCCCTTCATATAAGGAAGCTGTTTTGCCTCCTCCGTCGTTCAACACCTTCATGCTATTCCCCTCCCGTCTCTACGGGTCAGGTACAGGAAGAAGGGCACACCCAGTAAGGCAATAATAGCCCCTACCGGTGTTTCCACCGGCGGGTTCACCATCCGTGCGGCCAAATCGGCAAGAGTCATAAGCAAACTCCCCAGCACCGCCGAACAGGGGATCACCCAGCGGTAATCCACCCCAACCAGCGCACGGGTTACATGGGGCACTATCAAACCGATGAAGCTTACCGCCCCCGCCACAGAGACGGATGCACCGGCCAGCACAATTACAATCACCGCAGCTGCCGCCTTCACCAACAGAGTCCGCTGGCCTAAGCCCGTCGCCACGTCATCGCCCAAGCTGAGCAGCGTGACGGACTTGGACAGCAGAAGAGCACCCACCAAGGCTGCCGCCATCCAAGGGAGCATGGTTTCCACCTGCAGCCACTTGATACCCGCAACCCCGCCTGCAAACCAGAAGGCCAGATCCTGCCCGATCCTATAATAGAGGGCAATGCCCTCGCTCAACGCAGCCAGAAGAGCGCTGACAGCGGCTCCTGCCAGCACCAGCCGGATGGGTGTCATACCGCCCCGCCCCGCTGAGCTTAGCCCAAAAACCGTGCCTGCACCCAGCCCCGCTCCCATAAAAGCATACAGGATCATGTACATAAAAGGAAGTCCCGGAAACATCGCCATACAAATGGCCATCGCCAGTCCGGCTCCCGCGTTCAGCCCCAGAAGACCCGAATCCGCCATGGGATTGCGGGTCACTCCCTGCATGATCGCCCCCGCCACCGCTAAGGATGCTCCCACCAATGCCGCACCCAACACACGGGGCAGACGGATTTCATGAATAATTTGATGCTGGGACAAATCAGGATTGTAATGCAATACCGCCTCCCAAACGGTGCGCCAGGCGATATCCGCCACGCCGAAGGAAATGGAGGCCCCCATTCCCAACAGCAGAACGGCAAGGCCTGCCGTCAAAATCAAAGAAGCGGCCCAAGGCCTTGACCGCAAGGCGGCAGCTGCGTTTGCCGGTTCATGGGCTGTGTTTCGTGCCACTGACATACTGGTCTTCCTTTCCAATAACTAATAATGAATATCATTATCATTATAATGGAAGGTTCCCGGAACACCAAGCGTAAATTCATTTCATCACAAAAACGCCGCCTGTCTCCCGGAGGAAACAAGCAGCGCGCTTATCTTCGTATTATGATTCCATAATCCAAGCCCTTAGGCCGTGACCTCTTCTTCACTCTCCACCGGAGCTTGCGGCACAGCCACATTCAGAATGGTCACCACTACCTCTTCAGGGGGCAGCAGCGTCTTCACGCCCTCCGGCATTTGAATATCCTCTACCAGCAAAGCCCGTCCCTGACGCAGCGGCTCCGGGTCTACCTGAAGCACCGCCGGAATCTGATCCGGCAGACACATAACCTCCAGCTCGTAATGAAGGAACTGCACCTCCAGCTCCTTATCCTCGGGGGTTACCATCAGCTCCAGCGGCACACTCACCCGGACCGGCTCATTGCGGGTCACCTGGTGGAAAGCCAAGGATAGGATCCTGCGGCTGAAGCTGTCCCGCTGGATTTCCCGGATAACGGCGGTATCTCGGAACTCCCCCTGAACCTCCAGCTCAATTAGAGTATTGGGGCGTGTGCTCAAAATCTGCTGTACCTCTTTTTCATTAACCGTAATCGGGGTGCCGGAAAATTTCTTGCCGTACACTACAGCGGGAACGCGGCCTGCCTTACGCAATTCGGATTTGGCCGATTTCGTGAACGTGCTGCGCGGTTCTGCCTGAAGCTTGACGAACATAAACTTGTCCTCCCGTCATACAAGATTCGCTGCCTCTTTTCCGTATAGCCACTTGGAAAAGTGCACCTGTTTTTATTATAACACCAGGCGGGGAATCAGAATCTCCGTTTAACCGGAGCTATTGGCGGATACCCGGGTCTGAGAGGGCTCTTGTCCCCTTAACCGGATGTACCGGGTAAATATGCCCGATTTCCTTCTGTTTCCACCCGGATCCTTCCTTTTTGCAAATTTTGGTGTCGCGGCAGCCGCATATCTCTAATATCAGCCACTTATCCGGCCTCCGGCTCCGATCAAGGGATGAAGGATTGAATCCGCTCTCCAAACCCGTTATGATTAGGTAAAATCCACTAACGAGGTAACGCGCATGTCCAACAACAGGTCCTCCTGGAGCAAGGCCCGGCTTGGGGGTACAGTGGCTCTGGCAGCCATTCTGGGATTTTTGCTGTTTTACCCGCTCCCCTATTTCGTGAAAACACCGGGGTCGGCGGAGGCGGTGAAAACCAGGGTCAGTGTGGAGGGCTCGGATTGGCAGGAAAAAGGGGATTTTCTCTTTACTACCGTCCTCCAGCATATTAAACCGAGCATTCTGGAATATGCCTTTGTCAGGGTGAAGGAGAAATATACGGAAACTGTTCCTGTGGAGCAGGCCATCGGGAACGTATCCGATGTTGACGCGTATAACCAATTAACGGAATGGATGCGCGTGGACTCAGAGGCCAGCGCCGTGATGGCGGCTTATGACTATTTGAACAAGCCTCTTCAAGTGGACGAAACCGGCGTTATCATCCGCTCTTTCCTGAAGGATACCCTGGCCTCGCGCAAGCTTCATGAAGGCGATATTGTAACAGGTATTGAGGGCAAGCCCATCCGCAATTCCGAGGAGCTGGCACTTCAACTGAAGAACCGCAAGCCGGGGGATGCAGTGAAGGTCCAGATTCAACGGGGCAAAAAAACGCTGGAGGAAACCGTGACTCTTGTGAAGTTGGATGACGGCGGCGGAGCCTCCCGGGCAGGCATCGGGTTTTATTTTTCTCCGGTAAGGAAAGCGCTCCCCGACATTCCCGTAAAATTCAAGCTGGATGACATCGGCGGCCCCTCCGCCGGTCTAATGCTGACGCTGGACATTGTGTCCAAGCTGGAGCAAAAGGATTATACCCGTGGGCTCAAAATTGCCGGCACGGGCACCATTGACGCCAAAGGCAATGTGGGGCAGATCGGGGGCATCCGTTACAAGCTGGTGGCCGCCAGCCGGGAAGGCGCAGCCTACTTCCTGTGCCCCAAGGATGTGCTGGCAAGCGACGGCAACCAAAAGGAGGCCGAGGCTTTTCTTCAAAGCTATTCCACCAAAATGAAGCTGGTCCCCGTGGCCACGCTGAAGGAAGCGGCTGCTTTCCTGGCCGGGCTGCCGGACCAAGGTTAATTACATGTCAGGAGGATCTAGAAGAGCATGATGGACACAAAAAAGGCGTACGCAACGCTGGGTTTGGATGAGAATGCCACAGACGAGGAAGTAGAAAAACGGTACACGGTGCTCCTGCTACGCAGCAAGAAGCAGACGGCAGGGCAAGATCCCGGTGCGCCTTCTATGGATGAGATTACCAAAGCGTATAACTTCATTAAAGGCATTGCCATTGAGGAAGAGATCCGCAAGAAGGAGCCGAAGAACAAAACCTTCGGGAAAATCGAGTATGTGTACGAATATTACCGTTGGCATATTATCGGAACCATCGCCGCGGTGCTTATCGTATTTTTCACCGCCTCCAGCATCATCCAGAACCGCAGTGAGGAAAAAAGAATCGAACGGGCGGATTTAAAGGTGACTTTTTTCACGGACTATCAGATCCAGGGGGAGCTGGACAGCTTTGAGGTGAAAACCCTGGAGCAGATGACCGACTGGAAGGATATCCATATCGTCAACCAATATTCGCCTACGGATCCCAAGGATGAATACGGCATGGCCATGATGCAAAAAGCGATTATCTCTATGGCCGCGGACAAGGCGGATATCTACATTATGGACAAAACCAATTACGCCAGGTTCAGCAAACAAGGGGCTTTCCTCCGATTAGATAATATCCCGTCCCTTGCCTCCGTTCCCCAGGAGAAACGCCGCACTGGCGAATCAGATACAGGTGAGACGGTCTGGTCAGGCATCGACGTCTCCAACCATCCGGCCATTAAAGAATTGAAGCTGCCCGATGTGGAGAAAATCGCCCTGATCCGGGTGAATGCCAACAAGAAGGACAATGCCGTCAAGGTGCTGGAGTGGCTTTCCCAATAAAAAACTGCATACAAACGATACCCTCCCCCGCTTTCATTTGCGGGGTTTTTGTATGAATGGGCGGAAGGTTTCCTGCACAGGCTAACGTGGAGGTGAATGTAATTGCGCACAGCCAGGTTGGTTCCATTAGCCCTTCTTGTTACGGCCTTGTGTTTATTGCTTATATGGAATGTTCCGTCCGCCCAAGCCGATCCTGTCCAGGATGCCGCCCGTTTGGAACAGATGACCCCAACGGCTCCCCGTGCCCCCATTGTGGGAGAGGAAGAGCTGTATCTGGCCATCCACAAAAAGAGGCATCAGCTTCAGGTTGTGATGAACGGTCAGGTGCTGTACACCTTCCCGGTTGCCACCGGACGCGGAGATCTCACGCCGGAGGGGGAATTCCGGATCGTGACTAAGGTCCACAAGCCTTATTATATGCGCAAAAAAATCGCTGGCGGACATCCCGACAATCCGCTGGGTACCCGCTGGATGGGCTTAAGCATAGACGGCGGTTATAAATACGGCATTCACGGCACGAACCGGCCCTGGTCCATCGGTTTGTCCGCCAGCTCCGGGTGTATCCGCATGCGCAACAAGGATGTGGAATACCTGTACCGGCATATCCCGCTGAAAACCCGTGTTTTGATTACGGATGACTGAAAGGATTCGTGGTATGAAAAAGGGGTTTCTACAGCCGTGGAAACGGCTCTCTGTACATATTTCCATAGCGGCTGCACTTTTGGGAGTGCCGTCCCCGGCTGCGGCCGCTCCCCAGCCCGGCGGAATTCCCGTGCCCGTCCAACCCGCCGTCTCGGAAAAGGCGCTTGCCCAAAGCGCTGATTTGATTGTGGAGGGGCATCTGGAGGACGGGCAGGAAAACTACCCTACCGGACAGGAAATCTCCGGCAGACGGATCGTCCATTATGTCCAGCGGATTCGTGTACATGCCGTGTGGAAAGGCTCCGCGGCTTCTCCCGTTAAGCTGCTAACCTCTGGTGTGGAGCCTCTGCCGGATGCCGCAGACCCTCTGAACAAAACCTATACCGGACCTCTGGAAGCAGGTGATTACGTCTTTTTCCTGCGGAAAGCCGGGGGCACGGATTATTATACCTTGAACGGCTTATGGCAGGGACTCTATCCGGTTTATAACGGAAAATCCGTAGCCCTGCTGGCCAACGGCGGCTTCTCCGCCTTCGACCAATTGAGCCTGCCGCAATTCCAAGGTAAGGTCAAAACCCTGTCCCAGCCTTAATCCTCCGGTTGATCCGGAGGCTTTTTTTTATCCTTTTTTTCATCAAATATACATAGTCGCCAACAATCGAGCCGGATGGAAGACGCTATAATGGAAGAAGTATTCGATTGAGAAGGAGAGCCAACATGTACACGATACTTGAAAAGCGCAAGCTGAACGATGCTGTCGAGCTTCTGGCCGTGCATGCGCCGTATGTAGCGCGCAAATGCGAGCCGGGGCAATTTGTGATGGTCCGGGTGGAGGAAGGCGGAGAGCGCATTCCCCTCACCATCGCGGATTATGACCGGGAACGGCAATCGGTAACCATTATCTATCAAATCGTCGGCTATTCTACCACCCGATTGGCGGAGAAGGCCGTTGGCGAAGGCATCTCGGATTTCGCCGGACCGCTGGGACGCCCGGCAGATATCCATCCCGGCAAGAAGCGGATTCTCGGCATCGGCGGCGGTGTAGGTGCGGCGCCTCTGTACCCCCAGCTCCGCAAGTGGAAGGAAACCGGAGCCGAGGTGGACGTGATTTTGGGAGGAAGAAGCAAGGATCTGATTATCCTGGAGCAGGAATTCGAGGCCTTCTGCGGCCAGCTTTATATGGCAACCAACGACGGCTCCTGCGGCATCCAGGGTTTTGTGACGGATATTCTGAAGCAGCTTTTACATAACGGCCACGTCTATGACGAGGTCATTGCCATCGGTCCTTTGCCCATGATGAAGGCGGTTGTGGACATTACCAAACCTTTGGGGATTCCCACCGGGGTATCCCTCAATCCCATCATGATCGACGGCACGGGCATGTGCGGCGGCTGCCGGGTCACTGTAGGTGAGGAAACCCGGTTTGCCTGTGTGGACGGTCCGGATTTTGACGGTCTTCTGGTGGACTTCGACGAATGTATACGCAGACAGGGCATGTACAAGGAAATGGAAGCCCATGCCTGCCGTATCGGAAGAGGAGCGTGAGGGAGAATGCCTAGAGCGAACATGAGCCCGGTGAAGGTAGCCATGCCTGAGCAGCCGCCTCTTGTGCGGGGGAGGAATTTCCTGGAGGTGGCCCTGGGTTATACGGCTGAACAGGCGATGGAAGAAGCAACCCGCTGCCTGCAATGCAAGAATAAGCCCTGTGTGAACGCCTGCCCGGTGAACGTGCCGATCCCGGATTTCATTGGCGAAATCGCCGCCGGAAATTTCGAAAGCGCCTACCGGATCATCAAGCAGGAGAATAATCTGCCTGCCGTCTGCGGCCGGGTGTGCCCGCAGGAATCCCAGTGTGAAGGAAGCTGCATCCGCGGCAAAAAGGCTGAACCTGTGGGTATCGGCCGCCTGGAGCGGTTCGCAGCAGACTACGGCATGGTCCACAAGCTGCCGGAGGAGCCTGCTATGCCTGCCAACGGCAGCAAGGTTGCGGTTGTCGGCGGCGGTCCCGCAGGTCTGACCTGCGCAGGCGATCTGGCCAAGCTGGGTTATGAGGTTACGCTGTTCGAGGCTCTCCATGCCTTGGGCGGTGTGCTGATGTACGGTATTCCCGAGTTCCGCCTGCCCAAGTCCCTGGTGGAGGAGGAAATCGAGAAGGTGGTCAGCCTCGGCGTCAAAATCGAGCGCAATGTGGTGGTAGGCCGCTCCATTACCGTAGATGAGCTGTTCGAGGACGGCTTCCAGGCTGTATTCGTGGGCAGCGGCGCAGGACTGCCACGGTTTATGCGCATTGACGGCGAAAACCTGAACGGCGTATATTCCGCCAATGAGTTTTTGACCCGGGTCAATCTGATGAAGGCCTATGACTTCCCCAACAGCCCCACACCGGTCCGCATCGGCAAAAAGGTGGCTGTGGTGGGCGGCGGCAATGTGGCCATGGATGCAGCGCGCACCGCTTTGCGCCTGGGTGCCGAGGAGGTTTCCATTGTGTACCGCAGAGGCATGGATGAACTTCCCGCCCGCCGGGAGGAAATCCATCATGCCCAAGAGGAAGGCATTCAGTTCAAGCTGTTGGTGAACCCGGTCCGGATCACAGGCGAAAACGGCTGGGTTACCGGTATGGAATGTGTGGAGATGGAGCTGGGCGAACCCGATGCCAGCGGACGCCGCAGCCCTGTGGAGAAGGCGGACAGCATCTTCGGTTTGGAGCTGGATACGGTGATCATCGCCATCGGCCAAAGCCCCAACCCGCTGATCCGTTCCACCACTCCGGGCCTCTCCACCCAACGCTGGGGCGGGATCATCGTGGAGGAAGCCACCATGGAAACCAGTAAACCCCGGGTGTATGCGGGCGGGGATGTGGTCACGGGTGCGGCAACGGTCATTCTCGCCATGGGCGCAGGCAAAAAAGCCGCCGCGGCTATCCACCAAACCCTTCAAGGGGCGTAAACAAAAAATTAATAATCTGAATTGATTAAATATTTTTACACGACCTATCCATTTGTGTTATAGTCAACTCAAAACGATAGCTCATGGAAAGGTCGTGACGCGTAATGATCGTTCTTGATGTAGTTGTGAATGGCGTGCGGATCGACACCGTAAGGCCTGCCAACCAGCGTCCCCGAGAGATGTACTGGATGATGGTGGATCTGCTCCAGACCCTCCGCAGCACTTACGGAGACAATGTGTCTCTGCACCGCAGGGTGGAGTACCTGGGCTGACCGCCCGCCTGTTTCAAACAACGTTTCCATTACGTACAAAATAGCGCCAAATAGCCTGTTCGCGGAAAAGTGTCTTTTCCGTAAACAGGCTTTTTCATGGTTATTACGGACTCGCCGATCCGTGCTGCTGGCGGTGCGCCTGCCCTAACGGAACTCAGAGCCCCTTATACGCCCGACAGCAGCGTTTCTGGCCCTAGCCGAGCCGACCAGGAGTTTATCCTACCTCTGGCTCCGGCGTCTTAACCGGCGGGTCAGTACGGCGAAATACACAAAACCGGCCACAAAGCCGCCCAGATGGGCAAAGATGTTCACATTGGGGATAATCAAAGAGGTGATTCCCCCCATTACCACAATCGCAATTACCGTGGAACGGGTTCCTTCATCCAGCACATGCCGGTGGAAAATTGCCAAATACACATACGCGGCGTAAACCCCATAGATGGCGCCGGATGCCCCCGCAGCAATAAACGGGGGTTCGGTGAACAGCATACTGAAGGCATTGCCTACCAGACCCGAAAGCAGGAAAAACCCTGCGTAATGGAATTTCCCCAGAAGCCGCTCCAAGGGAGGAGCGAAAACATAAAGGGCAAAGGCATTAAACAGCACATGGGAAAAACCGATGTGCAAAAACATGGAGTTTATGTATCTCCACCATTCATGGGTTTCACCGCTGTTGCTGTACATGGCGCCGAAATTTAGCAGTGTGATGGCATCAGTGGAGCTGCCCGTGATTTCCATAGCCGCGAACAGCACCGCGATAATTGCCAGAATGGCACTGGTTACCGGGTAAAGCTGCAGGTATTGCTTGAATGTCTCTCTACGGAGAAAAATCATCCGCTTTTGTCCCCTTCCTACAAATGCTCCAGAATAATTCCCGCCGTCTCTTCAATCGCCTTGTCCGAAACGTTGATGGTCAGACAGCCCAACTGCTCCATCAGTTTCTTGGCATAATTCAGCTCAAAGGTAATCCGCTCCATATTGGCGTATTTGGCTCCGGCAGTTAACCCCAGGGCCCGCAGGCGCTCCACACGGATCTTCAGCATCTTCTCCGGGTCCATGATCAGCCCGGCGATTTTGCCAGGGGGGATCTGGAACAGCTCCGCAGCAGGTTTCACCTCGGGAATCAAGGGCAGATTGGCCACCTTGTAGCCCTTATGCGCCAGAAACATGCTGAGCGGTGTTTTGGAGGTTCGCGATACGCCAATAAGCACGATGTCCGCGTTCAGCAGTGCCCGAGGATCGCGGCCGTCATCACAGCTGACGGTAAATTCGATGGCCTCCACCCGTCTGAAATAATCATCGTCCATCTGGTGCAGCATACCAGGCTTACGTGTTGGAGAACCGTCGAAGGATTCGATAAAGGCCTGCATCATCGGCCCCATCACATCCACCGTACGGACGCCAAGCCGCAGGCTCTCCTCCCGGATCAGCTCCCGCAGGTCCGGCTGCACCAGGGTATAGGCGATCATGCCGCCGTTTACGGCCACCTCGCCGACAATATCGCGGATTTCCGCTTCCGTCAGCACATGGCTGTACCGTTTGATTTTGGCATTGCGAAGGTCAAACTGGCGGATTGTGGCTTTCACCACCGCTTCGGCGGTTTCGCCCACAGAATCCGAACAGATCGTGATAATAGGCTGTTTGTTGAGTCCAGTCAAGGGCGCTACCTCCTTATCGCAGAATTCTACTCTATTTTCAAATGGTAACATATGTTGAGCGCAGTTTCCAACGGCCGCCCCGGTTGGCGGCAGACCAGCACGCCCCATATGAAAAATACCCCCTTGCGGCACAAGGGGGGGAGATGGCGCGACACAAGCTACTTTTCCCTGCAGCAGATATCCCGGGTTGGCTGCGGACAGCGCTTGCGGTATTCGGAGGGAGGCATGCCGGTATATTTCTTGAATACGCTGCTGAAGTAAGCCAAATCCGCATAACCCAGCCGGTCGGAAATATCGGAGATGCGTAAGGAAGTCCGGGACAGCAGACGTTTGGCCTCCTCCAGTCTGGCCTCCGCCACATAATCGGAGAAGGCCTTGCCGGTATGGCGCTTAAACAGCTGGCTGAGGTAGCTGGGGTTCAAATGCACCTGCGCCGCAATGTCCTTCAGCGCCAAAGGCCCAGGCAGACCCTCCCGCACACAGCGGGCTACCCGCTCGAAGGTGGATTGCTCCTGGGCGTCCAGCTTGGGCAGTCCCGCCCGCTCCGCCGCCTCCGCATTCCGCTCCAGCCACTTGCCCAGGCATTTGCGCATATCGTCGGGCTCCACGGGCTTCAAGAGATAATCCATGGCGCCGAAGCGCATAGCGGTCCGGGCATAGCTGAAATCGTCATAGCCGCTGATGATCACTACGTCCTGGCGGCCCCCGTTCTGGCGGAGCTGTTCGATGAAGGCCAGGCCGTCCATGATGGGCATCCGGATATCGGCGAGGATCAGTTCAACAGATTCCTGCTTCAGCCAATCCAGAGCGGATAGGCCGTCAGCGCACTCATGGACCACCTGTACCGGGAGGCCGGTCAGCTCCACCACCCGTCTTAAGGATGTGCGCACCCAGCGCTCATCGTCCAGAATCAGAATGCGGTTCATTGACCCATCACCCTCCATCATTGGTTTTGGCAGCGGTTTTGCCCTCCCCCAGCGGCAGCCGAAGGCGCACCCAGGTGCACTCGTCAGGCTTGCTGCCGATTTCTACCCCGTAGGCTTCCCCGAACAAATGGGCAATCCGCCTGTGCACATTAATCAGCCCGATTTGCGGACCCCCTTCACTGATGTCACGGATACTGATATCATCCCGGATTTTCCGGAGTTTGAAAGGCTGGATACCCGGCCCCGTATCGGCGATTTCCAGCACGAAGCTTTCCCCATTCTCCCCGGTAAAAGCAGACACACGGATCATCACCGTGCCCAATGACGCTTCTATGCCGTGTATTACACAGTTTTCGATAATAGGCTGAAGGGAAAACTTGGGCACCTGCTTATCCTCCAGCCAGGCTGGAACATCGAAGCGGTACTCCAGCTTTTCCTCGAACCGGTACTTCTGTATTTTCAGATAGATTTCGCAGTTATCCAGCTCCTCCTTAAGCGTAACAATAGGGGAGGAATTCTTCAGATTGTACCGCAGCAGGCGGGCCAGAGAGGAAGCCATCACGGAGATGTCCTCCATTCCCCGGTCCAAGGCCATTCCGCGGATGGTCTCCAGAGAATTGTACAGAAAATGCGGGTTGATCTGGGATTCCAGCACCTTCAGCTCCGTCTCCCGCTGGTGCAGCATCATCCGGGTTTCCCTTAGCTTGGATTCATAAACCTCATCCAGCAGCTTCACCAGCTGGCCCACCATATCCGTCAGCCCCTGGGCCAGCAAGCCAATTTCATCCCGGGAATCCACCTGCAGCGTTCCGGTAAAATCCCCTTTGACCACCTTCTTCATGTACCGCTCCATCCGCCGGATAGGCACCACCAGACTGGAGGCGAAGGCAATCCCGATCCCGTAAGCAGCCAAAAGGGTAATCACAATCGCCCAAATGATGGTTTTGCCGATATAGCTGCGCCCCTGCATCAGCTCTCCGTAAGGCACTGAGGTGACAAAATGCCAATTCAGCGCATACGACCGGCTGAAGGTCAGGAATTCTCGGGCTCCAACTTGACCCCTGGTCCGGAAGGTGCCTTCGTCGCTTTCCATAATGGAGGTCACGTTGTAATCAGCTTGTTTGCCAAGCTGGCTCAGATCGGGATGGTACACATAATGGCTGTTCAGGTCCAAAATGCTCATGTAGCCGGTCCGCCCTACCGTTACCTTGTCGGCGATTTCCTGGAGACGCTTGTAGTTGATGTCCACCACCAGCATCCCCACCGATTCCAGAGTGCGCGGGTTCACCAGGCGTCTTGCGATGGTCAGCACAGGTTCTTTTTTGTCGGGCCAGGCAATAATCCGGCTGATTATCAGGTCGCCTACCTGCGGCACCAGCGGATACCAGTATTCCCCGGGCATTCCGGCGGCGGGATAGACGCTTCTGACCTCCTGCGTGTCGAGGACGGCCACATTGTCCATGATCACCGTCACATGAGAAATATCGTTGCGGGAATAAGCCATATTGCGCATCAGCTGCAGCACCTCCCCACGGATGCCCGAATTGCGGACCTCCTCCGGCGTGCGCATGGATATCAGCGCCGTCATGGCCGGATGGTTCACCATGGACAGCATATCGCTTTCCATATCCCGGACATAATATTCCACATGGGTTTTCACCTGCTCGATAATCTGCCAGCTGGCCTGGCTGGTTTCCTCCTCCAGCACCATCGAGGATCGGTTGAAGGAGATGATACCCACCACCATCATGGGAATCACCACCAGCAGCGCGGAATAAACCAGCAGCTTCGCCACCAGCGGCCTGTCGCGGAGAAGCACCGCCTGATTCAGCATATTCGACAATATTACGGACCATCTGGTACGGATATGCTCCACTTCCTTTTGTCCCATACAAACGGAAACTGGAAGGCCCGGAAGGACCTTCCTTTCCCGATTATACCATGCCTGTTATTTCAATTTTTCCACAGCGGACAGAAAATCCTTGTATTCGGTGCGGTATTTTTCGATGACCGGCTTCACCGTATCCTGCCATGCTTTTTTGTCCTTCACCTCGGTAATGGTGACACCGCCGGCAGCCTTCACCTTCTCCGCCGACTCCTTCTCGAATTTATCCCATTCCTGTCTTTGGAAGGTTACGGAATCCAGCGCAGCCTGCTTCACCAGCTTCTGGTCCTCTGCCCCCAACCGGTCCCAGACCACCTTGCTGATCAGAAGCACCTCCGGCACCATCTGGTGGCCATCAAGAATCAGATGTTTGGCCTGCTGGTAATGGCTGGAGGTGTAATAGCTGGGATAGTTGTTTTCCGCCGCATCGATAACGCCTGTCTGCAGGGAGCTGAACACCTGGCCGTAGGGCATGGGAGTAGCGTTGGCGCCCAGTGCTTCCATGAGATCGATATTCACCTTGTTTTGCTGGACGCGGATTTTCAGGCCCTTGAGATCGGAGATGGATTTCAGCGGTTTGTTGGAATAGAAATGGCGTGCGCCGGAGCTGTAATATGCAAGCCCTTTCATGCGAGAGCTCTCCAAACCGTCCAGCATTTTGTTGCCCATATCGCTTTCGAGGAATTTCCAGAGATGAGCGTCACTCTCGAAGATATACGGCAGGCTGAAGGCTTCGAAGTTTTTATTGAAAGCAGCCACCGTACCTGAGCTGGTCCGGGTAAATTCGATAGCGCCCAGCTGTACCTGCTCCAGCACCGCTTTTTCCTCACCAAGCTGGGAGTTGGCGAACACATCGATCTTAATCCGACCGTTGGAGCGTTCATTCACCAGGTCGGCAAACTTCTTGTCCCCCAGCGTAGTCGGGTAATCTGCCGGATGAGTCTCGGCTAAGCGGAACACGTATTTCGGCCCCGATTTTTGCTCCGCGCCTCCTTGGGTTTGTACGGCTTCCCCGCCGCAGCCCGCCAAAGCAGCCCCTGCCAGCACTACGGCCAGCAGTGCGCTTGTTCCCTTCATATGATTTTTCATTGAATACATCCCCCTCATGGTTATCGTATCATCCGTCAGGAGGCGCCGAACATCCTGGGCAGCCACATGACAATTCCCGGTATATAGGTCAGAATCAGCAGAATGACGCACATGGTATAGAAAAACGGCATCATGGCCCTTGTGCCGCTGTCCACCGATATTTTACCGATGGCACAACCCACGAATAGAACCGTTCCCACAGGCGGGGTTAACAGCCCGATGCCCAGGTTCAGCATCATGATAATTCCGAAGTGGACGGGGTCCACACCTAGCGTAGTGACCACCGGCAGCAAAATCGGCGTCATGATCACGATCAGAGGAGCCATATCCATAGGTGCACCCAGGATCAACAGCAAAACGTTAATGATCAGCAGGATGATAATGGGATTATCCGAGATGCCCAGCATGAAGTCGGTTACAATCGCCGGCACCTTCAGGTAAGCGAGAATCCAGCCGAAGCTGGCGGAGGACGCAATCAAAAACAATACCATTGAAACAGTGCGCAATGTTCTTGTCAAGATAATCCACATACGGGAGATGGGGATATCCCGGTAGATGAAGAAGGTGAGGATAAAGGCGTACAAACATGCCATGGCACCGGCCTCTGTAGCCGTAAACCAGCCCGAGAAAATGCCGCCCAGAATGATGATGGCGGTGAGCATGGAGAGGAGGCCGTCGGCGATGATTTTGGGCGCCTGCTTTAAGGGAACCGGCTCGCTCCTCTGATATCCGCGTTTACGGGCAGTGAAATAAGCGGTCACCATCAGAGAGGTACACAGCATAATGCCGGGAACAATCCCCGCCAGGAACAGCGAGGCGATGGACACTCCGCCGCCTGCGGCCAGGGAATACAGCACCAGATTATGGCTGGGAGGGACAACCACCCCTTGAATGGCAGCGGAAACGGTAACGCCTACCGCATAATCGGTGTCATAGCCCTTTTTCTTCATCATGGGGATCATCACGGAGCCGATAGAGGACACGTCCGCCACCGCCGAGCCGGAGATATTGCCGAAGAACATACAGGCTACGCAGTTGACCATGGCCAAGCCGCCGCGTATGGTGCCTACGAATACCTGGGCCATATTAATCAGCCGGAGGGCCATTTTGCCCTCGCTCATAATCTGCCCGGCCAGGATGAAGAACGGGATAGCCAGAAGCGAATAGGAGTTGATGCCCTGAATCATGGTCTGTCCCACTGCCGCCAGCGGCACCTTCAGATACAGCACCGTCAGCAGGGTAGACCCTGCCAGGGCCAGCGAGATGGGAAACCGGATCAAGATAAGCAAGCAAAAGCTTACCGCCAGAATAGTGATGGCTATGGTGTTGCTGATCATTCCTCGCTGCCTCCCTCGTCAACATTTTTGTGTCTGATTGTATCGATTCCCAACAGCTGAAGAACGGCGTAGATGCAGATCATCAGACCTGAGATGGGCATAACCACATAGGTCTGGGAGTTGGGAAGCCCCGTAGCCGGCAGGGAGGATTCATGCATCAGGCGGGTGAAGTCCCAGCCGTAATACACCAGATAAATCCCGAAGGCCAGGATGCAAATCTGGATCAGGCGGTCAATGAGCCGGTCAATGGACTTGGGCAGCATATTGGTAAAGGTATCAATGCCCAGATGCAGGTTTTCCCGGAAGCCTAATGCGATGCCCATAAAGGAAAACCAGATCAGCAGCAGCAGGGTCGTTTCCTCCGACCAGAAGAACACGAAGTTGAATATCTTCCGGGTAAACACCTGGAGGGTAACAATGATGATCATGGACAGCAGTCCGATTTTGGCACAGGACTCAAAAAAAGTATCAATCTGCAAGGCAATTGCCTTTAGTGTTTTCATATACCATTTCACCTCCCGTTCCTCTTTGCGCATTCATGAACAACCTAATTGTATGCGCATTCAAAAACCGGTTGTACCCCCCTGCCATTGCCTCCTTTTGTGTTTTCATTAGGATGTGTCTGAAAACTCGCTTGAGGGCATCCTTCACCGCCTTTTCGTCCCTTGCTATCGTTACTTTCGCTTGACGTACCCCCGGTACGCCTGCACGAAAGTGCCTTGCCTGGAACGAAAATTCGGCAAAATCTGCTCCCCTCGGAGTTTTTAGACACACCCTAGATAAAAAAAACATCCCGCCTCTCCGGATGACCGTATAGGCGGGATGTGGTATTTGATTCGGATTTCCTACAGCTTTTCGATTTTGGCGTCCTTCTTCAGGTTTTCCAGCCATTCAGCGCCCTTGGTTTGCACCTCTTCGCTGACCATGCTCTTCTTCACATCTTCCTTCTGCTTGTCGAAGTTGGCCTGAACCGCCTCCTTCTTGTCCATCACCTTAATGATATGGAAGCCGAAGGAGGATTGGACTACGCCGCTCATTTCACCCTTATTCAGCTTAAATGCAGCGTCCTCGAAGGCTTGATCCAATCCTTGTCCGCGGGAGATTAAGCTGCCCAGGGAGCCGCCGTTATCCTTGCTGCCCGGATCGGTGGACTTTTCCTTGGCCACGGTGGCAAAATCCGCTCCACCCTTCAGATCGGCGAGGATTTTATCGGCATCCTCCTTCTTCTCCACCAGGATGTGGGAGATCATAAGCTGCTCCGGAGTGTTGTATTGCTCCACATTTTTGTCGAAGTATTCCTTCAGCTTGGCGTCGGACAGATCCATCTTGGATTCGAAGATCTTGCTGATCTCCTGGTTCTTGCGGATCTCGGCCTTGAGGGAATCCAGGGTGAAGCCGCTTTGCTCCATGGCGCTGTTGAACTGGGCCTCATCCGGGAATTGGGTCTTGATCTGAGCCAGCTCGGCCTCAATCGCCGCTTCATCCACCTTCACCTTGGCCTTGTCCACTTCCTGGGTAACCAGCTTCTCCGAAATCAGGCTGTCCAAAGTCGTCGCGCCGCCCTGCTTGTACATGGCGTCGTAGAGCTCCTGCTTGGTCACCTTCTCGCCGTTTACAGTAGCGGCTGAACCGCTGACACCGGCTTTGCCTGTTTGGCCCAGGTACAGCACCACTGCCAAAGCGGCCAAGGTGATGGCGAACAGAAACCAGGGCAAGGGATTGGCCTTGGCGGGAGCGGCTGCGGCAACAGCGGTTGCCTCGGCTCTCTCTTCAACGGCTTCATCCGCGAAGGCTTCCGGTCCGAATTCATCCCCTACGGTTGGGAATGCTTGTTCATGATCAGCCCGTTCGGAAGTTTGGTTCTCTTCCGGAGTGTTGCCGGCTTGATCGCCATCCTGCTCCAAACCGTCGTTTTTTTTGTTGTTGTCTTCCATTATTTTCGTGTCCCCCTATTGTCCCATTCATGAATCGCAGCGTTTTGCCGCACTTCTAGTACTATACCATTTTTCGACGGCGGAAACCATGCTTTATCCATCCACCCTGAAAAAAGATACCAATTTTTGCAGCTCATCCGCCATCTGGGAAAGCTGCTGCGCTCCGGCCGCAACCTCCTCCATGGAGGCGTTCTGCTCCTGGGCCGCCGCGGCCACATTCTGGGACTGGCCGGCCGCTTCTGCGGAGATGGCGGAGATTTGCTCCACCGCCGCAGCCAGTCCGTCCATGCGGATGGAAACGTCGGCGGAGGCGTCTGCGGCCGATCGGCAATGCTCTGCAGCAGCATCCACAGCCTCCAGAATATCCCGGAAGGAGCTGCTGGCAGCGGAGGCCAGCTCCATACCGGCCGTAACCGCTGCTACCTCCTCCCGGGTTGCAGCTGCAGCCTGGGCAATCTCTCCATTAATCTCGGCGATTAATGCGCCGATTTCCTCTGAAGCGCTGCCTGTCTGCAGCGCCAGCTTCTTCACCTCGGCGGCTACCACTGCGAAGCCCTTGCCCTGCTCTCCCGCCCTGGCGGCTTCAATCCCCGCATTCAAGGCGAGAATATTGGTCTGGGAAGCGATGGCAGTGATCAAACCGAGGATTTCGCCGATGGCGCCGGATTTTTCTTCCAGAAGCCTCACTGTTTTTTCGATGCCCATAATCTTGTCCTTGATCAGGGTCATATTATCCATGGTTTGCACCATAGCCCGGGTGCCTTGATCAGCTGTGGCGGCCGCTTGGGCAGAGGCTTGGGCAGCGGAATCTGAGCCTTGGCTGATTCTGGTTACACTGTCGTTGGCAGAGCGGGTCAGCTGGCTGATTTCGTCAATGATGCCGGATTGAAGCTGGGCTCCCTCCGCCACCTCCTGGATCGAGTGGGCGATATGCTCGGCGACCCGGCTGGTTTCCCCGCTGCCTGCCAAAAGCTCCTCCCCTGTGGCTGCGACCTGCAGAGAGGAAGAGGATACATGGCTGATCAATCCCCGGAGCTGCTCCTTCATAACGGAGAAATGCTCTGCCAGACGCCCCACCTCATCGCGGTTTTTGACCCGGAGCTCTGACAGCTGCAGGTTCCCGCCCGCCATCTCCTCCACCTGGCCGGTAATCTGCCTGATGGGCTTGGCAATATGCCAGGCATACCATGCTGCCGCTGCAGACCCAACCACGGTAAACAACGCCAGCACAATCAGCATCATGTCCCCGATTTTATTGGAGCCCGCATTAAAATCTATCAGATAAGAGCCTGCCGCCACAACCCAGCCCCAATGGGGCTCGCTTCTGGAATAGGTCACCTTCGGGGCAGCTTCTTCCTTGCCGGGAAGAGGGTTGCTGTAATAGGTAAACCCGCCTTCTCCTTCACCCGTGCGGATAATGTCCTGTATGTACAGAATGCCGTCGGAATCCTTGGAGTCCCACAGATTTTCGCCTTCCCGGTTGGGATGCATCACATCTATGCCTTTGGCATCTATGGCAAATGCGTAGCCGTGCTCGCCGATTTTATTGGCAATCTCCCGTGTTTTCCCGTCGTCCTTCTTGGGGCCTACTGTCCGGATGCGCACTTGCTCCTGGGCTTCCTCCAGTGTCAGCGCACCCTTGTCCACCATGCTTTGGTAGGCGTCGATCAGCTGGATGGTCATGTCCACATTTTGCTTCAAGGAGGCTTCGCCCAGCTTGTCCATCTCCGACTTGGCGGTATTGAAGCCGATATAACCGATGGTAAAACCAGGGGTCACCAAAAGCAGCACACAAACCAGAATGGTCTTCCATTGCAGACTGAAGCGGAAACGGCGTCCGCTGCGCCCGGACTTTCCCAGTATTTTCATAATAACCCTCCAACTCCAATTAAAAATCTATTTTAGACCATCATATCAGAAAAGAGTGAATTTTGTCATAAAATGTTCCTTCTCCTAAGCGGAGAAACGCAAAAAGCTCCTTATCCGGTTTGGTGGCGGATGGAGCTTAAGGAATGAGAATTCCGGAAGGATGTTTGCAGGCAGCTGAGGAGCTGGCGCGGTAGGGACGCGATAAGACGGAGTGCCGAGGAAGAATGGTTCAGAGTTACAGAGCAGTGAGGGCGAGAGGGCGGTTGGCGAAACGTCGGTTGGCGCATTTAGCGGAAGGATAGTTTCTTCTATTAGCCGGTGGATGGTGCGAAGCTGCCAATAACGGAAGGGGGTTTTCCTCTATCTCTGTTGCAGCTGCTCCTTTACCATCAGAAGGAAGGCAATAGAGGAAATTAGACTTCCGCTACCCGGCATTATACCGCCTTCCGGCTTAAATAGCGGACACCCGGCTTCCGCTATCTCGAAGAAAACCGATCGTTATTCACCTTTCCCAGCTCCTTGCGGTTCAAGGCTTCACTTCCAGCTGCCTGACCTCCGTCTGATGGGCGGTACTGGTAATCACATGGATGGACACCTCATAAAAACCCGCTTCCTTGAAGGTATACGAACCGGCGAAGCGGTTCTCCCCCTTGTTCTCTCCCTTGATTTCCAGCTCCAGCGTAGAATCCTTCTTCTTCAGGTCAAAATAGAGCTCCGCCCGTTTCGAAAGCTTCTCCCGGCCGTTCACCTTCACCCCCAGCGTAACAGGAGAGCCGATGCGGGGAACCGACGGGTCTGCCGAAAAATCGATGGTGTACGGATTCAGATCCACTCCCGGAGCAGGTGCCGATGTAGTGCCGCACCCAGCCACAAGAACCAGCAGCCCCCCAATCCCCGCTGCCAGCAACAGATGCATAAAAAGCTGTCCAAACCTCCACGTTTTCATGTGAGTCTCCCCCCTCTGAATAACTTGGTCCACGCCACAGGCTGGATAAGTTATGATAGCCTGGATCAAAACTTGGTCCGCACCTACTCTATTCAGCCCGCTTATCCAGCTCCCGCAGCGAATGGGCGAACGCCTTGGAGAGCCCGTTCTCGCCGAACCGGCTGCGGAACTCCTCCATGGGCCCCGCCATGCTGACTCTTCCCTCATGGAGGAGAATGGCATGGTCCGCCGTCCATTCCGCCGTTTCCAGCTGATGTGTGGAAAACACCACCGACTGCCCTTGGGCCTTGCGCCGGTTGATCAGCTCAGCCAAGGCCTGCAGCCAATAGGGGTCCAGTCCATTGGTAGGCTCATCCAGCACCAGGAGCTCCGGCTCCCCCAGCAGGGCTTGGCCAAACAGCAGCCGCTGCCGCATTCCTTTGGAGAAGGTAGACACCTTGGCATGGCGCACAGAGGCCAGCCCTACCTCCTCCAGCACCGCCTGCACCCGCTTCCGGGCGGCCGGTCCCCGCAGGGCGGCGTAAAACTCCAGCGTTTCGCCGGCAGTGAGCGCTTGGCCGAATTGGAAGTCATCCGGCATATACCCGATCAAGGCGGAGCAGCCCGGCCGGTCCTCCTTCCAGGTGCGGCCGGCCAGCCGCACGGTCCCGGCAGTAGGCTTCGTAATGCCGGCGATCATCCGCAGAACGGTGCTTTTGCCCGCACCGTTGCCGCCGCACAGCGCCAGCACCTGCCCAGCAGGCAGCTGGTATTCTACAGGCTGGACCACCGTCCGGCCGCGGATATCCTTTTTGACCCCGTCCAGCTCCAATACCGTCATTCGTACCGTCTCCTCTCCCAGACCACAGTGCCCGCCAGCAGCGTACAGGCGATCCACGCCAATCCGGCTCCGGCAAAACCTGCCAGACCCCCGGCCCCCTGCATCCATCCGATCCAGCCCGCGTACTCGGGACCGAAGCTTGCGCCACCGCCCATCCGAGTCACCATAAAAATCCGCACCATTTCCGCCGGGTTCAGGAAGGACATCACCTGCAAGGCCGGTTTAATAGCCGGGTACGGCAGAAAACCGAGTACGGCGATCAATAACGTCGGCCAAGCCAGCACCAGCACAAACCAGATGCCCACACTGATGGTCAGGGCATGCCAACGCCCCTTGGCAAGCGTGCCTGCAAATACGGCCACCCCCAAAAAGATAAACACCAGTGCCAGGGACGAAAAATAAAAGAACGCCAGCAAAGACAGTGAAAAATTCCTGCCCAGGATGCCTCCGATCAGACCGGACAACCCAAAGCCCGCACCTACCACAGTGAACATCACAAGACACAAACCAACATATTTCCCGAGCAATAATTGCCAGCCGGACAAGGAATACACGGATAACAGCCGCCACCCGCCCTCCTCCTTCTCCGCCGTCACCGCAAAAGATCCCAACAGCAGGGTCATCAGGGGTAACAAATACAAAATCAGATTCAGCAGGCTGCCCGTACCGTGGGTGTACCCCTCCAGCCCCGAATTGGACTGGATGAGGACAATCGCAAGCGTAAAGCAGGCGAACAGCACCATAAAGGAATATGCCCACGGATTGCGCATGCCCAGTTTGATCTCACGCAGGGCGATAATCAGCCATTTCATCTTTGTCGCACTTCCCTTGCCGTTGATCTTGTCAGAGCCTTCCCGGCTTACGGCTTACATGCTGCCGTGGCCGCCTCCCATGGAATGGGCCCAATCGTGGCTATCCAGCTCCTTGACCGTCATTTTCTTCCCTGCGCCCGCTTCTTTAATGAACTTGTCCGCATCCGCTTCCTTGGCAAAGGACACCACTCCGAAGCTCATAGGCGTTTTGATGCCTTTGTCATAGACATATACCGCCTGGTCCAGATTGATCCACTCTTTAGTGTAATAATCCCGGACGAATGCAGCGCCTACCTTGTCCCGTCCGTTTTTGTTCAGCCATACGTACAAATCGCCTAAATCATCAAACTTCAGGGGCTTCTGATCCTTCAAAATAATCTGTGTAGCATATTGGTCATCCTTGATCAGCATCTGGCAAACCTCACATTTGTCTACACCCTCATTAATGGCAACAGCCTTATACTCCGTTTTGCCGCCACACGCGGCAAGTACTCCCAGGGCCAACACCAGGACCATCAGAACCAGTACCGTTTTTTTCTTCATTGTGCTTTTCCTCCTTTAATAAAAATCAATCCGCTGGCCGCCAGCAGCAGTGCCCCGCACAAAATGGAAGCCCATCTGCCGCCCGCCGCAGGTTCGGCCGTTTCAGCAGCGGCCCGCGGCTTCATAAGCGGCGCCTGGTCCACCAGATCCTCCCGGGTCCCCGAGCCGAACAGCCCTTCCAGAAACAGCATACCCGGCGCACCAAAAAACAGCTGGTAGGCAGGTGTTTCATCTGTCAGGCTGAGGAAAAAGGAGTTGCTCCGGTAAGGCAAATCGCTGATGCCGTCTCCTTGCAGATCCAAACCGCCAAAATCATCCCAAAAATTATGCTCGATGATGTTGCCCGCCTCCGCTACCGCCTGGGCCTGAATTACATTGGCCACAAAATCATTGCCGGTGAGCCGGTTGCCCTCCGCATCGGTCATTTGAATCCCCAAAAAATTGCGCATAAACCGGTTGTTCTTGATAGTGGTGTCCCGCAGGGTTTGGGCATAGATGCCCAGGCGGTTGCCCTCCACCCGGTTATTTTCCACCAGCACCCGCTTCACGTCGAACAGCAGAATGCCCTGCGCGGTGGCGTTGGCGCTTTGTTTGGCAAAATCATTTCCCGTCACCTGTGCCCCTTCATCCGCCATAATCATGGCTCCGGTCACATTGCGGCTGCCCGTATTGCCGGTGATTGCCGTGTCCCGGCTGAACATCAGATGGTAGCCGTACCGGGATTCAGTGACCATGTTGCCCTCAATCCGGTTGCCCGTTCCTTTTTCAATATAAACCCCGTCAAACATATTGCTGATCCGGTTATTCCGGATCTGATTGCGGTCTGATTCCAGGAGATCAATGCCATTCCCCCGTTCTACCGGCTCTTCATCCTGGGACAGGCCGGTTGCCTGGACCGTCGTTCCTTCGATATGTATGTGTTCCAAAATATTCTCGTGAGCTTGATAGAAACGGATGCCAAAGCCTTGTGTGGCAATAGTCAGGTTATTCAACCGGTTGCCGCTGCCAGCCACCTCCAAGGCCACGCTGTCCGGATCCTCACGGGTATCCTCAATCCCGATTCCCTTAAGCTCCGCACCGGAAGCCTCCAGCCGGATCACCGGCCCTTCATCCCCGTTCACCACCTGAGCTTTACCGTCTCCCTGGATACGCAGCGGTTTTCGAATCACCACAGGCCCGACATACCGTCCCTCCGGAATCCGGAGCACAGTGCCTTCCTCCGCCGCATCGACCAGCGCCTGAAGAGAGGCGGGCTCTCCGGCCGCTTGAACCGGCCCGGCTGTCAGCCCAAGAACCGCTCCCGCCAGCACAAAACACAAAGGGAGCAGGAGGAGCCTGTCCCGTTTTTTCCGATCCGACGCTCTGACGTCCATGGGATCCCCGCTGCCTCCTTCATCTGTCCGGTAACCCGGACGCTTTATTTAGGGTGTATGAAAATTTGCTCCCCCCGGAGCTTTCAGACACCCCCTAGTATATCGGACCTGACATGGCTCCGTCATTTTTTTCGTTCTTTTTTTTCATAATCGGCCAAAACCTCCATCACCTGACGGAACAGCATCACCGCCTCGGAGCCGCTTGCCTTCTGCTTCAGTGAAACCACCGCAACGGCATACCGGGGAGTCTCCACCGGACCGTACCCGATAAACCATTGGTTGTACAGGTCAGCCCCTGCCTCCGGGACCTGGGCCGTTCCCGATTTGCCTGCCAGATGCCAGCTGGCTCCCTTCAGAGCCGTTCCCGTACCGTTGGCCACCACATCCTGCATCCACTTGAGAAGGGTCTCTGAAGTCCCCTTGGATATACCATCCTCACCGGAGAGAAGCTTCGCCGGAAAATCCGCCAGCTTCCGGTCTGTCTGGTAACGCACCTCCTGCACCGCCCGTACAGTCTGAAGCTTCCCGCCATTGAGGAGCGTCACCACCATATTGGCCGCCTGCAAAGGAGTCATACGCACATCGCGTTGCCCAATGGCCGTCTGCAGCCTGGCGCCCTCATCCTTTCGCGCCGCCTCATCCGTCCAGACTGTTCCACTGTCCTCCCGGTCCAGTTGGCGGAAGGCAGTGTCCTGCAGAAGCTTACCGCTCCAGCCCACCATGCCCCCAACACCCAGCTTCCGGGCGGCTTCCTCCACCTGCTCCGGTGTCAGCCGCTGCATAATTTGCCCGAACACAATATTGCAGGATTGGGCATAAGCCTGACGGAAGGTAAGCGTCCCATGCCCCTCCTTTTTCCAGCAGGTAAAATGGTATTTGCCCCAGGCCCCTTTGCATTCGAACCGTTCATCGGGACGGGCAACACCCGCCTCCAAGGCGGCGGCTGCTACCACGGTTTTGAAGATAGAGCCGGGCGTAGCCTCCAGCAGCGCCTGGTTGGCCCAGCCCTTATCCAACGGATTCACACTGTCCGGATCGAAGCGGGGACGGCTGACCATACCGGCAATATCTGCCGTCTGCGCATCCAGCACCACAATAGCCCCATTTTGCAAACCGGCCTGATCCGCCAGCTGTTCTAATCCGTTCTGGAGACCGGCATCCAGCGTGGTCATCACCTTCAGCGGATAGTAGGCATTCTCCGGCGCGTGAAGCCGGTAACCGATGTCCGCAATCGGCTCATTGCGGGAGTCCGTATACAACGAAAGGAAGGTGCCCCCCAACCCGTTCAGCAGGGGCTGAAAGGATTTTTCCAGACCGGCTGCGCCGATAAGGCTGTCCGAAGCCAGACGTCCCGCCTCCACCATGGGCATAAACTCCGCCTTCACCCGCTCCGGGTTCTGCCCGATGTAGCCGATTAATTGCGCCGCGTCATAAGGGGGAAGATAGCGCTGTTTGAAGGGCACCACCGCTACAGCAGCAGGCTGCAGCCTGCGGATGGTCTGGGCAGTGCCTGGGGAGAGGGGCAATGGCTTATTCCCTGCCGTACCTGTCCAGAACCGGGGAACCGTCAGCTCCCGGCGGAACCGGATCCAGGCCTCCGACTCAATGCCCAGCACCCTGCCCATGGCATTCGCCTCCTCTTGGCTGACAGACGCTGCCAATGACACAGGAAACACCAACAGAGCCGAGTAGGTTTCACCCGTTAAGGACACTCCGTTCCGGTCATAAAAATCCCCGCGCCCCGAATCCAGCAGCAGCCGCTGCTCCCGCTGCAGCACAGATTGGCGGACCAGATCCACTGGAGTGGATGCCCGCTCCACCTCCTGGACCGTCTGAAGCCAGAGAAGCCTTCCTGCCAGAGCCGCTATTGCTGTAACAAGCCCCAACAGAATGAAAAACAAGCGGCGCTTATCCATCCTCATCATCCTTTGTTTTCTCTTCCTCTCCAGTATGGGCAACATTTCCACGGCCAAAACAAAAACAGGCCCCCTCGGATAAAGGGGGCCTGCCTGCGTATAGCAAACGGACATTTGTTTCCAAAAGTCCGTTTGCGTTTTGTTTTATACAGTAAACTTCTTCAGTTGATCCTGCAGCGATACGGACAGGGACTCCAGGCTTTCGGACAGCTTCACCAAACCTTCGCTGACACTCAGCTGCTCGTTGCTTAAGGAGGCCACCTCTTCGGAGGTCGCGGAGGATTCCTCGGACACAGCGCTGACATTGCTCATGGCATCGGTCAGGGTGGACTGGGATTCTTCCAATGAACCCAGAGAGTGGTTGACACCCTTCAGCCGTTCGCTTAATCCGTCCATTTGACTGCGGACCTGGCCGAAGATCAAATCCGCTTCCTTTACAGAAGTGATCTGCTGTTGGAAAACCGGGTAAGCATCCGACAAGGCGGTTACCGTTTCATCAATTTCACGCTGGATGGTATCCGTAATCTGGCCGACAATCTCGATGGATTGTTTGGACTGCTCCGCCAGCTTGCGGATTTCATCGGCGACTACCATGAAGCTTTTGCCTGCAGCGCCTGCACGGGCGGCTTCAATGGTTGCGTTCAAGGACAGGATATTGGTTTGTTTGGAGATATTGTTCAGCATCTCCAGGATCTTGCGGATGGAGGAGGTGCTTTCCTTCAGGTGATCCACCTTTTCCACCATATTGCGGGTCATTTGCTCGGTATCATTGGTCTTGGCAATCAAATCCGCCATATACACAGTGCCTCGTTCGCTGACTTGCTCCACCTGGATGGTGGCATGGTTCATTTCCTCATTAGCTTTCGCCATCTCGCGCATTTTGAGGCCGATTTCATAGGTGATGGTATTGCCCTTCTCCGCCTCTACCGCCAGGCTGGACGCCCCGTTGGCGATTTCCTCCGTGGCTACGGCAATTTCCTTGGCGGAGATGGCGGTTTGCTTGGAAACATTCAACAGCACATTGGAGTTGTTCAGCACCTCTTGGGCGGAATGGTTGGTCTGCTGGACCAGCTTGGTGATCTGCTCCATCATCTGGTTGAAGCTTTGACCCAACTGGCCGATCTCATCCCGGCTGGTAAAGCGTGTCCGCACGGTCAGATTGCCCTGCTCACCCTGCTGCATCAGATTGCGCAGATTGATCAGCGGCCGGCCTACCATCCAGGCTACGAAGAAGCCCGAAGCCACCGCAAAGGCCATAGCGACCAAAACCATAATAATCGTCAGGTTCCAAATTTTCTCGGCATCCTTCACCAGATCATCCACAGGAACGGCAGTAGCCACCGTCCAGGGGGACACAGACAGCTTCTTGAAGATGGTCAGCCTGTCGTCAATGGTGCGGTTGGCTGCGGATTCTACCCCCAGCTTCTGATCCTCGTCGCTGAGCGTCACATCAAAAGCCTTGCCCACCCGTGCCGGGTCAGGCGTACGGACCAGATTGCCCTTTTCATCGATAATGACAACCGGGGCTTCTCCCTCTTTGTTCAGGTTCTCAAGTCCCGCATGAAGCATCTTTTCCTTCAATTCAATCAAAAGCACATATTGCTTGTTGCCGGTTTGAATATCCTTCAAAAGACGGCCCATGCCGAATACGCCCTTGATGTTGCCCCAATAGCTTTCGGGAATTGTCGGCAGCCATACTGCGGCACCGTCCCCTTCCACAACCTTCTTGAACCATTCCTGCTCCCTTACTTTCTCGCGGATGGTAACAGAGCTGCTGTCCGTGCCGAGATTCCTGCTGTCTTCACTGATGCCGATCAGCACGGCCGTGGAAACATCATTCTTGCCGGAGAAGAACGAGCCCAACCGGGTACTGGCGGTTTGCTGCGCCTGAAGCTGGTCGTAAGCGCTCAGGGTGGTATCGGAGATATTGCGCAGCGACTTCATGAAATCCTGGTCTGTCAGCATCTGCATGGTGATATCTTCGTACACCTTCAAGGCCTGCTCGGTATTGCTGCCGGCTAATGTAATTGTCTTTTCAGTAGCCTGGGCGACTTTGTCTTTAATAATCGCTTTGGACTGCATGTATGAAAAAAGACCCACCGCCAGCACCAGAAGCACAATACAGGAAAAGAAAATTAAAAATAGCTTGACGCTGACTGATCTTGCCGGGTTCATGGATATTTGAGTATTGGTGCCCGAGTAAGATTCCCCCACCCCATCCTTTGTAAGCGTTTTCCGTCCCTGCTTTATCCGATCGACAAGTCCTCTGGGGTCAGGCAGTTGAATTTTCATGAATCCACCATCCTATGTATTCTGTCTTATTCTTGTCTCACTACATTCTTCGACAAATCTATAGGAAATCCTTTATAGTTTTTTTACAAAAAATTAAAACCTCCAATTAAAAATAATTTGGAGGTTTTTACAATTGACTGGAATTGATCCCCACGTTTATGGAAATGACTCTCTTTACATCTTCCGTTTACGCATCATATCATAAGGTTTGACTGGCTGCTCCACCTTCAAACGAACATGCTGGAGCGGATGGCGAGCGGCATCCAGAGACATACCGTCCGTGTCCGTCAGAGCCTCCACCTTCTGGGTGAAAAATCTTCCCTCCGGCCCGAAAAACTCTACTTCCTGCCCGGGTTTAAAATGGTTCCGTTGCTCTACGACGGCGCTCCGGCTTTCAGGATCATAATCCACCACCAGTCCCGCAAAATCGTAGTCGATCATTTTTTCCTCGGGACCGTAGATATGGTCCTCATGGCCCGGCTCATCAAAGAAGAAACCCGTGTTCAGCGGCCGGTTGGCTGCCTTGTGGATTTCGTTCAGCCATTCCTGGCGCAGGGTATACCCGACGGGATCGGCCATAAAAGCATCAATAGCCTGACGGTAGGCATTCACCACCGTGGCGACATAATGGATGCTCTTCATCCGCCCTTCGATCTTGAAGCTGTCCACACCGGATTCCACCAGCTCCGGGATATGCCCGATCATACACAGATCCTTGGCTCCCATCGTAAACTGGTGTTCCTCCGGACCCGCCACCGCCACTCCGGATCCTTCTTCTTCCGGACCGGCAAACAGATCGTACTTCCAGCGGCAGGACTGGCAGCAGCCCCCACGATTAGAGTCCCTGTCGGTAAAGTGGTTGGACAGCACGCAGCGTCCGGACCAGGAGCTGCACATGGCACCGTGGATAAACGCCTCGATCTCAATATCCACCTTTTGCTTGATCTCGAGAATTTCCTCCAGGCCGGCCTCGCGGGCCAGCACCACCCGGTCTACTCCTTCATCCTTCCAGAACTTCACCGTTCTCCAGTTCATGGTGGACTGCTGGGTAGACAGATGGAGCTCCAGCTTGGGAGCTGCTTTTTTGCAGGTTTCAATAATAGCCGGGTCGGCCACGATAATGGCAGCTACTCCGGCTTCCTGCAGATTGGCCAGATAGTCCTCCAAGCCGGGGATATCTTCGTTATGGGCAAAAATATTGGCGGCCACATAGATTTTGGCTCCATACCGGGAGGCAAAATCCACCCCCTGGCGCATTTCCTCAAAGCTGAAATTGTCGGCGCCGGAACGCAGGCCGTATTTCTGCCCGCCGATGTATACCGCATCCGCTCCGTAGCGGACGGCAAACTTCAGCTTCTCCAGGCTGCCGGCAGGCGCCAGAAGCTCAGGCTTGGCCAGCTTGCGGGTATGCTGCTGTCTGACTATTGATGCTGTTTGTTCCATGCGGTTCTCGCCTGCCTTTATCATAGTATGGCGGTCCATATCAATAGACCTGCTCCTTAAAGTAAAAACCGTAGGTTAAGGGACGATCCGCAGGCTGCAGACGGAGCAGCGGCTCCATCCACTCCTCACGGTAGCTGTAGCCTGCCGGATCGGCCGCATATGCGTCAATAGCCTGGCGGTATGCCTGCAATGCCGCCGCGTTGTATGCGGCAGGCTTCATGAGGCTCTCCACCTTTATGCTGTCGATGCCCGCAGCAAAAAGATCCTCCAGCGCATCCAGCATACACAGGTCATCCCCGCTCATGATATGGGTGCCCGCTTCATCCTCGTAGATAGGATAACGCTCGTCCTGGCGCTCCTCCTCGATGAGATAAAGCCCCCGTTCCATTCCGAAGCCGCCTGGGGCATCCCGTTCACCCCGGTGCTCCATGTAGCTTTGGACCATCAGGCGTTTGGAGTGGAAGATATTCGTTACCCCGTGCACCTGCACCTGAACATCCGCCTTGCAGTGCTTCTTAAACTCTAGCACCTGCTCCATATTCAGCTCCCGGGCCAGAACCGCCCGGACAGCTCCGCGGTCCGCCCAATAATTCGCCGTTTTATAATTGGTGGCGGTCATCTCGGGGTTCCAGTGGAGGGGGAGATGCGAAACCCCGGCCTCCTTGGCAGCGGACAAAAGAGAGGGATCGCCGAACACCACGGCATCCGCTCTCGCCTCTGCAACTTGTTCCAAATAATCGGGTAGGGCGTCCGCCCCTGCATTGTCAAAAATCCGGTTAGCCACCACGTAGACCTTCAATCCGCTGCCATGAGCGGTTTGGACAGCCTCCTTCAGCATTGCCGCGGGAATATTCCCGGGCAGTCTTGCGCCGAAGCGGTGCTCGCCGATCTGAACCGCATCCGCTCCGGCTTTGACGTAAAGCCGGATATCCTCCAGGGAGCCGGCGGCTGTAAGCAGTTCCGTACGTTTCATCTCTTAAGCCCACTCCTTTTTGCGCGGCCGGCCGTTCTGTCTCTACTGTTTGCTGGCCGCGTTGTTTTTCTTATGCTCCTCGAAGGTTTCGGCAAACAGATGGCGTCCGCTTCCGTCCTTCTTGGTGACGTAGAACAGATATTTCGTTTCCTCCGGATACAGAGCCGCCTTAATGGATAATAACCCAGGGCTGGCAATGGGGCCTGGAGGAAGACCGGCATTCAAATACGTATTATACGGGCTTTGTGTCTGCAGGTCCTTCTCAAACAAACGCTCCTTTTGCTTATCGAAGAGGTACTGCACGGTGGCATCGATTTGCAGGGGCATCTTCTGCTTGAGCCTGTTGTAGATCACCCCGGCCACCAGAGCGCGTTCCTCATCAACCGCTACCTCACGCTCCACCAGGGAGGCGACTGTCAAGATGCCATGGAGATTCAATCCCAGCTTGTCCATCTGCGCTTCCCAGCCCTGCGGCAGAGACTTTTGCTTCCTGTCCCATTCGGAGAGCAGCCGGCCCAGAATAGCCTCCTCCGTGCTTTCCTTCTTCATTTCATAGGTTTCAGGAAACAGGTACCCCTCCAGCCTATGGCGGAGCTGGGCATTGTCCGGGATGCTTTTGACCCAGGGCTGTGTCCACCTGGCGGCATCAGCTGCCAAAGCGAGGAAGGCTTCCTTGTTGATGATCCCGTCGGCTGCCAGCTTGTCGGCAATCTGCAGCACCGTGTACCCCTCGGGAATGGTAAACCGGATCATTTCCTCCTTGATTACATCCCCGCGGTTCAGCTTGTCGGTTATCTCAGCCAGGGTCATGCCTGGTACCAGCTGGTAATCCCCGGCCTGGAAGCGGCCGCCTTCCTGCTTAACCTTCAGATAGGCGGAGAAAATCATGCCGCTTCGGATAATGCCGTGGTCCTCCAGCAGCTTAGCAATGCCGGCTGAACCCGTTCCGGAAGGGATTGACACCTCCACCGGCTCTCCTTGCGCCATAGGCTGAAGGGAGCGGTAAACATAATAACCGGCGCCGCCTGCGGCCACCGCAATCAACAGAAAGATAATCAGCAAAATGAGCAGGACGGTTTTCCATCCGCTTCTTTTTTTCGGGTTTTGTTCAAGTGCCTCAGCCATCAAAGCCCGGTTTCCTCCTCTATCTGGATCGGTTATCTACGAAAAAAAGAGCGACCAAAGAGCCGCTCCTTTTATCGTACCATACTTCGCTTCCGTGTTCCATTTTTCTTACTTACTCTTCAAAAGAGACCGTCATTTCGTCATATAGTTCAAGGATGGTCTCCCACTCGTCATCATCCGGCACCTCTGCCAGCTGAAGCTCACCCTGCTCGTCGGTGATAATGTGATACAGGGCCGTTTCGTCTTCACGCTTCATCCGGTCGCTTTGGAGAATGGCGTAAGATACGCCGTTCACCTCAAATTCGGCCAGGATCCGCTGCGGCTCTGAAGCGCCCTCTCCATCCTCCAGAAGGACTTCTTCCCCGAAGGCTTCCTTCAGGACGGAGAGATGCTTCACATCATCCAAGGAAGGCGTTTTCATGGAGTAACCTCTTCATCCATTTCTTCCATTAAGGTGTTGAAGGTTTCCTCCACAATGTTCCATTCTTCTTCATCGTCAATGGTGAACAATTGCAGGTCGTCTCCCTCTTCCTCGTACCGGAAGGCATACACCTCGTCGCTTTCCTCTTCATCCTCAGAGGTAACCACAGGCACCAGCATCATGTACTTCTTGTCGCTGCCATCCACCTCAAAGCGCATGATGACTTCGAATTCCTCTTCATTGCCTTCCTCATCCGGAATGTAAATGATTTCCGGCTCTTCTTCTTGGACCGGCTTGTTCGCCATCCTGCTCACCCTTTCGATTTGGCATCCATGTAACCTTGCAAAATAAGCGCCGCGGCCATTTTGTCGATCACTTGCTTGCGCTTTTTCCTGCTGACGTCGGCGGACAGCAGCGTTCTCTCTGCTGCCACCGTAGTCAGGCGTTCATCCCATAGATATACGGGAAGCCCGAGTTTAGCACGAAGCTCTTCGGCAAAGGCCTGGCATAACTCACCGCGGGGACCAATCGAGCCGTTCATATTCTTCGGCAGGCCGACGACAATATCCGTCACGCCATTCTCGACAGCGATTATGCGGAGCTTTTCCATATCATCCTCAGGCTTGCGGCGCTCCAGTACCGAGTGACCCTGGGCGGTCCAGCCCAGCTCGTCACTTAAGGCCACACCGATTCGGCGGTCGCCGTAATCCAGTCCCATCCATCGCATGTGTTCGTCCGTTCTCCCTTGTCTTTACTCGGGCACGGGGTTACTTCTGGGAGACCTTGTGCTGGGCCAGGTACGCCCGCACCAGCTCCTCAATAAGCTCATCCCGCTCGCGCTTGCGGATCAGGCTCCGGGCATTGTTATGCCGGGGAATATAAGCCGGATCACCGGAAAGCAGATACCCGACGATTTGGTTGATGGGGTTATACCCCTTTTCCTGCAGCGCATCGTATACGGCCAGCAGGACTTCCTTAGGGGAAGTCTCCACTCCTTCAGGCACGACATCGAACTTCATCGTTTTGTCCATCGAATTCACAACCGGCACCTCCCGCTTGAGAAATAATTTCCGCCTATAAGGAGTATACGAAATCGCATGTTACTCTGGTTATATTCTCCAAAGGCTGTCGAAATACCTTTATTCGGAATAAGAAAAACTTGGATTTACACTCCTGCACCCTGTTTACCGGCCAAATCTGCCGCCAGCTCCAGCGCTTCAGCCAGCTTGGACGGGTCCTTGCCCCCTGCCTGAGCCATATCCGGACGTCCTCCGCCGCCACCGCCGCAGCGCGCAGCAGCTTCCTTCACCAGCTTGCCGGCATGGAGCCCCTTGGCTACCAGATCAGGTGTGACCGCCGCCACCAGATTTACCTTGTCCTCCTGTACGGAGCCCAGCACGATAACGGCGGAGCCCAGCTTGGCCTTGAGGCTGTCCACCATATTCCGCAAGGAATCCATATCCCCTGCATGCACCTGCTCGGCCAATACCGGAATACCGCCAATGGTGCGCAGCTTGTCGGTCAGGCTTCCCGCTTCAGCAAGGCTTGCTTTTGCCCGCAGGGATTCATTCTCCCGGGACAGTTCCTTCATTTGGCTGAGGGCCGCCTCCACCCGTTTCGGTAGATCCGCCACGTTGGTTTTGAGCAGTTGGGCCGCTTCCTTCAGAAGCTCCAGCTGGCCATCCAGATATTCATAAGCTTGCTTGCCGGTTACGGCCTCAATCCGGCGGACACCGGAGCCGATGCCGCTTTCGCTGACAATCTTGAACAGCCCGATCTGCGCCGTAGAGGATACGTGGCAGCCGCCACACAGCTCGATGCTGTAATCGCCAACCCGGACCACACGGACCACATCACCGTATTTTTCTCCGAATAGAGCCATCGCCCCCAAAGCCTTGGCATCATCGATAGGCATGCTGGCAATATCCACTTCCGTGCCTTCCCAGATCTGGCGGTTCACCCGGATTTCAATATCCTGCAGCTCTTCGGCGCTGATGCTCCCGAAGTGGGAGAAGTCGAAGCGCAGACGGTCGGCGGATACCAGGGAGCCGGCCTGATTGACGTGCTGGCCAAGCACTTCCTTTAACGCTTTGTGCAGCAAATGTGTTGCAGTATGGTTCTTGATAATGTGGCTTCTGTTGGCACGGTCCACCAATGCGGAGACAGTCGTACCGGCTTTCAATGCGCCTTCGCGCACCAGCACCGTATGCACATGCTGCCCGTGGGGAGCCTTGGATACCTCCCGGACATCCGCCACCACACCGGTTCCTTCCAGAATGCCGAAGTCGCTGACCTGGCCGCCGGATTCGGCATAGAAGGGGGTTCTGTCCAGAATGACCTGAGCGGTCGCACCGGCTGCCGCTTCCTGCACCAGCTCGCCGGACACTACCAAGGCAATGATCCGGGCTTCTGCTATCAGCCCAGTATATCCAATAAATTCACTTTTATCCGTAAATTCCGACAAAGGACCGCCCTGCACCTTCATGCTTTCCGTGGCATGTCGTCCTGAACGGGCGCGTTCCCGCTGCTCCTCCATCGCCTTGTCAAAGCCCTCCCGGTCTACGGTAAGGCCGTTCTCGGATGCGAAATCCTCCGTCAGGTCAAAAGGGAAGCCGTAGGTATCATACAGCTTAAAAGCGTCGGCTCCGGCCAATTCCTTGGCCCCTGCCGCTTTGGCCTTTTCAGCCAGGCCGTTTAGAATGGCCAAACCGTCGGAGAGGGTCTCGTGGAAGCGCTCCTCTTCCGTGCGGATGACCTTTTCGATGTATTCCCGCTTTTCCACCACTTCCGGATAGTACACGCCCATAATTTCGCCGACTACCGGAGTCAGCAGATACAGGAAGGGCTTATCCATGCCCAATACGGACTTTCCGTAACGCACGGCACGGCGCAGAAGACGGCGGATCACATAACCCCGGCCTTCGTTGGAAGGAAGCACTCCATCCCCTACGGAGAAGGCTACGGTGCGGATATGGTCAGCCACAACCTTCAAGGCTACGTCGGTGTCGTTGTCCTTTTTGTAGGTGACACCGGCAATGTCGCAGGTTTTCTGAATAAGCGGCTGGAAGAGGTCCGTGTCGAAGTTGGAGTCCACATCCTGCAGAATGGAAGCAAACCGCTCCAGACCTGCACCAGTATCGATATTTTTGTTGGGCAGCGGCGTGTAGCTGCCGTCCTTGTTGTGGTTGAACTGGGAGAATACCAGATTCCATACTTCCAGGAACCGTTCGTTCTCCCCGCCCGGCCAGCACTCGGGATCGTTCAGATCGCCGTACTTGTCGCCACGGTCGTAAAAAATTTCGGTGCAGGGGCCGCACGGGCCTTCGCCAATATCCCAGAAGTTGCTGTCCCGGTCCAGCTTGTAGATGCGGTTTTCGGGAATGCCGATTTTCTTGCTCCAGAGATCGAAGGCTTCCTGGTCTTCATTATAAACAGTCACGGACAAACGCTCCGGGTCAAAGCCGATCCACTGAGGGCCGGTCAGGAATTCCCATGCCCAGGTGATGGCCTCTTCCTTGAAATAATCGCCAATGGAGAAATTGCCCAGCATTTCGAAAAAGGTGTGATGGCGGCGGGTTTTGCCCACATTCTCAATATCATTGGTACGGATGCACTTCTGGGCATTGGTGATCCGCGGATTCTCCGGCTTCACCCGGCCGTCGAAATACGGCTTCAGGGGCGCCATACCGGCGTTGATCCAGAGGAGAGACGGGTCGTTGTGGGGCACCAGGGATGCGCTGGGCTCGATTTTGTGTCCTTTGCTGGCGAAAAACTCCAGCCATTTGCTTCTGATTTCACTGGCTTTCATGAATGGTTCTGCCTCCTCGAAGGGTATAGAAAAACAACATTCCACATATAAAAATAAAAAAACGCCCCTGAAACAGGGACGATTATATCGCGGTACCACCCTGGTTACTTTGTGCCCGAGGCCGCTGACTGCGGCAGGCTGCAAAAGTCTCCTTGAAGGAAGATAACGGTTCTTAGCCGGCGGAGTTCGCTCCGCGCTCAGGAAAGGGCTTCGGCCATTCTTCGCCGTAAAGGTTCTTGCAGCCGGTGATGATCCCCTGGGAGATTACCGGAACCTTCTCTCTAAAACGACGGGCTATGGACTACTCATTTCCTTCAATGCTTTACCATATACGTTGGTATATTATATCCAATCCGGCGAACCTTGTCAATTAGGCCGCCTGGAAACAACATCCTTGGGCAAATTCCGCAAAACACGGATTTTGTGGGGAGAAAGACCGGTTGCTTTCATAATAGCCGCGTCATCCATCCCCATAGCGATTAGATTGCTGGCGACTGTTTGAATGCCCTGCTCCAGCCCTTTTTCCATTCCTTTTTCAATTCCCTTCTCAATACCTTGTTCTATTCCCTGTTCAATTCCCTTTTCCAGCCCTTCTTCATAGCCCCAACGCTTCCATGCCGGCATCAATTCCATGATCTTCCTCCCTCCCCGGAATCCCTCCGCCTGCAGTTGGCGGATTATGTCCTCGTCCTCCTGTGGAACGGGTTTATAATATAGATCCGCCACAGACATAATTAAGGCCAGCTTTGCGGCATCCAGCTTATCGCCCAGCCGCAGCAGCATCCTTAAATAGGCCATTCTTAACTCTCTTGCTTCTTTCTTAGTATAACGCATTTTGGCCAATAAGGCAGCAGCCACCGGATTATCCGAATCCATAAAATCCCGCCAATTGTGGCTTTTCAGCTTCACCTGCAAAAACCGGAACTGCAAGATCTCATGCTCCCCCACATGCATGCGGATGCTGTCCCGTTCTTGACGCACTCCATCCATAGAAAATACGGCTATAGGAATAATCAGCTTAAATTCCTTGCGGTACAGCTCAAACAAACGGCTGAAGTAAATGAACATCCTTTCATGAAAATCCGCCTCACGGTAAGATTGCGGTTCGAAATGGACCAACACATAAGCATCCTTATCCCGGAAACGTGTAGCCAACAGCAAATCCAGCTCCCTCGATTCACCGCCTACCACATCCACCAGCAGCTCCTGCTGAAGGAAGCGTGTTTCCCGGTGATCCAGCTGCTCTGCTACCTCCGGCAGAAAAAGCTCCAAAAACTCGGCAAAAAAAGTCTGAAGAAGCTTTTTCAACGCCTCATCATGGGACGGAGGCCGGTTTTGCTTCATACTTTTCAACACCTTTCTAATCGAGATAAATAAAAAAGCCGACTGCCCCCTTTAGCAGGGAACAATCGGCGCATGCTTTGCGACCGTTTATTCTTTTATGAAACGCAAGAGTGAATGGCCCAAGTGGCAATCTCAGTGTACATACCGGAAGCGGCCTGCTCCCAGGGAAGCCAGTCCAATACATGATCCGGCTCGGATTTGCGCCCGTTGGGTCCACCCAGAACAGCCCGGTAGAAATACCCGATTATTTTTAGTGGTTCGCCCGACACATGGGAAACTAGATATTGTGCTGAACAACCGATGTAGGAGCCAAGCTCAATATCGTATCCCAGTTCCTCCGCACATTCCCGTCTCAGGCATTCCTCACGGGCTTCACCCTCTTCTATTCCTCCTCCAGGCAAAAAAAGCATGCCCCTAGAGCGGACCACCGCCACTTCATGCCGCTCATTCATGATCACGGCATATGCCGCAGGCCTCTCTTTATACTCCGTGGCCTCAAGCTTCACTCCAAAAGAAATAACCTCCTGCTCTTCTATCACAGGCACTGGCCTCCTAGTAACCGTCCATAAAGCTCACTTCTGTATTATACCAAACATGCGTTCCTATGTAAATCCCTTACAAATGATTCCCGTAACCTTCACTGGTGGCCCGACACTTCCCCGAAAAAGACCGCATACTCTAAAAAATCAGAGAAAACTGATTTATTAAGAACCTTTTGCAGACAACCGCCTGCTGCTGGATAAAAAACAGGTATTGCCTAGAGGCTCTAAGTTCTTTATAATGACGCTAATCATTGCGTTATGTAGAAAGGGGAAAATCCGAATGTCTCGCAAGTTACGGGCAGGTATTGTCGGGGGCACCGGCATGGTAGGCCAACGCTTTATCAATCTCTTAGAAAATCATCCCTGGTTTGAAGTAACCGCAATCGCGGCCAGTGCCAGCTCCGCAGGCAAGGTGTATGAGGAAGCGGTAAAAGGCAGATGGAAGCTGGAGCAGCCCATGCCGGAGGCCGTGAAATCCATTACGGTTCAGGATGCGTCCAAAGTAGAGGAATTTGCCGCACAGGTGGATCTGATCTTCTGTGCTGTGGATATGAAGAAGGAAGAAATCAAAGCGCTGGAGGAGGCTTACGCCAAAACCGGCACACCGGTGATCTCCAATAACTCGGCACACCGCTGGACACCGGACGTTCCGATGGTGATTCCCGAGATCAACCCGGGCCATATTGCCGTCATTGAGCATCAGCGCAAGCGTTTGGGCACCACAACCGGCTTTATCGCCGTGAAGCCCAACTGCTCCATTCAAAGCTATGTGCCGGCCTTGAGCGCCCTTGCGGCCTTTAAGCCAACCGCTGTAGTGGCGACCACCTATCAGGCCATTTCCGGCGCGGGCAAAACCTTCAAGGAATGGCCGGAAATGATCGACAACGTGATTCCGTACATCGGCGGCGAGGAAGAAAAGAGCGAGCAGGAGCCTCTGCGCATCTGGGGCAGCATCGTAAACGGCGCCATCGTGAAGGCCGCCAGCCCGGCCATCACTACCCAATGCATCCGGGTGCCGGTAGCTGACGGACACTTGGCCGCGGTATTCGCCTCCTTCGAAAAGAAGCCCCCCAAGGACGAGATCATCGACCTGTGGAGAAGCTTCAAGGGCAGACCCCAGGAGCTCCAGCTCCCCAGCGCCCCGAAGCAGTTCATTACCTACTTCGAAGAAGAGAACCGTCCGCAAACCGGATTGGACCGGAACATCGAAAACGGCATGGGAGTCTCTGTCGGCAGACTTCGTGAGGATCTCCTGCACGATTACAAGTTCGTCAGCCTGTCCCACAACACCCTGCGTGGTGCCGCAGGCGGCGCGGTGCTGATCGCCGAGCTGCTGAAGGCGGAAGGGTATATTCAAGCCAAGTAAGCTGTCTGAGCGATTAAAGAAAGAGCTGTCCCGCAAGTTGGGCAGCTCTTTTTTGTGTTACCGGATACTCTTTTTCCGGTTCCTAAGTGGTCCGCCGCTGAATAAAGTATTGGGCCACATGGGAAAACACCACCTTCAGCACTGCAAAAAACGGCACTGCCAAAATCAGTCCGGCCACCCCCGCCACTTGTCCGCCTACTAATAAGGCAAAAATGATGAGCAGCGGATGCATATGCAAGGACCGCCCCACCACTTGGGGGGATATAACATTGCCCTCCAGCAGCTGGCAGATCCAGTTGACCAACAGCACGTACAGTACCATTTTCCACGAGATGGAGGCTGCCATAAGCACTCCCGGCGCGGCACCCAGATACGGGCCCAGGTAAGGAATAATGTTGAATACCGCCACCACACAGGCCAGAAGCAGCGGATATTCCATTCCGATGAGCCAATACCCGATGTACGCCATTACTCCGATGATGATGCAGACCAGAAATTGCCCCCTTATGTAGCTGCCTAACGCCTCGTCGATTTCGAATAGGAGCCGGGTAATATGGCGGCGGTGTTTGCGCGGAACAACAGCCAGGACCGTTTTTTCGATGAGCTGGAAATCCTTCAGAATATAAAAGGCTACAAACGGTACAATCAACGCCACAAACAGCACATTCAGCTTGCTGCCGATCCCGTTGAGATAGTTGGCCACCCAATCGGAAACACCTTGCTCCAGCCGGAACAGAGAATTGTTGATGCCGCTGCGTATGCTGTCGGGCAGCATTTCGCTGTCGTTGAACTGGTCGATCATCCCCTGGGCCCGCATGGTGAATTCCGGCATATGCGCATTGAGCTCGGTGAGCTGGTTCATAAACATGGGAATGCCGTTCATGAGAATCACAGTGAGGGAACCGAGAAACGTCACATATATCAAAAGCACCGCCACTGTCCGCGGCACTCTCCTGCGGTTCAGCAGCACTACCACGGGATTCAGCACATACGAAATGATCATAGCGATAATAAAAGGCGCCAGCACCGCCTTGGCAAAGCTGAAGATCCCCCCAAGAATAGGCCGGACGAGCCACAGCATGTACACGATCAGAAGCCCCAGCAGGGCATAAATCAGGACTCGAAACCGTTTGGTCGACCAGAATGGTTCCATCATAGTCCCCCCTTTGTCTTGGTTTGTCCCTTCAGCAGGACAGACTCCTTTAGTGTAGTATATGTTGCCCAAGGGGAAATAAACCTTACAGGGACAAAACAGGAGAAACGTAAGCCCACGGGGGACAAACGCCAAAAAAGCCCAAACCGCCAAAAGGCGGGGGCTTTAGGAGCAAGCGGTGCAGACAGGTCAGTTGGCCTGAATTTGCTCCGCAATAAATTCGTCTTCGAAGAAGAGATCGTCCAGAGAGCTGAGTGTACCGTCCTCTTCTACTTGATAAACGGACATTTTGTCACCGTTTACGGTCAATTCAATGAAGCAGCCCCAGCAGTAAAACTGGTGGGAGCCAATTTTTCCGATATCCCGGGAATTGCAGTTGGGACATTGCATTGTCAAATCCATCACCCTGTTCCGTAAAATAAATTGCTTCTTTCATCCGCATGCATGTAAGCAGGTGTTCCTTCCCTACGGGCTGCCCACCGGCTGGCAGGTCCGCACCGTAATGGCGTCTTCGCCCCGCACAGCACCCGGCGGAACGGGAATCCTTCGCCTTCCCTCCTGCAAGTCTGTCAGAATTCCGTCCGACAGCTCCAGTCCTACTATAGAGTCTTCCATTTTTTCTGAAAAATAAACATCCTCCAAACGCCCCATTTGGATTCCTTCTACGGAAACCATCGGCAAACCCTTCAGCTTCTCCTTGCCCCATCCCAAAAGACTGGTATCAGGAAAGGATTTGAAGGGACGGACAGACGCCTTGCTGTTGATGATCACCGCGTCCTCCCCGATGGAAACCAGGGCATTCCATTCCACATAACGGGCGGAATTAAACCAGGATTTGTACTCCAGGACGATGCCGCGGAGCTTCCAGTCGCCGGTCACCAGCACATCCTTCACCGTGCCTATCCGTTTACCGGTGACGATATCCATCACAGGCAATCCCAACAAGTTGCACACGCTCCTCATGTACGATTCCTCCTTTGCCCAGGTCCGGCTGCTTGTCCACTCAAGCATAGGGTGCGGCAAAATTGAAGAATTATCCTAGGGCGTGTTTGCAAACTCCGAGGGGAGCAGATTATGGCGAATTTTCGTTCATAGCAAGGCACTTTCGTGAAGGCGTACCGGGGTACGTCAAGCGGAAGTAACGATGCAAGGGACGAAAAGGCGGTGAAAGATGCCCTCAAGCGGGTTTGCAAACACGGCCTAAGGTTAAAGCGCGGCATCTGTTTTTTGGCCGTCCTTTTTTAGGCAGCCATTCCTCTATCTACGCAGACGTTCCACAATGGTTCCAACTTTTTCGCAGGTAAAATCAATTTCTTCAAAAGTTGTTTGCGGACCGAAGCTGAAGCGGACGGCGGAAGCGGCCACCTCCTGGGGGAGCCCCATAGCTGTAAGCACATGGGACAGCTCCAGCGATCCCGAGGTGCAGGCGGAGCCGCTGGCCGCAGCAATTCCCTCCAAATCAAGCCGCATCAGAAGAGTTTCTGTGGTGCAGCCCGGAAAGCTTACATGAAGGATGTGGGGCAGCCGGTCCTCAGAACGGGAGGGTCCGTTTATGACGAAGCCTTCTGTACCCAATCTGGCCTCCAGGCCGTGGAGCATACGGGTGCGCAGCTCCTCCATCCGGCGTTGCTTCGTCTCCATAGATTCCACAGAAAGGCGAAGGGCTTCAGCAAATCCAGCAGCAGCAGCCACATCCTCCGTACCTGCACGTTTCCTTCTTTCCTGTGCCCCTCCATAGATAAGCGGGGACAGGTGAATCCGCGAGGAGCAGTACAGGGCACCGATACCCTTAGGGCCGCCCAGCTTATGGGCCGAGAAGCTCATGAGATCTACCGGCAGTGTGGACAAATCAATAGGCACCAGCCCCGCCGCCTGGACGGCATCCACATGGAAGGGGATACCCCGGCTTCTGGCCAGGAGTCCGATAGCGGAAACAGGCTGAATGGACCCTACTTCATTGTTTCCGTACATGACGGAAATCAGCAGAGTCCTAGAGGTAATGGCCGCTTCCACGTCTTCCGTCGAAACCAATCCTGAACGGTCAGCAGGCAAATACGTGATCTCGTATCCGGCCTGCTCCAGCTTCTCACACGCATGAAGCACCGCGTGGTGTTCCACTGCCGATGTGATGATATGGTTTTTGGGACCGGCAGGCAGCGGAGCCAGCCCGAATAGGGCAGCATTGTCCGCTTCCGTGCCACCTCCGGTGAAAATCAGCTCCTTGGGTGCACAATGAAGCAGCCCGGCGATGGTTTCCCGTGCGCGGGACAGGACGGCCCGGGCATCCCGCCCAAAACGGTGAAGGCTGGAAGGATTGCCGTATTGCTCCCGGAGGAGCGGCAGCATCGCATCCAGCACTTCAGGCAATAACGGCGTTGCCGCCGCATGGTCCAGATAGATGAGGTTCATGAAATCCATACACCTTCTATTTTACATTTAAATGTAAAACATATAATTATCCATCTTGCCTTCATCATGGAATTCAATGAGGTTGGCCAAGGTGGTGGAATCCAGCACCTCTGCGATGGCATCCCGGATGCGGATCCACAGATCGCGCTTCGCCGGATCATCCTCCTCGGTGAAATCCACCGGGCTGATGGGTCCCTCCAGCACACGGATAATGTGGCCGGCGGTAATCTCCTCGGGATTCTTGGAAAGAATATATCCGCCGTACGCGCCGCGGATGCTCTTCACCAGCCCCGCATTACGCAGAGGGGCGATAAGCTGCTCCAGATAATGCTCAGAGAGACGGTGCTTTTCGGCAATACTTTTGAGGGAGGTTGGACCTTCCCCGTTCTTAGCTGCAAGTTCCATCATAATGGTAAGGCCGTAACGGCCTTTAGTTGATATTTTCAAGAGAACGCCACCTCAATCGACTGTTCTTGTTCCGCTCCAGTGGTCGAATCTGTCCCTTACCAGCATGTCCAGACAGTCCGGAATTCAAATCCGCTGATAACCGATTTTTTTATCCACATCGTTATTATGTTATCACAACCAAGAGGTTCTTGGGAACTCCAGTATGACAACTTCATGAAAAAAATGCTTCTGTTTTAGAAAAATGGTACAATAGGAGGTATTGCATATTTCCCAAATGAAAGGTCTGGCGAAAACATGATGAAAGCACCACAAGATACGAGGGTTGTCCTGGGCATGTCCGGAGGCGTGGATTCCTCCGTAGCCGCCCTTCTCCTGAAGCAGCAGGGATATGACGTCATTGGCGTTTTCATGAAAAACTGGGATGATACCGACGAATTCGGCCATTGCACCGCGGAGGATGACGCCGAGGATGTGCGCCGGGTGGCGGAGCAAATCGGCATCCCCTACTATACCGTAAATTTCGAAAAGCAGTATTTCGATAAAGTTTTCGCCTATTTCCTGGAGGAATACCGCCGGGGGCGGACACCCAACCCGGATGTGATGTGCAACCGGGAGATCAAGTTCGGCGAATTTCTGCAGAAGGCGCTGGATCTGGGAGCCGATTATATTGCAACGGGCCATTATGCCCAGGTGGATCAGCAGGACGGGATTTACCGTCTCCTGCGGGGCAATGATCCAGGCAAGGATCAGACCTACTTCCTGAGCCCCTTAAACCAGTATCAGCTGAGCAAGGCCATGTTCCCCATCGGGCATCTGCCCAAGCCGGAGGTGCGCCGCATTGCTGAGGAAGCCGGACTGGCCACTGCCAAAAAGAAGGACAGCACCGGCGTTTGCTTTATCGGCGAACGCAACTTCAAGGAGTTCCTGAGCCAATACCTGCCCGCCCAGCCTGGAGAAATGCGTACGCTGTCCGGGGAGCTGAAGGGTCGGCATGAGGGCCTGATGTACTACACTCTGGGGCAGCGCCAGGGATTAGGTATCGGCGGCTCCGGCACAGGCGAACCATGGTTTGTGGTGGACAAGAACCTGGAGACGAACACTCTGATTGTCGCCCAGGGGGATGACTCCTACCTGTATTCCGTGGGCTTAACCGCTACGGGCTTCAATTGGATTCCGGGTGGAACTCCTCCGGCGGTACTGAAATGTACGGCCAAGTTCCGCTACCGCCAGCCCGACCAGCCGGTGACGGTTCATGTTTCACCGGAGGACGGCACCTGCCGGGTGGAATTCGCCGAGCCCCAGCGGGCGGTAACCCCGGGGCAGATCGTCGTCTTCTATGACGGCGAGGTCTGCCTGGGCGGCGCCACCATCGACAAGATCATCCGGAAGTAAACCGTTCAGCAACCCTATCTGCAGCCGACTGCCGCTCTAAGCCTCCACAGCTTAGGGAGGCAGTTTTTTGTGAGGCGGAGGATCCGGCTTCACTTTTGGGGGAATGTATTATATTGTCCACTGGTTGCGGACCAGCCCCGTTAAATACCACGCGCCACCCTTCTCCTCGAAAACCAGAATCAAGCTGGCCCAGTCCATCCCCTGCACCTTCGGATCAAAGCCGCTGAAATAATACTCCACAAAATGGCTGCCGGGATATACTTCCTTGATGTTGTTGACGGTGTTCCCCTTGCCGATCGGCTCATCATAAGCAGACTTCTCCGGTTTGGCATAGTCATGGTTGTACAGGAATTTGTCGTAGAACTCGGCGAAGGTCAGCTTTATGGGCTCTCCGGAGCCATCATATGCCCCCCAAGTACGGACGGTTTTGTCATCCTGAAGCCGTTTAATCTCATCCCGGGTCAAAATCACGTCCTGCTTCATGTCCACATGGACGTAAGGAGACATCCGCACACCCTTATCCGGATGTGCGGCAAGGGCCAACCCGGCCCAGTCCCGTTCCTTCAGGGCGACGACGGCTTTGGCTGCGGCAGCCTCCACCTGCTGCCGGATCTCCCCGGCGGAGGCCGGGGCTGCCGACGCGGCAGTGGACGCTGCCGGGGAAGCGGTAGCCCCCGGGGCCTTGCTCTCCGCCGGAGCGGGAGTTGCAGGAGCAGCGGGTGGCGATACAGAGGCAGTGGCTGCAGAAGCCGGGATGGTGCCGGTAGCCACAGGTGCGGAGCTGTTTTGGCAGCCGGCAGCCAGTGTGAGCAGGAGCAGACTTGCGGCGATGGATTTCATGCTGATTCTCCTCTCCTTGGCTGCTTGCATAATGTATGGACGGCAAACAGCAGACGAAAGTTACAAGCTGATCATGATTTGGGCAAACAATCACTATGGATCAATACCCGCCGAACCCAGACAGAAGTGTTACGGACTGACGTTCCCTTATTTATCCAAATAAACCCTCTTTGGAACATTTCACGGACTCACAGGCCGTTATTTGCTTCGTATGCCGGTCTATTCCTTATTTTCGGAACCAATAGCGGAACGTCAGTCCGTATACAGAAGAAAATACAGGTTTTCCGCTGAATAAAGGAAGCTGGGTCCGTTAGCAGCCGCCGGGCAGGCTCCGTCCGCCCAAACGGATAACCATTACCCCATTTTTTACCCAACTACCCCCACTTATGCACACACAACATCATCCGTGAAGCATCATAAATCCCTTCCTGCCGCCATTGCCCCGGGAAGTACCGGCGAAAATATGGTAAAATAGACGAAGTGTGCCTTCGGGCCGCGACGCAAGTAACGTGTGTAAGGTGGCGAATGGAAATGGACTTATTTTCTTCAATGCAGCAGCCCAAGGACGAAAGCTTCAAGCCGCTGGCCGAGCGGATGCGTCCTTTGTCTTTAGACGAATATACCGGCCAGGAGCATCTGGTGGGCAAGGGAAAGTCTTTGCGTGTGCTGATCGAGACGGACCGGGTCCCCTCCATGATCCTCCAAGGGCCCCCCTCCTCCGGCAAAACTACATTGGCCACCATCATCAGCCAGATGACCAAGTCCAATTTCATCAAGCTGAATGCGGTCTCCCTGGCCATTGCCGAGCTGCGCAAAACCTTTGAAGAGGCCCGCGACCAGCTTCAGCTTTACGGTAACAAAACCATTGTAATGATCGACGAGATTCACGCCTTGAAGAGCAATATTCAGGAAGCTCTACTGCCCGTGGTGGAAAATGGAACCATCATCCTCATCGGCTGCACGACGGAGAGCATTCACCATGATATCATCCCGCCTCTGGTATCCAGATGCCGGGTATACAGATTGAATTCCTTCTCCACGGATAACATCCGGGATATGCTCAAAAGAGCCATGACGGACAAGAATCGTGGGCTGGGCGGCTCCGGCATCTCGCTGTCGGAGGAAGCATTGGACTATCTGGCAGATATCTCCAATGGGGATGTGCGCAATGCACTGAATGCCCTGGAGGCTGCCGCTTACTCCCTTCACGGCACGGACACCCTTGAGCTGCGCCATGTTCAGGAGGCGTATTCATTCCGCTTGAACGGCATAACCACCAGCGACCGGTACAATCTGACCTCCGCCCTGTGCAAATCCATGCGTGGCGGCCAGACAGATGCGGCCATGTACTGGCTGGCGCGCCTTCTCTACAGCGGTGTGGATCCGGAATATATTGCCCGCCGGATTGTGGTCCACTCTACAGAGGATGTGGGTATGGGTAACCCGGTTGCCCTGCAGATGGCTCTGGCCGCCAAGGATGCCGTGCTGTTCGTAGGAATGCCGGAGGCGAGGATGGCGCTGGCCCAAGCGGTGATCTTCATCTGTGAAAGCCCTAAATCCAACAGCGCCTATAAAGCCATTAACGGCGCCTTGGAGCTGGTGGCCCGTTCCCCTGCTTATGAGGTTCCCGAGGATATCCGGGACGGCAGCAAGTCATACCGGAATCCCATCGACAACCCTGGTGCCTCCAACCATTATCTGCCGCCCGAGCTGGGCAAAACCCGTTTCTACAGACCGCACAACAGCGGTACGGAAGGGAAAATTTATGCACGGTACAAGGAGCAGGGAAGGCTGTAGGTGGGTCAGCTCCGGTTCAAGCGGATAAATGAAATAACACACCAATTTTTTCGGGGAGGAAAAAGAGTTGGCCATTATTCTTAGATTGGCGGGAATTGCAGCGGCACTTACGGGGATTATTGCCGGTATTGCCAAGGGGCGGGATATCCTGTACACCGTAACCGAAGCGGCCGGTTCACCCGTTAATCATTATGGCTTCCAATTCGGCGAAGCGGTGATATGGTGGATCGGCGGTATTGCTCTGGGACTGGGGCTTTATGCACAAGGCATCATTCTGGACCGGTTGGAGGAACTCCGGCGGTAGTAATATGAAGACCCTGCACCGCTACGTGCAGGGTCTTCTTCTTGGCCGTGTTTGCAACCCCGCTTGAGGGCTTCTTTCACCGCCTTTTCGTCCCTTGCATCGTTACTTCCGCTTGACGTACCCCCGGTACGCCTTCACGAAAGTGCCTTGCCTGGAACGAAAATTCAGCAAAATCTGCTCCCCTCGGAGTTTACAAACACGACCTAGCGGCTGCGGCCGAAATAATCCAGGCCCATGGCCTCCCGCACCTCGCCCATGGTTACAGCGGCAATGCGGCGGACCTCTGCGGTGCCCGCCTGCAGAATGTCGTCAATGTCACGCGGTCGTGCCGCATAATCAACCCGTCGCTCACGCATAGGGGCCAGCAGCCCCTCCAAGGCCAGCCGCAGCTTTTCTTTGCACGCCGAGCAGCCGATGGTCCCCGCTTCACAGTTTTCCCGGATCTCCACAGCTCCCTCCGGCCGGAAGGCTCCATGATAAGCATAGATAGGGCAAATGTCCGGATGTCCCGGATCATTTTTATGAATCCGAGCCGGATCGGTTTTGGCTTTGCGGAGCTTCAGCGCCAGCTCCTCCGCACTGCAGTCCAGCTCTATGGCGTTGCCCAGGCTTTTGCTCATTTTGGCCTCCCCATCCGTCCCGACCAGCCTCGGCACCTCACTGATCAGCGCCTGTGGCTCCACCAGCACCGGTTTGTACAGCTCGTTGAAGCGCCGCACTACCTTGCGGGCCAGCTCCAGGTGAGGCAGCTGATCCTCGCCAACCGGAATAAGCGTTGCCTTGCAAAAGGCAATATCCGCCGCCTGGCTCACCGGGTACCCCAAAAACCCGTAATACAGCTCATCCAAACCCGCGCCTTTGGACTCTGCCTTCACCGTGGGGTTATGGCGCAATGTATTTACCGTAACCAGCATGGAGAAAAACATGGTCAGCTCGGCAATCTCCGGTACCATGGATTGGATAAAAATAGAGGTTTTGTTGGGATCGATTCCTGCCGCCAGGTAATCCAGCGCCATCTCCTTCAGAGAGCAACTGATCAGCTCCGACCGTTCAAAATGAGTGGTTAACGCCTGCACATCCGCCAGCATCACAAAACATTCATGCTCCTCCTGCAGCGCCACCCGGTTCTTCAAGCTTCCGGCGTAATGGCCCAGATGCAGCTTGCCGGTGACCCGGTCCCCAGTTAATACACGATTTTTCATTGCTGTTTCCTCCTAAATTGGTATTTTGACTCGTATGTTTCCGGCACCAATCCCAGCCATCATCCATGGCCATCACCCCCTTTCATAAATCCCCCAAAAGTGAAGCAAATGCTTCGAAGCTTATTCCAACTACTTTTGGGGGTGCCCCCGGAATGATTCCCCCAAAAGTGAAGCAAATGCTTCGAAGCCTATTCCGACTACTTTCGGGGGTGCCCCCGTTTTTACCCAATAAAAAAAGCCCCGTCCTCTAAGGACGAAGCTTATCGTTGGCCACCTTAAATAACCTTCCTGCGCCTGTGCCAGGCGTTAAAGGTCCGCTGACAGTACGGGGTCACGTCGCTTCTTCACAGGAAGCCTGCCCGATACCGCTCCCTTGATAACGGCGGGAATCCCGGCTTTCCCTACTACGCCTCATCGAAGCGATTGGGCAAAGCAACTCCAAAGGCCATTCGAGCATAGGCCGGACACCGGTTCGCAGCAGCCACCGGCTCTCTGAGTCCATTTCCTTATGTCTACTTACCCTTTTTCCAGGTTGTTCAGATATGGCTGAATTCTACTCCAAATTGCACAATCAGTCAATAGGGTATGGTAAAAGCAAAATCACCCTCCCCTGCTTCTAAGCAAGAGAGAGCGATTTTGTGTTCAGCCGCTTATTGCGCAGCCTTCTTCTTCAACAGATCCTTAACCGCCGCACCGACCATAATCAAACCGGCCACCGGAGGCACAAACGCGTTGCTGGCAGGAGGGTTCTGGGCCTTGCGGATTTCCGGAGCATTCTCCGGTACGATCTTCTGGGTAATATCCTCACGAGGCAAAAGCGGCTCCTCAGTGGAGAATACCACCTTGACCCCCTTGTGGATCCCATCCTTACGCAGCTTCTGGCGGATGACCCGGGCAATGGGATCCACGGTGGTTTTGGAAATATCCGCCACCTGGAACCGGGAAGGATCCATTTTGTTGGCTGCCCCCATACAGGAAATGACGGGGATTTTGCGCTTCAGGCATTCCTTGATCAAGTGGATCTTGTAGCTGACCGTATCCGACGCATCCAGGACATAGTCCAGCGGATATTGGAACAGTTCTTCATAAGTTTCTTCTGTATAAAACATCTTGAGGGCAATGGCGTCGCATTCCGGATTGATATCGGCAATCCGGTTTTTCATCAGCTCCGCCTTAGGCTTACCCACCGTGGACAAGAGGGCGTGAATTTGCCGGTTGATGTTGGTGATATCCACCACATCCTTATCAATCATGATAATCCGGCCAACGCCGGAGCGGGCCAGGGCTTCAGCGGCAATGGAGCCTACACCGCCGATACCCAGCACCGCTACGGTGCTGTTCTTCAAGATATTCAGCCCTTCTTCTCCAACGGCAAGCTCCGTTCGGGAAAATTGATGCAGCATCGGGTAAATCCTCCTATATTTCAATCCGCGCGCTCCTCGCGGAGCGCCGCGGGTCTGACGTCTATCTTACTTGGCCGCGGGCTCCTTCACTGCCAATTTGATGGACAGCTCCTCCAGCTGCTCCTCGTCCACAGGGCTCGGCGCGCTCATCATGAGACAGGTGGCGCTGGCTGTTTTCGGGAAGGCAATAACCTCACGCAGGTTGGATTGTTTGGCGATCAGCATCACCAGACGGTCGAAGCCGTAAGCCATGCCGCCATGGGGCGGGGTACCGTATTCGAAGGCGTCCAGCAGGTAGCCGAACTTCTCTCTCGCCAGCTCCGGGGAGAAGCCCAATGCGTCGAACATTTTTTCCTGTACCTCGCGTTTGTAAATCCGCATGGAGCCTCCGCCCACCTCGTAGCCGTTCAGCACCAGGTCATAAGCTTGAGCCCGGATTTTGCCCGGATCGGTGTCGAAATATTGCAGGTCCTCTTCATGAGGACGGGTAAACGGATGATGCTCGGCCACATAGCGTTTGGCTTCCTCATCATAGCCCAAAAGCGGGAAGTCGATAACCCAGGCAAACTTATACTCGTTTTCGTTGATCAGTCCCAGGTCCTTACCTACCTTCAGGCGCAGGTTGCCCAGCACATCGTTAACGACCTTGGCCTTGTCCGCAGAGAAAATCAGCACGTCTCCCTCTTGGGCATCCAGGCGTTCGGTAAGAGCAGCGATTTCCGCTTCGTTGAAGAACTTGACGATAGGGCCTTTCCATTCGCCGTCCTTGATTTGAATCCAGGCCAGGCCCTTGCCGCCGTAACGGGAAGCAAACGGAGCCAGATCATCCAGCTCCTTGCGGCTCCAGGATGCGCAGCCCTTGGCGTTCAGCGCCTTGACGATGCCGCCTCCGGCAACCACCGAAGCAAACACCTTCACGCCGCTTGTTGCCACAATGTCGGACACATCGCGCAGCTCCAGACCAAACCGCAGGTCCGGCTTGTCGGAGCCGTATTTGCCCATAGCGTCGGCATAGGTCAGACGTTGGAAGGGACGGGGGATATCCATGTCCAGCGTGGCTTTGAAGAGCTTCACACACAGCTCCTCCATCATATCCAGGAGCTGGTCCCGGGAGAGGAAGGAGGTTTCAATGTCCACCTGGGTAAATTCCGGCTGCCGGTCCGCACGCAGGTCCTCGTCGCGGAAGCAGCGGGCGATCTGGTAATAACGCTCTACGCCGCCAACCATCAGAAGCTGCTTATACAGCTGCGGGGATTGGGGCAGGGCGAAGAATTCGCCCGGATGGACACGGCTCGGCACCAGATAATCCCGTGCGCCCTCCGGAGAGCTTTTGGTCAAAATCGGTGTTTCCACTTCCACAAAGCCGTTTTCGTCCAGATAATCCCGGAAAACCTTGGCGGCTTTGGAGCGCAGATACAGGGAACGCTGCATTTCCGGACGGCGCAGGTCCAGATAGCGGTACTTCAGGCGCACCTGCTCATCCACCTCCACACCATCCTCGATGAAGAAAGGAGGGGTTTTGGCAGCATTCATAATCTCGATTTCGGTAATCCGGACTTCGATTTCGCCGGTTTCCAGGTTGGGGTTTTTGGTGTCGGCACTGCGTTCCACTACCGTGCCGCTTACCGCCAGCACATATTCATTCCGCGCACGGTCGGCAATGGCCAGCGCTTCGCCGGAGAAATCAGGATTGAAAACCACTTGTACGATACCGCTGCGGTCACGCAGATCAATAAACAGCACTCCGCCCAAATCCCGTCGGCGCTGGACCCAGCCGTTCAGGGTAACTTTCGTGCCAACATCGGTCTTGGTCAGCAGACCGCATTGATGGGTTCTTAACATAGACATTTTCGTAACCTCCATATATGTGGTAATTAAATTAGTGACTCTTGATCCAATCCGCTAATCCGGCTAATGGCACCCGTTCCTGATCTCCGGTTTCCATCCGCTTCACCGTTATTTCATCAGCCGCCAGCTCCTCGTCGCCGAGAATGGCCACAAAACGCGCCTGCACCCGGTCCGCCGACTTCATCCTGGCCTTCATCTTCCGGTTCTGGTAATCCTTCTCGCAGGCGATCCCTGCCCGGCGCAGCTGGTACAGGATCGCTGTGGTTTTGGCTTCCGCCGCATCCCCCATGCCGATCAGATACACCGCCAGCTCATTCTCCCGGGGAATGTCCACCCCTTGGGCCCCCAGCACCAAAGCCGTACGCTCCAGGCCGATGCCAAAGCCGATGCCCGGCTGGTCCTGGCCGCCGATTTGGCCGACCAGGCCGTTATACCGTCCACCGCCGCCAATGGTATCGATGGCACCGATTCCCTCCGCCTTGTATTCGAAGGCGGTCAGCGTGTAGTAATCCAACCCCCGCACCAGCCGGGGATTGATGGAGAAGGAAATCCCCATGGCCGTCAGGTGGCTTTTTACCGCTTCGAAGTGGGTGAGGCATTCCTCATCCAGATAATCGATCAGCTCCGGCACCCCGACGAAATGTGCTTGATCCACTTTGCAGTCCAGTACCCGCAGCGGATTTCGGTCCATCCGGGATTGGCAATCCCGGCACAGCAGATGCCGTTTCGGTTCCAGGAAACCAAGGAGGGCTTCGCGGTAGGCGCCGCGGCTTTCTGCATTGCCCACGGAATTGATCTCCACCCGCACTCCCTTAAGCCCCAGCTCCTCATAAATAGTCAGCCCCAGGGCAATAACCTCGGCATCGATGGAAGGATCCGTAGCACCGAAGGCCTCTACGCCAAACTGGTGAAACTGCCGGAATCGTCCGGCCTGCGGCTGCTCATAACGGAACATCGGTCCGGTATAATACAGCTTGCATACATCAGGCTCGCCATACAGCTTGTTCTCCACATAAGCCCTTACTACTCCGGCTGTCCCCTCCGGCCGCAGGGAGATGGAGCGGTTACCCTTGTCCAGGAAGGTGTACATTTCCTTCTCCACAATATCGGTGGTTTCACCCACACCCCGGGAGAACAGCTCCGTATGCTCAAAAATCGGCGTCCGGATTTCCTGGTAATGGAACCGGCGGCAAACATCCCTGGCGGTTTTCTCGATAAATTGCCATACCTCCACAGTTCCCGGCAGAAAATCCTGCGTCCCCTTGGGTCTTTGAATACTCAACGTCCGTCAGCCTCTCTTTCTTGAAATAATCCCCTGTCTATTGCCCTGTTTAAAACGCAAAAAATCCCCCATCCCCGGCTAATGAAAATCATGCCTGGGACGAGAGATTGGATGAACAATTTCCCGCGGTACCACCCGCTATTCGGAACATACCACGGCTTGAGCGCCAATGGATGAAGGTTCCGCACTTTAAGGGCGGGTAACGACCGCCATACGCAAATCCGTTACTGCACGTCCGGCGCTTGCTGCATAAGCATGCACCCCCGGGTTCACGGCTTGTTCTCGGGGAGGTCTTTCCTTCTCCTGCAACGGAAGCTTCCAGCCTTGGCTTCCTCTCTGAAGATGCGGGGAATGAAGTACTTTGTCCCTTCAACGAATCATAGGATGAATATTAGTTCAAATTGTAAACAAGCTGTCGGATAAAGTCAAGCGGCGAAAATCTATTCTCCCCTGCATAGGGGGCTAAAAAAGAAGAAACCTACCGCAAAGTGTAGGTTTAAGAGAAAATATATTTTAAAAAGGGGGTCGTAGATAATTGTATCTAAAGCCTGTTAAAGAATCATTAAGGGCTGATTACAAATATATTACAAATTATGAAACGCTTTATATAAAGCGCTTTAAAAATTATTTGCGCAGGCTAGTCTATGTTGTTGGGACAGACATATACATGAAATCAACAAGGAAAAACCTTGTGAAACGATAAAACGGAGGGAACAAACATGGCGGAGGAATTTCAATCAATCGAAGCTTTGGATGAGGCTGTAGAAGCAGAAATCGCTGTCGACGAGGCTGCTGAGGAAGTAACCGGGGAAGTTGTCGACGAAGCAACCGACGAAATTGCCGGCGAGGTGCAGGAAGTGGATACTCTGGAGGAGCTTTTCGAGGAGGAAGAAGAAATCCTGGAAGTGGCTGAGTTGGATGAAGAAGCCACGGATGAGGAGCTGGAAGAAGCTGCTGAACTGGATGCAGCAGATGAAGACGAAGAAGACGAAGCCGAAGAAATCGAAGAAACCGAAGAAGAAGCATAAGTAGCCCTCCTTCCGCCGCGGCGCATTACCACACACATGCACACAAAAAGCCATCCTTTTGAGGTGTTCCCCCTCGCGAGAATGGCTTTTTTTGTTTTAGAAGCGCAGGTTCACCAGGTTCTCCAAAACATCCTTAATCAGCAGATAAGATTCTCCGTTGGTCAGCTTCCCTTTGTCGGCAATCAGCTTCAAGGTCTCCTCTTTCAGCAGCCGCTTGGCAAGAAGCTCCGCCTCCGCCTGCTCGGGCTTCAGCGTAAGCCCGGACGCACGGGCAATGGTGTATGCCGCCTGCTGCAGCGTCAGCGGATCGGTTTTGGCCTTGTCGGCATCCATACCGGCAATGGCATTGGAGGAGGTCCCCTTGAAGGATTGGGGATAGCGCTTTTTAAGTGTTGCAAATTGATTCACAAACCGCTGCGGATTGCTGGGTTTGTCCAATTCCTTGGGATCAAAGTTTGCGTTGCCGTAGGACCCGTTCACAAGGCCTGTATAGACTACGGCCTTCAAGCCCGGATAAGCCTTATGATCCTGATAAGCCTGCCTTGGAAGCGTGTAAGGCGCAAGCTCCAGCCCCTTCTTGACAGCAAGATCCTGCATTTGGGCCACCTGCTCCTTGGACTTGGACAGCTCGCGGAAGGTAACGTTATGATCAATAGAGACCTTAGCCGCTGCTGCCGCAGACTCCGCTACCGCCATTCCCAGAGGGATAACCCGGGCGCTCCCATGTGGCAGGGTGTCATAGCTGGCCGAACGGCTTACGACCAGAAGCCCGTCCACCTTCTGCGGTACAATGCTGCGGAACGGAACCGCATACTTGTGGGGCTCCATGGAAACTGCGCCGGGGTCGTTGGGACCGGTGCTTTGAATATCCACTGCATAAGAACCGAAGGCAATCCGGTCCCATTGATCGCGGTTTTCCAGTAAATCCAGTATGGAAAGCCGATACTCACCGTAAATATGGCGGGATTCCCGCACATACAGCTCCGGAGCCACACCGTCCAGCTCCAGCTTGGCGAATTCCGGATGTTTCTCCTTAATAAATTGGAGCACATGGGGCAGCTCCTGTTCGGCCACCGCAAACGCCTCTTTGATGGAGGCCGGATCAAAGGGATTTACCCCGAATAATTGCAGGGAGTTAATCAAGATGGTGTTATCATTATTGCGCCCGATGTTAAGCCCCCGCATTCTTGCCTTGGTGGGGTTCTGGGCCTTGTACTCCTTGATATCGCCATAGCCGAAGGCAGAGTACGTATCCGCTCCGGTATTGCTATCGTTATCGTTGTCCAGATATTTGCGGACTTCTTTCCAGAAGCTGTCGTCCGCATTTTTGAGGCGGAATACTGCTGTCACCGCCATCAGCGAGTCGGGATCATTCAGATCCTCCCGCCCCCGGCTGAAGGGAGCACCGGCCGCCGCTGCCACATCCGCATCCTGGGTGGCGTCAAGCACCGCTTTGGCCTTGACTGTGCGCTTCTCCCCGTTTTCCAGGGTAATGTCCAATCCGGTCACCAATTTGGCGCCTTCCTTGCCTTCCCCCAGGACAGGCGTTATGCTTTGAGTCTTCAGAAGAACATCGATATTCTTCTCCTTGGCCACCAGCCGGTTGAACACATTCGCCGCTGTGGTCACATCGAAGGAGGTTCCCTCTATACCATCATAGAACTCCTGAAAAATCCCCTTGTTCATCACATTGGGTTTAGGCGCCAGCCAGTCGTAGCTGGCCTGGTCATAGTTGTTGTCCAGGGAGTTCAGCCAGCCCAGGGTCATAAGCCCGCCCAGGATTTCCCGGTTGCGGCCATCCACCAATAAGGTCTTCAGCCCATGGCGGGAGGCGGCTACAGCACCGGCCACACCTTCCGGATCCGTGCCTACCACAATGACGTCATATGTATCCGAAGGAGCCTTGACTGTTTTGACAGCCTCCAGCTCCTGGGACTCCGCTGTACCGTTATGAAGCCCCCCTCCGTATTTTTCCTTCCATACGAGATAGGGTCCACCGATAGCCAACAAAAGCACAAACGTCATAGCGAGAATAAACCATTTATTGCGGAACAATTTTTCTCCTCCTTTTTATGTGAAAATGCGTGAGTAAACCGCATTTTTCATACGGGGGCCCTCCCGGGTTGGCAGGGAGCTCTCTATGAGACTCCGCCGCCTCCGGGGGATTGTTTCGTTGATTGCTGTGCTTCAACCCTTGGGAGCGGTGCCCAGCACCAAATCCATAAGGTCGAGCTTGCGCTTGGTATACTCCTGGTAGGCACTGTTGTAGACGGACGGCTCCTTGGGATTGGGAAAACGCTCCACCGCTCCGTCCGGTCCCATTATTTTGCTCACGGCGCCGCAGCCTAACCCGATGATGGTCTGGCGCTCCTCCATCATCAGAATGTTGTAGAGGCTTTCGTAGCCTGGAAGGGAGTAGCCGACGTTCTCCTGGTTGCCCAAAATATTTTTTTGCCGGTACATGTAGTAGGGATTATAGCCGTGGGCATTGGTCCACTCTACTGTCCTCGCCATCATCGCCTGGACCTCGTCCCGCTCCGCCAACTCGTAACGCTCCCGGTTCTGGGTCAGCCTTGACGCCCGCTTAAAGGACAGAGTATGCACCGTCAGCGATTCCGGCATAAGCCGCTCCAGCTGCTCTAGTGAGATCTCCAGCTCCCGCAAGCCCTCATTGGGCAAGCCCAAAATGAGGTCCATATTAATATTGTTCATCCCCAGCTCCCGGCACAGCAGGTATTTCTCTACCGTCTCCTTGACGGTATGATGTCTGCCGATGGTATCCAGGGTGGATTGGGTAAAGCTTTGGGGATTGATGCTGATCCGGTCCACCTTCCACCGCTTCATCACTGCAATTTTCTCGGGGGTAATGGTATCCGGACGACCCGCCTCCACCGTAAGCTCCCTGATCCCGGCCATACCGGGCACAGATTGGTGCAGCACCTGGAACAGCTCATCCATTTCCTCCGCCTCGATGCTGGTAGGGGTGCCTCCGCCCCAATACACCGTGGTGACAGACATGCCGGTTCTGGCAAGCCAGTCTCCCACCTGGCGGATTTCGTATTGCAGTCCCTTGAGAAAGGATTGGACGGAGCCGTTATTGCCCCGGATATCGTACGCCGGGAAGGTGCAGTAGGCACATTTGGTGGGGCAAAAGGGGATCCCGATATACAAGCTGACCTGGCGCTCCATCCGGAACAGGTCGGGTATGACCCGGAGCTGCCGTTCGCCTATCTCCGACAACAGCCGCACCTTCTCCGGAGAGAGAAGGTAATCCTCCCGCAGCACCTGCCGGCAGGTGTCCATGGATTCCTTCATCATGAAATTGTGCATCAGCTTCATGGGCCGCACACCGGTCAGAATCCCCCAGGGCTGCTCCATACCGGTATACGTCTGCAGACACTTCAGCAGAGCCCTGCCCAGAGCGCGTTTACACTCCCGGCGGACCGCCTCGGAGCCGGCCGAAGGCAGGGCGCGGACATCCTCCTCTCGGCAGAGCAGGGCTCCGGCCGCATCATGGAGGGAAACCGCCGCAGTGGCGGAGGAGATATCTCCGGCATACTCAAGTGAAGTACGAATGGTCAGCTCGGCAGCCTCTCCACCGTCCTCCACCCATTCCACATCCGCAAAAAACAGCTTGCAAATATGGTAGATTTCATTCAGAAAATCATCAAACCCCGTACGAATCAGGGATATTCTCATCGGCACAGTTCCCCTTTCCGATACGTTTTTCGCCAAAATTCCCAACCTACTCAGTGTACCACATTGTCAGGGGCGAAGAAAATGGCGGGGCCGTCCTGCACCGCATGCTGACGGCGTTTCCGGTCGCTTGCGGGGGGCAGACCGAACAACCGGGTATACTCTCTGCTGAACTGGGAGGGGCTTTCATAGCCCACCCGGTAAGCCGCGCCGGCTGCGTCCGACTGATCCGACAGAAGCAGCCTTCTGGCCTCCTGGAGCCGGATTTGCTTCTGGTATTGCAGCGGGCTCATGCCGGTTATGGCTTTAAAATGACCATGCAGGGCGGAAGCGCTCATATTGGCCAACTCTGCCAAATAGGCCACAGGCAGCGGCTTATCATAGTTGTCCCGGATATGCGCAATAACCTGGGCAATCCTCCGGGCAGGGCTGCCTCCCGCAGCAAAATCCCGCAGCAGTCGCCCTTGCGGGTCCTGAAGCAGCCGGTACATAATTTCCCGGTGGATGACCGGACCAAGAATGGGAATATCCTGCGGCCGCTCCAGGAGCCGGACATAACGCAGCACCGCATCCGCCAGCTCAAACTCCAGTTTGCCGATTGCCAGACCCCGGGCAGCCAACTCCCCACTGCCGGAAGCTTCCTCCCGCTGCAGACCTCTGCCGCGTACCTTATCGCCCCGGAAGCCCGTCTCCTCCAGCAGGCGCCAGATGTTTTCAGCCTGAAATTGGATTTTTACGCATAAATACGGCTTGTCCGGAGACGCCTCCACAATCTGCCCCTTGGTGGGTAAATGGACGGATACGATCAAAAAGGAGGAAGCGTCGTACCGGTAGTGCTCCTTCTCCAGGGCGACGGTTTTGGCCCCCTGAAGCACAAGACATAAGGAAGGCTCGTATACGGTGGACAATGGCTGGGACACATCCGTCTCCCGAATCAGAAAAAGCGCCGGCACCGATGTGGACTGTATACCGTTGCCCACCGTATGTCTTTCCGCCAGCTCCAGCAGCTCCTGCCTCCGGCCCGGCAAATGATCCGTTTCTGCATATGTCCGCATCCTTCTCATCTCCCTGTGGCTATTATAAAGTTCACGGGTGCTTTTAGTAGCATCTTAGCGTAACCTGGAGTTTTAGACAAGAACCGGCGAGGATCGGTCTACCGCTTGGAGGCCGGTCTGATTTATGCTGAACGTAACATGAATCTACAGGAGGAATGCAGTATGACCCAAACCACTCCATCCAGAGTTGCCATCGTCACCGGAGGCTCCAGAGGCATCGGCAGACAGGCAGCCGTAAGACTCGCCCGGGAGGGGCAGGCGGTTGTGATTGTTTATGCCAACAACCATGCAGAGGCGGACGCCGCCGTAGCTGAAATAAAAGCCGCAGGGGGACGCGCTGTGGCAGTGCAAGCCGATGTGGCGGAGCCGGAAGCGGTAGCGGCAGCCTTCACCCGGGCGGAGGAGGTGTTCGGAGGTGTGGACGTAGTCGTTCATTCCGCCGGACTGATGGTTCTGGATACGGTTGCGGATTTTGATTTGGATAAGCTGGACCGTATGCACCGCACCAATATCCGCGGTACCTTTGTAGTGAACCAGCAGGCGGCCCGTTGCGTGCGTGACGGCGGCGCCATCATCAACCTGTCCACCTCCGTCACCAAGCTGGCGCTGCCTACCTATGCCGCCTATTCTGCCAGCAAAGGCGCTGTGGACGCCATCAGCCCTGTCCTGGCCAAGGAGCTCCGCGGCCGGAACATCACCGTAAATGCGGTAGCCCCGGGACCCACAGCTACCGAGCTTTTTCTCGAGGGAAAGGATGAAGAGACCATCCGCCGGATGGCCGGTTTGAATCCCATAGGGCGTCTGGGCATGCCGGAGGATATTGCCGAGGTGATCGCCTTCTTGGCAGGCCCGGGGCGCTGGATTAACGGACAAACCGTCTATGTGAACGGCGGTATGGTGTAAGACGAGACAAACACATAACCAAACAGGCGGCGCTCCTCCCACTAAGAGGAAACGCCGCCTGCTTTTTGTCTGATCCGACTGTCATCTCCCGGGCTTCAGCCACGGCTGCTGCCGCGGGCCGCCGGTGTTACCCGCCGGCTCTTCCTGCCTGCCGTCCGCCAGCATCAGGGATGCCGCTTCCGTCTGCCCGAAGGCTGCTTCCGCCTGCATCCCCAGGATAGCTGCCGCTTTCATGGATTGTCTCATGGGTGTCGGTCCTTTGGCTTTCAAGTTTCTTTCCTTCATCCACAGTTTTGCCAGAAAGCCGGCGCTTCATTCTTTGAAGCTCTCTTACCTGGTCTCGACGATTAATGTTACCGGGCCGTCATTCACCAGGCTGACGTCCATCATTGCACCGAACACACCGGTTTCCACCTGAAGCTCCAACTCCCGCAGAAGGGCATTGAAGCGCTCATACAGCGGCTCTGCCTGCTCCGGCCGGGCGGCTGCCATAAAGTTAGGGCGTCTACCCTTCCGGCAATCCCCGTACAAGGTAAATTGGGAAACCGACAAAATGGCTCCCCCCGTTTCCAGCACGGACAAGTTCATTTTGCCGCCGTCATCCTCAAAAATCCGCAGATTGGCGATTTTCTCCGCCGCAAACCGGGCGTCCTCCTCAGTGTCCTCATGGGTGATCCCCACCAGGAGCATCAGCCCAGGCCCTATGGCCCCGGTAACCCGCTCCTCCACCGTCACAGACGCTTCCTTGCATCTTTGCACCACAACTCTCACAATTTTACGCTTCCTTTCAATGGAAAAATGGAAAAGCCGTCCGGCCGACGGCGCATCACCGTTACAACCGGACAGCCTTTTGATTAAGGAATTTAAGGTTTGTAATTTGGGGGCTCCCCCAAAAGTATCGGAATACGCTTCAGAGCTTCACTCCACTTTTGGGGGGATTTATTATGACTGCATAATCCGCTGGACGGAGTACACATCCTTCAGGCGCTTGATTTTATCCACCACAGACTGCAAATGGTCGATGTTCCGGATCAGAATGGTCATCTGGATCAAGGCCATCTTGTTCTTGTCCGAACGGCCCGAAACGGCAGAAATAATGGTCTTGCTTTCGGAAACCACCTGCAGCACCTCATTGAGCAGGCCGCGGCGGTCATGGCCGGTAATCTCGATGTCCACGCTGTAGTTGGCCTCCACCGAATCCACCCATTCCACCTCGATGACCCGGTTGCCCTCATCCCCGTCTCCCGTGGGAATATTGGGGCAGTCGCTGCGGTGTACGGAAACCCCTCTACCGCGGGTAATGTAGCCGATGATGCTGTCACCCGGCACCGGATTGCAGCAGCGGGCGAAACGAACCAGGACGTTATCCACGCCGATAACCCGGACACCATGGGTAGGACGGCCCTTTTTCTCCGCAGGGGCGGTTTTGACCTCCTTGGCCGCCTCCTCCAGCTGCCGCTGGGTTTCCTCCTGCTCCTTCTCCTTGCGCAGCTTCTCCGTTAGCCGGGTGCAGATCTGCGCAGCCGTAATCCCGCCAAAACCAACAGCGGACATCATATCGTCGATATCATGGAAGTTGAACTTACCGGCAACCTCCATAAGCTTATCATCGGCCATCACTTGGGAGGGTTCGAAGCCGATACGGCGGATTTCCCGCTCGATGGCATCGCGGCCCTTCTCCACATTTTCTTCCCGCTTCTCTTTTTTGAAGAACTGCTTGATCTTGCTTTTAGTATGGGACGATTGAGCCAGCTTCAGCCAGTCCTGACTGGGTCCGTAGGAATGCTTGGAGGTGAGAATCTCCACAATATCCCCGGTTTTGAGCCGGTGGTCCAAGGGCACAATCCGCCCGTTAACCTTGGCTCCAATGGTCCGGTTGCCCACCTCCGTATGAATCCGGTAGGCAAAATCCAGGGGCACCGATCCAGCCGGCAGCTCAATAACCTCCCCTTTGGGGGTAAACACGAATACCAGGTCGGAGAAAAAATCCACCTTCAGAGATTCCATAAACTCTGACGCATCTCTGGCTTCCTGCTGCAGCTCCAGAATATCCGTAAACATATTCATCTTGTTGCCGGTGCCGAAGCTGGCGGTAATCGGCTGGGAGCCGTTTTCCTTATAGGCCCAGTGGGCGGCAATACCGAATTCCGCGGTTTTGTGCATTTCCCAGGTGCGGATCTGCACCTCCAGCGGTTCGCCCGTTGGACCAATCACCGTAGTATGCAGAGACTGGTACATGTTGGCCTTGGGCATGGCAATATAGTCCTTAAACCGGCCCGGCATAGGCTTGTATAAGGTATGGATAATGCCGAGAACGGCATAACAGTCCTTGATGTTGTCCACAATGACACGGATGGCAAGCAGGTCGTAGATTTCACTGAACTGCTTGCTCTTGACGGTCATCTTGTTGTAGATGCTGTAAATATGCTTGGGGCGTCCGGAGATATCGCTGTCGATCCCCATCTCGCTTACCTTTTCGTTAATCTTCTGAATAACATCAGCGATATATTGCTCCCGCTCCGCCCGCTTCTTCTGCATCAGATTGACGATGCGGTAATACTGCTGGGGGTTCAGGTAACGAAGGGCAATATCCTCCATTTCCCACTTGATGGCGGATATACCGAGCCGGTGGGCAATGGGACAGAAAATCTCCAGCGTTTCGTCAGCGATCCGCCGCTGGCTCTCCTCCGACTGGAATTTCAGGGTCCTCATATTATGAAGGCGGTCAGCCAGCTTAATCAGAATCACGCGGATGTCCTGGGCCATGGCCACGAACATCTTCCGGTAGTTCTCATTCTGCTGCTCTTCCTTGGTTTTGAACTTGATCCTCTCCAGCTTAGTCAGACCATCCACCAGCATGGCGCAGGTATGACCGAACTGCTGCTCCACCACTTCCAGGGACACGGTTGTGTCCTCCACCACATCATGCAGAAGGGCGGCGATAATCGAGGTGGTGTCCATATTCATGCCGATCAGAATGTCTGCCACCGCAAGGGGATGAAGGATATAAGGCTCTCCCGATTTGCGCAGCTGCCCGGAATGGGCACGCTCAGCAAAATCATAAGCTTCCCTGATTCGCTTGAGGTCGCTTTCTTTCATGTATGCAGAGGCTTTCTCCAGGAGCTGCTCGATGCTCATTCGCGAGAGATCCTTTCCTTTTATGTCGATTTAATTCATTATGCCCTTGAAACCTACCGCCCGTCAAGAATACCTGACATAAACCTGATGCATTTTGTAAAATTATCATTAATTGTAGCACTTTATAGAGGCAAGTTCATTTCCTGCGGTACGAAGCGACAAACTCCATATCGGACGGATTTCCGGCCCCTTGTGAAAAATACCTGACATAGCGGAAGAAAGGCATATCCAATGCCAATGATTTCTGTTAATATGTTCGTTGGAGAAAAACTGAAAGATTTGTCGAAACGATTATTTTATCACGAATCAGGAGGAATTAGAACGTGCAGCGTGTTATCCAGGTAGACGAGCGCCCGTCGCTCGCAGAAAGCATTCCCTTAAGTATCCAGCATTTGTTCGCCATGTTCGGCTCAACTGTGCTGGTCCCGATTATCTTTGGCGTAAGCCCCGCCACCATACTGTTGATGAACGGTATCGGCACCCTCCTGTACATCCTGATCTGCCGCGGCAAAATCCCTGCCTATCTGGGTTCCAGCTTCGCTTTCTTATCCCCTGTCACTGCCGTCCTGAAAGAATATTCCGGCATTGAAGGCTATCATTATGCACTTGGTGCCTTTATTGTGGTCGGCGTCATCTTCTGTGTGGTCGCGCTTATTGTAAGACTTGCCGGCACTGGCTGGATTGACGTGGTTTTCCCTCCCGCAGCCATGGGCGCAATCGTAGCGGTTATCGGTTTGGAGCTTGTTCCGGTTGCAGCCGGACAAGCCGGTTTCATCAAGGCGGAGGATGTTCCCTTTGATAGTGCCGCCATTACTGTAGCCATTATTACGCTCGGTGTTGTTGTGATCGGTAACGTTATGTTCCGCGGCTTCTTCAAAATCATCCCGATCTTGATTGGCATTATCGTGGGATATCTGGTTGCTTGGCTGGGTTATGACATGATCGATTTCACAGCCGTAAAGGAAGCAGGCTGGTTTGAACTGCCCAAGCATTACGCCCCCAAATGGAGCTGGACGGCCATCGCCACCATTGCACCGGCAGCACTTGTTGTTGTCGCCGAGCATATCGGCCATCTGGTCGTAACCAGCAATATTGTCGGCAAGGATTTGGCCAAGGACCCGGGTCTGGACCGTTCACTTTTCGGTAACGGTATTTCCACTATTCTCTCCGGCTTCTTCGGCTCCACACCCAATACCACCTACGGCGAGAACATCGGCGTTATGGCCCTGACCAAGGTTTATTCCATCTGGGTCATCGGCGGAGCTGCTATCTTCGCCATTATCCTGTCCTTCTGCGGCAAGCTGGCCGCATTGATCCAATCGATTCCCAATCCGGTTATGGGCGGCGTGTCCCTGCTTTTGTTCGGTATCATCGCTGCTTCGGGTATCCGGATGCTTGTTGAATCCAAGGTCGACTATTCCAAACCGGTGAACATTATTCTGACCACCATCGTGCTGGTCATCGGCATCAGCGGCGCAAGCTTAACCTGGGGCACCTTCAGCATGAAGGGTATGGCTTTGGCCACCGTGATCGCCATTGTTATGAGCCTCTTCTTCAAAGCATTGGAAAAGCTCAACCTGATGAACGAATAGTTGATCACATAGCACTACCCTTAACAGCCCGGTTCTGGAAGCAGAGCCGGGCTGGTTTTATTTGCTAATAATAATTCTAATAAAATGTGAAATAAATCACAATATAAGTGTCCTTCTTGTGGTAAGCTAAGCTCATACTAATTCGAGAGGACGTGGCTGTAATGCATCAACACGAAACCAAAACCACTCAAAGCCTGCTCCACTTCTGCTATACCTGTGAAGGCGCCCATTCCTGCGAAACCGAGGAAGCCAGCCATACCTGCTGGAGCGAAAAGGGCTTTCAGGTCGAAGCCTCCGACGAAAATGTGACTGCAGAGCTGTTCCGCCAATACGCATTCTAAGCAGTTATCCATACAATCCACATGACATCACGCCCGGGACTCCCGGGCTTTTTTGTTTCTGGGGGGGGACCACGCTACCAAGTGTAACGGAACTGAGAAGCGCTTAGCCGCCAAAATATCTGTTTCAGGCAAGCTAAGGGAACTTAGACGCCCTTACACACAAACTCAGCACTCAATGGCAGCGATTTTGTCCGCTAAGGGTGTCTCAGTTTCGTTAGGTTTCATACGAAGTCGATTTTCTGCTTTAAGGGCTTCTTAGTTCCGTTACCAGGTTCATATTGCCCGGCAGCTACGACGTCCTGTGCCTCGCACTCGACAGCCTCAAAAAAAGAGACAGCCGAATCCGGCTGCCTCCTTTTTCTAACACTAGCTTAGTACGTCAACAGACTGAACACATCAATTCCATCCAGCTTGCCGCGGCCGTTCAGCTCCTCCAGCTCAATCAGGAAGGCCGCGCCCACAACATCCCCGCCTAGCTTGCGCACCAGGTTTACCGAGGTGGAGATGGTTCCGCCGGTAGCCAAGAGATCATCGGCAATCAGCACCTTCTGGCCGGGACGGATAGCATCGGCATGCATGGCCAGCTTGTCTTTGCCGTATTCCAGGGCATAGTCCTCCTCAATGGTTTCAGCAGGCAGCTTGCCGCTTTTGCGGATGGGGATAAAGCCTACTCCGAGGGAATACGCCAGCGGCGCTCCCACCACAAAACCTCTGGCTTCGGGTCCGGCAATCAGGTCGATTTCCTTCTCCTTAACCAATTCCCTCAGTGCTTCAATGGAAGCCCTGTAGGCCGGTCCATCCTGCAGCAGGGTGGTAATATCCTTGAAGCTGATGCCCGGCTGGGGAAAATCCGGGATCACCCGGATGTAATCTTTAAAGTTCATCGGTTCATCCTCCGTTTGCTTTCTAAAGTGGACTCTTCACCGTCGGAGCGGGCTTCCAGAATCAGCTCCCGCAGCTCGGCGGCGGTGGAGTAAATGTATAATTGCTCCATGCGGTCCTGGTTCATCATCCGCCTGTATAGGGCCGACTGGGTCAAATCCCGCTTCTGGACGGCTTCCGCCGCGTAATACCGCAAACCTTCCTTCCTGACAAAACCCAGCTCTTCAAATATGACCAGAAGCATCCGGGCTGCAGGCTCCTCCAAACCAAACCGCTTCTTCAAAGCAGGCCATACCCGGGCATCCCCGGCATTAAGCTCCTTTTCCCGGACGAGTAAGGCATAGAACTGCTTAAATACCTCTCTGTCCGGCAGCCTGGCTCCCCCGATACCGGAGGCATCGGCAAATACAGCATACACCCTGCGGAGCTTGTCCAGCAATGCCACGATTTTGTCGAGAGACTCCCTGCCCGAGGGCAGAGTATACAGCACTACATCCCGCAGGTCGCGGACGTCGGTTAGAAGGGCTGTCCGGTTCATGGGACGGGGGTCCTCCTCCATCCCTTCCTCAATCAGCCACAGCGGGAAATGCCGCCATTCCTCCGGTAACCCGTCTGCTGCGTCCCGGTAAAAGATCAGGATGCCGCTCCCCTCCGGAAGCTCCGGCGGACGCATTCCCTTCTTCGCAGCGGTTCCGCGCCAATCGAATACCTGAGGCTCGCTGACCCGCATATCGTGAATCAGGATCTGCGGTTTGCGGGAGCCGTTCCACACATTCACCGACAGCTCCCCGACCAGGTCCAAGGAGGACGCCATGGCCAGACGCTCTGCAGCCGTGCCGCAATTAAAGCTGACGGCCTCCACGCTGCAGGCTGGCGCCGCTTCAACGGGTTCCTCCAGCGTCAGCTTCAGGTGCTGTCTGTCCTTGCCCATCGTTCGTTTGCCGGCAATACGCAGCTTGTTGAAGACGAACCGTGGCGACGGGTTGCCGCTTCCGAAAGGGGCCAGCACACTGAGCTGCTCAATACAGGATAGTGTGGTCTCGGCCAAGGAGCATGAGAGGTCCGCCTGGATAATCGGGGTCAGATCCTCCTGCTGCAGCTCCTCCAATGCCAGCCGGGAGAGACGATCCTCCAGCTCGGGGATCAAGTCCGCCCGGAGTGTCAATCCTGCGGCCGCCTGATGGCCCCCGAAATGCTCCAGCAGACCGCTGCATTCCGTTAATGCATGATGAATATCGAATCCGGCGATGGAGCGGGCGGAGCCTTTGGCCAGCCCGGTTTTCCCGTCGATGGCGAACACGATCACCGGCCGGTAGAACCGCTCCAATAGCTTGGAGGCTACAATGCCGGCCACACCCACGTTCCAGCCTTCCTTGGCTGCAATAATCACCCGCTGGCTGTCCATATCCCGCCCGTCCAGCAGGGCCATGGCCTCCTTCATCATGTCCTCTACGGTCTTCTGGCGTTCCTTGTTCAGCACATCCAGATCGTAGGCCAGATGGCTTGCCTCCTGCTCACTTTCGGTAGTCAGGAGGCGGACCGCCAGATTCGCATGCTGCATCCGGCCGCTGGCATTAATCCGCGGCGCCAGGGAGAAGCCGATGTGCCCCTCATTGACCGAACCCCGCTCGACTCCGGCTACGTCCAGAAGCGCCTTTAGCCCCAGATTGGCCGTATGACGCATCTGCTCCAGACCCAGCTTGACGATCAGCCGGTTCTCATCCACCAGAGGCATCAGATCCGCCACTGTACCGATAGCAGCAATTTCCAGCCACTCCCGGGGCAGCTCGCCCAACAGCGCATGGGCCAGCTTGAAGGCCACACCTACCCCCGCCAGCTCCTTGCACGGATACGGACAGTCCGGCTGCTTGGGATTCACCAGAGCAACAGCCTGATCCGGCAGCTCCGGAGGCGGTTCGTGGTGGTCGGTTACCACCACATCCATGCCCAGCCCGGCAGCATAAGCAATTTCTTTCTTGGCGCTGATGCCCGTATCTACAGTGACAATCAGCTTGACCCCTGCGGCTGCAGCCTGGTCCAGCGCTTCCCGGTTCAGGCCGTAGCCTTCATGAATCCGGTGGGGAATATATGTATCGTAACAGGCGCCCAGCCGTTTCATCAGAAAAATCATCAATGTGGTGCTGCTAATCCCGTCGGCATCGTAATCTCCGTAAATGCGGATTTTTTCGCCTTCCCGCAGGGAATGGCGGATACGGTTGACCGCTTCCGCCATTCCTTTGAGCAAAAAGGGATCATGGAAGAGCTCGGCGCCTCCGTACAGAAAACGCCGGGCATCCTCCGCCCGTGTCCAACCGCGCACGGCCAGGAGCCGGGCTACAAGAGGATGAAGCGATAGCTCTGCAGCCAGTCTGCCGGCTGTTTCCTCCGCCTCATCCTCTTTGTCTTCAGATATTCTCCATCTTGCTTTTGCTTCCAGCATGACTCACCTCAGCCTTAACACGTCAATGCAAGAGCGTAGGCATTTCATCCTGCTCGGGATCAACATTGTTTTTGTAGGGATAACCCGGGTCGTAGGGATTAACATGGACCAGTACATCCGATACATGAATAAACCGTTTCATAAGATGCTGTTTGGCCAGCTTGGCAATCTCATGGCCTTCCGCTACCGTAATTTTCGGATTGACACTGATTTTCACATCAACAATGACATAGTGGCCATGCTCGCGCGCCCGGAGCCCGTCAACGGTAATGACCCCGTTGATCCGCTGTACCGTTTGGACCAGTTCGGCGGCATCCTCTTCGTGAAGAACATGGTCCATGGTATTGTGGACCGACTCCCGGATCATCTTGTAGCCGGTGCGCAGCACCAATAGTGAAACGAATATACCTGCCAGAGGGTCAAGCATATAAAGCCTGGGCTGGCCGAACAGATCCCCTGCCATGGCGCCCAAGACACCTGCACCTGCCGCCATAGAGGCGAACACATCCGTCCTGTGGTCCCAAGCCCCGGCCAGCAGCGCTTGGCTGGAGAGCTTTTTGCCAAGCGAGTAATTATAACGGAACAACGCTTCCTTCACAAGAACGGAAATGGCCAACGCCACAAGCGCGATCCACTCGGGAGCCTGCTGTACTCCGCTCCGCAGCGAATCCAGGGAGGATTTGCAGATCTCAATGCCGATGACGATCATCAGCACCGACACAACAATTGCGGCGATGGGCTCAGCCTTGCCATGGCCATAAGGGTGATCCGCATCTGCGGGCCTTCTTGCGGCTTTGATCCCCACCAGCACAGCCACCGAACCGGCAACATCCGAGGCGGAGCTTACGGCATCCGCCATCAGTGCCTTACTGCCGGCGAAAAACCCGATGGTCCCCTTGACGGCGGCTAATGTCAAATTCCCGATGATGCCCATCCAAGCGGCCGTCTGCGCCTTTCCAAATCGTGTTTCCGACATTCCGCCACTCCTTATCCTGAAATAACATGAGCCATACCGAAGGCCGGATGGGTTCATTCCCTGTCTTATGAAAGAAAGGACCCACCGTCGGGCGAAGACGCTTCTTCCTCATCGTCCCCGCCGTTTCAAGTGGATCGTCCGGTGCTGCTTTGTTCAAGCTTGTAGAGCGGTTCATGCAATTACGGGTTGGTGGTCAAAACAGGCTTTTGGGGCGCATGGATCTTCCGCTTGCGCAGAAGGTACCACAGCGGCGTAGCCAGACAGATGGACGAATACACGCCGCTCACCAGGCCGAAAATTTTGGCCAATGCGAAAAGCTTAATAGCCTCACTGCCAAAAATGAACAAGCTTACTGCCGCAAACAATACAGTGATAACCGTGTTGATGGAGCGTCCCATGGTCTGCCAGATACTGTGGTTGACCACGTCTGCCAGATCTTCCTCGGTTTTGATTTTGGCAAAGCGCATGTTTTCGCGGATCCGGTCCAGAATAACAATTTTGTCGTTGATGGAGTAACCGATGGTGGTCAGCACCGCCGCCACGAAGGGAAGATCCACCTCAAACCGGAAGATGGAGAATATTGAAAGCACGAAGAAGGCATCGTACAAAATGGTAATAATCGCGGAAACGGCAAACCGCCATTCAAACCGGATCGTAACATACAGGCAGATGCAAAGGCTGGCAATGGCTACGGCCATAATGGCCTTCCGGCCCATTTCGGTAGCCATGTCCGGGCTGACGGCGCTAATCTCGGCGGAGACGCCGGAGCCGTAGGCTTGGGTGAACGCTCCGGTGACCTGCTTGACGGAGTCGTCGTTTAAGGTTTCGTCGAAACGGGCGGAGACACGGTCGTTATTGCCGCCGATGGTCAGTACGCTGGGACTGTGGCCCGCGTCCTGGAACAGCTTCTCCACCTCCGCTTTATCCACGGTTTTGCCGATGGTCAAATCGATGGTTGTACCGGCCTTGAAGTCAACGCCGTAATGCAGGAAGTCCACACTGGGGGAGATGGTGGCGATGACCAGCATCACCAGACCTACCAGAGTAATCAGAATGGAGCCGATAAAAAACAGGTTGCGGTTCTTGATAAAATCGTAATGGATTTTAGAGTGCACGGATTTCCGACTCCTTTACACCGTAATATGCCGGCTTTTTGAAAATGTTCGCCTTAACCAGAAGCTCAATCAGAATCCGGGAGAGAAATACGTTGGTCAGCATGCTCACAAGGATACTGATGATCAGCGTCAGGGCAAAGCCGCGGATGGCCCCATTCCCGATGTAATACAGCACGGCGCAAGAGATGATGTTGGTCACGTTGGCATCCAGAATGGTGCGGAAGGAATGCTTGGCCCCCGCCTTCAAAGCAGACAACATGCTCTTGCCTGTCCGGATTTCCTCTTTAATCCGTTCATAGGTGATGATATTGGCGTCAACCGCCATGCCGAGACCCAGAATTAACGCCGCAATGCCGGGCAGGGTAAGGGTTGCGTTCATCCAGTTGAAGATAACCAGCACGATAAACATATAGGTAATCAAGGTAATGGAAGCGACAATGCCAGGCAGCCTGTAGAAGAAGATCATAAACGCCAGAATGAGCACGGCACCGATAAGCCCGGCTTCCACCGTCTGCTTCAAGGATTGCTGGCCTAAGGTTGCGCCTACGCTTTGGGTGTATTTCTCCGTCAGGTTCAACGGCAGAGAGCCCAGATTGATGATATCCACCATTTCCTTGGCTTCATCATAGGTGTAACGCCCCGTAATGGAGGCGGTGTCCGAATTGATAACTTGATTAACCGTCGGGCTGGATTTCATTTCTTCGTCCAGATAGATGGAGAGGGTTTGTCCAACCAGTTTGCCGGTTACCTCACCGAACTTGGCCGCGTCCTTCAATTTAATGGCGACATACGGCTGATGGGCCTGGTCGAATTCCACCTTGGCGCCGCCTGCCACGAAATCGCTTCCGTTCAGCATAATGGTGCCGTCCGGCGCACGGAAGGTCAGGTTGGCGGGTTTTTTGAGGGTTTCCCGCACTTTGGCTTCATCCGTCACACCCGCAAGCTTCACGCGGATCCGGTCACTGCCTTCGGTAGTGATATCCGGCTCTGCAATACCCTGGGCGTCGATCCGCTTCTGCAGATTGCGTGCGGTTTCAATCAGGGCCGCTTTAGTTACCTTGCCGCCTTCCTCTACGGGAGTGGCCACGTACAGAATTTCAAATCCGCCCTTCAAGTCCAAACCAAGCCGCAGCCCCTTAATGACGTTCGGGCTGAAAATTGCCGTCAGGCTCAAACAAATGACCACGATGGCACAAAAAACAACTAACCTTTTGGCTTTCATGAGATGCTTTCCCCTTCCTTCTTCACTCCAATAGTCCCATTATAACCACCTGCAAACTTCGAGTCAATTTACGGAAATTCGCACTAAAAGCCCCTCCTGCCGCCCCCGGGCCGCCTCCGCTTTTGAACAGCAGAAAGAACCGGCACAGACGGGTCTGGCCATGGTAAAACCGGCATTTTTCCACAAAGAAAAAAAGCGCCGCTATTTTAACGGCCCCCTGTATACACTCAGCGTCATCCAGTTCATGAATTGGGTGGACTTAAGCGATAAGATGTCGTTTACCACTTTATGCAAGGCAGGATTGCCGTTCTTCTTGTACTTCTCGCTGATACAATCCCAAATATCCTCCCCCGTAACATGCTCATAGCCAATTTGCCGGAATTCCTTCGCCTTGCTGATGCACAGCTCCTCGATCATCGCGTTCAGCTTCGCTTCATCCGGAGCGAGTTCCTGCTCCACTTCCCGTCCTTCATCCCCCAACGGCTAAGCACCTGCCCTTCGCGGATTCAAGTAAATTGGCTCTAAGTTACTTCAAGAAGTATTTCGCCGCAGCTTCCCTTTTTCCTGCCTGTCCACCGGATTTTCATAAATTTAGCATCAGTCGCGGGACGGGCTGCATATCCATGTAAAGATAATGCTGTACGAGAAGAGGGATCGCATGTCGAAAAAGCGGACAACCATTAAAGGGATCACAAAACAATCCTTCATAGGCGGGACCTTAATTCTGGTAGCGGCCGGCATTCTGAACCGCCTCCTTGGTTTTGTGCCGCGCATTCTTCTGCCCCGGATTATCGGTGCGGAGGGGGTGGGCCTGTACCAGCTGGGTTATCCCTTCATGCTGATGATGATGACGGTGATAACGGGCGGGATTCCTCTGGCTGTGGCCAAGCTGGTGGCGGAGGCGGAATCGGCAGGCAATGAGGGAAAGGTCCGCAAGGTGATGAAGGTATCCCTGGTTCTGTCCATCGGCCTTGGCATTCTGTTTACGGGTATCTGCTATCTGGGTGCGGATTGGATCACGTCCCACCTGCTGACAGACAAAAGAGTGTTCACCACCTTCAAGGTGATGAGCCCCATTATTCTGATCGTATCCGTTTCCGCCGTCTATAGAGGCTACTTCCAGGGAAGGCGGAATATGATTCCCACCGCCCTCTCCCAAACCTGCGAAACTTTGGTGCGGATAGCCGGTATGCTGCTGTTGTCCTGGCTTATGCTGCCCTACGGGCTGGAATATGCCGCTGCCGGAGCTATGCTGGGGGTGCTGGCGGGTGAGCTGGGGGGGATGCTGGTGATGCTGCTCATGTATGCATGGACCCGGAAGGACTATCTTCTATATGATAAAGCCGTCATCGGCAAAAATCCGCAGCACATGGGCGGAATTGCCGCTCTTAAGCAAATGGTCAGGATCGCAGTCCCCGTCACCGCCAGCAAGCTTGTAGGCTCCGCTTCTTATTTGTTCGAATCCATTCTGACTGCCCAATCCCTGGCCAAAGCGGGTATCGCCACTGCCATTGCCACCGCTCAATACGGGGCGCTGCAGGGGATGGTTATCCCGATCCTTCTTTTGCCCAGCGCACTGACCTTCTCTTTATCCGTCTCGCTGGTTCCTTCCTTGTCGGAGGCTGCAGCCAGAGGGGACATGCGGACGATTCACATGCGGCTGCACCAATCCTTGCGTCTGGCGCTGGTAACCGGGGCTCCCTTTGCTGTGATGATGTATATTCTGGCGGATCCGCTGTGCCAATTTCTCTACGGACAAACTGAAATCGGCATCATGCTCAAAATGATGGCCCCCATCGCGTTGTTCATCTACTTCCAGGCTCCCCTGCAGGCCGCCCTTCAGGCTTTGGACAGGCCGGGTACGGCGCTGGTCAACACAACCGTTGGGACAACGGCTAAGCTGGCGCTGATTCTCCTCCTGGCCTCCAACCCCCGTATGGGCATTCTCGGCGCGGTAATGGCCATTAACCTGAATACCGTACTTGTCACCTTGATGCATTACCGCAGCGTATCCAAAATGCTCCGTTTTTCCATGAAGCCGGCGGAATTCCTGCGGACAGGCGCGGCCATGGCGCTGATGGGACTTACCTGCTGGGCGGTTTACGGGATGGATTTCATCTCCTCCGGCCTGCTCCGTTTTTTCCTGGCGGCCGCCGCCGGGTTCACCATCTACCTTGCTGCTGCCGTGATGCTGAAGCTGGTGGATAAAAGCGACTTCGGCCGGCTTCCCTTTTTCCGGAATAAGCAGTAGGTTCTTACCGTTTCTTATCCAGAAACATGACCCCTCTGTGGTCCACCGAACAGAAAAATACCTCCTTGAAATCCTTCACCCCCCGCTCCTGGATCTTGCTTTTCAGCCAAAACCGGGTTTTGCCCAGCTTGGACAAATTCTGGTCCTGGACCTTGCCGTCCATAATCAGAGGGAGCGGCAGCCCCTCGTAACGGATCGTATCGAAGGGATCGGGGGGAACCTCCGCCTGGCGCTTCTCCTCGGGTTTTTCCACCACGGTGAGCTTGCCGGAGGTTTCCAGAATGGCAAACTCCACATCGGCCACATTCATGACCCGGTTCTGCCGGAGCTGCACCATCAGGTCGTCCAGATTGTAGCGCTGCCGCTTCATTTCGGACCGGTCCAGCTTGCCGTTTTTAATGAGATAGCTGGGGGTGCCTTCGATATATTCCCTTGCTTTTTGGCTGTGCAAAGAAAGCTTGGCCGTACCGATCTGGATCAGAACGAGGGTGGCGATAGGAACCAGACCATGAAGGATGGGCTTACGCAAATCATCGATGATAAAAACCGCGATTTCCGCGATGATGATGAAAATAACCAGATCAAACACGGACAGCTTGCCGATTTCCCGCTTGCCCATCAAACGCATGGTGAGAAAAACCACAACATAGACCAGCACCGTTCTTATAAAAAGCGGTATTATCTCCATGGTCTGCCCCTCCTGCCAGGTTTCGTGTCACCTGGTAGTTTGGCGCATCGCAAAATCACTCATACACGGTCCGGAGCCTCAATTATTCCCAACAGCAAGGACAAACCGGGCAGTCTTGTACTATTTGGCCTGCTTGTTCATAGAATGGAACAAAGAGATGTTCACAAGCAAAATGCAATCCATCAGAAAGCCCTAAGGAGGAATGAAATATGAATTTCAAGCAAGTGGGACAAGTGGGGTCCGGGTCACCTATGCTGCGGGGATTGTTGTTTGCTTTTGCCGTGATGGCTCTGGGCGCTTTGGCCGCGTCCGTGGCAGTGACGGCCGGTGATCAGGGAGAGGAGGTCCTGCCGGTTTATGCGTGGATCATTCACGGCTTATCTGTATTGGCCGGCAGCTTTGCCAGCGGACGCCGCTCTGGGGTGAAGGGCTGGTATCATGGCGGACTGTTGGGTCTGTTGTACAGCATCATTGTCCTGATTATCGGTTTCTTGAGCTTCGACAAGGGGATGGACTGGAGTGTGGCCCTGTTTGCGGCAGCGGCCTTTATGGTAGGGGCCGTAGGCGGAATCTTCGGGGTCAACACTAAAAAGTAGGGTACAACGGTACAAAAGAGGGATGGCGGACTGTTGGGTCCCCCATCCCTCTTTTCGTTTACGGGTCATTCCGGGTATTCACTGTTCGGATTGTGAAGGAAACGGTGGTTCCCCTGCCGGGAACACTGGTTACGGATAAACCGCTGCCGTACCGTTTGCGCAGCCTCCGGTCCGTATTCACCAGCCCTACTCCCTTGCGCTCGGGCGTGGAGGAAGGCTGGAAAAGCGCCGCGCATTGCTCCGCATCCATCCCGACACCATTGTCCTCCACCGCCACCTCCACGTCCTCTCCGCTGCTGCGGATGCGGATGGTCACCCTGCCTCCTTTGGAGCGGGACAGAATTCCATGCTTCACCGCATTCTCCACCAAAGGCTGAATGGTGAACGGAGGCAGCAGGGTCTCCATCAGGTCCTCCCGTTCCGCCAGCTCCCACTCCACCAATAGCCTATCCCCGAAGCGTTCCCGTTCAATATACAGGTAAGCCTTAACCAGCTCCAGTTCAACATGAAGGGGAACGGCATCACGGGTATTCAGAAAATCAAAGCTGATCCGCAAATAGGAGCTGAAGGCATCGATCATCATCCGCATCCGCTCCACATCGATTTGGCCCAGGGCGGAGATGGAATTCATGGCATTGAACAAAAAATGAGGCTCAATCTGGGCCTGGAGGTATGCCCCCTCCAGTCTTAGCAGCTCGTCCATGGTCTGCTTCAGCCGGGTCAGGGCCAATACGCGGCTGCGAAGCTCCAGCGGATTCACTGGTTTGGCCACATAATCATTAGCTCCGGCATGGAAACCCGCTTGAATGTCCTCCGGCATGCTCCTGGCCGTCAGCAGCAGAACCGGAAGCTCCAAGAGAGAATACCGGGTACGTACAACGGACGCCAGCTCATAGCCGGACATACCCGGCATCATCACGTCGGTAATCAGCAAGTCCCATGAGCCCTCCCCGATTTTCTCCAAAGCCTCCCGGCCTCCTCCGGCTGTAACAATCCGGTAATGGTCAAGAGCCAGCACAGAGGTCAGCACCTTCAGGTTTACCGGATCATCGTCCACCATCAATATCCGGGGTCTGTCGGCTGGCTCTGTAGGCACAGGCGAATCTACAGCTTCCGCTTCACCGGTGCCAGCTGTTGCAGATGAAGCCACCTTCTTCGCCAGAGAACTGACGAACTCCGGAACACTGCCAGCCTGGTGCGCCAACGGCAGCCGGAATGAAAACACTGTCCCCTTTCCCGGAGCAGTTTCCAGCCCCAGCTCGCCGCCGTGCAATTCCACCAGCTTCCTGCTGATGGACAAGCCCAAACCGAAACCGCCCTCTGCAGCACCCCGGCCGGACTCCCCCTGTTCATAGGCCTCGAACACTCTTCGGGCAGTCACCTCATCCATACCGATGCCCGTGTCCCGAACTGCCAGTTCCGCCTCCTTGCCTACAAGCCGTGCCGTTACCGTTACCGAGCCTGCTTCCGTAGACTTCAGCGCATTATGGATCAGATTCACCAGAATCTGAATCAGCCGCATTTCATCGGCCAGCACTGGAGGGAAGTCGGGTGGAATGGATGCCGTAAGCCGCACCGGTTTATTCTCCGTGAGATAAACAAGCATGTCGGTAACGCCGGCCGTTACCGTCTGCAGGGAAACCGGGGCCAGCTGCAGGCTGACCCCTTTGTTCCGCAGCCGGGCCTGCTCCAGCAGATCATTCAGCATAAGCGTCATTCTGCCGCCGATCGTCAGAAGAAGCTCCAGGCTCCGTGCACTTTCAGCGCCGATAGTGTTCCGCTCCGTCTCCAGCACGTTCTGGGCAATGTTCATCATCCCATGCAGGGGATTGCGCAGCTCATGGGACGTATTGGCCAAAAACTCATCCTTGCGCCGGTCCTCCTGCTGAAGCCGCAACGCCAGCTCCTTGGCCTGCTCCACCTTCCGGAAATACTGCTTCAGGGCATAAGCGGCAAGGCTGAGGCAAAGCACCACAAGATCCACAGGATAAAAGCCCATATTCAGGGTGCTGTGGGTTTTGAGGCTGCTCCAGACCAAATTCGAGACCAGGCTTGAGCCAGCCAGCAGCAAATAGATGGTATCCTGCTTTCCTCTACGCACGGCCAGCACCAGAACGGCGATAATCGCCAACAGGAAACCCATGTAGAGAATACGGTTCACCGGGTCCAGCAAAGCGACGATCCGGGCGGGCAGAAACGCCACCACCAGCATCCACACCGCAAAGGCGCCAGCAGCCAGCCTGTAAGTGCGATTAATCCGTTCGGGCATCAATAGCCTGACAATAAAATCAAAACATGCCGCCGACATGGCCGGCAGCACCAGCCAAATCACCTTAATTAAAGCGCCGTAGGATAGTGGGAGCATGCCCATTCCCAGCCGGTCCTCGGAGATAAGCAGGGTTGCAACCCCAAAGCCCAGGCCGCAGAACAGGCTCAAGAGCATCCGGGAGCGGCTTCCCAGCAGATAGGTCAGCAGCACAACCAGCATAAGCAGCAGGAGCAGCAATATCACCGCTCCCTGCAGCATCAAGCTGATCGCCTTCTCCCGTTGGAGGGCGGTGGAGACGCCGAAGCTGAGGGATTTGGCAATTCCCCCTTTGTACATGTAACTGGTATCTACCGCAACCTGGATCATGATCTCCAGCTCTTTGCCCCGCGGCTCAAAAAATGCCTGATAGGTCATAACACCGGAGACGAAGGACCCGGCATCCTCCGTAAGCACACCCGAGCCGCCCATGGGACGGCCATCCACGAATAGAGCGGAGCCATGTTTGATATCTTTCATGGAAAGGCCGAGGACACCAAGGTCCCCATCAGGCAGAAGGATCCGGAGACGGTAGGTGCCGTATTGAAAGGTTTCGTGTGCGAGGCCCGCGGTTGCTTTATTCCATAAGCCGGGAACCTTGAGATAAGTGGGAGACGGGGCAGGCTGTGCGTCCGGCTCCACATGCTCCAGGAGGCGGGAAGGATAGAACTCCCACTCCCCGTCCAGATTCATTGTCCGGCTGCCCGGCAGGCCATACGGACGCAAATCCAGAATTCCTTTGACGGCGGCGGGATCATGAGGCTCCGTGCGGGCCACAAGCCAGACCAGCCTCACACCTGTTAGAGCCAGGATAAACAGCAGGGCGGGCAGCACCATTTTCCGATAAGGAATCATCAGCTGGCACTTTCCCTGGTACGGCCAATATACCACTGGAGCACCTTCAAGGACAGCTTGACACCCAGATCTCCCTCCACATTGCGCTTCAATTCCGCAAAGCAGGCCTCCGTTGCCGCACGATCCCCGATTTCATCGTACAGCTTCATTAGCGACAGGTACCCCTCTTCATAATAGGGATGCAGCTCCAGCGTGCGCTTCAATACGGTAACCGCATCCAGCAGAAGCCCGTCCTTCCGGTAGGAATCTGCCAGCTGTGAGGCCTGATGGAGCCGGATAACCCGCAGCCGCTCCCGTTCCCCCTCCGCCCACAGATAGTCCATTGGTCCAAGATATTCACCCCGGTACATGTCAAACAGCCTTTGATGAAGGGGGCGGTTGGCAGCATGAAACTCCTTCATGCTGCGGATGTTTTCTTCCCATTCCGCCGCATCCAGCTTCACCCTTCCCATATCCAGGGTATATCCATCCCCCCCGCTTGCATTCAGAATGCGGATTTCCAGGGAGGCCTGCTTTAAGCACTGCTTGATCTGATAGATGGTGGTATACAAATGGGTGGAGCTTTTTTTGAAATCAAAATCAGGCCATAAAAGCTGCAAAATCTCATCCTTGGTCACAAATCGGTTCCGGTGGTGGAGCAAATACAAAAACAGCTCCTGAGCCTTGGAGGTTCTCCACTTCAGGAGCTGTGGCGCAGAACTGTCGCTGGAAAAAGCCACCGGCCCCATTATATGTAAACACATGTGTTTCGCAGCCGGTACCTCCGGCGCATTCCGGCTGAACCGTTCCCCCAGACGGTGGACGGTTTTGGCCAGTCTGTCCTTGGAGATAGGCTTCAGGAGATAATCCAGTGCGTTAATATCGAAGGCATCCAGCGCATAATCCCCATGTGCCGTAACGAAAACAATATCCGTTCCCGGGCTTACCTGCTGGATCAGCTCAGCCGTCCGCAACCCGTTCATATCCGGCATATGGATATCCAAAAAAACCACATCCGGCTGGATGGACGAGGCCAGCTCCAGGATCATGGCAGGGTCCATGGCAGTTCCAGCCACTTTGATGTCGGGATAAGCGGCCAGCATATGTTCCATTTGAAAAAGCGCCAGTTGTTCATCATCGGCAAGCAAGGCCCGTATCATTCCAATCCTTCCCTTCTCTCCCGATTCTACCATGGAACCGCCAGGGCTGCGACAAGAATCATGCTTTTTTCACAATCAACAAAAAAAGGAGCCTCCCGGCTCCTTCTTGGGCAATTAGTCCTTAATCTCTCCGTCGGCCTTTTCTTTCTTCTCTTCCCTCTTCTCCAGAGTGGAAGGTGCGGCTTGAACCACATTGTTGATGGCCGAACGGTCAAAGGTCATCTTGGTGACATCATTGACACGGAGCACGATGGTATCGTCGGTCATCTCCAGAATGGTGCCGTGCAGTCCGCCAATGGTGGTGACCTTGTCACCCTTTTTGAGATTGGCCAACAGCAGGTTGCGGGACTTCTGGCGCTTTTGCTGCGGACGAATCATCAGGAAGTACATGATCGCAAAGATTGCGATGAATGGTACGAAGGTGACCAAAAGTCCGGCCCCTCCTGCTGCAGGTTCTGCTGCAAGGTTAAACACGCGGATTCCTCCTATTAAATAGTAGTGATGGTGCGGTTTATGTATGTGCTTCCATTAAACCCGATGCCTGAGGCCTGTCCTCCTCTTACCGGGGGCAGGCCGATATGATGTGCGGGGGTAAAGCTTAGAAACCCCGGCCGTTTTCATTCATGCCGTACATCTCAAAAAACTCGTCCCGGAAATCCAGCAGTCTGTCGTCCTGGATAGCCTGGCGGACATTGCGCATCAATTCCAGCAGAAAATGAAGGTTATGGTAGGTGGTTAACCGCAGGCCGAAGGTTTCGTCCGCTTTGATCAGGTGGCGGATATAGGCGCGGGAATAGTGGGTGCAGGTATAGCAGTTGCACTTGGGGTCCAGCGGACCGAAGTCCTCGGCAAACCGGGCGTTGCGCACCACTAATCGGCCTTCGCTGGTCATGCAGGTGCCGTTGCGGGCAATGCGGGTGGGCAGCACACAGTCGAACATATCCACACCCCGGATGGATCCTTCGATCAGCGCATCCGGTGAGCCGACGCCCATCAGATAACGCGGTTTGTTGGCCGGCAGCACGGGTGTGGTGTACTCCAGCACCTCGTACATCAGTTCCTTCGATTCACCGACACTGAGTCCTCCAATAGCATACCCCGGGAAATCCAGTGAAGTCAAATCGGCAGCGCTCTGCTTCCGCAGGTCCTCGTACATGCCTCCCTGCACAATGCCGAACAAGGCCTGGTTTTGGGTATTTTCATGCGCCTTCAGACAGCGCTCCGCCCAGCGGGTGGTCCGTTCCAGGGATTGTTTGGCATATTCGTGGGTGGCGGGATACGGCGGGCATTCGTCGAAGGCCATCATGATGTCGGACCCCAAAGCGTTCTGGATCTCCACTGCCTTCTCCGGAGACAAGAACAGCTTGTCCCCGTTCAAGTGGGAGCGGAAAGCCACACCTTCCTCCGTGATTTTGCGCATGTCGCTTAAGCTGAATACCTGAAACCCCCCGCTGTCCGTCAGTATCGGACGGTCCCAGTTCATGAACTTGTGCAGACCGCCTGCCTGGCGGATGATTTCATGGCCGGGGCGCAGGAACAGGTGATACGTATTGCTGAGGATAATATGGGCATCCATGGCCTTCAATTCCTCGGGACTCATGGTCTTAACGGTGGCCAGGGTGCCGACCGGCATAAAGGCCGGTGTTTCAATCACCCCGTGGGGTGTGTGCACCCGGCCCAAACGCGCGCCGGATTGTTTGCAGGTTTTGATATGTTCGTATCTGACAGCCAATAGCCTCTTCCTCTCATCTCGGAATATCTAATAAATAAACATGGCGTCGCCGAAGCTGAAAAACCGGTAGCGCTCCTCCACCGCCTGGCGGTACGCCTCCATAACAAACTCACGTCCGGCTATGGCGCTGACCAGCATCACCAGGGTGGACTTGGGCAGATGGAAGTTGGTCAGAAGAGCATCCACCGCCAGCACCGGAATGCCGGGATAGATGAAGATATCCGTCCATCCGGAGCAGGCCTCAAAACGGATGCTGTCCTGCCCTTCCTTCCGGAAGCGTCTAGCCGCGGTTTCCAGGGTTCGGGCAGAGGTAGTGCCCACCGCTACCACCCGGCCGCCTGCCGCTTTGGCAGCATTGATAGCTGCGGCGGTTTCCTCCGGCAGCTCATAATATTCGGCATGCATGGCATGGCTCTCCACCGTATCGGCGGAAACCGGGCGGAAGGTGCCCAGGCCTACATGCAGCGTGACGGTGGCAATGCGGACACCCTGCTGCTGCAGCCGATCCAGGAATTCCTTGGTAAAATGGAGCCCTGCTGTCGGCGCAGCCGCCGAGCCTTCGTGGCGGGCATACACGGTCTGGTAGCGGTCCCGGTCCTCCAATTGCTCCTTAATGTAAGGAGGGAGGGGCATTTCACCCAGCCGGTCCAGAATTTCATTAAAAATCCCCTTATAATGAAACCGGACGATTCTGGCCCCCATCTCGCCTTCATCCTCAATCACCGCGGTGAGCGGCGGCTCTCCGTTCTCCTCCTGGCCAAAATGAAGGACAGCGTCCTTCTTCAGCCGTTTGCCGGGTTTGGCCAACGCCTCCCAGCGGTCCTCACCCAGGGATTTCAGGAGCAGCAGCTCCGCCTTTGCCCCGGTGTCCGCTTTATGGCCGTACAGCCGGGCGGGTATAACCTTGGTGTCGTTCAGCACCAGAAGATCCCCCGGGCGCAAAAAATCAGCCATGTCCTCAAAGCGGCAATGGCCGATTTCCCCGGTCCGTTTATTCAACGCCAGAAGGCGGGAGCCCGTCCTCGCCAATAAGGGAGTCTGGGCAATCAGCTCTTCCGGCAAATCAAAATCAAATAAATTGACATCCATTCCGTTCATTCCTTCGTCAGGGTTACGCCATCGTAATAGTTGGCGAGAATTTGCTTATAGGTGTAGCCTTTTTCGGCCCAACCCCTTGCGCCCCATTGGGATAAACCCAGGCCGTGGCCGTTGCCTGTACCTTTAATGGTATACATAGCCGCCGCTCCGCCCGAATAACTGACCTTGCCTTCCCCGTTCAACACAAAATAGGAGGAGGCATTAACCGGTTGGGCCTGTCCGCTTGCGGTTAAGGCGTACAGAGGCGTTCCGTTGGCTGCAGAGGAAGATGCTCCCCCCGCTCCTTGTATAGTATACCCTCCGCTGCGTTCAATTTCAAACCGCGTGCTGGGCAGTCCCCCCAATACGGAACGATAGGCATCGGGGGACGAAACCGCCACCGGCTTGCCGTTGGCGGTGAGCTCCGTTACCCGGCCGGAAGGGCCCCGTTTGGTAATCTCCAGGCTGCCAAGAGAGCCGGCGATGGGCTGACTCAGGGTTTTGTTCATCAAGGCCAGCAGCTCACCGCTGTCATAAGGGCCGCGGAACCAGGAATAGGAATTGGATTCCCGCGCTCCGTCGAACACTATTACCTTGTCCCCGATGTTCAGCTTGGCTACTGCAGGATTTTTGGTGTTGTCCACGTAAGGCTCTTTCCGTGCGTTAACCCCATTTTCGGTAATTTGGTAAACGGGCAAACCCGCCGTATTACGCGTCCCCGTATCCTCCAGATAATCCGAATGGATATACGCCACCTGACCGTCGGGCAGCACACCACGGTGCCACAGGGCCTTGGATTTCTCTGCGCCGTCGTCGGGACTTGGGCCTACGGACAAATACGATACTGTGTTGCCCCATACATCAGAGCCGTCGCTGGTCATTCCTCCGGCATTGGCGGAGAAAAGTGCCAGAATCGGCCCGTTTTTGTCCTTCAGCACCTCTCCTGCCGTAGCGTTCACAGCGGCGATGGAATCGACATCCTCATTGCCGTCGTACACCTGGTCCAAGGTGGTGTCCGACACATGGGCAATCTCGTATTTGATGCCGGAGGCCTTGGCATAGCTGCGGGCCGCCACCGCCTGGGCCTTCAACGCCTCGGCAGGCCAGCCCTTGCCCATTTCCCCGCTGACCACGGAATACAGATATTCCTCAAACGGCAGCTCATTGATCACAGCCAGCTTGTTATTGTGGTATGAAATCTCGGCTTTGCCCCGGTAGGTGCGGTTAGCCTTCTCGGCTACGGCAAATTCGCCTTTGATAGGTGCCACATCCAGCTTGGCGTTTTGTGCCGGGAACAGCAGCAGGGCGGCATTGGCCGCTCCGTTCTCGGAGGAGGTGGCATCCTGCCGTTTCACCGCATAAGGCTTGGACGTATCCGCCGCAGCCAGCTGGAGGGTGGGCTGGGATTTCAGCACGGCCAGCTTCAATGCGTTCAGGGCCTCGTTGTCCGTCTCCGCGCCGAGCCATACCTCATACGATGCGGCAGCGCCGGTTTTATTGGTCAACACCACTGCCGTTTCAAAGCCCTGATTGGCAAAAACCGCTCTGGCCTTATCCGCTTCCCCATGGCTGGCGTAGCTGCCTGCACTGAGCCGGAAGGGCCCCTGCACCTGCGGGGAGGAGGATAGCAAAGCCAATGCAGGCTGGAGCTTCAGGGTTGCCAGGGCGCTAGCGGCAGCCGCTTTGGTGGCGTAATCACCGGCCACCACCTGGTAGGCCGGTTTCCCGCTGCGGGTTTCCGCCAGCAGGAATACCGGCTGGACGGAAGCGGCCAGCTGGTCCTTCAAGGTTTTGGCTTGGGCAAAATCGGCGGTTTCCAGAAGCTTCAGCCGGAATTGGTCGCCGGATGCACGGACTGTATTTAAGGGAAGCGCATCGGCCGGAAACGGCACGGCGCCCGCTGCCGAACGAAAGGCTGCGGTTATTCCTCCCGGAGAGGATATCGTTACCGAGACGGCTGTGGACTTAAGCTTGCCGGACTCCAGCATAAGCGCAACCCGGATATTCTCCGCAGTAACAGTGCCCGCAGCAGCGTTAGCCGGTGTGACGGGAGCCAGCAGGGCGGGCAGTGTGGCACTGAATGCTAGGAAGGCCGCGGTGGCAATGCCGATAACAGGCTTCATCATGATGCAGGTTCTCCTTTCACTGCTTATCCTCCGGGGGAGTGATGCCCAGATGGGCATAAGCCAGACGTGTGGCTGTTCTTCCCCGGGGCGTCCGCTGGATAAATCCCAGTTGGAGCAAATACGGTTCATAGACGTCCTCGATGGTCTGGCTTTCCTCGCCGATGGTGGCTGCGATGGTATCCAGGCCTACAGGACCGCCGTTAAACATACGGATAATGGATTCCAGCATTTTGTAGTCGATATGGTCCAAACCCCGGTCATCCACCTGGATCTGTTTCAGGGCCATCCGGGCCAGCTCCAGGGTAATGACGCCGTCACCCTTCACCTGGGCATAATCCCGGACCCGCTTTAAGAGCCGGTTGGCGATCCGCGGGGTGCCGCGGGAGCGTTTGCCCACCTCCCGGGCTGCTTCACCGATAATCTGCGCTCCCAGAATATCCGCCGTCCGAGACACGATGAAGGTCAGCTCATCCTCGGTATAATATTCCAGACGGCTGACTACCCCGAAGCGGTCCCGCAGGGGAGCGGACAACAGCCCCGCCCGGGTGGTGGCGCCGATGAGGGTGAATTTCGGCAGATCCAGCCGCACGGAACGGGCGCTGGGGCCTTTGCCGATAATAATATCCAGCGCGAAATCCTCCATGGCCGGGTACAGCACTTCCTCCACCGTCCGGTGGAGCCGGTGGATCTCATCCACGAAGAGTACGTCGCCCTCCTGGAGATTGGTGAGAATGGCGGCCAGGTCTCCCGGCCGTTCTATAGCAGGACCGGAGGTGGTCCGGATGTTAACGCCCAATTCATTAGCGATAATGGTGGACAGAGTAGTTTTGCCCAGTCCCGGCGGACCGTAGAGAAGCACATGGTCCAAGGACTCCTTGCGCTGTTTGGCCGCTTCAATATATATCTTCAAATTCTCCTTGACCTGAGCCTGGCCGATATACTCCGCCAGATAACGGGGACGGAGGCTTAGCTCCATCACCTGGTCTTCCATCATAAAATTGGCGGAGATGATCCGGTCCTCCATGCTTTCCCCTCCCAAACCTCAAACCGCTTCAGGACTTTGTTTGCAACCCCATCCCAGAGCGATGCCTGTTGTTTCGCTAATACAGCAGATTGCTCAGCCCCGGAACAGGGCCTGGAGCGCCAGCTTCACCATGGTCTCTGCCGAAGCGCCTTCTCCCGCCTTCTCCAGCACCTGCGGCCACACCCGGTCGGCTTCCGGTTCGGTATAACCAAGGGACAAAAGCGCCTCCTTGGCCTCCAGCCACTCCACGGAGCCCTGTCCGGCGCCGGCGGGTTTGCCGGGTTTCGCCGATAATGCTCCGCCTGCCAGCACGGCAGCGGATACGGCCATAGGCAGATCGGCCAGCTTATCCTTCAGGTCCAGAATGATCCGCTGGGCTGTTTTCTTGCCGATGCCGGGAAGCTTCATGAGGAAGCTCAAATTCTCCTGGTAGATGGCACCCACCACTTCATCGGGACGCCCTGCCGACAGAATGCCCAAGGCCACCCTCGGGCCGATGCCGGATACCTCCAAGAGACGCCGGAACAAGGACTGCTCCTCCCGTGAGGTAAAGCCGTAGAGCTGGACCGCGTCCTCCCGCACGTGATAGTGGATATACATCATCACCGTCTGGTTCTCCTGGGCGGCGACTGCGTAGGGATTGGCGCAGAACACCCGGTATCCCACTCCCTGCACATCCAGCACCACAAAATCCGTATCCGTAAACGCAAGTGTCCCCCGCAAAAAGTCGATCATTTGTATGCTCCGTTCAATTTTTGAGTTAGGGTGCAGGAATGGGCGTGGCAAATGGCAACGGCCAGTGCGTCCGCCACATCGTCAGGTTTGGGTGCAGCCTGGAGCTTCAGGAAAATCCGCACCATCTCCTGCACCTGCTTCTTCTCGGCGTTGCCGTAGCCCACCACCGCCTGCTTCACCTGGAGCGGCGTATATTCCGCCACCGGGATCCCCGCCTGGACGGCAGCCAGGATGATCACCCCTCTGGCCTGCCCAACGGTAAATGCCGTCGTCACGTTGCGGTTAAAAAACAGTTTTTCCACCGCCATCGCTTCCGGCTTGTATGTATCGATAAGCTGCACCGCAGCCTCGTATACCTGCTTAAGTCGCAGTCCCGGGTCAGTTCCCGCCTCCGTCTGGATGGAGCCGAACTGAACGGGTGTAATCCTGCTTCCCTCTTTGTCGATGAACCCGAAGCCCGCTATGGCGATACCCGGATCGATTCCCAGAATCCGCACGAGAGTCCTCCTGTCAAATCCGCCGGTTGCAGGCGAACATATGTATTCCTTCTTTGACATTATAGCAGATAATGAGAGGCTTGAGTACCTTCCGGAGAATCAATTCGGGGATAAAAAGACTGCGGTGCGGTCGTTACTTGCCAAACTCTAACGAATGTCAGAAGGCTTATTTCCGCAAAATCTGTGTTTGAAAATGTAACGAATCTGAGCCGCCTTATTTCCTGCTCACGGGGCTAAATTGAGCCTGTTGAGGAGAAATAAGCGTCCTCAGATTCGTTAAAACGGGAAAAGGCTCTTTGGCAAACGCCGTGATATTCGTTAGCATGCTCACGTGCCAAAAGAACCCCCGCCCAGCTGCCGGGGCGGGGGTTCCTTCGTCTGTCAGGAGGTCGTGTCTCCAGCCCCGTCACGCACCTCCAGCTCTGGCATAGCCCGGAGCATCCGGTCCTTGATCTTGCTCCACACTGCCTTGGGCTGGCTGTAAGACGTCCCGTCCAGGTCGCCCATCGGAATGACCCGGTAATTCCGCCAGTTGACGTAACGGGTGTACACGGGAGTAAAAGCAGGCTTCTCCAGCCGCAGCTCCACCCGGTCCCCCGTAACGGTTTTTACTGCCTCCACCCGGCCGATGCCGCCTACAAGCTGGATGGTTTTCTCCTGGGCCGACAGGAAATTTCCCAGGGAATACATAACCAGTGTCTTTCTCCCGTCGGCAGCAGTTACCCATTCGATGGTCTGCAGCACATGGGGGTGGGTGCCGATGATCACGTCCGCTCCCCAATCCGCCATTTTTTGCGCCAGCTCCCGCTGTGTGGTGTTGGCCTCCTCCTGGTACTCCGTGCCCCAGTGGACGGAAACAACGGTGAAATCAGCCCGGGATTTGCTGTCCCGGATTTCCTTCTCCATCAGAGCCGGGTCCAGCAGATTCACCAGATAAGGCTTGCCCTCCGGCACGGGAATGCCGTTGGTGCCGTAGGTGTAAGCCAAAAACGCAAAGCTGATCCCGTTGCGCTCCAAAATACGGAGCTTCGCCTGATCCTCGGCGCTCCGGAATGCGCCGGTGTAAGGCATGCCGATTTTGTCCCAGTAGGCAGTGGCGGACAGCACCCCTTTTTCCCGTTTATCCAAGGTATGGTTATTGGCCATGGTGACCATATCCACTCCGGCATCCTGCAGAGCATCCCCAATTTGAAACGGACTGTTGAATTGGGGATAAGAGGACAACCCCAGCTCCTCCCCGCCGGTAATGCTCTCCTGGTTGGCCACCAGCAGATCCGGTTGAACCAATAGTCCCTTCACCGCCTCCAGCATGGGTGTAAAATCAAATCCGCCGTCCTTGGTGCGGGCATCATTGTAGACGCTGTTATGAATCAATACATCTCCGATCGCAGCCAATGACACTTTCTGCGTCACCGGCGATGGCGGTGTAGGGGAGGGCGTGGGCAGTGGTACAGACGATGCCGGGGGCAAACCGGAGCTTTCGCCGCCGTAAGCCACAGGCCCAGTTGCGCCCGGATTTCCCGGAGAAGACGTTACGCTCTCTCCTCCCTTTCCCGAATTCTCCTTACGGCTTCCCCCGGCATCTCCGCAGGCTCCGCATGCCAAGAGAATAACCAGTCCTGCAATAATAGCGGTTTTACGGCCCATAAGGCACCGCTCCTTTCCTGCGCTGCGGTGGGCAGCGCGTTTGTTCCGGCGGATCCCTCATAAACCGATGGGACACGCCATTTTATAGTGTATGTATCGGATACCCACGCTTATCCTTTCAGACGCAGGAAGAGGAGGTTTTTGTTGCAGAGCCTGCAAAAAATGTCATTCCACGCCAAAAAGCTCCGTCAACCGGAGCTTTTTTCATAAAATTTCTCACGAATTATGCCGGAAAAAGCGGCACCCCATTCGTGACAGCCTTTTATTTGCTATGCCAAAGCGTGGGCCAGCTGCACCAGCTTTTCCAAACCGCGCTGGTCCGACTCTTTGCAGGTATCAATGAGGCTGCAGATTCCCTCCCGGATATCCCGCCGGGCCAGATTGCGCAGCTGCTTCTCTCCACGGCCCCAGCCGCCCAGAAGCTCTGCCATCTGGCAGGAGCCGGCAGCAACCGCCTCAAAATGCCCTGCGGCTTCCTTCAGCAGACTGCCGAACTCCGGATGAAGCTCTGCTTGTTTCCGCAGATAGCTTCCCGCACGGGCCCGCCCGTCCGCCAGCGTATCCATAGCATCTCCCTGGCACATCAGCCGCTCCACCAGGATAGGCAGCACCGCGTTAGCCGGAAACTGGGTGTCGTCGGCTACCGCTTTTTTCCACGGATCATAGGCACTAACGCCCTTGGCATATTTTCCGTGTGTTCTGCCGGTGAGAACCTCCACCGCATGGGCTGCCACTTCCCTGAGGCCAAACCCTCCGCCTTCCGCTTGACCCAGCGCCATCACCGCAAGGGTATCCGGATTTTCCCACCATTCGCTTGTGATGTAATACCCGCAAGGATCAAAGCTTACGCTTCCCCGGTATTCGGGGTTGTCCTGGAATACATTCCATCCCAACAGGACGTCTCCATTCTCCCTGTACCCGGTGACAACACAGGCCTCAGGGGGACCTATAATCCCCAAGGCAATACAAGGGCTGCCTTTATCAATCTCCTCCCGGATAAACCCCGAGAAGTCCGCCTTGGCCGTTTCCCCGGAACGCTCCAGGAGGGTCAGGCTCCTCCCCAGAAACGCAGCCCCTGTGCGGTATATCTTCATGGGATCGTCATACGTAAACAATACATCCACATTGCCGCCGTTCCACGAGGTGGTGTCCCAGGTCAGCCGGAAGGCCGCCCCGCTTCCGGCCATAACCGCATCGTATTCCACCGGCTGCCCCAGATAATTGGCGCAAGCCTTCAGGCAGATGGGATACGGCGTACATCCCTGGTAAGACCCGTACTCCACCTTGGGCACACCGTACAAAATGGTGCCGCCCTGCTCAACGATTTGCTGTTGACTCATACCTGTCACTCTCCCATTTTCTCGATAATGCCGACGCCGTAAACTCCGGCGCAAAGCTTGATCCGTCCTACGGCACAGCGCCGGTTGCGGAATTCCTGCGGAGCCAAACCGGTCACCCGCCGGAAGGCTCGGGTGAAGCTGTCCGGGTTGGGGAAGCCGTATTTAGCCCCGATATCCAGTGCCTTTTCCCGGGTGTGGATCAAATCGAAGGCCGCATGGGCAATCTGCCGGCAGCGCAAATAACGGGCCAGCGGCATACCCGTATGGCGGGCAAACACCTGCCGGATATGGACGGCGGAAAAACCGATTTCCGCCTCCAGCTTCCGGTAGTCCAACCGTTCCTCCAGCCTGTTTTCCACAAAAACAATGACCGAGCTGATCATCAGACTGTAATCCAAGGCAGCCCACCCTTTTCATCCAAATTCTTCATGAATTGGCTTTAGTGTAGCATGGCGAAGCCCTCCAGGGCTCGACGTTTTTGATGATCATTCAGAGGAGGGCATCCGCAGACGCTTGATTTATCGAACCGGTTCGATAGGCTTAGAGCCTGATGATGGCCGTCTTTACAATTTATTTAGACCCCGTTAACGTTCCCCGCATAAAACCGGTTTACCATTTTCCTTGGAAGAGACATATAGGAGGTTATACGGGACTTGGCGACCATTGATGACGTTGCAAAAATTGCCGGAGTATCGAAAAGCACGGTGTCCAACGTGTTTTCCAAAAAGCGCCCCATCAGCAAGGATGTGGCGGACCGGGTGCTCCAGGCAGCGCAGGAGCTTTCTTACAAGCCCAATTATTGGGCCAAAAGCCTGGCCGGCGGCAAAACAAGGATTATCGGGATCAGCATGGAGGGGGAGCAAATCCAGTTCGGCGCCTTTCATATGGCACTGCTGAATGGAGTGTTGAAGGAATGCTACAGCCGGGGGTACCGGCTGTTGGTCAATACCCTCCCCAAAGCCTTCGCCAGCCAGACGGAAAATTGGGCCTCCAATCCGGTAGACGGAGAAATTGTGCTGGACCCCACCGTCCATGACGCCCGCCTCCGGGAGCGCCTGCAGGAGCAATTGCCCGTTGTGGTTATAGGCCGCCCTCCGGCCGCTTACGAAACCCGGGTCTCCTACGTGGACAATGACAATGTGGGGGCCGCCTTTCGGGTCACCGAATACCTGCTTGGCCTGGGCCACCGCCGGATTCTGTTCCTGAACGCCCCTGCCGACAGGACCGTGGCCCATGACAGGGAGGCCGGCTACCGGGAAGCTTTCCGGGCAAGCGGGATTCTTCCGGGAGGAGAACAGGTGGAGTACCGTCCCACAGGAGCCGGAAGCTCCGTAGAGTTCGGCTACCGCGCCACCCTGGCGTGCCTGACACGTTCACCGGAGATTACCGCCGTCATCACGGATACCGACAAGGTGGCCCTTGGAGTATACCAGGCGTCGGATGAGCTGGGGCTGTCCGTGCCGGAGCAGCTGTCCGTCTTTTCCTTCAGCGTGGAGCCGGGATATGGAGCGGAATTCGCTCCCGCGTTAAGCTGTGTCCGGCTGGATGCGGAGGGCTTGGGCACCGAAGCAGCTAGGCTTCTGCTGGAGAGCTGCGAGCAGCCCTCTCCGGCGGTCCGGCGCTCCATCATTTCCTGTGAGCTCTTGATCCGGGAATCCTGCGTTCCCCCGAAAACAACCGAAACGGATGGATGCGGCCAGCCGCATCAACCAATACAACCTTAAAGGAGTGGAAGTTATGGGAAACAACAAAACAAAGCTGGGTTTAACCGCGGTTATGGCCGCTACACTGCTGGCCACTGCCGCCTGCGGCAGCCAAACGGAACAGAACAGCGGGGCCTCTCCCGACCCGTCGGCAAGCTCTTCTGCTGCCGCCTCTGCAGCACCAGGCGGCAGTCCGCAAGGCCAGAAGCATCTGCGCATGATGGTGGGTGTTATCGGCGGGAAAACCCCGGAGGAGCATGCCCTGTTCGAAAAAGAGGTGGAGCGGCTGACCGGCATCAAGGTGACCATGGAGAAACCCAGCGGCAGCATGAACGATAAGCTGCTGCCTGCCATTTCCGCAGGGGAAAAATATGATCTGATCCAGGTGGACAAGCCTCTGATGGAGATTCTCTATGACCAGGGGGTGCTGATGCCTCTGGACGACAAAATCAAAGCCTCCTCCGTCATCTCCGACACGGCTGTGTTTCCCGCCAAGGAGTGGGATCAGGTGCGCCTGAAGGACGGCAAGGTCTACGGCATCTTCACCAAATTCCAGGGAGGCACCATGCCGGTGGTCCGCCAGGACTGGATGGAGAAGCTGCAGCTGGCGGAGCCCAAAACCCTGGACGATTATTACAATGTCCTGAAGGCCTTTAAGGAAAAGGACCCGGACGGCAACGGCAAGGCAGATACCTACGGCCTGAGCACAGCGGGCCTCTATGAAATCCAAGGGTTTATGAGCGGGGCTGGGGTCAAGGCCGGTTATGTGATGAAGGATGGCAAACGGACCATTCCCTATGCCTCCGAAGCCGCCATTTCTGTATATGAATGGTTTGCCAAGCTGTACAAGGAAGGCATTCTTGATCCCAACTTCGCCACCAACGACGCCGGAAAAATGCGTGATCTGTTCCTGACCGACCGGGTGGGCATGGTCACCTATTGGGATGCCTGGGTGGGCATGTTCAACAATACCCGGCTGCAGAAGGACCCGGCTACCACCTTCAAGGCCAAGGGGCTGCTGCCTGCCCAAGGACCGGAAGGCAAGGTCATTATGCGCCGGGGCGACCCCAATGTCTGGATCATTCCGGTGAACTCCCCTGACCCGGCCACAGCCATGAAGTTCATTGAGTTCTGGAGCACGGAAAAAGGCAATATTCTCGGCACTCTGGGCATTGAGGGCACCGACTATACCGTAAAGGACGGCAAATATGAGCTGACCCAAACCGGCAAGGATCACAGTCAGGACCACGGGTCGCCGTTTATCTACAATACCAAGTGGCAGAATCCCTTCGGACTTTTGCCCGGCGTTAAGGAAGCCCAGGAGCTGGTGCTGAAGCATGCCACCCTAGAAACCACCGGCTCCAGCTGGAAGGAAGTGGAGAAGATTCTGAACAACTATGCGCTTCAGGCCATGCAGGGCAAAATTCCGGCAGACGATGCGGTCAAGAAAATGAATGATGAGCTGAAGGCTGCCAAGCTGATTGACTAGGGCTTCACGCATGAAAGGGCGGTGAACGAAACATGGCTGCAGATAACCAACTGGCAGTCCCTCATACCGGGAGCCCGGAGGAACAGGCCCCCGCTATCCGCCGGGGAAGCGGACGGCGTGCTGCCCGAAGCTTTCCTCTGCTGCGCCGACTGTGGTCGCGGTACGGTATTTTCTATGTGATGATAATCCCCGTGGTTGCCTACTTCCTGACGTTTTCCTACTACCCCCTGATGCGGGGGTTCCTTATCAGCTTCCAGAAATTCCGGGTCATCGGCGACCGCCCCTTCGTGGGGCTGGACAATTACCGGACGGTGCTGGCGGATCCGGATTTCTGGAGGATGCTGGTGAATACCCTCATGATCGGCGGAGGCATTCTTGTACTGGGTTTTGCCGCGCCGCTGGTGGTGGCCCTGTCCCTAAACGAGGTAGGAAGGGGCTGGTTCAAGAAGCTGACACAGATGATTGTGTATCTGCCACATCTGTTCTCGTGGATTGTGGTGGCGGGCATCTGGATTTTTATGCTGACGCCGGACGGCGGATTGGTGAATGAGCTAAGGGAGTGGTTCGGCCTGCCGCCCATCCACTTTTTAGCGGAAAAGGAATACAGCCGGGCGGCTATGGTGCTGGCGGCGGTCTGGAAGGATGCCGGGTATACCTGCATTATTTACCTGGCTGCGATTGTGGGACTGAATCCCGCCTTGTACGAGGCAGCCCGGATTGACGGAGCCAACCGCTGGCAGCTGGTCCGCCACATCACCCTGCCGCAGCTGGTGCCGGCCATGCAGGTGGTGCTGATGCTGTCCGTCATGGGTGTGCTGCGAATATTCGACCAGATCTTTGCCATGCGCAATCCGGCTATCGAACGGTATGTGGATGTGTTGATGATCTACACCTACGAAAAAGGTCTGGTGAAATTCGATATGGGCGTCGCCAACGCCGCAGGATGCCTGGTCATTGCAGCTACGGTGCTGCTGACCCTGGCCGTGCGCCGGTTGGCGGGAAATGGAGAGAGGTGATCACGTGAAGGCGGTGCAAACAACGGCAGATAACCGGGGATTACAGGGCGGCGCTGATTTTGCCGGGCCAGGCGGCAGGAGGCAACCAGGGCGTCTGCGGTCCGGAGGCAGCTTAGGTGGCGCTTTTTTCGACATCCTCAACACCCTGTTCCTCCTGTTTCTGGTATCGACGATGGTGATCCCCTTGCTGAATACACTGGCCCTCTCCTTCTCCGATGGTCTTGCTTCCATGGAGCCCCGGATTATTCTCTGGCCGGAGGCCTTCAGCACGGAGGGCTATTCCACCGTGTGGAACAAAATCCAGCTGGGCCGTCCCTTCTGGAACAATACCCTCGTCACTCTGTGGGGAACTGTGGGCCATGTCTGTCTGTGCGCCCTGGCCGGGTACGTCCTGATCCAACGCGGGCTGCCGGGACGAAAGTTCTTGACGGGATTTATTATGCTGACGATGATGGTCCCCTTCGAAACCATCATGATCCCCGTGTACATTGTGAACAAGGAGCTGGGGCTGCTTAATTCTCTGTCGGCGCTGGTCATTAACGGCATTGTGTCAGGCTTCAGCATTCTTCTGATGCGCAGCTTCTTCGGGGCGGTGCCGTGGGAGCTGGGGGAATCCGCCAGGCTTGACGGGGCCGGAGAGCTGCGCATATTCTTAACCTTATATGTCCCCTTGTCCGCGGCGGGGCTGGCAACCGTCACCCTGTTCGAATTTGTGGGCAAATGGAACCATTTCACACCGGCCGTGCTGTTTCTGAGCGATCCGGCCAAATATACGCTGCAGGTGGCCCTGAAGGCGTTGATCATTGACACCTCCTCCACCTCCAGCACTTTTCTGATCACCAAAAATGTGCGAATGGCAGGCATTGTGATTGCCTTATTGCCGTTAGTTATCATTTATCCGTTTGTCCAGCGGTTCTTTGTCCAGGGAATCATCGCGGGGGCAACCAAGGAATAGGAGGCGGGCCCATGCGGCTGGAGCTTATCCGGGACATCATGTCCCATGAGGAAAAAACATATATCGAGGTGCCCTTTACGGTGCCGGAGCATGTGGAGCGCCTTTCGGTATCCATGACGGTGGAGGATTTGACGAGTGAAGCTCCTGCGGAAATCCGCAGCACACCAGAAATCACCGCCTCTCCGGCAGCGGCAGTCAAACCTGCCGCCAACGGCTTCGGCATCCGCCTGCCCTCTCCCAAAACCACCATTGTGGATATGGGTATCCGGGATTCCGCCGGGATGAGAGGGTGGAGCGGCGGCGCCCGCAGCTTCTTCGAAATCGGGCCGGAGGAGGCGACACCGGGTTATTTGCCGGGAGAGGTGACTGCAGGCGAATGGAAGGTCCTGCTGGGTGCTTACCGTATTCCCCCAGCCGGCTGCCGCGTCACGTTGGAGGTGCAGATGACCGAGGCGCCAGGACGCTGGCTCAAGGGCGAGCTGCATGCCCATACCAACCACAGCGACGGGCACTATTCCCTGCCGGAGGCCATTAAGCTGGCCGAGCAGGCAGGACTGGATTTTCTCGCCTTAACGGACCACAATACTGTCAGTCAGAATCTGGCCCGCCACCGGCTGGAAACGGATCTGACCCTGATCCCGGCTATGGAGCTGACCACCCTCTCCGGGCATTGCAACCTCTATGGGCTGGAAATGCCCACCGGGGATTTCCGCACACTGCGTCTGGAGGATACGGCGGGGCTGCTGCGCACTGCCAAGGAACGTGGCGCATATGTGTCGCTGAATCATCCCCATTGCAGCAATTGCGGATGGACGTGGGGCTTTGATGTGCCCCATGACTGGGTGGAGGTCTGGAACGGTCCGTGGCGGGAGGATAACCTCAGGACGCTGGTGTGGTGGCAGGAGCAACTGGAAGCCGGACGGAGACTTACCGCTGTCGGCGGCAGCGATTTTCACCGGCCCCACCCGTATATCCGCCATGGATCCCCGTGCAACTGGATTTTTGCCTACGGGCGATCGACTGACGCCATACTCCGCGCAGTAGACCGCGGCCGGGTTACCCTGTCCCATTCCCCTGAGGGGCCACGGCTGACCATCTCCATCGGACATTGGGGAATGGGTGACGTGGTCCCTGCCGCTCTTGCAGAGGGGATGTGGCTGGATGTACAGGCTTCGGGCGGACTCCTCCGCGGCGATGTGCTGCGGGTTTACTCCGCCAATGGCTTGGAGGAGGAACGGATACTGGACGGGGACGGCGGGGCTGGGGACGGCAATGGAGATGGAGATGGAAATGGAGCATCCGATTGGATCAGAACCGAACCTGGCAAAGAATCCGGTGATGTGGCCGGCCTAGGCGGGAACAATGGCACCCTGCTGGAGCTGGTTTCCCATAACCGCCTGTTTTACCGGGCGGAGCTGTGGCGGTATGCGGAGGAAGCCGGGGGACTGTCGATGATTGCCATGACCAACCCGATCTACCTTTCAGCCCAATAGCATATGCTTCCGCATGCCAAAAAAGGCCGGTCCTGGATTCTTCACCAGAGCCGGCCTTTCATATGGCTTTTTTCATCATTCCGCTTCAGCTGACCTCCGCTTCCTGTTCCACGGGCATAACCCGGTTCCATAATACTGCGGGCTCACAGACCACAGCCTTGGCGGCATGAAGCCTGTCTAAGAGCTCCGGAAGTTCCAGCTCATCCAGAGAAGCCAGCCGCTCATGGCAGGGGCCGAACTTCATCACAGCGGTTGTGGCGTTGGGGACAACAACCGTGTACAAACCGGCTTGCATGGCTGCCTCCGCTCCTGCCGGAGAGTCCTCGATGGCCGCCGCCTGCCGGGGTCGTACCCCCAGCATCCGCAAGGCCTGCTGGTACAGCTCCGGGTCCGGAGCCACCCGGGTGGCGTCATCCACGGTCCGGATACAGTCAAAATAAGAGGCAATCCCCCACTTCTGGAGGTGGGGATCGATCTCCCGCCGCGGTGCGGCGGACACCAGGCCAATCTTAAGACCCATGGCTTTGGCGCGCACCAGGGCATCCATTACCCCTGGCCGGAGCTCTTCTTGTTCCGTGAGTTCGGCACACCGGCTGCGGATCGCTTCCCGGAAGGCATTCAACTGCACCGGGAGTTGCATCCGGCCAAGCAAATCCTCGTAAGGGTTGAAGCTTTGGAAGCCTGTGCCGATGCACTGCGCATACAAGGACCAGTCCAGCTCCGCACCCTGATCGCGGTAAGCTTCCAGGAAGCTTTCGTAACGGGGGGTTTCCGTATCCAGAACAGTCCCTCCAAAGTTAAATATGACCGCTTTGATCATCGTCTCTCCTCCCTTCCTGCTTCAATTGATTCACACCTTCGCATCAACAGGCCTGCCTCCGGCATGATGGGGGAGCGGGATAGATCCGTCAGGAACAAACATGGTAAGCCAGCTGGAATTCGGGCATTGGAAAAACAACAAAAAGAGCCCTTCAAACAAGGGCCCGACTCTACTTGTATAAGCAAAGTAATGACCCATCTCCATGCTGACGAGGTTAGCTGACGGACTCGGGCAGATGGCATCCCTACACGCAATAACTGCATGATTCGCCCCAAAAGAATGGTTCCCCCGCTTTCCGGTATGTTACCCCGGAAATTAAGCGTAGTTTTATGCTACTTCAAAAAAACTGAAAAGTCAAATATTTTATTGCCTGGATTGCCGCGGATCCCGGTGGGCGGATTGTACTCGGTTTTTCATATACGATTGGTCACTTGGGCCTCTGTTCAGCCATTTGTACTCGGTTTTTCATATACGATTGGTCGTTAGAGCCTCAACTCGGCCAATTGCATGTAAAACCGCGCCAACACTAGCTGGCGCGGTTCTCATCATCCTTATGAGAGTTTACTTGTTGTACAGCCTGTAGAGGATAACCGCGGCTTCTGCTCTGGTTGTGTTTCCAGTCGGATTGACTTTGTTATCGCCGCCTTCGATCAGCCCTTCCTTAATCATGGCCGCTACGCTGCTCACCGCATAGGAAGCCACCTCGGACTTGTCGGCGAATTTCTCCAGATCCGCTGCTGCCCCCTGCTGATTCAGCTTCTTCTCCAGCTTCAAGGCTCTTTCTGTCAATACCATCATGTCCTGCCGGGTGATCTTGATATCGCTGCCGAATTTGTCGTTGTCAATGCCGTTCGTAATGCCTAGCGCTTTGGCAATGGCAATCTCTTGATAATAATAAGCATTTTCCTGAACATCGCTGAAATTGCCGTTTGTCTTTGCAGTCAATCCAAGTGCCCGAACAAGGGAATACAGGAAGTCCGCCCTGGTGATATCGGCTGCCGGATGGAATACACTCCCCTCTGTCTTGAGAATATCCTTGGACGCAAGCACTTCGACCGCACTCTTAGCCCATGCCACCGTCCCGAGATCTGTGAATGTCTTGGACACGTATGCTACCGCGTAGCCGTTGAAATGAGTGGTTTTGAAGGTTACCATACCAGTTTTGGAGTCGTAGCGTCCGCTCGGTATTGTAGTCACATTTCCGTTTCCGTCCATGCTCCAAACCACAATCATTTCCGGATTCTTCAATTCATCCGCAGTTGGCTTGTAAGGCACGGATACAGTTACAGGTGCGCTTGGGTTGCTCCAGGCCGTCTCTTTTCCGTCCACCGCAAGGGTAAGCTGTATGACCGGTCTATCGCCAAGGGCAGCCTTCACTTCCGGCGCGAGCTTGGACTTGTCGCCTTTGCCAATTTTCAGTGCCACTTCCTTGCCGCTGCTTGCCGTTGTGCCGGCCAACAGGTTAGCGGGGATGACAACCTTGCCCAACTCCGTGGACAGCGTGAGCTTGTGTTCCTTGGTTCCACTTATCAGCGCCGCAGCAGGCAACCCTACAGCGTAGGCATTCACTCCTTGGGCTGCAGGGATCTCCAATGTCACATTCTTCGCCAGGAACTCCTTTACTTTTTCCAAATCAGGTGCCGCAACAGATACGATTCCATTCTCCACAGTCGTCTTCACAGTTACCTTCTGCCCTGAAACAACCGAAGCGGCAGGCGTAGGTGTTGGTGAAGACGATGTTTCACTGTCGGAAGAGGAAGGAGAATCTGTTTTGCCGTTTGTTACTTTTATGGTGTATATCTTTACCGTACCATCCTCAGCGGTTACCTCTACCTTAACATCCGTTGCTGCACCCGGTGTCAGAGATATGATGCCGGAGGCTGTGCCACTGGGGACAACCGTGCCGTCCATTTTAATGGTTGCCTTGTTATCTGCGGCTGTGGCAGTCACCTTCACGCCCGTCGAATCCTGCAGGGAAACACTATACTGGATGGTTGCTGCGGCAAATGCCGGATCAAGTGTCCCAGCGCTCAGCGTCAACCCGCTGAGATTCGCATTAGAGGATTTTACCGGTGCGGGCGTTTTGGTGTTGGTCACCTTGATCGTATAAACCTTCTCCGTACTCCCGTTCTGCGCAGTGACTTTGACTGTAATCAAGGTCTCACCTGCCGGTGTGCTGATGGCAGCGGATGCCGTTCCGCTTTCCACTGCCGTACCGTTTATCTTTATGGTTGCCTTGCTGTTTTTTGCCTCCGGTGTTACTTGAATGCTGGCAGCATCCTTCAATGCTACCTCATACTCGGTGGTCGCCGCATCGAATGCCGGATCAAGTGTGCCCGCACTCAGTGTCAAGCCGCTGAGATCCGCAATTGTATTAGCGGGTGTATAGATTCCAAGATCGCCAAGATCAATCCCATAGCTGTTCTGGAGCTTCCCGTATTCACCCTCGAAGAAGCTATCCAGGTAGGAGTGGCCTAGAATGAACCGGTCCGGGTCCATAACGCCATAATATCCGGCATTGGCATTGTTCTGACCGTCAAACAGCACATAGCTTCCTTGCCACCCTGAACCGGCTACGCCCCAACTGATGATATGGTCGATATACGGGGCGAATTTGGTGAACAGTTTGTACAATAACGCGTACTCATAACCAAGGGCGTCAGACTGTTTGACATTAAGCACTGCGGGAGCAGTGGCGCCGCCGCCGGGAGCGTCCGTCGGAATCTTAAGGTCAAGCTCGGAGTAGGAAATGCCGGACAGAAGGCCCCGGTCAACGAGAGAGGCATAGAGGGCCATAGCATATTGGTTATCGCTGGCAAGAGTCTTTCCGACCGCATCATGCCCCTGGATACCGATGTCTTCGATAAGAGGCCTTCCGTCATACAGCGGATCGGAGAGCCATGCCGTATTAAGATCAAGCACCATGTTGTAGACCGTTCTCGCTTTGCTGTGGGTGGCAAGTCCATAATCGTTGTAGGTCAGCTTCGGAGGACTGTCGACGATATAAGCATCAATGCTGCCGTCGGTGTCGTGCCCGTCCAGCTTCATGTACGCGGGGAGCTTCGCGTAGTTGGCCTTGTAAGCCGCCGCCATCTGTGCGTTGGGGGCTGCGATGTGGGCGTTTTTGAAAAGCAAGTAAATATAATGCTCCGTGATATCGCCGCTAATCTGATCATCTGACATGGCAGCAAGCCAGTTGGTGTGTTTAAGGCTATTCCTCCAGTTGTTTGCATCCGCAGGAATGAGCTCGCTGTGGCGGCTTTCGTGGACCTCTTCATTGAGCACGTCCCAGGAATTAAAAGGGATGATTCCGCGGGATACGCTGGAGCCATACTTCGTATCTGTGGTCAGGAAGTGCCGCATGACATACATCGTATGGTTAAACTGCACTCTTCTGGCCATGTCCTTGTCTACCTTAACTGTGGTTGTCACGCCGTTGCCAAGTCCGTAGAAATCGGCTGTGCCTTTATAGCCGGAGGGCAGGTTCGCGGGAATAATTTGAGTCATCCATGCAGGGGCCTGGTTGTACCATGCCAAAACATGGCCGTGAGACTTGTACTGCCCCGGTGTTCCGGAATCTCGGATTGCTTGATAAGACCCGGTCGGGAAGCTGTATTCAGCTAAGCCCGGGGTGGTGGCTGCACCGTTCATGGCTTCGCCGGCAGCGTTTTTCAGCCAGCTTGGGCCGCGGGGATGGGTGCCATCGGCCTTGAGATTGTTGCCGTCCACAAAAATTTCATAGTGATTCGCTCTGGCTCCGGTTACGGTTCCGGTTCCGATGGCGCCAACCATGAACAGGCCGTTTTCCCTGTTGTACAGGCTCTTTAAGGGGGCTACCGCACTCTGGTTTTCCTTGTTGACTACATCGGGAAGCGGAGTGCCGTTGGGATCGGGTGTCGAGATTTGGATATTGGCCACAAGCAGCATGCCTGTTTCCGCGGGACGGGCGTTCTCGCCGTGGAGCTCGAGAACGAAGCTGGAGGAATTGCCGGTTGAGGCGGTGATGCTGTGGTGGGCCTTCAACCAGGATTCACCATTATAGCTCCCTACCCAGTCAGGGTTAAGGTTGTTGTATTGATAATCCCTCAGATAGGCATCAACGGTAGAGCTGCCGGCTCTGATTCTCCACCTCATAAATTTGCCTTGCGCACTTTTGGGATAGTACACGTCAAACTCAATTGTTGAACCCGCCGGGATATTTACAGCCGGGGATAACGGAGATTCGAGACTTATTCCGCCAAACGTGCTCTTTCCGTTATGGGCGTAATTGATCTGGAGTACGTCCCCCTTGCCTTTGGAATCTGCAAAAGGATACGGGATCATTTTGAAGGTGCCGCCGGCAAAATCGGCGGGAACACGGTTGTCCAGCGGGGTTCTCGCGGCCCAGACATTGGTAGGTTCGGTAACCTTTACAGGCATTTGGCCAGGACCCGGGTCCAGCCGGAAATAAGGATCCTCTTCGGCATACACAGCAGCATATACCGATGTAGACACAGAGTTGTACACAGCTTGAGTCACACTGGATCCGCCGTCAGTTTGGCCAGCCTGGGACGCTGAGGCCGGAACAGGGGCAAATGCCAATAAGGAGAACAGCATGATAACGGCGAGCATACGGGAGACGTTGGTTAGAAGTTTTTCACTGTTCATCTTCGGCTTACTCCTTCTCGATTCGGAATTTTGTACAACTGCACCGACAATGATGTTGTTTTAATCCCCCCCTTTGATGTTTTACGACAAATTCTGAAAGCGCATTCAAATTAGATAAACGAATATAAGCCCTCGACTTGGCTCAGCAGTTTGTCACAGACGGTGGAGACCGATCTTCCTCTCTCTGCCACTCTGACAATCTCTTTGCTGCAAGCGATTGGCTATTGATAACAATATATATAATCCTTATAATAAGCTCCATGGATAGATAATAAGTCTTTTGTATTTTTTTCGAAAACGGAGACTTTTATGGACTATAAGGAGATCAATCCGCAAATCGAATATTTCATTAACAGGCATTCTACTCCGAACTGGATTATCGAGGATGCCACAACAAACTTCATTGATTTATCCTATTTCTCCAGCGGCAAAGCCTTTTATATGGTCAATGGCGAGGAGTATGAAGTCAATCAGGGGGATCTTATTTGTATTCCGCAAGGCAGCCGGAGGAGCGCAACAACGGATGCGGACAATCCAATGGAAAGTTTCGCTGTGAATTTTCAATTATATGATATTAAAGGAAACTTCGTTCAACTCCCTTTTCCATTGGTATCCCATATCGGCATCTCGGAAGAACTATTATCTTTATACAATGAGCTGACACTGGTGTGGCTGAAAAAAAGTCCGGGGTTCGAAATCAAAGCCCGCGCGCTGCTATTGATGATTCTCCACGATTATTTTAAGCGCTTCCATTACAAAGTGAACGTGCAAAGCATAGACAGCAGAATCCAGAAAAGCATCCGGTATATCCTCGGCAATCTCCACAATCCTATCGAGGTGGAGGAGCTTGCCAGAATGTCCGGCGTAACCACCGCTTATTTCGGCACCCTTTTCAAAAAAAATACCGGCTCTTCCGCAAAAGAATATATCAATAAAATGAAAATCAGCAATGCGGAGAATATTCTGCTAAGCGGCGAGTTTTCCGTCAAGGATGCAGCCTACAAATGCGGCTTTGAAGATATCTTCTATTTCAGCAAGCTGTTTAAACGGATTAAGGGATATCCTCCCTCCAAAATCCTGTCGGACAAAAAGATGACCGAATTGGCAGTGCAAAAAGGCCCCTGACAGGGGCCTTTTTGCGTACATTAACATAACATGCCCGCCGGCTTATTGCCCTTGGGCATTCCCCCCTACGGGTGCGGAGGGCGAAGAAGCATATTCGCTGAAGGTGGACAACACCGAGTTGTAATCTTCCATATCGGATACGCGGATTCCGCTGTACAGCTGATTGACCGCATCACCGGGCAGGCTGCTCTTCATATGCTGCACATCCAGCTGGAAAAAGGTGCGGATAACCTTCTCCTGCTCAGGTATCCCTTCGAACAAGCTGAGGTTGCCGTTCTTATCCATGCCGAAGTAGGCATTCTCCCGGCAATGGGGCGACAGATCCTCCACCGGCTCCACCATTTGCACCCGGCCGCCGTCCTCCACGCTTAATAGGGTACCGGGATGCTCTTTGTAGAAGCTTAGAATTTCCTGCGGAGTCATGGTCATGCTTTCAGCAGTTTCCTCTCCGCATACATACTGCTTATGGAGAACCACTTCCCGCAAACCTTTGCCGTTTTTGATGCTTTCCAGTACCCCGGCGCTGACTGCTTGCGCTTCCTGCTCTAGGCTGATATCGTTCGGATTTAATGCAGTTGCTGCCGCCTGATAGTCGGGCTTTGGCTCCTCCGCCCCCTGATGCAGCCACAGAACTGTAACGGCGGAGCCGGCCAAAAGCAGGTAGGCTCCCAGCGACAGCCAGCGCTTTTTCATCTTCAGCCGACGTTTCAACTGTTTGTACAGGTTGGAGTAAGTCACTTTATTCCCCTTCTTCCGGAGTTTTTTTCTAGCTTTCCCACTCCGGAGGGGAATTATACAAGTTTAGAAATTAATCCAAGGCTGGCTGCCCTTCGGTTCGGGATCAGAATAAGCCGTTTTGGCGCTGCTGTAGGATTTGGTTTGCTGTGTTTTTTTGGCAATTGTTTTCTTGAGGGTTGGTTTGGTCCGCCCCGTCATAGGAGCGCCCTTGACTGCCTGAGCCACCGGCTCCACGGCAATGGCTTCTGTATGGGGTGCAGCATTTAAAGGCAGATTAGACGCGCTGTCAACGGCAAAAGCATACGGGTTGGCGTAGGGAGTAGCTACAGTGGGCAAGGAATGGACGGCTGCCTCATGGCCGGGATAATAGCCGGAAGGCTGCATGGCCCACGGGGCATTGTTGACGCCCGGCTGTTCCATCCAAGGGGCATTTGCCGCTGACGGCTGCATCGCCCACGGGTTCATCGGCTCCGGGCAGGGCTGCTGCCACCCATACGGCTGCATCGCCCACGGATTAACCGGCTCGGGGCAGGGCTGCTGCGGCCATCCATAACCGGCCCCAGGCTGCATGCCCCACGGCCCCTGTGCCGCCGGAAACTCCGGCCATACAGGGCCTGGCACTCCGACACTTGCCCACGGAGATACCGCAGCGGGGTTGCCCCAAGGCTGGGCAGACGGGCTCCAGCCCGGTGCTGCAGACGGATCCTGAATCGCATAGGGCAGCCCGGGAATAGTGCCTCCGCCGCAGCCGCAATCATCCTGGCCCCAGGGCAGTGTTTGTGCCATCGGCGATACGGCAGCTGGCGGATTGTTGCCCAAGCCGGGATACGGCTGGTTGGCCCAATCGGCCGCCGGGTCGCAAGGCTCCTGTCCGGGAGGATACATAGCCATAGCCTCTACCGCAGGAACAGGCATCTGCCAGAAGGGATGCTGCAGATCCTGGGCGCCTGCTGTTGCTTGGGGGAAAACAGGCAGCGGCGGCATCGGGTAACCCCCGTACGGCTGCTCCGGCCAAGGCGGACACGGCGCATGTTTGGCTGTTTGTGCCGCTTCCACCACCGGCATAAACGGATTCACGTTGCTGGAAATGGGCTGGTTTACGGCAGGCTTCTCCGGCTTCTGGGCCAGGGGCAGCACATTCTCGGGCGCAACATTGCCGATAGTATTCGGCGACTGGAATTGGGGTGTAGAAGACTTTTCCGTTACGGGAGATACGGCGTTAGGGAAAGCGGGTTTTTCCTCAGCCTTCTCCACTGCTTTTTCTGCAACCTTTTCCGCTACTTTTTCGGCCACCTTCTCGGCAGCCTTTTCAACAGGCTTTTCAACCGGCTTTTCAACCGGCTTTTCGATGGGTTTTTCCACCGGCTTCTCTATCGGCTTCTCCACTACCGGCGGTGCAGGGGCAGGCTGCGGCGCTTCCACCACCGGCTTTTGCTCCGTTGCCTTCGGCTTCAGCAGCTCCGCTTTGGGGGAGGTAGCGGCTTTTTTGCCGATGGAGGCGGACCAGCCGGCATGCCCTCCCTGGAATCCGCTGCCGGAATCCTTGGGAATGTAAACCGTATCCCCCGACAGCAGCACACTGGGGTTTTTCAGGTGGGGATTGGCATTAATCAGCGCCTGCAGCGGCACCTCCCATGCCTTGGAGATCTTCCACAAGGTGTCGCCCTGGGCCACGGTGTGCTTGTGCTTGTACTCGACCGGCGGCGTAGGGGCAGAACCGGAAGCTGCGGGAATTTTCACCTTTTGCCCCACCGCTATCTGATCCGGATCAGCAATCTGGGGGTTGGCTGCCTTCAGCTGCTCCAGGCTGACGCCGTACTTCTTGGCTATTTCGAACAGAGTATCTCCTTGCTTGACAATATGAATCTTCAATCGGATAACCTCCCGTACATAAATTTGCGGTTTTACCGCATTGGATTGCACATACCCGCTCTCCAATAACTCCCTTCATCATATGCAGCCTCTAGGCGAATGACATCCCCCATTTAGGGACTATCTAAAAACTCTTCCGGATTTCTAAGACAGCCCCTGTCCAGAATTGCGAAAAAACCCTCCATACACCATATGGTGAGGAGGGTTTGTCTTATAACGGGAAAAGCATGGCTTGGGAAAAAAATGGTCCGGGACCATACCGTGTTACCTATTCAGTAACATGAACGGGAGGGATAGGTTGGCTTGAGGGCGAGTTTTTTGGCGGCATTGTTACCCTGAAAATTCAAATCATACAAAGCCGACAAAACGTGTTTGAGCTTCCAAGCCAAGCCTATCCCGGTAGTGAATGTTGTCCATTGAATAGGTACTCACCATTGGCTTCGGTGCTCAGGCTCCTAGATCTTGTAGCCGTCAAGCTCCACGATGCCGCGGAACTCCTTCAGCAGACGGGTGGTGACAGGGCCGGCCTTGCCTTCGCCGATAGTGCGTCCATCCACCTCGCGGACAGCGATAACCTCTGCCGCGGTGCCGGTGAAGAACACCTCATCCGCCACATACACATCATGCAGGGTGAAGGGCTCTTCCTTCAGCGGAATGCCATGTTTGGCGCACAGCTCGATAATGGCCAGACGGGTAATCCCCTCCAGCGCGCCGCAATAACAGGGGGGAGTAAACACAACGCCGCGTTTTATGATAAAAATATTGTCTGACGAGCCCTCTGCTACATACCCCTGGGAGTTTAGCATAATCGCTTCGCCGACTCCGGCCAGGTTGGACTGGATTTTCACCAGAATATTGTTCAGATAATTCAAGGATTTGATCTTGGGGTTCAACGCGTCCGGCAAATTCCGGCGGGGGGAAACGGAGATGGTCTTCAGACCGTTCACATAGGCTTCCTCCGGATAAATGGCCAGCTGCTCCGCAATGATAATCACATTGGCTTTGGGGGAACGGCGGGGGTCAAGACCCAGATCGCCGGGGCCGCGGGATACGACCAAACGGATATAGCCGTTTTTGAGATTATTCTTGCGGAGGGTTTCGGCTACCGCCTCCTGCATCTCCTCATAGGACAAGGGGATCTCCAGCATGATGGACTTGGCCGAATCGTACAGACGGTCCAGATGCTCTCTTAGTTTAAAGATATTCCCGTTATACAGCCGGATACCCTCGAAAATCCCGTCTCCATACAAAAATCCGTGGTCATACACGGAAACCTTGGCATTTTCCTTCGTGACAAACTCTCCGTTGAGATAAATCCATTGCTCCGACATTACGCCTGAACCTCCTTCAGAATTTCGTAGGGATAGCTGGGATAGGAGCCCAGTACGCGGACCATACAGCCCAGAGCTTCAATTTCCTCCAGAGCGGCAGGCAATAGTACCGATTCCGTCGTTCCTTCCACATCGATATAGAAATAATAGCTGCCAAGCTTCAGCTTGGTAGGACGGGATTCAATTTTGGTCAGGTTGATCCGGCGCCAGGCAAAGGCGGACAGCACCTGATGCAGAGCACCGGGAAAATCCTCCGGCAGGGTCACCAGAATGGTGGTTTTCCAGTTGTCCGAAGGCTGCAGCTCCGGCTTGTCCCGGCCGATGAGGACGAACCGGGTATAGTTATTGTGATGGTCGGTAATATTCTCCGCCAACAGGGCCAGATCATACATACGGCTGCCATGCTTTGTGCCGATGGCCGCCCAGCCCTTGCCCGGATTCTCCTTCACCAGACGGATGCCATGGGCCGTGCTGTTCACATATTCGAATTCCACATCGGGCATATGCGCGTTCAGGAACCGGTGGCATTGGGCAATGGCCACATCCTTGGAGAAGATCTTGCGGATGCGGGCATAATCGGGTCCGCCGCCGTTCTTCAGCAGCAGCTCGTCCCCGTGGCCGATGAGATTCTGCCTGGAGGGATAGGTCCACTCCGCCCGGATCGGCGGACTGTCCTCCTGAACCAGGGAATCCACATGCATACGGACAGAACCCTCGATGGTGTTCTCGATGGGAACAACTCCATAATCAATGGAGCCGTCCACCGCAGCGGCAAAAATATCCGCCACCAGCTTAAACGGGAAGAAGGCATGCTGTTCCCCCTGGAAAAATAATGCCGCCGACTCATGGGAAACCGTCCCCTCAGGGCCTAAATAACCAATGCGCTTCACTCCCGAACCTCTCCTTATCGTCACTGCAGCGAAATAAGCACCGCTAGATTTCATTGCAGCTCCTTGATGTTTTCGATAAATGTACCTGAAGGAGATTCCGGTGTCAAGAGTGTGAGCTGCGGGCCTTCGCGGTCAGGCATCAGCCACAGGGTATCCGCTTCGATTCCGGCGGCTCCGAAGCTCTTGTGCAGGAACTGCTCCAGCTCCTCCTTGCGGCCCGATTCCCGGTCAACCAAAGCAAACATCGTGGGACCTGCACCGGACAGAGCGATCCCCAACGCTCCATGCTCGGGGGCATCCCGGAGAATCTCCGCCATGCCCGGCACCAGTGAGGCACGGTAGGGTTGGTGAAGCGCATCCTGCATGGCGTGGCGGATCATCTCCAGCCGGCCTGTGCACAAGGCCGCCACCAGCACATTGGAATGGCCTACATTGAATACGGCGTCCTTCATGGACAGCTCCTTGGGCAGCACATTCCGGGCCTTTTCCGTGGAGAGCTGGAACCTGGGGATGGCTACCAGGGCCTCCAGCCGCGGGTGGGGCTCCACCTTGATGCATTCCGCCCGTTCCCCGTCCCAGAAGGCTACGGCTAACCCTCCAAAAAGAGAAGCCCCCACATTGTCCGGATGCTTCTCCATGGCGCTGGCCATCTGGAACAAATCATCAGTTGACAAGGGTGAGCCGATCAAGGCGTTGGCCGCTGTCAGAGCACCTACAATCGTAGAAGCGCTGCTCCCCAGCCCCCGGGTCAAGGGAACGTCGCTGTACATGGAAACCTCTAGCTCCGGTACATTCACACCCGCTTTGCGGAACACCTGCTGGGCCACCTTGTACACCAGATTGGTTTTGTCCGTGGGCAGCCCTTTATCCGCCAGCTGCTCCCCATAATAATGAAACTCCGTCCGATCCTTGGCAGCACGCATTTCAATCCAGGTATATAAGGAAAGTGCCAGGCCAAGAGAATCGAAGCCCGGTCCCAGATTGGCCGTGCTGGCCGGAACCCGGACCCGGACTCCTTCGATATGCTTCGACATGTTCGTTTCTCCTTTAGCCTTCCACACGGTAGACGCTTTTGATTTCCTGCACCACATCCAGCTTGTTGAAGGCGTCCAGCACCTGGTTCATGGCCGCCTGGTTGGCGGTGTGGGTAATGATGATAATTTCAGCCATGGGGTTAACAGGATTGGGCTGCTGGTTCACAGACTCCAGACTGACCTCATTGTCGGCGAACACCTGGGTAATCCGGGCCAGCACACCTGCCTTATCGGCCACATGCAGAAGAATATAGAATTTCGAGCAGATTTGGGAATCCGGCCGCAGCTTCTTCTCCTTGTACGCCAGAGTGGCGGTCCGGCCGTTGACGCCCATACGCAGGTTCTTCACCACATTCACCAGGTCAGACACGATGGATGTCGCCGTAGGCAGCTCGCCTGCACCTGGTCCGTAAAACATGGTTTCCCCCACCGATTCCCCATACACATATACGGCGTTGAACACACCGTTGACGGAGGCCAGCGGGTGGGTGGTTTTCACCATGGTGGGCTGCACGCTGACGCTGATTTCGTCCTGTTGGCATTCGGCGATGCCCAGCAGCTTGATTTCGTAGCCCAGCCGTTTGCCGTAGGCAATGTCCTCCTTGCTCACCTTGCGGATGCCCTCCACCTTCACATCGGTCAAATCCACATTGGTGCGGAACGCCAAGGTAGCCAGGATGGTCATTTTGCGGGCGGCATCCAGGCCGTCCACATCCGAGCTGGGATTGGCCTCGGCATAACCCAACTGCTGGGCTTCCCTCAGCACATCCTCATAGGCGGCGCCTTTTTTGCTCATTTTGGTCAAAATATAGTTGGTGGTGCCGTTCACGATTCCCATCACCTTGGTGATCCGGTCGGAGGAAAAACTCTCCGTCAGTGTCCGGATAATGGGAATGCCGCCGGCTACACTGGCTTCATAGAAAACATCGCAGCCATGGGCTGCGGCTTCGGTCATGATTTCCTCCCCGTGCAGAGCCATCAGGTCCTTGTTGGCGGTGACAATATGCTTGCCCCGGGAAATTGCCTCCAGCACATAGCTTTTGGCGGGTTCGATACCGCCCATCACCTCAATGACCACATCTATATCGGGATTGGCAATAATGTCCGCAGGTTTGTCGGTTAATACCCCGTCCCCAAAAGCAACAGGCCGGGCTTTGGATACATCCTGAACCAGCACCTTCTCAATATGGATTCCCAGACCCGTCTGTCTTTGCAGGTCCTCCTGATGTCCCTCTACGATTCGCACAACCCCGGTCCCTACCGTACCCAGGCCGAGCAAACCCACTTTGATGGTCACAGTGATTCCTCCTGTTCTCTCTCTTTCTATTGTAAGGCGCAGACGCTCCGTTATGGCCTAACCCTGTCCGACAATGGACACTCGCTTCACCCCGTCATGGCCGCGCAGTGTTTCAATAAAGGTGACAAACTGCTCACCCATCAAGGAAGTATCCACGGAAATGACTACATTGGCCATTCCCTGAAGAGGGATGGATTGGTGAATGGTCAGTACATTGCCCTCCAGGCCGGCAATCAGCCCCAGCACCTTGGACAGGATGCCCGAACGGTTCTCCAAATCCATGGAGATGGTCACGATCCGTTCCCGCTCCAGCTTGCTCAGAGGAAAAATGCCGTCCTTGTATTTATAGAAAGCGCTGCGGGAAAGCCCTGCCTTATCCACGGCTTCATGAATGGTTCTGGCCTGGCCCTGCGCCAGCATTTCCTTAACTTGCATGGTCTTGACCAGCGCTTCCGGCAAAATGTCTTGGCGTACCAAGTAGTAGCGATCATTGATTTTCGTTTCCGACATTCCGGATTTCGTCCTCTCCAAAGAGACTTTTGTTTTCGTATTGTGGACATTATACCGGAAGGTATTGAATCCGGCAATAGGCCCCGCAATAATTGTACTTTTTATGACAAACGGGCTGTCATGTTATGGCATCTCCCACGTTATCATACAAAGAAAATTGAGGACAAGCAAGGCAGTAAACAGAACACACAGAACAGTTGGAGTGATGGCAAAGACAGCGGACCGCTGTTACAATGTAGCCATGCCGGATGTCAGAAACTACACCTAAGGAGAGGTCAGATATGTATTCCCTGAGATTGATTGCCGTAGCCATGCTGTTCCATGAAGACAGGCTCTTGATGATGAAGCGTTCCCCCAACCGTACCTTGTCTCCGGGACAATGGGCTGGTATAGGAGGGCATCTGGAGCCATACGAGATGGCGGCCCCCCTTGCTGCCTGTTTGCGGGAGGTAGAGGAGGAAACGGGACTTCTGTCTGAAGATATTGAGGGTCTGGAGCTGCGGTATATCGTCACCCGCCTCAGCGGCACCGATCTGCGGCAGCAGTTCGTGTTCGCAGGCCGCGCCAAAACAGATAAGCTCTCCCGCACGGATGAGGGAGAGCTGCATTGGATCCCCCGGGATGAAATTCTGAACCGGGATATCCCCTATGTGTATCGGAGCCTCTTGGAGCATTACCTGCAATTTGGCGCAGCCGGGGGACTGTGGGCGGGAACCGCCACCTTGTCGGGGCAAACCGAGGACGCAGACGGCGGGCATAAGCCCAACATGATCTGGGTGCCGCTTCATGACCCTCTTTTGCTGTAAACCTCCGTTGTTCACGCGCCTGCCGCCTCATTCTTCGACCGGGAACTCTCCGGCGTGTAACCAGCGGCCAGGTCCCGCCACTTTTTCAGGACTTTCCAAGCTTCCTTGCGGGCATACAGCTCCCGGGCCAGCTGGAAGCCCTCCTCGTAGGTGGAAACCTTCTCATTCCAGTACAGCCGCAAGCCCGCATTATAAATGACATGCTCCCGCTCGTTCATTATCTCCGGCGCATCATCCCCCTGGATGAGCCGCTCCAGCAGCTCCAGCTGGCGTCCGGGAGAAGCCGGCTCCAGCACATATCCGGAGAAGCCGAAGGTGGACGGCTCCAGAATAGCCGTTTCATCCGTATCAGCGGAAATAATCCGGATCGTGGAGCTTTTGGCGATGGAGAGATCCTCCGAACCTTCCATTCCCTGCACGATAAAAGCTTTTTTGATGCCTGCCTTGGGCAGAATCTCCACCAGGCTTTCCACGGAAAACCGTTGCCCTGCGCCGATGAGCATCTGGTGGGAATGGACCGGATTGAGAATCCGCTCCACCTGGCCCATGAAGGTGTCCAGCCCCACCTCCTCCTGGAACCGCCTGATGCCGCCTAGCGCCGGGCACATTCTGTCGGTTCGGATATAACCGATCTTCACAGCGGCAAAAACGGCTTCCCAATCGCTGGCCGCCAAATCCGTCTGTATCCCCAGCCCCTGCAGCAAACCGCCCAGTGTGGCTCCATGTCCGGTAACCGCTCCCCCGCTGCCGTGCAGCACCTGGGCGAAGCCGACAGATGCCATCAGAAGACTTACCGGCAGAGTAACCGGCAGAATTTGACGGGGCGCATAAGCACCTGCGCAGTTGAGGGACTCAGAGAAGGAGGCGTATGGAAGCGAATACCTCCGGAACACATCCACAAACGCAGTCACCTCCTCGGTCGTCTCCCCCTTCATCCGCACAGCCGTCAGAAACGCAGCCGTTTGCGCCTCTGTGGATTCTCCCCGTGCAATGGCATGAGCGGCGGCAACAGCCTCGTCATAGGTGAGGTTCCGGGCTTCCTTCTTGGTGGTGCCCACCGCTTTTATCCACTGTTTCATTTTGTAGCCTCCTTTAACCGGACATTCACGGGGACGGATACCCGTCCGACCATCCATACCGAGAAACCTTCATGGACCGGACATGAACATCTCCCTCCGAGCCTCTAATCCGTAAGATTATTTCTAATATTATCCATATATATGACATGATAGAAGAGATTAAATTACGAATTTCAGATATTCATTCATATACTCTTTATTATATGTGAGTATTCCTTACACTTCAAATATACAACGATGTCACAGAAAGTTCAACGTTCTTCCTCGGATTGTTGATGTTCCGCCATTCTTTTTGGGCGTTTATCCTGCTTTTGAGGAAAAGCTGGAGAAAAAGACGAATGGTTTCCCCCGCACCCGGGAGCAATATTCGCAGTCGCTCCGGCCACGTCTTCTTCCGGGATTAACAAAAAGACCCCCGGTTATCCTGCCCGGAGGTCTTCCATGGCTGTGCCGCAGGCAACACTGCCTTAAGCCTCAGCCCTTTTCGCTGAACTCAAATTCAAACTTGCCGATCCGGACCGTGTCCCCGTCCTTGGCTCCGCGGTCACGCAAGGCCTGGTCCACACCCATCTTCCGCAGCGTCCGGGCAAAACGGAGCACCGTATCGTCAGAAGCGAAGTTGAAACGGCGCATCATCGTTTCGATGTTATTGCTCTCCACGACAAACACGCCATCCTCGTCCACTTCGATGCTGAAGTCGTTGGGGTCCTTCTGCTTGGTGAAGGTATATACCACCCGTTCCTGAACCGGATTTTCTTCCTTCTCCTCATCCAGCTCCTCCGGAACCGTGGCCAGCATCTGGGTGATCCGGTAGATCAGCTCACGCACACCTTGGCGGGAAGCGGCCGAAATCGGAATAACCTCCGTAATCCCATGCTCCTCTTCCAGCTTGCGCTTGAAGATCTCCAGATGCTCCGCCGCTTCGGGGATGTCCATTTTATTGGCGACCACCAGCTGCGGGCGACGCTCCAGCTTCACATTATAAAGCTTAAGCTCGTCGTTGATCTTCACCCAATCCTCGTAAGGATCGCGACCTTCGCTGGCGGACATATCCACCACATGGACAATGACCCGGGTCCGTTCCACATGGCGCAGGAACTCGTGGCCAAGACCGATTCCGGTATGTGCGCCTTCGATCAAACCCGGCAGGTCGGCCATAACGAAGCTTTGGCCTTCCTCCACATCCACCACACCCAGATTGGGTGATAATGTGGTGAAATGATAAGCGCCGATTTTGGGCTGGGCTGCCGATACCATGGACAAAAGGGTGGATTTGCCGACGCTGGGGAAACCCACAAGCCCTACGTCCGCCATGACCTTCAGCTCCAGCAGCACATAGCGCTCTTGCCCTTCCTCCCCCTTCTCCGCAATACCAGGAGCCGGGTTGTTGGCCGTAGCAAACCGGGCATTGCCCCGTCCGCCTCTGCCACCCTTGGCAATCACCACTTCCTGACCGTGCCGGGTCATATCGGCAATCACTTCTTTGGTGTCATCATCCACCAGGAGAGTCCCCGGCGGCACACGGACAATCATATCCTCCGCGCTGGCGCCGTGACGGGTTTTGGTTTGGCCCCGTTCGCCCTTGGGAGCCTTATAATGCCGCTGGTACCGGAAGTCCATCAAAGTCCGCAAACCTTCGTCCACACGGAAAATAACGTCTCCGCCGTTTCCGCCGTCCCCGCCTGCCGGCCCCCCGTTCGGGACATAGAGCTCCCGCCGGTAAGAGACGATGCCGTCTCCGCCGTCGCCCCCTTTAACAAATACTTTCGCTGTATCTACAAACATGAAGCCACACCCTTTTTTGTGAAAATGCATGATGCCCGTTGTGCTTACGGACAGTTTATTTATGTCGGAAACGGAAGCGCCAGGGCGATAACCGCCCGGTCTTCCCCATATTCTTCTTCCCTGATGCTCAGCTTATCCTTATATTTGCGCAGAAAGTCCGATACCACCGTACGGAGCCGGGCCCAATCCGCTTCCCCTTGGAATACAAAATCCACCAGAATCTCGGCTTCTTCCTCATCAAAACCGAGACTGAGCACCGACGGCTCACCCTGGGATGGAACGGCGTTGCGGATGAGACGTTCGGAAACACCTTCAATAAGCTGAAATACCTCTTTTTCGGACATAGCCAGCTTCTGCAGATTCATTTCTGTCTCCAGCTCAACCTCCACGCGGCAGGTGCCGCCGGATACGCGCTGCTCCATCAAATACACGGCCAAGGCGGGGTTTCCCAGCTTGCAGATCAGGCTGTCCTGCAGGGCAGACGTCCTTATTTTATCCATATATTCCGGCAATATATCATACTTCTTGAGACGGGTATAACCAAACAATACCTGCAGCTCATTCATCCAGTCATGTCTGTAATGGGTCAGAAGCCGGAGAATGGTTTCCCTCTCCCGGAGCTTGTGCCCGTCTACCACCGCAGCGCCCAGCACCCAGGCCGAACCACCTGCAATGACTGCCAATATCACCCTTATGACAAGGGGCATCGGCCATATAACAAGAGCCGCCAGCGCCAGAACGCTGACTGCGCCCGCCGCGGCCCGTAATCCACTCCCACGTGCCATCCCGTTTTCCCGCCTTCCGTTGACCTCTTGCGTTTTCCGCAGGTGCGAAAAACCGGCTTTCGAAAGCATCTGCACACCGTAACGGCTGCCGCGGCAAGATGCGGCTTCCCTTGTTTTCGGAGGCCTCTTACCAAAAAAACTCCGGCAGTCAATTCTGCCGGAGTTTTAGTCGCGAGTCCTTAAGCTTCAACTGTAGCAGCAACCGGTGCTGCTTCTACCGGGTAGACGCTGACCTTCTTACGGTCGCGACCCCAGCGCTCGAACTTGACGACTCCTTCTACTTTCGCGAACAGAGTATCGTCTTTGCCGAGACCGACATTGTTGCCAGGATGAATCTTCGTGCCGCGTTGGCGAAACAGGATACTGCCAGCAGTAACTGTTTGTCCGTCAGCACGTTTTGCGCCCAGACGCTTCGCTTTGCTGTCCCGACCGTTCTTGGTGGAGCCTACGCCCTTCTTGGAAGCGAACAGCTGCAAATTAAGCTTCAACATGGATGTCTACCTCCTTCTTGATTTGGTTGTATGTCCGTCCCGAATGGTGACGAATGCACCATAGGATTCTTGTATGGACTGTATCATCACTACCATCGCCTCCAGCAGAAGCTGGACACGCTCGGCTGTTTCACCAGGAGCAAGCTCCGGTACGACAGCCTCCAGAAACCCTTCCTCCACCCGGCCGGCAAGCTCAAGGCCCGTCAGCTTCTCAATGGCGTTCAAGGTTCCCACGGTAACAGCGGATACTCCGGCGCAAACAATATCCTTGCCCGGATCATTATAACCTGCATGGCCCGTTACGGTGAAGGAAACGATGCTTCCCTTCGCGTTCCGGTCAATCCTCACCTTAATCATAGAAAGCCGCTCCCCTGCCGATTAAGCCTGGATGCTTTCGATGGTGATCTTGGTGTAAGGCTGACGGTGGCCTTGCTTCTTACGGTAGTTTTTCTTGGCCTTATATTTGAACACGATGATCTTCTTGTCTTTGCCATGTTTTTCAACCTTGGCAGAAACAGAAGCGCCGGCTACAAGGGGAGAGCCTACTACCAGCCCGTCTTCCTTGGAAAGCAGAAGAACACGGTCAAACTTGACCACGTCGCCTTCAGCAGCGTCAACCTTCTCGATGTAAATAACATCGCCTTGTTGAACCTTATATTGCTTACCGCCTGTTTCGATAACAGCGTACATTTCGTTGCACCTCCTCATGTTGAGACTCGCCGTGAGTCCAGGTGACCGGCTTGGCCGATGCTTCAGGAACCCGACCCGTGCGGTTGCAGCATGTTTTACAACATACCAAAACAGGATAACATATTATGCCCATGATGGCAAGGACGTATTTGGCAGAATCGCAGCAATCACATTATAAGGGCGTCCCCGCCGAGTCTGATGTTTGCCGCCCCCACGCATTTTCTTGCCCATACACCTTAAGACCCTCTTCCCGGATGGCATTCAGCTCCTCCGCCGTCATTAAGCCCGACCGGTACAAATTGAGATACTCCTGGGAAACCGTCTGGTCAAAAATCAGCAGATCATCGGTGTTGATTGTAACCTTCACCCCATAATCGTACAGCCGCCGGATGGGATGGCTGCCGTAGTCCTCCGCCCTGCGCAGCATAATATTGCTGGTGGGGCATACATGGAGTCGTACGCCCGCATCCGCAAGCCGCCGCATCACCAACGGTGACTGAGCCGCTGCAATCCCGTGATGCACCTCGTCCAGCTCCAGCTCCTCCACCGCCTCCAGAACATCCTCCGCCGTCCCGAATTCCCCTGTATGGGCCCGCAGTACAACACCATAGTTCCTGGCCAGCCGGAATAAATCCTTGAAGCAGCGGGCAGACTGCGCCAGTTCATTCCCGCAAATATCCACAGAGCGGAACCAGCCGCTTGCTAATGCCTCCTCAAAACGCGCTTTCACCTGATCGGGATTGCAGCCCCTGTCCAAAGCCAGCTCCGGCAAAAATACCGCCTCCGGCGCATAGCGGCTGTGCATCTCCTTCATTGTACGGATAAAAGGCCCCACTCCGCCCAACGACTGGATTTCATCCAGCCCGTAGTTTAGCGCCAGGACCCGGATCCCGTCCTCGGCAGCCTGTACAAACGAAGCCTGAACACGAAGGAGATAACCCTCCAGACCAGGGCAATAGGATTTCACATGAATAGTAAACCAATCGCCCATTTCCCCCAGGGTAGCAAACCGCCCGGACGGCGGCGCAAGCTTAGCCTTGGCCAATTGAGCCACATACCGGATATTGCCGCCCCGGCCTGCATGGCTGTGCAAATCACTTTTGGGAATGTGCGTGACCTCTGACAAGGCCCCTTGCTCCAATGCTTCCATAAACCGCTGCTTCATCGTATCCCCCCGTAACCATTATCCAATCGTTGGAAATAAACTACTACGCAGAAAATGGGATAAGGGTTCCAGGGAATGAGTATCAAAGATCATTGGAATACATACCCGCTTCCTATATAATCACCCTAACAGTTTGTTCACCCGAGTTTCCGAAAGGTGTGATCCCCTACATGCATGTAATGTTCCAAAAGCTTCTGCAGGGAATAGAGCTGACCGGCGATTTAAAAAGCGACGTCAGCGCGTTTCTTACCGGCAACGGCTGTCCCGCCACTGCCCTCCATTCTATGGAGGTGGGCGAGGAAGCGCGCAGCACCGCTCTTCGCTTCGGCGGCGATCCGCAAGCAGCAGAGGCGGCCGGCTGGCTTCATGACATCAGCGCCGTGTTTCCCGCAGATACCCGGGTTGAGGTTGCGCGGATCCTGCAGGTAGAGGTGCTTCCCGAGGAAGAGCAATTCCCCATGATCATCCACCAGAAGCTGTCCCGGGTTATGGCCGAAGACATTTTTGGAATCCGCAACACAGAAATTCTTGATGCAGTTGGATGTCACACCACACTCCGGGCAGGATCAAGCCATTTGGACCGGATATTGTTTGTGGCGGACAAAATTGCCTGGGACCAAACAGGAACGCCGCCGTATCTGGACAGACTAAACGCAGAGCTGGAGCATTCCTTGGAACACGGGGCGTACGCCTACCTTTCTTACCTGTGGGAGCGCCGGAATACGCTGCGCGTGATTCATCCCTGGCTGCGCGAGGCCCATGGGGAGCTGGAGCAGGCCCTCCGTTTGCCTGTAAAGCCCCGCTGCTCGGCTGTTGTGCTGGATCTGGACGGCACCCTGCTCAACTCCCGCAAGGAGGTGTCCCCGCGCAACGCCAAGGCGGTGCTGGACTGTGGCCATGGGCAACGCTATACCTGAATTGAAGGAATTTGCAGCAGAGATTACCGTTTCCCATGACCGGGACGGCGTTGCATTGGTTTTGGAATCCCTGCTTCATGAATTGACCCGAAGCTGAATAAAGCCCGATGGTGACAGATGGAAAGCGGAATGGTAGTATATATAAATGGTATTGGCACCAACATCAGAAGGAAACAGGTGAATTGCGCCTATGGCGAAGCGTTTTTTTCGATTGCTGACAGAACTATCCTCCCGTAAATCTATTTCTCGACTGACCGGCTCCTTCGCCAAATCCAGGGTTAGCCGCAGGCTGATCCCCTGGTTTGCCCGCACGTACGGAATCCGGGTGGAGGATGCGGAGAAGCATGTACGGGAATATGCGTCGCTGAACGATTTCTTCTCGCGGCGGCTGAAGCCCGGCTTGCGACCCATCGCCAAGGATGCGGATATTGCCGTCAGTCCCGTGGATTCCTTGATCACCGGCATTGGTCCCATCCGGGAGGGACAGCTTCTTCAGATTAAAGGCCAGGACTATACCCTGGAGGAGCTGCTGAACGAATCGCCCCGGCTTGTCAGCTATACAGACGGATTCTTTATGGTGCTGTACTTAAGCCCCACCGATTACCACCGGATCCATTCTCCGGTCGCCGGCAAAATCCTGGAGAAGGAGCATATCCCCGGCAAGGTTTATCCGGTGAACGATTTTGGGCTGGTCCACATGAAGCGTGTCCTGTCCCGCAACGAACGCCTGGTGACCTACATCCGCCATGATTACGGCGAGCTGGCGGTGGTGAAGGTAGGCGCGATGAATGTCAGCAGCATTCAATATGCAACTCCGCTGCCGAATTGTCTCACCCGCGGCGGCGATCTGGCCTATTTCGAATTCGGCTCCACGGTGGTGCTCCTCTTCGAGAACGGCACCTTCACTCCCCGGCCGGATCTGCAAACGGGAAAAAAGGTCAAAATGGGGGAAACCCTGGGTCTGCTTCACACCAAATAAATATTTATTCTCGCCAAAAAATCAGCCGGCTTCCCGCATCCCATGCGGCCGAGGCCGGTTTCCCTATTAGAGAGGAGAGAAAATCGTGTCCGTACCTGCATCACAGTTAAAGGGAGGAGCCGCTCAAGGCTCCGGGCCCGCTTCAACCGGGAATAATGCTACCATCTACAGCATTTTATTCGCCATCAGTCTGGTCCATCTGCTCAATGACTCCATGCAATCGGTGATCCAGAGCATCCTGCCGATTCTGGAGGAGGGCATGAGCCTGACGTACCTTCAAGTGGGTTTCGTCATCTTCGGACTGAATGTCACCTCCTCCATTCTCCAGCCCGTCGTAGGTATGTATACCGATAAAAAACCGTCGCCCTGGCTGCTTCCCACCGGAATGGTGGCCAGCTTCTTCGGTATGCTGACTTTGGCCTTCGCCAATCAATATTGGCAGGTCATTGTGGCTGTGGTGCTTATCGGCCTGGGTTCGGCGGTATTCCACCCCGAGGGCTCCCGGGTGGCCAACATGGCGGCTTCTCCGCGCCAGCGGGGCTTGGCCCAATCCATTTTCCAGGTGGGCGGCAACGCAGGCCAATCTCTTGGTCCCATTATGACCGCGCTGATTTTCGTCACCGCCAAACAATTCGGCGCCATCTACTTCACCTTTGTCGCCGGGGCCGCCATATTGGTCCAATGGTTTGTAGCCAAGTGGTATAAGGCCTACATCACCGCCAACCCGCGGGCTGCCCGAGCATCAAGCGCCACAGTCTTCACTCCCGAACGCAAGCGCAAAGTCCGCAATGCCGTGGTCATGCTGGTGGTGCTGGTATTCGCCAGATCCTGGTACTCCGCCTGCATTTCCAACTATTACGCGTTTTATCTCCGGGATGTGCTGAATACCAGCATCGGCAACGCCCAATGGTACATCTTCACTTTCCTGGGCGCCGGAGCTGTAGGGACCTTCTTCGGGGGGCCGCTGGGAGACCGCTTCGGGCGGAAGAACATCCTGTTTTTTTCCATGCTGGGCAGCGCTCCGTTTGCACTCCTGCTGCCGTATGCCAACACGTTCTGGGCGCTGCCTCTTCTGGCAGTGATGGGCTTTATCCTGCTCTCCAGCTTTTCGGTGACTGTCGTATATGCCCAGGAGCTGGTTCCCGGCAAAATCGGAACCGTATCGGGTCTGATTACCGGTCTGGCCTTTGGCATGGGGGCATTGGGCTCCGTTGCCTTGGGGGCGATGGCCGACTTTACCAGCATCAGCTTTGTAATGAAAATATGCTCGGTGCTTCCGCTGCTGGGACTGCTGACGTTCCTGCTGCCCGCCGACACAACCGTCCGTTCCTGGTCAGGGGAATAAGGCTGAATTTACATTTCCTTTACATTTGATTCACAATTCGTTCAATCCTCGCTGGTACCATAAAGGTACAGGCGCTTGGGGCTACCCTTTAAGCCGGAGTATACCGGGCCACGGGGAAGCCGAAACACCTTCAGTCACAAGTCCAGCGGAGCCTGCCGATACGCGCAGGCTCCTTTTTTTCTGCCCCAAGCCATTTGACGAGGAAAGGTGTGAAATCATGAGACAAACCCGGCTTGCCCTCCGCAAGCTTCCTGCCCGCAAACGTCATCCCCTTACGCTGTGGCAGTCCGTTTGCATATCGGCAATCCTGGGTCTGGCCGCCCTGGCCCTGTGCCTGGGTATGGAATGGATGACCAGAGGCTCCTTTACCGAAGTGCGCTCCTGGATGGAAGGAAGCCGCAGCATTTTTCTTTTGAATGCCATGCTGACCTTTTTTCTGCTCCTGCTGTGTTATGGCGTTATCGGTTCCCTTCTGCCTGCCATGGCCACGGCTGCGCTGTTATTGTCAGTGGGATCGTTGATCAGCTACTTCAAGACCAGGCTCATCGGCGAGCCCTTTTTCCCTTGGGACATCCTGTTAAACCAGGAGGGAATGAACATCGCACCCTTGGTAACCGGCTCCAACGCATATATCCGGATCGGCGTCATCATTCTGGTGGTGGCGGGCCTGGTCCTTCTGCGGGTAAAGCTGGGGCGTTTTGCTCCCTCCTGGTGGGGCCGCCTGGGCCTGGTTCTGGTAGCTGCGGCGGGGCTGGTCTCCTTCGCCTTCCAGAGCACGTGGGCCAACCGGATGCTGAATCAGGCAGGTGTTGCCCAGATTATCTGGAACCAGCAGGAGAACTACGGCAACAACGGTTTTGCCTTGGCTTTTACTTTAAACGTGAAAAATTCCATTATCACCAAACCAACCGGATACGGGGAGCAGGCCATTGGCAGCATTGCCGCCAAGCTCACCTCCTCCCGGGGAGGAATGGCCACAGCTGCAGCAGATACGGCGGAGCCTGCAGGAAAGCTGCCCCATGTGATTTTCGTAATGAGCGAGGCCTTCTGGGACCCAACGCTGCTGCCGGGAGTGACCTTCAGCGAGGATCCGCTGCCCACCATCCACCGCCTCCAGGAGCGCTACGGAGCCAGCACCATGCTTACCCCCCAGTTCGGCGGAGGCACCAGCAACGTGGAGTTTGAGGTGCTGACGGGGTTTTCCACCAGCTTTTTACCCAGCGGCTCCGTGCCTTACCAGCAATATATCAGCCAGCCTATCCCCAGCCTGGCCAGTTTTTTTGAAAGCCGCGGCTACCGCAGTTTGGCTGTCCATTCCTACGAGGGGTGGTTCTGGAACCGGAACAATGTTTACAAATGGATGGGATTTGAGGGCTTCAAAAGCCTGAGCCACTTTACGGAACCGGAGTACAAGGGCGCCTTCATTGCGGACAGCGAGGTCTCCCGCAGCATTATCCGGGAGGTGGAGAAGTCGGAGGAGCCGGTATTTATTTACGCCGTTACCATGCAGAATCACGGGCCTTACAACGATGACCGGTACGGCCAGACAGACATTGCCATCGACGGGGATTTGACGGATGAGGCCAAACAGATCATCAACACCTATACCCAGGGGGCCAAGGATGCAGACGCCAGCCTGAAGATGCTGATTGATTATTTTGAGGAAAAGGAAGAGCCAGCCTATATTGTCTTCTACGGCGACCATCTGCCCATGCTGGGGTATGATTACGATGTTTACCGGCAAACTGGCTTTATCGGCTCCCCTCTGACGGAGGAATGGAGTTTGGAGGAGCTGCGCAGCATGCGCTCCGTCCCCTTGGTCACTTGGACCAACGTTCCGGTGAAGGCGGAGCTGCCTGCCACCATCAGCTCGTCCTTCCTGGGATCCTTTGCGCTGAAGGCGCTGGGGATTGAACCCGTCGGGCAGTTCGCCTTGAATGCGGAGCTGTATCCATCCCTGCCGGGTCTCCTGCGCAATCTGACCATTGACAGTGGTGATACCCTGTCCGGGATCGTACCGGAGGAGGCAAGTGCATTGGTGGAGGATTACCGACTGCTCCAATACGATATGCTGTTCGGCAATCAATATCTGGCGGGCAAAATGGATGAGGACTTCCTCGGCCGCCTGGCCCTGCCCGCCTACAACGTTATGGATGCGGAGCAGCCGGCGCTCCGTTAGTTTGCCGGCTCGCCAAAAAGCCCGATGGAGAAAATCCTGTCTGCAGGATTCTCCATCGGGCTTCTTTGGGGCGATGCCGCTTCTTGCTCAGGGCGTGTTTGCAACACACCCTACCGCATCTCCGAAGGGCTTTTGCCTGTGTAATGCTTGAACTGGCGGCTGAAGAAAAACACATCCCGGTACCCCAGCTCATGGGCCACCTCGGACACGGACAGCCCGGCATACCGGAGCAGATGCTCCGCCCGCTCGATGCGGGAGCGGATGATGTAGGACTGCACCGACTGGCCGATCATCACCCGGAATTTGGTGGAGAAATACTTGGGGGATAGATTGGCCCGGGCCGCCAGATCCTCCAGCTTGTGATGGCGGGCTGCATGAAGACGGATGTAATTGGCCACCTCGTGGATGGCCTCGGTCAGTTGGACGCTGTCACCGCCGCCCTCCGGCTCCTCCACCCGGTCCTCCCGGAGCAGATGTATCATCAGCTGCTTCAGCACCAGCCGCGCCTCCACCTCCGCTCCGAAGGTTTTCTCCACAAGAAACAGCCGCACATAACTGGAGAGCAGACGTTCGAAATCCACATTTTCCTTGACGACCCTGTACGGCTCCGGCACCAGCTCGGGTATCCGGTTAAGATCAAAGTGAATATAAGTAAGGGTCAGCGGCTTCTGGGGATTATGCACCGCATAGGTATCATCGCCGGGACGAAATAGAAAGCAGCTCCCCCGGCTGATCCGGTATTGCACCCCATTCAGGTGCACCTCCCCTTCCCCGCTCCACACATAGAATAAATCGTAATTGGGCAGCCTTTCCTCCCTGCGGTGCCATTTCCAGCCGGGCTCACAGAGGATTTTGGCAAAAGAGGGCTTCAAAATAAAATCATCCGGCGAAATCTCCAGCATCGGCCTACGCTTCCTTCCGTCACATCCTGTTCTTATGCTTATTGTAACGAAAGTGGCCTAGCGCTGCCAATGAAAATCATTCTTACCCCTTTTTTATCCGCGTCTTTTATAGCGCATCCGCCAATAGGCCAGCATCCATAGTCCGGCTGTAAGCACTATGGTAACGAACACATTCCAATACCAATGAACAGGCAAAGCACCAGCGGTGACGGTTATAACCGCCTTTTGGCTTAAACCGCTAGGCAGAAGCACCGCCAGCCGCGGATCGGGAATATTCGCCAGTATCAGCAGAATTGCCGGTATAAGAACCGTAAGCCCTGCCGCCTGAATTTGAGTATTGGCGATTGCACTAGCCGTCACACCCAGAGAAATCAGGAACAGGAACCAAAAGCTGTAGAGCAGCATGGCCTGGAGGTACAAGACCGTATCAACGGGACTGTAGTAAATATTCGTATAATAAACACCCGCCCATGAGCCGACAAAACAGCTGAACCACAAAAGTGCCATACTGGACATGTATTTGCTAGCCAGATATTGGCCGGTACGGATCGGCTTGGAGAAAAGAATATCCAAGATTCCGCTTTTTTCTTCCTTTACAATACAACCCATTAAGGTGAGGGCAATCATCATAATGCCAAGTTGGTTCAACTGGCCGAAAACTCCCGAAAAAATTTCGTTGCCAGTGGGGATTGGCACATTCGGGTCAAGGATCAGACCGCTGGTTTCCCCGATCATAAGGGGCAATAACTTCATCGTTACAGGCTGCAGTATCCCGATGGCTATGAATACCAGCGGAAGCCAAATCAGCTTATATTCCCGCATCGCCTCCGTCCACTCTTTTTTCAACAGGATGATGACTTGATTATTCATCTTTCCCACCCACTAACTGGATAAAATAGTCTTCCAGCGACAGCTTGCCCGCTTCTATTTTGCTAAACTCCACGTTATACTCCAGCAGGCTGGACAAAATTCTCCGGACCCACGCCTCATCCGGCTCAAGGGCTTCCAATTGGACAGCATTGTCCCGGACATAGACACGGGCCATTTTTTGGACATGGTTGATCCAGGCTTGGTTTACCAGCCGGCATTCTATAAAGAGTGCATTGGTCTGTTTACTTTTTGTCCAATCGGAATAATAGAAATCCTCCAGCTTCTGGCCCATTCTCATGATGCAGAAACGGTTGCATATTTCCTGTGCGTCACCCAGAATGTGGGTGGAGAAAATAACCGTGGCCGATTGTTTAATTCCCCCGATGAGGTCCAGTACCTCCCGGCGGCCAATGGGGTCAAGGGCGGAAACCGGTTCATCCAAAATCACAAATTCCGGCCTGTGAATTATCGCTTGGGCAATTCCCAGCCGCTGCTTCATGCCGCCCGAAAAACCGCCAACCTTCCGTTTTCCGGATTCCGCTAATCCCACTGTGCCCAATACCTCCTGAACCCGGGCCTGGAGCGCCATTTTCTTCCCCCCGGACAATTGTCCATAGAAGGACAATACTTCTTCCGCCGTCATCCAGTCGTGAAACTGCGGATATTGCGGCAAGTAGCCGATCAATGCCCGCTGCTGCTCGATCCTTTTCCCGTTTATGCTTACACTGCCGCGACTTGCCTGGAGAATGCCGGATACCATTTTTAATAACGTGGTTTTCCCTGCACCGTTTGGACCAATCAGTCCGATGCAGTCTCCCCTCTGGATGGTTAATGTAAAATCCTCTACAGCCTTGCGGGTGCCAAAGGTTTTTGTTAACCGCTCCAGTTCTACAAACGGTGCGTTATATGTTTGTGTCATGTGGGCTTCTCCTGCCTAAGAGCAAATAAAGGACAGGTCCGATGGGAGTAATGAGCAGCGCTATCAAAATCCATAACAGCCTCTGTCTTCGTTCCTTCCAGTTTCTGACCATATCCAGAATCACAATACACACCAAAACCATCTGAATCACAAACAACGGTGCAATAACGGCCGCCAAATCGGGAGAAATAGAGAATAATTCCGCAAGCTTTTCCGTCATGTTTCCTTCTCCCTTCTCAATCCCTTTTATGTTTAGATATTTAATTAAATATCTAAATAAAGATGTGCAAAACTCTCCCTCCTTGTCTGCCCGCAGCCGCGGCACGGCTGCAGGTCTTCTGAGCAAAGGGGAGAGCGGACAGTGCTGCGGACTTATTCCGCCAGCTTCTTCACCCAATTAGCCACATCCTCAACCAGAGAAGCGGCCACATTGGAGGGCTGGCCGTATTCCATGCCGATGGATATGGAGCCATACTCGGACAGCAGATGGTTGACGGAGGGGTAAGAGGTGAAGGTTACATTGCTGCGTTCCTTCAGCGCTTCCTTCCAGCCCTCATATTGTTTCATGCTGACCTGCCAGTCATTCTCTCCTTGAGTGATGAACATGGGAGTGGACTGGGTTTTGGCCAGCTCCCCCGGCTGATATTCCCGCTGCTCAATCCACCAGTACGGGTCTCCCCAAGGAAATTGCTCCGGCAAATGATCCACGGAATAAACCGGGTCGTTGATGATGTCCACCATACGCTTATAAGCGGCTACCGCCCCCTCCTGCCGGGCGACCAATTCTGCAGGCTGGCCTGTTTCCTTCAGGAGCTGGAGAGCCACCTCCTGCTGCTCCACGAGGACCTCGTTCATATTCCCGCTGGGCGCAGACAGCAGCACCGCTCCCTTGACGGAAGCGCCCGCTGGCTTCTCCAGCATCAGCGGCAGCGCGTAACCGCCTTGGCTGTGTCCGGCGATGAAGATGTTGTCGGGGTCAATTTCCTTCAGGGTTTTGGCCAGCTCCACCGCCCGCAGGGCATCCGCCACGGTCTCGTCCTCCAGGGAGAACCGGGAACCGTCGGCCATTACCTTCAGGGAATGTTCGGCCGTAACCTTGTCGTACCGCAGCACGGCGATCCCTTGGGCGGCCAGCCCGGAGGCCAGATCCCGGAACGGCTTGGCGCCGCCGATGGTTTCATCCCGGTCATTGGGGCCTGAGCCGTGAACCAGAATCACCAGCGGGAAGGGGCCTTCCCCCTTGGGAAGAGTCAGTGCTCCCGGAAGGGCAAACTCCCCTTCCCCTACTACAATTTCACGTTCTGTGTACAAATTGGGGTTATCATAAGAAGCAGGCTGATGGGTGGAGGCCGCAGGGGCATTGGCAAGATCATCCACTCTCCCCTGTTTGTCAAAACGGAGCACCAGCGCAATCCGTCCCGGCGGAATATCCAGCTCATAATCCAATACCACATTGGAATGGACACCGTTTACTTCGGTTTTGGTACCCACCAGCTTGGGATGAGCGACGGCCAGACCCTGGAATTCGGCCAAAGTCCCTGCTACAGTTTTGGCACCGAGGGCCTTCATCAGCGCGGGGGAGGAGCCGGCCGCCAGTTGTTCCCTGTTACCGTTAAGAAGATGATAGACATAGGCGGTTGCCTTCAGTGTCAAATCATCCTGGGCCACAGGCAACTGCCCGCTCCCATCCAATGCCAGCCCGGCGAATTGCTCCAATGCAGCAACAGGAAGCACCGTTTGTTCATCCACCAAACGGACTGGTGCACCAAGATGGATTTTTGCGCCGTTTAGCTCCGCTTCCGCAGAGTCAATCCATACCTTCAATACCGCGGAGCCCCTTGAGGCCGTGACACTACGCTCCTCCCCGTTCCATTCCACACGTGCGCCCAACAGCTCCGCCCCCTGACGCAGGGGAACCAATGCAGCTTGCTCCTGCGGGGAGGCGGAGACGGGAGCGGATTGGCTTCCTGCCGGTGAGAGTGCAGGAGCATTAGCTGCGGCCATGGCACCTACAGGCATGGATAAGCTTGAGGTGACCAGCAGGGATAAGGATAAAAGTGCGGCTTGCTTTTTCAACCTTCATCAGTCCTTCCGGATTTTATAATTAGATAATTACCTAAATGTTTAATTAAACAATAATACGGATCCCCCCGTTTGTCAAACCGCCATGTGTTTTTTCCGGGAATTACCGGAGCGTACGGTGGTAGGTTTGCAGGCTGACAGCAATATGTGCAGCACCGAAGATCAGACCGGCGGCCAGCAACGGAATCGCGTGAAGAAGAACCGATGCCAGAAGAAAATATACCGACGGGAACACGGCCAGCGGTACAGGTATCCCCCATAATGGAGTGAATAACCGGGCGAAATCTCTGCCGCACCGGTAATACACCATCCAGACTGCATAATACAGCAAGAGACATACAGCCATCCCCGCGAGAGCGGCGGCTTCGTACCCATGGCTGAGGCGGACCGGATAAAACAGAGGCAGCACAATCGTGCCCACCCGTCCGGCAGTCTCCGCAGCGGCCAAAACCGGGTGAACCCGGCTTCCGTCGGGGGCCGGAACATTCCGGGGAGACAAAAACATAAAACTCACACTGGGAAGCATAACCAAAACCGGTATAATGAAACTGGAGATATGAAGCATGTGTCTGCCTCCGCTTTAATCATGTTATCCATCCGGATCAAGGGGGTCTGCTCTTATGAGAAGAGAAGAATTTGATGTTCTAAGCCGTGAGGAAATCGACGCCTTTTTGACGGAGGCCTCCTTCGGCTTCCTCGGGGTAATGGGTTCCGACGGGTGGCCTCACATGAAGCCGTTGAATTATGCCTACACCTGCGGAGCCATCTATTTCCACGGTTCGGCCAAGGGGGAGAAAATGGACGACCTTGCCCGGACCCGCCAGGTCACCTTCGCGGTAGCCAAGGAGTATGCCATTATCCCGTCCACCTTCAGCGATTCGCCTGTGGCTTGCCCCGCAACCGCCTTCTTCAAGTCCGTCCATATTAAAGGATTGGCCGATGTGGTTACGGACCCCGCAGAGAAGGCTTCTGCCTTAACTGCCCTGATGGAAAAGCTGCAGCCGGAAGGCGGGTATGCCCCCATCGATCCCGAGGATGCCCGCTACAAGCAGATGCTGAAGGCGGTAGCAGTCGTGCGCGTATCCATAGAGGAGATCACCGCCAAATTCAAATTTGGCCAAAATCTCTCTGAAGCCCGCAGAGAGATCATCATCAGCCGCCTGGAGGAGCGGGGCAGGCCTGACGACGCTGCTACGGCCGGACTGATGCGAGCCTACGCTCCAAGCTCCGGGACGGAGGAATAAATAAACACGTCAAAAAAGCCCGAAGCGAATCAGGAGCTCCGTCAGACAGCCCCCTTAAGCGCTTCGGGCTTTTAATTTTATTTCACATAAAGCCGCGCCCGTTCCTCCCAAATTTCCCCGGGCTCCAGCCCGAACAGGCCGATTTCCTCGGCAGGAAGGCCGGTGTTGGGCGCATTCACCAGATTAATCTGTGGTTCGGGACAGAAGAAGCCTTCCCGGGCTCCGTTGTTATAAAGCATCCATTGCTTGTAGGAGGTCCCTGCGTCGTACACCAGGGTGATGCCTTCTTTTTTGTCTGTCAGCTCCATGAAGTTGCGGCCATTCTGGGGTTTGACCGTATAGTGGTTGTCCAGCGGAATGGCAAAGGGGTTCACGCCTTCTCCCTGCAGAGCGGTTTCCTCCGCCGACAGGGGAAGCTTACCGCCTGTGGGCAGCGTGCGGCCGGACATTTCCCAGCGTTCGCCGATGGTGACCTTCACCAGATAATCCGCCGCTGCGCTATCCGGTGCAAAAGGCACACTCACTGCTGTATGGAAAGCCAGAAGACAAGGCATGGATACGTCCCCGTCATTGCGGATAAACAGATGCTGCGCCAAGCCGCCTTCCGCGCTGAGGGAATAAGTCAGCCGGATAGTGAAATCAAAGGGCAGATACTGGTGAACGGGATGGCCCTCACGCACCTGAACGGCTACCGTTACAACGCTTTCAGTGCCGTGTACACCGATATGCTCCACTGTCCAGGGAATGGTATGGACAAAACCGTGGATATGGTTATTGTCTCTGGGGCTATTGACCGGAAGCTGATATGTCTTGCCGTTCCACGGGAACTTGCCGTCCTCGTAGCGGTTGGGCGGGAACAATACGGGAATCCCGTAAATGGCCGGATGGGCTTTGAAATCCTCCATGCCGCCTTCCGCCGGCTCATGCAGGAACCGGTACCCCTTCTCCGCGTCCCGGAACGCCACCAGATTGCCGCCATATTCAGGCAGAATCGCCGCTTCATATTTGCCGGCCTTTAACCAGACCGCTGTTTCGCCTTGAAATTCGCCTGCCTTCGCTTCATAAACGGACATGTACAGGTCTCCTGTTCGTTTTGGATTGATACGCTTTCACATCTTTCTCCCAAAGGATACCATTCCGGTGCTCCAAGTCAAGGGGAAATCTGCTTCGTGGGCACCTATCGGCCAAATGCGATGATCAGCTTGCCGGGAGCTGCGGTGCTAATACAAGTTCAAGCTGTAACGGAACCAGGAGACTCTTAGCCGCTAAATTCGGCCCTTTCAAATCTGTAATGGAACTCACAAACCCTTAGAGTTCAAAATGTAACCGTAATCTCTCTTTAGGTGACGCTAAGAGCCGCATAGTTCCCTTACATTTCAATTTGAGCCAAAATTCCTGGCTAAGGTCCGCTCCGTTCCGTTACTCCGTCACACTCCCCAGTTACTTCTTCATACTCGTCCGTCCGCACCTTCAAACCGATTCCCGTCGCAGCGCCCCAAAAGCAAACGGAGCCCTGCAGCCACAAGGGCCGCGGAGCTCCGCAGATATAGCAGTTTATTTCCGATTACCGGATTTCGGTCATCGGTACGCCGTCCATGTCGTCGAACGCTTGGTTCTCGCCGGCCATGCCCCAGATGAAGGTATAAGCGGCAGTACCTACGCCGGAATGGATGGACCAGCTCGGGGAGATAACCGCTTCTTGGTTGCGCATGATGATGTGGCGGGTTTCGGTCGGTTGTCCCATCATGTGGAACACAACGCCGTTTTCCGGCATATCGAAGTACAGGTAAACTTCCATGCGGCGCTCATGGGTATGGCAAGGCATGGTGTTCCACATATTGCCCGGATCCAATTGAGTCAGGCCCATGACCAGCTGACAGCTTTGGATGCCCTTCTCGTGGATATATTGGTAGATAGTGCGCTCGTTGGAGGTTTCGATGGAGCCCAGGTGACGCGGGTTGGCATCCTTCTGAGCAGCCTTCACAGTCGGGTATTGCTTGTGGGCCGGAGTGGAGTTCAGGTAGAACTTGGCCGGATTAGCGGCATCCGCGCTTTCGAACAGCACTTCCTCTGCGCCAAGACCTACATACAGACAGTCCTTGTTGTCCAGCTCATATGCGGTGCCATCCACCTTAACGGTGCCCTTGGCGCCGATATTGATGATGCCCAGCTCGCGGCGGGCCAGGAAGAAGGGAGCACCCATGTCCTTGGCGTCGGCTTCCAGCTTGATGGCTTCCTTAACAGGTACGGCAGAGCCGGTAATAAAGCGGTCATTATGGCTGTAAACCAGCTTCAGCTCGCCCGGTACAAATAGGCTTTGAATCAGAAAATGGTGGCGCAGCTCTTCAGTATCGTACTTTTTCACGTCTTGGGGATGATTGGAGTAGCGGATTTCCATAACAGCAATTCCTCCTTAGATATGGTCATTCAAAGGTCATACCGGTAAAACCGGCTGATTAACTTCATTCCGGTTTCAAACAGGTTCATTCATGTTCATTCAAACTTTCTATACGTTCATATGGTACCATATTACGAACGAAATTACCATATCACTTCATTTCTTCACATTTTCTTTAGGGTGACGGAAAGCGTAGGCTAGTGGTATAATATTTGTCAATGTGTATACCAATTTGAGGAAGGATGACCCCCATGCACCCTCTGGCCCAAAAGCTGAACGAAACCATTGAGAAGAACAGCCCGCATCTTCACGAAATGCTCTCCGATCTGGGCAAGCTCATTTATTTTCCCAAGGACGGAATCCTGAGCCAGTCCGCCGAAGCCAAAGCCAAGGCCAAAACATACAATGCCACCATCGGCACCGCTTTGGAAAATGGCCAACCGATGCATTTGAAGGTGATTCAGGACACCCTCTCCGCATACGCGCCCAAGGACCTCTACGAGTATGCTCCTCCCGCCGGCAAACCCGAGCTGCGTACCGCCTGGAGAAGCAAGCTCCTGGTGGAGAACCCGTCCCTCTCCGGCAAAAGCTACGGCAACCCCATCGTCACCAATGCGCTGACCCACGGTCTGTCCATTGTGGCCGACCTGTTCGCGGGTCCCGGCGATGCCGTGATTATCCCGGACAAGAACTGGGAGAACTACGAGCTGACCTTCTCCATCCGCCGCGGCGCGGAAATGGTATACTATCCCCTTTATAATGAGAATAGAAAGTTCAATGATGCGGGTCTGAAGGATGCCATTCTCGCCCAGAAGGAAAAGGGCAAGGCCATCGTGGTGCTGAACTTCCCCAACAACCCTACCGGCTACACCCCTGGCGCCGAGGAAGGCCGCAAGATTGTGGAAGCCGTCAAGGCAGGTGCGGAAGCCGGCATTAATGTGGTGGTGGTTACCGACGACGCTTACTTTGGACTGTTCTTCGAGGACTCCCTCCACGAGTCTCTGTTCGGCTCCCTGGCCGGTCTGCATCCCCGGGTGCTGGCCATCAAGGTGGACGGCGCCACCAAGGAAGAGTATGTGTGGGGCTTCCGTGTCGGCTTCATTACCTACTCCGACCCCAATGAAGCGGTTCTGGCCGCGCTGGAGCAAAAAACCATGGGCATCATCCGGGCGACCATCTCCAGCGGCCCGCATCCGTCCCAAACCTTCGTGCTGAAGGCTCTCCAATCCCCGGACTTCGATCTCCAGCGGGCGGAGAAGTACCAGATCATGAAGGGCCGGGCCAACAAGGTCAAGGCTGTGCTGGATTCCGGCAAGTACGGAGAGGCATGGGATTATTATCCCTTCAACTCCGGGTACTTTATGTGTCTCAAGCTCAAAACCGTAACTGCCGAACAGCTCCGCCTGCATCTTCTGGACCAATACGGCGTAGGCACCATCGCATTGGGTGAAACCGACCTGCGTGTAGCCTTCTCTTGCATTGAGGAAGCCAATGTGGAGCATCTGTTTGACCTGATCCACAGCGGTGTGCAGGATTTGGAAAAGGTTTCCGCTAAGTAAGGGATTTACGAAGCAATAATGAAAGCCGTCCGAACCTTCGCATAAAGCGAGGCTTCGGACGGCTTTTTTTAACGAAAAACAACCTCCCTGAGGAGGCTGCTTTTAGAGGGTGGCCGGTTTGTCCGCCACCAATGTGAACATTTTGGGGATACCTTTGTCAAATACCTCCGAGGACTGGTTGGGCTCCTCCACCAAATGGCGGATAATTAGCCCCGATTGGGCTGCGGCCGTAACGACCTCCCCCAGGTTCCAATAACGCACCTTGGCCTTGGGCAGTACGGCCTGCTCCTCCTCTGGCAAAAACTTGCCGTAGGCTACATCCACCTCTTTGATAGAGGTATCGAAGTAATCCCCCGTCACCTTATGCTTGCGGATGTTGGCTGTCGTTCCCCTGGAGGTGATGAGCTTCATGGTAACGGGATGGAAATCCTGGAGCACCAGCCGTCCACCCGGCTTCAGAAGTCCCCCAACCAGCTTCATCAGAGGCTCAAGATCGGTAAAATAATGGAGGATTCCCCCTTCCATCAGCACCAGATCATAGTCGCCGCTTATTTCCTCCCGGGGCAGCTCCAGCACATCGGATACCACATAATGCAAAGGAACTCCGGCTTCACAGGCCAGCTCACGGGCGAACCGGGCATTCTGCTCGGAGATGTCCACCACCGTGGAGTCTGCACCCAATAACGCCATCGCGATTGCCTTAGACCCGTGGGAACCCAGCAGGTTGGCGGCCTTTTTCCCTTTTAAATCTCCCATGTACCCATACAGGCCCTTCAGCCGGGCGGCGGGGTTGGCCTTGATCCGTGCCGCTGCCTGCTCCACAGAGCCGAATCGGCTGATCCAGGCCTCATAGGTACTGTTGTTCCACGCCTTCTCATTGGCGCTGGAATGTTCTTTTTGATCCGGCATGCAAGCCCTCTCCTCCGAAAAGTAAGCTCAATCATTGCTATCTTACTTTAGCGGTTATCGGGGGCGCATGCAAGCGCGGAATATATTCATCCGGAACCGGAATTATTGAATCTTGATTTCGGTTACCAGGGCGTTGGAGCCCTTCAGCTCCACCACACGGTCTGTAGCAGGAAGGCTGCCTCCGGTAATGGAAACCGTCGGCGCGACATTATATACCGCCTCTTGGACTGTGCCGCTTACTGTTTGGGCAATCTTGATCGTGGCAATTTTACCTTCAGCAGTCAGTGTCATATCCTTATAAAGTCCGATAACACTAAAGGTCGGATTCGTAACCGCACTGGTCACCTCCACAAAAAGGGCAGTGCCGTTATAGGTGCGAATTTTCAGCGTATCGCCTGCCACCAAAGCATTCAACGCCACCCGGGTTCCATTGCGGTAAATAAAGGCGTTGGCGTCAACCACTACGGAAACCGTTTGTCCGTCCTTCTCCACCAGAAGCACGTTGCCGGCAGGAGCGGCGGACAGCTTGCCGGTTACCAGAGTTTGGTCCTGGCCGGAGCCGTTACCGGGAAGCTGCTCACCGGTGCGGTCCAGCAGGGCTGCCAGCTCGGCACGGGTCACAGGGCGTTCGGGACGGAACGTATTGTCCTCATAACCATCGATGAGTCCTTTTTCCAAGGCTACCTTCACATAACCCACAGAGCCTGCGGGAATCTGGTTGGCATCCCGGAAGGTCAGCTTGTCGTTCATTCTGGATTTGGCTTCTGCATCCAGCTTCAGGGCTTTAACCAGAAGCGTAGTGGCCCATAAACGGTCGGCCGGCTTTTCCGGCTGAATCTTGTCGTCGGTCTCCAGGAACAAATCATTCTCGGCAGCTACCGCCACATAACCGGTTGCCCAGCCATACTGCCTTTTGATCAGATCCGCGTCCTTAAAGTTTAGGTTGGAGTTCATTTCCTCCTGGGACTCGGCCTTCTCCCGCAGGCCCATCAGACGAACAGCCGCTGTCAGCGCTTCAATGCGGGTGATTGGCTTACGGGGCTGGAAGCTGCCATCCTCATACCCTTCGAAGACCCGTTTGGAAGCCAGGCTGGCAATATACTTCATCGCCCATTCCACGTCGGCCCCTTTGACATCGGGGAAATTCAGAATAATATTGATGTTTCCATTGGTTTTGTAGTTGTCCTTGGTTTGGCTGGTATACTTGTTATCATTGTTTCTGCCTTGGTCCTTACCGTTTCCATTTCCCTTGCCGTTGCCATTGGCCAATGCAGAGGCGCCGCCTCCCGCCAGCATGGATACAGCCAGTCCTGCAGCAATCATCGCTTTCATTGTCTTCTTTGTCTTCATTCGTAGAGCACTCCCTCGCTTTGGATTAGGTTTGTCTGGTTCTGGCCAAGAACCGCTTCGCGAAGTGGGGGTTGATGCTACAAGGTTTCGGGTGGCAAGAAGAGATTGAGGGGGTGGGAGGAACATGTTAGACTGGTAAAGGTATAGGGAACCCCCAAAAGTGAAGCAAAGCGTTGCAGCAAATTCCGATTACTTTTGGGGGAGCTCCGCCTGTTTTAACCAAATTTACATAAGAAGGAGATGTACATGCGCAGAAAAAAGAAGTCCACCTTGCCTAAATGGGGGCTGCTTGCCCTTCTGGTTGTCATTCTGGCAGGCGCCGCCATCGGGTATGCCAAGCTCCGCAGCGGGGATGGGAGCAGTGCCTCCGCCCCGGAAACACCGGCTGGCTCCGCCCCCGTATCCAGCCACAGTCCGGCTGCCGCCTCACCTGCCCCTACCAAAACACCCATTCCTTCGGAAACCGTAGATGTGGCCATCATCGGCAGCGAGCTGGAAGGGATGTATCTGGCCCGGGCTGCAGCGGATGAAGGATTACGCGTGAAGATTATCGACCCCAGGGCCAAGGCCGGCGGTCAATTGCTCCAGGGAGAGATGCTGTTCCTGGATGAAACCCGGGACGCCAGCGGCAAGCTGCTGGTGCAAGGCCGGGCCAAGGAGCTGTTCGACGGCTTCCGTGCCGGACGGATCCGGAAGCTGAGTGAATTCCAGACCTATTACGCCAAACTGGCCAACGGCATTCCGATGGAATCAGGCATCACGATCCAGGATGTGGCTGCTGCCCCGGGAGTTCAGGGAACAGAAGCCGTGCAATCCGTCATTTACAAAACCGCAGACGGCAGTGAGAAAAAGCTGACCGCCTCCTACTGGGTGGAAAATTCAGATTTTGCCGCATTGGCTTCCCGCTTGAAGGTCACCCGTCTGCCGGGGCTGGAGAAATTTTACGGCCAGGATCAGATTGAATATATGAGTGCGGGCATGATGATGAAGTTTAAGAATGTGGATTGGGCCCGTTTCCAGGCTGCCTACAAGGAATCCGTCAATGAGAGCTTCGCCATCGGGCTCACCGGGGTGACCCGGGGATACAAGCCTACCAACGACAGCGTCTTTTTGCGGGGGCTTAATGCAGTCAGCCAGCGGGACGGGGAAGTCATTATCAATGCCTTCCTGATTTACCAGGTGGACCCCTCCGACGATGCCTCCATTGCCGCAGCCAAGGAGCTGGGCCAGAAGGAAATCCCCCTGATCCTGCAATACTTCAAGAAGAATATGACCGGCTGGGAAAACGCCGAGCTGAACGGCTTCCCCGACTATCTGTACATCCGGGAATTCAACCACTATGAAACGGATTATGTGCTGAAGGTATCCGATGTGCTGGGAGCCCGGATGTTCCCGGATAATGTGAGCATCGCCGGATATCCCCTTGACCTCCAAGGCCTGAAAGCCAACAAATGGGGGATTGAGATGGGCCGCCCGGACAAATACGGCATGCCCCTTCGCAGCTTCCAGCTGAAGAATTACGAGAACGTGCTGATGGCCGGCAAAAATGTGGGCACCACCGCCATTGCATACGGCAGTGCACGGATTCAGCCCAATACCTCCTTGGCCGCAGAGTCCATCGGTGTCATTCTGGGCCAGATCCACGGCAAGAAGAAGCTGCGGGAGCTGACCGAAGCGGATTGGAGCACCCTGCATCCGTATCTGGAGAGCAAGTATAACATCAAGGTGACCGGTGTAACCGGCACCAACAAAATCGCGGGCTGGACAGCGGAGGAAATCGCCAAGCTGGATACCGGCGCGATTATCTACCCGAGCTATGTGAAAACACGGAAGCCGTAACCGTCCATGTCTGCGGACAAAACAAGCGCCAGTCCTTCCCGGTTCAGGGGAGGGACTGGCGCTTGTTTATTGTTTGCAGCCGCTACAGAAGCGACCGGCTTACTCCTGGGAGCCCCGCTTTTCCTTGAGCCAGCGCGGCGCCCCTTTATTCTTCTGATCGGCCTTGCGGGCCACCTTGCCGCCGCGTGCAGGGGGCTTGGCCTCCTGCTGCCGGGTACCGGGAGCTTTATCCCGCCGCGGCGATGCAGCAGGACTGGAGTCGCGCCCGTAAGCACGTCCATCCTCGGAGCCCTGGCGGCGTCCGGCAACAGTGCGGCCGCCCTTCTCCCCTGATTGCTCACGGAGCTCAGGCGCTCTGCCGCGTGCCTCGCCCGCTCCTCTTGCCCGGTCAACTACAGGGGCACGTCCGCCGCGTCCTGTCTGTGCGTTCCCCTCTTGGTGAAGGAGACGTTTGGGCAGTTCGTTTTCACGCACAAGCCGGCCCTCAAACAGCACTCTTTTCTCAAAATCAATGCCCAGACTCTTGGAGAACTTCTCCAGAATAAACAGCTGGTTAGGGGCACACAGGGCTACCGACACACCCTGCCGGCCCATCCGGCCCGTCCGTCCGGAGCGGTGTACGTAATGGTCCGCATCCACGGGGAGATCGAAGTGGAACACATGGGTCACCTCGGGAATGTCCAACCCCCGGGCAGCCACATCCGTAGCCAACAAAAGCTGCAGACGGCCCTCCCGGAAGTCCTTCATCACCTTGGCCCGGTCCTGCTTGCCCGCCTCACTGTACAGACCTTCGACAGAAAGCCCCGCATACTGGAGCTTGGCCAGAATTTCACCAATGTCGTTCACCTGGTTGGTAAAGATAATTCCAGACCGGGGCATCAAGGTCTTAACCAGCCTGCGCAGGGTATCGATGCGCTCCCGGTCCGGTGTAACCACGTAGAGATGCTCCAGTGTGCTTGCCGTTTTTTGCTCGGGTTGGATCTGTACGGAAACCGGGTCCTGCATCCAGCGGTCAGCCAGATAACGAACCGGATCGGGAATAGTCGCCGAGAAGAAACAAAGCTGCCGGTCCCGCATGGCGCTTTTGATCACCGTTTCCACCTCACGGCCTTCACCCTGCTCGAAGATATGATCCGCTTCGTCCACGATAATGGTTTTGACATGGTGCATGGACAGCTTCCGCAGCTTGATCAGCTCCAGCACCCGTCCGGGGGTGCCGATGACCACCTGGGGATGCAGCCGCAGCCGGTCGATTTGCCTGCTGATGGAGGCGCCGCCGATCAACAGCTGCGCATCCACCCCGGTGTCCTGGGCGGCCTGCTCCATCACCCGGAAGATCTGGGCCCCCAGCTCCCGGGTAGGGACCAATATCAGCGCCTGCTGCTTCTTCAGAGCAGGATCAATCCGTTCCAGCACGGGAAGGGCATAAGCCAGCGTTTTGCCGGAGCCTGTCTGGGACTGGGCAATCAGGTCTCGCCCCTCCAGAATCACAGGAATCGCTTCCTGTTGGATGGGGGTCGGTTCGGTTATATTCATGCTGTGCACATTTTGAATCAAGGCCTTGCGAAGGGGAAGGGCCTCGAACGTATGAATGGTCATATAAAACTCCTTTATGCTTCAAGGATGGCGCCTGCCGGCGTTTTTCCATTATAGGATGCCCCGGGACCAAAAGTCCAACCCTGCAGGCTGCCCCTATTGTCTGATCCTCACACCATCCCAATTTTCCTTCAGCTTGTCCCTGACCGTTTCTCTGGCCCGGTAAAGCTTCTGGCGTACCACATTCTCGGTTGTGCCCAAAGCAGCGGCCATTTCCCGGTAGCTCAAATTGCTGTACCAGCGCATCTCAATCAGCTGGCGGTACTCCGGCTTCAGAAGGTTTAGATATTTGCGGATATCCTCCTTCATCAGATTCACTTCCACCTCTTCCTCCAGGGAAGGGCGGACAATCCCCGCAGGAGTCCCGCTGCTGCCGAAAATCTCGTCCGTCTCCAGCTCATTCCGATTGCGCTTGAGCTTCCGCAGATAGTTCAGCGCAACCGAACGCGCCACCATCCGAAGCCAGCCCTCGAGCCTCCGTACGTCCTGCAGCTGGTGAGACTTTTCCAGCGTACGCAAAAAGGACTCCTGGATGACATCCTCCGTAGCCGGATATTCCTTCAGAATAAAATAAATCAACGGATACACCAGTTTATAGTATTCTTTATAAATCTCCTGCTGGGTCGCTCTGGGCAGGGACATATAATCCGATGTGAACAGCATGGACAGGTATGTAGACATGGAAAAAAAACCTCCGATAAACTGCTGAACGCATATGTCGCTTTTAATCTTATATTAGGGGAAGTTGCGCCGGGAAACAATGCAAATTTCTCAGCTTGACCATCTTTGTGAATTTCCAAGGTATCAGACGGAAAAAGCACACCCCCGCTCTCCCGGAGAATGCGCTTAGCTGCCACCTATTTTTTGTTCATAAGACGCCCCACCGGGCCATCGGCCAGACGGGGAAACAGCCGGAGAATCCGCGCTCCCGCAGCCGAAAAAAAAGGCAGGTCCGCTTCCTTGCGGCCCTTGGCAATCGCCTCCGCTGTTTTGCGGGCCACCTGCTCCGGACGCAGCATCATCCACCGGATATTCTTCACGTAATGGCCCTCCGGATCAGCCTGATCAAAAAAAGGAGTGTCAATGGGCCCGGGATTAATGGCCGTGACCGTAATCCCCGTTCCCGCCAGCTCCTGCCGAAGGCTGTCGGTGAAACCCAGCACCGCATGTTTGGAGGCGCAATAGCCGCTGCCCTTGGCTGTACCGATTTTGCCGGCGAGGGAGGCGATATTGACAATCTGCCCTTTGCCCGCCTTCTGCATATAAGGAAGAACGGCCTTGGTGCAGCGGACCGTCCCCATATAATTCACGTCCATCATCGCTTCAAAATGCTCCAGAGGCGCATCATCCGCCCTCTCGAAGATTCCGAAGCCGGCATTGTTAATCCATACATCGATACGCCCATGTCTCGACACAATCTCCAAAACGGCTGCCTGTATGCTCTCAAAAGAGGTGATATCCATCGCCATCCAGGAGGTTCGTTCCCCCAGCTTGCCTGCCAAAAGACTAAGCCGCTCCGGAGAACGTCCTGCGAGCACAACATAAGAGCCCCGGCTGACCAGCTCCGCCGCCAGGACGGAACCAAGCCCGCCGGAGGCGCCGGTAATGACAGCGACCGCTCCGTCCAGGGAGATTCCCTTCATTGTATCAATCGTCCCTCCTGTCCGATCAGGAAATCAGCACTTGAATATCCATCTCGCCGATGCCATTGATAATCAGCGGAATAGTAAGAGCCTTTTTGGCGGTAAACCCAGCATGGTTGGCCGATTGCAGTACCACCGGAGGCGTAATGTCCACCTTTACTCCTTGATTAAACAAAATGGTGCTGGCATTGCCGCTAATCATATTGCCCAGCTCGGAGATGGCGCTTTTGCTCATTTCGTCCATTTCGGTAATGGTAAAACCGCCCATCATCGCCGAAACCAGCTTCAGCGCAACCGATTCATGAAGCCCAAATACGATATCCCCTTGCATTTGGCCGGTAAGCCCAATCTGAATCCATATGTAATTGTCGGCAAGCTTCACATCTTTAATGCCGAGCTCCCCCGTGGTCGGGCGCACGCATATCATCTGCTCCAGCACAATACTGGCAGATTCCAGAAATGGATTTATGTATTCCGCCTTCATTATAGGCCTCCTAACCGCTCCCAGGGATCCTGCACAAACTTATTTTTTTCATTATAAACGATAGCCTAGGACTAGTATACTACAAAAAACGCTAATTTTTTCAATTTTTCATTTCCAATAAAAGAAAATAAATCCGATTCGGAATGACGGGCAGGTCTGGAAAGACGGACTAAGGGACTAAAATCAACTTTTTGGTCTATTTTGAAACCAAATGGGATGGGGCGGTATCTAATCTTTTTGTATAGACTTGCCTGCTCCCAATGAAGGAGGACCATCCCAATGGATATTTGTTCCGTGCTTATACTCAAGATATGGGGGAAGGGCAGACTGTCCAAAAATCCAGTTCTTGCTGGGTAATCCCAATGTAAGCCAAGGTGACACTGGGAGAGGAGTGATTCAATAACTTTTGAATTCGGGTGATCTCGACGCCATTTTGATATGCATGTTTGAAGACAGCCCCTAGCCATACGAAAAAACAGAAGGGAATTCGATTCAAAATATCGAATTCGCTTCTTAATTTGGAATATACTCATTCAGGCCACACAACCCTAGGGCCTGTCTTCAAACCCGCTTAAGGGCACCTTTGCCCGTCTTTTCGCCCCTTGCTTCGTTACTTCCGCTTGACGTACCCCCGGTACGCCTTCGCGAAAGTGCCTTGCCATGAACGAAAATCCGGCCAAATCTGCTCCCCTCGGAGTTTGAAGACACACCCTAAAAAAAGCTTGAGGGTGACGTAGGGTCACCTTATACAATACATTCAGGCAGGCAAAAACGCCGCAATCATGGAGGAGCTTGCATATGCAGCCGCAAGGACTAAGAATGACAGCAGGCCAATTCGCCAAAAAAGCGGGGGTGACAATCCGGACAGTCCGCTTCTACGACAAGGTAGGTCTGCTGCCAGCGAGCCACAGAGCGGACAACGGCTACCGCTATTATGAAATGCAGGATCTGGCGCGCCTTCAGAGAATCCTGACCTTAAAATACATCGGTCTATCCATCGATGAGATTAAGAAGGTGATCCGCAGGGACGGGCAGGAGGAGGACTTACGGGAATCCCTGCGGGTGCAGGATACCATTATCCGGCGCAAAATGGAGCATCTCCGCCTTGTCCGCAAGGCTGTTGCGGAAACACTCACGGAGCTGGAGGCACGTGATGCGGAAAAGCCGGCAGATCTAGGCGAGTACCAAAACGGGCAATCTGAAGAAAAGAAGCTTGCCGGGAACAACGGGTTGTGGGAGCACTTCACCTCCATTATCCGCGTCGTGACACAGGAGGAGCAATGGGTGGAGCAGTATCACAATGCATCCAATCTTCATACCCGAATCAGGCTGCATGACGGCTTCAGTGTCAATCCCTGCAGCTGGCACCAATGGCTGTTCGACTGCTTGGAGCTGCCTTCTTCCAGCCGCATTCTGGAATTGGGCTGCGGGGACGGGAGCCTATGGCAGCGTAATATGGGCCGCATCCCGGAGCATTGGGACATTACGCTGACGGATTTCTCGGAAGGCATGCTGCAGGATGCCAAGGACCGGCTAACGGAAGATGGATCTCCCCGCTCCTTCCGCTTCATGCAGGCAGATGTGCGGGCCATTCCTTTTCCGGACGGCAGCTTCGATGCCGTGCTGGCCAATCACATGCTGTATCATGTCAACAACAGACATGAGGCGCTGCAAGAAATATACCGGGTGCTAAAACCCGGAGGACGCTTCTATGCCTCCACCATAGGACGCAACCACTTAAGAGAAATGAAGGAGCTGCTGAGGGGCTTCAACCCGGAGCTGGTCCTCTCGGAGAAGGATTTTGCCGACGAGTTTGGACTGGAGAACGGTGGAGCACAGCTGGAGGCGGCGGGATTCCGCCATATTGAACTTAAACGCTACGAGGATTCTCTTCGGATTACGGAGGCGGAGCCGCTGATTGCTTATATCTGTTCGACCACCGGAAATAGCAGAAGCGCACTATCCGGAAGCAGCCTGGATAAATTCAGAACCCGTGTGGAGAGTCTTCTGCACCGTAAGGGCTTCATTGGTATTACGAAGGATTCCGGACTGTTCACCGGATATAAATGAAGGGAGATGTCAATCCATGAAAATACTAATTACAGGCGGGGCCGGCTTTATTGGCTCTCATGTGGCGGAGACATATTTGGCAGAGGGGCATGAGGTTGTTATTGTAGACGACTTAAGCACGGGACGGCGTGAGCAGCTTCCGGCGCAGGCTGTTTTTTACAAGCTGGATATCCGCTCAGACGGAATGGATGCCATATTGGAAAAGGAACGGCCGGACGTGGTAAGCCACCATGCCGCCCAGAAGTCCATTCCCAAGTCTGTAGCAGATCCTCTCCATGATTCCGATGTGAATATTACCGGGACACTTAGGCTCTTGAACTCCTGCGTCCGTTACGGGGTCAAGCGAGTCATCTTCGCTTCAACAGGCGGTGCTCTAGCCGGAGATTCCGCGGCCATTCCTACACCGGAATCCGCTCACCCCATGCTTATGTCGCCTTATGCCGTAAGCAAGTACGCCATAGAGCAATATCTGCGTCTCTACCAGCTGAGCCACGGCTTGGAATTTATTGCACTGCGGTATGCCAATGTGTATGGGCCCCGCCAGATGCCGGACGGAGAATGCGGTGTTATTCCCATCTTCATGAGAAATGCTGCGGCAGGAATATCTTCAACTCTCTACAGCTACCCGGATATGCCTAAGGGGACAACAAGAGATTATGTGTATATCCGGGATGTATGCCGGGCTAACGTGTCAGCCTTGTCCTGTGAGGCCGGGCAGGTAGTGAATATCGGCAGCGGCCAGGAGCTGTTCATTGCGGATATCTATGAAGCGGTATGCCAAGCCATGAAGCTAAGTCTGCCGCTTAAGAGAGCAGGCGTCCGTGCCGGTGATCTGCGCAGAAGTGCTCTGGACTGCTCCAAGGCAGCCAGCCTCCTCCATTGGTCGGCAGAAACGCAGCTCCCGGATGGACTTCAGGAAACCGCCGCATGGTTTTATGCCTCTTAGAATCCGCCTTAAGTGGAAGAGAAACCGCCAGACATTCCGGCAGGAATGCCTGGTTTTCTTATGCCATGGTTTGCCCCGCGTCTGCGGTAATGATCTGCCCGGATGGTCTTCTGCTCCAGACCCCGGACCATTTGGAACGCGTAAACCCTTTAACGGAATTAAGCGACGCTTAGACGGCGAAAACGCCCTCCGCGGTTTTCTAACGGAACTCTCCGACTCTTAGAGGCATGGTAGTGGGGGGAAATCAGACAAATTGAGCTGTAAGCGCCGCTGGGTTCCGTTACATTCCAAATCAGATGGATTTTGCCTGCTAAGAGCCGATGAGTTCCGTTACAGCAATGCGGCCCGTATGTCGCCCGCCTGTTGCCCGCCTGTTGCCCGTATGTCTCGCCCATATCGATGAGCGGTCAGCTCTTCATACCGATCCGGTTGCCGGAGCTGTAACGGGCCAGCCCTTTATAAAATACGGTGATGGCGCTTATTCCCAACAGTGCTGTCACCAGCAATAGACCGGCCAGAAAACCAGCCTCCGGCGTCCGCAGCAGACCGATGGGCATATAGCTGATGAATCCGGCCGGGATCACGGTGAAGAGCAGGATTCTGCCCATCCCCTTAAAAATATCCGTTGGATACGTGCTGAAGGTAACAAAACCGATGAAAAACTGGTAGCCCAAATTTTCGGCGTTGCCGATGTAGAAGGCCAGGGATTGCGTGAGGATGTGAAAAAAGGTGAACAGCAAAGTGGAAAAGAGGGCGGCTATTGCGAACCTCACGAACCCGGCAAGCGCGTGGTCGCCGAAGATCCCGTAGCACACCAGCCCGAACAGCAGGTCCCCGGCGGCCAGAAGGGACATCCGGTTAACCAGCACATTCAGCAGCACCGGCTTCGGCTGGATCAGATAGGCATCCAGGTCCCCTCCCGCCACCAGATTGGCAATCCGCAGCGCATTGCCGAAGAGCACGTTGGAGATGCCGTAGCCGGTGGTGCTCACCGCCCACACCATCATCACATCATTCAAGGACCAGCCGTTCACCAGGGGAAACCGCTGGAAGTACATGGCCCAGAAGAAGAGGAACACCGCATTATTCAGCATCATCATCCCCGCCGTCAGGAAAAAGCTCATCCGGAACTCCATGGCGCCTGCCAGATTTAGCTTCCACGCTGTCAGGACAAAACCGTATTTGCGCATCAAGCCTTTACCCGCCGTTGACATTGAGACGTCTCACTCCCTTCCGGTACACCACAAACAGGAGAGCACCGAATCCCCCGATCCATAACGCCTGAATACCCAGCATTTGCACCATACGCAAAGCATCGAACTGGATAGCTGATTTCACCGGAAAATAAATCATAGTCTGGAAGGGCAGGAAGCGGCAGATGGTGCGGAAAGGCTCCGCAAACAGCTCCAGCGGCAGCAGCATACCCCCTATGGTAAACAGCAGCTTATCATAAACAAACACCAGCCCCTGGATTTCCTCTACCCAAAATGCGCAAAGGGCCAGCAGCATCCGGATCATAAAGTTCAGCGTCGCTCCTCCGATCAGAACGGGAAGAAACCCCAGCCATCCCCAACCGAAGTCCGGCAGGCCAAACAGGAAAATGCCCAATGCGCCGCCTACCAGCAGGTTGGAGACAAGCCGCACCAGAAACTCTCCTGCGAATTCCGCATACCGGTAGCCTACATAGCTCACGGGGCGGCAGAGCAGATAACCGATGCCGCCGGATTTAACCTCCTCCTCCACTGTCACATGCAGCTTGGGCATAGCCATGGTCAAGGATTCGGAGAAAATCAGATACCAGATCAGCTCGTGGTAGCGGTATCCGCCGATGACCGTTTCGCCCGAGCCTTCATAGGTCACGCTCCACAGCTGGGTAAACACATAGAGGATCAGGAGCAGAAAAAGGGTGCGGATAAACAGGTCGGCGGCATACATGAGCTGGTTCTTCACGGTAATTTTGCCGATGGCTCCATATTTCCCCCAGCCGGACTTGCCCCATCTGAACACAAATTGCACGGCTAACTCCCCCCTGCGAGAGGTGCGGAATCCGCAGGTCGGTCCGCCACCCGTTCTGTCCGTTCATAAATTTTGGCGATGATCTCCTCCATGGGCGGGTCCTCAATGGTGACGTCTCCAATCTTGCAGCACGCCACCAACTGGCCCAGCACCTCCTCCATCCCGATGACCGAGGTATCCACGTTGAGCTTGAGCCCGTTAGCCGTTTGCTTCAGAATCCGCACGCCCGGCAGCGGCGGCAGAACGCAGACCTCGCGCAGCCGCAGCTCGATGGTTTTGTAGGTGAGATATTCCCGTTTCATCCGGGATACACGCTCATCCAGAATGATCTCCCCGTGATTGATGACGATGGCCCGTTTGCACAGCTGCTCGATGTCTCCGGCATCATGGGAGGTCAGGAACAGGGTGGTGCCCTCCTCCCGGTTCATCTCCAGAATCAGCTCGCGGATTTTCTGCTTGACAATTACATCCAGACCAATGGTCGGCTCATCCAAAAAAACAACCCGGGGCCGGTGCAAAAGCGCGGCCACAATTTCACAGCGCATCCGCTCCCCAAGAGACAGTCGGCGTACGGGAGTGTTCAGGTATGGCGTAATTTCGAAGCGCTCCGCCAGCTCGTCGCGGCGGCGGATGAAGTCGGCCTTCGGCAGCTCATAGATGCTTCCCAACAGCTCAAAGGAATCCACCGGGGGCAGATGGTACCATAGCTGGGATTTCTGACCGAAGACCGAACCCACCAGGAATCCCAACCGGCGCCGCTCCTCCCAGGGACAAAGGCCCAGCACCTCCGCCGTACCCGCTGTGGGATGGAGGATGCCCGTCAGCATCTTGATGGTGGTGGATTTGCCCGCTCCGTTTGGCCCCATAAAGGCCAGAATCTCCCCTTCCTCCACCTGGAAGCCGATGGGCTTCACCGCCAGCTTCTCTTTGTACACCGGCCGGAACAGCGCCTCTGCGCTTCCTCTTAAGCCGGCCCGTTTTTCCTTCACCCGGAACGTCTTCTGCAGCCTCTCCACCCGTATTGCCGCCGCCATTTGCCACACCCTCCTTTGAGATCTATCTGTCTTCCAGATACGAAAAAAAAGACCTGGCAAGCCCGTTGAAACGGAACTTGCCGAAGGTCTTTTATCCCTACGGTGTTGCGCATATGGTATGGTACGCGCCGGCCTCGCTCGGTTCGGCGGCTGCACACAGCAGCCCCGGCTCCCTAGAAGCCCTTCCAATTATTGTTCCCCATGATAGCACAGGGGCAAGCCGGCTGACAAGAACAATTTACATGGTTTGTCAGGTCGCCTGCCTGCTGCTAATTGCGGATCAGATAATCGAAGGCGCCCAAGGCCGCAGTAGCGCCGGAGCCCATGGAAATGATGATCTGCTTGTAGGCACTGTTGGTGCAATCCCCGGCCGCAAATACACCAGGCACATTGGTTGCACCGTGGCGGTCCACTACGATCTCGCCGAAGCGGGTACGTTCAACGGTATCCTCCAGCCACTCGGTGTTGGGCACCAGACCGATCTGGACGAATACACCCTCCAGCTCGATGTGCTGCTCCTCCCCGCTGTCGCGCATCAGGTACGTGAGTCCGTTCACCTTGTTGTCGCCGGTGATTTCCTTGGTCTGCACGTTCTTCAGCACCGTCACGTTGGGCAGGCTGTAAAGCCGCTTCTGGAGTACCTCATCGGCCTTCAGCTCCGGCATAAACTCCAGAACCGTCACATGCTTCACAACACCGGCCAAATCAATAGCTGCCTCAATGCCGGAGTTGCCTCCGCCGATTACGGCCACATGTTTGCCGGCAAACAGAGGTCCGTCACAGTGGGGGCAATAAGCCACACCCTTGTTCTTGAACTCGGCTTCCCCGGGGACACCGGTGTTGCGCCAGCGGGCGCCGGTGGAAAGAATGACGGTTTTGCTTTTGAGCACGGCACCGCTCTCCAGCTCCACCTCAATATAGTCCTTCTTGTCCAAATGTCTGACCCGTTGGGCCTTCATCACATCAATGGGGTATTCACTCACATGCGCCTCCAGGCTGGCAGCCAGCTTGGGGCCTTCCGTGTAGGTCATGCTGATGAAATTTTCGATGCCCAGAGTATCCAGCACCTGGCCGCCGAAGCGTTCGGCCACAATGCCGGTGCGGATGCCCTTACGGGCCGCATAGATGGCTGCGCTGGCGCCGGCGGGACCGCCGCCTACAACCAGAACATCGTAGGGCTCCTTGGCAGACAGCTGGCTGGTATCCTGTCCGCTGCCCAGCTTGCCCAGGATCTCCTCCAGAGAGGTGCGTCCGCTGTTGAAGAACTCGCCGTTTAAGAACACGGCGGGCACGCCCATAATTTCCTTCTTCTCCACCTCGTTCTTGAACACACCGCCGTCAATCATGGTATGGGTAATGCCCGGATTGAGCACGCTCATCACGTTCAGAGCCTGTACCACGTCAGGACAGTTATGGCAGGTCAAGCTGACATAGGTTTCAAAATGGTATTCGCCCTTAATGGCTTTGATCTGCTGGATGACAGCATCCTCCACCTTGGGGGCTCTCCCGCTTACCTGCAGGAGCGCCAACACCAGGGAGGTGAATTCATGACCCAGCGGAACGCCGGCAAACACGATCCCGCTATCCCCCGCTCCTGCGCGGTTAACGCTGAAGCTGGGGGTTCTGGCCAAGGCGGTTTTCTCCACCTTGATCCGGGGCGACATACCGGCGATTTCCTCAACGAGGGCCAGCATCTCGGCCGAAGCAGCATCCGCTCCTGCGCTTACTTGAAGGAGGAGATCCCCTTCCAGAAGCTGCAGGTATTGGGCAAGCTGCGCTTTAATATCGGCTTCTAAGGCCATTATTCTCAGCCCCTTAAATTTTTCCTACGAGATCAAGGCTCGGCTTCAGCGTTTCGCCGCCTTCTTGCCACTTGGCAGGGCAAACCTCACCCGGGTGATTGCGCACATATTGGGCCGCCTTGATTTTGCTGACGACGATGCTTGCGTCACGGCCGATGCCGCCGGCATTGATTTCAACGGACTGGATCACGCCGTCCGGGTCGATAATGAAGGTGCCGCGGTCAGCCAGGCCGCTGACTTCGTCCAACACATCGAAGTTGCGGGAGATGGTGTGGGACGGGTCACCGATCATGGTGTAGGTGATTTTGCCGATAGCATCGGAGGTATCATGCCAAGCCTTGTGGGTGAAGTGGGTGTCCGTGGAAACGGAATATACCTCAACTCCAAGTCCCTTCAGGGCTTCGTATTGATTCTGCAGGTCCTCCAGCTCAGTGGGGCAAACAAAGGTAAAGTCTGCCGGATAGAAGCAAACTACACTCCATTTTCCTTTGAAATCCTCTTGGGAAACATCGACGAAATTGCCGTTGCGGAAAGCGGACGCTTGAAACGGGAGCACTTCTTTTCCAATCAGAGACATACTGTAATTCCCTCCTAAGGTTTATATTTACTTTCTTATTATAACGCTTTGACGAAGAATTTCATGCGAACCGGGCTACATGACTAAGAATATCACTGTTTTTCTTCCGAATCATGAAGGTGGGATGAAGATAGCATGAATATCGTGTGAATAAATGAAATCCGTTACCCCTGCTCCTCCAAAAAGCGCGCTCCCGCAATCCCCGGTGATGTCATCTGGTACGGGTCAAGGATCTCTTCCAGCTCCTCCGGCGAAAGCAGATGCTTCTCCGTGATGATTTCCTTGACGGTACGGCCGGACTTCATCGCTTCCTTCACCAGCTGGGCGGCCACCTCATAACCCAGATGGGGGTTCAAGGCCGTAATAACGCCGAAGCTCTGTTCCACATAGCGGCGGCAGCCCTCCCGGTTGGCCTCCATTCCTTCCAGAGCGAATTCCCGGAAGGCGTCCAGACCGCGTGTCATGATCTGGAGGGACTGCAGCAGATTGAAGGCAATTACCGGTCCCATGACATTCAATTCGAACTGGCCCGCCTCACAGGCCACACAGATGGTATGATCGTTGCCCATCACCTGGAAGGCCACCTGGTTCATGACCTCCGCCATCACCGGATTCACCTTGCCGGGCATGATCGAGGAGCCGGGCTGGCGCGCTGGCAGCAGGAGCTCATACAGGCCTACCCGGGGCCCGGAGGCCATCAGGCGGATGTCGTTGCAGATTTTGGACAGGTTCACGGCGCAGACCTTGAGGGCTGCGGACAGCTCCGTATAGGCATCCGTATTCTGGGTGGCATCCACCAGGTCGGCGGCGGGATGAACGGGAAGCCCCAACTGCTCGGACAGGAATTCCGAAACTCTGGCGATATATTCCGGCTTGGCGTTAAGCCCGGTGCCTACGGCAGTGGCGCCCATGTTCACAGTAAGAAGCTCGGCGCCGGCTCGGCGGATGCGCTCCCGGTCCCGCTCCAGGACGGCGGCATAAGCCGCGAATTCCTGGCCCATGCGGATGGGCACCGCATCCTGGAGATGGGTGCGTCCCATTTTGATTACATCGTCAAAGGACTTGGCCTTCTCCCGAATTTCGGCTGTGGTCCGGTCCATCGCCCCCAGCAGCTCCTGGGACAGCCAGTAGGAGGCGATCCGCAGAGCGGTGGGAATGTCGTCATTGGTGGATTGGGACATGTTCACATGGTTATTGGGACTGCAGTGGAAGTATTCCCCCTTCTGCTTGCCCAACAGCTCCAGGGCACGGTTGGCCAGAACCTCATTCATATTCATATTGATGGAGGTGCCTGCGCCCCCTTGAATGGAATCCACAATAAACTCCCGGTCCAGCTTTCCCTCCGCCGTTTCCTCGGCCGCCTGGACAATGGCCTCGCCCACTCTGCGGTTCAACAGATGCGCCTCCATGTTGGCGCGGGCCGCTGCCTTTTTTACCTCGGCCAGTGCCTTCACCAGCGTCCGGTGCACAGGCACTCCTGTAATGGGGAAGTTCTCCACCGCCCGCATGGTCTGGATGCCGTAATAGGCTTCGGCGGGAACCTGCTTTTCTCCAAGAAAATCCTTCTCCGTACGGGTTTCCATAGGGCTGTCTCCTTTATGTCGTTGCGTTTCTTTCGTTGAAATCTAACGCTTGTAGCTGTCGGACAAGCCGTAGCCGGTGTAATCACAGAGGCTGCGGAACTCCGGCGGAATCCGGCGGGCCACACCCGTATCGATTGCGGCGGTGATGACGGCGCTGCGGACAGAATCCACCACTTTTTCATTAAAGATGCTGGGAATGATATAGTTCTCGTTGACTTCATCATCGGATATAACCGAGGCGATGGCACGGGAAGCAGCCAGCTTCATCTCTTCATTGATGAGGCGCGCCCGGCAGTCCAACGCCCCCCGGAAGATACCGGGGAAACAAAGCACGTTGTTGATCTGGTTGGGATAGTCGCTCCGTCCGGTAGCCAGCACCCGCACATGGGGCTCGGCCAGCTCCGGGTCAATCTCCGGCTCAGGATTGGCCATGGCAAATACAATCCGGTCCTCTGCCATACGGACAAGGTCCTCCACCTTCAGAACACCCGGGCCCGAAACTCCGATGAACACATCGGCGCCTTCAATCACATCGGATAAACCGCCGGTCAGCCGGTCGGGATTGGTGCGTTCAGCCAGCCAGTTCCACATTTCATTGGCATAGGTCCGGTCCGCCGTGATGGCCCCTTCCCGGTCAACAGCCACCAGGTTTTTGACGCCGGCGGCCAACAGCATTTTGCAGCAGGATACCCCTGCCGCTCCGGCCCCCACCACCACTACGCGGATAGAGCCGATATCCTTATCCGTCACCTTCAGGGCATTCAGCAGCCCGGCCATCATCACCACAGCGGTGCCATGCTGATCGTCGTGGAACACAGGAATATCCAGCTCCTCGGTGAGCCTGCGTTCAATTTCGAAGCAGCGTGGCGCGCTGATGTCCTCCAGATTGATGCCACCGAACCCGGGAGACATGGCCTTGATGGTGCGGATGATTTCCTCGGTGTCCTTGGTATCCAGACAGATGGGGAAGGCGTCAACATCCGCCAGTTGTTTGAACAGCATCGCCTTGCCCTCCATCACTGGCATCGCCGCATGGGGACCGATATCCCCCAGCCCAAGCACAGCTGTTCCGTCGGAGACCACCGCCACCGTATTGCGTTTGATGGTCAGGGCAAAGGCCTCCCGGGGTTTGTTGTGGATAGCCATACAAACCCGGGCTACGCCGGGGGTATACACCCGGGACAGGTCATCGCGGTTTTTGATGGGCATGGTAGGTTCGATGCGGATTTTGCCGCCCAGGTGAACCAGAAAGGTCTGGTCGGACACATGCAGCACCGAAACGCCGCTCAGGTCCTCCAGGGCGTCCAGCAACTCCTGGTAAGCCGGCACCGGAATATTCACCGTAATATCCCGGGTGGATTTTTCCTTGCTGGAGCGAATGACATCAATGGCCACCAAATCCCCGCCAAATGAGCTTACTGTGGACACCACGCTGCTGAAGCCTACTCCGCTTTTTTCCATTTCAATACGTATAATAATGCTTGTCGTTGCTGCCAACAGAATTCATCCTCCGATTAAACCGTTATATAATCGTATTCAGTATACTTCCCTTGCCCCGCCAATTCCAGCCATTGGTCAAAAAAGACGGGGATCCTAATAAAAATAATTTTAAGGTGATTTTTATCCTGTTTTAAGCTTCTTTTCAGGTTCAGGGGTTATTCTGTTCATACTCCCTTTCTTTAAATATAATGTCACTTTTCCCCGGCATCTGGACGGGGGCTTTTTTTTGTATGCTGACGCTGAAGCTAGTGCATCCGGGCTCACGCCAAAATCTTGGCTCTCCGCAAGGGTCCAGCCTTCCTCTGCTTGACTCCTTATGGTGACTTACGCTCCTAACGGCGGTGAGCGCCGCTATTTGGGCCAAATCGGCATCCCAAAAAATCTAACGGAAGCAGGGGACGTTATTGCGCCAAAAAGGGGCTTGTGGCCGGACATTTTGCCCAAATAGCGGCTGTGGCCGCCGTTAGATTTTTTGAAGGGCAATTTTTGTTAAAATAGAGGCTTCTACGTCCGTTAGAATCTCCCGCCCCATTAACGGGCTCCACCCCTGTATGAGAAAGCGCCGTTAACCAAATCAAATCCGCCTTCTAACTCCCCGCTCTGGTCCGGGGAAAAAGGCCATAAAAAAACACCCGTCGCCTCTCACAGGCGTCCGGGTGTTGCTGTTCGTGGGAAGACATGGTACAATGATAGTTGCACCATTCTACATAAATAAAAATAAGAAAAACCAAAATTGATTTTCCTACGCTTATTGTAGCAGAAAAAAAATAGCCCGTCAAACTTAATTTTCGGCCTCCTCTCAAAAAAATGAAGAGTTGCTGCCCTTTTACGCTATCCAAACTTGATATGGAGGTACACCCATGAGCATAAATCCTGAAGCTCAAAAAGCGGAGGAAATCCGGCTGGCTCTGACTCTCCGGGAAATCGACGCCCAGTTGGTCAAAAACCAAAGCGTATCCGACGACCGGAGAGATGATGTAATCGATGTCCGCAAGATGATTTGGGAAGAAATGCGTCTGGACAACGCCAACTGGGCATTTAAATTCGAGGCTGCCGGGGACGTAGTTATGAACTCCCTGGAGCTGGCCCGGATCGAGCGGGGTTATCTGAGTGCGCAGGCTGCCGCCCGGAAGCTTCGGCTGATGCGCAGCACCCCATATTTCGCCCGTATCGACTTCCAGGAGGACGGAGCCCCCGCAGGGCAGGAGCCGGAGCAAATCTATATCGGTTTGTCCTCCCTGCTGGATGACCGCACACTGGAGCCCATTGTTTACGACTGGCGGTCACCGATTGCCAGTATGTACTACGATTTTACCTTGGGCGACGCCCGCTACCCTACCGATGAAGGCCATGTGGACGGGGAAATCCTCCTGAAGCGCCAGTTCAAAATCGTAAACGGCCTCCTCCAGCTGATGTTCGATTCCGTCATCCGGATCGGAGACGACATGCTGCAGTTTATGCTGGGCAAATCCTCCGACGACAAGATGAAAAGTATCGTAACCACCATTCAAAGCGAGCAGAATCAAGCTATCCGCTACGAGGAGCATCCTATTCTGATCGTCCAGGGGGCGGCGGGCAGCGGAAAAACCTCCATCGCCCTGCAGCGTGTCGCTTACCTGCTTTACAAATACCGCAAAAGTATTCAGGCAGATCAAATGATCCTCTTTTCCCCCAACCCCATGTTCAGCGACTACATCTCCAATGTGCTTCCGGAGCTGGGTGAGGACAATATGCGTCAGACCACCTTCCAGGATTTTGCCGAGCACCGTTTGTCCGGCTTTATATTACCGGAGGACCGCTACACACAAATAGAAGCCATGCTGACAGGAAATCCGGGTGAACCGGGATATGATGCGAAGGCAGCAGGAACCGCATACAAGTCCTCTCAGGCTTTTCTTCAAGTTATCCGCAATTATCTCGTTCTTCTTGAGGAGGAAGGGTTGGCCTTCGATGCCATTCCGTATGGAGCTCAGGTCTGGAAGAACGAAGAGGCCTTGGCGGCTCTTTTCTACGGCGACTTCCGCCATCACCGGATGGATGTCCGGCTGGAGCGGATGGGCGAGCTGCTGCTGGGTGAAATTCCCCTCCTGGAGGAACGGCAGGCCCGCAAGCTGTACAAAACCATGCTCCGCCACCCCAAGTATCTGGGTACCGAGGATGAGCTGAAGCAGCAGAGCAAGAAGCATGTCCACACCAAAACTAACGCCATAAAATCCTTTGTCCGCCGGCTTCAATTCATTAATCCGCTGCGCACCTACCGGCAGCTGTTCGCCGACCAGGAGCTGTTCCTCCGCGCTGCAGCCGGTTCGCCGGGAATTCCGGAGCCGGAGGTATGGAAGGATATCTGCACTTATACACTGGAGCAGCTGGACAGCGGGACCGCCCCCCATGAGGATGTGCCGCCGCTGCTTTATTTGCTGGAGAGCGTTACCGGATGGAACAGCTTCAACAGCATCCGTCATGTAATTCTGGACGAAGCCCAGGATTATTCTCCCTTCCAATATGAAATTATCCGCCGCCTGTTCCCGCGCAGCAAGCTGACCCTGCTGGGCGACTTGAACCAGGCCATTACTCCGAATATGCGGATCGAGTCCTACGGCTATGTGGAGGAGCTGTACGGCAAGGAGCAAACCGGGATTCTCCGGCTCTCCAAAAGCTACCGCTCCACATCCGAGATTGTAGAGTTCACCAAGGCGCTCTTGCCCGGCGGCGAAGCCATTGAGGCCTTCAGCCGGAGCGGGGAAAAGCCCCAGCTGGTAAAGCTGGCAGCGGAGCCGGAACTGAAAGCCCGGCAGGTGGTTGGGCTGATCGGGAAGCTGCGGGACGGCGGCTCCCCTTCCGTTGCTGTGATCTGCCGGACAGCTGCGGAGAGCCAGGCTGCTTACGAAGCGCTTCAGGCCGCAGGTGCTCCCGCCCACCTGCATCTGGTGACACGGGAGGAAACCAGCTTCCGCAATACGCTGGTGGTGATCCCCGTTTATTTGGCCAAGGGGCTGGAATTCGATTCTGTTATTGTGTGGGATGGAGGCGCATCGGTTTATGGGCGTGAGGAGGAGCGGAAGCTGTTCTATACCGCCTGCACCCGGGCCATGAATACTCTGTATGTAGGTTACACCGGGGAGAAAAACCGCTTCCTGGAGCCGGTGAACCATTCCCTGTATGAAGAGCAGGCAGCACCGGGTTTTGTTGGAGAATCCGCAGGTGCAGGCACTCCTGCAGGAGGTTGAGAGAGATGCCGGGATTTATTATTGATTTGGACGGAACCATGTACGCCGGACGGAATCCCATTCTCTATGCGGATGAGTTCATCGGGGCTCTGCGGAGCGAAGGCTGGCCTTATCTGTTTCTGACCAATAACTCCACGGTCCATCCCGGTGAGGTAGCGGCGCTTCTGGAAGAGCTCACCGGGATTCCGGTGGCCCCCGGGGAGGTGCTTACCTCCGGAATGGCTGCAGCGCGCTATATCCGCTTGCACGGACAAGGGAACCGGGTATTGTGCATCGGGGAACAGGCGCTTCAGGAGACCTTGGCGGCAGCGGGCTTTGTGCTTACGGCAGAGGCTCCCGATTACGTGGTGCAGGGCATTGACCGGGAATTCACCTATGCCAAGCTGACCCAGGCCGTGAACGCCATCCGCGGCGGGGCCATGTATATCCAGACGAACCCGGATCATCTTCTTCCGAAGGAAAACGGACCCATCCCCGGCTCCGGAGCCATCGGCGCCGCCATCCGCACCGCCTCCGAGACGGAGCCGGTGGTGATCGGCAAACCATCCCCCATTATCAGCCGGTACGGTATTGAACTGTTGGGGCTGCCGCCGGAGGAGATTTGGATGGTGGGCGACAACCTGCGTACCGATATCGCCGCTGGCGCCGCGGCAGGCACCCGCACCGCACTGGTGCTGACCGGGCTGGCGGGGCCTCATAATTATGAGGCGCTGATTGAGAGCACCGGCATCAAACCGGATGTCAGCGTCCATCATCTGATGGACTTTTACCGGTGGCTGAAGGCTTGCTAAGATATTCTTAAGAATTGCCCGTAGGCCCTGTTAAGATTTTGCCGGTAAAATGAAACTCGAAGTATGTGCGTATCCGAAGGAGTGAATCCCATGCCCTCCGAAACGATCCTTGTGGTGGATGACGAAAAGGACATCCTTGATCTGTTGGAGATTTATTTGACTAACGATGGTTATAACATTCTGAAAGCCTCGGACGGTTTGGAGGCGCTGGATGTGGTGACCAAGCAGGTGGTGGATCTGGTGATCCTTGACGTGATGATGCCCAAGCTGGACGGTATCCAGACCTGCCTGAAAATCCGCGAGCAGCGCAATATGCCCATCATCATGCTGTCCGCCAAAAGCCAGGACATGGACAAAATTATGGGGCTGTCTACCGGAGCCGACGACTATATGTCCAAACCCTTTAACCCTCTGGAGCTGATGGCCCGGGTGAAATCCCAGCTTCGCCGTTACACCCGGCTGAATGTGCCCAACGCCCGGAAGGAAAACGAAATCGAGATTGATGATCTCATTATTAATACCACCACCCATGAGGTGAAGGTGGACGGCCGTGACGTGAAGCTGACTCCGCGGGAATTCGCCATTCTGGATCTCTTGGCCCGCAACCGCGGCATGGTGTTCAGCATTGAGCGGATTTATGAATCGGTGTGGGGCGAAGCCTTCTTCGAATCCGACAACACCGTGATGGTCCATATCCGCAAAATCCGTGAAAAAACCGAGGAGAACCCGCGCCAGCCCAAATATATCAAAACCGTTTGGGGGGTCGGCTACAAAATTGAAGCTTAAACCGGGGATACGCAGGCTTCTATTCTGGAACCGCCTCCAGCGGCTGGCGAGTATCTGCCGCAGAGCCGCGGAGACCACCCGACTCAGCATTATCCGCAGCATCCGGCTTCAGCTGATGTTTACCTTTGTGCTGTGCCTGTCCGCCGCAGCTCTTGTTTACGTTGCGGTGAACGTTTTCTTCGGGGAGCTGAACCGTTCCCCTGTTCTGGATTACCAATACGGCATCGAAAAAATCGACGACCAAGCCCGAGCCATCGCCTCCTATATTAAAACCCCCGATGTCAGCTACCAGGGGATTACCGACTACATTACCCGCAATGCGGGTTTTTCGGGTAACAAGGTGCTTTTGACGGACCTGGAGGGAAAGGTTTTTTTCAAAACGCCCGATGCCATTGAAACCCAGGTGGACATCCACAGCATCATTTCCAAAGCTATGGAGCGGCGCTATACCAGCACCCCGGTTCAGGAATTCACCAGCTTTTACCCCGTTGATCTGAAGGACCAGCCTGCTTATCTGATTGTCAGCGGCGTTCCCCAGCCCAGCATTTCCTACAAAAGAGGCTCCAGCCCCTTCACCCTGATGACAGCTATTGCGGCCTTTATCTTTCTGTTCTATTGGCTGACCAAACGGAAGATGGATTATATCGAAGAGCTGGCCAGCGGCCTGCAGGAAATCTCCAAGGGCAATCTCCAATTCCGCGTGCCGCTGCGTTCGAAGGACGAGTTGGCCTCCTTAGCCTCCACCATTAACCGGATGACCGCCGCCCTCCAGACCACCATGGAAGAGGAACGCCGGGCCGAACGGACCAAAAACGAGCTCATCACCAATGTTTCCCACGATCTAAGGACTCCGCTGACCTTGATTATGGGGTATTTGCGGCTTCTGAAGGACCGCCACTTCGAGGACGAGGCCCAAGCCCATAATTACGCCCAAATCGCCTACAGCAAATCGGAAAAGCTGAAGGTATTGATCGATGATCTGTTTGAATACACCAAGCTGTCCAATCAAATTGTCAACATGAATCTGGAACGGGTCTGCGTAAATGAGCTCTTGGAGCAGCTGACGGAGGAATTGGTTACCTACGCGGAGGAAAGCGCCCTGGTGCTGGTGAAGGATATTCTATCCGAGCGGCTTTACGCCATGATCGATGCCGCCCAGATGATACGGGTTGCGGAGAACCTCCTGGTCAATGCGGTGAAATACAGCCACAAACCAGGTGTTGTCACCGTCAAAATGGATCGCGACAACGGATATGCACGGGTTTGCATTATTAATCAGGGCGACCCGATTTCGGAGGACGAGCTCCACCGGGTATTCGACCGGTTCTACCGGGTGGATACCGCCCGCACCTCCGCCGGAGGAGGCTCAGGCTTAGGACTGGCCATTGCCAAAAGCATCGTAGAAGCCCATTCCGGGAAAATTTGGGCAGAGTGCGAGGGCAATGAAATCCGCTTCTGCGTGTTGATCCCGCTGGACCTGCCTGCCGGTCCTGAATTAGGGCCCGGCTCCAAACGCCCCCGTCCATAATCCTTATATAAAAAGTACAAAAGGCCCTCCCTGCAGGGCCTTTTCCGCTAAGTGCCCATCCCCCAAAAAATATGCCGAAAGTTATAATTGCGTCCAGAGTTTGAATCGCATATAATAGGAGGGATTGAGAAAATTATTTTATATACGTGATTATTTCCATAAATTAAATCTATATTTTTATTTCGGTCAACCGCCGGAATGCTGCAGCCGTAGTCCAGGAGGGCCCAATCAAATGAATATGAATCAATTGGAAACCTTTATCACTATCTCCAAAACCATGAGCTTCCGCAAGGCGGGAGAGATTCTCAACCTTACCCAACCCGCGGTATCTGCCCAGATCAAGAGTCTGGAGGACGAATACCAAAGCGTGCTTATTGACCGCAACCAGCCGGTTACCCTAACGGACAGCGGGCGTGTTTTTCTGGAGCATGCCATGAAAATTGTCCGCACTGTAGAAGAACTGAAGCAGCGCCTGGCCGACTTGGAGAATACCCCTCAGGGCCATATCCATCTGGGAACCACTACCTCCATCGCCATGCAGACGCTGCCGAGGGTTCTTTCCTATTTTCAGAACCAGTTTCCGCTGATTAAAATCACCATTCACTCCATGCCCTCCTCCCAGATTATGGCCAGTGTGGAGAACGGCAGCGTGGATATTGGAATCGCGTATCTGTTCGAAAAAAATCCGTATCTGGAATCGTCTATCCTGTATTACGATACCTTCGAGCTTGTGGTGGCCCCGGATCATCCGCTGGCATCACATGAATTTGCTACCATTGAGGAGCTGCGCCATATTCCCCTGGTGATGCTCTCCCAGGATACGGCTGGACGCCGGTTTGTGGATGCTCTGTTTAAGAAGCTGGACATTGTGCCGCAGACGGTGATGGAGCTCTCCAGCAGTGAGGAAGTAAAACGGATGGTGGAGCTGAATATGGGCGCAGCCATTATCTCCAGATTGTCCATCGCCAAGGAGCTTCGCCTCGGCACACTCAAGATGATTAAGGTCAATGAATTGGAGATTAGCCACCCGGTTGGGGTAGTATATAAATCAGGGCGCTACCTGAGTTCCGCGATGCAGCAATTCCTGAGCGACCTGAAGGGAATGCCGCAAAACCAGTTTCTCGGTTCGGAATAAAGCGCCGATAACGCATACGTTTTAAAGGAGAACAATCATGAAATTCGATTTGCATACCCATCACAGCCGTTGCGGCCACGCCCGCGGCCAAATCCGCGATTACGTCGAAGCAGCCCTCCGCGGTGGATTGCAGGTCATCGGCATCTCGGACCATTCCCCCTATTTCGGCGAAAAATCCGACCATGCGCAGCCACGCATCGCCATGGCCAAAAGCGAATTTCCCCGCTATGTGGAAGAGGTGCTGGCCCTAAAAGAGGAATACCGCGGACGGATTGAGGTGCTGCTTGGAGTGGAGTCGGATTTTTTCCCTGAGCATGTGGGGGCGTACCGGGCTATCTATGACAAGTATCCCTTTGATTACATCATCGGGTCTGTCCACCAATCCGGAGGAGTCAGCATCTTTAACAAAAGACGGTTCAGGGGTTTGTCGGAGCAGGAGAAAATCAGGGAGAAGGAGCAATATTACGATCTGATTCTCCAGTCGGCCAAAAGCGGCATGTTTCAGATTCTTGGACATATCGATGCCATGAAGGGCTTTTATCCCGCCTTTTCGGATATCCGCACGGAAGCAGTGGAAAAGACGCTCCGGATCATCGGGGAAGCGGGTATGGCTATAGAGGTGAATACCTCCGGAAAAACCAAGGATGTGGGAGGCTGGTATCCCTCCGATGAGATCTTGGAGATGGCCCTGCGTTACGGCGTTTCCGTTACCTTCGGCTCGGACGCCCATGACCCGGAACGGGTGGGCGATGATCGGGAGCTGGTGGCCCGCCGCCTGAAGGAAATCGGCTATAAGGAATGGGTTTATTTCAGCGCCAAGAAGCGGATTGCTGTCCCCCTCTGATCCGCCATCGAGGATCATATTATTTCGCAGAAACCGGAGCCGGACTCCGGTTTTTTGCAGTTCATAAAAAAAGTGACCCTCGCCGGTAGCGGCAGGGCCGAATCCATCATATATGAAAAAAAGGGGGTCTTGCTGTTATCATAGCCCGGACTTGTTAGAAAAGGGTAACGCTTGTATTTCATTTGTGTTACAAGTTGGATGAAAACAAGGATTGTCCCCAATCTGGAGCAATTTTCATTATCAGGATCCATAAAATGCTCATTTGCCACGGATTTCCACTATTACGTATACTACAGATATAGACTACAAAAAGGAGGGCGGCATCTTGTTTCAGGACTTCCACCATCAGCTGCATGTAAAGCAGCAAACGGCATCCAAACGTACGCTGTGGATTACCTTATGGATTACTGTGTTTTTTACGCTTGTGGAAATTATCGGCGGGCTGGTGTCCAATTCCCTGGCTTTGCTTTCGGATTCGGCCCACATGATCTCGGATGTGATTGCCCTTGCTCTTAGCATGGTAGCCATCTATCTCGCATCCCGGCCTCCGACTCCGCGGTTTACCTTCGGCTTCCTCCGTTTCGAAATTATCGCGGCTTTTCTGAACGGGCTGGCCCTGGCGGCAATTTCCATCGGCATCGTCATTGAAGGCATCCGGCGTATGATTAACCCGCCGGAGGTAAATTATCCGGTGATGCTTTTCATTTCCACCATCGGCCTTATCGTTAACATTGTGCTCACTTATGTTCTGAGCAGAAGCATGAAGGAAGAGGATAACCTCAATGTGAAAAGCGCCTTATGGCATTTTATCGGGGATCTGTTAAGCTCCATCGGCGTTATTGCCTCCGCTCTCTTGATCCTCGCCACAGGCTGGCATTGGATGGATGCCTTCATCAGCATAGCCATCGGCGGTGTCATTCTTGTGGGAGGCGCCCGCATTATCCGGGAATCCTGCCTGGTTCTGATGGAATCTGTCCCCGAGGCCTACGATCTTCAGCAGATTCAGCAGGACATTCTGTCCATCCCTGGAGTGGAGGATGTGCACGAAATGCATCTGTGGGCCATTTCCAGCGGGCATTATTCATTAACCGCCCATGTTTTCGTCAACAAGGATATGCAGCCGCTGTGTGTGATTCTGGCGATTAACGAAATGTTAAAGGAGAAATACAGCATTGTTCATGCCACCATTCAAACGGAGCATGCCCAGATCCATCCCCACGGCGAATACGGCCGCCGCTTTCTGGCGGAACGGGGGAGAGAGGACGAGGATCCCGGGTTTTCTTGCCCGGTGTGACGAATCGCAGAAGAAACCAAAAACGCCGGTCCCGATGAAGGGCGCCGGCGTTTTCTTTATTTGTTCATAGGAGGCTCCGCTTAGTGCCTCCCGCGGTCAAGCTCCGCTTCCAAATGAGGCTTATTCGTACCAATAGCCTTTATGATTTTTTTCAAGACGCATCAAGGCTTCCAGGTAGTAGTAGTCGCCCCAGATCATGAAGTCGTCGGGGCTGTGGCCCAGGCGCACGGCATAGGAGCCATGCTCGATAAAACCTTCGGCGTCCGGCTGGTTCATGGTGGAGTAATGCTTCACCAGACCCTCCATGGTCTTCTGCACACCTTCCTCGAGATAAGCGCGGTCAGGGTCATTTTCAGGCAGATGCTTCAAGAGCTCCAGGATACCGCAGGCCGTGATGGCCGATGCGGAGCTGTCGCGTTTGGTTTCCGGTGTGATTTCCACGTCGAAGTCCCAATAGACCACGTTATCTTCCGGCAGACGCTCCAGGAAGTACTTGGCCATTCTTTTGGAGGTATCCAGATACCGGTCATCCTTGGTGTAATGGTAGCCCAGGGCAAAGCCGTAGACACCCCAAGATTGGCCGCGGGTCCAGGTGGAGCCGTCGGTATTGCCTTGGTGGGTGCCGCCGCGGACAGGCTCGCCATTCTCCGGATTAAACCAGAAGGTATGGTAAGAGGAGTCATCGCCGCGCACCAGGAACCGGCGGGATTTTTCGGTATGCAGGATTGCCTTGTTCTTGTAATCCTCGTTGCCGGTTTGCTCGTAGGCCCAATACAGAAGAGGCAGATTCATCAGGCAGTCGATGATAATCCGTCCGCCGTTCTCGGTATCCCCTTCTCTGCCCCAAGCTTGGATCAACCCTGCCTTGGGACGCCAGCGGCGCAGCAGTACATCGGCGGCGGCGATAGTCAGCTCGCGTGCAGCCTCATCCTTTTCGATCATCCATTGAGCCTTGGAGGAAAGGGAATACAGAAAGCCGATATCATGGTGGTCCAGGCTCTTCATGGTATTCAGGCGGTCGCGGAAGTTCTCCACGGTTTTTTCGGCAGCATCCCGGATGGCTTCATCCTTGCTGTATTCATAGGCGAGCCAGAGAATGCCGGACCAGAAGCCGTCCGTCCAATCGGTATTGTCGTTTAACAAATACTTGCCGTTTTCACTGACATGGGGGAATTGGCCTCCAAAACGCGCGATATTCGCTCTTGTTTTTTGAACCGCATCTTCAATTGCCTGTTTCCAAAGACTCAATCTGCTCATCTCCTGTTTTTAGATACATGTATAAAAGTGCGTCTTCAAGTTGGGAGAGGGTTATTCGGTGGACATCCGGGGAATCAGCCGCATGGGAATATGAATCTCATGGGCCGGACTGCCGGTTGGTTTCACCGTTTCAAATCGCTCCAGGGAAATATTCCGCAGCGCCGCACCTTCCTCCAAATGCTGAAGCAGCATACATACCGCATGGGAAACCTGATTGTCCAGATCGATATCCAGACTGGTGATGGAGGGCCAGTTATGCTGGGCCACCGATTGGTTATTGATGCCCACAACCTTGATCTGGCCGGGAATATCGTACCCGCGGGCCTGCAGCCGGGAGATCAGCATAAACGCGTCGCCGTCGTCAAAGGCCAGGATACCCAAGGGCTCACCTTGTTTCACTACATCTTCAATAGACTCAAAAATCTCGTCCTCATACATGCCTTGAGTCGGAATGATCCGATGTGGAATTCCGCAGCCCTCCACACCACGCTGAAAGCCGACAAGCCGCTGCTGGTTGGTAGTCCGGGCTCTTACGCGGCTAATATAGAACAATTGCCTGCAGCCTCTCTCCGCCAGATGCAGCACCGCCTTCTCCGCTCCTCCGGCAAAATCCAGATTAACGGCACCCAGCGCCACGTTCTCCGGCCAGTTATAGGCGTTAAACAGCACCATCGGTGTGCCTTCGCCGACAAACTTGCGGGTGGTCTCCGGATTCATGGCCAAGCCGTGGCAAAACAGTCCGTCGACCCGGCGGCGCAGAAGTGTTTCCATATGCCGCTTCTCCAGCTCCGGCTTCCCGGTGGAGGAGTATACGGACAGATGGTAGCCGAATTGATGGACCACATCCTGCATGGCGTGGGCAAAATCCGCAAAGTAACCGTTAAAATGGGGCAAAACCAGGCCCAGCTCATAGGTTTTTTTGCGGCTGAGGCTGGCCGCCATCTCATTGCGGCGGTAGCCAAGCAGCTGCACCGCGTCCTCCACCTTGCGGATGGTTTCCTCCGCCAGCGGCACATTCCGCCGGTTCAGCACATTGGAAACAGTGGCAATGGAGACACCAGCGGCCCTAGCCACGTCGATGATCGTAATCTGTTTGTTTTTCAGGGCCGTGCACCTCCGGTTATCGGGTTACAGCTTGAATACGTTTACTTGATCAGTTGAAACGTTTAAATAATGCTTCAGATTTATTTTAGCCTAATTGACAGTTGGCGTCAATGATAGACATGGCAGTCATTGGGCAAGCATGTGGCTGTCCAGCCGCCCCATCGAATATGATTTTTCGAGTACAATTTTTGTTAACCACTGTTTTCGGCGGGTTATATATGAAATTTCGAGTTCATTCCGAGGAAAAAGATAACATCGGGGAATTTATATATGATATTTCATATATAACACACTAAATCAAGGCTGCTCTACAATTTATATATGATTTTTCGAGTATAGCCTTTTGAGGAGTTTCCAACAAACGGTTGCGCCACTCCACCATTTGTGATATTCTTACAGTTCCGCTTTATCGGCCTAAAACATATGGTGAAACCTTAGCTTATGCTTACGATGCCGGTTTTTACTGGCGTAAAAACCTTAGCTTATGCTTACGATGCCGGTTTTTACTGGCGTAAAAACCTTAGGAGGTAACTGAATATGGAAAGCGACATTCAAAGTGCCTATCAAGAAGAGCTCCTCCGGTTGGAGGAGGCCGGACGTATCATCAGCCGGCAGCTGGATGAATTAAACGCCATGTCCCGGTATAACGGGAGTGATTTTACCGAGCAGGTTCTGGAGGGACTCCGGGAAGAAACCCGGCGCAAGCTGGCAGTCGCCCTGCCGGAGCCCTACTTCGGAAGACTGGACTTTCAGGAGGCCGGACATAGCGACCCGACTCCCCTCTACATCGGCAAGGCGGGAGTAGAGGACCGGATCGGCGGCCATCCGCTGGTCATAGACTGGCGGGCTCCTGTAGCCAGTCTTTTCTATTCCTTCACAGGCGGCGACGGGCCGGCGGAATACGATTCCCCCGACGGGCTGGTGGAGGGGCTGGTTTACCTGAAGCGGAACCTGGTCATCCGCAAGCAGATTCTCCAGCGGGTGACGGACAGTTACCTGCGGGGCAGCAGCCAAGGTGCAGTGACGGATGAGTTCCTCCTGTACCGTCTGGGAGAGAACAAGGATAACAAGCTCCGGGATATCGTCTCCACCATCCAGGCGGAGCAGGACAAAATTATCCGGGCCGCCAAAAACAAGGCTCTGATTATCCAAGGCGTTGCGGGCAGCGGCAAAACCACCGTGGCCCTGCACCGGCTGGCCTTCCTGCTCTATCAGTACCGGGATCAGGTGAAGGCGGAGCGGATGATTATTTTTGCCCCTAACCGGATGTTCCTGGATTACATCTCTGGGGTGCTGCCGGAGCTGGGGGTGGGAGACATCGCCCAAACCACCTTTGCCGATTGGGCGCTGGAACGGCTGGACGACAACCTCAAGCTGGGCAGCGAGGCCCAGGATCTGGAGAAGCGGTTTGCGGTTGCACCGCACCAAGATACCACCGGGAACCCTGCGGAATCAGAAGAGCCGATTCCCTCAGGCAGATGGAAAGGCTCCGCGGAGCTGGCAGACCGTCTCAGCCGGGAGCTGGACGTATACGAAAAGGAATATTGCGCTCTGCAGGATTTCACTCCCTGGGAGGGGACCCGTCAGCTGCCAGGCAAAACCATTCGTCATTGGTTCTATGTAGAGACTGTCCATGAACCCATCGGCAAACGGCGGCAGCGGGTGGAAGCCCGGATCAGACGTTGGCTGGAGATGGAGCTGGAAGCCACACGAGACCCTAAGATCCGCAAGGACCGCAAAAAGCTGGCTGGCGCCAGACTGAAGGCTTATCTGAAAAGCTGGAGCCCTCCCTCGGCACTGGATTTATACCGGAGACTGTTCGAGCCGGAAACCCGGCCGCAGTGGGTTCCGGAGCAGCGGGCAGAGGAATCCAGGAAACGTCTGGCCAAACGCGAGGTGCTTCAGGAGGATTTAGCCGCCCTGTTATATATCCATAACCGCTTCTACGGCATTCATGGCAATGACCGGTTCGACCATATTGTGATCGATGAAGCCCAGGATTTTTCCCCGCTTCAGGTGCTGGTGCTGAAGGAGCACAGCAAAAACCATTCCTTCACCATACTGGGCGACCTGGCCCAGGGTATCCATGATTACAAGGGTGTCCATAGCTGGGAGGAGTTCGCCGGACTGTTCGATGAGGAGGAAACGGAAACCTTCCAGTTGAACCGAAGCTACCGCTCTACTATGGAGATCATCCAGTTTGCCAATGGAGTTATCGCCCACAGCGGAGTAGCGGTCAGCCCGGCTGTCCCTGTTTTCCGCAGCGGCGAGCAGGTCCGGGTGGAGCAGACCGCCAAACGGATGCCCGCTATTGTGCAGGCTGTCCGTGAGCTGTCGCAGGAGGCACACGGCACCATTGCCATTATCGGCCGCACCGAAAAGGAGTGTGCCGCCATCCACAAAGAGCTGGTCAATGCAGGCTTTTCCCCTGCATTGCTGACGGCCTCCCAGCAGTCCTACGGCGGCGGACTATCCGTGCTTCCCGTTTATCTGTCCAAAGGCTTCGAGTTCGATGCTGTATTGGTGACAGATGTGGATGCAACCCGCTACAAGGCTTCCCCCCGGGATGCCAAGCTGTTGTACGTGGCCTGCACCCGGGCGCTGCATGATCTGCGGCTCCAGTATACGGGCCAACCTTCACCACTGCTGCCTGCTGAAGAGGCAACACACTCATAGAACCGAAAAACCTCGCTTTCCCAACGGGATATTCCCATGGAAAGCGAGGTTTTATTATGGCTCTGTGCGGACTGGCGCGGCAAGCTCCGTTTCACCAAGTGTCTTACGCAGCCTGCCGCCGGCAACGGCCACCACCAGATATAGCACTAGAAACAGCAGCATAATCCCTGCGGAAAACCGGTACATCACCGCATAGCTGGTGGCCGCAGCTACCACTCCCAAGCCCATGGAACCCACAGCAACCCCCAGATCAATGCTGTTATAAAAAAGGCTGTTGATCAACCCATGGCTGGACCGGGGGGATCCGCCCAGCATCCAAGCTTGGACGGTGGGCTGGACGGCGCCATAGCCCAATCCGAACAGGAGAGCGGAGGACATGAGCATCACCATGGAGTGGGTATAGGACAGCAGTCCGAGGCTTGCCACCAAAACCATAGCGGCGGGCACCAGAACCACAGCATGCCCCCGGGTATCATAAAGCCAGCCCGAAACCGGCCGGACAGCCAGCACCGTGAGGGCATTAAACAGGAAAAACAGGCCGATGTTGGCCAACCCGATGTCCCGGCCGTACAAGGCCAGAAAGCTGAGAATGCCTCCGTAGCAGGAGGACAGCAGCGTGTTCAGTGTTAACGGCAGCCACAGCCTGCCGGCCAGCCCTGTTGAAGGCGGCTCCTCCCTCTGCCGGACACCGCCGGAAGCATTGGCGGCTGCGCGAGGAGCTTCTCCAGCGCCTCTTTTGCCTGACCCAGCCTGAGGAGAAACAGCAGCAGCCCGCGTCAGCGCCAAAAGAGGAATAACCGCCGCTGCCGCAACCGCTCCCCATACGGTCAGCACGCCGAAGCCGAAGCCGTCCAGAAGCGCCAGGCCAATCATAGGCCCGAAGGACATGGCCAGGCTGGTGGACAGGCCAAAATAACCGATGCCCTCCCCCATCCGGCGCATTGGGATTATCCGGCTCACCAAGGTGGGCATTACCGTGCTGCCCATGCCGAAGCCAATCCCGAAAAGCATACGCAGCGCCAGCAGCGAACCCAAGGAATCCGCCAGCGGATAAGCCAGCGTAGCCGCTACGGAAATCCCCAGACTGGTATAGAGCAGACCTGTTTTGCTGATCCGCTTCATTAGGGCGGCAGTGGCGAATCGTGCCGCAATAGCCGTCAAGGCAAACAGGCTGGTGACCAGGCTGAGCGCCACATCCCCAGGGGCGAACCGGTCCTTCACGTAGGACGGAAACGGGGACAGCAGCATTTGCAGACACATGAACATCAGGAAATAGCTGATCGTCAGTACAATAAAGGAGCGGGTCCATAAGGGCTCGGCGCCGCCCGGCTGGGCCAAGGGTTTGCTGCTCATTCTTTGACCCCCTGTTCCTTCTCCAGTAGGGCATCGGCGAAACGGATAATCTCCTTCAACCGGGTTAACAGTGCGTCATACGCCTCTTTCCCCAAACGGTCCGCCAGTTCCCCATTCACCCCACGCTCCAGCGGCTCTGTCTTGAGGGCTAGCTCCCTACCCTTATCGGTGGGATACAACCGGAAGGATCTTCGATCCTGCTCCCCGGGTTTTCGGGAAATCAGCCCCTTCTCCTCCAGCACATCCAGAATCCGGGTCACTGTTGGCTTATCCTTAAAGGAACGTTCGGCAACCTCCTTCTGGATCAGCCCCTCCTGCCCGGCAATCAAATGAAGCACCGACCATTGTTCGGGACTAATCCCGTACTCCTTCAGCCGATGCCCAAAAAGCTGGGACATCCGACGGGAAGCCACACCCAATGTAAACCCTAGCGATTGGTTCAGCTCCCATTTCACATCATCCAATGATTCCTTCAATTCAATCCCTCTTCCAAAATAGTTGTTTAAACAATTATATGTAAAACAACTATTGTGGGTCAATACCAAAAAGCAGCCTTCCTAAAAAGGGATAGGCTGCTTGTAATTTAAAATAGATTTCTCCGGGGGCTCCCCCAAAAGTAATCGGACTACGCTACAGAGCTTCGCTTCACTTTTGGGGGTCTCTTACATCCCCAGCCATTTTTTGAACAGACGTTTGGTGGTATCTGCGTTCATGGCCCCGATGGAGGTGGTCAGCGGAATTCCCTTCGGGCAGGAACGCACGCAGTTCTGGGAATTGCCGCAGCCCTCGATGCCGCCGTCGGTCATCAGAGCGTCCAGGCGCTCCTCCTTGTTCATTTCCCCTGTGGGATGGGCATTGAACAGACGCACCTGGGAAATAGCGGCAGGCCCGATAAAGTCCGTTTTGTCGTTGACATTGGGACAGGCCTCCAGACAAACGCCGCAGGTCATACATTTGGACAGCTCATAGGCCCACTGGCGTTTGGATTCCGCCATCCGTGGTCCTGGCCCCAGATCATAGGTGCCGTCAATGGGAATCCACGCCTTCACCTTCTTCAGCGCCTTGAACATCCGCCCTCGGTCAATCACCAGGTCCCGGACCACCGGGAAGGTGGACATAGGCGCAACCCGGATCGGCTCCTCCAGATGATCCACCAAGGCGGTGCACGCCTGCCGGGGTTTGCCGTTAATGACCATGGAGCAGGCGCCGCATACCTCCTCGAGGCAGTTGGATTCCCAGCAAACAGCAGAGGTGGAGCCCCCGTCCGCATTCACGGGATTCCGCTGGATCTCCATAAGCGCTGTAATCACATTCATATTGGGTCGGTACGGAATCTGGAACTCCTCCGTATACGGCTTGCTGTCCGAGCTGTCCTGCCGGGTGACGATGAATTTGATGGAGCGTTTTGCCGCTGCTTCAGCCATAGTCATTGCGCCCCCTTCTTTTTCTTGTCGGTGGTATAGTCCCGCTTCCGCGGTGTAATCAGCGAGGTGTCCACAGCTTCATAGGTGATCTTGGGCCCGTCTGGATGATGGGTGGCGATGGTGGTTTTCAGGAATTGCTCGTCGTTGCGGTCCGGAAAATCAGGCTTGTAATGGGCGCCGCGGCTTTCATCCCGGAGCAGCGCTCCCAGCGTCATGGCATCCGCCAGCTCCAGCATATTCCACAGCTGCCTTGTGAAGGCCACCCCCTGGTTGCTCCAGCGGGAGGTATCGTTCACATTAACCCGGGCATAACGCTCCTTCAGTTCCTTGATCTTGACGATGGTTTCCTCCAGGCGTTTGTTCACCCGCACCACCGTCATATTGTTGGTCATCCAGTCCCCCAGCTCCTTGTGCAGGACATAGGGATTTTCATTGCCGTCCTTCTTGAGCAGGCCCTCATATTGGTCTACCCGCTTCCGGGCCTCCCGCTCAAATACGGTGGAAGAAATATCCTCCGCATGCTTGTCAAGCCCGCGGACGTATTCAATGGCCTTCGGTCCCGCCACCATCCCGCCAAAAATCGAGGACAGGAGGGAATTGGCTCCCAGCCGGTTGGCGCCGTGGTACTGGTATTCACATTCCCCAGCGGCGAACAGCCCGGGGATATTGGTCATTTGATTATAATCACACCACAGTCCGCCCATGGAATAGTGGACAGCAGGGAAGATTTTCATGGGAATCTTCCGCGGATCCTCACCCATAAATTTCTCATAGATTTCGATAATGCCGCCCAGCTTGATGTCCAGCTCCCGGGGATTCTTGTGGGACAGGTCCAGATAAACCATATTCTCCCCGTTGATCCCCAGCTTCAAATCCACACAAACGTGGAATATCTCACGGGTGGCAATATCCCGGGGCACCAGATTGCCGTAGGCGGGATATTTTTCCTCCAGGAAGTACCAGGGTTTGCCGTCCTTGTAGGTCCAGATCCGGCCGCCTTCGCCCCGGGCGGATTCGCTCATCAGCCGCAGCTTGTCATCCCCGGGAATGGCCGTAGGGTGAATCTGGATAAATTCCCCGTTGGCGAAATGGACCCCTTGCTGATAAACAGCAGAGGCGGCCGTACCGGTATTGATCACAGAATTGGTGGTTTTCCCGAACACGATACCCGGTCCGCCCGTAGCCAGGATGACGGCATCCGCCTTGAACACCTCAATCTCCATACTCCGCAGGTTCTGGGCGGTAATGCCGCGGCACACCCCTTCATCGTCAAGAATGGCGGACAGGAACTCCCAATGCTCATATTTGGTGACCAGCCCCGCTTCCTCCTGGCGGCGGGCCTGCTCATCCAAGGCATACAGCAGCTGCTGGCCGGTAGTCGCTCCCGCAAAGGCAGTGCGGTGGTACTTGGTGCCGCCGAAACGCCGGAAATCAAGAAAGCCCTCCGGTGTCCGGTTAAACATAACTCCCATCCGGTCCATCAGATGGATAATGCCCGGTGCCGCCTCGCACATGGCTTTGACCGGAGGCTGGTTGGCCAGGAAGTCTCCGCCGTACACCGTATCGTCAAAATGCTCCCACGGGGAATCTCCTTCCCCCTTGGTATTTACGGCCCCGTTGATGCCCCCTTGGGCGCACACCGAATGGGAGCGCTTAACGGGAACCAGGGAAAACAGATCTACATGAACGCCGGCTTCCGCGGCTTTAATCGTTGCCATCAGACCGGCCAAACCGCCGCCGACCACAATAATGTTCGAAGTCGCCATATCCGTCCCCTCCTCAGGGCTTTCCGTTAGGAAAGCCGTCATCGTTAGCATAAGCTTGGGCTTTCCTAGCGAAAAGCCATCATCGTTAGCATAGGTGAAGCTACATCAACGCCGTCACGGGCCGCTGGCTGAAGTCCATACCGGCGAAGGCCGTCAGCGCCAGAATAAACATCACGGACATCACCACGAATACACCCATCCATACATAGCCGGAAATCCGCTGGGAGCGCGGACCGATGGTAATGCCCCAGCTGACCAGGAAGGACCACATGCCGTTGGCAAAGTGGAACGAAACCGACACCACCGCGATCACATAAATCACGAATGCCCAGGGCTGGCTGATGATCTCATGCATCCGCACGCCTAATTGATCATGGGCGACATTCCCCAACGCCACCTGGACCCGGGTTTCGAACACATGCCAGACAATAAACAGAAGCGTAATCACTCCCGTCACCCGCTGCAGAGTAAACATCCAGTTGCGGAAATAGCCGTACTGCTTCGGGTTGTTGCGGGCGGTATAGGCCACGTACAAGCCGTATACACCATGGTACAGGATGGGCAGCCAAATGCCGAAGAGTTCCATAAAGAACACCAGCGGAAGGCTGTTCAGCCACTCCACCTTGGCAAGAAAGCCCTCATGCCCCTCATGATACGCTGCGTAGTTGGTATAAAGATGCTCCACAAGAAATGCGCCCACCGGAATGACGCCCAGCAGGGAATGCAGCTTACGGTAGAAATAGGAATTCCCCTTCATACGCAAAAACCCCTCTCAGCAGCGTTGTCACAAACCGTTCACAAAACTCATATTACCATTTTCCCTATTATTTCTCATGTAAACGCTGCATTTCTAAATGTGAACATTATGTGTCTTCTCTTATGTTAACGCTTTATGGCTTAATAGGGAAGTGCATTTTTATTATAATGGGTTATGTATGTTCGCTATATGAGAGAAAAGAGGATAACTTCCGTGCAGAATAACCTGGATATATTCGCTGTCGTCGTGGAGCAGGAAAGTCTGAATAAAGCCTCCCGTGTACTAAATTTGTCCCAGCCCGCATTATCCCGGAAAATCATGCACCTGGAGGAGGAGATAGGTGTCGCCCTTTTCGAGCGCAGGGGCAAACGTCTGGAGCTGACCCGGGCTGGCCGCATTTGCTATGATTATGCGCTGCGGATGCGGGAAATGACCGCCGAGTTCGAAACCCGGCTGCGGCCCTTCATCTCCCCCGAGATGCCGTCGAGCATTACCATCGGGGCCAGTCTCACCACCCTGCAATCGAGTCTCCCGGAGATTATTTCCCTGTTCAATAAGGACCACCCGCAAACCGACATTCAAGCCATTACCGGCAAAACCCATGAGATCGTCGAGCTGGTGCGGGAAAATAAGGCGGATTTCGGACTGGTAGCCTCGGTGATCGACCATCCGCGACTGAAGTGTTACCCCTTGTTCGATGACCACCTGTCCCTGGTGCTGCCGGCTGGGCATCCCTACCTGAGCAGGACGGATCTGACCATGAAGGACCTGCATCAGCTGCCTATGATCCTCTTTTCCAAAGGAACCTGGTACCGGGTGCTGATGGACGAGCTGTTCGAGCAGCATGACACCTATCCCAATGTCAAAATGGAGATCGACTCCTTCGAAGCCATTCTCCGTTTGGGCTCCGTCTTAGGCTGTGCCACGCTGCTGCCCGCCTCCTACCTGGAGCGGACCCTTGGCGGCGGGAGCTCGGAGATGAAGGCCGTCCAGCTGCCCGAGCTGTTGGCTGCCATCCGTACCACCTCCCTGATCTTGAATACCGAGGGAAGCGTACAAACCGCCGTACACGACTTTGTGGCGCGGGCCCAGGAGTTTTACCGGGAGGAAGGGAGACGGGGGCCGCCCCGGTAAAAAAGAAAAGCCCGCCCCGTAAAACCGGAGGCAGGCCAGCAAGCGCCATTCAATGCAGCTTTCTCATTATATTTTTGTGAACCCGCTTCGGGGTCATAAACGGGGAGCCGGCATTGATCCGCGGAATCTCCATCCAGTTGGTTTTACGGGTCACGATGCCGGGCTGAACGGTGAAGGCATAGCGGAAGCCGCCTTCCTGGAGAAGCCCGGGAACCTTGGCGTTGAACATACCATACGGATAAGCATAAGCATCTGCCTTGGACCGGAAACGCTTCAGCTCCGTTGAGCAGGACAAGGTATCCTGCCGGATGCGGCTGGTGTACTCCTCATCCGTTTCCGGTTTGCCTTTGTTTTCGAGCTTCCCCGACAGATAGGATTCCTTCGGATTCACCTGCTTGTGCAGGGCATTGGAGTGACATTGCAGCTCGGCGCTATTATGATCGGCAAGCTCCGTCATCTCCGCGGCGCTTAGGGAAGGAATCGTGCTCCTCTCCGGATGCCCGATAAATTCCGTCACAATAAAATTGACGGCCTGCACCTGATTCCGGGACAGCACCGGGACCGCATGGGTATAAAAGCTTTTGTATCCGTCATCAAAGGTAACCAGCACCGCATTGCGCGGCACCTCACCGCCCTGGGTGAAGCGGCGGAAATCCTCCATGGTAATAAAGTGGTAGCCCCGCCGCTTCATATCCTTCAGCTGGCGGTCCAGAAGCCCGGGTGTAATGGTCACCGAGCCCATATCCTCATCCGCCACGTGATGATAGACCAGCACCGCTACCTTATCCTTATAATAAGGGCGGGAATGGTTGTTGTCGGCAACGGCAAGGCACAGCATGGTTAACAGCACAACAACGAACAAATAGCGGACAAGCGACGGAAGTGCAAAAAAACGGTGTTGCGGCAAACGAATAAACCCCTCTCGACAATATAAGAAACCGTATCCATTGTACGGCAAACCGCGATAGAAAAAAAGGGAAAGAATAGGATAGGCGGATTCCCTCTTAAAATAAGCCCGGCAAAGCTGCGTAAGCCCACAAATGTTAATGGGGGCTTACGTTTGTTGTGGGAAAGCGGATGGCTCCGGACAGCTGGAGAGTCCGAGCCAGACTAGGTGGGCCATCCGGGACGGACTCCGGAGCGGGGATGGGAGGTTAGCTTGCAAGGGCGGACTCCGGAGCGGGGGTGGCAGGTTAGCTTGCGGGGACGGACACCGGAGCAGGAGCGGCAGGTTAGCTTGCGGGGAGGGGCCAGCCGGGACAAAACTGGTGTTTTGCTTGAACAGAAGAGGCTTCCCGATGGGATGCCCATCTAACGGCGGCCAGAGCCTCTATTTGGCTCAAAAGGCCTGCGGCAATTTTCTAACGGATGCCAGCGCCGTTATTGGCTCCAAACAGGCCTGTTTCTGGCCATTCTGCTCCACATAGCGTCTCCCACCGCCGTTAGAAAAATATCAACGCCGATATCGCGTAAATAGCGGCTCTCACCGCCGTTAGCCGCTCACTCACCCTCTCACGGGCAAACCAAAAAAAACACCCTCACCTTGCCGGACCGGCAGGATGAGGGTGTTTGGGGATAGCGGGGACGGTTATGGAGCCGCGACGGGAGATGGCTTCTCTAGGGCGCTGCATTCGTAACCCGTTCCCTGGTTTTGACGATAATCTTGCGGATGCTGTCCTCAGACAGATGGTACATCTGGATCAGCTCGAAGATGGTAGAGCCGCTTTTGTAGCGGCCATAAATTTCACGGTTGCGTTTTTCAATGATCAGCCGGGTGCCGTTGTTTTCGCCCCAACCGGCACGCTTCTGTTCTTTTTTGGGAATATAAATGATCTCCCCCTGGATGTAATCCTGAAGCTGCTTAAGCAAGCTAGGGGGAAGAACGTCCTTTCCGTTTTTGTAACTCATACAGTACCTCCTGGTTATTTGTCATTACGATGATAGAGCGGACATGGGTTCCGGTAAGCTGATTGAACAGCACTCCTGCAACTTGCTTCATCATTTGACACACCTCCTTAATTTGGTATTTTTTCAATATTTTTCCGTAATGGGGAATAAAAAAAACACGATAACCACATCGTGCCACAACATGCGCGTACGCATACGTATTGTTGGTCCGGGGGATGGTTATAGTCCTGCGTTTATTCAGTTGGCAAGCACCTCATTATTCATTCCAAACCCAACAGTAAACAGCTTTTTCATTGTCGCCATCTCCCTTCGCATCATGTTTACCGGCTATACCGCCGATAACGTTACCATTATATAACACATGCCTTATGTACATCAAGCAAAAAATTTCTTATCTGTGAAACCTCTCCAGCGGGGCTGTCCTGAAATAAACACGGTCCATGCCGCAGGCCGGATGTGTTATGGGAGCCTCGAAATCGGTTAAGCCAATTGGAGGCGGGAATCGCAGCAGAAGCGATTATCAACTAAAAGAGGGACCTTGCGGTCCCTCCCCTTTCTACAGCTGACTCCCGCTAATTAGGCGGAAATCACCTCGTGGAAAGTAATCATGTCGATCACACTCCTTTCGTAAAGGATTCGCCGGCTCCTTTATTAAACCCCATAGGAAGCCATGTCCTCAAGGGAAGAAATGAATATATCGAATCTCTCCTGATTCTCTACCGCAAGCTCCTGCACGGATCAGCCCATTGGCGGGCAAACCCGGATGCCGTTCTCCTCCAGCTCCAGACGGATACGCCGGGCAAATTCCGCTGCCCCGGGATGATCCCCATGGATGCATACAGTCTCTGCGGCCATGGCTACCCGGCTGCCGTCCGAGGCGGCAACCCCGCCGGTCCGCACCATCTCCAGCACCCGGGCGATGGCCTGACTGCTGTCATGAACAACAGCTCCCGGCTCCTGCCGTGGCGTGAGACTGCCGTCCGGACGGTAGCCCCGGTCCGCGAAAACCTCGGAAACCGTAGACAGCCCTGCATCCTGTCCGGCCCGGATCAGCCGACTTCCTGCAAGGCCGTAGAGCAGAAGCGATGGGCAAAAGTCCCGGACGGCCTCCGCCACAGACCGGGCCAACACCCCGTCAGCCGCCGCCATATTGTAGAGGGCGCCATGGGGCTTCACATGATGCAGACGTTCCCCGTAGGGACGCAAAAAAGCCTCCAAGGCTCCCAACTGGTACAGCACCGCCCCATAAATCTCCTCGGGAGACAAACGCAGCTCGCGCCTGCCGAAGCCCTGAAGATCCGGCAGGCCGGGGTGGGCACCGATTCTGACCCCATGCTCCAGGCACAGCCGGACGGTGCTTGCCATCACCGCAGGATCTCCCGCATGGAAGCCGCAGGCGATATTGGCGGAGGTCACATAAGGCAAAATAGCGGCATCGTCCCCCATCCGGTAAGGGCCGAAGCTCTCTCCCAAATCGCAGTTCAAATCCACAGCGGGTTGGCCGCCGGCACCTTCCGTCATGAGACCTTCTCCTCCTTTTTTAGCGCAAACAACGTTTACTCTTCACCAAGCCAATGCAACAATGCAGCCTCGAAGCGGGCCAGAGCTATACGCCGCTCCAGGTACAGCTCCTCCGCTTCCGCCAGTCCGATCTCCCGGAAGCGGAGCTGCACTCCGGGACGCAGCTGGCCCAGCAACGGCAGGTCCACCGCCGCCACCTGGGCGATGCGGGGGTAGCCTCCTGTGGTGCCGCAGTCCGGCAGCAGCACAATGGGCTGGCCGTCCGGAGGCACCTGGACGGCTCCCGGGGCTACCGCTTCCGATACCATGGAAGCGGTGGTATCTATGGGCGTGCCCTGCAGGCGCACGCCCATGCGGTCGGCTTCGGGCCGCACCGTGTACGGCCCGGCGAAGAAGCGCCGGAGCACCTCCGGCGCGAACAGGGCGGCCTCCGGCCCGCGCAACGCGCGGACCGTCCAGGCCGCCTGCCCTGGCAGCGGCGCCGGCGTGGCCAGCCCCGGCGCCGCTGCAAACCCGCTGCGCCCGCCGGGCTGCCGGCGCAGCAGAGCCATAAGCCGCCGGGCTGTGCCGGACGGCGGCCCCAAGGGCAGCAGGTCGTCCGCCTGCAGGGGACGGCCGCCAAACCCGCCCAGGCGGGCGCGGGCATAGGTGCTGCGGCTGCCCAGCACCTCCGGCACGGCGATGCCGCCCGCCACAGCCAATACCCCCCGGCAGCCTGCGGCAGCACGCCGGATGGTTAGCACCGCGCCCGCCGGCACATAATACGGGCGCATAGGCTCCAGGGCCTGACCGTCCAGCCAGGCCTCAAAAGGAGCGCCGCACAGCGCCACAGCCGCTTCACACCCGAACATGAGTGTTGGCCCGGACAAGGTAAGCTCCAGCCCCGCCGCACCGGGCCGATTGCCCACCAGCAGGTTGGCTACGGCCAAGGCCTGCGGGTCAGCCGCTCCCCCCGCAGGAACACCAGCGTCACGGAAGCCGGAACGGCCCAGATCCTGCACCGTGGTGGACAATCCGGGAGCCAGCACGTGGAGAGCTCCGGCTTCCAGCATATCGTCTTGCGTCATCATGCGAACAGCCATCCACCTCTTTCTGCCAATCTGAACCGGGCAAGGGAGGATGTTTCCCGAGTAAGCTTCCCCTTCCCGATTCCCCTCATAACCATGACACCTCTAACTGTTTCATCTGTCTAAAAGTATGGCCGATACCGCAGGATGAACATCCCGCCTGCGGCAGGGGCCTTGTTCCTTCAGGGCAGCCGCTCCTCCACAGGCACAAATCTGACCCTGTCCCCCGTCCGCAAAAGCGACGGCTCCGTATGGTCTGGCCGGAACAAGGAAAGAGGCGTCCGGCCCACCAGTCTCCAGCCACCGGGGGATTCCAGCGGGTAGATGCCCGTTTGGCTTCCGCCCACCGCAACGGAGCCTGCCGGAACCCGCAGCCTGGGGGTAGGTAGCCGGTCAACTGCCAGCTGCTCCGGCAGCCCGTCCAGATACGGAAAACCCGGCACAAACCCGATCATCAGCACACGGTATTCCGCAGTGCTGTGCTGCCTGATCCACTCTTCCGGAGTGATACCGCATAAGGCGGCCACCTCCTTAAGGTCAGGTCCCCACGGTCCTCCATAACGCACAGGAATGTCGATCAGCCTAGGCAGGGCTTCTTGCTGCTCCTGCACCTTGTCCCATTCCAGCTCCAGCAGGCCGCATACCACATCCTGCAGGCTTTCCGGCCGCAGAGCCTCCAGCTCAGACCATACCGGCATGATCTTGTCCAATCCCCGGTACAGAAGATAGGGATCATAATAAACAGTAGCGGTATGGATACCCGCCACCGCCTCCACAAAGCCGGGAAAGGGCGACGCCTCCAGATGCCGGACAAAAGGCAGCCAAAAGCCCGGAGCGATACCGGAACTGTTTGATCCGCCCAGGCTTACCGTTACCGCCCGCTCACCCATGGAGCGGAACACCAGAAGCTTACTTTTATCCGCTTTCACATCCCCCGCCTCCTCACAGAGCCTTAAATGAGCTCCCGCCGCTTAAACCAGCGTGCGCATAATTCCGGCCATACCCAAGCCTCCGGATGATCCTCCGCCAACCCCAGCCCGTGGGCACCGGATTGGAAGGAATGCAGCTCAAAAGGAACCTTGCAGCGGCTTAACGCCCCTGCGAACAACAGGGCATTCTCAACGGGAACAGACGGGTCGTCGGAGGTATGCCACAGGAAGGTAGGCGGCGTATCCGCCGTTACCTGAAGCTCATTGGAGAAAAGCCGGATATCCGCTTCCGACGGCTCCGGGCCAAGCAGGTTGGTGCGGGACCCGTCATGCCGGAATTCCCCCATGGAAATAACAGGATAACACAGCACCATAAAATCGGGGCGGCAGCTGAAGCGCTCCACCGGATCCTGTGCGGCGGCGTCGCCTGCATCATAATGGGTACCGGCAGTAGACGCCAGGTGCCCGCCAGCGGAAAACCCGAGAATCCCCAAACGTCCGGAATCGATTCCCCAATCCTCCGCCCGGGAGCGGACATAACGCAACGCCCGCTGGGCATCGGAAAGCGGTGCGGGATGCTGGTACGGCGCAACCCGGTAGCTCAGTACAAAAGCATGAAATCCCAGGGAATTGAGCCATTGGGCAATAGGCTCCCCCTCATGATACGCCCTCATGCCGTAGCCGCCGCCCGGCAGCACAACCACGGCAGGGACATTGGCCCCCGCCCCCTCCAGCAGATACGGTGTAAGCGCCGGACGGTCCTCCAATTCCTCGCCTTTGCTGTATGGCGCCCCTTCCGGCCATAACTCGATACGTTCCATTGAAATATCCCCCATTCAAAGGTTGTCAGACATGTTGGCTATCCATTTTGTACACATTGCAACTCCCATTATACCGCCAACGGCAGGCTTGGAATATATGGATTTTCCGCAGAGCCATTTCCATTGCTCCGGCTTCTCCCCACTCCCACTGCCTTCCCTATTCCCCACCACCCTCTCTCTAGTCCCTCCTTTTTCTCTCCAGCAGCTGCCAGGGTCTGCTCCACATGGTTGAGCTGTACTCCTTACGGAGCTCAGCGACCCTTATACCGGATTTTAGTGCTCATTCCCACGCTAACGGAACTCAGATACTCTTACCCGCCACCCAGCCCCATTTCTACCCCGCTTCACCCGTCTAAGGTGCTCTCAGTTCCGTAACAAACCAATTCCCCGCTTTTTGAGCCTCTAAGAGCTGGTGAGTTCCGTTACAGCTGCCGCAGACTTCTAACTAGCCGTTCACGCTGCGGTTCCCGCCGCATCAAGGAACGGTGACATGTCGAAGAAGGCCCATCAAACCGACTCTGCCGGTATCGAGGCTTCCATAACCTATCCGGCCTATGGCTCGGACCATGTTATTTCAGGGTAGCAAAAAGAGCAGAACCCCACCCTACGGGCGGAACTCTGCTCTGTCCCCGTGAACATGCTGCCAACCCACACGTTGTTCTTTACCTGGCTCCAAGCACACCTCTTGCCTTCTCCTCCATCCGGTTCAACCAGGAGGTGTTCGGCTCGATGACCAGATGGGTCCATTTTTTGACGAAGGGCTGGGCCAGAAGAATCGTTGCTCCGATGGTGCAAACCAGAAGGGCCGCGATTTCCAGCGGATGATCAATATGCGCATAGATCCCGGAATACACGGTAAGGCGGACTAGAAACCCATGGAGCAAAAACACATATAAGGTCCGGGTGCCCCAGTCGGTCATGATGGATTTGCCGTGGGGAACAAAGGCCAGCAGCCCGACGGATGCAACCAACTGAAGTCCGTACAGCACCAGCCGGTAGAGACCTGCGTACCATTCGCCGTGGCCCATCTGGGTGTAATTCAGGGCGCCCACCAGCCAGCGGGGTTGAAGCTCCATGGCATTGGCGGCGAAGTAGATAAACAGGCCAACCGACAGAGCGGCGGCGATCACCCGTCGGTAGCCGGACAGAAATGCGCGGAAGCGGGTATAATCGAAATAATAACCGATGACGAAAAAGGGCAGGAATACTAATGCCCGGGTGATGCTCAGTACCCCGCCGTCAAATCCGCCGTAGCCGATGAGAACGGCAATGCCTACCGCAGCAAGCACCGGATGCTTCAGCTTGAGGAAGGTGAACAGCAGCATCATAAGCCGCCAGATGATATGTCCCATTAGAAACCAGCACAGCAGGTAAGGCATAAAGAAGGAATGTTTGATGCCAGGCACCTGGAACGCCAGGATATCCAGCACGGAGTATAACGTTTGGAAGATAAAATATTGGAGTGCAATGGTTTGCAGCACCTTTTTCCCCGGCTGTCCGGTCAGGGAATAACGGGCAAAATATCCGGTAACAAACACAAACAGGGGCATATGGAAGGAAAAAATCCAAAGAAACAGCGCCCGCATTTCTTCGTTCCGGCCAATCAGGGGTTCAATGATATTGCCCACAAACACACTGACAATCAATAAAAAGCGGGTATTGATCAAAAACGTATCTCCCGATAAGCCTGCTTTATTTTCTCCCATTTCCGCCGTTCACTCCATCCGCCGCAGTAGGTACCGCTATATATGTTTTCTCCCCTACAATATAGCAATCCCCTATTCCCGCGGTCGATAAGCAGCCGCCTCTTGTCAAAAAGAGTTCACATCATTTTGACCAAAATAAAACATTTTTCACCTAAAAATGGTTCTTATAAAGAATATGCATGAAGCCTTATTCACAAAATGGAAGAAACCTTACGGCGATCCCGTCGTATATAGGGTAAGAAGTTATAAGAAGAGGCATCCGAGAAGAGGAGGAATTATAGATGTTGATTTCAACAACAGAAAATCTTGCAGGACATGAGGTTACAGAGGTGCTGGGCACCTCCTTCGGTGTAGTAGTGCGGGCCAGAGGGCTGGGCGGGGATATTATGGCATCGCTTAAAGGACTGGTGGGCGGTGAAGTCAAGCAATATACCCAAATGATCGAGGATGCAAGACGCCAGGCCATTGACCGGATGGTACAGAATGCGGCGGCAATGGGTGCCAATGCCATTGTGATGATGCGCTTTGACAGCGGCGATATCGGCAATAACATGAGTGAAATTGTGGCATACGGCACTGCCGTCCGGGTTGTAAGGCAATGAGCGGCGCGGAGGCTTCCGGCTTTGATTTTGCCGCTGTATTCGCCTTCCTCTATTTACTTATGTGGATCGTAATTCCGATCGTTATCCTTGTGCTAGGCTGGCTGGTGTACGACAAACGCTACAAGTCCAAAACACCCGGCCGGGAAAACCAGCCGCAGAACGGCTTTCTCCCCACTCCCGAGGTTTTCATCGACCCCAAGGACGGGCTCCGCTACCGGGTATATTACAACCCGTACACCGGCGAACGGGACTACATCCGGGAATAGAACGGTCACTGACTTACACTTCCTGATGTGGTAAAATGGAAATGTTCGGATTTTAGCACATTTTCGGGAGGTTGCAGGTTCATGGAATTTGGTTTGTTAGCGCACTGTGTGGGGCAGCAGCCCCTTGATACCCTGCCGCGGCTTGTGGCAGAGCATGGTTTTAAATATGTTCAGCTGGCTCTGGCCAAGGCCCTGTCCGGTGTGGATACCGGGCTGGGCAAGCTGAGCCCCGGGCTGGCCAATGCGGTAGCGGAGGAATTTGACAAGTACGGGGTCAAAATCCCGGTGCTGGGCTGTTACATCGACATGGTGAATCCCAATGAAGAAGCACGCCGCTACGGCATCGACCGATTCAAGGAGCATATCCGCATGGCCCGCCATTTCGGCGCTGCCTTCGTGGATACGGAAACCGGGCATGTATCGGAGAAATATCCGTCGGAAGCTGCATGGGAGCTGACCCGCCGCACGGTAGAGGAACTTCTGGAGGAAGCCGAGAAGTGGGGCGTGATTGTCGCTGTCGAGCCTGCCAACGGCCATATTATCGGCACGGCACGGGACTGGAGAAGGCTGCACGATGAGGTGAAATCCTCCCATCTGGCTGCGGTTATCGATCCCTGCAATATCCTGCGGGACAAGGAATTCCCCCACGACCAGGATGAGGGGATCCGTGAAGCGTTCCGCCTGATGGGCGACCACATTGTGCTTGCCCATTGCAAGGACTTGTATGTGGATGCGGACGGCAAGGTGAAGGAAACCTTCGCCGGCAACGGCACGCTGAATTACCCGCTGTTTGTGGAGCTGCTGAAGCAGCATAAGCCCCATGTTCACATGACATTCGAAAGTGTCGCCCCCCACGAGATGGCCGAGGCGCTCCGCTTTATGAAGAGCCACTTCGCCTAACATGGCGTCTGCGTGCCAGCAATGGAAAAAGGCCAGCCCCGGATAACGGAGCTGGCCTTTTTTTGGTGTGGGTTCCCTGGTTGGTTCTTTGTTTACTGCTGCTGTTCCAAAACCTGCATAAACCGGTAGATCAGCGTGGCCGCTTCTCCCCGCAGGGTTTCACTATCCGGAACAAAATAGTCAGCGCTTCTCCCTTGAATCAATTGGAGGAGCTTGGCGGCATACACATCGTGATGCGCCCACCCGCCGATTTGCTCCGAATCCTTAAATTGCTCCGCTTGACGGATCTGCTCCGCTGTCGGCTCCTGATGCTCTGTCGTGCGGTAGGCCCGCATAACCATGGCCGTCATCTCTTCCCGGGTAACCACCCGGCCCGGCTCAAACTCGGTTTCGCTGACGCCCTTGACAATCCCGGCCTGTCTGGCTGCCGCAATGTACGGGGCAAACCAATCCCCGTCCTTCACATCCGTGAAGTCGGCTGTAACAGCGGCTGCCGGAAGGTTCATCACCTTGGTGATAATCGTGGCGAACTCCGCTCTGGTAATACCCATGTTCGGGTTGAAATTGCCCGCGGCATCCCCATCCAGAATCTGCCGCGCAGCCAACAGCTCCACAACCTGCTTAGCCCAATGCCCCTTCAGGTCCGGGAAGGTTTTGCTCAGCTCCATCACGGCCACCTTGCCGGGTTTGCTCATAGTCACGGTCACGAAGCTGCCGGACTTGTCCACGGTACCGCCTAGATACACCCATTTCCTGGCGCCTTCGTCATAGACGAACACACCAAGGTGATCCTCATTAACGGCTTTGGTTTTGTCATAAGAAACGCGGATTTGGCCGCTTTTGCCTGCCATATCCCCCGTAAAGGATATTTCATACACACCGCTTAGCCGCTTCATTTCCTTGTCCGCAGGTTCTTCCGCCGGGGAAGCGGAGGCCTTGACGTGGATGTAATCCTGGCCCTCCAGAACCGTAATCTCCTTAGCCGGCTCCGGGGTTTTCGGAGTTTCACCGACTGGCTTCTCCGGCTGGGTAGAATCATCATCAGAGGTATACACCTGGACAAGCCGTTTCTTTACAACTGTATTGCCGGCCAGGTCAGAGACTGTATAGGTCACGGTGTAGATGCCGGCCTTTGCGGTATTGACCTCACCCGTAATGACAATCTTGCCTGTAATGTCCCCTTCCAGATTGTCCGAGGCGGTTGCCCCATACTCCGTATAGCGGCCGTTAAGGGGAATATTGATGGTTTGTTTACCGGTTATGACAAGCTCCGGTACGATGGTATCCCGGTTAAGCTCCCCGTAAATCCGGTTGACGATGGAGTTGAATGCCTGCTCCATATCCCGGTAATCCACATAACGGTCATCCGGCCGTGCGGTTCTTCCATCCAGAAGATCCTGGGCGGTATCATTTTTGTATTCCGCATTAAAGGAATTATATGTGCCGTATTCCCCCAGATCCAGATCCTCGTCCTCCAGAATGGTCAGAACCTCACGGAGGGTAATACCAGGCTCATTGATCAGCTTGGTGAGCTCCTCGCGCTTCTGCTCCACCGTCAGCTCCATTACCGAATAGATGCTCAGGTGATTGGTGAGGATCTCAACCGTACCCAGGCCCTTCAGATATTTACTCCGCACGTACTCCCACTTGCCGGTGCCCGGGTTGAAGTAGAAGGACATCAGGGCCTTGTCACCCTTGATTGCCCCCACTGCAATTCTCAGGGCAATATCCTGCTGGGAAGTAAAGTTTGTAATCTCCTCATCACGGATCAGATTTCCCTGATCATCCTCTTCAATCACTCTCATTTTGAAGTCAAATACCCTGTTTTCATAAATCCGCATGGATTCATGAATGCTGCTGACCGCCTCCACCATCTCATGATTGGCCGGATCGGCAGTATTCACCTGCTCGGCAACCAGCTGCAGTCTGGCATTGGCCCCCAAACCGGCTGTATCCACCGCATCAACGGGGATCAGGATAGACGTGTTTTGGGTTTCGAATTGGATATTGACGCCCGCTTTTTTGGCATGCTCCAGCTGCTTTTTGCTGATGCTCACCTTGATCGGATTGGCCGTGGTCACCTCATCCTCCACGATAATGCGCACGGAGGGTTCTCCGGTTTCCTTGGCGCCCTCTACAGCATCCTCCCATACGGAATCCGTTACCTTCTCATCATCCTCGGCTACAATGGTGGCATCCTTGGACACTTGCTTTTCCACTACGCGGATGGTTCTTTCCACCATTCCCTCATTGCCTGATTGGTCAACTGCCTTATAGGTAAGGGTATACAGGCCTGCCTTCTTGGTATTGAAGTACCCTTGAATCACAACCTGGCCGGTCAGGTCCCCGTCCGTATCATCCAGGGCCGTAAAGCCTTTTTCCACATAAAGAGCGCCTAATTCCAGAACAACCTCAGCATCACCCTTCAGCGTGATAACGGGTGCCGTAATATCGGCCATCACCCGGATGACGAACACCTTGGTTTCTACTGCAGAGCCCTTCCGAACCGTGGCGGTCAGCGTAACGGCCGTGTTCTCCAGAGGCGGATGCACCAGAATTCCGTCTTCGCCGATCATGTCCTTATTGCTGCTCTCCCAGGTCACTGACACTCCTTCCTCCAGCTCCACCGGAAGGAATACATCCTTGGTCACCCGATCCTTGTGATTGCCCTTCTGATAAACAATCTCCAGCGTGTCCAGGCTGTTCTTCACCGTTTCCACATCGTTATCAATGGTGAAGCTCACCGTTGAGGTGTTGCCGTAGGCATCCTCAGCCACCAGGGTGTAGCTTCCATTCTTTGCAACGGTGCTTCCGCTGGCAAATGGCATCCCGTTCAGTAAAGCCTTCCCGTCACTGATGGTAATGCTTCTGTATTCCTTGTAAATCCCGCCTTCCTCCACACCCTGAATGAGAGGCGGTGTTCTGTCCACAATCACCTTCTTCTCACTTGCGGGGGAAATATTGCCTGCGCGGTCAATGATATACACCCTGTATTCGCCATCCTGGGGCGGCGCCTGGATCGTATCCGCATTTCCCGCTGTTTTGTGCATGGTATCCCCTTCGGTAAACACCTCTGTACCCGGCGGTGCCAGCCAAATGGTGTCTGTAGGATTGCCTGTACCGCGGATATTCACGGTGTACCCGTCTATCCCGGCAATAACCTTATCCTCCGCGAGGATATCGTTTTGTGTGTCCGGGGCGGTTTTGTCCAGATGGACAATTTTGGTAACCGTCGTTTCATTTCCGGAACGGTCAATCACCTTCACACTGATTTCATAAACGCCTTCCACATCAATCACAAAAGGCTCGGTATACGGTACAAAACCCTCCATACCGGTGAATGTGTAATACACTTGTGCATAGGTTGCCTCGGTTACCGATCCGTTGTCTGTTTCCTTCCGGATGGACACGGTATAATCTCCGTTGCTGTATTCCTTGTCCGGATGAAGGAGCAGGGTTGGGAACACATGAAGCTCTCGGTTGATGGCTACCGTTTGGTGGGCCGCCGGGCTTTCATTGCCGGCGAGGTCGAAGCTTTTGGCCTCCAAGGTCACGGTTCCGGTTCTGGACACGGTGACCGGCCCTGTATAAACCACCCATTCGCCGATCTCGTCTCCATACACCTGGCGGGTTACCGTGTAGGCAATCCCGGATCCCGCATCCGAACCGGGCGTTACGGTGAAGATAAAGTCCTGGTTGTAAAAATCCCGGTCCGGCATCCTGGTGATAACCGGCTCTTCAGGCGCTTGTTTATCGATATTGGTTATTTCGATGGTGTTGATGCTTTCATTACCGGCAGCGTCCCTGGCATATACCGTGTATATTCCATTCTCCTGGACCGTGAAGGCCCCTTCGAAGGAATTTCCCTGGGTTTGGAAAGCGGCCGCAGTTACTTCCCCGTACGCATATTTGGTCACGGAGATACCGGTGCCTGTTCCGTCATGGATGGAGGCCGCCACTGTCACATTCCCGTTGGTCCAGTCTACGGTGCTTGCTGTCAATGCCGCAATCGAGGGCGGAGCTGTATCGAGCAGCAGGGTTTCTGCTTGAGTAGCAGAAGAGTTACCGGCTCCGTCTACAGAACGGAGATGCACGGTGATGCTGCCATCCTGAAATCCGCTCAGATTCAGCTTATCAGAACCAAGTGACCATTTGCCGTCGGCATCCGCGCTCACCTGCTTCACGATTTTATTCCCGGCGCTGTCCTCCAGCGCAATCTCCACAACAGCAAGCTGCTCGGCGCTGCCCGACAGGCCAATGGCTGTTTTCTCCAGGCCATTAATCATGCCGTCTTTGCCAACCGGCTTGTCCAAGGTGGGGGTTAAAGGAGGTGTGGTATCCTTCTCTACAATATCTGTGGCCGGATTGCCTTGGTTACCCGAAGCATCCACCAAATATACGTGTAAGGTGACCATGCCGTCAGCCAATCCACTGGTGTTAATCCCCGTTACAAGCTGGTCGGCTGCCGTAATGGTTCCTGTTCCGGTGACCGGTGTTCCGCCTTTATTGCTGGTAAGCGTGTAGTGGAACACTGCTCCCAACTCAGCCCCGGAGAAACGGAAGGAAACCGCGGGCGCATACGTGCTGTTGATCACATTCTGATCGATCAGGGCTGTGTAGCCTGCCGGTGCCACAGTATCCTGCACAGTTATGATGCGGCTTATTGTAGCGGTGTTTCCCGCCGCATCGGTTACGCTGTAGGTCAGCGTGTACGTTCCCGGCACAGCCGTATTTACCGTTCCTGTAACCTGTATGTTCTGCTTGACATTGCCGTCCACAAGGTCCGCAGCCGACACACCCGCCAAGGGGTCAAAGCTGCTGCCTGCTTCAATGGTTGCGGCAGCTGCACCGCTAATGGACGGCGCTGTCCGGTCGGCTACCGTTACCTTACGGGTTACGGTAATGGTTCCCCCGTCCCCATCCGCTACGCTATAGGTGAGTGTGTATGTACCCGGCACAGCCGTGTTTACATTGCCTGTTACCTGCAGGGTTGCCGTAATGTCAGCCCCCAAAGCGTCTGTCGCAGTTACTCCGGACAGCGCATCGAAGGTTCCGCCCGCTTCTATCGTTGTATCTGCAGCACCGTTAATGGCGGTAGCGGCAATATAGAAGGTGAGCTCCTTCAGCGTGGAGGTTACACCCGTATCATCCATCAGGTACACCTTCAGGGTGTGCGCTCCGGGAGTTAAGCCGTGGGGGATGGTGTAGGTATATTGGAAGTCCTTGTTTTCCCCCTTAAGCACAATCACCGTTCCCAGCACTTGACTAAGATCATCACGGTCATCCACAATGGCGACAATATCCATCTCGGTTCCTACATCATCATTGTTTCCGGCTTTGCCGCCGATAATGACTTCATCTCCGGACTTGAAGGTTTCCCCATCAACCTCGGGGGAAAAGGTGGGGTCCGACAGAATCGGCGCTTCGTTTTTGGGTCCTACGCCGATGATGGTGGAGATCTGACGGGACTTCCCGGCGTCTACGGAAACCGGATCATACCAAGCTGCCGCCGCCGTGTCCTTGGACGTAACAACTTCTCCGATTTTCCCTTCATGCTGCGTCCATGACATTCGCGGATTGCTGTCCCAGCTTTGAGTTGTCCCGCCCCACATGCCTACCCATAGGGCATCCGCCTTGGTTACATGCATCGTATCCTTAAAGAAGGCGGAAACCTGAAAGCCTTGATCGAAATTTCGCCATCCGTTGGGAACCAATTCAAAGGGGGAACCGTCATTCTTGTCAATTTTGGTATCCCAATAAATGAAAGTGCCCATATTTTGAGGAGTGTTCTTCAGGTTTTCCATCTTCATTTCAACCTTCATGTATCCTCCCTCCAGCGTCGCATTGACAATGGAGAGCATCAAGGTGTACCGGGCTACTCCGGGATCGACTCTTGACATGCGGATGACATTATTGCTGACTGCAAACTCTTCAATTTCAAGGTTGTACCAGCTTCGTTTTCCATTGTCATCCTGCACATCAATATTGGAGGTAGAGCTAGTTTCGCCATTATAAAATGCCAATTTGGGTCCGCTTGGCGTATTGAGCATGACCGCATATCTGCCGTCCTCATCCATGGTCACGGTAATTTTGGTGGACTTGATCTGCTTCTTGGCAGTTGTATCCGCCGTTACACTCACCGTATCCAGGATGACTGCGTGCGCCGGTTTGGCCCACCCTCCCATCACCGCAAATATGACCATTAGCCCTAAAAGACTAATGATTGCTCCTCTGGTGTAGCTTCTGTTCATCCGCTTCTCCCCTTGCTTTCGTTTTTCTTCCCTCAGAGCTCACAGCACCTAAACTAAAATAATTATAAAACAGACTGATCTCTCTATGTTATAGCATCAAAAATAGCGCCAGTCTAACAAATTTAGATCAATTTCGATTCAAATTCAGGAAAAATTTGTCGAATATAGTCGGAACTGCGGAATACAATCAAGTAGAAGAGGCATCCTAGCTCACGTTGGGGGCTCCCACCTAGAGATAACGCCCATGCTGGGCGTACGCGCAAAAAAAACGGCCTGCCGCGCAAGCCGTTTTTTGCGTTTCTATTTTTTTGTTTTGCCTGGTTAGGCCTTCTGCACCGCAGTTTTGCTCTTCGCCAGCTTGTAATAGCCGTATACGTTCAGCAGCTCGCTTTCGTCAGCGAACCGCAGCTTCAAGCTGCCCGCAGCGGCCTGGAGGTACGGCTTTAATGCCGCCGCGCCCCCTCCAATGACATAGAAGCATTGGATATCGGGAACCTTCTTCCAGCGTTTTTTGATCAGCTCCACCATACGGTTGGCCGCCCGGGTAAAGTACATATCCACAATGGGCTTGATATCCGTTTGCCCCTCCCCCATTCGCCGGATGGTGAATTCACGGGCTTTGATCCGCTGGGCCAGCTTGGAGCGGCTGGGGAACCGGTAGCCGTACTGGTCCTCCACCTCACGAATGATCATATCCATGTAGTGGGCCAAGCCGATTTGCTCTCCGGTGCTGAACTGGTTGTCGATATTCATCCGTTTGATCAAGGGAAAATCCGTGGTCAGGGCGCCGATTTCACAAACCCCGATAGTGCCGTGGTACAGCTCCTCATCACGGATTTGCAGGGAATCGTGAGTGGCCATGTGGAATACCGCTGCCGCACCCTCAATGGATACAATGGCCCGTCTTACGATAACCTTCACCTTGCGGTTGCGCAGCCGGGGAGTGGTGAGAAAGGTCACCTCATGCTCTCCCACCAGCCGTTCCTCGAAGCTTCTGTTATACCGGGAATAAGCCCTCACCGGCAAACCTGTGCCCAGGACATATTCCACCTCGTCATACCCCTGGTAGCCGCTCTGGCTGGCAGAGCCTGTAGCAACACCGGCATAAGCAAGTGCGGTCAGCGCCACAATCAGGGACTGATCGGATAGAGCCTTGTTATCCATTTCCTCCAGCTCCGTATTATCCTCATTCTCCATGGCCAAAAGGCCTACGAAAGAGCGCTCCCCGTTTTTTGCCAGCTTGGGGCTATGCACGATTACATCCAAGGCCTTTAACGGCTGATCCTCCTCCTGCAGAATATGGCGCTCAAAGCCAGGCGCCACTACGTTGGGAACCAGAAGAGGCTCTCCTCCCCCATCCAGCACAAGCTTGATGCTGTCATTCCCCAGATCCAGGCCAGCCACTTTCATTATGTATTCCCCCTGACAGGTCATTAAAATTCCCGGACCGTACCATGTAGTCCATTGGTTAGAATTTCTATTTTTTATGCCAAAATCCTCCGGGACTATGGAATCATTTTCTAATTATTATTCAAAATATGCAGGTTTTCGGCATTTTTTGACGAACTTCAACTCTTAAAAGTCTACATCACTTGCGGACCGGGCCTGCCCGGCGAGATGCCGGCGCAGCGGTTAAACTACCATCAGGAGAACGTTCATGAAAGCAAAACTGCAGCTGAAGCACTACACCGTCATGCTCATCCGCGATCCCCGCCAATCCGTGCTGCGGCTGCGTATCCCGGTTTTGGCCATGGTTGCCGTCCCTCTGCTGTTTGGAGCCGTATGCTCTTGGGCCTATTTGTCCACCTACCATGCCTTCTCCGCCAAACGGACCAGCCATGAGCTGCAAACGGTGCTGAACGAACAAACCCGGATCTATGAGAGCAATGTGTCGGGACGGGATACAACCATCGACCATCTTCAAGAGGAGCTGCTGCGGCTGTCCCAGCAAGCCGGGGAGCTGGACCAGAGGATGGAGGAAATCCGCAAGCTGGAGGAGGAAATGCAGCGGTTGGTCGGACTGGGCGGCGGTTCAGGAGGGCAGGCCGGAGTCCTGCCGAAGGACGAAGATTCCGCGGGTATAGGCGGCTCCAGCAGAGCCGTAACCGACCAGGACACAGATGAGCTCATCGCCCAAACCACCGAGCATTACAATACCATTTTCGACTCCATGGAATCCTTGTACACCCAGTTAAGCGAGACCAAAATCCGGGTAGTGGAGCAGCAGCTCCGTCTGGCCCACATACCCAGCATCTGGCCGGTGGAATCCCGGACCATCACCTCCCCCTTCGGCATGCGTCGGGACCCCTTTACCTTCTCCATGGTCTATCACAGCGGCCTGGACATTGGGTCCAAAACAGGCACTCAAGTCCATGCTACGGCAGACGGAAAGGTGAGCAGCACGGGCTACGATTCCTATCATGGCAACAACATTGTCATTGATCACGGAAACGGCCTCAAAACATGGTACATGCATTTGAGCAAAATCGGAGTCGAGAAGGGGGAAGAGATAACGAAGGGTCAGGAAATCGGGCTTGTGGGCTCCACGGGAAGAAGCACGGGTCCCCACCTCCATTACGAGGTGCTGAAGGATAATAAAAGCGTTGATCCCAACACCTATCTAAAGGGTACGCGAAAGGAAGAATAGCCATGTTCAGTAAAAAGAAAGCGGCAGGTACCAACCCCGACGCCATGGATACGGTCATAGGAGAGGGGAGTGTGTTCGAAGGGAAGATCCGCTCCCAGGCAGGGGTGCGGATTGAAGGCACCATCCACGGGGATGTGGAAAGTGCAGGAGATGTGGTCATCGGTGAAAAGGGGATTGTGAAGTCCAACATTCATGCGCGGAATGTGGTGATTGCCGGGGCAGTCCACGGCAATGTGACCGCCAAGGAGAGCTTGACCATTCTGACCAGCGGGCAGTTGAACGGAAACTCCAGCGCCTCCCGTCTGGTGGTCAACGAAGGAGCCGTCTTTAACGGCGGCAGCCGTATGGAGAGCAAGGCGCCGGAAGGTCTGGAGCTCCCCTCCGTGCCGCAGGAAAAGGCGCCCCCGTCCATGATGGGCAGCGCCTTCGGCGATTCAATCGCCATGTAAAGGGCCCCCAAAAGTACCCGGACTACGCTTCAGAGCTTCGCTTCACTTTTGGGGGTTTGGTTTCCGGGGGCACCCCCAAAAGTACCCGGACTGCGCTTCAGAGCTTTGCTTCACTTTTGGGGGTACTCTTCAGGAATTGGGTCCGGTACAGTCTGGCGTAGAGACCGTTTTGGGCCAGCAGCTCCTCATGGGTGCCCTGCTCGGCCAGTCTGCCTTCCTCCAGCACCAGGATCCGGTCAGCTGCCAGAATGGTGGATAACCGGTGGGCAATCACCAGCGTGGTGCGTCCCAGCATCAGCCGCTCCAGCGCCGCCTGGACATAGGCCTCCGATTCCGAATCCAGATGGGAGGTGGCCTCGTCCAGCACCAGAATCCGCGGATTGCGGAGGATGGCCCGGGCAATCGCCAGCCGCTGGCGTTCGCCGCCGGACAGCCGGTGTCCCCGTTCGCCGACCATAGTGTCGTAGCCTTCGGGTAACCCGGCGATCATGTCATGAATGTAGGCATCTCGGCAGGCCTGCTCCAATTCCGCGTCCGTGGCATCCAGCCGGGCAAACTGCAAATTCTCCCGGATGGTGGCGTGGAACAGGAAGGAATCCTGAGTGACGAAGGCCAGGCCTTGGCGCAGAGAGCTTTGGGTAATCATCCTCAGAGCCTTACCGTCCACCTCTACTACCCCTTCGGTTGGATCATGCAGCCGGGCCAACAGGCCAATCAGGGTGGTTTTGCCCGCGCCGCTGGGGCCGACAATGGCTACCAGCTCTCCCGGCTCCGCCTGGAAGCTGATGCTGCGAAGAGCATGTTTCCCCTGAGAAGACCCGCCATAGCGGAAGGACACATTCCGGTATTCCACACGCCCCGCTATATTATAGAGCTCCTGCGCCTCCGGCGCATCCTTGATGTCCGGCTCCATATCCATGTACTCAAACAGCCTGACGAATATTCCCATGGCCGTGGCCGCCTCTACATGAAGGTTCAACAAGGTCGTCACAGGCCCGTAAAGCCGCCCCGCATAAAATACAAACGCGACAATGCCGCCCACCGTTAAGCTGTTATTCATAACGGAAACCCCGCCGTACCAGAAAATCACGGCCGTTCCCAATGGTGCCAGCAGCCCAACTGCCATGGAGTACCAGCGACCCACCAGATTGACCCTCAGCTCCAGCCCCATGACTTTTTCATTGAAGGTGCCGAACCGCTGCTCCTGGTATCCCTCTCTCCCGAACAACCGGGTGAGCATTGCTCCGGAAATACCGAACAGATCCCCCAGCATGGCGGACATCTCTCCGCGGGCCCGCTGGGTTTCCACCCGCAGCCGCTTCCGGGTAGCCGATACCCGGCGTACGGGCCAGATGAACAAGGGCAGAATAACAAGGGCAATCAAAGCAAGCTGCCAATTTAGCCGGATCAAAATAACCGCTGTGGTGATGGTAATTGCCGCTTGGGTAATGGCATTCACCACGGTCCCCGTTACGATTCCTTGTACCGCCTGGACATCTCCTGTCAGCCGCTGGATAATCTCTCCCGACCTGGAGTGCGTATAGAAGGCCATGGATTGCCGCTGCAAATTCCCGAACAGCTTATGCCGCAAGTCCCGCATGACGCTTTGGCCGACCTTGTTATTCAAGTGGTTCTGCCACACGCCCAAAAGTCCGGCTGCCACTGGCAGCAGCACCATCAGCAAAACCATCTCCAAAAGCAAGTCTTTATTCCCGTCGGGAATGGCATGGTCCACCACCTCCTTGACAAGCAAAGGCGGCACCAATCCGATCAAAGCCGATGCCAGCGCCAACAGCAGAATCAGCCCCAAGAGACGGGTATATGGCTTGAACAGCTTAAAAGCTCTGGCAAAATCCATTTCGCTCCACTTGGCTTTGGGCGAATCCGGCCCCTTATGTATTCCTCCCGGCGGCATTCCCCCGCCGTACATCCCGCCCATCCGCATGATAACTCCTCCGGTCCATTCATCGTAAACGCTCCCATGCTCTCCATTTTCCCACGCATGCGGGTCCGGTGCAACCATCTGCCGGTATACAGGCTCGCCCGCAGTGTTTTTGGGTGTCGTGTTCCTGACTGTACCGCCGCAGGGCTCCAAGGAGCCGAGCCGCATATGCCCAATGGCTGAGCTCGAAATTTCATACACAAGTTGCCTCTCCGGGCCTAAATTATTCGATTATACTCGAAAATTCATACATAATTTCCTGAATTCGGCGCTGACACAGGAAATATAGTCGATATTTCATATACAATCGTTCGTTTTGCGGATTTTCCAGAGATTATACTCGAAATTTCATATCCAGCATCATCCATCAGGTTACCATACTTCTTATTCCCAGCCGAGCCTCCCTTGCAGCCGCCCCTGGAATCATGTATACTAGCAACTAATTCAAAAGCAGCATTGGCCGATGACGAGCTTCCAACTCCGAGGCGTATTCGCTAAGAAGAGCGGAGCTAGCTACCCTCTCTTCCAAGTTTACCGGCCCGCCCGTTACCGCGGAACCAAAGAGGATCGGAATTATCCGTCGAGGAAATTCCGGTCAAGTTGGGTGGCACCGCGAGTCCAAGCGCTCCTCGTCCCATACGGATGAGGGCGCTTTTTGCATTTTTCCGGGAAAAATGCCCGTTCGGGCACATTTTCTTACGGAGACATTCAGCGGACAGGAGCGGATACGGATGTTAGACATGAAATGGATTCGGCAGCACAGCAAGGCTGTACAGGAGGCGGCGGACCGCAAGGGGATCGCCTTTTCGGTGGAGGAGCTGCTTCAGGCGGATGAGAACAGGCGCCGGCTGCTCACCCAAACCGAGGAGGGGAGGCAGGCCCGCAACCGGCTTTCCCAGGAGGTGGGGCGCCATCTGCAGGAGGGACGACAGTCCGAGGCTGAAACAGCTAAGGCCCAAGTCAAGGAATGGAATTTGCGGTTGTCCTTTCTGGAGGAGCATTTGCAAAAGGCAGACACTGTGGTCCATGAGCTGCTGCTGCTAGCTCCGAACATCACGTCGCCGGATACGCCGGCCGGTGCTTCGGATGCGGACAATGTGGCAGTGCGCCATGTAGGCAGCCTGCCGGAGTGGGCGTTCGCGCCACGGGACCATATGGCCCTGGCGGAGCTTCACCGCTTGGCGGATGTTCCCCGCGGTGTCAAAACCGGAGGCGCCCGCAGCTATTATTTGACGGGAGCGGGCGTGGCGCTGCACCGGGCTGTCCAGCAGCTGGCCATGGATATGCTGGCAGAGCGGGGTTATCAGTGGATGGAGGTCCCCCTGTTAGTGCGGGGAGAAGCGCTGGTAAATACCGGGTTTTTTCCGTTGGGCCGGGATCAGGTTTACCGGGTGGAGGGTGCGGACAGCTACCTGGCAGGTACCTCGGAGGTGCCTTTGGTATCCTTTTATGCCGGAGAGATTGTGGATGTGGACCAACCTCTGCGCCTGGCGGCATCGTCCGTTTGTTTCCGCAGCGAGGTGGGTGCTGCCGGCCGGGATGTCCGTGGACTGTACCGGGTGCACCAGTTTTCCAAGGTGGAGCAGGTAGTGCTCTGCCGGAATGATCCCGAAGAGTCGGAGCGGCTGCTCCAGGAGATTACCGCAAACGCCGAAGAACTGCTCCGGCGTCTGGAGCTGCCCTACCGGGTAATGGCGGTTTGCGCCGGCGATATGTCCCAGAAAACCTATAAGCAATACGACATCGAAACCTGGATGCCCAGCCGGGAGGCCTACGGGGAAACCCACTCGTCGTCCAACCTGCACGACTTCCAGGCCAGACGCGCCAATATCCGCTACCGGGACAGCGAAGGCAAGCTGCGTTTTTGCCATACACTAAACAACACCATGGTGGCGACGCCGCGGATTCTCATCCCGTTATTGGAAAACCACCAGGAGGAGGACGGCTCGGTCCGGATCCCGGCCGCCCTGCAGCCGTATATGAACGGGTTGACCAAGCTGGAGCCTCCACAGGTGCTGTGATTGGAACGTCAAAAGTTAGCAGCGGTGTCAGCCACCAAAGGGGGGTACCCCGCCCGGTCACCGTACCGGGGGGTGACAGCCGTGGCCCTGCTCCTTCACACAATGGCTTTTTGGGGTCCGTCTACGCGCTTCACCGACAGCTGGGATTGCGTGTAACGGAACTCAGCGCCTCTTAGCCGGGCAAATTCGACTGTTTATCTTTTTAACGGAACTACGAAGCGCTTAGCGGCTGAATTGCGGTAAAACAGGAGCTCCGAAGGGCGCTAAGCGCTTCTGAGTTCCGTTACAATCCGGATTAGTCCCAAAGAACCTCGTAAGAGCTTCTGAGTTCCATTACAGTTCCAGTTAGCCCGAAGATGCACGTAAGCGCTTCTGAGTTCCGTTAGCGCAGGAGCGGCATAATGACGTAGTAGATGAAGAATTGCGATGAAGAATTGCGATGAACAATTGCAATGAAAGATTTCGAAGAGCGTTATGCGCAATATAACGCCAAGAAGCCCGGCCAATTAGGCCGGGCTTCTTCACATTATGCGGCATACACACTTACCACCAGGCGTTATCACGCCTCCGCCGGGAAAATCTCCAGCGCCGCCTGGACCACCTGGCGGGCCATCGGCAGCACCCTTCCCAAGGGTGCTGTTTGCAGGGCAGTGTAGGGATGCGCCCTGTTCTCACAGACAATGCCGCCGATGGAGTAATCCCCCACCGGCGGCAGTCCACGGCGGAGCGAAGCCCCGGGAACCAGGGGCCCCTCCCGCATCAGGAACAGGCCCGTGCTGGCGGCGGTTCCCAAGCAGGCGTCCACCGCCACCAGCCTGCACCCCGGAGCGGCCAGCATAGCCTCCAGCTCCAAAATGCGCTCCCCCCAGGTATCCCCGTCGCAGGGGCGGTCCAGCGTCCCAACTACGCGCGCGTAGCCTGCCTCCTGCAGCAGCGTCCCTGTCAGCGGACCGAAGGCATCGCCGCTGGAACGGTCGGTGCCGATACACAGGAACACCAGCTGCTCCCGGCCCACACCCGACATACGGAGGCGCCGGAATAGCTCCGGCAGCTTGCTTCCGCCCGCCGTTTTGCGCCAGCCGCTTCCCGCACCTGGAGAAACTACCGGTCCCCCGGACCACTGTTGGGCCATCTGTCCAAAACCTCCATCTATCTTTCTCCCGCATTGTCCTCGGCCCAATCATAGAACAGCCCGTATTACAGCACGTCCTGAAATCTGCCTTTTTTGCCTCCAACTGCGTGTATCATGCCAAGGATGCCCCTGTCATGCGTGTCCACTTAGAACAACCCGTGAACGGTGCCGTCCTGGTCGATGTCCATCCGCAGAGCCGCCGGCACCTTAGGCAAACCCGGCATCCGCAGAATATCTCCCGTCATAGCTACAATAAAGCCTGCACCCAGGGAGGGCTTCAGCTCGCGGATAGTAATGGTAAAACCCTCCGGCCTGCCCACAAGAGCTGCCTGATCGGAGAGGGAATATTGGGTTTTGGCCATACAGAGGGGCAGCTTGTCCCAGCCGTTCTTCTTGAACTCCTCAATCTGCTTGCGGGCTTTATCCGAGAAGTTTACACCCTCCGCACCGTAGAAGGTCCGGGCAATGGCCTCCGCCTTGACCGGAATCTCATCATCTGCCCGGTATGCGGGAACAAACCCTTCCCCCGCCCCTTCGGCAGCTGCCACAACGGCCCGGGCCAGACCCTCGCCGCCGGCTCCGCCCTGCTCCCATACCCGGCACAGCTCCACCGCAAAGCCATGCTCCCGGCACAGCTTCTTCAACAGCTCCACTTCACCTTCGGTATCTGTGGGGAACTCATTCACCGCCACCACAAAAGGCAGGCGGACAGCTGCAATGGACTCCGCATGCTTCTGCAGGTTGGCAAACCCACGGGCCAATGCAGCCAAATCCTCGCGGGCAAGCACATCCTTGGCTGCGCCGCCGTGCAGCTTCAGCGCCCGGACCGTAGCAACGATTACTACCGCTGCGGGACTCAAGCTCCCTTTGCCGCATTTGATATGCAGGAACTTCTCTGCACCCAGATCCGCGCCGAAGCCCGCTTCCGTCACGGCATACTCACCCAGCTTCAGCGCCATGCGGGTTGCGGTAAGGCTATTGCAGCCGTGGGCGATATTGGCGAAGGGACCGCCGTGGACCAGCGCCGGGGTATTCTCCAGTGTCTGCACCAGATTGGGCTTCACCGCTTCCTTCAGCAGCACCGCCATGGCCCCTTGAGCCTGCAGATCACGCACATATACCGCTTGTCCTGTATAGGTGTAGCCGATGAGCATCCGGGAAAGGGCCTCCTTCAGCTCGCCCAGCCCTTCAGTCAGACAGAGAATCGCCATAATTTCGGAAGCGACGGTTATTTCGAAGCCGTCCTCCCGGGGCACACCCTCCGTTTTGCCGCCCATGCCGATCATAATATGGCGCAGCGCGCGGTCATTCATGTCCACCACACGCTTCCACACGATCCGGCGGGGGTCCAGCCCGAGGGAATTACCCTGCTGCAGATGGTTGTCGATCAGAGCCGCCAGCAGATTATGGGCCGAGGTAACGGCATGCATATCCCCGGTAAAATGCAGATTGATGTCCTCCATCGGCACCACCTGGGAATAACCCCCGCCTGCCGCTCCTCCCTTCAGCCCGAAGCAGGGGCCCAAGGACGGCTCCCGCACCGCAAGCACGGTTTTGCGCCCGATCCGGTTCAGCGCCTGGGCCAAGCCCACACTGACCGTTGTTTTGCCTTCGCCTGCTGCAGTGGGGTTAATAGAGGTCACCAGAATCAGCTTACCCTCCGGCTTGTTCTCCAACCGGCGCAGAACGTTCAGGTCAATCTTGGCCTTGTAACGTCCATACCCCTCCCACTCTTCTTCGTGAAGCCCCAATTCCGCCGCAATGACGCCGATCCGCTCCATGCGGGCCTGCCGTGCGATCTCAATATCACTGACGATTGCTCCTGTTGCCATCATTTCACCTGGTCCTGTCCTTGATTTATGGAAAACATCCTTGCACATGCCAACAGAATACCATATTTGGACAGGAAAAACGACTGCCCCCCGATTTGGGGGGCACCAACTTCTAGTTCACCCTCCTAATTCACCCGGACCGGCAAATTAACGTCGAAAATCGTCCCGATGCCCACCTCACTCTGAACCTTCACCGTGCCGCCGTGCTCCTGGATAATCCGGAAGCTGACCATAAGCCCCAGGCCGGTTCCTTTTTCCTTGGTGGTATAAAAGGGCTCTCCCAGCTTCTGCAGCCTCTCCGGAGGAATGCCCTGCCCCTGGTCCTCGAAGCGGACGTTCACCCTGCCCGGAACGGGGTGGGAGAGGCTCACATTGATTGTTCCGCCCATGGTCATGGATTCCACCGCATTTTTCAGCAAATTAATAAAAACCTGCTTCAGCTGGTTCTCATCACAATCCACGATCACCTCATCCTCCGTCAACACATGGGTGACGATTTGAACATTGTTCAGAAGAGCCTGGCTGGTTAAAAACGCGATGACCACCCGGACAACCTGCACCAGGTTGCGGGGCTCCATCTTGGTAATCTGCGGCTTGGATAACACCAGAAACTCACTGACAATATTATTGATCCGGTCCAGTTCCGACAGCATCAGCTCGAAGAAAAACTCGTTCTCGTTGGTTCTTTGCTGGAGCAGCTGCAAAAAGCCCTTCAGCGAAGTTAGCGGGTTGCGGATTTCGTGGGCAACTCCGGCGGCAAGCTGCCCAACCACCGATAGCTTCTCCGATTTCAGCAGCATTTCCTCTGCCTGCTTGCGCTCGGTGATATCCCGTCCTACGATAAGCAAATTCGTCTCTTCCCCCAGCTCCAAATCGGGGATACAGCGGCAGGACACCTCCAATACAACCCATTGGCCCGCCGAATGCCGGAACCTCAGCTCCACCACCTCCACAGCTTGGGACAAAATGGAGTCCTGAAGCAGCTTCTTTAATTTGCTTCTGTCATCCTGGTGAATCATAAGGCAGACGCATTGCCCCATCAATTCCTCCGGCTCCGTTCCCAGCAGAAACCGGCTGGAGGGTGACCAATATTCGATATCGCCCTGCGGAGTCAGCACGCCGATGATATCCGTCATATTTTCCGCGATGAGCCTGTATTTCATTTCACTGCGGCGGAGTGCCGCCTCTACCCGTTTGTTGTCGGTAATGTCCCGTGAGATGGAAGCGATGGCGATGGCATTCCCGGCATTGTTGCGGATAGGCGAAATGGTAACGCTCACATCAAACTCCTCGCCATTGCGCTTGATCCTCCGGGTTTCATAACCGCTGATATGGCCGCCGAATTCCACCACCTCATGAAAGTTCTGCACCTCCTCCTGCAAGTCAGCGGGCACAGTAAGATAGACGCTTTTGCCGATACATTCCTCGTAGGACCATCCGAACAGCCCCATAAACGCCTCATTCACATGCAGGGTGTCCCCGTTCAAATCTGTCACACAAATGGCATCGGAGGTATTGTTGAAGAAGGACTCCAGCATCTCCTTGGTCCAGGTCAGCTCTGCCTCCGTTTCCTTCCGTTCGCTGATATCCATACAATAGCCCAGAATTTCCCGTCCCTCCGCCTCACCTCCGAAGGGCTGCAGCGTAATCAGGCATGGAATGGATGCGATGCTGGTCTCAAAAACCACCTGCCGCTCCTCCTCCCATGCGATGTGGAAATAGTAGCGGATCGACTTGGCGGTTTCCGGCGGGAACACCTCCTGGAGCGTACGGCCGATGATCCGTTCATCGGGAAGTCCCAGCTTCAGAGCAAGCTCCCCCGTCCAGAGCGTACACTTGAAATCTCCTTCGGCATTGCCTATGTATTTGAAAATAATGCCCTGCTGATGGCGCAGAATTTCGTTAAACGAACGCTCCGATCGTTCCAGCTCCTGACGGATCCGCCGTTGCCCGAACAACCCGCGAATGGTCACCTGCTGCAAGAGCCTGCCGGAAGCGAGGAAACAAGTGAATATCCATTCGCTCTCCTGCTCCAGTCCCTCGGGGCTTAAGCTGCGCAGCTCCATCCGTCGGAACTGGTCCGGCTCCGGGGCGGCAATGCCCTCCAGCCTTTTCCTGTCCTCGGGATGAATGAATTGGAGCAGTTGGCGGTAGCTTGCCAATCTGGTGGAGGCCAGCCATTTTTCGGCGGCGGCATTCAGGTAGACAGGCTCATTCCCATCAAACAGAAACACAGGATCCGGCTGGATGCCCAACAGCTTAAATTCCTCCTGCTTGTCCTGCGCTTCCGCAAAAGATGCCGCACCGGTTTGCCGCTGAAGGTCAGCCCGGCTGCGCCCCTCCGCCTTGTCATAATAATAGCCGGCAGCATAGGCTGTACCCACAAATCCCAGAAGCCATACCAGCCCGGCAGGCTGGAACGCGGGGAATCTCCCGTCACGAAACCAAACTGTCATATGCATCAGGCTGACGAACGCCACCGAAATCAAAACTGCAACCGTTTTGCCTCTCCGTATCATCCTTAAGATGTCCCCTTCCAACTCCCATGGCTTACCTTGCCAGTGGCAGCAAGAGACGCCATTCCCTATAAGCTAATTCTACGTTAAACCTTACCAGTTTCCCAGTTAAAAATGAAAAAAACTCCTGTCAAAGGAAATTCAAGAAGTGTATGGTCAGAGCGCAGCCCTTAAACGGGTATAGCAAAAAACCGAAAGCCCTTTTGGAGGGCTTTCGGCTTATATGCTGCTGTTGCTTTTGCCTTAGGTTACAAGGTCTTAAGCGTTCAACAGGTATTGGTTCAGTACGGATTTGATCAGCTCTTGACGGCCGGAAGCATTCACAATGGGGTTGTTTTGCAGCGCGTAAGCTTCCAGGGACTTGAAGTCCACCTTGCCGGCTACGATATCCGCACCGATGCCGGTTTTGAAGGAAGCATAACGGTCGTCAACCACATTTTCCAGAACCTTGTCCTCAAGCAGCTTGGCGGCTACTTCCAGACCTCTGGCGAAGCTGTCCATACCGGCGATGTGGGAGTAAACCACGTCGATCGGCTCGAAGGAAGCGCGGCGGGTCTTGGAGTCGAAGTTTACGCCGCCGCTGCCCAGGCCGCCGTTTTTCAGGATTTCATACATAGCCAATGTGGAGCTGTACATGTTGGTCGGGAACTCGTCGGTATCCCAGCCCAGCAGCTCGTCGCCTTGGTTGGCGTCGATGGAGCCCAGTGCGCCGTTGATCCGGGCAACAGTCAGCTCATGTTCGAAGGTGTGGCCGGCCAAGGTAGCGTGGTTGGCTTCCAGGTTCAGCTTGAAGGTTTTATCCAGATCATAGCCTCTCAGGAAGGAGAGGGTTGTAGCGGCATCAAAATCATATTGGTGCTTGGTAGGCTCCTTCGGCTTCGGTTCGATCAGGAATTGGGCTCCAAAGCCGATTTCCTTGGCATAATCCTTGGCCATGTGGAAGAAGCGCGCCAGGTTGTCCAGCTCCAGCTTCATGTCGGTGTTCAGGAGAGTTTCATAACCTTCGCGGCCGCCCCAGAACACATAGTTTTCAGCACCCAGCTCCTTGCCCACTTCCAGCTGCTTCTTCACCTGTGCGGCAGCGTAAGCATACACCTCAGCGTTGCTGGTGGTAGCGGCGCCGTGCACAAAGCGCGGGTTGGAGAACATGTTGGCGGTATTCCACAGCAGCTTGCGGCCGGAGGATTTCATGTTTTCCTTGATTTGGGCAACGATAATATCGAGGTTCTTGTTGGTTTCCTGCAGGGTGGAGCCTTCCGGAGCGATGTCGCGGTCATGGAATGCAAAATAGGGAGCATCCAGGATTTCCATCAGCTCGAAAGCGGCTTCTACACGGGCCTTGGCCAGATCCAGGCCGCTGAAGCGGTCCCAATCACGCTGCATGGTGCCTGCGCCGAACGGGTCAGAGCCGTTATAAGTGAAGGAATGCCAATAAGCTACGGAGAAGCGGAGCCATTCCTTCATGGTTTTGCCGGCGACAATAGCCTCCGGATTGTAGAATTTGTAGGACAGCGGGTTGTTGGAGTTTTTACCTTCATAAGCAATTGCCGAAACGTTTCCAAAATAAGCGGCCATTTATGATTCCTCCTGTAAATATCAATCTCGTTTTTCTTCACCCTTATCATATCACCGGATACTTAGTTTGTCTATTGATTAAACTAACTTTGACAGAAATTCGTTTTATCCGCTAAAATAATAGTATTCACATGGAATCCTACCCTTTATAATGAGTAAATATTCCGGCAAGCGGTCCGGACCGAATGCGGCCTGAGGTGAGCAACTTTTGAAGATAACCGGCGATTTGAACCTGATGAAAAAAATTAATAAATCCATCGTCCTGGAGCTCCTGCGCAAGGCGTCCCCCTTGTCCCGGGCCGAAGTGGCTAAAACCACGGGTCTGACCAAAGCTACGGTTTCCACTCTGGTGGCCGAGCTGATGGAGGAGAACCTGCTGTACGAAATCGGTACAGGCGAATCCAGCGGCGGGCGCAAGCCGGTCCTGCTGGTGTTCCGCCAGGATGCAGGGTATGCCATCGGCGTTGATCTGGGTGTGCGGGATATCCATGCGGTCCTGACGGATCTTAAGGGCACCATTGTCCATGAAACCCGCTCCTCCTTACGGGGGATGGATACTCCCGAGCAGGTCCTGGGGCGGCTGAAGGATTGCCTGCGGCGCCTGATGAACAAAGCACCGGCCAGCCCCTACGGCGTGGTCGGTATCGGTGTCGGTGTGCCGGGCATTACGGATGATAAGGGCACCGTCCTGTTTGCTCCCAATTTGGGCTGGCGGAATGTGCCGCTCCAGTCGCTTTTGGAGGCGGAATTTAAGGTGCCCGTGATCATCGACAATGAAGCCAATGCCGGAGCTGTGGGTGAGAAGGAATTCGGCATCGGCCGGGATGTCTCCAACCTGATCTATATCAGCGTGGGCATCGGCATCGGCTCTGGCATCATCCTGAAGGATGAGCTGTACCGTGGAGCATCGGGCTATTCCGGCGAAATGGGCCATTTCACCGTGCATGCGGACGGCCGCCCCTGCCGCTGCGGCAACGTAGGCTGCTGGGAGCTGTACGCTTCGGAGCAGGCCATCCTGGCCGAGGCGGAGGCGCTGCTTAGCCCCGATGCGGCCGATGACGGCAGTGGGGCGGAAACGGCCGCCGAAGCGGATGACAGCGCCACAGAGGTGCCGCGGCAGGCAGAGCTGGAGGCGCTGGCCTCTCTGGCCGATTCGGGCAATGAAGCGGCTCAGGAGCTGTTCCGGCGGACGGGGCGCTACCTGGGCGTCGGTGTGGTGAATATCATCAACACCTTTAATCCCGAGCTGATCATTATCGGCAACCGGTTTACCCTGGCGGAGCGGTGGCTGGCCCCGTCCGTCCGGGAAGTGATCCAGGAGCGGGCTCTGCCCTATCACCGGGAGCGGCTGCGCCTGGAGTTCGCCGGCTTGGGCCTGCGCTCCAGTGTGGCCGGCGCCGCCTCCTTTGCCGTATCCGGCTTCTTCGCGGACCGGCAGGTCAGCGTGGGTATGAACGGCTGAGGTATGGTGCATGTATAAAACGGCATTCCGGTGGGGCAATGTCATTAAGTTTAGCTATAGAATAGACCGGGAATAAAATTGGATTGCGAAGTAGCATGGGAATAATGTGCTCCGCAATCCCTTGGCATTCCCTCAGCAAGTGGGGCATTGCACAGTGCGTGCTGAAAATCGGAAAAGGCCTTTAAAGTAGAGCACATAACAATCATGAACGACGATCCCAGTGTAGGATGGGAGAATTCCGATGGCGTCCATCCCCTTGTTCCCTCGGCTGGGTTGCACATGCAGCAAGGTACATTGGGCATCGGATGCCATATGCACTCAATATGACTCGTTTTCTACTTGCAATCCGGTTTCATCCGCATGCAGGACCGGCGTTGAAAGACGTGTTCTTCAGTTGCTTTTTCCATCGGGGTGCGTGCCTGAAACATCGCGTTCAATTGGGCGACAAGGTGATTTATTGGGAGGGTGCCCGCACAGATCCTTGTACAATTGGGCAATCCGGTCTAGCAGCAGAAGGTGATAGGCGTTAAGGTAGCTGTCCATGCCGCAAAGCCGTTTCCATATTGGACATGGGCGTTCGCTCCTTCCGGAAACGAAGCTTGCACAACCTCACCGCACGCCTGACAGCATGTGAATAGAACCGATGCTCGGTGGTGATCACCTTAGGAGGAGCAAGTCGATGACCTGACGTTTCTCGTACCGGTGGGCCTCGGCATCTATTAAAGACGTGGCGCAACGGGGCAATGGGAAAGCGAATGAAGGTAATTCGTCAGGTTAAGGGTTTGACAGGGAACCATTTTCAAGGGTTTGGGTCTGGTTAGCTTGTGCGTCCACGACACTTCCTGAAGGTGACGGTTCTGCTCGGTTTAGGCCCGATTTGGTCGAGGGGAAATGGAAAAAGCTTACGACATCTGCGTCGTCGCCTTTACAGATTTAATTGACTTGCTGCAGGTTAAAATCCATGCTCTCATCTCCTTCACTTGTTCTGTCTTATGTAGTTTGACATGAGTAGAGGAAAGGAAAATCCTTTCCGATTTTCGGTCAGTTGGACATTTTCATAAAAAATCCCAAAAAATTGAAGAGATGCTTCTAGGCCTATTCAGGGTACTTTTTGGGGATCTCCCGAATGGAAATGCAGGCTTCTGTAAAAAAATCTTTCCGAAGAATCGGAGAGGTCTGAGTAGTAATGTTTAAACGTAACCATTCATAAGTCTATCAGCATAAATCGGCGGAAAAAGGGGAACACATTAGTAAGCAATTGGGCGGTACTTTCTGGACCCTTATGAAGCTCACCTCTATCATGGTGTAGTTAACATAGCTTTGCTTACACGCCCTAGACCAAGTTAAGGAAGTGTAACATGCTTCATCTTTATTATCTTAGGATGGATCGAGAATTGGCATCAATGGAATGGGAAAAATGGTTATCATACGTTTCTGAAGAAAGACGAGAGCGTGTCGCGCGATTTCAATTTGTGAAAGATGCTCAGCGTTCATTGTTTGGGGAGTTATTGGCCAGGTATGCATTGTGTGAAAATACAGGACGTAAAAATAATGAGTTGAAGTTTATCCGGAATCGTTTTGGTAAGCCGATGTTGGAATGGAAGGATAATGAGAGTGAGATTCACTTCAATATATCCCATTCCGGACGGTGGGTTGTATGCGCAGTCGATTATACCCCAGTTGGCATCGATGTTGAGTTAATGAAGCCAGTATCACTCGAAGTTGCTAGACGTTTTTTTTCAAAAGACGAGTATGAAGCGCTACTTCGAGAACCGGAGATAAGGCAGCAGGAATATTTTTTTGCGTTATGGACGATGAAAGAAAGTTTTATAAAAGCAGACGGTCGAGGGTTATCTTTGTCGTTAGACCAGTTTACGGTTGATGTTACCCAAGGTCGTGTGCACTACCAACAGAAGTGGCTCAATAGTCAAATATGGCACAGTCAACTGGATGCGGAGCATATGTTGGCAGTTTGTGCTTTTCTGGGAACGCAAAAGGTCACCCAGTATTTTACATCGAGTGATTTTTTAATAATGGTTTCAGATAAACTGGGTTGGGTAGGAAGTAAAAACAAATGAACCTTTGTCAAGATAGTAGACGCAGATTTTCTCCTTACGCCGCCTGACTTAGATACATACGTTCGAATTCGGACAGCGAAGAGTACTCAATCGAAGAATGAATACGCTTGTTATAATAGAAGATCTCGATATATTCAAAGACCGCTTTCTTCGCTTCTTCTCTCGTTTCCTAACTGATTTATGAAAATCGTTCCTTTTTCAAGACACTATGAAAGGACTCGATACAAGAGTTATCATAGCAGTTAACCTTGCGCCTCATGCTCCCAATCATCTTGTAGATTTGAAGCTGCTCTTGGTAATCCAGGGAGGCATACTGATTGCCGCGGTCCGAGTAATGGATCAGCCCCTGATTGGGATGCTGTTTCCCATAAGCCTGTTTTAAAGTCTGTAGAACAAGCTCCTTAGTCAAATTTGATATGGGAATGGTCATCATCTTTGCAATTAGACAATCCGGGTTTTATCCTGGTGCAGCTCGAGTTTGCAGTCCTTGAACCGCTCTTTCAGTCGCTCCAGTAATTGTTCCGCCTCTTCTTTCCTTCGACAATGCCCTGAGATTTTGGTGATGCTCTTTCGTCATCCAAATGTCGAACGTGTAGTGCGTGAACAGAATGGTAAGCACCGGACTGACGCCCCCCTGAGGCGTGCCCAAGGTTCTCTTTTTCTTGCTTCCGTCCTTCATTTGGAAGGGTACTGTTAACCATCTTTTGATGTAGAGAATCATCCGGGCACAGTCCGTATGCTTCCTCACCGCTTTCATCAGCAGTTCATGGTAAATGTTGTCAAACGGACCTTTGATGTCAAATTCCAACTCCCAGTCATGCCCCCAACAACGGGTTCTTAAACCGCATCGATTGCTGATTTCCCCGGCTTGTACCCATATAAATCGAGATGGAAGATGGGCTCCACCAACAGTTCAAAGTACAGTTTGCCTGTCATTTGTACGATTCGGTTCGAAACGGTTTGGATTCCCAATATCCTTACATCACCGTTTTTCTTCGCATTTTTACCACTTTTGCTGACGGAGGGAAATAGCTTCCCGAGGACATCCAGCTCCAGATTTTGTAGAGGTTGTCTTTCAGGTTTTCTTCAAACTTCTGAATCGACTGTTCATCGACTCCGGCCGCTCCTTGATTCGCTTTAACCAGCTTGTACGCTTCCCAGATGGTATACCTTGAGATTAAATACGAATTTGTTTTGACCATTTGTTCCTCCCATTTTCGCGGTTGACTCATTTTCAAAAACGGGATAACACAGCCCCTTCGCTCCGCACCTTTTCAGTGGGTTCATTGGTACTACGGGCTATTTCGCCCCTATACTCCGCATCTGTACTTTCCCCCTTGCAGGATTTCCGTTTGGGCTTTTCCATTGGCATCGGAGTCGTAGGTTCCCACGTTCTGAACATGAACCTGAGCTGCGTTCACGCCGCCTTCATTCCGGTCACCATCTGGACAGTAAACAGGCTTCATCCAGATCTATACCGGGTCATTGACTCCCTCCCGATTTTGATGACATCCCTACGCTTTCGACACTTTATCATCCATTGACTTAACGTAGCAATCACCGGACAGAGTCTTACTCTGCCTTTTCCTTAACGCTCACCACCACGGCTTTTGACCGCAGCAGCTTAAGGTGGTTTGAAGCCTCCGCGTGCACAGCAGCTCCGAGGGGCCCGCCCTCATCTCTTGTTCAGCATTGCTTGACTTTTACGCGCCGCGCATTCGTGGCGCATAGTTGTTAGCATAACGGCAGGATGAGATCGCTGGTTTGTATTGTCGACTTTCTCGTATTGCGATAGGTGTTCTTTCTGAATGCCGAAATTCCAAGTTCAGCGATCCTTCCATACCTTCTTACTCAGAAATTTCGCCTTCCATCCACTGATCGAACTCGTGTAACATAATATTGGATAGGAGCGGTGAAATGACACCGCCGTGCGGAACTCCTTTACTAAGAGGTACGGAATAATCCTCGGTCTACACATCCTGCCTTGATCAGCATGACAAGGAAGCGTTGATCCGTGATACGCTTACGAATTGCCTTCAGCAGCAATCGATGATGAACGATATAAAAGTAACTGGCTAGATCGCCTTCCATGCCCTAACGTCCTCGTTGCATCTGTTCGTTCATTTCCATCGCAACTGCATCTTAATCGTTCGTATGGCATAATGTACACTACGTCTGAATCCGTAGGATTGAGGGTTAAGGTATCTCTCCCAGACCGGTTCCATAACCATTACCATCGCACATTGCACGATGCCGTCTCGGAGACAAGGAATGAGCTAAAGTCGAACCACTTAAACTGTCTCCCTTTGCATATAACCGGCTTTTCCAATCTCAGACTACTACGGAGGCTTCGTCATTCTGCATGACATCGGGGAACCCCCCTTGACATCCATGAAGAATTTCCCCAGTTGACATGCTGGACTCCACATATATGTTAGGCTGGCTATCGCTGTCTTTATCCTTACTTTCTGCAAGTCGCCACGGACATCACGTTACAGCTGTGCGCTCTTCGTGACTCCCTGTAAATCAACTTACATGTTTGACTGGCATTCGTGAATACCATCAATACTGCTAGTCGTATTTCAGTCCGCGACATGCCTGTTTAGCGATGAAGGCAGGGGTGACAATTCAACCCTCAGATGCGATTTAATAGGTTCGTGTTCCTCAACCTTCCCATGCTTAGCCTGGAACTCATCTTGACGTAATCGCTTTTTCTCAAGTCCCGTTTCCCGCGGACTACATCACCTCACCAGTGTCGGAAAGTCACCGCCGCTTCGGATCACTTCCTCTCACAGCAGAAGAAGGGCATGTCTGTAGAAAAATCTCAAGGTGCATTCCAAACATGCTCAAGTAACTTGCTCCATTTACAGGAACTTGTTAGCAGGGTGTACTATAGTTGCCGTCTGTCACCCACTTCTCGTTGGGTTTGCTTGCGGTAACCCTAACCACTTGTATTAACCGCTACGAGAAACTTTCATCACGCGGCACATCTTCTCCAGTCGGTACTCGGAGGGTCTTCATAGATGAATGTATATTTTACCTACGGTCTTTCGCGAAGAATGTATCGCTTTTTTTGGGGTTTCGTTCTCACCTTGGAGATCACGAATCTGCTTTTGTTGCTCTTTGAGCGATAATCCTCAGATTTAAACGATACAGCAGCAATTTTCGGTTCCCCGCTATATTTCTTGATCCAACCATACAACTAATGGAGTTGATCTTTAACTCCCGACTGATCTCCGCTATCGTCTTACCACTCTCCTTTATGCGTTGTCTCATCGTATTCTACCTTTTTCATAAACACAGGTTCCTAGCTCAAGTTGTTGATTCTAGTATAATCTGTGTATACTACTCAGACTAACTGCAACAAGATTATCCCCTTCAGCCCGTATACGCAGTCGTGTTTCTGGACGATATTCATTTCAAGGTGAGGCAGGATGGAGCATTGTGAACAAGGCTTACATGGTCATCGGGATTGAACTAGATGGAAACAAGGACGTACTGGGCATGTGAATCGGCAAAAACGAATTGGCTAAGTTCTGGTTCAGCATGCTCAATGAGCTGAAGAATCGCGCATTCAGGACATTCTCATCATATGTGTGAATAACCTGACGGGGTTCAACTAAGCCATTTCCATCTACTTTTCCAAGGCAGACACTCAAAAATGAGTCATTTACCAGATTCGCAATTCTACCTGCTATGAAGCGGGTCACGGCGGACTTAAAACCGCTTTACAAGACTCCGACGGAAGAAGCAGCCCAACTGGAATTGGACCGATTTGAAGAGATCTGGGGCAGAAATGCCTTCTAATGATCAAGTCATGGCGGCAAAATTGATACGTTTTTGTGTATCCGCCCGAATTGCGTAAGCTGATTTAGACCACCAACATGACCGATGGCGACTATGGATATGATTCGCAAATGAACAGGCCTGGTCCAGAACTGGGGGTAAATTCTGTTGCAGCTCACCGTGTTTTATCCCGAGCGCATAAAGGTACGCTAATGCGGCTTGAGGCGGAGAGGGCGGGTCTGATAGGCGGGTCACCGGAGCGAAAAAAGTGCTTTTCCCGCTTCACCGATCGCTCGTTCATCAGGCCCGTCTGTGGCTCCAGATCAAGTTCAGCTCTACCGTTTTCTAAATTCTGGTTTTAAAGGTTACACTTTTTGCTTTGACAGTCTCGATTAACATCTTACCGCTGGACCCTTTACATTACCTTATGCTTTTTAACCATTACGTCTTTATTTTAGTTGCTGCTCATTTGATTACTACATCATTCTTTTGTTTTTGCTTAGCCTCTTGCATTCATTGTCATTTTTGAAAGTTCTTCAATAGTCATGCCCTGATAGATACTTTGCATCTCAATAGAAAAACCTTCCTCTCTCATGAATACTACAAGTTCTATTACTTTTAGCGAATGCCCGCCCAACTCGAAAAAATCGTCTCGTATGCCCACCGGCTGCGAAAGCCCCAGCACCTCCTGCCAAATCGTCGCCAGCCTTGCTTCCATCTCGTTCCGCGGTGCGACATATTCACTTCCGGCCTGCACTAGCCCTTGTGGCTCCGGCAATGCCTTTCGGTCCACCTTGCCATTGGCTGTTAACGGAATCCGATCCACTCCCACCACATACGACGGCACCATGTACTCCGGCAGGCTCTGCTTCAAATACGTACGCAGCTCGGATGCATCGCACGCCTCATCACTTACCACATACGCACACAGGTATGCTTCTTTCCGCTCGTCCTTCCGGGCGATTACTACCGCTTCCTTTATGTCCTCATGCTGCATTAGACGATGTACAATTTCGCCCGTCTCGATCCGGTACCCCCGGATCTTTACCTGCTCATCGATCCGCCCCAGGTACTCTAGGTTCCCATCCGGCAGCCATCTGGCCAAGTCTCCCGTTCGGTACATCCGCTCCCCAGACACAAACGAATTGGCCACGAACTTCTCTGCCGTTAGCTCCGGTCGGTTCAAGTAGCCTCGTGCCAACCCATCTCCTGCGATGCATAGCTCCCCAGGTATTCCAATCGGCTGTAAGTGATCTTTATTGTCTACAATGTAAATCCTTGTATTCGAAATTGGCTTCCCAATTGAAATGACCTTCGACTCCGGCATACATTCGTAAACGGTCACCTCCACGGTTGTCTCTGTCGGGCCATATAAATTGATCAATCGAACGCTAGACAATCCACATTCAGCCATTAAGACATGAAACCGCTCGACAGTCCCCACGAGTAATTCTTCGCCGCTAGTAAACACTCGTTTTAGTGACGATAGTAGCTGCTTTCGATCATTTAGGGACTCGTGAGAAACACACTCTAAAAACACACTGAACATGGATGGCACAAAGTGTATATCTGTAACTCTACGCTTCTGTATGTCTACCATTAGCCCGATTGGATCCTTCTCTTTGCCCGGTGTAAGTAACACTACACTAGCACCCGCTAACATCCACCAAAAAAATTCCCATACCGAAACATCGAAACTATAGGGCGTTTTCTGCAAAATCACATCTTCAGCTTGTAATGAGTACATCTGCTGCATCCAATGGATCCGGTTGACGACTGATCCATGCTTAATCATCACACCTTTTGGCTGTCCCGTAGATCCCGAAGTAAACATGACATATGCTAAATGGTTCGTTGTGCAACCCGAAATTGTTGGATTAATATAGCCTTTTTTCCAGGTTACATCGCTCAGGTCGATCACATTGTTGACTCCAATTCTCCCTGCTATTGGCATATATCGATTCTGAGAACAAATGATCTGCATTCTGCAATCTTCCGCCATCATTTGAAGCCGCTCTTCTGGATAATCCGGCCCCAATGGCACGTATGCCCCGCCAGCTTTTAGAATGGCAAGAATCCCCACGACCATCTCTATCGAACGCTCTACCATGATTCCCACAAGTTGATCTGGCTGTACGCCTAAATCTTGGAGCCGTATTGCAACCTGATTTGCACGTTTGTTCAACTCCCCATAAGTCAACCGATCAGATTCAAATACCACTGCCACTGCTTCTGGCGTTCGCTCCACCTGTTCCTCGAACAACGCATGGATCGTTTTGTCCTTCGGATACTCCGCCTTTGTGTCATTAAACTGCACTAGTAGTTGTCGCTTCTCGTCTTCTCCCACCAGTTCAATTTCATCCAGCCTTATATCAGGCT
>JAEWIS010000026.1 GCA_023386955.1 Bacillota bacterium
GGGCGTTTGGGCATAAGCGACGGAGCAATGACCACGCACTGGGCCCCCATGGACCGAAGAAGGCGATAAGTTTCGTAGCCCGTTGGACCCGCCTCATAACAAAAAGAAAGGGTTTCGACGGAGCCCATAGCACGGATGAGTTTTCGTAACGCAGCAGGCGTATGCGCAATACTTCCATAATACCGGGGAGCTTCTTGGCCGACTTCAGCAATGGCAACGGCGATGGTTTCTTTCGAGACATCCAAACCGATAAATTTTGTGGTAGAATGTATAGTAACAGCTCTCCTTTGCTATGTAGCTCTGAAATGGGTGGTGGTCACTTTCCATTTTAACCTACGACAGTAGCAATTTGGAGGGCTGCCCTTTGTTTACGTTCATCTTAGCTAGATTTTAACTATGCCCACTTATAGTCAAATAACGCCTTACAGATACGTTAGCGCTTCTCCTGCACTCCTCGCCCCCTCCAATAAGCCTTGAATACCGCGGCCAATCTTTTATAATAGGAGAACAGGCGGAAGATTCCTGCTAGAGGCGGGCATCCTATGGCTAAATATGGGCTTGCACCTGAAGTGGTAAGCGATTTCACAGCCCGGAGAGGGGGGGGACAGCATTGTTCTATTCCCTTAAAAACAGACTGATCGCTTTTTTTGTGCTGCTGCTGGTGCTGTCCTTCGGCACCATGTCCCTGCTTTTGTTCAGCCAGTCCCGGGCGATTATCCGCTCCTATATCGAAACCTCGGCATTGGAGAAAATGGACGAATACGGCTCCTTCATCAGCATGGCGGCGCTGCAGGTCTATGATATTTCCTCCCTGGTTTTTAACAGCGAGGAAACGAAAAACTGGAATTCATCCCTCACCGATCCCACCCTTTCGGAAGGGGAGAAGATGCTGGCCAATATCAGCCTGAGCAAATTTTTGACCCACGCCGTCAACAGCTACTCCGGCATCTCCTCCGTCTCCCTGTATAGGGAGGAGGGGCTGATCGTCAGCGAGGACAATGAGGTGGTTTGGGACCGCAGCTTTGTGCAGACCGCCTGGTACAAGGACTTTATGGGCCGCGGCAGGCATTGGGTGTCCGCCCATACGGACCAGGTGGAGATTCGGCGCGACCGGCCTTATCAGGTGCTGAGCCTGCTTCTGCCGGTTGGGGTGCTGGAGCCCTCCAAGGCCAGAACGGTGATGAAGGTTAATGTCAGCGAGGATTTTTTCCTGGAGCCGCTGAGCCGGATTCACTTGGGTGAAACCGGCACCATCTTCCTGCTGGACGGGGAGGGCAGCCCGATTCTGTCCCAGGAGCTGTACGAAAGCAAAAAAACGGCGCTCCGCCAGGTGGAAGCCATCCGCCAGAATACCGGGGGTCCTACGGAGGGTGTCGTTTATCTGAAGAACGATCAGGGCGATACGGATATTCTGGTCTACAAAAAGCTGAAGCAAAGCGGCTGGCTCCTGATGGGGCTGGTCCCTGAACGGGATCTGTATGCCCAGCTGTACACCCTTCGCACCACGGTTATCATTTTCTCCTCCTTTTTGCTGATTGCCGCCATTCTTCTGGCTACCTGGTTATCGGTTGGCATTACCAAACCCCTCTCCCGATTGACGTCGGCCATGCGGTATGTCCAGACGGGAGATTTTGCCCTGGCGGAAAGCCGCATTCCGGAGGAGAATACGGTGCGCAATGAGGTAGGCTTTGTGGTGTCCAGCTTCCGCAACATGGTGCTGCAGCTGCGCCAGCACATCAAAACCGAATTTGAGCTGAAGCTCCTGCGCCAGCAAGCGGAGTACAAGGCGCTGCTGATGCAGATGAACCCTCATTTTCTCTTTAATACACTGGAGCTGCTGAGCAGCCTCTCCATGCAGAAGCGGACAGAGGACAGTGTGCAGGTGATTGAATCGCTAGGCAAAATGCTGCGGTTTTCCCTGAACAGCAAGGAGGATTTAATTCCGCTGACGGAGGAGCTTTCCTGTCTGCGCCATTATATCTCCATCCTCTCCATCCGTTTCCGGGAGCGTCTGGATCTTCAGCTGGAGGTGGAAGGAAAGCCGGAGGGACGGTTTATCGTCAAGTTTCTGCTCCAGCCTCTGGTGGAAAATGCGGTAAAATACAGCTTCGCCAGCCAGGCTCAAGCTCATGTCCGCATCCGCGTTAAGGTGGAGGGCGGACGGCTGCGGCTTATGGTGGCGGACAACGGCCCCGGTCTGCCCGACGGGCTCGCCGCCCAACTGGAGGAGGAAGCCACCCGCTCCCGGCTGAACGATGTGCTGAACAACAGCGGGCAGATCGGCCTGCGCAATGTGTTGGCCCGCTGCAGCCTATATTACGGCTCCGGGTTTACCTACCGGATTGAGTCACAGCCTGAGCAGGGTACGGTAATTGAGCTGTGCCTGCCGGCGGGAGAGGGCGCCATACAAACGGAAGAGGGGGGAATGGCCTGATGTACCGGGTGCTGATCGTGGACGATGAGCCGGATATCCGGCTTGGCTTGAATATGAAGATTGATTGGCAGCAGCTTGGACTGGAGCTGGCCGGAGAGGCGGGCAACGGGGCGGAGGCTATGGAGTGGCTGGCTGCCGGCGAAGCGGATATTGTCATCACCGATATGAATATGCCCATGATGAACGGGGTTACCTTCCTGAAGGAATGCCGGGAGCAGTATCCTGAGCTGAAGCTGATTGTCATAACCGGGTATGAGGATTTTCACTATGCCAAAGCGGCCATTCAGAGCCAGGCCAAGGACTATCTCCTGAAGCCGGTGGCAAGAGATGAGCTGAACGGGGCATTGGCCAGAGTGGCGGGTGAGCTGGAGGAGTCCAGCAGAACCACCAGCCAGAAGGCGCTGCTGGAGTGGAAGCTCTCCCAATATTATGCCGAGATGCGGGAGCATTACATTCTACAAGCGGTCAAGGCTGAGGGAATGCCGGGGGCAGCTGTCAGGGACAGGGCCAAGCTCTTCGAGCTGGACACCTGGGAGAACCGTCCGGTCCGGTTCGTCTCGGCAGGAATGAGGGAGCGCCAGCAGACCGAGGTCTCCCGGGAGCGTTCTCCGGAGAAGCTGAGCCTGCCCTTTCAGCTGTTATGCCGGGAATACGGAGGCGGGCAAGAGGAGGAGGCGCTGGTATTTTTCGATGCCGGTTATCCCGGTCTGATGCACTTTATTGTGCCGGGAACCGGGGAGGACTGTGCCCGGTTTGTGGAGGGGCTGAAGCTTTGCCTGCAGCAGCATCTGCGGGTGGAGCCGGTGGCGGGCACCGGACAGCCGGCAGAGGGGCTGAAGGAATGGCGGGAAGGATACCTGTCGGCTCTTCTGGACTGGAATCTCCAGGACACGCAGCCGGCAGGCCAACAAACCGCCGCCGGGGACACAAGCGCCTCCTTGTCGGAGGAAACGGCGGCTCTTCTCCGCCAATGTTTGCTGAAGGGGGAGGAGAGGGTGTTCGGGGAAACGGTGAAGAAGGAGCTGTCCCAGTCCTTCTCTGTTTCCCGGTCCACTTTTGTCAAAACGATCTTCCAGATTTATATGCTCATCGAAGCCGTGGCAGTGCAGGCCGGCGTCCATAACGAAACGGGCAATGCTCTATGGGTCAGCCCGGAGCTGGCTCTGGGCCTGCGCACCATCGACAAGGCGGAGCAGTTCCTGGCGGATTTGGCCCGGTTCACACAGAACCAGCCCAAGGAGGAGAGTGCCGATCCCGACCGGAAGCTGGTGCGGGCGGTGGAGCAGTTTATCCGGGATAACTATATGTATGACTTGACGCTGACCATGCTGGCCGAACACTTCAATTATCACCCTTCGTATTTTTCCGAGCTGTTCAAGTCCAAGATGGGCAAGAGCTTCGTCCAATACGTAACCGAGGCGCGGCTAGGCCAGGCGGTCCGGCTGCTGGAGGAGACCCCCTTATCCCTGTGGGATATTGCCGAGCTGACGGGTTTTGCCAATGCCAGCTACTTCAGCACTAAATTCAAGCGTCAATACGGAGTATCTCCTTCCGATTACCGGCAGGCCCGGCAACATGAAAAAAGTGAAGATCAACAGCCGAAAAAATGAGATTCAGCTTCCTCTGCAAAAGCCGTATGCTGGTTATGTAAACAGCATACGGCTTTTTTCGAGAAAGAGGTGGCGAATGTGAAAGCGTCGGCAAAGTCCTCGATCTGGCGCCAGAACCGCACGGCATATCTGTTTTTGCTTCCATGGCTGCTGGGTTTTTTCTGTCTGACTCTGGGACCCATGCTGGGCTCCCTGTATTTATCCTTCACCAAATACAACCTGCTGAATGCGCCTGTGTGGAACGGCTTGGACAATTACAAAACCATTTTTACCGACGACCAGTCCTTCGTCAATTCCATTGTATTGACCTTCAAGTATGTGCTGATGGCGGTTCCGCTTCGGTTGGCCTTCGCTCTTGCGGTGGCCATGGCCTTGAACAAAGGGCTGAAGCTCCTAGGGGTTTACCGTACGGTGTATTATGTGCCCTCCCTATTGGGAGGCAGCGTGGCGATTGCCATTGTGTGGAGGAAAATGTTCGACGGCGACGGACTGGTGAACCTTTTTCTGAGTGTTTTCGGGATCAAGGGGCCTTCGTGGATTGCCCATCCGAGTTATGTGATTTATGCGATTGTAGCCCTGGCGGTATGGCAATTTGGCTCGGCCATGGTGATTTTCCTGGCGGGATTAAAGCAAATTCCGGCGGATTTGTACGAGGCTGCCGAGGTGGATGGAGCGGGGAAAACACGGCAATTTTTTAGGATTACCCTGCCGCTTTTGTCTCCGGTGATTTTCTTCAATCTGCTGATGACCATTATCAATTCCTTCCAGGTCTTCACTCCCGGTTATGTCATCGGCGACGGGCGGGGCGGACCCATTGATTCCACTCTGTTCTACACGCTGTATCTATATCTGAAGGGTTTCTCGTATTTCGACATGGGTTATGCATCCGCCCTGGCTTGGATTCTGCTGGCCATTATCGGTCTGTTTACGGCGATTGTGTTCATAACCTCCAAGTATTGGGTGTTCTACGGCGACGGCAAGGAGGGGCATTGAACATGGCCTATCAAACGGTTTATTCCAAAGCTATTCGGCATCTTGTGATTATCGCGCTGGGCCTGCTGATGCTGTATCCGGTCGTGTGGCTGCTCTCCAGCTCCTTCAAGCCCAACAGTATGATTTTCACCGACACCAGTCTTTGGCCCAAGGAATTTACGCTGGAGCATTACCGAAACGGCTGGCGGGGGCTGCAGGGCGTCTCCTTCGGAAGATTCTTCGCCAATTCGGCCTTCATCTCCATTATCGCGGTGCTGGGCAATGTGATCACCTGCTCGTTAGCTGCGTATGCCTTCGGCAGACTGGATTTTAAGCTGAAGGGGCTGTGGTTCGGCCTGATGCTCATCACCATCATGCTGCCCTATCATGTTACGCTGGTGCCCCAGTATATCATTTACAACTACTTCGGCTGGATCAATTCCTATTTGCCGCTTATTGTCCCCAAGTGGCTGGCGCATGATTCCTTTTTTATTCTGCTGATGGTTCAGTTCATCCGGGGAATTCCCAAGGAGCTGGACGAAAGCGCCACCATTGACGGATGCGGACAGGGGCAAATCTATTTCCGGATTGTGCTGCCGCTTTTGGTTCCAGCTTTGATCACCACCTCGATTTTTACCTTTATGTGGTCTTGGGATGATTTTTTCAGCCAAATGATCTATTTGAACAAAATTGATCTGTTTACCGTACAGCTGGGCATCCGTTCCTTGTTCGATCCGTCCGGCGAATCCGATTGGGGTGCGCTGCTGGCCATGTCCGTGCTGTCACTGGTACCCGTATTAACCATTTTCTTTTCCTTCCAGCGGTATTTTCTGGAGGGAATCGCCACTACAGGGCTCAAATGAGTCACCCATAAAGAAGTGCGCAGGGGGTGGGCAAGTAAAGCCGGCAAGAATGGTATACACTATTTTAATAGGGGGAAAACCATCATGAAAAAAGCTTTGGCAATCAGCGGATTGGCGGCACTGACCGTAGTTATGACGGCATGCGGGGGCAACAGCAGCAGCTCCGGCGCATCCCAGGCACCGGCAGGTACGGCTGCAGCCGGCGGTAAACCGGCAGAAAAGGTTGAGCTGCGGATTATGTGGTGGGGCGATCAGAAGCGGGCCGACAAAACCAATGAAGCCCTGCGCAAATTCGAGGAGAAGAATCCGAATATCAAGGTGGTGGGCGAGTTTGCCCCCAGCTCCGGCTATTTCGACAAGCTGAATACCCAGATTGCTTCGGGAACGGCACCGGATGTTTTCTTCCTGGGCGGCAATGTGGTGGATTATGTGAATAAGGATGTCCTCCTGGATTTGACCCCTTATGTAGGCAAGGAATTGAATACAACGGATATGGACCCTTCCATGATTACCTACGGCACCTTCAAAAACAAGCTGCTGCACGTTTCTGCCGGGGCCAATGCCCGGGGGATTATCGTCAACACGGAAACCTTCAAAAAAGCAGGGCTGGATATCCCCAAGGATGGCTGGACCTGGGATGATTATGCCCGTATCTCCAAGGAAATTGCCACCAAACTGGGCAAGGATTATTACGGTACCTATGATTATACCAATGAAGGCATGGATATTTACCTGAAGCAGAACGGCAAGATTTTGTACGATATGGATAAGGGCGCTTTGGGCTTCGAAAAGGCTGATGTGGAAAAGTGGTTTGGCTACTGGAGCGATCTGCGCAAGGCGGGAGGACTTGCAACTCCTGAGCTGCAAGTGTCCAATCCTCCGGGAGATACCAGCAAATCCCTGATCGTTACCGGCAAGGTAGCTATGGGATTGACCGCCTCCAACCAATTGGTGGCCCATCAGAACCTGACCAAGGATGCACTGACTTTGGTTCAAGTGCCCCGTGGGGATAAAGGAACCGGTGTGGTATTCGAATCCAGCCAGGGTCTGTCGGGTTATGCCAAAACCAAATATCCCAAGGAAGTGGCGCTGCTGATGAACTTCTGGATCAATGATCCGGATGCCGCCAAGATTCTTGGCAATGACCGTGGTGTGCCGGTTACGACCGCCATGCGGGATCTGCTGAAAACTACTGCGTCCCCGGTAGAACAAATCATTTATGACTATTGCAACCGGGTATCCGAGGCCAGCAAAAAAGAGCCTGCCAAGATCAGCTATAACCCTCCGGGCTTCACCGAATATTCCAAGCTGGTGGATACGACTGTGCAGGAAATTGCCTTTGGCCGCAAGGATGTGAAGAAAGGTGTAGAGGATTTCTACAACGGGGCGGTCAAGATCTTCAATAATAATACCAAGTAACCCCGCAGAGTCTTCAGCGGTGGTGGACAACGGGGCTGCGGCGGCTGGCTGCGGCCCTTGTTTGTACGGGGAATGAGCTGGAGGAGGCGTGAGGCATGAGTATGGAGTCCGTATTGGAGCGGTTGCGGGCGGTGGATGTGGAGGAGCGCCTGGGTGAACCGGGCAAACCCTCGGATGTGGAGGCGGTAGAGGAATGGAAGCGGGGCGGAGTGAAATTTGCCGCTTCGGCGGGCAGATTGGAGGACGTATACTACCAGGCCCTGCGCAAGCTGCTGGACTGTATTGTCCCGACCTGGGATCGCGGGCCGATTCTTCATGAGGGCGGCGTGTACCGGGGCTGCTGGCTGGAGAGCACCGGCACCATCAATGCCGAACTCTTGTCCCGGTTTTTGCCCTCGGTATCCGGGCGAACCTATGAAGCCTTCGCCGACGGCCAGCGGGAGGACGGACTGATCCCCTACAAAATAACCGAGGCCGGCCCGGTGTTCCGGCAGATTCAACTGGTGACGCCACTGGCGCGTTCCGTGTGGAATCATTACCTGCTGAACGGCCGTAACGCCGATTTTTTGCGCAAAATGATGACGGCCTTGGCCCGCTTCGACCAATGGCTGGCGGATTGGCGCAATACCCGGGGAAGCGGCTGTGTGGAGGCCTTCTGCGCTTTTGATACCGGGCATGATCTGTCTCCCCGCTTCTGGCATATCCCGGACACTCCCCATCAGGGTGATCCCAAGCAATATGATCCCGCTTCTCCGCTTCTGCCCCTGCTGGCCCCGGACATGACGGCTCATACCTACTGCCAGCGGCTGTATCTGGCCCGGATGGCCGAGGAGCTGGGGGATAGCGAACAGGCGGAGAGGTGGCGGGCCAAGGCGAAAGAGACCCTGGACAGCCTGTTCCGGCACTGTTATGACGGCGGGGACCAATTCTTCTATGATGTGGATCAAAGCGGCGCTTTCATCCGGGTTCAATCCGATGTGCTGCTCCGGGTGCTGGCCTGTGAGGTGGGAGATGACGCCTTCTTCCAAGAAGCGCTGAAGGGGTATCTCCTGAATACCCGGAAGTTCTTCGCCAAATACCCGTTCACGGCCGTGGCGATGGACGACCCACGCTTTGATCCCTTCTCCAGTTATAACAGCTGGGCGGGACCGTCCAACTTCCTGGCGATTATCCGCGCCCCCCACGCCTTCGAGCATCACGGACGTTATGTGGAGCTGACCTGGGTGCTGCAGCCGATTGTGTCGGCTATGGCCCGGATGGAGCGGTTTCCCCAGGTGCTCAGCCCCTGGACGGGGGCGGAGGGTTATACGGAAGCCTATTCTCCGGCGATCCTGGGTGTGCTGGATTTTGTGGAGCGGCTGTGCGGGATTGTTCCCCGGCCGGAGGGGACTCTGTGGTTCAACGGTGTATTGCCCTATCCTCTGGACCATGGGGAGGAGGTGGCGGGGGAAACCGGGTACAGCCGGACGGTGGACGGCGCTGTGTTTGAATTGGCTGTTACCCGTGAGGGAGCGCTGGTTTGCCGTAATGGCCGAGAACTGATCCGGTTCCCCTTCGGGATCCGGGTGGTGACGGACCGGTCGGGGGAGCTGGTGGAAGTGGCAGGACTGCTTCATGCTCCCGTGTCCGGGGAGGTGGTATACCAAGGGAGGCGGTTCCCCGTATCCGCAGGCCCCAATGAGGTTTTGGCTTTTAAAGAGGGGCGGTTCATCAGCGTCAGAAGCCCCGGTGCGGTTGCACCGGTATTTTGAGCCTAGTCTGGCACGAGGACGTTCAGCGGGCAGCAGGATTGCCTGCGGCCCGCTGGAGCGCAGGGCGGCTAATGTTGGCATCGCGCTTCGTGTGGGCTGTCCGCCAAGTGCCGACCGCTGGCATCGAATACAGAGTACCGACCCGCTACCGACGACCGCCCAGCGCTAACGGAACTCAGCAACTCTTAAAGACGAAAAATCCGGTGTTTTTCCCTGCTACGGAACTGAGCGGCTCTTAGAAGCATAATCGGGCCATCCAGCATGTCTGCAGCCCGGCTAAGGGCTTCTGAGTTCCGTTATAATCCGAGCAAGCCCGTTTTCAGCGGCTAAGGGCTTCTGAGTTCCGTTAGAATCCGGCATAACCAAACAGCCATCGCCAAAGTGAAAATACCGGGCACACCTGCCTATGGGGGCAGCGCCAACGTATAACTCCCCATAAGCCGGCTGCCACCACCAAGCCGAATCAGGAGAAGAGGAGAGACCATGAAGAATAAGGACCTGCAAATTCGCGACCCGTTTGTGCTTCCGGTTCAGGAAAAGCAATTATATTACTTATTTGGAAGCACGGAAAAGAATATCTGGGGAGAAGGAACCGGCTTCGATCTGTATATCAGCCGGGATTTGGAGGAGTGGGAGGGGCCGTTCCCCGCTTTCCGCCCGGATGAGAACTTCTTCGCCAAACGTAATTTCTGGGCACCAGAGGTGCATTCCTACAAGGGAAGCTTCTATATGCTGGCCACCTTCCGCAGGACGGATAATGAGCTGTTGGGCACCGCCATTCTGGCTGCCGACCGGGTGGAAGGACCGTATTTGCCCCACAGCAGCGGACCTGTTACACCTGCGGAGTGGGCCTGTCTGGACGGAACCCTCCATGTGGATGCGGCAGGGGAGCCGTGGATGGTTTTCTGCCATGAATGGACGCAAACGGGAGACGGGGAGATCTGCGCCATGCGGCTGAATCCCGATCTGAGGGGTGCAGCCGGGGAGCCGGTGCGGCTGTTCAGCGCCTCCCAGGCTCCTTGGACGGAGCGGCTGGCCTCCAAATCCACACCGGAGCGGGCGGTGTATGTGACGGACGGTCCGTTTCTGCACCGGGACGAGGAGGGAAGGCTATTGATGCTGTGGGCCAGCTTCTCCGGCAACCGGTATGCCCAAGGGGTGGCTGTATCTCTCGGCGGCGGAATTATGGGCCCTTGGGTCCATCAGCCGGAGCCGCTGTACCGGGAAAACGGGGGGCACGGCATGCTGTTCCGCACCTTCGGCGGAGAGCTGATGCTGGCGCTGCATGCGCCTAACCGGACACCGGAGGAGCGGCCGCTGTTTCTTCCAGTTGCGGAAGGAAGCGGCGGAGGACTTTCCGTGAGGCTGCTGCGGGAGGGATGAGCAGCTCCGAGGACTCCCAAGTGTGGCCGCCACTTCAGGCTTAAGCAGTGCGGCCATTTCCTTCGCAGACGGGCTTCCGAACCGGCGGCGGGCAGGAGGTTTTGTTTGACCGCCCTGATCAGCACGTGTACAATTAGGCGTGTCTGACAACCCACAACACCACCGGGGGAGCATATGAAAATCGGCTTTCGCACCTTAAAAACGGCCATTGGCGTAGCCTTATCCGTCTTTATCGCCCAATCGCTGGGCTTGCAATATTTTACCGCGGCGGGAATCCTGACCCTGCTCTGCATCCAGAAATCCCGCAAACAATCCTTTCAGGCGGCCCTGAGCCGCCTCTTTGCTTGCTTAATTTCCCTGTTCGCCTCTACGCTGTTGTTTGAAGCCATCGGGTACGGGGCGTATACTTTTCTGGTTCTGCTGCTGTTCTTTATCCCGCTGACGGTGCGCCTTGGCATCCACCAGGGAATTGCCAGCAGCATCGTTATCGTGATGCATGTTTACATGCATGGGCAATGGGAATGGAGCTTTTTCCTGAACGAAATTTGCGTCATTCTCATCGGTCTCGGCGTGGCCTTGGCCGTGAACTGGTATATGCCCAGCATCGACAAGGAGCTGAACCGGCATAAGGACCAGGTGGACGGTCTTATTGCCGCTATTCTGAAGGAAATTTCCCTGTATCTGAAGGAAGGGCAAACCTCCTGGGACGGCAAGGAACTGCTGCTTCTGGGGGACACCCTGCGCAAAGCCTCCGAGCTGGCTGTCCTCGACGACGAAAACAGCCTGCACCGCAAGGACAATTCCTACCGGCATTATTTCGGCCTGAAGCGTCGGCAGTACGAAATTCTCGACCGGATGCTGCCTGCTGTCTCCGGCATCTCCATCCAGATGGAGCAGGGCCACCGGATCGGGGAGCTCATCGAAGAAATGAACGCGCATATGAGCGGCGGGATTCCTTCGCCCCATCTCGGAGAGAAGCTCCGCAGCATCCGGGAATTCCATAAGCTGCTCCCCATGCCGGTAACCCGGGACGAATTCGAGAACCGGGCCAGCCTGTATGCCGTGGCCAATGAGCTGGAGCGGTTTATTGAGACGCTGTAGCAAAATTCGGCCCCCGGCTTAAAGCCCTCTTGAACAAGGAGGGCTTTTCATGTTACTCTAAAACTGATCAATGATCAGTTTTTTGGGAAAGGAGAGGAAGATGAAAAAAGCGGAGGAAATGAAGGAACGGATTATCCGGAGCACTATTGAGCTTATTGAGCAGGGAAGCGGTGATATCGGAGAGATTACCACCCGGATGATCGCCGAAAAGACGGGAATCGGTATTAGTCTGATTCATTATCATTTTCAGACCAAGGAAAGACTGGTGGAGCTTTGTGTCCAGCGGATCATTACCGGTGTTATTGAGAATTTCCGGCCTTCCGTTGCCGCGGCTGACAGCCCGCTTGTACGGATCACGGCTGTGGCGCGACAGGTCGCCGATTTCCTCGCGGCCAATCCGGCTATCTCGCGGATTTCGATTCTTGGCGACTTGACCCAGCCTGCACTGCAGGATAATACCGCCTTGACCATGGCGGGATTTTCTGCTGCCTGGCAAGGGGGAAAAAGCAGCAGCGGCAACCCAGCGGCTCTGAACGTAAAAACAGCGGTTTTTGCCTTAACCGCCCTTATCCAGTCGGCTTTTTTGAGGAAGGAACAGAGCCGGGAGCTGTTCGGATATGATATGGAAAACAAAGAGGAGCGCGACCGCTTTATCGGCTGGATGGCGGAACGCTTATTTAGGAGTGATGTCCATGAATCATAAATTCGGGTTGATTTCATCGTTGTCTGCACTGGTCTGCACGGTATTGTTCCTGATAGGACTCGTCATCGTAAACGACGGCTTGAATTATTGGTCCTGCCTGGTGCTGAGCTGGGCCTATATCTGCACGGCCTGTGCACTTGCCCAGGAGGCTCCGGCAGACCGGAAAGGTGTTGCAGGAGCAGGGATTGCTATTGCGGCTGTGTATTCTCTGCTGACCAACCTGGTTTATTATACTCAGCTGACTACCGTGGCGCAGGATGCGGCAGGCCAGGAGGTGCTCCGGGTGTTTCGTTTCCAGCAGGGAAGCTGGATGTTTGGTTTGGATCTTCTCGGATACGGACTAATGGCGCTGTCCACTTTCCTGATCGGGCTCTCCATGATGCCAATAGCCCCCGGGGATAAAGCACTGAAGTGGATGCTGATGCTCCACGGCCTCTTTTTCCCGGTCTGTGTGGTAATGCCGACACTTGATGTTTTCCCGGAAGGCAGCGGCGGCAACGGAGGGATTTATGCTCTGATGGGATGGTGCGTGTATTTTGCACCGGTGATGGCCCTGTCTGCTTGGCACTTTATGCAGCGCTCACGGGTATTTGGGCGCTGAAGCGGACCCCCTTGCCCGGAGAGGTGGATAGCTCGTAGCTGCCGTCCAGGGACAGCACTCTGCTTTTCAACTGTTCTAAGCCTTGGCCGGAGGAGCCGATTTCCCGGACGGTTGGCTGCCGTTCCTCAAATCCCACTCCGTTATCGGAATATTCCAATTCAACAAAACTCTCACGGTATTGCAGCACAAACTCAATTTCGGAGGCGCGTGAATACTTTTTGGCGTTATTCAAAAGCTCCTGGATCATCCGGAATAGATGCTGCTTCATCTCCAGCCCCTGCTTCTCGATCAACTGGGTGCCCATAACGGAAAACTCGATTTTAAATTCAGCGGTTGCCCGCTCCACATGGAACAGCTTGTTCAGCGCTTCCACCAGCCCGATATCCCGCAGCATATATGGGTGAAGCTCGAAGCAGCTTTGCCGCAAGCCCGCGTTGATCATATCAATAAAATCGGCGGCGGCATCCAAGGAGGCTTGCACCTCAGGCGTAAGCATATGCTGGGAGTGGATCGTCTGGAGCCTGCGTTTCAGAAAGAACAGATCCTGCATGGTGCTGTCATGAATATCCATGGCAATGCGGACCCGTTCCTTTTCCTGAAGACTGAACATCAGCTTGCGGAACCACCGGATGTTCTCCGCGTCCTCCTCCTTGGGAACCAGGGAGGAGAGGGTTTGGATTTTATTGTCCAGCATGCGGATCAGCTGCACATTCTCCAGGGAAACAGCCAGGTAGGTGAGAATCAACTGAAGCCAATGGACCTCCTCCAGCCCAAGTATGGTGCCGGTATTTTTTTCGGTTACAATCAGATAAGCGGTGAAATCCTCCTGCTGTGTAATCTCAAAGCAGGTATAGGGGCCGTTTTCCGGCAAATCCTCCTCGATCAGCTTTTCCGCCAGTTTTTCATCCACATTCCCCACTGTGATCATTTCCGTCTCCCTCTGGGAACGGAGCATAATGGCTGCTCCCCGCACCTCCAGTGTCTCAGCGATATCCTTCAGTATAATCTCCCGCATTTCCTGGAAGCTGGAGATGGTCCCCAGATTGCGGGATATCTTTTTTAACGCCATTTGCAGCCGGTACTTGCGCGGAAACAGGGTGGGCTCCAGTTTGGCTGTCAGATTTTCCAGAGAATACAGGATGAACGAGGTCCCGGTCAGCAGGATAAAAAACACCAAAGCCAGCTGTTCCCCGGTAGCAGTCTCGTCAAACAAAAGCTTGATCAGCCCCATAAACAAAAGGCTGGGCAGGAAAGCGATAGCCGTAGTGAAATACATGCGTCTGCTGATGAGATCAATATCGTAGAGCCTCCGTGTAGCCAGCAGGTACACAAAGGTCAACGGGAATATGAAGATAAAGCAGCTCATTAGAAGGGAATTTGCCAATTCATAGCCCAATAGCACCATGGGTGTAAAGGAAAGCAGAATGACCGGAGCCACGGAGCAGAACAACGCCCAAAAAACCGCTTTTACAATAAAGGCCAGCGGGCTTTTTTCCCTACGGTGCTTAACATAGGAGCGGATCAGAAGCGTCAGGCAGCCGATGACGCCAAGTCCGCTGATGACCAGTGTGGAAATTCTACTGAAAAGATACAGTTCTACCGTGTGCATAGTTGTAAATAAAGTTAAGGCATTGAGAACAACAGGAAGGACAATGATATAAAGATACACCTTTACCAAGCTGTTCGGAAATCCGTAAGAGCCTTTCTCCTGCAAGAATGCATTGAAGAAATGAAGAAAAAGGGCTGGCATCAGCATCATAAAAGTAGTGATTAAAAACTTGCCTGAGGGCTCTCCCCGGATGGAGGTGGCGAGACTCATGAAAATGAAGGCAATATCCAAAAAAACCGCTGACAAGTACACGGCGGATGGCGAATTGCGCACACGTTTATAAATAATGACCGCAAGCAGCAGACTAACAAATTCCGCAAGAAAACTTATGGTATCATCCGAGGAAAGAAGCGGCATGTCTCGCACATTCACTGTCAGGAGGCTTCCATCCCGGTTGACAACGAAATCATCGACTTGGTCCATGGTACGCCAGAGATGAACGAACGGATGGGAATCCGGCTCTTTGCCGTTAATGGAGATGATCCGGTCTCCTGCTTGAATCTCTGTGTTTTTGGCGATGTTTCCTTCATTTAAGCTTTCTATAATCCAATGGCCGCTGCTGTCCTGCTCCAGGTTTATACCGATATAGGGATACCTGAACACGATGAACAAAGCCCAGACTTGATACGCTATAAAAAAAATCATCACTGCCCGCATGATATTGCGCTTCCACATCGTCCATTTCCTGCCTTCTGTTAGTATGCTCCCACAAGAATATCATCTTCTTTCGCATTCACCAATAGAAAAAGAGATTGTTCGGTTGATTGCAATAATCAGCCCAACAATCTCTTATGTAAGGGATGCCGTTTTCTTATGCTCTATTGAGCTGGGATCCCGCCGGAAACCGCGCCCAGAAGGTTACACCTTTGCCCGGAGAGGTGGAAAGCCCGTAGCTGCCGTTCATGGACAATACCCGGCTTTTCATCTGTTCAATGCCTCGCCCGGAGGAACCGATTTCCCTGACCACCGGGCGTTTTTCCTCAAACCCCACCCCGTCGTCGGCATATTCCACACTCAGAGCTCCCGTATGAAGCTGCAGGGAGATGCAGACCACAGAGGCGCGGGAATATTTCTTGGCATTGTTCAGAAGCTCCTGAATCATGCGGAACACATGCTGCTTAACCTCCAAATCCACCTCCTCGATGGGGGGGATATCCGTAGTTGAGAAGTCAATGCGGAAATCACTGGAAGCACGCTCCATCTGCAGCAGCTTCCCCAAAGTAGCCACCAGTCCGATATCCCGCAGCAAATATGGATGGAGCTCGAAGCAGCTTTGCCGTAAACCTGCATTGATCATATCGATGTAACGTGCCGCCTGCCCCAGGGCCTTCGTCCCTTCGGCGGTCAGCATATGCTCGTCCTGCACCGTTTCCAGCCTCCGCTTCAGGAAGAACAGATCCTGCATGGTGCTGTCATGGATATCCATGGCAATCCGGACCCGCTCCTTCTCCTGGAGCCCGAACATCAGCTTCCGGAACCACTGCAGATTGCGGGCCTCCTCTTCCTTGGGCACCACGGAGGAGAGGGTTTGGATCTTGTTGTCCAGCTTGCGGATCAGCTGCACATTCTCCAGGGAAACCGCCAGGTAGGTCAGTATCAGCTGGAGCCAGTGCATCTCCTCATGACCCAGCATAGTGCCGGAGCGTTTGGGGGAAACGGCCAGGTAGGCGGTGTATTCCTCCTGACGGGTGATGGCAAAGCAGACATAGCCGCCATCCTCCTGTTTTTTCTCCTGAATCAACCGGAGAATATGCCCATGCTCCGCCACCCCTACGGCAATAAGCTCTTCCTTGCCCTCCTCCAGAAGCATGATGGCTGCTCCGGATACCTCCAGGGTATCTACAATATCCTTCAGAATGATTTCCCGCATTTCCTGGAAGGTGGAGATGGTGCCCAGGTTCCGGGAGATGCTCTTGAGGGCCAGCTGCAGCCTGTATTTCCTGGGGAATAAGGCCGGTTCCAGGCGCGTTGTGAGATTTTCGAGAATATATAGAACGAAGGAGATGCCTATCAGCTGAATGAAAAAGGCCAGAGCCAGCCGCTCCCCGTTGGCGGCTTCCCCAAAAAGCAGCCTGGCCGTCCCGGTGAAAATCAGACTGGGAATGATGGCGATGACTACCGTGAACAGAATGCGGCGGGTAATCAAATCAATATCATACAAACGCCGTGTGGCCAGCAAATACACGAAGGTCAAAGGGAACAGGAAGATAAACCAGCTCATCTGCAGTGAGTTTAGCCACTCATGCCCAAATAGAAAGCGGGGCAAAAAGGATAGGAGCATAATTGGCGAAACGGAAAGAAATAAGGAGCAAAAAACGATCCGGATCAGAACGGCAATATGCGGGTTGTCTTTTTTATATTTCCGGTAAAAGTAAAAGAGCAGCACCAAGTCTCCCGAAATCCCCAGGATGCTGACACCCAGGATCATATTGCTGACCCATTCGTATAATTGCACGGAGCCGGTCAAGCCCAAAATGTAAAACATTTGGATCAAAACGGGAACGGCCAGCAGCATGCAATACCATTTCCCCCAGTGATAAGGAAAGCCGGGGGTGCCCTTTTCAATCAGATATTCATGCAGGAATTTATAGAAGATGACCGGCAAAAACATGATGAAGGTTCCGATCAGCAGCTTGCCTGAAGGGTCTCCTCTGACCGAGGTGGTCAGACTCATGAATATGGCTGCTATATTGAGGAAGATTCCGGAGAGATAGAAGGATGATGGCGAGTGTTTAACCTTCCCTGCCAGAAGTCCGGCAATTAAGAAGCTGGATATCTCAGCCAGCAGTGCAACAATATCATAGGCCGAAATGGAAGAGATGCTGCGCAGATTGATATCAACCGGTATGTTTCCCCGGCTGGCCCTAATGGTGTCCGCCTGGTCGATGCTTTTGAAGAGCCGGACGGATTCATGCTGGTCAGGGGCGACCCCGTTGACTTCATTAATTACATCCCCAATCCTGAAATCCAGTTGGGAGGCGATGCTGTAAGCTTCAAAGCTTGCAATCGTCCATTCTTGGGCAGCATTTTTTTGAAGGTTAATACCGGTCAGCGGGTAGCGGAAAATGAGGATAAGAGCCCAAATTTGATAGATCATAAAAAATAATAGCATTAACCGCGCAAAAACAGTCCTTTTCATGACAAAATTTTGCACCTTTCTATTTAAATTTGGAATTTACGTGATATAATGGAAGTGAAAACGACAAAAAAAACGAGGTGATAGTATGCAAGCAATATCTTTATCTCCCGGGCTTTATGCAACTGTCAGAGACCTGAAAGAAAAATTGCAAGCTCAAATGAATCAGGATGTGGAAATTTCTGCAGCCGCTGAGATCAGCGAAACGGAAAAGAAACATGTCTTGAACGCGCTTAAGGATAAGAAAGAACTGCAAGGAGTTTGGTGGTAGAGACATTCTATATTTTACCATTATTGAGAAGGCTTGTACATCTGATTTTTTCCAAAAATCGGGTATACAAGCTTTTTATTTACATAAATATATACATTCCTGCTTTCTGCTAAGTCGGAAATTCGGGTTTTCTCCAATGAGTGGCAATTCCGGAAAATCCATTGGTGTCTTGTTGCCTTTTATGCCCCCATGGTATAATTTGAGCGACAAACTAGCGGAACGATCGGCAAAGCAGACAGCACTACAGACTGTGGAGGGATAACGGCATGCGCGTAAAAGCATGGATTTTGAACATTCCGGAGCTTTTTAAATTTATCCGCAAAATCTCCCTCCGCAAATGGCTGCTGTTGATAAAACGGAGAAGCCTGGATATTCTCCGCAGCCTGTTTGCCAAATTGCTGATGGGCAACAAACAGCTGGAGGAGCGGCAGGAAATTCTCCTGCAGAACCGGGAGCTTTCTTTATTGAATGAGCTGAGTGGCCAGGTCCGCTCCATTCCGGAGATGCAGACCATGCTGGAGCAGTTTTTGAAGCGGGCGGTATCGGATCTTCAACTCCATTCCGCCGTGATCCAGATTAACGTTGTGGGCGAATATCTGGATTTGCCCTACAAGATTGTGGAATGCCCCTGCGACCGCTGCGAGCGCCTCCAGGGGCGCGAATGTTATTGCTCGATTGTGTCCATTCATTATCTGGTGTTTCCCGTGGGGAGAGTGGACAACCGGATCGGCCAGTTGGCCGTATGCAGCTATCTGCCGCTGAACACTCAATCCGTCAATGTTCTCCAGTCCCTGGCCAATCAGATTTACGTGACGGCGGAGAATCTGCGTCTTTGGCATGAGCTGAAGCAAAAGGAAGCTCTCCGGCTGCAGCTGCTGGATAAGGTCATCCAAGCTCAGGAGGAGGAGCGGAAACGGATTGCCAGGGAGCTTCATGATGAAACCAGCCAATCCCTGACCTCCATTCTGCTGGGCTTAAGCGTGCTGGCGGACAAAAAAACCGAATTGGAGCGGCATGAGCAGCTCCGCGGGCTTCGCCAGCTGGTGCAGGAAACCCTGGAGGAGGTACATGATCTGGCCTGGCAGCTGCGGCCCAGTGTTCTGGATAAATACGGGCTTGCCACTGCGCTGGAACGGTATATGGAGCAATACCGGAGCAAATACGGGATTGATGCGGATTTGTGCATGCTGGGATTGGATGAAATCAGACTGCCCATGGAGATCGAAATCTCCGTCTACCGGATTATCCAGGAGGCGCTGACCAATGTAGCCAGGTATGCCAGAGCGAGTAATGTCAGTGTAATCATCAGCCGCAAGCAGTGCCAGCTTTCGGTTATTGTGGAGGATGACGGGGCAGGCTTCGACGTGGAGCAGGTGCTGGGGCGGGAGCCTACGCGGTCCAATCTGGGGCTGCGCGGGATGCAGGAGCGTGCAGTGTTATTGAACGGGTCCCTAAAAATCGAATCCGGCTTCGGATCGGGAACGACTGTATTTGTCAACCTCCCGTTGTTTGCCGGTAAGGAAACCTATGCGGGCTAATGGGCCTGCGGGAAAAGGAGTGTCACCATGCTACCCATACGTGTTCTGTTGGCGGACGACCATCCGCTGTTCCGCTCGGGTCTTAAGAATGTGCTTCAGGCAGATCCGGCCTTCAATATTATCGGGGAAGCCAGCCGTGGTGACGAAGCGCTGCTCCTGGCCCGCGGCTGCAAGCCTGATCTGGTGATCATGGATGTGAGCATGCCGGTTATGGATGGCATCGAATGCACCCGGCAGCTGAAGGAGCATGATCCTTCCATTAAAGTGCTGATGCTCTCCACCTATTCCGATGATGCCTATTGGCAGGAAAGTATGGAGGCGGGAGCATCCGGGTACGTACTGAAGCGGGCGGTGGATACGGAGCTGATTATCGCCATCCGGGCGGTAATGGAGGGGGAGCGTTATATTTACCCCACTCTGCTGGGCGGTTTCCACAAGCCGGGGGGCAAAGCGGCTGCCGATGAGCTGCAGGAGGAGGTGCTGAGCCCGCGGGAGCAGGAGGTGCTGCTGCTGATTGCGCTGGGGCATACCCAGCAGGAAATCGCCGAGCAGCTGGCGGTCAGCATCAAAACGGTGGATTCCTACAAAACCAGGATCCGCGAGAAGCTTAATCTTACCAAACGGTCGGACATGGTCCGGTACGCGCTGAAGCATAATATTATTTCCGATAAAACCGTGTAGGGGCTAAAGCTCCGGCGCGGTTTTTTTGTGGAAAGCTCAATGACGGATACCTGTGGATGGGCTCTTGCGGAACGGAGAGACGCTTAGCGGCCAATAATTGGCGTTGGGAATTGCTAACGGAACTTGGAGTACCTTAGCCGGCGTATTCTGCCTATTTTGATGACTTTAACCTCTCTAAGAGCGTCTTAGTTCCGTTAGCCTGGAAAAAGTCGGGTTTTCGGCTTCTAAGGGATGGTGAGTTCCGTTAACACCCGTCAGAATTAGGTCTTTGTCTGCTGCGCAGCGAATACATTTAGTGCTGAAGGGCAGGTGAAAAAATGGACTTGTGGCTGGTATGGCTGATCGTGGCCGGTCTCCTGGTGTTAGCGGAAATGCTCACGCTGACCTTTTATCTGCTGTGGCTGGGGACAGGCGCATTGGCGGCTATGATCGTGGATTTTATTGTTCCGGGAGCATGGGTGGCGGAGGTGGTGGTGGGTTGTGTGGTTGCGCTGCTTCTGACGGTGTTCACCAAACCGTTAACCCGGAGGCTTGTGAAGGCAAGAGGCTTTAAGGATGCCGTTGACGAGCTTATTGGCAAGGAAGGAATGGTCATCGAGGAGATCAGCGCCGGCCAACGAGGAATTGTGAAGGTGGGCGGCGAGCTGTGGAGCGCGGAATCGGAGGAAAGTCTGAAGAAGGGCGAGACGGTTGTGGTAGTAGAACGTGGAAGCGCTTTACTGCAGGTGGCCAAAAGAGGAGGATGAAGAAATGATTTACGCAATTCCTATTCTGATCGTGGTGCTGGCCGTGGTCTTTATCTCGCTGTCGGTCAAGATCATCCCGCAGCAGAAGGTGGGTGTGGTGGAACGGCTGGGCAAGTTCAATCACCTGCTCACACCCGGCATCAATATCCTGATTCCGATTATCGACCATGTGCGGACCTATCATGATTTGCGGGTTCAACAGGCTAATGTACCGCCGCAAACGGTCATTACCAAGGATAATGTCCAGGTCCAAATCGACACCATCATCTTTTACCAGGTGACGGGTCCGGAGCAGGCTACATACGGAATTTCCGATTATGTGTACGGGGTGCGGAACATCACCACCGCCACCATGCGGCAGATTATCGGCAATATGGAGCTGGATGAAACCCTGTCCGGCCGGGAAAAAATCTCCACCGACATCCGGGTGGCCTTGGATGAGGCGACGGAAAAATGGGGTGTGCGGATCGAACGGGTGGAGGTCATCGACATCCAGCCGCCCGGTGATATCCAGGAAGCCATGGACAAACAAATGAAGGCGGAGCGCAGCAAACGGGCCATGGTTCTGGAGGCTGAGGCAGCCAAGCAGGACATGATTCTGCGTGCCGAGGGCAACAAACAAAGCCAGATCCTGAAGGCAGAGGGTGAGAAGGAGGCCCGCATCCGGCAGGCAGAGGGTGTCCGGCAGGCCAAGGAGCTGGAGGCATTGGGCGAAGCCAAGGCGATCCAGTCCATCGCCGACGCCGAGAAGCTCCGCATCCAACTGCTGCGGGAGGCCGGGCTTGATGAGCATGTGCTGACCTACCGAGCCCTGGAGGCGCTGGGCGAGGTGGCCAATGGAGCGGCCAACAAGGTGTTTATTCCCACCAAGGCGGTGGAAACCCTGGGCAGCATCGGCGCCATCGGGGAGATGCTGAAGGGGAGTAAATAGGTAAGGGGGGTCAAAGCGGCAGCTGCCACGAGTGGCGTGGCTAACGGAAGCAGGAGCTGCTATTCGGAGGAAACCGGGATTGGAGCAAGGCTATTTGTTATAATAGCGGCTCTGGCAAGCGTGTCTAGGAATGGTGGAACTCCAACAAATGTTTGTGTAGGGCGCACACGTGGGAACGTTATTCCCAACCTCTACCGAAATGCAAAAGTGCATTTATTTGGTAAACAAACCCTCATTTTTACGGTCTATCCTGCAAAAGTACAGTTATTTTCTTCAGGTTGGAGCAAGATGGACTCCGCGTCGGAAAATAGATGCACTTTTACATTTGGGGTGCGGGGGAGGCGGAATTCAAGCAGAATAGATGCACTTTTGCAGGATAAGGCTGAAATAAATACCCTTAAAAGGGACAACAAGTAGACCGCTCCGTCCAACATCCGGGGAAACGGTCTATTTTTTTGCCAAAAGTCTGAGGTCGGCATTCTTCCCAGCTTTCCGTGTAGGGAAATTCCCGGCAAGGACTGCCGGTTTTTCCGATACCGCAACCCGGTTTCATGTGCGATGATGATGTAAAGGCTTACAAATGTTGAACGAGAAGCAACATGGGGGTGAGCAAGGTGGCCGGCAGGAAGACCATTTATGAAACGGCAATGGAAAGAGGGGTTACCCGGCGGGATTTTCTGAAGATGTGCACGGTGCTTACGGCAGTGATGGGGCTGGATATCACCCTTGAAGAGAAGGTGGTCAAGGCGGTGGAATCGGCCAAGCGGGTTCCGGTGATTTGGCTGCAGATGCAGGATTGCACGGGCTGCTCGGAGTCCTTTATCCGGACGACACATCCGAAGCTGGAGAGCGTGTTGTTCGATATGATCTCGCTGGAGTACAGCGAGGTGCTGTCCGCCGCCTCCGGACATCAGGTGGAGGAGGCGCGCCGGAAGGTCATCGAGGAGTATGCCGGAGAATATGTGCTGGCGGTGGAGGGCAGTGTGCCCAAAAACGCCGAATACCTGATGGTCGGCGGTGTTCCCGCCAAGGATGTGCTCCTGGAAACGGCAGCCAAGGCCAAGCTGATTCTCGCCTACGGCAGCTGCTCCTCCTGGGGCGGCATTGCAGCAGCGGGCCCCAATCCCACAGGGGCTATGCCCATTACCGACATTATCAAGGATAAGCCGGTGATCCGGGTGCCGGGCTGCCCGCCCATCGCGGAAGTCATGACCGGCGTGATTGCCCACGTGCTGACCTTCGGGTCCGTACCGGAGCTGGACGCCCAGGGCCGGCCGAAGGCCTTTTACCGGCATCGCATCCATGACAAGTGCAACCGGCGCGCGTATTTCGATTCCGGACTGTTTGTGGAATCCTTCGACGATGAGGGGCTGAAGCAGGGATACTGCCTGTATAAGGTCGGCTGCAAGGGGCCCACCACCTACAATTCCTGTGCGGAAATGCGCTGGAACGGCGGTGTGAGTTATCCCATTCAGTCCGGTAATCCCTGCATCGGCTGCTCGGAAAATGCCTTCTGGGATATGGGGCCGTTCACCACGCGGGTATCCCAGATTCCCGGGACCCAGACCACCATCAATCCGGATTTGGTGGGCTTGGGGCTCCTGGGCGGTACTGTGGGCGGCGTAGCCATCCATGCCGGAGCTACAGCCGTCAAAAAGATGATGGACGGGAAGAAACACGCAGCGGCAGACAGCCATGATGAAACGGCAAGCCACCATGATGATAAACCGAAGAAGAGCGGTCCTCCTCCGGGACAGGGCCCGAATAGCGGGATAGGAGGCGGCGCATCGGTATGAGCGAACGGATAGTAGTCGACCCGGTTACACGGATAGAGGGCCATCTGCGGATAGAGGCGGACATAGACAACGGCGTCATCAAGGACGCCTTCAGCTCCGGTACAGCCATCCGCGGCCTGGAGCTGATTGTGAAGGACCGGGACCCCCGGGACGTATGGGCGTATGTGCAGCGCATCTGCGGCGTATGCACCACCACTCATGCCCTGGCGGCCGTGCGTTCCGTGGAGGACGCCCTGGACATCAAGATCCCCCGGAACGCCCATCTGATCCGGGAAATTATGAACGCCACCATCATGCTGCACGATCATGTGGTCCATTTTTATCACCTGCATGCCTTCGATTGGGTGGATGTGGTTAATGCACTGAAGGCCGATCCCAAGGCCACCAGCACCCTGGCCCAGTCCCTCTCCAAGTGGCCCAAGTCCTCACCGGGCTACTTCAAGGACATTCAGGACAAGGTGAAAAAAATCGTGGACAGCGGGCAGCTGGGGATTTTTGCTAACGGCTATTGGGGGCATCCGGGCTACAGACTTCCGCCGGAGGTCAACCTGCTGGCTGTAGCCCATTATCTCGAAGCGCTGGACTGGCAGAAGGAAATTGTGAAGATCCACACTATATTCGGCGGGAAAAATCCCCATCCCCACTATCTGGTGGGCGGAATGGCTACTCCCATCGACATCAACAGCGACAACGGCATCCATGCCGAACGCCTGATGCATGTATCCCAGCTGATCGATCAGGCCATCGAGTTTGTGGAGCAGGTGTACCTGCCTGATCTGCAGGCGATCGGATCCTTTTATAAGGATTGGACCTATGGCGGCGGGCTGGACAATTACCTGTGTTATGGCGACTTCTCCACGGGAGATATCCGTGACATCAACATGTACCGGATGCCCCGTGGGATCATCCTTGGCGGCAACCTCAACGAGATCCACGATGTGAACCCCAAGGACCCGGAGCAGATCAAGGAATGGATCGACTTCTCATGGTACACCTATGACGGCAAAACCACAGGCGGCCGCCATCCCTGGGAGGGGGAAACTACCTTCCACTATACGGGGCCCAAGGGCCGCTACGATACGCTGAACACCAACGACAAGTACAGCTGGCTCAAGACCCCCCGGTGGAAGGAAAAGCCCATGGAAACAGGGCCGTTGGCCCGGGTGCTGCTGGGGTACGCTGCGAAAAAGCCGGAATTCGTCCAGAGTGTGGATGACAGTCTGCGAAAGCTGAACGTGCCGCTTACCGCGTTGAAGTCCGCATTGGGCCGGACCTTGGCCCGGGGGCTGGAGGCGCAGATTGTCGGCGGCTGGATGCGCAATGATATGGATGAGCTGTTGAAGAATATCAAGCATGGGGACCAGACCACCTTCAACAAGGCCAAATGGGAGCCCTCCACCTGGCCGAAGAAGGCACAGGGAGTAGGCTGGATCGAAGCACCACGCGGCGCATTAGGACACTGGATCAACATCGAAAACGGCAAAACCGCCAATTACCAGGCTGTGGTGCCCTCCACCTGGAACGCCTCCCCGCGGGACGGCAAAAACCAGAAGGGCGCCTATGAGGCGGCGCTTACGGGTACACCTGTGGCAGATAAGCACCAGCCGCTGGAGATTCTGCGGATTATCCACTCCTTCGATCCGTGCCTGGCCTGTGCGGTGCACATGACAGACCTGCAAAATCAATCTGCCGTAGACATACGGATCGGTTAGGGGGAAGAGCTATGAGCATGAGCGAGCCGCCGCTGCATTCCCCCGTTGCCGGGCAGCCTGCTGCCGACCCGAAGCATGAAGCGGATCACCCCCGGTCAGAAATTGTGCTGAAGGGCAAACGGAAGGTGAAGATGGAGCAGCTTTCCAAGGATGTGGTTAAGGTGTACGTCTGGGAGCTGCCGGTGCGGATTTTCCACTGGATCAATGCCGGTGCCATTATGCTGCTGATCCTGACCGGCTTGTACATCGGCAAGCCCATTGTAGGCTCCACCACCGGGGAAGAGGCCTATTATACCTTCCTGATGGGCTGGGTCAGGTACATCCACTTTTTTGCGGCCTTCCTGTTTACCGCCAATATGATCTTCCGCCTCTATTGGGTGTTCAAAGGCAATTCCTTCGTCACCACCAATGTGTTGAGGCTGGCCTTCTGGAAAGAAATCTTTCAGACTGTTAAATTTTACCTGTTAATGAAAAACCGCAAGCCGCACTATACCGGACATAACCCGCTGGCGCAGCTCACCTATCTGGTGCTGATGGGCGGCGGCTCCATTGTGGCGATGTTTACCGGGTTCTATCTGTATTTCGAGCCGCAGCCGGAATCCTTCTTCGGCAAGCTGTTTGCTTGGGTGCCCTTCCTCTTCGGGGGCAGCTTCTCGGTCCGTTCCTGGCACCATCTGATGGCCTGGGTTTTCATCATTTTTATCGTCATCCATGTGTACCTGTCCTTCCGGGAGGATTGGCTGGAGAAAAACGGCACCATGAGCTCCATCTTCACCGGGTTCAAAACGGAAAAAAAGGATAAGGTGGAAACCCACGGAGGGGAAATACAGCCCATGGCAGGGGCGGCTCAAAAGGATGCGGAGCATGAGTAGCGGACGTATGGAAAGCCTGAGCATGAGCGGCGGCTTGGAGGCGGGAAACACCTTGAACCGTGCCGGACCGGAGAAGATCACGGTCATCGGACTGGGCAACACCCTCTATACCGATGAGGGAGTAGGCATTCATGTGCTGCCCTTTTTGGAGGAGGCTCTGGCCGGTGTGGAAAATGTGGAAATCATTGAAGGCTCTACGGACGGCATCAGGCTGCTGGGGCCGGTGGAGGACACGGATCAGCTGATCCTGCTGGATTCCATCAACGGTCCGGAGCTGCCGGGGTTTGTGTACACGGTGGAGCGGGAGGATATACCGGCGTATTGCAATGTGAAAATGTCGGTGCACCAGTTGGGCTTCCAGGAGGTGCTGTTCGCTGCACGAATCAGGGAGCGGGTGCCTGCCAAAATGGTGCTGTTTGGAGTGCAGCCCGCTTCGCTGGAATTCGGCATTGGCTTGTCAGATACAGTGCGTGAGCGTCTGGCTGCATTAACGGAGCTGGTGCACGGGCAAATCCGGGAATGGAGGGCTGCCTCTTGGACCGAAGGGATTTTATGAGGGAGCTGAAAAAGGGCGTGGCCGGGGCGATCCGGGAAGCGGCGGGACCTTTGGTGGAGCGGGATGTGAGGAAGCTGACCAAACTTGCCGATAAGCTGAGCGGATATGCCTACCATACGATTGCTCCTCCCCGGATGTGGCCTGTGATGGAGCAGTCGGCAGGGCATCCGTTCCTGCTTAACCGGGAGGCCGGTGAATGGAGAGCGTACAGCGCATTGTGCCCGTTCTGCAAGCAGCATTTGCACTATTTGTCCTATTCCGGCGAAATGAAATGTTTTGCCTGTGACAGCCAGTACAGTCTGGGTGAGGATACACGGCTTACGCAGCTTCCTGTGAGGCGGGCCAATACACTTCTCCAGATCGGACTTCCTGCCAGGGAGGAATATTGATGCATGAGCTGTCGCTGATGGGGGATGTGCTTGACCTGGTGAGACGGGATGCGGAAGCACGCGGCTTTGCGGAGGTTACACAAGTGCGGCTTTTGGTAGGAGCCTTGAGCAATGCTCTGCCGGATGCCCTCGAGATGGCCTTCGATATGTACAAGGCGGACGGGGCGGCGATGCTTGCCCGGGAGGCGGGGCTTACGATGGAGCTGCAGCCGGCCCGGGCATCCTGTGTGCTGTGCGGGCTGGAATATGAGCCGGAGCAGCATGCGGCTGCAGCCATGTGCCCCGTGTGCCGCTTCCCCGGCGGCCGGATTACCGGAGGCGAGGAATTCAAGGTCTTATCCTATGAAGGGAGGTAGGGATCTGCCAGGAGTGGGACAGAGAACGGAAGTGAATCTATATTTATGTTGGATGACTGTGAGGGAAGGGGTGACTTGAGGGCGAGTTTTTTGACGGCTTTGAAACCTTAAACATTAAATAAAATCAAAGACGGCAAAACGTGTTTGAGCCTCCAAGTCACACCTTTCCCGGGAAGGAATACAACCTGATGAATATAGATTTGTCTTAACCCGCTCCCACAAACAGACTTCTGCAGGCAGGTTCCGGTCCGGCAATGGAAATTGTATTGAATGAGGATGTGCTGAAGGACAACAATACCGCAGCGGCTTATATAAGGGAGCAGCTGGGACGCCATAAGGTGTTGGCCATCAATCTGATGAGCTCCCCCGGCGCAGGCAAAACCACTCTGCTGGAGGCTACCATCCGGCAGCTGTGCGGGCGTTACCGGGTGGGCGTTATTGAAGGCGATCTGGCTACGGAAAAGGATGCCGACCGCATCCGCGCCTTGGGCGTCAATGCGGTGCAGATCAATACCGGCGGCGGCTGCCACCTGGATGCGCGTATGGTCACCAAGATTCTCTCCCGGTTTGAGCTGGAGGAGACGGATATTCTCTTTATTGAGAATGTGGGCAATCTGGTCTGCCCGTCAGGTTATGACCTGGGGCAAAACCATAAGGTGGCGGTGCTCAGCGTTCCCGAAGGCAATGACAAGATACCCAAATACCCCACCATGTTTATGCGGACCGGTTTGGTGCTCCTGAACAAAATTGATCTTCTCCCGTATGTGGATTTCAGCGTGGAGGCGGCCCGTGAGGATCTGTTTCAAATGAACCCGGATTCGGCGCTGATCCCGTTGTCGGCCCGCACCGGGGAAGGAATGGAGCTGTGGACGGCATGGATCGAGGCCAGGCTTGCGGAGCTCAGGGGTGTTCAGGCGGAGACAGAGGCAGCGGTGGAGCAGCCGGGCTGAGGCGGGGAGCCGAGTATGCTGCCGGGGTATTAGGGAAAGCAACTGCGTCGGCTTCGGACGAAAATGACCATAACTCAACAGCGGCGCTGCTCATTACCGTAAAGGGCAGAGTTCAGGGTGTTGGCTTCCGGCCTTTCCTGTTCAGTCTGGCGGAGCGTTACGCCATAAGCGGCACCGTCCAGAACAATATGGACGGCATCCGTTTGGAGGCGGAAGGAGCGGTCTCTGCGCTGCAGGAGCTCCTGGCGGCCATCCGCCGGGAGGCTCCCCGGCTGGCCCGGGTGGATGAAATCCGGGCGGTGCCGCTGCCGGTGGAAGGGCGCTTGGGCTTCCGCATCGTGGAGAGCAGCCGGGAGGGAGCCTCCTCCCTGGTGATTCCTGTGGATGCAGGCATATGCCCCGCTTGCCTGGCGGAGCTGAAGGACCCGGCCAACCGGCGCTACCGGTACCCGTTTATCACCTGCACCCAATGCGGTCCCCGTTATACCATCATCCGGGAGCTGCCTTATGACCGGCCGTATACCTCCATGAGCGGGTTCCCCATGTGTCCCGCCTGCCGGGAGGAGTACGGGAATGTGGCGGACCGGCGCCACCACGCCCAGCCTATCGCCTGCCCGGAGTGCGGACCGCGCCTTTCGCTGTACGCCATGGACGAGGCGACCAAGAAGCCAGTGGGGATGGCAGGAGCAAAGGCAGCCCAAGAGGCAGGTTTAGGCAAAGCTGGCGTCGGGGCGCAGGGAGTGCACAGGCCTCTGGCAGAGGCTGACGAAGCGGTAGGGCTATGCGCCAAGCTGCTGCGCCAGGGCGCCATTGTCGCCGTGAAGGGCATCGGCGGCTATCACTTGGCCTGCGACGCCGAAAGCGAAGCGGCGGTCGCCCGCCTGCGGCAGCGCAAACGGCGGCCCACGCGGCCGCTTGCGGTCATGGCGGCGGATGCGGAGACCGCCCGCCGGGCAGCCGTGCTGGGAAGCCAGGAACTGCGGCTGCTCTACTCGCCCGAGGCGCCTATCGTCATCGCCCGCAAGGCGGAGGCGTGGCCTTTGGCGGAGAGTGTGGCGCCGGGAATGGCTACTGTAGGGCTGATGCTGCCCTACACCCCGCTGCATGTGCTGCTGATGGAGGAGCTGCCCTTTCTTGTGATGACCAGCGCCAACCCTTCCGGCCAGCCCATTTTGTACCGGGATGAGGAGGCCTTCGACTACCTGTGGGGCATCGCCGATTATGTGCTTGCCCATGATCGTGAAATTCTTCACCCACTGGACGACTCCGTCATTCAGGTGGTGGAGGGGCAAACGGATATCCTCCGCCGGTCCAGAGGTTACGCGCCTGATCCGCTGGCGGCTCCCGTTGATCTAACCGGGCGGGCCGCCTTGGGCGGGCAGCAGAAGAACACTTTCGCCCTAGGCAGAGGCAATCAGATTTTTATCGGCCCCCACATCGGGGACATGGGCAGTGTGGAGACCCAGGAGCATTGGAAGAAGGAGCTGGCCCACTTCTCCAGTCTGCTGGGAACTGACCCGCAGCAAACGGCGGCGGACCTGCATCCCGGTTATGAAACCGGACGGCTAAGCCGGGAGATGGGCCTTGAGCCCGTGGGGGTCCAGCATCATCATGCCCATCTGGTTTCATGTATGGCAGACAACGGATTGTCCCAGGAGGAAGAAGTCTACGGCATTATTCTGGATGGTACGGGCTACGGCCCGGACGGCAGCATCTGGGGCTTCGAGATTCTGGCCGGCAGCGCCTCCGGCTGGAGGAGGCTGGGCCATCTGCGCTATACCCCTCTGCCCGGCGGGGAAAAGGCGGTGCGGGAGCCCTGGCGGAATGCCGCAGGGATGCTGACGGCGCTTTTTCCCAAACAGGGGCCTGCTTGGGCAGCGCAGCTGTTCCCCGGCAAAAGTATGGAGCTGGCGGTGCTCGGCAGAATGGCCGCCACCGGGATGAACAGCCCATGGGCCGGCACCTGCGGCAGACTGTTTGACGCTGTGTCCGCCATCCTGGGTCTGGTTGCGGTGTCCGGCTATGACGGTGAAGCAGCTATCCGGCTCTCCGAGATGGCGGCCTTTGCTGATGCGGACGGATTCAACACCGTCAAGCCCTTCGGCTATGCCATCCGGGACAAAGGGGAAACCGAGGCACTGGAGCTGGATATGTCGGAGGCTCTCCTCCAGATTGTAGAGAAGAGGCTGGCAGGTTCGCCGCCCGAAGACTTGGCGCTCCGGTTTCACGAAACAGCAGCCCGGGCCGCTGTGGAGCTTTTGCAGCGGTGCCTGGAAAAGGATGGACTGACCGCGGCGTGTATTCCCAAGGTGATGCTCTCCGGAGGCTCCTTCCATAACCCGTATCTGCTGCGGAGGATTCCTGCTCTCCTGAAGGATCGGGGGCTCGAGCCTTACCGGCATCGGCAGGTGCCTGCGGGGGACGGCGGGTTAGCCCTGGGGCAGCTGCTGGTTGCGGCTTATGCGGGAGCCGGCGCAAACAGGAACGGTAGAGGCACAGACTGAAGCGTTGGACATAACGATCCGTTTGTGCGCGGAAAACACACCATGCAGCCGGAGCATTCTGCCTGCCGAAAGTGGTGACAAGGAGGGAAAACCGATGTGTGTGGGCGTACCCGCTCAAATTGTGGAGATAGACGGCTATGCCGCCATTGTGGATTGTATGGGAACCCGGATGAAGGTGGGGATTATCTTCGTCCCGGAGGTCAAGCCGGGGGAATTCGTCATCGTCCATGCCGGGCAGGCCATGAGTATCATAGACCGCCAGGCAGCGGAGGAAAGTCTGGAGGAATGGAGGCGGATCGTTGATGCGCGAGATGCGGCAGATGCTTCCCGGTGATCCGCAGGCCGGATCTTCCCCAGGCGCCTCCTCCGGCAGAACCCTCCATGAAGGACTGCTGAAGGGGATTCTCTCCCTGGCGGACACCTTCGCCGCCGAACATGGCCGCGAGCCCGTGCTAATGGAGGTCTGCGGCTCCCATACCATGGCCTTGGCCAAGTCGGGCCTCCGCAAAAGCCTTCAGGGCCATGTCCGGCTTCTCTCGGGTCCCGGCTGTCCCGTGTGCGTGACGGATCAAGCGGACATTGACGCCATGATCGCGGTTGCCCGCGGGGACAACCGCACGGTATGCACCTTCGGCGATATGATGCGGGTTCCGGGCTCAAGCGGCACCCTCCTGGCAGCACGGGCCGAAGGAATGGATGTGCGGGTGGTTTACGGGCCGATGGCTGCGGTAGAGCTGGCCGCTGCCCAACCCGGCCGGGAGATTATTTTCCTGGGTATCGGCTTTGAAACCACCCTGCCCGTTCTGGGGGCGGCGCTGATGGAGGCGGAGAGGCGCGGGCTGGCCAACTTCAGCATGCGGGTATCCGCCAAGCGGGTGGAGCCGGTGCTGCGGCATCTGCTGGAGCTGAAGGAGATACAGCTGGACGGTTTCCTGCTTCCCGGCCATGTGGCGATGGTGACGGGAAGCCACGCCTTCGGCTTCCTGGCCGAAGAATACGGCCTGCCCGGAGTCATCAGCGGCTTCGAGCCCCTGGAGCTGGCCGGCGGCATCCTCCGGCTGCTGGAGCTGGCGGCAGAGGGCAAAGCCGCCATCCGCAATGACTATGCTTCCGTTGTAACGGCCGGCGGCAATCCTGCAGCCCTGGCCGTGATGGACCGCTACTTCCGGCTCTCTGCGGCCCTATGGCGGGGAATCGGGCCAATTGTGGACAGCGGCATGTCCATCCGCCCTGAATTCGCCGGTTTGGATGCCGCCGAGCGTTTCCCGGTCCCGCCGCCGGGACCTGCGCCCAAACCAACCGGCTGCCGCTGCGGGGATGTGATCCGCGGGCTGATCCCCCCGTCGCGCTGCGGGCTGTTCGGCAGAAGCTGCACGCCGTATCAGCCCGTCGGGCCATGTATGGTATCGGCAGAGGGCGCTTGCGCTGCGGAATATGCATACAGCCGGGAGGGGTGAGCAACATGGAAGCAGAACAACGCATCAATATGTCCCACGGGGACGGAGGAGAGGCCGCCCACAGGCTGCTTAACGGCGTGATTCTTCCCGCCCTCACGGGAACGGAAAGCCGGGAGCCCTTGGGAGACGCAGCGCTGCTGCCTTTCCCGCCTGCGGGTAAGCTGGCTGTCACCACAGACAGCTTTGTGATCAAGCCGCTGTTTTTCCCCGGGGGGGATATCGGCAAATTGGCAGTGGCGGGAACTGTCAATGATTTGGCGGTCAGCGGCGCGGTGCCCTTGTATTTGACCGTGTCCTTTATTTTGGAGGAGGGGCTTCCTGTAGAGCACCTCCGGACCATCTGCAGGTCCATGGCCAAGGAAGCCGCCGTCTCCGGCATCAGGGTGGCGGCAGGCGATACGAAGGTGGTGGGAAAAGGAGATTGCGACGGTTTGTTTATCAACACCACCGGCATCGGGGTGGTGGAGCCCGGCGCTGAACTCCGGCCGCAGCTCATCGAGGCGGGGGATGCCGTAGTGGTTACCGGCACTCTCGGGGATCATGGCATCGCCGTCCTGACGGCCAGGGAGGAGCTGGGGCTGATGTCGGAGATTCCCTCCGACTGTGCGACCCTTTTTCCCATGCTGAAGAAGGCCAGGGAGGTTTCGGCGGATATCCGCATCCTTCGGGATCCTACCCGGGGCGGGTTGGCTACAGCCCTGGCGGAAATCTGCGAGGACTACAGGCTGACGGTGGAGCTGGAGGAAGAGCTGCTTCCGGTAAAGCCCGAGGTGGAGGGAGCCTGTGAGCTGATGGGCTTTGACCCGCTGTATTTGGCCAATGAGGGCAAGGCCGTTCTGATCCTGCCTGCCCGGGATGTCCCTGCGGTGCTGGATGCCCTGCGGTATTTTCCTGAGGGGAGGAATGCCTGTTTGGTCGGAATGGTCACCGGCCGGGAAAAGGGCCAGCTCCTCATCCGGACACCCTTTGGCTCTACCAGGCGGCTGTATAGGCTGGCAGGAAGCATGCTGCCCCGTATCTGCTGATCCTACCCAGCGTCATAACAATGAAAACTGTTTAAAAATCACTATGTGCTAAAAAAGAATACTTTTAGAGAACTGTTCAATATACTGACACATCTTTATTATCAAAATTTGAACATTTGATTTTAGTTGTTGTGATTCATTTCACATGATGTTAATATTGTCACATAGGGAATACAACCTATTCAAAGGGAGAGATCGGATATGATCGTCAAATTCTTGAGAGAAAATGTGTATGCAGCTGGAGCACTTTTGCTGATCAGACTGTACATCGGCTGGGATTGGATGCATCACGGCTGGGAAAAAATCACAGGCGGCACCTTCGACGCATCGGGCTTCCTGAAGAATGCCATCGCCAAGCCGGTGCTCGAAACCGGAACAACAAACAAGCTTTATCCCACGTATGTCGCATTCCTTGATAACTTTGCCCTGCCCAACGCAGGAATCTTCAAAGTCCTGATTCCATGGGGAGAATTCCTGGTAGGTGTGGGCCTGATTCTGGGCTGCCTGACTACCGCTGCTGCCTTCTTCGGCGTAATGATGAACTTCATGTTCCTCCTGGCAGGTACGGTTTCCTCCAACCCCTGGCTGATTCTCTGGGGCATCATCATCATGGTGGCTGGTGCAAATGCAGGCAAGTTCGGTGCTGACTACTACGTTCTGCCTTACATCAGAAAGTGGCTGCGCCTGAAGCCCGGCCCCGGCTACAAACAACAACAGTCGAATGTGTAACCGGGAGCTATCCCGGAACCAATAAAAGAAACGGAGCCTCCCGCTTACTGGCGGAAGGCTCTTTTCTGTCCAGCCAGGATCTGGCTGGAGGCTAACGGCGGTGAGCGCCGCTATTAGAAGCAAAACTGCCGGAAATAACTCCAAACAGGCCAAATAGCGGCGCTGGCTCCCGTTAGAATTCCGCAGCCTACCATTTTGCACCAATAGGGGCTCTCACTTCCGTTAGCCCGTGGGAGCAGGGCATGTGCCCCTCCCCTCAGCCTCTCCAGAGTTTTTTTCAACGCCGGATTCACGTATACTAAGTAGATAGGTATTGCGACGTCATGAAGGCAAAGGATGATTAATGATGGAGGCACAACACACCAAACATGTCCGCATTCTCGTGATTGCCGCCGTGGACGCGGAACGCGAGGCTATCGTAAAGGGCTTAGGCGGCGATTCCCGTTTTGATGTCCGGGCGTCCGGAGCGGGCGTAGGTATGGCAGCAGCCACAGCAGGAGCTGCCTTGGCCTCCGGCGGGTACACGCTTGCGGTCAGCGCCGGGATCGGCGGCGGCTTCCCCGGACAAGCCCCGGTGGGAAGCGTGGTCATCGCCGATGCCATCATCGCCGCCGACCTGGGGGCGGAAACCCCGGAGGGTTTCCGGACCGCCCGGGAGCTGGGCTTCGGCAGCAATCGTCTGCCCGCCCAGGCGGAGCTGGGGGCGAAGCTCCAAGCCGTGCTGGCGGAACGGTTTCCCGGCCGCAGGGTGCTCACCGGACCGGTGCTAACCGTGTCCACCGCCACCGGCACAGCCCCTACTGCAGCGGCTTGGGAGCGCAGGCATCCCGGCGCTGCCGCCGAAGCCATGGAGGGCTACGGCGTGGCCTGCGCCGCCAGCCTGTTCGGGCTCCCCTGTATGGAGGTGCGGGGCATCTCCAATGCGGTAGGACCCCGTGACAGGACGGCATGGCGCATCGGGGAGGCCCTGCAGGCGCTGGAGGAGGCCTTCGCCGCCTTCCGAGAGCTGTTGGACCGGCTGGGGCCGGACGCAGCAGAACTTACATACATACAGGAGGTGCAGCATTGATGAATATCGCATTTTCACCCTGTCCCAACGATACCTTTGTATTTCATGCGTGGGCCCACGGGCTGGTGCCGGGAGCGCCGGAGCTTCAGGTGACCTACGCCGATATTGATATAACCAACGGCCTGGCCGCCCGGGGCGAAGGCCCCGAGGTGCTGAAGATCTCTTATGCAGCCCTGCCGTGGGTGCTGGACCGTTACCATCTTTTGCCCTGCGGCGGAGCCTTGGGACGCGGCTGCGGTCCCTTGGTGCTGACGGCTGACCCGGCTTCGGCGGAGCAAGGCCCGTCCGTTTTGTCCGGTAAACGGGTAGCCGTCCCCAGCGAACGCTCCACCGCTTATCTGCTGTTCCGGCTTTGGGCGGCGAAGCAGGTGCCGGGAGGCATCGGTGAGGTGGTGGTGATGCCGTTTCATAAGATCATGCCTGCCGTGCAGAAGGGGGAAATCGACGCCGGGCTGGTTATTCATGAAGCCCGCTTCACCTACCCCAACTACGGGCTGACCATGCTTGCGGACATGGGGGCCTGGTGGGAGGAAGACACCGGCTTGCCTATCCCCTTAGGGGCGATAATCGCCCGCAAGGATCTGGACCCGGCGCAGGTGGCCGGATGGGTCCGCGCTTCGGTGGAATATGCATGGGCTAACCCTCAGGCCTCCCGCTCCTACGTGCTGGAGCATGCCCAGGAGATGTCGCCCCAGGTGGCGGATGCCCATATCGGCCTGTACGTGAATGAGTTTACCCGCAATTTGGGGGAGCAGGGTTACGGAGCCGTCCGCGCCTTGCTGACTAGAGCTGCAGAGGAAGGACTTGTTCCAGCCGTAACACCCGGAATGCTGGAAAACGCCGGTTTTTATTAAGCAGCGGATTCATGTATAATAAATGAAGACAGATTAAGCCCCGAGGGTGTGCCCGTTTTCCCAGCGGCTGGTGAACAGGAGCAGTGGCAATGGATTATTTCAGGAATGTTTTTTCGAATCCCACAGTAAAGCGCTTTTCCATTCTGGGACTGATCTGTATCCTCTTGTACTTTATGAGGGATATGCTGAATCTGGTGCTGCTGGTGTTTTTGTTCACCTTCATCATGAACAGCCTTCAGTCCCACATTACCGCATGGCTGAACCGGTTTTTCAAGGTGCCTTATCATGTGGTGGTCATTCTGCTCTATCTGGGGGTTGTAGGTCTGGTGACCCTGGGGATCGTCATGTACTCCCCCAAGATCGTATCCCAGATCAGACAGCTTTCCGATTACCTGATCAAGATCGCAGGCAATCCGCCGGGCAACACGCAAATTTCCCAGTATATTGCCGATGCCTTGAAACAGATGAACTTCCAATCCTATCTTCAGCATGGTTTTGACTACATCCTGATCATCAGCAACTGGGGCACGACCTTTTTGATGGCCCTGATCCTAAGCCTTTTCTTCATTCTGGAGAAGAACCGGATTGTGAAATTCACCAATAAGCTGCGCGTCAGCAAAATTGCGTGGCTTTACCAGGAAATGGAGTATTTCGGCCGCAAATTCGTACGTTCCTTCGGCAAGGTGATTGAGGCGCAATTTATGATTGCCCTGTTCAATACGGTGTTCACCGTAGTCGGCTTGTCTCTGCTGGGATTCCCGTACCTGTTTGCACTGGGGATTATGGTGTTTGTGCTGAGTCTGATCCCGGTGGCGGGGGTTATGATCTCGCTGATTCCGCTGGGAATTATCGGATATACCCTGGACGGGATTCTGATGGTGGTGTATGTGGTTATCATGATAACCGTTCTGCACTTCATCGAAGGTTATTTCCTGAATCCCAAGCTGATGTCCTCCAAAACCAACCTGCCCGTATTCTATACCTTCGTGATTCTGCTGTTCTCGGAGCATTATCTGGGTGTTTGGGGCTTCATTATCGGCATTCCCATCTTCATCTTCATTCTGGATATTCTTGATGTGCCGGTTCTGGATGAACCCAAGGCCTGACCATCCGCTTAAAAATAAAAACCGCTTCCGGCAATTGCTGCCGCGGAGCGGTTTTTTATTTGGAAATTGGTTTTTCCCATTATTCCCCTAACGCATGGTCACATACAGCCGGCTGGCCGGACCACATTCTCACAGAGGTCCATTCCCGGGGTTCACCCGACCAGAACTCGTCTCCTGCGGGAAGGCCCAGAGGCAGGAATACGGCTGAACACAGATACAGGCTGCCTGTTGAAATATACCGCTCGGCCACATCCGGCTGGCTTCCGGTAAAGCCGATGCGCAGCCAGCCGCTGCCGTCGAAGGTTCCCGGTACAGCCAACGTCCGCCGGATGACGGCCGTCAGAGCGCAGCGGACCTGAGCGGGACATACTCCAGCCGGAAGGGTATGCTGCAGCGCCATCTGGGAGAGATGCTGCATGGCACCGAAGCGGTAGGCCAAGGAGCGGCCAATAGGCGGGAATGTGCCGTCCGGTGCAATGAAACGCTCCAGAATTTCACCGTAGCGTACAGCCCGCCGTTGAATAGCCGGGGCCATAGCCGCCCATTCGTTGGAGACGCTGCCGACGGAGCGGATGATATCCACCAGCATGGGCTGGATCACGAAGCTGTTATAGTAGTCCCAATGGAAGTCCGGTCCGTCCCCGTACGCCCCGTCGCCTGCATACCATTGCTCATGCTGCCGCAGGGCATAGTCGATGCGCATGGGGTCCCAGTCTTCCTCACCCATATGCCGCAGCGCTGCTTCGATCATGGCCGAAAACAGCAGCCAATTGCAGAAGAATGGCTTCCGGGTGCGGGTTTGCTTCAGCGCCGCCGCCACATTTTGCCGGACACGGAGCTCCAGCTTGTCCCACAGCTCGCCGGGAGCCCGCAGGATGGCATGGGCCAGGAAGGCCGCATCCACAATGGGCTGGTATTCGTAGCTGAAGTTCAGGTAATCTGGTGATTCCGGGTCTGTAGCGGCATCGAGGCATGACCGGGCAAGCCTGGCGAATTCCCGTCTCAGCTGCTCCTCCTCCGGGTCTTCCGCAGGCGTCTCCAGCCAGGGGGCCAGTCCGGTCATGGTGCGGGCGAAAGCCTCCAAATGGGAGAAGTGAGCCCGGTCGCTTTCACATCCGGCTGCACATTCCACGGGCATGACCGCCTTCAGCTCTCTGCGGGCCAGGTGCTCCAACACGGGCCGGGCGATGGCCGTCAGTGATTCCACCCAATATTTACGGTCTTTAAGGCCTGGTAACATTCCATTTTCCTCCCTTATTAAGCAAACCAAAGCGTTGTTTTCTTCAGTCTAGGAGTGTTAGCTGTAAGCGTCAAGGAAAACGTTTTCTCGAGTCTGTCTATCGGCTGCACTCAGCCGATAAGAATGTTGTCCTCCGGGTAACCGATTTTGGAGACCCGTTTCTTTTGGGACAGGGCGTACGCCAGTGTTAAGGGGCCCAACCTTCCGGCAAACATGGTAATGGTTACGATCACCTTGCCGGCGGGTGAAAGATCCGGTGTCAGCCCCATGGACATGCCGGTGGTGCTAAACGCAGAGACCGCTTCAAATAAAATGGATAGAAACTGCTCGTGCATCAAATCCTCGGTAATGGTCAAGGCCATGGTGACGATCAACACCCCGGCAATGGCGCTCATGGTGACGGCCAAAGCCCGCATCACCGTTTCCTGGTTAATCTTCCGCCCGAAGGCGTGGATTTGGCCGCCTCCCCGGAAGGTGTTGAAGGTGGCCAGCACCAGTACAATGAAGGTGTTGATTTTGATGCCGCCCCCTGTACCGCCCGATGCGGCGCCGATAAACATCAGGATAATCATGAGAAATTGGGTGGCGGACAGCATGCTCCCGATTTCGATGGAGTTGAAGCCGGCGCTTCGAGGGGCGGACCCTTGGAAAAAAGCAGCCAGCAGCCGTTCTGACCAGGTCAGGTTGCCGAAGGTAGCCGGGTTCCAGCTCTCCAGCAGGAATACCAGCAGGAAACCAAGGAAGGTCAGGATAGCCGAACCCAGCAGCACCACCTTGGAATGCAGGGACAGCTTCCTCCAGGACCGTTTGCGCAGTACCTCTACCACCACGATAAAGCCCAATCCCCCGATCAGGAACAACACGGTAATGGTCAGGTTCACCACCGGATCGCCGATATGCCGGGAGAGGCTGTCGTGCCACAGGGAAAAGCCCGCATTGTTAAAGGCCGATATGGCATGAAAGATGCCGTAATAGGAAGCCCGGGCCCAGCCCATTTCCCCCTGCCACCGCAGGGCCAAAATAATTGCCGCTACCGTTTCCAGGACGAAGGAAATGGCCACCATATGCAAGGACAGGCGGACAAGTCCCTGCACCGAAGTGGATTGGGTGGTCTGCTGCAGGATCAGCCGCTGCTTCAGCCCGATTTTGCGGCCCAGGATAATGGCTACCATCACACCCATGGTCATAAAACCGAGGCCCCCCACCTGAATCAGGACCATGATTACAATTTCCCCCAGATGGGAAAAAGAGCCGCTGGTATCGATGACAATCAGGCCGTTTACGCACACAGCGGAGGTAGCGGTAAAAAAGGCATTCAAAAACCCCACCGACTCCCCGTTTTCGGCAGCATGGGGAAGGGAGAGCAGAACAGCACCCGCAAGAATAAGAATAATAAAGATGGCTGTAACCAATTGGGGCGGGCTGATTCTATTTTTGATCCGGTTCAGAAAAAGGTCCATCCGTTCGTAATTCCGTCTGACCGGGCTCAGCCTGCTGGCAAGGTTTTTCATCATGGTGCGGTTCTCCTTGAAGGCGGTTTGTCCGCCATTTTGAAGTTTGTCATTTTGGCTGGAATTGGCATCATCATAAGGGAAATCGGTGCTTTTGTCAAAATGGTGAAAATTCGGTGAAAGTTTCATTGCACCTGCCTTAGCCGGGCGTTTATAATGGGGCTAACGATGGTAAACTACAACTGAATAGGCGGATGATGGCAGCGGGAGAGATCGCCTGTGAATGAAAGTGGCGGCGCCGAAGGAGTAAACCTGGCAGCAGGTGAATCTCTCAGGCAAAAGGACCTCTGCCGGACGCAACTCTGGAGAGCATCACGGGATATTGTCGTATCATAAGGATATAACCCGGGATCACCCAAGGGGAAACTTGAACTGTTCAACAGGCAAGGCAACTCTCAGGTACAAGGGACAGAGCGGAAGGCTACCGGAGCTATTCGTGAAAAACACGGATGGTTTCCTATTTGAGCCTTTTCGCCTGTCCTTTTTTATATTTTTTTGGAGGTGGCGGCATGGAGAGATTGAAGCGGACGCCGTTGTTCCCTTGTTACGGGGAAACGGAAGGGGCGCGCTGTATTGATTTCGGCGGCTGGGAGCTGCCGGTGCAATTTGCCGGCATCCAGGCGGAGCATGATGCGGTCCGGCAGCGGGCCGGGCTGTTCGATGTGTCCCACATGGGAGAGTTCCTGGTAGCGGGGCCGGAGGCAGAGGCTTTCCTCCAGCGGATGACCGTGAATGATGTTTCCAAGCTGGCGCCGGGGCAAGCCCAGTATTCGCTGCTGTGTTACCCGGAGGGCGGTGTGGTGGACGATCTGCTGATCTACCGCATGGGTGAGGAGCGTTTTATGCTGGTGGTGAACGCTTCCAACATCGCCAAGGACTTTCAATGGCTGGAGAGCCATCTGCCTGCAGCAGGTGAAGGGACAGTTCCCGCCGTAGAGCTGACGGATTGCTCCGACGCCACTTCGCTTCTGGCGCTGCAAGGGCCTGCGGCGGCACGGATTTTGGGCAAGGTGACGGATGCTCCCGTTGGGGAGCTGGGACCATTCCGGTTCTTGGAGGAGGCTCATGTCTGCGGTGTGCAAGCCTTGGTCTCCCGCACCGGCTACACCGGGGAGGATGGCTTTGAGCTGTATCTGCGGGCAGAGGATGCAGCCACCGTGTGGCGCGGACTGTTGGCCGCCGGCAAAGACGACGGTTTGGTCCCCGTCGGATTGGGAGCCAGGGATACGCTGCGTTTTGAGGCGAGGCTGCCACTCTATGGCCAGGAGCTTTCCAGGGAGATTACCCCTTTGGAGGCGGGACTAGGGATCTTTGTGAAGCTGGATAAAGGGGAGTTTATTGGCCGGGAGGCTTTGTTGAAGCAAAAGGAGGCAGGATTGCCCCGGAAGCTGGCGGGTATCGAGATGCTGGACAGAGGTATTCCACGCAGCCATTATCCGGTGTATGCCGGGCCCGAGGGTGAGCTTATCGGCGAAATCACCACAGGCACCCAATCCCCTACCTTGAAGCGTAATGTGGGGCTGGCCCTGCTGAAGCGGGAGCACAGTGCGCCGGATACGGAGGTTTGGGTGGAAATCCGCGGCAAACGGCTGAAGGCCAAGGTGGTCAAAACCCCATTTTACCGGAGGAGCAAGGAGAGTTAAGAGGTTAGTGGCATGAAACAGGAACAAGGAGACAGGAGGAGTTAACCATATGAAGCATCGGTACTTGCCTATGACGCCGGAGGACGAACAGCAAATGCTGGAGGTGATTGGCGCGCAATCCGTAGCGGAGCTGTTCGCAGACATTCCCGAAGCGGTGAAATATTCCGGAACTCTGCCCATGTCCGGGGCTTTAAGCGAGCCGGCATTAATGAAGCATCTTAAGGGGCTTGCCTCCCGGAATGCCGACTTTGAACGGTATACCTCCTTTTTGGGAGCGGGGCTGTACGACCACCAAATTCCCGTAGTGATCCAGCATCTTATCTCCCGCTCCGAGTTTTATACGGCTTACACCCCTTATCAGCCGGAAATTAGCCAAGGCGAGCTTCAGGCCATCTTCGAATTCCAGTCCTATATCTGCGAGCTGACCGGTATGAAGGTGGCCAACGCCAGCATGTACGACGGGGCGACGGCGCTGGCTGAAGCGGCAGCCCTTGCGGCAGGAGCGGTTAAGCGGCGCAAAATCATCGTGTCCCGGACGGTGCACCCCGAAGCCCGGGAGATTGTCCGCACTACGGCCCGCGGCCTTGATCTGGAGATCGTGGAGGTGGACTTCAAGGACGGGGTTACCGATCTGCAAAAGCTGGCAGCCTCAATTGACGGTGACACTGCTGCGGTATTGGTGCAAACCCCCAATTTCCTGGGCCATCTGGAGGATATTCCGGCCATCGAGGCCTTGATCCACGAAGCCAAGGGCCTGCTGGTTATGAGTGTAAACCCGCTATCCCTGGGCTTGCTGGAATCCCCTGGCAAGCTGAGAGCCGATGTGGTGGTTGGCGATGCCCAGCCTTTAGGGATTCCCGCCTCCTTCGGCGGCCCCACCTGCGGCTTCTTCGCGGTGACGGAGGCGCTGATGCGCCGGATGCCCGGGCGGATCGTAGGCCAGACGGTGGACAAGGACGGCAAACGCGGCTTTGTGCTGACCCTTCAAGCACGGGAGCAGCATATCCGCCGGGAGAAGGCCACCTCGAATATTTGCTCCAACCAGGCGCTCCTGGCACTGTGCGCATCGGTATATATGTCCGTCATGGGCAAAGAGGGCTTCCGCGAGGCGGCACTTCTGAACTACCGCAAAGCCCGGTATGCCGCTGGATTGGCGGAGGCTGCCGGGAGTAAGACGCGGCTCGCCTTTGCCGCTCCCTTCTTTAATGAATTTGTGCTCCGCCTGCCGGAAGGTGCGGATATCCAAGCGGTGAATACCAAGCTGCTGGAAAAAGGCTTTCTCGGCGGGTACGATCTGGGATGGGCTTACCCGGAGCTGTCCGGACACATGCTGGTGGCTGTTACCGAGCAGCGGACCAAGGAAGAAATCGACGCATTCATGCGGGAACTGGAGGCTTGTCTATGAAACCGGAAAAAGCGCTGATCTTTGAGTTGAGCAAGCCGGGCAGAACCGCCTATTCGCTGCCGGAATGCGACGTCCCCGAGGCGGACCCGGCCGAGGGGATTCCCTCCGGTCTGCTGCGCACAGCCCCCGCCGCGCTGCCGGAGGTGTCGGAGGTGGATGTGGTTCGTCATTATACAGAGCTGTCCCGGCGGAACTTCGGTGTGGACAACGGCTTCTACCCGTTGGGCTCCTGCACCATGAAGTATAACCCCAAGCTGAATGAGGACGCCGCACGGTTGCCCGGCTTTGCCCGGATCCACCCGTACCAGCCGGAGTCCTCCGTCCAAGGAGCGCTGGAGCTGCTCTATACGCTGCAGCAGGATTTGGCCGCGCTCACCGGCATGGATGCGGTGACTCTGCAGCCTGCAGCGGGCGCCCATGGTGAATGGACGGGGCTGATGCTTATCCGCGCCTACCACGAAAGCCGCGGCGAACGCCGCACCAAGGTGCTGGTGCCCGATTCGTCCCACGGGACTAATCCGGCCAGCGCCACCACGGCAGGCTTCGAGACGCTGACCATTCCCTCCGACGCCGGCGGGATGGTGGACTTGGAGGCGCTGCGGGCTGCGGTCGGCTCCGACACCGCTGCGCTGATGCTGACCAACCCCAGTACCCTGGGGCTGTTTGAGCGCCATATTGTGGAGATTGCGGAAATTGTCCATGAGGCGGGCGGTCTGCTGTATTACGACGGGGCCAACTCCAACGCTATCATGGGAATCACGCGGCCGGGGGACATGGGCTTTGATGTGGTGCATCTCAATTTGCACAAAACCATGAGCACTCCCCATGGCGGCGGAGGCCCCGGTGCGGGGCCCGTTGGCGTGAAGGAGAAGCTGGTTCCCTTTTTGCCGAAGCCGGTTGTTGGCCGCCGTGCAGAGGATGGCACCTACTTCTGGGATTGGGACCGTCCGGCATCCATCGGCCGGGTGAAATCCTATTATGGCAATTTCGGCATTCTGGTGCGGGCCTATGCCTACATCCGCTCCTACGGGCCGGAAGGGCTCAAGCGGGTATCCGAATGTGCGGTGCTGAACGCCAACTATATGCGCAAGCGGCTGGAGCCGTATTTCCATGTGCCGTATCCGGGTGTGTGCAAGCATGAATTTGTCCTCTCCGGCAAAAATCTGAAGCAATACGGCGTCCGCACGCTGGATGTGGCCAAACGGCTGCTGGATTTCGGCTATCATCCGCCGACTATTTATTTTCCGCTTAATGTGGAGGAGTGCATTATGATTGAGCCCACAGAGACGGAGAGCAAGGAGACGCTGGATGGTTTTATCGACACCATGATTCAAATTGTGGAGGAAGCCGCCCACGACCCTGATCTGGTCAAAAATGCTCCATACGAAACTGTGGTGAAGCGGCTGGACGAAACTACGGCAGCCCGGAAGCCTGTGCTGAACTGCATCTGCGGGTGACAGGCTATCGAACCATTGATTAAGCCGTTGATCGACCGTTGATCTAACGGACCGCACAGCCTTTATTTCACGCGAGAGTGCTGTGGGGAAAATCTTACGGACACCAGAGCCGCTATTGGCACCGAATTGTCTCCATTCAGGGGTTTTCGGAGCAAATAGCGGCGCTCCGGTCCGTTACATTTTGAAAACGGTGATTTTGTGCCGAATAAGGGACGCTGAGTCCGTAAGAATGCGGAGTGCGCTTTTGGTGGTGCATCAGACGCTTGCTGGCAGGGAATCAGGTGTCCGGCGGCGAAGAGAATAGACAAAGCAAGGCGAAACGAGGAGGCGCGTAGGAAAATGAGTGAGATTAGAGAAGGATTGGGTTATACGGAAGAGCATGAATGGGCGCTGGCTGCTGACGAAAACACTGTGCGCGTCGGAATTACGGATTATGCCCAAATCCAGCTGGGGGACATCGTATTTGTGGAGCTGCCGGAAATCGGTGCAGCTGTTGCACCGGGGGACAGCCTAGGCTCCATTGAATCGGTAAAAACAGTATCCGACCTCTACAGCCCGGTGAGCGGCAAGGTGGTTAAGGTGAACGAAGCTCTGCTGGATCAGCCGGAGCTGGTAAATGCGGAACCCTACGAAGGCGGATGGATTGCTGAAATCCAGGTGGACGGAGCCGCGGCGGCCGTTGGCGGTCTGCTGGAACCTGCAGCCTACAAGGCTTTGGTAGAATAGCAGGCTTCATTCTCATACGGACTACACAGGGCACGCGAAACACCGTTTGCGCCTCCTTCGGGAAGCTGCTGGCGGTGTTTTTGTGCTGTATATAGGGTATATTACCCCCTTGTTGCCTACTCTCCCCTTCGCTCAGGTTTGTCACAAGGTAAGGTAATCAGGATGTAGAATCAGGAGGCAAATAAAAAGGGGCTGGCCGATGAAAGCTGTCGCGCAAATAGGGAATTGGTATTGGGTAAAGAAGAAAGTAGAGAAGAGTATACAGATGAGAATATAGAAAACAGTGCAGAAGAGAATATAGAAGAGAGTACAAAAGACAGCAGAGAGAAGAGAGCAGAGAGCAGAGAGAAGAGAGCGGAAAGCAGAGAGCAGAGAGCAGAGAGCAGAGAACAGAGAGCAGAGAGCAGAGAGCAGAGAGCAGAGAGCAGAAAGCAGAAAGCAGAAAGAAGAAAGAAGAGAGAAAAGAGAAAAGAGAAGAGACCAGAGAAGAGTCCGGGGGCGCTCCTGAGCAAAGGGGATAATGGACGACAAGGAGGGGAAATCCCCCTATCGGCTGCCGAAACGCCGTTTTTTTCCAGATTTTCTCCTCAAAAAGATGAAAAAAGCTTGAACAACGATTATTATTTTAAATAAGAAATATTGCAAGGAGTTGGTCAAATGATGAGCCTTAAAGCTGTGTCGGGCACGGAAGCGATGGTTGTAAGTCCTCATCATCTGGCCTCTGCCGCCGGAGCGAAAATGCTGATGCGGGGCGGCAATGCGTTTGATGCTGCGGTGGCTGTAAGCGCCTGTCTGGCGGTGGTCTATCCGCATCTGGCCGGGTTGGGTGGAGACGCCTTTTGGATGGCCTATTCCTGGGGAGACGGAGCTCCCCGGGTGTACAATGCAAGCGGCCGTTCCGGCCATCTGGTTACCCGCGAGCAATTTGCAGGGCAGACCCTCATTCCCTCACAAGGTCCTAAAAGCGTCTTAACGGTGCCGGGAATGGCAGACGGCTGGCAGGCATTGCTTCGGGAGTACGGCACCATGACGCTGGCGGAGGTGCTGGAGCCGGCTATCGGTTACGCCCTCAACGGTATGCCTGTGGCTCCGCATCTGCACGGGTCGCTGACGGAACGGGCACTGATGCTGTCCATGCACAGCGGCACAGCCCGGGTTTACCTGCCCGGCGGTAAGATTCCCCAGACCGGCACGAAGCTGGTCCAGCGCCAGCTGGGAGAAAGCCTGCGGAAGCTGGCGGTTGGCGGGATAGAGGATTTTTATAAAGGTGAGCTGGCCCGGACCATAACGGAATCCTTGCAGACCCAAGGCGGTCTGTTGACCATGGAGGATTTCGCCGCCCATAGCGGGGAATGGACAACACCTGCTACGGGCAGCTACAGAGGTTATGAGATCTGCCAGGCCCCGCCCAACTCCCAGGGGGTTGCCGGACTTCTGGCGCTGCACATTCTTGAACACAAGGACATAAGCACTATTCCACATGGCTCGTATGAGTATTATCATCTGTTGGTGGAAGCCGTAAAGGCAGGTATCCGGGACCGTGACCTGTATTTTACAGATCCCGTCTTCCATCCCGTTCCGCTGGACCGGCTGTTGGCGAAGGAGTATGGCCTCACCCAATTCGCCGATATCGGCAAGAACCGGGCTGCAGATCTGAAGCCAAACGCCTTGGCGGAGGATTCGGTATATGCTGCAGTGACCGACAAGGAAGGCAATGCCGTTTCCTTCATGCAGGGACTCTCGATGGAATTTGGCTCCTTGGTCACGGCGGGGGATACGGGTATCCTGCTGCATAACCAGGGTGCCCAATTCAGCTTGGACCCGACGCATCCCAATGCCCTGGAGCCGGGGAAACGCAGCCTCCATTCCCTGATGCCCGCAATGGCTCTGCGGGAAGGAAAACCGGCCATACTTTACGGCGCCCAGGGGGGCGACGGCCAAGCTCAAACCCAAACCGCGATTCTCACCCGGATGATTGATTACGGGATGGATCCCCAACAGGCAATCCATGAGCCCCGGTGGGTGTGGGGAAGAAGCCGGGGAGAGCTGGCTGCGGAGCTGAGGCTGGAAAAACGGATAACCACTGATACCATCGACAAGCTGAGGCAGGCGGGACATCAGGTGAAAATGGTGAAGCCCGTCGACGGGCTGATGGGCCATGCCCATGCCATCCGGATCATGGAAAACGGCTGCCTGTCCGGAGGGACAGACCCGCGCAGCGACGGCTCCGTCATCGGTTGGTGACGTACAAATATTTTGCAGGCCCCACGGCCATGGTTCAAGCCGCTCGACATCCGTACGGATGCTCCGAGTCGGCTTTTTTAACAATCAGCACTGCTTTTTCCCTTTGGACAGCCGTATGGTTCCGGTATAATGAAAATGGGAATATCTATGGATAAGCATCCGGAAAAGGGGTGGATCATGAGAAGGCTATTCCATTCCGTCACACAATTCTACCGTAATCTGCGGATTAAGCTGAAGCTGTTCATTATGCTGTTCTCCATTATGATCGGCTGCATCATGCTAACCTATGGCGTGCTTCAGTATGCCTATTCGATTTATGACCGGCAGATTTACGAACGGTCCTCGCAGGTGTTGAATTTGACGGCCAACAGCATTGAGAATGAGCTGAGAGGCATTGAAAATACCAGCTTCAATATTGCCACCGACCCCACAATCCAAAGCAAGCTGAATGCCCTGAGGGCTGACCCCTCCGAAATGAATTACGAGCGCCACAAAATCCGCGATGACATGATCCTCCGCCTGGTCCAGTTTGCCGGGTCCGAAAAATATGTCGCCACGGCCGATATTATGGATTTGTCGGGCAACATTATTTCGGCCGGCCGGGAAGCGGTTTGGACCGAGGAATACAAACGCGGCATATGGAACGAAGCCAACGAAGGAGAAGGCGGGCTGCGCTGGATGCTGTCCATGCAAGGGGACCCTTACCTGGTGGCGACCCGGCTCATCCGTTCCTATAACTCCAATCTGAGACTGGATCTGGAGACACTAGGGGTACTGGTGGTCCGCATCCGCATGAACGAAATTGTCCATGATATTGCCGCCGGATCAGAGCTGGCTTCCGGTGAGCTATTAATTTCGACGGATAAGGGACTGATTTTTTCCGGAACGGACTCCGTTGTAGGCTCCCAGCGGGACTACCTACATACACCTTTGACCCACGATTATGAGGTGCGGAATGAAAACGGTCACAAGATCTTCGTGTCCCAGATGATTTCCGGCTATACCGGCTGGATTTACTCCAGCATCATTCCCTTTGATACGATCTTCGAGCGGATTTCTTGGATGAAAAATTTGCTGATTGCGGTTTTTTCCGCCAGCATGTTTGTGATCATTCTGGTTGCCTTCCGGGTGGCTCAGGGGATAACTGGCCCCATTGAAGAGCTCATCGGCAGAATGAAGCAGGTGCAGAAGGGGGATTTCTCCACTGAAGGGATTGCTGATCTGACAGTGGGCAACAACCTGAACAAGGATGAGATTGGGCAGCTGCACCGCACCTTCCGGATTATGATCCAGCAGATTGATGAGCTGATCCACGAAAATTACGCCAAACAGCTGACCATTAAGGAAACTCAATTTAAGGCGCTTCAGGCCCAGATTAATCCGCATTTTTTGTACAATACCCTGGAATCCATCAATTGGGAGGCCAAAATGGGGGGGCAGGTGCAAATTTCTCGGATGGTGGAATCCCTCGGGTTTCTGCTGCGCAACTCCATCAGCCAAAAGGAATCCATTGTTACGCTGGGTCAGGAATTGGATATAATCCGCCATTATCTGACCATCCAGCAAACCCGGTTTGAGGAGCGACTGGTATTCACCCAGGATGTGCCGCCGCATTTTTATTCCTGTCCCATCCCTAAGCTGACCCTGCAGCCCCTGGTGGAAAATGCCATTCATCATGCCCTCGAGCCGATGGTGAATCCGTGCCACATCACCATCCGCGCTTGGGAGGAGTTGGACCACCTGGTGGTGACGGTAGAGGATAACGGGCCTGGTATGGTTCCCGAGATGCTGGAGCGGGTGCGCCGCGGTGAGGTGCAGTCCAAGGGCAACGGCATCGGACTGTCGAATATCCGGGAACGGATTGTGCTGGCTTTTGGGGAGCATTACGGACTGGAGATCCAGAGCGAGCCGCAGCGGGGCACGCGTATCCTGGTTCATATTCCGCTGGAAAGGGATGATCTGCATGTATAAGGTTCTGCTGGTGGATGACGAACGCATCATCCTGACGGGCATTTCCCAAATAGTCAATTGGCAGGCCTGCGGCACAGAGCTGGCAGGAACAGCCCGCAACGGGCTGGAGGCGCTGGATTTTATTGTGGCAACCCCGCCTGACATCATCATCAGCGATATCCGTATGCCCGGCATGGACGGTCTGGAACTGGTGGCCAAGGTGAAGGCCATCAACCCCGATATCCGCTTCATCCTGCTGTCCGGCTTCAGTGAATTCGATTATGCCAAAACCGCCATGCAGTACGGCGTGAAGCATTACCTGCTCAAACCCTGCAATGAATCGGTCATCGAGGATTCCCTAAGGGAGCTGGTGGAGGACCTTCAGCAATCTGAGGGCAGGGAACAGTTTGTCCAAAACTTGAAGCACCGCCTGGACAAGGTGATGCCTCATGTGAAGGAGCAGTTCCTCAAGGAATTCGTCACCAACAAAATGTACGGCAGCCAGGACTGGGACTATTACTGCAAGCTGTTCGACCTGCATTGGGAGAACCGGCCGGTGCGGCTGATATTGTTCCAACTGGAAGGCCCTTTTGAATTTGAGCATCTTTTTGCCGTAAAGAACATTGCCGAGGAGATTCTCGACAGACCGCTGCTGAGCTCCACAGTGGGCCATCAAGTGCTGCTCCTGATTGAGGATGACGGGCATCCGGAGGGAACCTTCCAGCGGATGACGGATATCCGGCAGACCTTCCAGGGCTTCTATAAGATGGGCCTGACCATCGCGCTGAGCGAGCCGGGGGATATGGCCCAGGCCAGGCTCCTGTATAAACAAACGCTGGAATGTCTCAACCACCGCTTCTATCTGGGCGAAGGAAGCCTGATCACTCTCCGGGACATCCAGGCTCCGGAGACGCCGGTTATTGCCGAGCTGCCGTTTGATGAGGACAGCTTCCTGCTGCAGATCAAATCCGGCCAGATCGAGCATGCCGAGGAAACCATTCAGCGGCTGTTCAAGCAGGTGGCGGAGATGCGTCAGGACCTGCACACCTCCAAGTCCTACATTATCCAAAGCTATATGGCCATGATCCGCCAGGGCGGCAAGGAGGATATTACCGGCTACATGAACAAGCTGGTGCAGCTTCTGGAGACCAACACCCTGCCCGGAATCCAGCAGACCTTCCTCCAGGTGGCCAGGGAAATCGCCAAAAAGCATTACGAGCAAAACAAGCAAAAGCATTCGGCCATTATCGGAAAGGTGCTGGATATCATAAACAGTCATATCTCCGATCCGGAATTATCGCTGAATTGGGTGGCCAACCAGATGCTGTACATGAATGCCGACTATTTGGGCAAGCTATTCAAGAAAGAAACAGGAGATAAATTCTCCAACTATGTAATAAAGCTGCGGGTCAAAAAAGCGGCCGAACGTATCGCCCAGAATGAGGATGTGAAGATTTTTGAGCTGGCGGAGCAGCTGGGGTTCGGGGATAACCCGCAATATTTCAGCCAGGTTTTTAAAAAAGTGGTGGGATGTACCCCCTCCGAATATATGAAATCTCCCACACAACTCGGTTTTTTAAACAAGGATGACGGATTTTTGGATTAAAAGTCGGGTCAAAATAACGGATAATAACAGTGTAAGGAATGAAAGCACTTCCAAGCTCGCTTAATCATAAAGGGGAGGAATACACGTGAAAAAGACAATTACAGCAGTTTTATCCGCTGCTCTGCTTGTGACTGCAGCCGGTTGCGGCGGCGGTGGAGACAAGAAGGATTCCGGAGCAAGTGCAGCGCCTACAGCGGGCGCTTCTGCAGGAGCTACAACTGGCGCCAAAAAAGATCCGGTGAAGCTGCGGATCGCCTGGTGGGGCGGCCAAGCCAGACATGATTACACCCTGAAGGTTATCGAGATGTACCAAAAAGCAAACCCGCATGTGACCATCGAATCGGAATATGCGCCTTTTGATGACTACTGGAAGAAGCTGGCTCCCCAAGCTGCTGCCAATCAGCTTCCCGACATCATCCAGATGGACATTTCCTACCTGACCCAATACGGCGGGCGTGACCAGCTTGAGGATCTGACCCCCTACACCAAAAACGGCATCCTGGATATCTCCAGCGTCAGTGCCAATGCGGTGGACGGCGGCAAGGTTAAGGATAAGCTGGTAGCCATGAACCTGGGTGTGAACGCTTTGGGCATCACCATGGACTTCAACATGCTGAAAACCCTGGGCATCGAAGCCCCCAAGAAGGATTGGACCTGGGATGACCTGACCAAAATCGGTGAAGCAGCCAAGGGTAAAGGCAAGATTATGGGCGGCTTCCGTCATGACGTATACTTCCCGTATTATCTGCGTACCTTGGGCATGAAGATGTACAAGGAAGACGGCACCGGACTCAGCTATGCCGATGACAAGCCGTTTGTAGACTACTTCACCATGTACCAAAAATGGTATGATGCCGGCATGCTCCTGACTCTGGACAAGGAAGCCACCAAGAAGGGCACACCGGAAGAAGACGAAATGGTTATGGGCAACTCCATCTCCACAGTAGGCTGGTCCAACCAATTCGTGCTGCTGCAAAGCACTGCCAAGCGTGACCTGGAGCTGCAGCCGATGCCGGGCCCCAATGCCAACAAAGGTCTGTTCCTGAAGCCCAGCATGTACTTCTCCGTCACCAAGAACTCGAAGCAAAAGGAAGAAGCGGCTAAGTTCATCAATTTCTGGATCAACGACATTGAAGCCAACAAGATTATCAAGGGCGAACGCGGCGTACCTGTATCCTCCAAGGTGAAGGAAGCCCTGAAGCCTCTCCTGACTCCGGCAGAAGTAAAGGTATTCGATTTCGTGGCTTGGGCTGAGCAAAACAGCAGCCCGATGGATCCCCCGAACCCTGTCGGCTCCGTAGAAGTGGAAAAGCTGCTGAAGGATATCAGCGAGCAAATCATCTACAAGAAGATTTCGATAGCTGATGCTGCCGCCAAGTTCCGTAAGGATGCTAACGCAGTGCTTGCCAAGAATAAATAAGATTTAACTGCCTCCGGGTGCATATCCGGGGGTTTTTTCTGTTTTTTTGCCCTCTCAGCAAGTTGAAGGACCATTGACTCCCGCCTGAAGCGGCCCTAATATGGTGAAGGTGTGTTGTTACCGATCACAAAAAGGACGGGAGAGAAAAAGAGAAGATGGCCAACTTGGGAAAGCCGCTGGATTTTGAGCAATTATTCATGGACGGGAGCTTGCGCAAGGACCGCCCGTTTCACATCCTGATGCTGTTGTACAAGGGGCTGCGGATGAATTTGCTGTTGTCTCTGGTGTTTTACATTCTGAAGCATGCGCCTACCTGGGTCATCCCCATCGTAACCGCAGATATGATCAACCGCTTGAGCGGCCCGAAGCCGGAGAATTTGAACTGGCTGTGGATTGACCTGGCGCTGCTGGCTGTAGTTATTATCCAGAATATCCCCTCTGCCGTAATCCACGTTAGCTTTATGAGCCGGTCCTCGCGGCAGGTAGAGGCGGGACTGCGGGGGACGCTGATCCGCAAGCTGCAGCATCTGTCCATGTCGTACCATTCAGATCTGCGCTCCGGAAAGCTTCAGTCCAAGGTGCTGCGTGACGTGGAAGCGATTGAAACCTTATCCAAGCAGATGATGTATTCCTTCATCCCTGCTATTACCAACGTCCTGATCGCAATTGCCTTGACGCTGACGAAGAGTCTGACCGTATCGGCCTTCTTTATTATGGTCATCCCCTTCGGTGCCATCCTGATCACCTCCTTCCGCAAAAAAATCCGCAGCCGCAACCGGGAATTCCGCCGCCACATCGAGCACATGTCCGGCCAGGTGGCGGAAACGGTGGAGATGATTCCCGTTACCCGTGCCCATGGGCTGGACGAGTTCGAAATCGAGAAGGTGGACAATACCCTTCACGAGCTGAAGGGCAAGGGCTATAGGCTGGACATTACCGAGGCCTTGTTCGGCGCTTCCAGCTGGGTTGTGTTCACGCTCTTCCAAGCGTTGTGCCTCGGTTTTACCTGTGTTATGGCATATAACGGCAAGATTCCCGTCGGGGACGTGGTCATGTATCAGGGCTTCTTCGCCACCATTCTTTCGTCGCTGAACGCCATTCTGAGTGTGTATCCCCAATTCGCAAGAGGCTTCGAATCCATTCATTCTATCTCGGAGGTGCTGACCTCCAATCAGGTGGAGGAATATCAGGGAACCCGGAAGGTGGATTCGTTCCGCGGGGCCTTCGAATTCCAAAATGTCCAATTCAGCTACAAGGATACGGACAAGCATGTGCTCTCGGAGTTTAATCTGAGTGTCAATCCGGGTGAGTGCATTGCCTTCGTAGGAGAGTCGGGGGCCGGCAAATCCACTGTTCTTAGTATGGTAGTAGGCTTCTATCGCCCTAATGCGGGCCACATCCTGATTGACGGTGTTCCCATGGATGAGCTGGATATGCGTCTCTATCGGCAAAAGCTGGCCGTTGTGCCCCAGACCACCGTGCTCTTCTCCGGAAGCATCCGCAGCAATATTACCTTTGGCTTGGACAATGTGCCGGAGGAGCGGGTGATGGAGGTTGTCCGCATGGCCAATCTGCAGGATGTCATCGCTGAAATGCCCGACGGCCTGGATACCTTGATCGGCGAACACGGCGGCAAGCTGTCCGGCGGCCAGCGGCAGCGGATCGCCATTGCCCGGGCTATGATCCGCAATCCCGAGATTATCCTGCTGGATGAAGCTACCTCGGCCTTGGATAATATCTCGGAGCATGTGGTCCAGAAGGCCATGCAGGAGCTGATCCGCGGACGCACCACCTTTATCGTGGCGCACCGTCTGTCTACCATCCGTGACGCCGACCGGATCGTCGTCATGAAAAACGGCCGGGTAGCCGAGGTGGGCACCTACCAGGAGCTGATGGAGCGGCAGGGCGAGTTTTACCAATTAAAGCAATTGCAGGCATAGCCGTAAAGCAGCAGAGAAATCCGTATTCCCGCAAGCCCCGGGGATACGGTTTTTCTTTTTTGGACAGTCTGTTTTTATACGGAGATTTCTCTGTTTTTTGTACAAAGTAAACGGTTTTTTGAATTCTAACAATGCCTCTTTTAGCGGATAATAAAAGCATGAAGCCAAGCAAAACATGCAAGCTGACATACCACTAAAGGAGTTGAGTCACATGAAAACAGCAGATGCCGGGCAGCTGAAAGCGGGTGCTCGCAAAACTGGCCGCCTGACCAGGTTTCTGGATAACGATAATGTAGTCGGATACGTATTCGCGGCTCCCTTTATTCTCGGTTTCCTGATTTTCACCCTGTATCCCATTTTATCCTCCCTTTATTACTCCTTTACGAACTATGACTTGCTTTCCTCCCCAACCTGGGTAGGGTTCGACAATTACCAGAAGATCTTCACCAATGACGAAAAGATCATGAAATCGTTCCAGGTTACATTCACGTATGTATTCCTCAGTGTTCCGTTCCGTTTAACCTTCGCTTTGATTGTCGCGATGCTTCTGAAAAACGCCATCAAGGGCATTGGCTTTTACCGCTCCGCGTATTACCTGCCTTCCCTGATCGGCGGCAGCGTAGCCGTTGCGATTATGTGGTCGCAAATTTTCGGTGACAAAGGCCTGGTCAACTCGGCATTGGGCGCTATCGGTATTGATGTTACCACCAACTGGATCGGTAATCCCGGCACCGCATTGTACACGCTCATCGCCTTGTCCGTCTGGCAGTTCGGCTCCTCCATGCTGATCTTCCTGGCCGGCTTGAAGAACATCCCGAGCTCCTATTATGAAGCCGCTTCGGTTGACGGAGCCAACAAGGTGCGCCAGTTCTTCAATATCACCTTGCCGCTTCTGAGCCCGATCATTCTGTTCAACCTGATCATGCAGACCATTTCCGCGTTTATGACCTTTACGCCGGCATATATCATCTCCCGCGGTGAAGGCGGTCCCTTGGATAACACCTTGCTTTATTCACTGTACCTGTACCAAAAGGCATTCCGCTTCTTCGACATGGGTTATGCCTCAGCGATGGCATGGGTTATGCTGATTATTATCGCGTTGATCACATTCACCCTGTTCAGGCTGTCCAAGCTGTGGGTCCATTACGAATAAGAGGGGGAAGAAGCCATGACATACAAAAAAATACAACCGTACCTGTATCATATTATCGTCGGCGCCATCGCCATCGTCATGATTTACCCCATCCTGTGGCTGATTTCCAGCTCCTTGAAGCCCAATGATGAAATATTTGGCAATGCCTTTTCCTTAATTCCCAGCCATCTGGAATTCAACAACTATGTGACGGGCTGGAAGGGCTTCGCCAATACCACCTTTGCCACCTTCTTCAAAAACTCGCTGTTTATCGCTTCCTTTGCCACCATCGGGGCGGTTTGCTCCTCCGCTTTGGTTGCTTACGGTCTGGCCCGGATTCCCTTCAAGGGAAGCGCCATTCTGTTCACCTGTGTCATGGGCGTAATGATGCTGCCCAACGACGTGGTTGTGATTCCGCAGTACATCATGTATTCCAAGCTGGGCTGGCTGTCCACCTTCAAGCCGGTAATCCTGCCGCATTATTTCGCCACACCGTTCTTTATCTTCCTGATCATGCAGTTTATCCGCACCATTCCGCGGGAACTGGATGAGGCCGCTAAGATTGACGGCTGCACCAAATACAGCATCTTCTTCCGGATTATCCTCCCGCTGATTGTGCCGGCCATGATCACCGCCACCATCTTCTCCTTCTACTGGAGATGGGATGACTTCCTGACACCGCTTCTGTACCTGAACCGTCCGGAGAACTATCCGGTTTCCCTGGCTCTGAAGCTGTTCCTGGATGCCGAATCCGTTAACAACTGGGGCGGAATGTTCGCCATGGCGACCCTCTCCCTGCTGCCCATCTGTACCATCTTCTTCATCTTCCAAAAGTACATTGTAGACGGCATCAGCACCAGCGGCCTGAAGCAATAAAACAAAAACGAAACGCCCCTGCCAAAGGCCTTTACCGGCTTTTGCAGGGGCGTTTATTTACGTTCACAACAGAAGATTAATCCAACATTATGGCTGCTGCCATCAGCACCAAGAGTCCCGCGGCGTTGGCCACTGTGAATACGCCCAGATACTTGAGAGGCCGGGCATCCGGTGTTTTCAGGTACAGCTTGAAGGAGATGAGACTGGCCAAGGAGGCAATCAGGGTGCCCAATCCACCCACATTCACGCCAACCAGAAGCTCCTTCCACTGCTCCGTAAAGCCCGAAAGCAGCACCGCGGCAGGCACGTTGCTGATGACCTGGCTGGCCAGCACCGAGGAGACCAGACTGCTTTTGTCCATCATGGAGGTAAGGAAATTGCGGATCAGGTCCATCTGCCCGATATTGCCGGCACAAATAAAGAAAAATACGAAGGTGGCCAACAGACTGTAATCCGCTTTGCGGAAAAGCTCTTTTGCAAAAAGCATCATAGACGCCAAAACCACCGCCAGCACAATGCCGTAATGGACCAGATGCAGCACGGAGAGCAGACATAACAGGAAGAGCACGGACATCAGAACCACCTGGCGCGGATTACTGATAGTTTTCAGGGTATCGAAGTGGACCTCGATGGATTCCTTCTTGAACAGAAGCACCATCAGCGCCAGCCCAACAAGGCTAAGCAGCGTATAAGGCAGCATGGCGGCAAGGAACGAAGAGATGGAAATATGGAACTTTGAATACAAAAATAAATTCTGCGGATTACCGATAGGTGTGGCCATACTGCCCAGGTTGGCCGCAAGGGTCTGGGCGGTGATAACCAGAATAAGGTCTTGCGGACGGCCGATTAAATTTAGCACCACAATGGCAAAGGGCACAAAAGCCAGCAGTGCCACGTCGTTGGTGATCAGCATGGAGCCGAAAAAGGGCATAAGGATCAGCAGCAGGCATAAATAACGGACAGATTTGGAGCCGGACAAAAGCCGTTGGGCCAATACCTCGAATAATCCGCAGCTTTGTGCACCGGCTACCACCACCATCAGGCAAAACAGCAGCGCCAGCACACGGAAATCGATATAGTCCAGGTAGGCAGAGGAAGGCGGGACGAAAAACATAGTCAGCACAGCGCAGAGAAAAGCGGTCACCAGCACCGCTTCTTGCTTGAGAATAGGCCATAAAGCGGATTTGGGGGCCGGTGCGGGTAAAGAGCGAATAGCAGGTTTCGTCATGTAGGGGATACTTCCTTCGTCAGTATGGGATCATGAATGGTTATAAAACGAGCAAATTATAGCATATGCCGGCAGGATTGAATACGGGAAGTTGGAGGGAAGGGATGAAGTCCCCTTATCCTCCGTTTGTTTTGCCGTTCTGATGGATGGCCCGGTACTGCCGCGGGGACATGCCGGAGGCTTTTTTGAAGGTTTTGCCGAAGTGGGAGAAGTTATCGAAGCCCGCCGCTTCAGAAATTTCCGTAATGGTTTGGGTGGAGCCCCGCAGCATCTGCTGGGCTTCTTTGATCCGGGTCAGAGTCAGATATTCGCTGAAGCCGAAGCCGGTAAACTCCTTGAAGGTCCGGCTTAAATGGCTTTTGCTGATGAAAAAACGGGCGGACAGACCCTCCAGATCCAGCGGCTCGTTGTAATGGGTGTTAATATATCGGACAATTTCTGTTAATTTCAATTGAGAAGGGGAAGGCACTTCGGCAGCCACCGCTTCCTTCTTCAGGAGAATCCGGGCCGTGAGCACCAGAAGCTCGGCTCCGATCTGCTCCACTCTCAGGCTGAACCCGGGGGGTTTCTCCATCAGCTCCTCCAACAGGCTCAGCAGTAGCCCTTCCACGGTCAGGCGCTCCTGCAGATTCAAGCGGAGAACAGGGTAGTCGCGCCGGAATACGGACAGCAGCAGCTCCCGTTCCTCAGCGGGCAAAGCCGCAAAAAAAGCGGGCTGATAATAAAGGACAATACGTTCATGAATGAGGTCATTGCGGTTGGCGGTTTTGTGGACCTCCTCCGAATCGATCAGTACCAGGTCGCCGGCCAAGATAGTATAATTCCGGTCCTTAATAAAATAATAGCGTTCGCCGGTAAACAGATAATAGAGCTCATACTCGCTGTGGAAATGGTTAGCCGTCATGGTGTAGTACATGGACCGGCGGTCAAATTCAACCTGAACCGGGCGCGTGTCCGGTTTTTTGCCGAAGCTTACGCTATCGGGCAGTTTGGAGAGTTCCATGGAAGGGGGACTCCTTTTTTGGGATTTTCATGATTGTTCTAATGATTGCTTTTATCATAGCAAAATATGCGGGTTTTAATCAATAATCCGCCTAAAATGCGGAGATATTATGATTTCAATATGATAGGATGAACTTGTGAACGTTATCATAATACGAAGCCAAAGCAAGCATAAAGCAAACCATTAGGAGGGTTATTTTCATGGCGAAGAAGAAATATGTGCAGGTTGGCATTGGCGGAAGAGCGCAGTTTTTCTATGGGGCTATTGCCGAGAATTACCGGGAAACCTCGGAGCTGACTGCATTCTGCGATATCAACCAGACCCGCATGGACTATGCCAACAAGCTGCTGCAGGAGAAATATAATTACCATACCGTTAACACGTACAAAACCGAAGAGTTCGACCAGATGATTGAAGCTGAAAAGCCCGATGTGGTTATTGTCACCAGCGTGGACCGTACCCATCACCGTTATATCATCCGTGCTCTTGAGCTGGGCTGCGATGTTATCACCGAGAAGCCCATGACCGTGGACGTGGAAAAATGCAAGGAAATCTACGATGCTGTTGAACGGACCGGCCGCAAGGTGCGCGTAACCTTCAACTACCGGTATGCCCCCCACCACACTAAGGCCCGTGAGCTGATTGCAAGTGGTGTTATCGGTGATGTGCATTCCATCCACTTCGAATGGCTCCTGAACACCAAACACGGCGCCGACTACTTCCGCCGCTGGCACCGGGACAAGCGGAACAGCGGGGGCCTTCTGGTCCACAAATCCACCCATCACTTCGACCTGGTGAATTTCTGGATCGGCTCCGAGCCGGAAACAGTTTTTGCCTTCGGCGACCTGATGTTCTACGGACGTGAAAATGCAGAAAAACGCGGCGTGACCTCCTTCTATCAACGGGCTACCGGCAGCGCCAATGCCAAGGATGATCCCTTCGCTCTGCATATGGACGAGAACGAAAACCTGAAGGCCATGTATCTGGACGCGGAAAAGGATGACGGCTATCAACGCGACCAAAGCGTGTTCGGCGACGGCATCAACATCGAGGACACTATGGGCGTAATGGTCCGTTACAAGAACAAGGCCATTCTCACCTATTCCTTGAACGCCTACATGCCTTGGGAGGGCTACCGCATCGCCTTCAACGGCTCCAAGGGCCGGATCGAAATGAACATTGTGGAGGCCTCTTATGTGAATGCCGGCGGCGACCGTGCGCTGGAAGGCGCCATCGTTGGCAAACACCTGGTGGTTCACCCCATGTTCGATGCTCCTTATGAGGTGCAAGTGGAGGAGAAGGCAGGCGGACACGGCGGCGGTGACCCTGTGCTCCTGAATGACCTCTTCGGCGAGCCGGACGAGGATATCTATAACCGCGCGGCTGACCATGTTGATGGCGCCCGCTCGATTATGACCGGCATTGCCGCCAATCAAGCAATCAAAACCGGCTTGCCCGTCAGAGTCTCCGACCTGATGAAGTTCTAAACATACATTAAACTCTCCTGCTGGAAGCCATAAGGCTTTTCTAGCAGGAGAGTTTTTTTGTGCTAGAGTTGAACTCTATAAAAAATAGATTCAAATACAAGAATTTACCTGAGCCGGCTCATAGAATACAAGGACTTGTTTGCAAACCCGCTTGAGGGCATCTTTCACCGCCTTTTCGCCCCCTGCTTCGTTACTTCCCCTTGACGTACCCCCGGTACGCCTTCGGGAAAGTGCCTTGCTTGGAACGAAAAATCGGCCAAATCTGCTCCCCTCGGAGTTAGCAAACACGTCCTAGCAAAACCCAAAGGAGGTTATATTCTATGAGTCTTTCAAAGAAACCCGCAGTCAAAAAAGCCGCCCCCAAGAAATCCGTTGCCCCGAAAAAAGTAAGCAAACCGGTTGTTAAGCAAGCCAATCCCGCTTTGTCCCTGTTTTCCGATACGGACTTCGGGGGTACCCGCCAACGCTTCCGCGGCAACCTGGGTGTCCGCAACCTGGGCGTCGTTGGTTTGGACAATGACGTGGAGAGCCTCCAGTTTGCTTCCGCCACCACAGCCAATGCCACTCTGGTGCTGTTTGCGGACCGCAACTACCAAGGAAGAACCCTTATCATCAGAGGCAACCGCAATATAAGTGATCTGGCCGACCAGAACTTTGAGAATACCGCGTCCTCCTTCATCATGGCCAACACGAACCTTTCAAATCAGGATATCACCGATATCCAGAACGCCCGGGAAGTGCCCAACAACTACGGCGAAATCCTGGCCCTTATCCGCAAGGCCAGAGCCAAACGGGCGAAATAAGCTTTTCCATGTAAAAACGCCAGACGCAAAAAAACACCCGGAAGGCAGCTGACCGCTGTCCTCCGGGTGTTTTCAATTCATTCGGGGGATAAGTATATGTTAATCCGCTTCTTGCACCACGTCGCTTTTATCGGGGGTAATGTAAACCTTCACCTGGCCGATGCGGTTTTCCACAACCTCCTCCACCTTGATAACCAGATCCTCAAATTCAATCACAGGTCGCTCATCGGTTTTGGGGATACGCCCAAGCTCTCCGATAATGAAGCCGCTTAGGGTATCATGATCGTCCTCAGGCAGCTTGCTCCCCAGCCAACGGTTCACATCACGGATGTTGGACAGGGCGTCGAAGACGAAGGTATTGTCATCCAGCTTCTCATACTCCCGCTCCTCTTCATCGTGCTCGTCGAAGATATTGCCCACAATTTCCTCCAGCAAGTCCTCGATGGTCACAATGCCTGTGGTTCCGCCGTATTCATCGATGGCAATGGCGATATGAACTTTGTTCTTCTGCATATCCCGGTACAGCTCATCAATCCGCTTGGCCGCCGGAACAAAGTAAGGGAGGCGCAGCAGCTTATCCAGCTTAAAGTCCTCTTGGGTAACCGGATTCAGGTACGGAAGCAGGTCCTTGGTATGAAGAACACCGATGATATTGTCGAAGTCATTCTCATAAACCGGGAAACGGCTGTACTTTTCCGCAGAGGCCAGTTCCACCAGTTGGGGTAGCGGGATAAAATGCGGGATGGCGACCACGTGAGTGCGGTGGGTCATAATATCCGAAACCACTTTATTGTTGAACTCGAAGATATTGTTGATCATCATCCGTTCGGATTCCTGAATGCTGCCGTTTTCGTTACCCACATCCACCATCATCCGGATTTCTTCCTCGGTGACCTCTTCCTTGTTGGCGTTGGGATCAATGCCGAAGGCACGCAGCAGCACATTCGTGGAAGCGGTGAGCAGCTTCACGAAGGGCAGCGTAATCTTGGACAAAACCGTCAACGGCCCAACAGCGAACATGGCGATAGGCTCCGCCTTTTGCATGGCAATCCGTTTGGGCACAAGCTCCCCGATTACCAGGGTGAAGTAGGACAGTACCAGGGTAATCACCACTACAGATAAGGTGGACAGAACGGGAAGCGGAAGCGGAAGCCCCCAATTGAACAAGGCCTGCCCCAGTTGTCCGGCAAAACGCTCCGCGGCAAAGGCACTGGCCAGAAAACCCACCAGGGTAATGCCGATTTGGATAGTGGACAAAAACCGGGTCGGTTCCGAAAGCAAGGCCTGCAGCTTGATGGCCTTCTTGTGGCCGCTGTCAGCCATTGCCCTGATGCGATTATCGTTTAGGGAGATAAGGGCCATTTCGGATGCGGCAAAAAAGGAATTCAGAATAATCAGAAGCACCAATATGATGATTTCAACAGCCATGAATAAATCCTCCTCCATCATTTGAAAGTTGCGATACTTAATCACTGCCCTCAAATGAGGCATCAGATCCTTATGTAATATCTTGTCCTGAAGCCTACATAAACAATCCTCTGACGAAGCCGGGAAGCAAGAAGTGTACTGTACACCTCTCGGGGCTCGGGGTCATCGTCCATAACGTGGTATCGCCTCCAATAAAAAAGGTTATTCAATTCTAGTATACCGAGAACCAAGCCCCCGAAGCAAGTTAACCGGGGGAAGAAAGGAATTGAACTCCTCCGGCTAAACCAGTACAATTAGTTTCAAATTAAGGGGGAAATAACAGTGGAACAGGCGCAAGTTCGTACCGTCAAGCGTGTTTGGCCGGCCAAGGGGGATGTATCGGTTTCCGCCATTGTAGCCGGTTTAATCGCCGTGACCGTGTCTTTTACCGGTCCGCTTCTGATTATCTTTCAAGCGGCGAAGCTGATCGGGCTGTCGGAGACCCAGTTATCCTCATGGGTCTGGGCGATAGCCGTCGGGAGCGGCTTAACGGGCATGGCGTTGTCCGCCTTTTTCCGCGCTCCCGTCATCCTGGCCTGGTCCACGCCGGGAGCGGTGCTGCTGGTTTCCGGCTGGAGCGCCTATTCCTATGCGGAATCCATCGGCGCCTTTGTTGTGGCGGCGGTGATCGTCACGCTGCTTGGCCTGACAGGGGTGTTTTCCTATCTGATGAAGCAGGTGCCCGAGGGGATTATATCCGCTATGCTGGCAGGCATTCTGATGAAATTCGGTGTGGATATGTTCATCTCCATGAAGCAGCTGCCGCTGCTGGTGCTGCCCCTTATCGTGATTTTCCTGGTTGGCAAAAGGGTGCTGCCCCGCTACGCCACCATGCTGACTCTGTTCGCGGGATTGGGTATTGCCTATGCAATGGGGCGGCTGGATTTCGGCGGTGTAGCCTTCAGCATGGCTTATCCGGTGTGGACTACACCGTCTTTTTCCTGGAACGCTGTGATTGGGCTTGGCATTCCTCTGGCCATCGTAGCCATGGCCTCCCAGAATGCTACGGGCATGGGGGTGCTCCGTGCCGACGGCTATGAGCTTCCGGCCACGCCATTGGTTACGGCGACGGGCTTCATGTCTATTCTGCTGGCTCCCTTCGGCTCCCACGGGATTAACCTGGCTGCCATAACAGCAGCCATCTGCACGGGCAAGGAGAGCCATGATGACCCCGGCAAACGGTATGTGGCCGGTATTGCCTGCGGTTTATTCTATGTAGGGTTTGGCCTGATGGGGGCGGCCATTGTCTCGGTCTTCTCGGTTTTTCCGGCCGAGCTGGTAGCCGTAATCGCCGGTGTGGCGCTGTTGGCTTCCATGGGATCAAGCCTGACGGGGGCCATGAGCGATCCCGTACACCGGGACAGCGCGCTGATTACCTTTCTGGTGACAGTGTCGGGTTTGACTATCGGGGGAGTGGGCTCTGCTTTCTGGGGGCTGATCGCTGGGCTTCTGGCCAGTTGGATTCTGAATGGGCGGTGGTTGGGTTGGCGGAGGAAATAACGGTTGAAAGAGCGGAATATTCCTATTACTCCTCTGGTGAGTGGGAGGAGGACTTGTGGAGGGCGGCTGAGCCGGTCTACGCCGCGGCATTCCCAGAACATGGCCGCAAGCCAGAGCGAATCATCCGCGCCATGTTCCGCAAGGGCATGGGCCGGCTTCATCTGGCCAGGCTGGGCGGCAAGCCTGCGGCCATGGCGTTATCCGGGCCGGATGAAGCGCGGGGCTTTTGGATCATTGATTATTTGGCGGTTGCGGAGGAGCAGCGGGGAAAGGGGCTGGGCAGCCGTTTTTTGGCGGACATCCGCAAGGAGGCGGAGGCGTTTCCCTGGTGCCGCGGCATTGTTGTGGAGGCGGAAGCGGAGGAAACGGAGGTCAACCGGGCGCGTATCCGTTTCTGGGAAACCTGCGGCTTCCAGCTGACAGATTATGTGCACCAATACATCTGGGTGCCGGAGCCTTATCGTGCCCTGGCTCTGTCATTTCCGGGCCGGGAGGCGCTGAGTGGGGATGGACGGGAGCTGTTCAAGGCCATCACCGGCTTTCACGAACGGGCGTACCGGGGGAGGTAGGGTGCGGGCAGGTCCGAGGGGAACTGGTGAGTGTGAGGGCCATGGCGGCATGCCATGGGCATACTCACCCGGCACTCTTGGGGCCGGACAAGCGCCAGCGTCTCCATGGCATAACACTTGGCCCCTGGTGGTGGGTTAGCTAACGGACTGTGGATCCGCTATTTTGCGGTTTTCGGGTTTTTTGGTCATCTTACGGAATACAAAAAAGGACCCGCTAGCCACGGGGCTGCGGGTCTAAGATATATTATATTCAAAAAGGGGGGTTGCTTATATATTACCCGGCTTGTATTAATGCAACATGAAGGCATTGTTACATTTCGATTACATGTATGGAAGAAAATCAATTTTACTTAGGAGCGGTTGCTGAATGCAGCATTATTGGAATGAACGTTTCCGCACACAGGGACAAATTTGGGGCACCGTCCCGAGTCCGACGGCCTTAACTGCAGCGGCTCTATTCCGGCAGGCCGGAGTCCGGAGGGTGCTGGTGCCCGGCGCGGGCTACGGCCGCAATACCAAAGCCTTCTCCGGGGATTTCCAAACGGAAGCCCTGGAGCTTTCCCCGGAGGCTGTAGAGCTGGGGCGCAGGTGGGACCCGAAAACCACCTTTCATATAGGATCGGTTTTGGACCCGGAAGCCATGGAAGGCGGAATAGACGGGATATTTGCTTATGATGTTCTGCACCTGTTCCTGGAGGAAGACAGGCGGCGTTTTATCGCCAATCTTCTGAAGTGGCTGGAGCCCGGCGGGCTGGTTTATGCCACTTGCTTCTCGGATGAAGACCCCCATTGTGGAACAGGGCCCAGCCCTGAGCCCGGAACGTATGAATATATGCCGGGAAAATCCGCCCACTTTTTTTCGGAGGAGGATATGCTGGAGCATTTCCGCACTTTTACCGTTCTGTCCACAGGGCATATAGGTGAGACATTACATTATGGGGAGGGCGGCGGCACCAAAGAATACAAGCTGCGGATGATTGCCGCCCGGAAGCCACACTAATGGTGTCAGCTAACATCCCCTCCTCCAAGCCCTCCTTTTACCAGGCAAAAAGCCGCCGGTCTTCTGTTTTTTCGATGAGGTATACCGCCTTGTCCAAGGGTATGGACAGCTCCGAGCGGTCAGACAAATCCTTCAATCTGACCTGCTCCGCAGCAATTTCATCCGGTCCGATAAGCAGCACATACCGGATGCCGGTTTTGGCGATGGAGGAAAGCGCCTTGGCCAGCTTCCTGCCGCTGTAATCCACCCGTGTACAAATCCCGTTCCGGCGCAGCATATCCGCTGCCCGGGCTGCAGCAGGCAAGGCTTCGCTGCCTACAGGCAGCACGATGGCCGCAGGCATGCCCAACCCAGCGTTTTCCTCCTCGCCCAACATAGCCATCATGGCGTCCAGGCCGAAGGAGATGCCTACCGTCGGGCAAGCCCGCTCCGCATTCCCGGCCAGCTTCCCGGCTATGGCATCATAACGGCCGCCTGCCGCCAGGCTGGAGGTGTAGCTGCCGGTGGCATCGAATACTTCGAATACGGTGCCGGTATAGAAGGAGAGTCCCCGGGTCAGGAAAGGCTCGAATCGGCATATGGCCCCAAGACCGGAGGCTTCCAACATCTCCAGAAGCGCCGATGCTTCCTCCACTCCTGGAGAGTTCTCCAGCCCGAAGCGGGCGGCAAGCTGCCTCGGAGTCCATTCCCCGGCCTCCGCAAGACTCAGCAGCCTATCTGCCATAGCTTCGTCCAGTCCCTTTTGCCGAAGCTCCTGCCTCACCCCGGAAATGCCGATTTTGCCCAATTTGTCCATGGCAAGCATAACACCGGGCATATCCTCCATGGGAACCTGAAGCACGGCCAGCATTTCCTGGAGCAGCCTGCGATTATTCCACCGGATGATAACCGGAAGATTGACCCGGCTGAACACGTCCCGGGCCAGCCCAAAAAGCTCCAGCTCCGCAGCCGGTCCGGCTACTCCGGCAATATCCGCATCACATTGGGTGAACTCCCGGAGGCGCCCCTTTTTTACCGGACCGTCCCGAAACACCTTACCGATCTCATACCGCTTGACCGGAAGAGGGAGGCCCGGCTGGAGTGCCAGCACCTTGGCGAAGGGCAGAGTCAAATCATAGCGCAGTCCCAGGCTGCGCCCGCCCTGATCGCTTAGGCGGTAGACCTCCTTCAGAATTTCCTCGCCGCCTCCGTATTTGGCCTCCAGCAGCTCCATCTCATTCAGCATTGTTGTTTCCATTGGTGCAAAATCATAAATCCGGAACAGCTCCGTAAGCCATTCCCGTACTTGTTTGCGTTCCAGCTCCTTGCTTCCAACAAAGTCAGCCGTTCCTTTGACGTTTTGCATGTGTGAACCCCTCCCGGTTTTGGATTTGCCGGAGCAAACAAAAAACGCGCAGGACCTCTTGGTCCTGCGCGTTTGTATGCCGCAGGGAGGCCAACGCGTTAAGCGTTAGCCCTCCCTGATGTTTACCCTCAGGGGTGCTAACGCTTTTTGTGATAATAATGGCTGCTCCTGCAGATGAATGTGGCGCTGGTCATAACATAACTCCTCGCGTCAATCCGAATTAATGAACATTATAGAGCTGGCCGCTGAGGAATGCAACCTCATTTTTTACCTTTTTCATTCATCTCGGCAACCCGTCCTGTTTCAAACTGCTCCATTGCCAACGGTAAATTCTCCTTATCCATTCGGTCTGCAGGATAAGAAGAAATAGAAAGTGAATTGACCCATGATACTGCCTGTTTATCACTTTGTGGTTTATCACCTAGCGGCAAAATACGGATGTTGTATTCCCGGACAGGAATATCCTCCTCTTGTAAAACCACTTCTACCGCTTTTGCAACCTCAGCAATTTTACTGTAGGAAACATCATGACTAAACAATACCACATTTACCATAAGCGGCAGCGGAGGATTGTGGATATCCAACTTCATATCGCGCTCAAGCGTTTCGAAAGTGCCTTCCTTGACAAAAGGAAGTGAGATATGGTCAAAATCATAATCCAGCTTGCCACCAAGTATTTCGTTACCAAGCTTCCGCAGCTCATCATCCAATCTTCGGAAGGTGGTGAAGTGATTGGCAACCTCAAATTCATAATCATCACGAATGACATTTCCATAACTGTCCACATAGATATTAAAAGCAGTATCCACGCTTGTGCTGGACTGTACGAATACATAATAAGAGTTGAATTTGAAATTGTAATTGGACTTTTGGATCTCCAGATTCAGGCTATTATAATTTGTCTCTATGTATTGTTGAGCGGCTTTTTTCGCTAACACCTTGGATACGGGATTGCCTACAAAGCTGTTTACAAAAGAAAGCAATAATACGATTAGTCCAATACCGGTTATTCCGGCTAGTATTTTTTTGGTTCTTCTTTTCATTTCCTTATACCTCTTTCTTAAATGCGTAATGTAAAAGATAGCCAATCAAAGCACCGATTGCAGTAAATACAGCAAAGAAAGCAGACCACCAGGCTGACATAAGGAGTAAGTTAGACGTGGGTGAGTAAGTCAAAAAACCTTTAGCAATCTCTCGGATGGATACCCAAATAAATGAAAACAGGAACAAACCTAAAGGGACTAAATAGGCTTTTTTTCGAAGTAGCATGTACCCAAATCCGCCAATCACGGGCATTATAATCGCATTGTAGAACATACCCATACCGTCGGAGAGGGCCATCCCGATTAATGTTCCGGCAAAAATAACACTCAGCAAAATGAGTGTGATTTGCTTTTTGAGTTTAGTCAAAACAACGGCATCATCCATACCTGCATTTGTCGCTTTTGTTCGGCCATAGGTCTTGGCACAATGTTCGCACCCCTCAATATGGCTCAATACCAAAGAACAGCTTTCTTCACTGGCAATACCATCCTTTACGAGCGGCATTAAATCCAAGCAAACATCACAAGAAATCTGATTCATTGATGTATCCCTCCTTCAACAGATGCGCCCGGATTCTGCCTAAGGTGCGAAAATGAATTACTCTTGCTGAACTCTCTGAAACGTTGTGTTTCTGTGCAATTTCATAATAAGAATATCCATGCACCCGCATAAATACGATATCCTTGCTTATGGCCAGCTCTTGCTCTAAAAGTGCATAGATCCTGTCTGCGAGTTCATTTGTTATCAAGGCAGCTTCCAAGCTTGTGTCTTCCAATAAATAGAATCTCATGAAATCCATAGAGACTAGCTCTTTTTTGCTTTTTCTCAGATGCTCATACCATTTGTTCCGGGCAATCGAAAACAGCCAGGTTTTTATACTCGAAGTACCTCTGAATGCTGGCAATGCTTTGATTGCTCCAAGAAAAACCTCCGACGTCAAATCCTCTGAAAGGGATTTGTTATGCGTAAGGCTCAATAGGTAGGAATACACATCATGTTTATATTGTTCATAAATGGTTTTCATATTTATTTTGGCCATACGCTCCCCCTTCATTGGATTAGTGTCATATTCCTTCATTTTGTTACAGCATATAAAAAAACTGTTTGCCGAAGCAAACAGCTTTACAAGAATAATGACTATGGAATTCCTTTCTTTACAAGCTCCTCCCACCTGGAGCCGCCCGGACAAGGACATACCCCGTCTGTCAGCCGGGCCCGGTAGCGGACCAGACAGCCGCAATGGCGGCAGGTGGAGCCGCCCAGCAAGGCCTCGCAGGATTCGCAAGCGGCTACACGCGCTTCGTACACCGCATCACTCACCGCTTCGCCCTCTCGCAGCTTCATCCGCTTCCACAGGCGTTCCACCTCCGCTTCAGCATCCACTTCCATACAGCCTTTGCAGCCGGGCCTCATGGTTTACCGCGCTCCTTTCGGACAAACTGGACCGTTAGCCGATGGCAATAACAGCAACGGAGGCAGGAGGCAGGGTAGCCGACAGCACTCCATCCTTCCACTCCAGAGCTGTAAACGCCGCAGGCTTCACCTTCTCCGGATCGGCAAAGGTATTATGGGCCTGCAGGGAATCATGGGCCAGAATCCGGCCGCTGAGCTCGGGAGCTGCGTCAGTTAAACCGGACAGCTTCACTTGCACGGGAGCTGCTTCGGCATGGTGCAGATTGCACAGGGAAAGATGCAGCTTGCCTTCGGCATTGCGGGAGCAGGAAACCGACAACTGCGGAATAGAGACGGCTCCCAGCGTATAAGAAGGGCTCTCCAGCTCAACCGGCACTAGCTCGGCGTCCTGATGGACCTTGAACATTTCGAACACATGGTAGGTGGGGGTGAGCACCATTTTTTCCCCTTCGGTCAGGATCATCGCCTGCAGCACGTTAACGGTCTGTGCAATATTGGCCATTTGGACACGTTCGCAATGCTGGTGAAACAGATTCAGGTTGATGCCCGCCACCAGAGCGTCGCGCAGGGAGTTCTGCTGGTACAGGAAACCCGGGTTGGTGCCCGGCTCCACATTGTACCAGGTACCCCATTCGTCCACAATCAGCCCCACGCGTTTTTCGGGATCGTATTTATCCATAATGGCGGAGTGTTTCGTTAACAGCTCCTCCATGTACAGGGTGCGGCGCAGGGTTTCGAACCATGCGGTGGAGTCAAATTCGGTGGCGGAGCCCTTGTTCTGCCAATTTCCTGTGGGCAGCGTATAGTAGTGGAGGCTCAGGCCATGCATATGCCGGCCGGCTTCGCGCATCAGCACCTCGGTCCAGTGATAATCCCCTTCGCTGGCTCCGCAGGCAATTTTGTATACCTTATTGTCCCCGTAGTTCCGTACATAAGTGCCGTAGCGGCGGTACTCATCCGCATAATATTCCGGACGCATATTGCCGCCGCAGCCCCAGCTTTCATTGCCCACGCCGAAATATTTGACCTTCCAGGGCTCTTCCCGGCCATTAAGCTTTCGCAGATTGGCCATAGGGGACTCTCCGTCAAAGGTCAGGTACTCCATCCATTGCTGCATTTCGTAGACAGTGCCGCTGCCTACATTGCCGTTGATATACGGCTCCGTACCCAACTGCTCACACAGCTCCATAAACTCGTGGGTGCCAAAATGGTTGTTCTCCACCGTACCGCCCCAATGCGTATTCACCATCCGCGGCCGGTTTTCCTTCGGTCCGATGCCGTCCATCCAGTGGTATTCGTCGGCGAAGCAGCCCCCCGGCCAACGGAGTACAGGAATATTCAGCGCTTTCAAGGCGGCAGTCACATCGTTGCGAAGCCCCTTGGTATTGGGAATGGGGGAATCCTCACCCACCCAGATTCCTTCATAGATGCATCTGCCCAGATGCTCGGCAAAATGCCCATAAATATTGCGGTTAATGGTGCCGGCGGTTTTGGCGGCGTCAATCTTCAGCTCAGTCATGGCATATGGCTCCTTATACCTTGGAATACCCTTACCTTATCACGGGAAAAATGGGACGAACATAACCAAACCTGCTTTTTTACCGCAATATCCTGCTTTTTTACAGTGATCTGTTTTTACTTCCGAATTTATTTGTTTTTCTGTGAAATCTTCCGGTAGGCTATTGCTTCACTTTCCCGGGACCGTTATGATAGAGGGGAAATGCAAGGTTTTACGAGAACGACCACAACCTGCGGAGGTGCTTTTAGAACATGGGCAAGGGTGCATTGAATTGGTATATTCCGGACGGCTTCATCCCTCCGGTGAGCAAAGGCGAGCTGTTGAGCCACGAATCCATTTGCGTATTGAATTGCGGCGATGAGGATGCGCAAATTCTGGTAACGGTATATTACGAGGATCAAGCTCCGCTGGAGAAGGTGCCGGCCGTCTGCCCCGCCAAGCGGACCAAGCATATCCGGACAAGCTCCCTGATCAAGGACGGCGTTGGCATTCCCGTAGGCGTTCCCTATGCCATGGAAGTAGAGAGCAATGTGCCGGTTATCGTCCAATACAGCCGGCTGGATTCCACCCAGGCCGAGAACAGCCTGATGACTACGATGGCGTATCCGTTGTAAGATTCACAGTATGAAGCACAAGAAGACATGAGGTTATTAATGGCCTTATGTCTTCTTTCGTTTTTTATACCCAAAGGATTTGAATTATTGTAAAGTATCAACATTTTTGAAAGCGCAGTTATAGAATAAGGCAAGGCACGGCCGCAGAAGCAGCCAAGGATAACCTTCTTGGCTGCTTTTGATTTTTTGGGAACATCCTGCGCGGCGCGAGAAAATTCCTTCTATAGGTAAAATATCTAATTATAATCTTATTTTCATTTTAAAAGTTAAAGTTCGACAAATTATCATAATTCAAGTAAAAATCTAATAAGATTTTAGAAAAATATAGTGGAATAGGTCGAATTATTGTATAATTCTGGAGATATGTGGGTTGCAATGCGATGTATATAAAGTTGCAATGAATTGTAAAAAGATGACTGACAGAGTAACTCCTCCAGCCGATGGAGAACAATTCAAAGTGAGGGAACTAACGTGAAAACAGCAAAAACTATGAAGGCAGCAACAACAATCGGGCTTCTTGCCGCCTCCGCCTTGTTCTTTACGGCCTGCGGAGACACATCAAACAGCGCGGGCGTCAGCTCGCCTGCTGTATCGGCACCAGCCGCTTCTGCTCCGGCGGCATCTGCTCCGGCTGCGTCCGCACCGGCAGCATCCGCCGCTGCAAAAAGCACCGGGAAGGATTTGAAGCCCACGGAAAAAATGGCGCTGGACTTCGTCAACGTGATGATGAACGGGACGGATGCGGAGGCCCGCAAAAAATTCATCGCCGAAAACGTACATGATGATGCAAAGCCGCTCTATGAACTGATGGATAATGGGGAGAAGAATCCGATGACTCCCACCTACGAGGCAATAAAAAATCCCAAGGCAGCTGAAACGATTAAGATCGTGGAGGATGGCCAAACCGCTGAAGCGGTGCTTGTACAAGGGGATGAGAAAAAAGAAACCGTCATCTTATTGATGGACGGTAAGGTTGGATTCGCTTTTGGGCCGGACGGCACAGACCCGGAAGCCAATGAAATGTATGTGGAAGTGAGAAAGCAATTCAAAACAGCTGCGGCTAAATAATGCCGGTTTACGCCCGCCCGCGCTCCTTGAGGATGCTGTAGGCGCCGCAGAAGGTGCCGAAGAGGATGCCGGTGACAGGGAATACCACCCAATTGATATGCCACATGCCATAGACGAAGCCGCTAATCAGGAAAATACAGGTGGCCACCGGCCACACAATGGAGGCAACTGCACCGATCACGCGGTTGACCTCCTTTTTCTCCTTCGTAAAATCCTCCTGCTGGAGCAGCATGTTGTAGCTCTCCCGGATGGACCCGAAATAAATAAACAGGATCACGGCAATCCCCACAAGGATCAGCATGACGGATACGCCATAGGTGGCGGATTGCTCTCCCACCGCGGATGCGATGAAGATGGCAACCGGGGAAATCACGGCCAAACAAACCCCGGTGATAAGAGAAAAGGTGTATGTGGGAGCGAAGGCGGCCTTCCTGCTCTCCAGCATAGCCTTCAGGGAGGGGGCAATGACGAAGTCCCCCTGCAGATGTTTGTACTTCTCCAGCTTCATACCCGTATAGATGAAGATGCCGATAGCCGGCACCATAAGGGCGAACAAGCCGGCAAGCCCCACCATATAACCGGAATCCTCCGACAGCAGACCGCCGGGCTGGCTGTTCTCAACCAGAGTCGAGATGAAGACCAGCAGGGCAACCCCCGCCAGACACATAAAAACACCGATTCCGATCAGCAGCCCTGAGGTTTTCTTTAGCTTCAAAAAGCTGTGGATTTCTTCCTCTGTAACAACGGGTAGAACCACCTCCTCAGAAGCCAAGGGGATATTCAGCTCCGCCATTAACTCATCGATGTTGCCGAACTCGGAAATGACGATGCCCACCGCTTCGTTTTCCGTTTTGCCCTCCTGCTTCAGCTCCTGATATTTCTCCTCCATGGTGGCTAGCATTTCTTCCTTCAGAGTGAGCATCTGCCTTGTACGGGGGAGGGAAGCGAACATGTTATCCAGATAACTGGCGATTGTGTCCATGCCGTCACAGCTCCTTTATAAATTTATTGACAACCTCTTGGGTAACCAGCCATTCTCTGCATTTGTCCTGATAATAAGCGAAACCCGCCGGTGTCATGCGGTAATAGGTCCGTCTTTTGCCCAAGGTTTCGTCCTTATGGAACGATTCGATATAGCCGTTATTCTCCAGCCGCGTAAAAGCGGAATAAAGCGTGGTTTCCTTCATAATGTATTTCTCCTCGGAAAGCTTCTTGATGTTCTTGGAGATTTCATAGCCATATGACTCTCCGTCGAGGAGCATATACAGAATCATGGTGTCGTTATAACCCCGGATTACATCGCTGCTGATCACACGCCGGGCCTCCTTTCCGGTTTAGCCGGTTGTTTTCCGCTTTATTACTACGTCTAACGTACTTCGTCTGTCGTAGTAAAAACATTGTAGCATAATTACTACGACAGATAAAGTAGTTTACAAAAGAAAACCTGCCGCAGCCGCTGCAGATTCCTGTCAGCATACCGGGCAGGTTCATTCTAAGCCTCCGGAAAACAAGGATTTTTCATATGATGCCGCACATGCTCATCTTCCCCAAAAAATGCTCACGGAACGACAAATTGGACGCGGGTGCCGTCCGGGTATTGCTCCAGCTGGTTGCTGACCCAGCTTCCTGCTCCCCGGTTGTCGGAGGGGTCGATATATTTGATATCCGCACCCGCACCGCCCTCCGCGCACATGGCCATCGGCCATTCATCCCGGTCATAGCCGGTTTTGGTGGGAATACCCTTCAGGGATTCCTTGCGGTTTTCGTCGGCGCCTTTTCTGTCCAGAGTGCAGGTCGGGGACTCTCCGGCTGCGATGGCTTCTTTAATATGGAGAGCTGTTTCCGGGTAACGGTCTGACGGAAAATGAAGCGTCACCGTTTCGCCCGTGCCCGTTTCTTCGTCAAAGCGGATATCGATATATCCGTTCACCTGGGCATAGTAGAGAGCGCCCACAACAAGCAGCAGGAGGACAATTCTTATGTATTTTTTCATTAGAGCGGCTTCACCTCATGGATATTGTAGGGGCAGCGGCCGGGGATGTAAAGACCCGGAGCATTCTCCGGTTGAGTGCCGGACAGGCTGTACAGTACAATACATGGTAAGGTCGGAAACTGGAGGCAATGCTTATGTACAGCTTTACAGCTGAGGAAGCAGATCAAATTATAGGTCGTTTTGGCAGGGTATTCTGGGACGGTTTGGGAGAGAAGCTGTCCAGATGCGAAGAGAGATGGGGGCTAAGCGGGCTGGAGCTGCTGCACTCCTTTTCGGCCAACTGTGTATTTACCGGTGAGTCCTCTCTATTCGGTAAGGCGGTCCTGAAGCTGGGTCCTCCCGAACGGGAACGGGCTACGGAGGCAAAGGCTCTGGAGGAATATAACGGCAAGCTGTTTTGCCGGTTGTTTGCCGCGGATGCGGCGGAGGGAGCCCTGCTGGAGGAACGGCTTCTTCCGGGAACCCCCCTGCGGGACGAGCCTTCATTAGACAAAAGAATGTCCGTATTTTCCGGTTTGGTTGCCGGATTGCATATTACCCCAGCTGATGCCGAAGCATATCCTTCTTATCTGGGTTGGGTTACGCGGATCGCACGTTATATGCGTGAGAGAGAAGGGAACCGCAGACTGTGCGGGCATATGCAAAAAGCGGAGAAGCTCTGCAAGGCATTATGGGACACCTATCCCCGGCGGGTTTTGCTGCATGGCGATTTGCATCATGACAATATCCTATTGGAGCAGAACGGAACTTACCGGATCATCGACCCCAAGGGTGTGATTGGTGACCCTGTATTTGAACTGCCGCGGTTTATCCTGAATGAAGTTGGCGACATCATTACGCCCGATACATATGGAAGGATGAATACGATCATAATCAGTCTGGCGGAACGGCTTGGGGTGCCGGAGGCTGATCTCCGCCAGTTGTTCTATATCGAAACAGCCATGGCGGAAAGCTGGAATGTGGAAAGTCGCTTGGCGCCGTCTCTAGAGCATGTGGAGCTGGCGGAGGCGCTTTTGATGGAGGCGGGGGAATAAATAAATCAGGAGAATAGAGGCGCTTGAGCCAAATATGGCTCGGGCGTTTTTTTTGTGCATGAATCAGGGAAGATTGTGCGCATATGTGATTATTTGTGAACGATTATTTTGAATAAAGCGCTTTACAAAACGATAATGATCATATAATATCATAAGTGAGAGCAAACAATCACAGTTTATACCCTATCATTTATAAAATGACTGCAAATGAGCAAGCTAGCTCAGGAGGTGAAGCCCCCTTGTTATTTGAAGAAGAACGCAAGCAGCAGATAAGCGATCATATACAAAATACCGGACGTGCTTCCGTGCAGGAGCTGGCCCTGACTTTTCAGGTGTCGGAATCCACAGTGAGACGGGATCTGAAGGATCTGGAGGAAAGCGGGATGGTCCGCCGTACCCATGGAGGTGCTGTGGCCCTTATCCAGGCAGATAATGCCGAACCGTCTTATGTGGAGAAGGAGGACCGTTTCCGCCTCCAGAAGGAGGCCATTGCCCGGGAGGCCGCGGCGTTGGTCAGGGAAGGGGACACCCTCATCCTCGACTCGGGTACTACCACTTATTATTTGGCCAAAGCCATCAAATCCATTCCCCGGCTGACGGTCGTGACCAATTCTATCGTGGTTGCCCAGGAGCTGGCCCAGCAGTCCAACATCAGCCTGGTGCTGACAGGCGGTACAGTGCGCTATGAAACACTGGCGATGGTCGGCCCCATGGCAGAGCGGGCGCTGGAGCAGCTGCGGGTGGACAAAACCTTTTTGGCGATCAACGGCATCGACCCCGCTGCAGGGTTGACCACACCGAGTATTACCGAGGCGGAAATGAAGCGGAAGATGATCCACGCCGGCCGCGAGGTGATTCTGCTGGCGGACCACAGTAAATACGGTAAATCCGTTTTTGCCAAGGTGGCGGATCTGAAGGATATTGACCGTCTGATCGCCGATCCCCTTCTGCCGGAAACGGCCATGAAGGAGTTGGAGGAAGCAGGCGTACAGCTGACTATTGCGGCAGAAAAAGGAGAATGACCCATGAACCCTGCAGTCGTTACTGTAACCATGAACCCTGCTGTAGATAAAACCGTCCATGTGGACAAAATTGAGCTGGCCGGATTGAACCGGATCAAGGAGGTCCGGATCGACGCGGGCGGCAAGGGAATTAACGTGGCCAAGGTGTTAGCGGGCTTCGGTGTAAGCGCAGCCGCGTTGGCTGTGGCCGGCGGCTACCAAAGCAGGCTGCTCCGGGACAAGCTGGAGCAGGCCGGCATAGCCTGCGGCTTTGAGGAAGCGCAGGGAGAAACCCGGGTTAACCTGAAGGTGGTGGACGAAAGCACCCGGCAAACCACCGAATTTAATGAACGGGGCATCCAGGTGGATGAAGGGGTGCTGGAGCGGTTTACAGCCCGGTTTGCGGCAGCCCTGGAAGGCGCTCGGTATGCCGTTATCGGGGGAAGTCTTCCGCCGGGCGCATCTGCGGGCTATTACCGGACACTGATTGAGGAGGCTCACAAGCGGAACGTTCCGGTAATTCTGGATGCGGACGGACCGGCCTTTGCTGAGGGGGTGGAGGCGAAACCCTTCGCCATCAAACCCAATCTTCACGAGCTGGAGCTGTATTTTGGACGGCAATTGGAGGAGGACGAAGAGCTGGTGTCGGCCGCCCGGGAGCTGATCCGGAATAAAGGTGTGAAGCTGGTGCTGGTATCCATGGGCGGAGACGGCTCCATCCTCATCAGCGAAACGGAGGCATACCGGGCAAGGCCTTTTCCCATCCAGCCGGTCAGCACCGTCGGGGCTGGAGATTCCATGGTAGCGGCTATGGTCTATAGCCTGCTGGGCGGGCGGACGCTGGAGGAGATGGCCCGGATCACCTCAGCTGCGGGAACCATCACCGCCTCCAAACCGGGCACCCAGGTATGCAGCATCGATGAAGTGGAAGCCAAATTGGATCAGGTTAGCCTGTTCTCCATTTAGTACACGATTAAGAGACGATTAAGAAAAGGGGATGAATGAGTTATGAAAAAGCTGTTGGCTGTCACCGCATGCCCCACCGGCGTGGCCCATACCTATATGGCTGCCGAATCCCTGTTGAAGACTGCCCGTGAGAAGGGAATCGACATCAAGGTGGAAACCCGCGGCGCCGTAGGTGTGGAGAATGAGCTGTCCGACACGGAAATTGCTGAAGCCCATGCCATTATTATCGCTGCGGATACGGATGTGCTGGAGGGGCGTTTCGTCGGTAAGCCAGTTGTGAAGGTGCCGGTGGCCCAAGCCATCAAGAATCCGGCCGGGCTGATTGAAGAAGCACTGGATAAACCTGCAGCAGCCCCCCAAAGCTCTAACTCCGGCCTGGCCGGTCAGGTGGAAAAAGCGAAGGCTGAGCGGGGAGCGGCCCGGAAGGGCGCCTACAAGCATCTGATGACCGGTGTATCCGCCATGCTGCCTCTGGTCGTCGCGGGAGGACTTCTGATCGCCTTGTCCTTTGTATTCGGGATTGAAGCCTTCAAGGAGGAGGGCACATTGGCCGCAGCCTTGATGAATATCGGCAGCGGCGCCGCCTTCCAGCTGATGGTGCCTATTCTGGCCGGCTTCATAGCCTTCTCCATTGCCGAAAAACCCGGTATGGCTCCCGGTTTGGTGGGAGGCATGCTGGCCTCCCAGATCGGCGCAGGTTTCCTGGGCGGCATTATCGCCGGCTTCCTGGCAGGTTATGTGGCCAAATGGATGAAGCAGTACATCAAGATGCCGCGGAATCTGGAGGGATTGAAGCCCATTCTGATCATCCCCCTGCTGGCTACCGGCGTAACCGGACTTATGATGATTTATGTAATTGGCGAACCGATTAAATATGTCATGGATGGCCTGACCAATTGGCTGCAAGCACTGGGCACCACCAACGCTATTCTGCTAGGGCTCATTCTAGGCGGTATGATGGCCTTCGATATGGGCGGCCCCCTGAACAAAACCGCTTATACCTTCTCTGTTGGCCTGTTGGCCAGCAATGTGTACGGCCCGATGGCTGCCGTTATGGCCGCGGGCATGACGCCTCCCCTGGCTTTGTGGCTGGCTACGCTGATTGCCAAGAACAAATTTACCACCGAGGAGCGTGATGCGGGCAAAGCCGCCTCCGTGCTGGGTTTGGCCTTCATTACGGAAGGCGCCATCCCTTTTGCGGCAGGTGATCCCTTCCGGGTTATTCCTTCGATTATTGCCGGTTCTGCCGTAACCGGAGCCATGTCCATGATGTTCGATATTACCCTGCGTGCTCCCCACGGCGGCGCTTTTGTCCTGGCGATTCCCAACGCCGTTAACCATGTGGCCTGGTATGCCTTGTCCATCGTCGTTGGCACGCTGGTATCGGCGCTGCTGCTGGCTGTGCTGAAGAAGCCTCTCCAACCCAAAAGTTAGGGCGTGTCTGAAAACCTCCCCTCGGAGTTTTCAGATACACCCTAGGTATAGAGAAACACCAAGCCGGACATACAATCTGTAGCTGAATTGTTCAATAGTTGAAATTCAACCAATCCCATGATCCGACCAGGAGGGTATTGCCATGACCGTAAACGAGCTGTTAGACGCAAAATCAGTAAAGATCCCCCTATCCGCCCCGTCCAAGGAGGAGGCGATCCGCCTCCTGGTGGACAGCCTTGCCGAAGCAGGCAGTCTAAGCGACAAAGCCGCCTATCTGGAGGCGGTCCTGCAGCGGGAGGCCACCGGCTCCACAGGCATTGGCTTCGGTGTGGCCATTCCCCACGGCAAGTCCCCCGGCGTAGCCAAGGCGGGTATCGCCTTCGCCAAGCTGGACCAGCCGCTGGAATGGGCTTCGCTGGACGGCAAGCCTGTCCAAGCGGTGTTTATGATCGCCGTGCCTCAGGAGGCGGCAGGCAACGAACATCTGAAAATTCTTATCGCCATTTCCCGCAAGCTCATTGATGAGGAGTTCCGGGGAAAGCTTTTGGCCGTTGCTAATTACGATGAATTGGCGGCCTTGCTGGCTGATATTTAATTCTTTCGGATAGAGGAGGATTCCCATGCTGCAGAGACAAGTAACCATTCGAAACGAAGCGGGCTTTCATATTCGTCCCGCCCAGCTGTTTTCGGAAAAAGCAGGTTCATTCCAGTCGGCTATCACTGTGAAGCCAGAGGACCAGGACGCAGCCATAGATGCAAAAAGCATCCTCGGTTTGATGACACTGGGTTTGTCCAAAGGAGCTATGATGACCATTACGGCAGAAGGCCAGGACGAGGAAGCGGCTGTGGACACCCTGGCCCGGCTGGTAGAGGAAGGCTTCGGCGAAGCGTAAACCGAAGGACAGGAGGGAAATGTCATGACATCCACAATCATTAAGGGCCTTGGTGTCTCCGAAGGCATCCGGATGGGGACTGCCTTTGTTTATGCCCCCCTGAAGCTGGCAGGCAGACCCGAGCGCAAAACGGATGCTCCGGATACGGAGCTGGAGAAGCTCCGCCAGGCTAAGGCACGTTGTCTGGAGGAGCTGGCGGAGCTGATTGAACAGACCAAGCTGAAGCTGGGTGAGGAGAAGGCGGGTATTCTGAAGGGGCAGATCAGCTTTTTGAATGACCCGACTTTCTTCCCACCCATGGAGCAGCTGATTTTAAAAGAAGGCTGGAGCGCGGAAACCGCCGTTTGCCGGATTGCCCTGCAAATTGCGGGTATCTTCGAAAAGATGGATAACGCCTATATGCAGGAGCGGGCGGCGGACATCAAGGATGTGGGCAGCCGCCTGCTGGCCCAGGTGCTGGACCATCAAGGAGCCCGTCTCGCCGATATCCATGGAGAAGTGGTGCTCGTCGCCGACGATCTGACCCCCTCGGATACGGTGCAGTTGGACCGTTCGCTCGTGCAAGGGTTTGTGACCCGCATCGGCGGCAAAACCTCCCATACGGCCATTTTGGCTCAATCCCTTGGGATTGCCGCAGTGCTGGGGGTAGGTGCGGGGCTGGACGAAATCCGCAATGGGGATTGGGTGATCCTGAACGGCTCCACAGGAGAGTGTTATGTGCGGCCTGAGGAGAAGGTGAGGGAGGAATTCCTGCGGCTGATGGATTCGGAGCGGGCTGAACGGGAGCGTCTGACAGGTTTTGCCGCTCGCCCGGCTGCTACCACCGACGGCTTCCGGGTGGAGATCGCCGCCAACATCGGAACACCGGCGGAAGCCGAGGGGCTGCTGGCCAAAGGAGCGGAGGCCGTTGGTCTTTACCGCACGGAGTTCCTGTTTATGGGCAGCCCGTCTATGCCCGGCGAACAGCTGCAGTTTGAGGCATACAAAGCGGTGGCGGAATCCATGGAAGGCAAGCCGGTGGTGATCCGGACGCTGGATATCGGCGGCGACAAGGAGCTGCCGTATCTGGAGCTCCCCAAGGAGATGAACCCGTTCCTGGGCTACAGGGCCATCCGGCTTTGCCTGGACCGGCAGGAGCTGCTGCGCACCCAGCTTCGGGCAGTGCTGCGGGCCAGCGCCTACGGCAATTTGAAGATCATGTTTCCCATGATCTCGGGGCTGGGGGAATGGCGGCAGGCGAAGGCCATCTATAAGGAGGTTCGCACGCAGCTGGAGGCGGAAGGGGCTCCCATGGCGGAGAAGGTAGAGCTGGGCATCATGGTGGAGATTCCGTCTGCCACGGTAATGGCTCACAGCTTCGCCAAGGAAGTGGACTTCTTCAGCATTGGCACCAATGACCTGGTGCAGTATACGGTAGCGGTGGACCGGATGAACGAAAAGGTCTCTTATCTCTATGATTATTTCCATCCGGCGGTCATCCGGCTGATCAAGAATGTGATTGACGCGGCAAATGCCCACGGCAAATGGGCGGGTATGTGCGGCAGCATGGCCGGTGACCGGCTGGCAGCGCCGCTGCTTCTGGGGCTGGGGCTCCATGAGTGGAGCATGTCCCCCGGGTCCATCCATAAGGTGAAGGAAACCGTCTCCGGATGCAGCCATACCGATTGTGTGGAGCTGGCGGAGCAGGTTCTGGAGCTGGAGACACCGGAGGAGATCCGCGGGGCGTTGACCGCTTTTTTGGACGCAAGACAATAAGATGGAACGAAGATTCGTCCGCCCTCTCTGTCGGGCAGCTTATGCAATAATGTGCCTCCGGCTGATAAGCCGGGGGTTTATTTCGTGGCAGCGCTTTGTGAATCCGTTTAAGCTGGGAGTCTCTCAGGTCCGGGAGTATGGCGGATTTGTGCCAATCGTTCCTCCGCTTGTGAAAAATACAACAAACTTTATTCCCATTTTCTGTTGGCTGTTTTATAATAAGTACAACATACAATCAATTGGAAATGGGTGATCCTGAGCATGAGACTGGAGCAAGAAGTGGTTGTCACCTGCTGCGCGAATGCGCATGCGGAAGCGGTAGCGGAGCTGGTACAGGAGGCATGGCGGACGGCCGGTCTGGAGAATCCCGGGGAGTTCAGCTGGGAGCGGGTGATCCGGGATATGCCGGAGAGATTGAGCTATGTGGCCGTACTGCGCCATAAAGTGGTGGGTGTGGTTATGCTGTCCCAGGGCGAAGCGGGCATCTCCTGCATTGAAGCGCTGTGCGTATCCCCCGAGTTTCACGGGCAGGGGATCGGCGAGCTTTTAATCGAAACCGCTGAGAAACGCGCAGGCGAGCTTGGAGCCAAACGGATGAGCGTTTCCGGACGCCTTGTCAATGTTGGTTTTTTTCGCAAATATGGCTATCAGACGGCTTCCGCCCAGTCCCTATTGGAGAAAGCGCTGGCTTAAAGCAGCGTGAAGTGCGTGCGAAGGATTACACTTGCGTGTGGGCATCGGTACGGTTCCTTGAGGGGAACCGTCCGGTGCTTTTTTGGGCTGGTCAAGTTCACCGGTGACGTTCGGCAAGGCCATGGATCGATCTATACGGAAAATTAACACACCCGGTTGTGTAACCAGCATTTTACCCGGCATTTTATGCTGTGGACGATAGAGCGCCAGGCCGTGGGGGATTCTAACGGAAGTACAAGCCGCTATTGTCGCGAATTTGCTGCGTTTGAAAATCTAGCGGCGGCCACAGCCGCTATTTGGACCAAAAGGCCTCTGGGAAGCCTCATTTTGGACCAATAACGTCTCTGGCTTCCGTTAGATTTTCCAAACCTGTGTTTTGGAGCAAATAAAGGCTCTCACTTCCGTTAAAAAATAAGGATCGGGAACCTGGATTGGCAGCCGTCACACCGCCATCATTCTGGAGCTGTATCACCATCTGCCGCCAACCGCTGCGCACCGTCATCCACAACCGCCGCACACTGCCTGCCGCCAACCACCGCACTCCATCTGCCGTCAACCGCTGCACACCATCTGCCGCCAACCACCGCACACCATCTATCGACAATCGCCGCGCCGCCAACTCCCCGCATATCGAAAAGCCCTTACCCGTCGCCTCAGCGGCCAAAACGGATAAGGGCTCTTGCTTTTGCCTTGCGTTTCCTTCTTATTCTCCTGCTGTTGCTCTCTAAGGTTCGTCTATGATGGCAGTTTACCGGAGAAAGCTTAAGAACAGATGAATGAAACCTGAATATCAGCTTAAAACTGTTGCGCCTGGTGACTTCACTTTATCCCAGCACAACCTCCACCTGATGGACGCCGCCTTCCGGGAATACAGGCAGAATATTGCCCTCCACCGGCCGTCCGTCCACGGTGACGCTGCTAACGCCGCAGGATACATGCTCCGGATTTTTGACGGCGATGACGTAGGTGCTTCCACGGAATTCACGGGTAATGGTGTAGCCGTCCCACTCCGCAGGGATGCAGGGGTCCACCTGCAAGCCGCCGAAGTCCGGCTTAATGCCGAGAATCGCTTGTGTAATGGCGATGTAGTTCCAGGCAGCGGTTCCGGTCAGCCAGGAGTTTTTGGCTTCGCCGTGGCGTACGGCGTCCTTGCCGGCAATCATTTGGGAGTAGACATACGGCTCCATCTTGTGGACTTCGCTGATCTCCTCCAGGTAAGCGGGAGCGATCTTCCGGTATATCTCGAAGGCTCTGTCTCCCCGGCCCAGCACGGTTTCAGCGATCATGATCCAAGGATTATTGTGGCAGAAAATCCCCGCATTTTCCTTGTAGCCCGGCGGATAGGAGGAGATTTCGCCCAGGTTGAGATAGTAGGTGGAGTAGGGCGGATTTTGCAGCACGATGCCGTACGGCGTTTCCAGACGCTCCTTCACGGACTCCAGTGCCTTCAGGGCAGAGCCGTCCTCCGCACCGATGCCGGCCATGACGCATATACCTTGGGGCTCGATAAAAATCTGGCCCTCGGCATTTTCCTTGCTTCCCACCTTATCGCCAAAATGATCGTAGGCCCGCAGGAACCAATCGCCGTCAAAGCCGTGGTCCATGGTGGTTTTGCGCATTTCCTCAATAGCGGCCTCAGCGGCTTCGGCTTCCCCGTCCAGCCCGCGCAGCCGGCATATAGCGGCGAAGTCCGGCCCGGTGAATACGAACAATCCTGCGATAAACACGGATTCAGCCACACGGCCGTCGATGTTGCCGGTGGTTTGGAAGGACTCGCCCGGCTCCTTGGAGAAGCAGTTCAGGTTCAGGCAGTCATTCCAGTCCGCTCGGCCGATCAGCGGCAGGCCATGAGGGCCCAAGTTGTGGATGACATGATAGAAGGAACGCTTCAGATGCTCGAACAGGGTTGCCGTATTGTCCGGGTTGCAATCGAAGGGAACCTGCTCATCCAGGATGCTGAAATCCCCCGTTTCCTTCACGTACGCCGCCGTGCCGACAATCAGCCACAGGGGATCATCGTTGAAGCCGCCGCCCACCTCGTTGTTGCCTTTTTTGGTCAGAGGCTGATATTGGTGGTAGGCGCTGCCGTCCTCGAACTGGGTGGAGGCAATGTCGATAATCCGCTCTCTGGCGCGTTCCGGAATCTGGTGCACGAAGCCCAGGAGATCCTGGTTGGAGTCCCGGAAGCCCATCCCCCGGCCAATGCCCGATTCGAAATAGGAGGCGGAGCGGGACATATTAAAGGTCACCATACATTGATACGGGTTCCAAATGTTGACCATCCGGGCCAGCTTGTCGTCGCTGGTGTCGAGGGCGTATTTGCCCAGGAGGCGGTCCCAATAAGCGGCCAGGTCGGCAAGGGCACGGTCTACGGCTCCGTCGCCGGGGAAACGGCTCATCATTTCATAGGCCCGGGATTTGTTGATGACACCCGGCTTTTCCCATTTCTCCTCCTCGGGATTCTCCACATACCCCAGCACAAACACCAGGGACTGCTCTTCTCCGGGAGCAAGGCTCAGCTTGAAGGAGTGGGAGCCTACCGGGCACCAGCCGCTGGCTACGGAATTGGAGGATTCTCCGGCCGCTACCACATCGGGATGGTCAAAGCCGTTGTATGCGCCCAGGAAGGTATCCCGGTCGGTGTCGAAGCCGTCGAAGGGACGGTTCACCGAGAAAAAGGAGAAGTGATTGCGGCGTTCCCGGTATTCCGTCTTATGGTAGATGGCGTTATCCTCCACCTCCACCTCGCCGATGCTCAGGTTCCGCTGGAAGTTGGTCATATCGTCATAGGCGTTCCAGAGACAGAACTCAATGAAGGAGAAAAGAGTGACGGTTTTGGAGGTGTCGCCGGTATTCTTCACCTTGACCTGGTACACTTCTCCATTGAAGCCCAGGGGAATGAAGGCCAGCTGGCTGACGCGGATGCCGTTCCGTTCGCCGGTGATGGAGGTATAGCCCAGACCATGGCGGCATTCATAAAAATCCAGTTCCCGTTTTACCGGCATCCAACCCGGCGTCCAGAAGTCGCCGTTATCATGCAGATAGAAGTACCGCCCGCCGTTGTCCAGGGGGACATTGTTGTAGCGGTAGCGGGTCAGCCTCCGTAAACGCGCGTCCCGGTAAAAGCAATAGCCGCCGGAGGTGTTGGAAATGAGGCCGAAAAAGCTCTCGTTGCCCAGGTAATTAATCCAGGGATAGGGGGTTTGAGGGGTCGTAATTACGTATTCTTTGCGCTGGTCGTCAAAATGGCCGAATTTCAAAGGGGTCGACTCCTTTCGGATAGGAAGGTTTTATGATAAACAGGCGTTTTATGAACGCGCGTTTATTTTGGAGTATAGGTCCCGCTGCCAGGCCTGGGCGAAGCATTGGGCTAAGCGCAGGCAAGCACGGGAACTGTAATTCAGGCATGAAGCTGGCTGTGCCAGGCGAAGCATGAGTCAGGTTGTAGAAAAATAGCGGAAGCAAAATTCCGCTATTGGTAGAACTCAGACCCGTCCCCCCGCATTCTCCAGCACCAACCTCCACGGGATACGGCGGAGAACGAACCTCATACGTGGCCTATCCTATCCTGCAAAAGTACAGTTATTTTTGGGCGGCAGAGGTTATTTGGCGGCTTTACCTGCAAAAATGCAGTTATTTCCTGTCCATCCTCTGCAAAAAGGTCACCTTTGCAAAAATAAATGTATTTTAGCAGGATAGGCGGCACCGGAGGGCCTCCCCGCCTGGAATAACTGCACTTTTGCAGTTATTTCAGAAAGCGGAGGCGCATCAGCCCAACATCGGCGGTGTCCGCCTCTGCTGAAGGAGCCGAGCGCCGCTGCTACGTCCGACACCCTCTGGTTTGTGTCAAACCGGCGCGTCTGTCAGACATTCACTGGTAATGTGTCAAACCCGCGAGTCCGGCAGGCATTCACTGGTAATGTGTCAGACTGGTGCGTCAGGCAGACACCCTCTGGTTATGTGTCAAGCCGGCGCAGTTGCCGCCGCGGCTTCACGGCCCGATGCTCCGGCAGGAGCCGCGCTGGATGAACTCCGCAGGGAAGCTCACGGTTTCGAAGCTGGAGCCGCTTTTTTTCTGCTGCATCCGGCTGATGGACTCCACGGCGGCCCGCGCCATCTCGTAGATGGGCAGCCGGACAGTGGTCAGACCCGGAGACAGCAGAGATGCGGACGGCACGTCATCATAACCTGCCAGCGAAATGTCCTCCGGCACCCGGATGCCGTGGCGGGTAAAGGCCTGCAGCGCCGAAATGGCCATATCATCATTGGCGCAGAACAGCGCCGTGGGCAGCTTGTCAGAGCGTGCCAGCCGCTCGGCCTCCGCATAGGCCTTTTCCTTCAGAAACTGGCCCTGCAGGATAAAGTCCTCCCGCATGGGCAACCCGTGGTGCTGAAGCGCCATTTCATATGCCTTGAAGCGCTCCCGGCCGGAATAGGTGTCCAGCCGTCCGGCCAGGATGCCGATTTCCCTGTGGCCCAGGCCGATGAGATGCTCCATCACCGCCATGGTGCCTTCGTAGTCCATGGAGTTCACTACGGCCAGTCTATTTTTGTTCAGGCGGCTGCCGATGATCTCGGCAATATCGTAGTCGATGAGCACAATCGGCGCCTGAAGCTCCGCCAGCTCGCTGACCATCTGCGGATCCCGCCCGGAGCCGACAATCACCCCGCCGTCGATGCGCTTTTGCAGGAAAGCCTGCTTCACCCGGAGGAAGTCCTCCGGTGAATAAACCGTATGGATCAGCACATAGCTGCCCTTGGCATTGGCATGATCCGTCACCGCATCCACGAACCGGGCGAAATAGCTGTTGTCATAAATCCGGTTCACCTCGGGCCGTTCGGCGGTGCTTACCACAAACAGGCCGATGGTGTCCGTTCCTTTGCCTGCCAGAACACGGGCGGAGGTGTTGGGCTCGTAATGATGCTCCTCAATTACCTTCAGCACCCGCTGCCGGGTTTCCTCCGGCACGTTGGAATAATTGTTGATGACACGGGAGACGGTGCTTCTGGACACACCCGCCAGTCTGGCGATATCCTCACTGCGCATGTGCTGGAAAGCTCCTTTCGTGAACGCGCGTTTACAAGGATATTGTAACCGCTCCCGGTAGCGCTGGCAACATTTTTTTCAGACACGTGGTGAATCTGCCTGAGCCTCTTACTGCGGCCAGAGATTCTTCGCAAATCCCCGCAGCGGCATCCTGCCCGGCATAAAATTGCCATCTGGACGTTTTTGGGAAACCGTGGCATGATGATACCAGGAACGGCGGCCAAGCTTGGCAGACCGCTTGAGAACGCATACAATACCGCGGTGACTCTCAGGTTTCCTGATGTAGACATCCGTAGCCGGCAAACCCATTGCCGTTTCCGTTGCCAACCGCCTGGATCTGTATCTGTGTCCAGAAACAACGCTCCGGCTCCATTCACCAAGGGAGGACCGTCCATGAAATGGTATCATTCCGTCAGGCTGAAAATTATTCTGGGCTTTGCCATTGTCATCGTGCCCATTGTGGTGTTCCTGTTCTACAATAACATGTACTCGATCCGGATCGTGCGTGAGCAGATTTCCAGCAACTATGACAATTTGCTTCAACAATATGTCCAAAGCACGGACCAGATGCTGAATGAAACCAGCCTTTTTTTGTACCGGTTTGTTAATGATCCGGACTTTACCACCCTCTATGCCTTCGGGACCTCCTCTAATGAATATTACCTGACCAAAATCCGCATCATGAGCAAGCTCACCTCGGGCATCGGCTATTTCAACGTTACCAGCTCCATCTTTATTTATTCGCCGGTATATAAGGATCTGCTTCTGGCCAGCTCCGATGACCATAACCGCCAGACCCGCAATATTACACTGATGGCCGATGCCCTGGCGCAAAATGGCGACGGCAGATGGCAGCTGGTGCAAACCCCCGACGGTTATGCCATGGTGATCATTGCATCCATTTCCTCCGAGCTCATCGCCGGGGTTCTGGTGCATCCGGACAAGCTGATTGCCCCTCTGCGCAACTGGAATCTGGGTCCGGGAGGAGAGGTTGCCGCTATGGATAATAGCCACACCCTTCTGTCCAATACCCGGATCAGCGCCGATATCTGGGGCCGTTATGCAGAGAAAAACCCCACCCAGAAGGGAAACTATCTCCTGATCGACGATGAACGCCTCAGCGAAAAGATGTTATTGGTGAAGGCGGATTCCCTGGCTACCGGCCTCCGGCTTATGCTGGCGATACCCGAGACTACGATTCTCAGAGGACTGCCCTTTTTCCAAAAAGCGATCTATGTGACACCCTTCGGTGTGCTCATCGTGCTGTTCATCTACTTCCTGATCCTTCAACGCATCCTGGTGGGACCCTTCTCCGCATTGGTCAAGGGGATGCGTCGCATCGGCCAGGGCAAGCTGGATACCCGGCTGCCCACCGCCCGCAAGGGGGAGTTCGCGTACGTGATGGCTGTTTTCAACGATATGGCAGACCAGATCCGCTCCCTCAAGATCAATGTCTACGAGGAAAAGCTGCGGGTGCAGCAGGCGGAATACAAGCATTTGCAGGTGCAGATCAACCCGCATTTTTATATGAACAGCCTGAACATCGTGTATAACCTGGCGGTGCTGAAGGACTACCAGACTCTGAAGAAGCTGGCTCTCCATCTGGCGGACTACTTCCGCTTCACCGTCCACAGCAACCGGCCCCATATCACCTTGGACGAGGAGCTCCAGCATGTGGCCAACTATATGGAGATTCAGCGGCTCCGTTACCCGGATAATCTGGTCTTTGACATCAGCGTCAGCGATGAGCTGAAGGCAGCGGCTATCCCTCCATTAACCATCCAGCCCTTCGCCGAAAATGCGGTGATCCACGGCTTCAAAAACCGGAATCAGCCGTTTCACTTATACATCCAAGCCCAAATTACCGGGCAAGGTCAGGAACGGGAGGCCCGCATCTCCATCCGGGATACGGGTGTGGGATTCTCCGCAGAGTGGCTGGATGAATTCGCCGGAGCCGATTGGCGGATTATTCAGGATGAGCATGTGGGGATATGGAATGTGATCCGGCGGCTTTCCATTTTTACAGATGACCAGGCAAAAGTGGTGCTGCAGAATGCAGAGGGCGGCGGCGCCGAGGTGCTGATTATACTGCCCTTGGAGTCCAGACTGGAAAAAGGCGGGGAAGACCATGTACAACGTTCTACTGGTGGATGATGAGAAATATGCAGTCAAAGGGCTGGCGGCGGGAATGGATTGGGAGGCGCTGGGGATATCGGTGGTCCTGGAGGCGTATGATGTGGGCCAGGCCAAGGAGCTGCTGTCCGAGCGGGAGGCGGATATCGTCATTCTGGATATCGAAATGCCGGGCCAGTCCGGTCTGGACCTGGCAGAGTGGCTCCGGGAGCAGCATCCCCATGCGGAGGTGATTTTTCTTACCGGCCATGCCAACTTCAATTACGCCCAAAAGGCGCTGTCCATGGGGGCCTTCCGCTATCTGCTGAAGCCGGTGGACCATGACAGGCTGTCGGAGATTATCCTGCAGCTGCTGGACAAAATCCGCTCCGAACGGGAGCTTCAGGACTACCAGAGTGTTTACCGGAAGTATTACAGCCTCTGGGAGAGCCAAAAGCCGCTTCTGGTGGAGCGCTTCTGGCAGGAGGTGATTCAAGGGCGCACGGCCTTCCTGAGCGGAAAGCTGGATGCCGCCCTCCGCCAGTATGACATCCCTCTCGGCTCGGAGGACCGGCTGTTCCCGGTGCTGATCAGCATTGAGCAGTGGCAGCAGGATTTCGGCGCGCGGGATGAGGAAATTATGGAATACGCCATCCGTAAGGCCGCCGAGGAGCTGGTGCTGGACGGAAGCCCCGGCATTGTGGTGGGGGAGCGGAACGGCAGCGGGCTGATTTTGTTTTATCGGGCTGCTGCAGGGGATGCGGAGGTGGATAACGGGGTGCCCCTTGCGGAGAAATGCGGGGCCTTCATTCAATCATGCAATGAATATTTTCATTGCCGGCTGTCCTGCTATATCGGCGGCGAGGTAGGCATAACCGGTCTGGAGGAGGCCTACCAGCGCCTTCTGGAGGCGGAACGGGCCAATGTCACCCGGACCAATAGTGTGATTCTTCCCAGCACGGAGAGCAAACCTGCAACCCGTCCCGCTCCGCCGCCGCCTCTGGCCGAGTGGGGGCTGCTGCTGGACAATGGGCGCCGAGGGGAGCTGACGGAGCAGCTGAACCGTTATTTCAGCCGTTTGGAGCGGGAGGAGCTATCCGTTGAAACGCTGCAGGCCGTTTATTTCGGGCTTGCCCACCTGTGTCTGGATTCCGCGGTAAAAAAAGGGGTTTCCCTGAGCGAGGCGCTGGATAGCCGGGAGGAGACCATGACCCTGTCGCCTGTGAAGTCCCTGGCAGCCCTGCGGCAATGGTGCGCCCGCCTCCTGGAGCAATATTGGACCGGAACGGCCGTTCACGGAGAGCCCCAGCAGCAATCCTCCATCATCGCCAAAATCAAGGAATACGCCCAGCAGCATCCCCAGGAGGAGCTGGGGAGGGAGCAGCTGGCATCATATGTATTTTTGAATCCGGCTTATCTGTCCCGGCTGTTCCGCAAGGAAACCGGCCAGTCCCTGACGGAATATGTGCTGGAGGTGAAGATCGGATATGCCCGCCGCCTGCTGGAGGAATCCAACCTTAAGGTAGGGGCGGTAGCCGAGGCTATCGGGTACACCCATTTCTCTTATTTTGCCAAGCTGTTCAAAAAAATGACCGGCATGTCCCCCCACGAATACCGCAAAAAGCACCGCCGTTTGCCGTAAGGAGCTGCGAGGAAATTAGCGGTACTTGAGCGTTTGCGAAAGCAAACGCCACTTCGTAAGCATAAGCTTATTTCGTCGCAGTCTCTAAGGCCTGCGCCGCTTCCGCTCCTGAACAGGAGGGAGGCGGTTTTTTGTTGTGTCCAGCCGCAGGTTGGTGGTCCGAGAAAACGAGGGGAAGAGCGGGCAATGGGATAGAGGAATAGAGGAGCAAGAACCGAGTAGAACGGGAAGAGGAGCAGGGGGTTGAGGAGAATTGGAGGGTGGTGTTCCTGACAAAAATCTTGCCCAACGAGGGGATTCGGGCGGGAATTGTCGGAATGTGTCATGTTGATACTGGGAACTTTTCCATTTCGTTCCACGAAGTCACAATAGTGATGCTTAGGTGCTGCCAGTATATAGTTTGCGATTCGGAAGAGCCATACAATAAAGCTACAAACCAAAGCATCCCCCAAACGTGACAAAACGCTTCGAAGCAAAATTCCGGGTATCTTTGGAGGCACCGAATGAAGATGCGGCAGTTGTGCATTTTCGCATAAAAAACAAATAGAGACAAGGAGTGGTTCCCCATGGCCATGGAGCTCAAGACACCCGCAGGTGTCACCCCGGCTCCCGTATCCCAAACGGCGAAACGGAGAACCCTGCACATTCTGAAGAAATACAAGATCTTCTACTTCATGATGCTGCCGGGAATCCTGATCCTGCTGTTCAACAATTATCTGCCCATGATTGGTGTACTGATTGCCTTCAAGAACATCAATTACACAGATGGTTACATCCATAGCCCCTGGAGCGGCTTCAACAACTTCAAGTTTCTGTTTGATACCAACGTAGCCTGGGAGCTGATCCGCAACACGCTTTTGTACAATACCGTGTTCATTCTGATGAACCTGGTGATGGGCGTGGGGTTGGCCATCTTGTTCTCGGAAATGCGCAATAAACGGGCGGCCAAGCTTCACCAAAGCGCCATGTTTCTCCCGTACCTGCTCTCTTGGGTCGTCATTGGTTATTTGGTGTTTGCCTTCCTGGGTATGGAGCACGGGCTGCTCAACACCTGGCTGTTCCCCAAGCTGGGCTGGAATCCGGTGGAGTGGTATACGGATAAGTCCTACTGGCCTATAATCCTGCCTATTGTCAATACCTGGCGCAATGTCGGTTACTTCGCTGTTATATATCTGGCTTCCATGCTGGGCATCGATCCTGAATATTATGAAGCGGCCGTTATTGACGGTGCTACCAAACGCCATCAAATCCAGATGATTACGATCCCTCTGGTGCGTCCCGTCATTATCATCATGACCATGCTCCAGATCGGCCGGATCTTCTACGCAGACTTCGGTTTGTTCTTCCAGGTGACCCAGAATGCCGGCGCGTTGTACCCGGTAACACAGGTTATCGATACGTATGTGTATCAGACCTTCATGGTAATGGGCGATATCGGGATGTCCTCGGCGGCAGGTTTGTTCCAGGCAGTGATCGGGTTCGTGCTGGTACTGCTCACAAACCTTATTATCCGCAGAATCAGCAAGGAAGACGCCTTATTTTAAACCAACCTCTAGGAGTGGATGCACATGGATGCGCAGGCTGCAACGTCTGTCAATAATCCAAGGGCGCAAAAAGCGCCCAACTATACAACCGGCCCCTTGGCCATTTCCAAAGGCTCCAATATTGCCATCAATATTTTCTTCTGGATATATTCGGTTTTATGCTTGCTGCCGCTTGTGTTGATCATCATGATTTCCTTCACCGATGAAAAAACCGTACTTACCAACGGGTACAGCTTTTTCCCGGAGAAATTCAGCTTGGCGGCATACCAATTCCTGCTTGAGGATTGGGCACAGATTACCAAATCCTTCGGTGTCTCCATGTTCGTGACGATTGTGGGAACGGCTATCAGCTTGCTCATAATGGCGCTTTATGCGTATCCCATCTCGCGCAAGGATTTTCCGCACCGGAATATATTCAGCTTCTTCATCTTTTTCACGATGCTGTTCAACGGCGGCCTGGTGCCCTGGTATCTGGTCTATACCCAGGTGGCCGACATGAAGAATACGCTTGCCAGTCTGATTCTGCCCCTATTGGTACAAGGCTTCTTCGTTCTGATGATGCGGACCTTCTTCAGCACCACCATTCCCATGGAGCTGCTGGAGGCGGCCACCATCGACGGAGCCAGCGAAGGCAGAGTATTCGCCCAGATTGTACTGCCCTTGTCCTTGCCGGTGTTGGCTACGGTGGCTCTGTTTCAGACTGTTAACTACTGGAATGACTGGTTCCTGAGTCTGGTGTTCATTTCCGGAGAAGGCGGTAAAGGAATGGTCAGCCTGCAATTCCTGATGTACCGGACTATGCTGGATATCCAGTTCCTGTCCTCTAATACAACGGCGGCGCAGGGGTTAAGTCAAAGCGGCGGTCTGGTCAATGTCCCCACAGAGACTGTCCGGATGGCCATGGCAGTAGTAGGTATTGGTCCTATCGTCATCGCATATCCATTCTTCCAGCGGTATTTTATCCAGGGTTTGACCATTGGAGCCGTGAAGGGATAACGTCCACCAAACCATGCCGGAGTATCCGTAACAGAACCTTGGTTTCCAATTACGGCTGCTCCGGTAAAATCAACATTTTTGCAAATTGGCAGTAGCTATATCCGGAAAATCCGGTTAGCATATAGTTGGACATATAAGGGAGGATAAGAAAAAAATGGCCAAATGGAAAAAAGCAGGATTGGCAGTGATGGCAGCAGCAACACTAGCGATGACGGCAGGCCTGGCCGGCTGCGGCAGTGATTCGGACTCTGGTGCAAGCGCTTCCCCAACCGATGCAGCAAAAGCTTCACCTGCAGCAAGTGTAGCGGCAACCGCTACGGCGGCGGCAGACCCGGCAAGCTCCCTGAAACCCGCCAAGCTTAGGCTGGTGTACCCCGGTTCCCCTCAAAAGGACCAGGCCGCAGTAACGGAGGAAATCAACAAGTATCTTCAGAAGAAGCTGAATACGACCCTTACAATTGAGTCCTTCCAGTGGGGGCAATGGGATAACAAGGTCAACCTGATGGTGGCCTCCCGTGAAGCAGTGGACATTATGTTTACCGCCCAATGGTCCCAATATGCCGTGAATGCAGGCAAAGGCGCCTTCCTGGCCCTCAATGACGATTCCGGCAAATACGGCAACCTGCTGAAAAAACAAGGCCCGGACATTCTCAAGTCTTTTGAAGAGAAAATTTTGAAGGGCTCCCAAATTGACGGCAAGAACTACGGTGTACCTGCATTGAAGGAAATGGCTTCCCAAGGCGGCATTGTATACCGCTCGGATATCGCCAAGGAGCTGGGACTGGAAGAAAAAATCCAGGCTGTGAAAAACATCAGCGACCTGATTCCGATTCTGGAAACCGTCAAGGCCAAAAAACCCGACTTCACCCCCTTGTTCCTGCGTGACGGCGAAAACTTCAACGCCCACTATTTCGCCAACTATGACTATTTGGGAGACGGCAACATTGAAGGCGTTATCTTCAAGGACGGAGAGGAAACCAAGGTCTTGAACCGCCTGGAGCAGGATCGCTACAAGAGCACTCTGAAGATTACCCGGGAGATGTTCACCAAGGATCTGATCAATAAGGATGCCTCCACCACTCAATTGTCCACCAATGATGCCATGAAATCCGGCAAGGTATTTATGATCGTATGTCCGCTGAAGCCCGGCAAGGATACAGAAATCGCCTCCACGGTTGGTCTGGTGGGCAACCTGAAGCAGCTGGCCTTGAACACCAAAACCACTGCAACCAGTGAAACCGCTGGCTCCATGCTGGCCGTCAGCAGCACCTCCTCCGATCCGGAGCGGGCCATGATGGTAATTAACCTGCTGTATTCCGACAAATATCTGAACAACCTGCTTAACTTCGGTATTGAAGGCACCCACTATAAGAAAACCGGCGATAACACAGTTGAGCCCTCCGACAAAACCGGCGATTACAGCCCCGGCGCCGCATGGATGTTCGGCAGCCAATTCCTGAACTACATCTGGAAGGGTGAACCCGCCGACAAGTGGGATCAATTCAAGAAGTTCAACGAAGGCTCCCATTATTCCAAGGGCTTGGGCTTTACCTTCGATGTAAATGAAGCCATTAAGAACAAGGTAGCTGCTTCCATCACCATCCGCAAGCAATATGACCCGGCGCTGGATACCGGCTCTGTAGATCCTGAGAAGGTTCTGCCCGAGTACACTGCCAAGATGAAATCCTCCGCGGTAGATGAAATTATCGCCGAGAAGCAAAAGCAGTTCGACGCATACCTCGCTAAAAATAAGTAAGCTTACGGCGGCCCCGGTTCAGGGGCCGTTTTTTTGCGTTCAGGGGGATGCAGGCCTGCAGGGGGGCAGGATGAACTTGGCCCGGCGGTATGCTATCATGGCTCTATAGGAAAATTTATGGAAGAGCGGGAGTGGATGTTGTGCCAAAGCCGGGAGTGTCAGCGATTCGCCGTTACTGGATATGGTTTGCCGTGTATGCGGCCGCCATGGGAGTGTATCTGTACCTGACCCGGGGCAATGGTGTGTCCGAAGCATACAGGGGGACGGCTGCGGATCCGGCAACCTTTATGAGCGGCGAGCAGCTCCGTGTCAGCGAATTTTACCCGGCTTGGCGGAATTGGCTGTTCTTTTTGCTTACACCCTTGGAATGGGGGCTGTATGTGCTTATTCTTTATTCCGGCTGGGGCAAACGGTTGTACAGCAGGCTGGAGGAGCGCCGCTGGCCTTCGTTTCCCGCGTTTATGGTGTATGCGCTGATGGTGCAGGCGGTTGTTTTCGTCGGCTGTCTGCCGCTGCGGTTTATCGGCTACCGGATGTCGCGCTTCTATGGAATATCCACCCAGGGGCTGGTGGGCTGGCTCCGGGACAAGCTGGTGGAGTTTGCGGTGGGCGCTATTCCCCTGGCACTGGGGCTGGCCTTGGCCCTTTGGATGATCCGGCGGGGAGGGCGGTGGTGGCTGAAGCTGTGGCTGATTTCCATTCCGTTCATACTCTTCATGATGGTTGTGCAGCCGGTGTTTATTGATCCTCTGTATAATCAATATAGCCGTCTGTCCGACCCGGTGCTGGAGGCACATATTCTCAGTATGGCCGATGAGGCGGGCATACCGGCGGATCGGGTTTATGAAGCCAATATGTCCGTCAAAACCAACGCCTACAACGCCTACGTCAACGGCATTGGACCTACCCTGCGGATTGTGGTCTGGGATACGCTGTACCGGCTGGATGAAAATGAAATTCTGCCCATTGTGGCCCATGAAATCGGGCATTATGTGCTGCATCATCTGGAGTGGAGCACCCTTGGACTGATCGGCTCAGCCCTGGTGATGCTGTATCTGGGTCAAGGGCTGTACCGTTATGCGTACCGCCGCTGGGGGGAAGCCTGGGGGCTCCGCAGCCTGGGGGATCCTGCTGCCGCTGCGGCGTTATTGCTGCTGTTGTCAGTGCTGGGCTTCGCCTCTCTGCCCTTCTCCAATGCGGTATCCCGGCAGGCGGAGCGGGCGGCGGATGCTTATGCGCTCACCCTGGCACACACCCCCGACGGGGTGGTGAGCATGAATCAGAAGCTGGCTGCAACCACCTTCGACGATGTGCATTCGCCTTTATTGGTGCGCCTGTTCCGGGACACCCATCCTTCCGCAATGGAGAGAATTCATGATGCCGACCAATTTTCCCGCAGCTTCGGAAAATAATGGAATATACCTGTGCGCGCTGGCCGGCATTGGCACCGCTCCCGGCTTTATGGGGGAGTTTCACCAGGAGCTGGCGGGACGGATTGCTGCTGCAACGGGTCTCCCGGTGGAGGGCGGATTGCTGTACCCGTACGGGGAGTGGAGCCGTTCCGTCCGCAGGCAGATCTGGGAGGTGTGGCGGGATATCCGCCTGCCCGCCGGGGCATGGGAGGGCTCCCTCGGTGTGGCGGCCGTCCGCCGGGAGCTTGAGCCTGCGGCCCGGGGCAGCGGGCCGGTGGTGCTGGTGGGGCATAGCGGCGGAGGCACCGCCGCTGTGCATGCCGCCGCCATGCTGCGTGCGGCGGCGCCGGAGCGGCCCGTAGCCGTCGTCCAGATCGGCTCGCCGCGCAGCCCTGTGCCTCCCGGGCTGCGGGAGGCGACGGTCTATTGCTTTGCCTGCGGCCCCGGCGGTCGGGGCCGGGACCCGGTGTGCCGCCTGGGCAGCTGGCGGGCGGCACGGGGTAGGGGCGGCCGGCTGGGCCTTGGCCGCCTGTTGTTGCCGGGGCAGCTGGTTGCGCTGCCCATCGCCGGCCGGCACCCGGATTACTTCCGGGGCCATCTGCGCACTGCCGGAGGCGAGTCCAACCTGGAGCTGGTGTTGGACACGGTGGAGAGCCATATCCGCGGACTGTGGCCGCAGCTGTTTGGGGCAGAGGCGGGAGGGAGCGACGAACAACATGGGAGCGATGCGCAGACTTAAGGCCAACGGGCCATTGGAGCCAAAGTAGCCAAAGTAACCAAAGTAACCAAAGTAACCAAAGTGGCCAAAGTAGCCAAAGTAACCAAAGTGGCCAATGTGGCCAAAGTAACCAAAGTAGCCAATGTAATCGGAGCCAATGTGGCCAAAGTAACCATCGTAGCTGAAATTTCATATATATTTGGTGGCACGACCCGCTAAATGGGGCATTGTACTCGAAATTTCATATCTAATCAGTGCACCATGAGCCAATGTGAGGTTTTATACTCGAAAAATCATACTTAACCACCTAAATAGGGCGCTGAGTGCAAATTATACTCGAAATTTCAGCCTCAGCAGCAGAGGTGGCGCCCAGGGGAAGGGGCGAGGTTAAGGAACCAGGATGATCGTTAGGGTGGAGTGATGGCCAAGAGTCCGAGTAACACCCGTGGTCCGGCCGACACTCGAGTGAACAGAATAACGCCTGTGGTCAGTCCGATGGTCGTGTGAGCGGTGTGATGGCCCCCCACAACCCCCACACCTATTGACTGGCCCTGCCTAACATGGTAGAATAAATTCCAATTTAACCGAACGGAATAATGTGAATGTTGACCGGACCACCGGAAACACAGCTGGCCTTCACAAGGCATTTTGCTGTGTTTTTTGCATTTCCGGATTCCCCAGGGAAAGGAAACGGTGTTAGCCATGAGCGGAAAACGCCCGCTGGATTCCTCCGCCAGAGCGGTGGAGATAATTATGGCTGTTCTCGGCCTGGCTGCCGGCATCTGGCTTGTGCTGCATTGACTCGCAGGACTCCCCACGCTGTTGGAGCGAAGAACTCCCCCGCCCTGCACGGAGCGAAGGACTCCCTTCGCTGCACTAACCGCCCGACTCCCGGGTGGCTGCAGGTCAGGTTTCCCCTTCCACAAAAATTTGGGTGTCACGATGGCCAAGCCGAAGCTCATACACTTGAAGAGAAGCCTCTTACAAGGAGTGAGCAAAAATGGCAGCATGCGGCGCATGGAAATACAGAAATGTGACCCCGTCGGTGTATCAGTCGTTGCAAAACCTGGGCAGACAGTACGGCGCTGCAATACCAGGCACCCCATCCGGGCGATTTTCGCTGAAGGTGGGGGGAATCCAGGTCGGATTTTCGTATTCCTGGGATGTGCGGTCCGGAACCCTGGTACTTGTATGCGAATCCAAGCCGGTTTTGGTCAGCTGTTCTCTCATCAAAAATGCAGCAGATAAAATCATGTCGGACAGCGGTGCCAGGCCTTATTAACAAAGGAACGGGAAAACCAATCGTCTCATTCAGCCCCGATTGAAGCCGCCGGAACGGCTAGGCACTCCGGCGGTTTTCCCAGGTAGGGGGAGAACCGGATCGGCGTCCAACCACCAGCACCCGCAAAAAAACAGCTCCTCCCCGGACGGGGGAAGGAGCTGTTAATGTTAGGCTGATCTTAGGCTGGCAGGTTTGGTTGGCAAACCCTACAAGCCGGAAGCCGCCTCCGGCTCATCCGCCCAGTAGCCGCCCATGGCTTGCAGGAAGGGTTTGCCGGGCAGGTAGTGGTTGGCCTGGATGGTGCGGACGGTGCCGGTTTTGGCCCGCATCACCACGGATTCCGTCTCCGCCCGGTAGCCGGGCAGGAAGCGAACTCCCTTCAGGAATTCACCCGGCGTGATGCCGGTGGCGGCAAACAGCACATCGCCCTTGCCCACCAGATCGTCCATGGTGAGAATCTTGCGGGGATCGGCGATGCCCATGGACCGGCAGCGGTCGAACTCTCCTTCGTCCGCCGGCATCAGCCGGCCCTGGAAATCGCCCTCCAGGCACTTCAGCGCCGCTGCGGCAATAACACCCTCCGGCGCACCACCGGACCCTACATACATATCGATCCCTGATTCGGCAAATGCAGGGGCCATAGCTCCCGCCACATCTCCGCCGGGCAGCAGCTTCACACGCACGCCCATGGCCCGGAGAATTGCGATCTTATCGGCATGGCGCTCCCGCTCCAGAATGGATACGGTCAAATCCGAAACGGCTCTGCGCAGAATCCGCGCCGCCTTCTGAATGGTCACGTCCAGGGGATCCGCCAGGGAAACCTTGCCCTTCAGCTCAGGCCCTACAGCCAGCTTCTCCATATACATATCCGGGGCATGGAGGAAATTTCCCTTGGGGGCTACGGCCATGACCGCCAAAGCGCCGGGCAGGCCCTTGGCGGCCAGATCCGTTCCTTCCAGCGGGTCTACCGCCACATCCACCTCGGGACCTTGGCGGTTCCCGACTTTTTCACCGATAAACAGCATGGGGGCCTCATCCATCTCGCCTTCGCCGATGACGACGGTGCCCTGGATGGAGACGGAATTGAACATGGAACGCATGGCGGCTGTAGCCGCTCCGTCCGCTTCGGTTTTGGAGCCGCGCCCCATCCACTTGGAGGAGGCCAAAGCCGCCAGCTCCGTTACCCGTACCATTTCCAATGCCAATTCTCTCTCCATATCCAATCCGCTCCTTTTTCTCTGAATAAGAGTGTGTCTAATTGTCTTGATTTCCGATGTTTAGAACGTCTTATATTTTAATTATGACATACTATATATCAACATTTCAAGCGATATTGAAACCTATTTTTAATTATGGTATCAATTAGATATAACAATGGAACCTGGCGAGAGGTGAGTGACCTATCGAACTGACATCCCGGCAAAAGGAAATTTTGGCGCTGGTGCGCAAATCCGCTCCTGTCACCGGCGAGCAGATTGCCGAACAATTGGGCTTAAGCCGCCCCACGATCCGCTCGGATTTGGCGGTGCTGATTATGCTGGGGCTTCTGGATGCCAAGCCCAAGGTGGGGTATTTTCCCGGCGCGGCGGCACAGCCCCAGGGCGAGGTGCGGAGAATGCTCCTGGACCTGAAGGTTAAGGATATCCAATCCCGCCCCGTCAACATCAGGGAGGCTTCCACCGTGCAGGATGCGGTAGTGGCCATGTTTTTGGAGAATACCGGAAGCATCTTCGTCACCGACGAGCAGAATTGGCTGCAGGGGATTGTGTCCCGTAAGGATCTCCTGAAGGTGATATTGGGCAATCCGGGCAGCGCGGCGATGCCGGTGAGTCTGGTGATGACCCGCAAGGCCAATCTGGTTACCGTTGGGCCGGAGGAGCCGGCGCTGGATGCGGCCCGCATGATGATCCGCCATGAGGTGGAGAGCTTGCCGGTGGTGGTGGCCGTGCCGGACAAGAGCGAAATTGAAGTAATCGGCAGAGTGAGCAATTCCACCATGACCCGGATTCTGGTGGATTGGGCGGAACGGATCGGAAGGGGAGAGTAAGGTGAGAGAGAAGCAGCAGTGGATTTATATATGCTCGGATGCCGTAGGCGAAACGGCGGAGGCGGTAGCCAAGGCAACCTTGCGGCAATTTCAGGGGGGAGAAGCGAGGATCAAACGCTTCGGCCAGATCCGTCATGAGGATGAAATTCGCAGGATGATGGAGGAAGCGGCCGCAGTGGGCGGCTTTGTGGGGTATACGCTGGTCCAGCCGGAGCTGCGGGAAATGATTAAAGCGGAATCTATCCGGCTGGAGGTCAGGATTGTGGATATCCTCGGCCCGATGATGCAGGCCTACGCAGATACGTTCAACGATTCCCCCCAGTGGAAGCCGGGGCTTCTGCATGAGCTGGATGATGATTATTTCCGCAGAGTGGACGCTATGGAATTTGCGGTGAAATATGACGACGGCAAGGATGCCGCAGGCCTCCTGCTGGCGGATGTGGTGCTGGTGGGGGTATCCCGCACCTCCAAAACCCCGCTGTGCATTTTCCTGGCCCACAAGGGGATCAAGGCCGCCAACCTGCCGGTGATTCCCGAGGTAAAACCTCCTTCCGAGCTGTTCCGGACCGATCCCTCCCGGATCTTCGGTTTGACCATGAAGCCCGAGCATATGCAGCATATCCGTGAGGAGCGGCTGAAGGCCGTAGGCCTCCCGGGCGGATCGCGGTATGCTTCGCCGGAGCGGGTGCAGGAGGAGCTGCGCCACGCGGATGAGCTGATGAAAGCTCTGGGCTGCCGCATCATCGACGTGACTAACCGGGCCATTGAGGAAACCGCCGGCCTGATTATGGAAGCTGCCCGGAGGGCTACATGAAAGCCATCATCGTGGACGACGAGCAGCCGTCCCTGGATCTGCTTAGGCTGCTCCTGGAGCGGGATGGCAGAATCCGTCTGAGCGGCGCGTACAGGAAGCCGTCCGAAGCTCTGGCTGCACTGGAGGAGGCAGGGCCGGATGTGGCTTTCCTGGATGTGGACATGCCGCAGATGAACGGGCTGGAGCTGGCCAGGCGGATTCATGAGCGTCAGGAAGCGGTGGAAATTGTATTCGTTACCGCCTATGCCCAATACGCTATTGAGGCATTCCGGCGCAATGCCCTGGATTACCTGCTGAAGCCTCTGACCCCGGAGGCCGTCTCCGAAACGGTCAGCCGCCTCTACAAAAGACGCCAGCCGCAGGCCCCGCTGCCGGAGTCTGCCCGCCAGGGAGAGATGAAGGCCGTTCTGTTCGGCGGCTTCGACCTGTTGGATGCCGCAGGCCAGCCTGTAAAATGGCGGACTCTGAAAACCAAGGAAATCATGGCTTATTTTCTGGCGAAGGAAGGCCAGCCTGTATCCAAGTGGGAGCTGATGGCCGATTTATGGCCCGAGCTGAATGAGGAGCAGAGCCGCACTTATCTCCATACCACTCTTTATAATCTGAAAAAAGCTCTGAAGGAAGCCGGCAGCAGCAGCCAGATCCATTATGTGTCCGGGCAGTACCACGCCAGCTTCGGGGATATTGCCAGCCCGCTACGGGTATTCCGGGATTTTGAACGGAGCCGCCCGCCGCTTGCGGAAGAGGCTCTGGGGCAATACCAAGCCCTTACCACTCTATATCAGGGGGAGCTGTTCGCCCGGCTGGATTATCCCTGGAGCGGTCCCATCCGGGAAATGTGCTTTGGCCTGTTCAGGCAGTCCTGTATCCGCCTGAGCCGTTATTATTTGGACAAGGGGGAGCCGGAGGCCGCGGCGAAAGCCGCAAGCCAGCTTTTGGCCCAATCCGAAATCGATGAAGAAGCCCATGAGATGATGCTGGAGGTCCACTTTTGCAAAAAAGACAGAATGGCCTTGAAGCACCAGTATGAGCTGCTCAAAAAGGTTTTGCTATCGGAGCTGGGGCTGCCTCCGAAGCCGGCGGTAGAACGGCTGTATGCCGGGATGATGGAGCAGATCGGCTCGGATGCCTAAGGATAAACGTCAAAAAAGCCGGATTGCTCCGGCTTTTTTCTATGCATAGCGGATCAGGAGGCGGATTCTACGCTTGCGCCTGCTGAGGGGGAAGCAGATGCGGCAGGAGCTTTGATTTTGCTCTTGGCCGGGTGGTCCGTTCCCTTGCGGTCGATGAAGGTTTTCAGCTCATCGGTCAGGCTGTCCTTGATTTTGGCGATCAGGTCGTCAGAGGTGATCCCCTTGCTTTCAGCAATCTCCGCCAGGGATTTGCCCTCCTGCAGAAGGGTGCTCAGTTCATCCTCGGTGATGCCCAGAATAGCGGCCAGATCCGCATTGCTGGCAAAGCCGCCCCGTAAGCCATGCTCCCCCCTGATGCCTTTTCCGATCTTCTGGCCGTTGGCAACGGTGCCGGCGGCATCCTTTTGCTTCGGGCCGGTGCGTTCAATCTGTTTCTTCAAATGGTCAGACAGGCTGGTTGTGAGCTTGTCCGCCTGCTCCTGGGTCAGCTTGCCCGCTGTGACCGCCTCGCCGATGGCTGCGGTTTGGGCAGACACCAGCTTCGCCAGATAGTCCTCCTCGGTCAGTCCGGCGGCCGCTGCGATTTGCACCCAGGTGAGTCCCTGCTCCAACTGGGCGGAAACAGCGGATTCCTCCACATTGAGAAGGGTCGCGGTTTGCTTCAGCAGATCGGTTTTGCCGAAGCCCGCCAGACCGCTGCCGCGTTTGCCGAAATCGCCGCCGCGGAAGCCGGCTTCCCCATGTCCGCCGGGACGGTTCTCACGGGTGGTATCGGTAATGGAGGGGGAGGTGTCGCCGGAGGCTGCGGCAAAAACCTGATTATGTACCAGACCTGCCCCGCCTACGAGAACGGCTGCTGCCAATACACCGGAGATGATGGTTTTGTTTGCGGATTTTTTCATAACGGAATCATCCTTCCCTAATGAGGTTTATCTTGCTCCTCCAGCATAAAACCCCAACCTTAAACCCGTCTGAGCGCCCGCTTAATGTTCTCTTAAAATCCTGGCTCCCCGCAGGATACCCCCTGAAAACTAAAGGAGGTTTCGAACAGGATGGCATGGTTAGAGGTCTCTAATAGGATAGCACGGTTAGTGTCTTTGCTGAGAAGGCGCGGTTAGAGGTCTCGAACAGGGGGGAGTCTCAAAAAATCAGGGGAGCTGCGGCTGTGTTAGCGTTTTGCTGCCCGGCGCCCATACTGTCTTCCTTTTTAACGGACTGCAGATCCGTTATTGCGCTGGAAAACGCCTTTTTTTCACCGAACCGGACACAGGGGGCGCTATTTGTGTAAAACCAAGGGGATTTCATGCCGTGGGGGTCAAATAAGGGATCGTCTGTCCGCGCAAAAATGAAAAGTAGCCCAAATGAGGAAAATAACGGCCGTACGGTCCGCGAGTTTAACCCGTCATCGTAGAACGGCAAATTTTGATGGGGACAGCGGTGTGTTGGCAGGTTGGAAGACTTAGCAGCCTGCTCCAACTGCGCAAAAAAACCGGCCCCGCAAAAGCGGGACCGGTCTGAATGCTGCCTCGGCAGCCTGTAAGCTCAATGAAACGCGGGGATTAGCGTGCTTGCCAGCCGCCGTCCACGTTCAGGATATGGCCATGCAGGTAGTCGGAAGCGGAGGAAGCCAGGAATACGGCAGGGCCGCCCAGGTCTTCCGGTTGGCCCCAACGGCCGGCCGGGATACGTGCAGTGATGGTATCGGTGCGCTCGGCATCCTGACGGATCGGAGCAGTGTTGCGGGTTTCGAAGTATCCGGGAGCGATGGCGTTAACATTAACGCCCTTGGAAGCCCACTCGTTAGCAAACGCCTTGGTCAAACCGGCAACGCCATGCTTGGAGGCTGCGTAGCCAGGAACCAGGATACCGCCCTCGTAGGACAACATGGAAGCAACGCTGATGATTTTGCCGGATCCGCGTTCGATCATGTGACGGCCTACCAGTTGGGTCAGGAAGAACACAGTGTTCAGGTTCAGGTTGATAACATCATGCCAGTCCTTGGCAGAGTGCTCGGCGATAGGAGCGCGGCGGATAATACCCGCGTTGTTAACCAGAATGTCGATGTGTCCGAAAGCAGCGACCGCCTTCTCAACAACACCCGGAAGCTCTTCTTCCTTGCTCAGGTCAGCGGTGATAACGTGGCAGCGGCGGCCGATTTTATTGCACTCGTTCAATACAGTGTCATCGTTATCGGTATAGGTAACCAATACCAAATCTGCTCCTGCGTTGGCAAGGGCCAAGGACATGCCGGCTCCGAGACCTACTGTACCGCCTGTGACTAATGCTACTTTTCCTGTGAGATCAAACGCGCTCATTAAGACATCTCCTTTAAATTGGATAGGGATTGTGTAAAATGTATGGAATCAGCGGATGAGCTGTATCCCTCTAGCCGTATAACGCTGGACGGTTTCGCCCGGGAGCCCGGGGTCCGTCACAATGGCCGTCAGCTCCTCCGGTTTGGCGAAGGTGAGCAGGGCGCATTGGTTGAACTTCGTGTGGTCCGCTACACAATAGCATTCCGCAGCAGCCTGCATAATAGCACGCTTTTGGCCCACAATGGCCTGGGTAAATACCGTAAGCCCGTATTCCTCATGAATGCCGGTTGCGGAAATAAACGCCTTCTGGATGTTCATGTTGCTAATGATGGAGGCGAAATTTTCGTTAATCAGCTGGTTGCGGTTGCGGTAGCCGCCAGGGACCACCAGTCTTACCTTGTCCTTCTTTACCAGCTCCCCGATAATAAACAGGTCGTTGGTGACGACGGTGATAGGAATGTTATCCAGGAGCTTCGCCATAGCCAGCGTCGTACTGCCGCCGTCCAATGCGATAACCTCTCCCGTATTCACTAGCTCTAGCCCCCGCCTGGCCGCCTGTGCCTTGGCATCCTCGTTCTTCGAATTAGGCAGGGAGTCGGGAAACAGCCCGGCAAAGCCTTCATTGGCCAATGCCGCCCCGCCGTGGAATCTCCGCAGCAGGCCCTTCTTCTCCAGCTTCTCCAGATCCTCGCGGATGGTCTTGCCGGATACGCCTAATTCCTCGCTGAGCCTGGACACGGTGGCTTCCTTCTCGGTAATGAGGATTTCCAGAATTTGCTCGTGACGCTTGATGGTGGACATAAGCTTGCCTCCGAGGAGAGAATCGGGGAAGCAACAAAATCCGCTCTCCCCCGGCAAACATCGATGTTTGAATATACTATATCACACTTCCAAATGAACGTAAATAAACCTTAATGAACATTTCAAACATTTTTTTTGCGAATAAAAGAATAACCTCCCAAGCCGAACCCGGGAGGATGCCAGTACCTATTATGCTTCAAACCCTTAGGTCCATACGGCGGATTTCCAGGAAATCAGTATTCTGCCTTAAATGACGTAGTGGTTCCACTCGCCGCGCTTGGGGTCATGAATGCGCAGCCAGTCTACAGTCAGACCGAACAGCCGCTCCCGGATTTCCTGTCCTGTGAAGGAGTGGTCTGCGTACGGCAGAATCTCCTTGTCGCTCATGCCGTCGCTCCGCAGCCAGAAGGCCTTCTGATAGAGATGGGCGGCGTCGCTGGCAATCACCTCATCCTCCGCACCATGGAGTACCAATACATCGCCGCGGATCTGTCGGGTTTCTTGCAGCGGATGGGCGTTTGCCAGGGATTGAAGGAAACGGTCGGTCAGGGTATAGCCCAGATAGTCTGTTTGCCCTGCGGCGATGATGTTCCGGTGGGCTTCCTGGCCGATGATCCGGACAATATCCGCCAAAGGATGGGCAACGGGAGCCCACAGCACCAGATGCTTCACCCTTCTGTCGCGGAAGGCGGTTTGTACGGCAACGGCGCCGCCCAGGCTGTGGCCCAGAAGGGTGACCCGGGACAGATCCACACAATCGAAGGAGAGGGTATAGTCCAGCATAATGCGGGTTTCCTTCACCAGCTGCTCCATGCCGCCGTCTCCGTAGCTTCCGGTGCTTTCGCCGCAGCCGCCGTAATCGAAGCGGACTACCAGGTAGCCGGCGTCGCTGAAATAGCGAGCTGCCTGGACGAACAGACGGTCCATGCCGATCCGGCTGCCGGTAAAGCCATGGCAGAACACAATCAGGGGCAGGGTTTCCCCTTTGCCCCCGCCAGACGGATAGTGCATGGTAACGGCCAGGTCTGCTTGTTCTGTTTTGACGATACGCTGAAGCTCCATACAAACCCCTCCATCGTGTGCAGTTCCTTGTTTGATGTCCCGAGGGACAAAGATGTGCCCGCTCAATCAGCTGATAATGGCCAGCTGCCGGGATATCTCCAGCCGCTGCTGCTTAAGGAGAAGAAGCCGCTCAATCAGCTCTTCCTGCTCCTTTTTGTCGCGTCCCCGGAGCTCGGCGTACAAATCCAGCAATAGCCCGTTCACTTCATCATACTGGCGCCAAAGCTCATCCTTTGTTTTCGCCTTCCATTCGGAGGCGATACGCTGCTCCTTTTCCTCCAGGGCCTGCAGAATCTCCCGCTGCCACTCCGGGTCACCATGCTCTCCCGCATAGTTATATAAGTCCAAATGGTCGTTGATCCATTGATTGGTGTATTGGGGATGCGTCACATTCATCTGCGCCACGCTCCTTCATTTAGCTTTGTTTATATACTTAGTATTATACTCGGAATTATTGGTATTTCAAGTGAGCGGGAGAATTACTTTTTAGTACAGCAGGATACAGGCAACAACATGTACATACAACATCAAAAGATGATATACTGTTTACCATACAACTGCACGGTGTGGAAATGCCATCGGGAGATTTAGCCAAGCCATTGGAGGTTTATGATTTGAAGGAAAAAACAGTACCTAAATATATGCAGGTCAAGCAGGAAATCCAGGCCTGGTTTCACAGCGGATTGATGAAGCCCGGGGATCTGATGCCCTCGGAGAATGAATTGGCGGAGCGTTTCGGCGTCAGCCGCCAAACCGTGAGGCAGGCCTTCGGCGAGCTGGAGGGGGAAGGCTGGCTGGCTCGCATCCAGGGTAAAGGAACCTTTGTGTCCGCACCCCAGACTGGCTATTCCGAATCTGTCCGGACGGTGGGCCTGATTACCACCTATATCTCCGACTACATCTTCCCCCATATCGTCCGCGGCGCGGAGGCGGCCCTGCGCAGCAAGGGCTACCGGCTTCTCCTGTCCAGCACGGACAACGACAAGCTGCGGGAGCGGGAGGCATTGGAGATGATGCTGGGCCAGCCCTTGAGCGGACTCATTATCGAACCGACCAAAAGCGCGGAGGGCAACCCCAATCTGGACTTGTACCTGGCGCTGGAATACCGCGGGATTCCGTATATTATGCTGAACGAGCAGTACCCGGAACTGGATGGCCCCTGCCTGAAAACCGACGATGTCCTTGGCGGTGCCCTGTCGGTGCGGCATCTGCTGGGATTGGGTCATGAGCGGATTGCCGGCTTTTTCAAAATGGACGATATGCAGGGGGTGAACCGGCTGAAGGGGTTCCGCCAGGCTTACCGGGAGAAGGGTCTGGCCATTCAGCCTGAGCTTGTAGTTCAATATGCCACGGAGGAAAAAGGGACCAAACCCTTGGAGGCGGCTATGCAGCTCCTGTCCCGGGAAGCCGGCCGGCCTACGGCTTTTGTCTGTTACAATGACGAGCTGGCGGTCCAGCTGATGGAGATCATCCGGCAGTCCGGCTTGTCCGTACCGGAGGATGTGGCTGTGGTGGGCTTCGACGATTCCAGCCTTGCCACCGCTACAGAAACCAAGCTGACCACCCTGACCCACCCCAAATCCCTGATGGGCCAGGAAGCGGTGGAGCTGCTTCTGCGGATGATCGGAGGCAAGTCGGCCAAACCCAAGGGGAAGCTCTATACCCCCGAATTAATTGTACGGTCCTCCACAAAAAAATAGCCAAAACTATAGCAAACTTGTACGTACAATTGTATAATAAAAAATGACTGAAAGGCCTGCGTTACCTTGCGGGAATTTTTTAGGGTGTGGCTGAAAACTCCAAGGGGAGCAGATTATATTGAATTTTCGTTCTAGGCAAGGCATTTTTGTGAAGGCGTACCGGGGGTACGTCAAGCAAAAGTAACGCAGCATGGGGCGAAAAGGCGATGCAAGATGCCCTCAAGCGGATTTTCAGTCAGGCCCTGGATAGGAGTGGGAGAGTTGCTTGAAAAGCTGAAGGAAGAGGTGCTGGAGGCCAATTTGGACCTGCCCAAGCACGGCTTGGTTACCTTTACGTGGGGCAATGTAAGCGGTATCGACCGGGAGAGCGGCCTGGTGGTCATTAAACCCAGCGGCGTATCCTACGATGTGATGAAAGCGGAGCATATGGTGGTTGTGGATCTGGACGGCAAAACGGTGGAGGGAGAATATAAGCCTTCCTCGGATACGGCCACCCATGTGGCGCTGTACAAGGCTTTTCCGGGAATCGGCGGCATTGTCCATACCCATTCCCCGTGGGCTACAGCCTGGGCTCAGGCAGGACGGGGGATTCCGGCACTGGGCACCACCCATGCGGATTATTTCTACGGCAAGGTTCCCTGTACCCGCCCTATGACAGAGGCTGAGATTAAAGGCGCATATGAGCTGGAAACCGGCAACGTTATTATCGAAACCTTCCAAAGCCTGGGGCTGGACCCGCTGCAGGTTCCGGGTGTGCTGGTGAACTGCCATGCGCCCTTTACCTGGGGCAAGGATGCCCATAATGCCGTCCACAACGCTGTTGTGCTGGAGGAAGTGGCCAAAATGGCCTTCCATACCTTCCAGCTGAACCCCGGCATTGAGCCCATGGACCAGACGCTGTTGGACCGCCACTTTCTGCGGAAGCACGGAGCCAACGCTTATTACGGGCAAACAACGCCAATCCCCCAAAAGTGACGAGAAGCTCCGAAGCGGAATCCGGGTACTTTTGGGGGAGCCCCCTGATGAAAATGCGCAGAACACTTGATAGAAGACCACCCAGGAGGAATGCTCATGAACGATGATCTGAAAAACCGGATTCTAAGCGGCGGCACCGCTCTTGGAATCGAGCTTGGCTCCACTCGCATTAAAGCAGTCCTGATCGGAGAAGATGGAGAATCCATCGCATCCGGCAGCCATGATTGGGAGAACAGCTACGTGAACCAAATCTGGACCTACGGTCTGGAGGCGGTTTGGAAAGGTGTGCAGGACAGCTACCGGAAAATGGCCGAAGAGGTGAAAACCCGCTACGGTGTCACTCTGCACACCGTCGGAGCCATCGGCTTCAGCGGCATGATGCACGGTTATATGGCCTTCGATCAAGCCGGGGAGCTGCTGGTCCCTTTTCGCACGTGGCGCAATAACATCACCGGGCAGGCATCAGAGGCGCTGAGCGATAGCTTCCACTTCCACATTCCCCAACGCTGGAGCATTGCCCATCTGTATCAGGCGGTGCTGAACGGGGAAGAGCATGTAGGCCGGATTCATTATTTAACTACATTGGCAGGGTACATTCACTGGAAGCTCACGGGGCGGAAGGTGCTGGGCGTGGGCGAAGCGTCGGGCATGTTTCCCATCGATATGCACACGAAGACTTACAATGCGGGTATGGTGGAGCGGTTCAATGCCCTGATTGCCCCGAAGCAGTACACCTGGAAGCTGGAGGATATCCTCCCGGAGGTACTGGTTGCAGGAGAGCAAGCCGGTGCCCTGACGGAGGAAGGAGCCAAGCTTCTTGATGTAACCGGAGAGCTTGCTGCGGGAATTCCGTTCTGTCCGCCGGAGGGGGATGCGGGGACAGGGATGGTGGCCACCAACAGCGTTGCGCCACGGACCGGTAATGTTTCCGCCGGCACCTCGGTGTTTGCTATGGTTGTCTTGGAAAAGGAGCTTTCCCGGCCATACGAGGAAATCGATCTGGTGACCACGCCGTCAGGCAGTCCTGTGGCCATGGCCCATTCCAACAATTGCTCCTCGGATCTGAATGCCTGGGTGGGGCTGTTCGACGAGTTTGCCAAGGCTATGGGCCTGCAAGCCAATCCCGACCAGCTGTACGGGACGTTGTACAATCTGGCCCTTCAGGGCGATCCGGACGGCGGCGGTTTATTAGCTTACGGCTATTTGTCCGGCGAGCATATGACCCATTTTGAGGAAGGCCGGCCGTTGTTTGTCCGGACCCCGGGCAGCCATTTCAGTCTCGCCAACTTCATGCGTGTCCATTTGTTTACGGCTATGGGCGCGCTGAAAATCGGCATGGACCTTCTTTTGAAGCAGGAATCCGTTCAGCTGGATGAAATTCTGGGCCACGGCGGGTTGTTCAAAACTCCGGTTGTCGGCCAAAAGCTGATGGCTGGTGCCCTGGCTGTTCCCGTTTCCGTCATGGAAACGGCAGGGGAAGGCGGAGCCTGGGGGATTGCGCTTTTGGCCTCCTATATGAACCGTAAGGCGAAGCAGGAAACGCTGGAGGCGTATCTGGGCAGTAAGGTATTCGCCGGCAAGGCGGTTTCCTCCATTTCCCCCGATCCCAAGGATGTGGAAGGCTTCGAGGCCTTTATGCAGCGTTATAAGCAGGGTTTGGCCATTGAGCGTGCGGCTGTGGAGCATTTGAAGGAATCAACTAATCCGTAGAAAAGAGGCAGAAACATGTTGAATATGAAAACCTATGAGTTTTGGTTTGTCACCGGAAGCCAGCATCTGTACGGTCCGGAAACGCTGGAGGAGGTAGCCCGCCACTCCCGCATCATCGCCGAGAAGCTGGACGCTTCCGACGCCATCTCGGGCAAGGTGGTATTTAAGCCGGTTGTCAAAACACCGGAGGAAATCCGCGATCTTTTGGCTGAGGCTAACAATGATCCCAACTGCGCCGGTTTGATCACCTGGATGCACACCTTCTCTCCGGCCAAAATGTGGATTGCCGGCCTGTCCATTCTGCAGAAGCCCCTGCTCCATTTGCACACGCAATTTAACCGGGATATTCCGTGGGATTCCATCGACATGGACTTCATGAACCTGAACCAGGCTGCCCACGGCGACCGGGAATACGGCTTTATCAACACCCGTATGGGTGTAGCCCGCAAGGTCGTAAACGGGTATTGGGAGCATACCTCTACCCAGGAGCGGATCGGCGCCTGGATGAGAACGGCGATTGCCGTCATCGAAAGCCGCCGTCTCAAGGTAGCCCGCTTCGGCGATAATATGCGCCAGGTGGCGGTAACCGAAGGCGACAAGGTAGAAGCGCAGATCAAGTTCGGCTGGTCCGTCAACGGGTATGGCGTAGGCGATTTGGTGGAGCGGGTGAATGCGGTCTCCGAGGAAGCGGTTGAGGAATTGTTCGCGAAGTACAACGAGCAATACGAGCTGCCAGCCGAAGCCCAAACTCCCGGTGCTTACCAGGATTCCATCAAGTATCAGGCCCGGATTGAGCTGGGCATGCGCAGCTTCCTGGAGGAGGGCGGCTTTACCGCCTTCACCACCACCTTCGAAGACCTGCACGGCTTGAAGCAGCTTCCCGGACTTGCCGTTCAACGGCTGATGGAGGACGGTTACGGCTTCGGCGGCGAAGGCGACTGGAAAACCTCCGCGCTGGTTCGTTTGATGAAGATTATGGCAGGCAACGTGGGCACCTCCTTTATGGAGGACTACACCTATCATATGGACGAGGCAAATGAAATGGTGCTGGGCTCCCACATGCTGGAAATCTGTCCCACCATCGCCTCCACCAAACCCCGCCTGGAGGTGCATGCGCTGGGAATTGGCGGCAAGGCCGATCCGGCCCGGATGGTCTTCGACAGCCGGGAAGGCGCCGCGTTGAACGCCACTATCGTGGACCTGGGCAACCGGTTCCGGATGATTGTGAATGTGGTGGATGCAGTGAAGCAGGAGCATGCAATGCCGAAGCTGCCCGTAGCCCGGGTGCTGTGGAAAACCCAGCCTTCCCTGCAGGTGGCGACCGAAGCCTGGATTTATGCAGGCGGCGCCCACCACACCGGCTTCTCCTATGTGGTAACTGCGGAACAGCTGGCCGATTTCGCCGATATGATGGGCATCGAATGCGTCATCATCGACAACGATACGAAGCTGCGCGCCTTCCGCAACGAGCTGCTGTGGAATGATATTGCGTTTAAATTGAAATAAGCTGCGGAGACTTTTTCCGTGGGAAGCACCCTGTCCGGTTCAGGCGGGGTGCTTTTTTTGTGGTCCTGTTGAAATATCATATTGAAACTTGGCAGGGATGCCTGTACAGTAAGGTGGAATATGACCCCATTACACCTGTAAAGGAATGATTTTTGTGCCTATGCTGGATATGCCTCTGGACAAACTGAAGCGCTACCAAGGAATGACGCCGAAGCCGGAGGATTTTGATGCTTATTGGGAGAAAGCCCTGGAGGAAATGAATGCGGTTGACCCGCAGGTGGAGCTGGTGCCGGCAGCCTTCACCACTCCCTTCGCCGAATGCTTTCACCTGTTCTTCACGGGCGTGCGCGGCGCCAGAGTGCATGCCAAATATATTCGCCCGAAGCACACGGATACGCCCCACCCGGCGGTGCTCCACTTCCACGGCTACACAGGCCATTCCGGGGATTGGCAGGACAAGCTGCAGTTTGCCGCTTTGGGCTACTCCTTCGCGGCGCTGGATGTGCGCGGTCAAGGGGGTTTGTCCGAGGATACGGGGAGCGTGAAGGGCAACACCCACCACGGACACTTCATCCGCGGCTTGGACGACAAGCCGGATAACCTGCTGTTCCGCCATATTTTCCTGGATACCGCGCTGCTTGCCAAGATTGTGATGGGCTTCGATGAGGTGGATGCCGGCCGTGTCGGCGTTACAGGCTGGTCCCAGGGTGGCGCCCTGACCATGGCCTGTGCGGCGCTGGTGCCGGAGATCAAGCTGGCGGCGCCGGTTTATCCCTTCTTAAGCGACTACAAGCGCGTTTGGGAGATGGACCTGGCCAAGGATGCGTATGCGGAGCTCAGAACCTTCTTCCGCCACTTCGATCCCCAGCATAAGCGGGAGGACGAAATTTTTACCCGTCTGGGCTATATCGACATTCAGCACCTGGCTCCCCGAATTCAGGCCCAAACCTTGATCGGCGTGGGCCTGATGGATAACATCTGCCCGCCGTCCACCCAATTCGCCGCCATCAACAAAATGAATGCTCCTGTGGAGCTGGAGCTTTACCCGGATTTTGGGCATGAGGGCCTGCCCGGGATGAACGACAAGATTTATGCCTTTTTGCAGCAGCTGTAGGCCGTTTTCATAGTTTTATCCCGTGCAAAGCTTGCGGAATCGTCCGCAGGCTTTTTTTGGCGTTTGTCCCAGAAATGAGGCGGATTTCTCAGGAGTATGACACAATTCGGACAAAATCCTGCACAAAATTGAGAGAAGCTGAATTTTTATGGGTAAAAGATTTAAAAATACCTTGAGGCAGCCCCTGAGGCGGCTTTGCAAAACAACCTGGTATTCTCAATGAATCTTTATTCATTATACAAAAAGGAGGCTTTCTCTATGAAATTGCATATCGCCGCTTGGCAAGTCATTCTCGCTGCCGTGCTGGTACTCGCTTCAATCGGCATGGATGCAGAGCCTCCGGCTCAAACGGAGGCTGCAGGTACGGCTACACAGGGCACGGTGGTGCCTTCTTCTCTCATAAATGCTTCGGATCCCGCAGCTCCTAAGCTGGTCCGGCCCCTGGGTTCGCCAAAGCCGGACGAGGTGTCCTTGGCGGCCCTCGAACCTGTGGCTGCCGCTGCCGTTCCCTTGGCGGCCCTTCAGCCTATCGCAGCAGCGGCTGTTCCCGCTGTCCAGGAAGGAGCTGCACTCCCTGCGGTAGATGCGGCGGGCGCAGCAGCGTCGGCTCTTGCGGCGGGACCAGCAACCGGAGCAGGTCCGGTTTTCCGCTTTGCCGTCATCAGCGATATTCATGTGGAAGCATGGAATAAGGAGTCCCACACCAAGCTCCGCAAAGCCTTAACCGATCTGGGCACCCATGCTCCCGGCCAGGCGCTGGTGATTAACGGCGATCTGGGCAACGGACTGCCCAAGGATTATGAGACATTGGGAAAGCTTATGCAGGAGAATCCTTACCCGGGACAGGTGGTGTACACCATCGGCAACCATGAATTCTACAAGGCCTGGACGGATGCTTCGGGCAAATGGAATGAGGCGAATTTCCCTAACGGGGAAACAGCGGAAGCCTCCATTAACCGGTTCCTCCAGTTCACCGGCTATGAGAAGGTGTATCATGATTCATGGATCGACGGATATCACTTTGTATTCCTCGGTTCGGAAAGCTACCGTCAGACCGATGACAGCTTCGCTGAAGATGCCTGGCTGTCGGAGAACCAGCTGAATTGGCTGGAGGGCGTCATGGCGGAGGGGGCGGAGGAGGGCAAACCCATCTTCGTTTTTCTGCACCAGCCCCTTCCTTATACGGTGGCCGGAAGCTACACGGATTTCAACAGCCGGGCGGTGGTCCAGCATGACCGACTGAAGGAAATCCTCTCCCGTTATCCCCAGACCGTTTTCTTCTCGGGGCATTCCCATTGGGAGCTGGGTTCACCCGGAACGTTTATCCAAGACGAATTTACCATGGTGAATACCTCGTCGGTGCTGACGCCTTACGATACTACGGACAACCCCATTGCCGCAGAGGAGCGGAAAAGCGAGGGGCTGGTGGTGGAGGTAACCGGCAACCGCGTGCAGATCAAGGGGCGCAACTTCACGGCGGGAGACTGGATTCCGGAGGCCAGCTATACCGTGGAGCCATGAACAGATGAAAAAGCCCTCAAATCGGCTTCGCAGATTTCGGGGCTTGCATAACACATCACGCCTGCAGCTAGGACCATGTTATTTCTGGGCAGCGTCTAATCAAAAAAAGCAGAATAACGGATTTCCGTTACTCTGCCTTTTTGCTGTTTTTGGGGAGGAGGCGGAACCTTCTACTCCGTTTTGCTTCCGGCCAAGGCGCTGGCCGCCTTTACAAACCGGGCCAACCCCTCCTGCAATGTGGAGCGGGAGCATGCCAGGTTGATCCGCAGGAAACCTTTGCCTTCTGGGCCATAAGTGGAGCCTTCATTAAAGGCCACCTGGGCCTTGTGATACATCAGTTCCTTCAGGCCGGTTACGTCCAGCCCGAGCCCCCTGCAGTCCACCCACAGGAGATAGGTGCTTTCGGGCACCATGGGTTTGACAGCGGGCAGCTCCCGGTTGAGGTAGTCCACTGCAAACTCCAGATTGCCCTTCAGGTATACCAGCAGCTCGTCCAGCCAGGCTTCGCTTTCGTTATAGGCGGCCAGAATCATGTCCGGGCTGAAAAATCCCGTCATATGCAAGGATAGTGCCTTGATCCGGTAATCGATTTTCCGCTTCAATTCCGGGTTTGGGGTAACCATATAAGCGGCCGGCAAACCGGGCAGGTTGAAGGTTTTGGTAGGCGCAATAGTGGTAACCGTAATCTCCGCCAGCTCCGGCGAAATGGAGGCAATGGGAATATGCTTGTGTCCGGGATAAGCCATATCCGCATGAATTTCGTCGGATACGATGATAACGCCGTACTTGCGGCACAGCTCGCCGAGCTTCACCAGCTCCTCCCGCTCCCAAACCCGTCCGCCGGGGTTGTGGGGGCTGCACAATAAGAGCAGCTTGGCGCCGTCCTGCATCAGCTTTTCCAGGTGGGCGTAGTCCATTTCGTACCGGCCGTTGTGGTGCAAAAGCGGGTTGGCTGCCACCTGGCGGCCGTTCATTTTGATGACATCATAGAACGGGTAATACACCGGCGATTGCAGAATCACGGCGCCGCCGGGTTCGGTGAACAGCTCCACAGCCAGGCTCAGGGCGGTGACCACGCCGGTAACGGTGGACAGCCAGCTTTTTTGGATGGGCCATTGATGGCGCCGGGTGAACCAGTTGGTAATGGCGTCCCAGGCTTCGTCGGGCATCACAGTATAGCCGTATATGCCTTGCGCGGCGCGGCCTTCAATGGCTTTTTTGATGGCAGGCGGGCTCTCAAAATCCATGTCCGCTACCCATAGCGGCAGTATATCCGGGTTGCCGAACAGTTTCTCCGACTGGTCCCACTTGTAGGAGTGGGTATTTCTGCGGTCTGGTACTTGATCGAATCGGGAACTCACGGGTAACAGGCCTCCTCCAATAGAACAATGTATCCCTTAATCATGGAGGAAAAGGCGGGATTTTTCAAGGGGGAATCCTGTGGGGCGGGAAAGCGCCAGGGACCCGGGGGTGGACAGGAGCGCGGTTAGACAAATCAGAACCAGCCGCCTCTCACTAGTCCCACCGTTTTTCGTCTCCACTAGTCCAAACATTCCAGTCCCACCGTTCCAGCCTCTCATAACCGCTTTAATGCAAATCCGCTACCGAGCGCCGGACCACCAGCTCCGCCGGCAGCAGAATCCGTGTCCAGGCATCCTCGCCGTCCTCATTTTCCTTGTCGGCAATACGCCCGGTGAGCAGCTGCATCCCCTTGTAGCCGAACTGGTAAGCCTGCTGCGCGGCGACGGTCAGGAACGGGTCGATTTCGCCTACCGGGCCCAGATCATCGAAGCAGCAGACGGAGATATCCTCCGGCACCCGCAGGCCTTTCTTCCGGATCGCCTGGATGGTCTGGATGGCCATCATGTTATTGCCGCACAGAATGGCGGTAGGCAGGGGCTGAAGCCCGTCCAGCCACTCTCCGATCCGGGCTAGGCTGCTCCGCGGCGCATACCCCAGCTCCAGAATCCGCTCCGCAGGGACCGGCAGATCGTTCAGCTTCAGCGCTTCCTTGTAGGCGGTAGCTCTCAGGCGGGCGCTGGATACATCCGGCGTGCCGTTCACCAGAGCGATTTCCTTATGTCCCAGCCCCATCATATGCTCCATGAGCATCCGGGTGCCCTCGCGGCTGTCCCCCAGCACCACATCGCTGCCGATGCCCGGCACCTCCCGGTCCAGCAGCACAAACGGCACACTATGGGCCCGCAGGCTTTCCAGATGGGGCAGGGAGCCATCTCCTGCAGGGGCCACCAGCACCCCGTCCACCCGGGATTTCAGTATGGTGTCAATATATTCCCGTTCCTTCTCCAGGCTTTCATCGCTGTTCCCGAACAGCACCCGGTAGCCCAGTTTGTTGGCGGCGTCCTCCGCCCCTCTGGCCAAGGTGGTGAAGAAGGGGTTGGTGATATCGGTAACCAGCAGAAACAGCACCTGGGTTTCTCGCAACACCAGGCTGCGCGCCATTTCGTTGGGTACATAATTCAATTCCTCCATGATCCGCTTCACCTTGCTGCGGGTTTTTTCGCTAATCCGTCCCTTATTGTTGATTACCCGGGACACGGTCATGGCGGATACATTCGCTTTTTTGGCTATATCGTAGATGGTTACCATGGTGCTCCTCCTTTCACATGAGTCAAGCCAATCCGGTTTCCGGGAAAACGCCTAACATCCGCAGCAAAAGCCTGCGTGCGTCCATCTCCGGACGATATGGATATGACACTTATTGTACTGAACAAAAGGATTGACAGCAAGAGGGGAAACTGCTAATTTGGAGTTATCGGTAACTCAATAATTTATACGGAGGGATATTGCAATGATCGAACAATACAGATGGCAAGGCGGCTTCCCCAAAATCGGCATCCGCCCTACAATTGACGGCAGACGCCGGGGGGTTCGGGAGTCTCTGGAAGAGAAAACCATGACCATGGCCCGGAATGTGGCCGAATTCTTCAGCTCCACGCTTCGCAATCCGGACGGAAGCCCGGTGGAATGCGTCATTGCGGATACTTGCATCGGCGGTGTGGCGGAAGCCTCCGCAGCAGCCAAGAAGTTCGCGAAGGAAAATGTCGGGTTATCGGTAACGGTGACTCCCTGCTGGTGTTACGGCACCGAAACCATGGATATGGACGCCTCTATTCCCCAGGCGGTGTGGGGCTTCAACGGCACCGAACGCCCCGGCGCCGTCTATCTGGCCGCTGTGCTGGCCGGTTATGCCCAGAAAGGTATTCCCGCTTTTGGCATCTATGGACATGATGTGCAGGATCTGGCCGACAACAGCATTCCGCAGGATGTGCAGGAGAAGCTGCTGGCATTTGCCAAGTCAGGTCTGGCCGTTGCTAACCTGAGAGGCAAATCCTATCTGTCCATGGGTTCGGTATCCATGGGGATCGCCGGCTCCGTCGTCAACGAAACCTTCTTCCAGGATTACCTGGGCATGCGCAATGAATATGTGGACATGAGCGAATTTGTCCGCCGGATGGATGAAGTGATTTACGACACTGCCGAATATGAGAAGGCCTTGGCCTGGGTGAAGGAATATTGCAAGGAAGGCCCCGACAACAACGAGCCGGAAGGGCAGAAGAGCCGCGAAGCCAAGGACAAGGATTGGGAAACCGTGGTCAAGATGGCGCTGATCGCCCGCGACCTGATGATCGGCAATCCGAGGCTTGCCGAGCTTGGTTTTGAAGAGGAGGCCAACGGCCACAATGCCATCGCCTCCGGCTTCCAAGGGCAGCGTCAATGGACGGACCATTTCCCCAACGGGGACTTTATGGAGGCCATGCTTAACAGCTCCTTCGACTGGAACGGCATCCGCTCCCCGTATATCGTGGCGACTGAAAACGATAGCCTGAACGGCGTAACCATGCTGTTCGGCTACCTGTTGACGCATTCCGCCCAAATTTTTGCCGACGTGCGCACCTATTGGAGCCCGGATGCGGTGAAGCGGGTTACCGGCTATACCCTGGAGGGCAAAGCAGCCGAAGGGATCATCCACTTGATCAACTCCGGGGCAGCGGCTCTGGACGGCTCCGGCGAGCAAACCCAAAACGGCCAACCGGTTATGAAACCCCATTGGGAGATTACCCAGGACGAAGCCGACAATTGTCTGGCTGCGACTTCCTGGCGTCCTGCTTCGACCGGGTATTTCCGGGGGGGCGGCTTCTCCAGCGACTTCCTGACCAAGGGCGGCATGCCTGTGACCATGGCCCGGATCAATCTGGTGAAGGGTCTTGGACCGGTGCTTCAGATTGCCGAAGGATATACCGTGGATCTGCCGGAAGCGGTGCATGATGCGCTGGATAAGCGGACTGACCCCACCTGGCCTACCACCTGGTTTACTCCTGTGCTGACCGGAGAGGGTTCGTTCAAAACCGTATATGACGTAATGGATAACTGGGGCGCCAACCACGGTGTTCTCAGCTATGGCCACGTAGGCGCAGATCTGATTACTCTGGCCTCCATGCTGCGTATTCCGGTTAACATGCACAACGTGCCGGAAGAGAAGATCTACCGTCCCAAGGTATGGGGCCTGCACGGAACCTCAGATAAGGAAGGCGCAGACTACCGTGCCTGCCAGAACTTCGGTCCGCTGTATAAGTAACTCGCAATACCGTCCGCTGCGTTGGCGCAGCTGAATGCAGGAGCCTCAAGCTGTAGAGGAAGGGTCCTAGCTGGCGCAGAGAAATACCCAACTGCAAAAGTGCAGCTAAATTCGACCAAATTAGTTTAAATGGGCAGCTATCCTGCAAAAGTGCAGTTATTTCGTGCAAAAAACTCCCCAATAGGCCTGGCTCAGTAAAATAACTGCATTTTTGCAGTTGGCTGTACGTAGCGGAGCCCTACCAGGAGAATAACTGCACTTTTGCATTTCGTAGCGCTTCGAAAGGAATCTCCGACTGCCCGGCACTTGTCGTATTGGAAGCAAGCTTGACTAGTTTTAAAACCAACAACACTTTAGGAGGTGCCGCATGTCTCAAGCTGTATCGGTTCGCGAGGAGCTGTGCAAGTATGCCCGGAAAATTGTCGAGAAGGGAATGGTCGTGGGGCCAGGCGGCAATATCTCCGCCCGTGACGGGGACACCATGCTGGTTTCCCCCAGCGGCTTCGCCTTGGAGGAAATTCTCCCGGAGCAATGGGTAGCCGTATCCATAGCGGACGGTTCCGTTCAAGCCGCCCCCGGTCTGCGTCCTTCCTCCGAGGTGCTGATGCATCTCTACGGATATCAGGCTAATCCATCCATTGGGGCCATGATCCATACCCATCCCGCCAACTCCATTGCCTTCGGACTCATCGGGGAAAAGCTGCCGATCATGTTTCCCGACCAGGCGGCCCTGACGGGTGAAACCGGGTTTGTGCCGTATGTGGTGCCCACTACAGCACTGCTGGCCAACGCCGTGAAAGAAAAAATCAATGAATATACCACCCTGCTGCTGGGCAACCACGGTTTGGTGGCCGTTGGCCGCAATCTGCGGGAGGCGTATTACCGGACGGAGGTTGTGGAGGAGAGTGCACGGATTTATCTTCTGGCCAAAGCTGCCGGGACACCGAAGGTGCTGACCCAGGAGGAATTGGACGAAATCCGCGCCTTGGAAACAGAAGCGTACCGGATCAAGCTTTTGCAGCAGCAGTAATTTAGAGTGAACACCCATACAAGGATTGCCGGAAGCGGATCTCCGCTGGCCAGGCAATCCTCTTTTATTTTCAGGAAAAAAGTGGCATCGACATTGGCTTCAAAAATATGGATGAATTGTGACAAAAAATATACGTTTCCTCCTCCGTTTCCCGATCATTCGGCAAATGTGAGATGCGTCACGGTTGTCCATTTTCCTTTCATCATATACTGTCCTTAGCAGGAACGGGTTGGACAATGCGACAAAGGATGTGAGTGTATGCCGGATCACGATATTCACCAGCGCCTGGAAGCTCTCACCACTCGGCTGTACCGTCTGGTGGACGAGAAGAATGGCAATCTGGTTGACCCTGGCGTTATTGCCGTCAGCCAAGAGATGGATGGATTGATCGTCAGCATTCAGCGTGCCCAGCTGCGGGCGCGGCAGCAGGATTCCGTATCCGTTCGATTAGCCTGATCGGTTCCCCTTCCCATTCGCCCGGCATAGGATATGATGTATTCCGGTATAGATGGGAGCATTGCATATGGCAGCTTCGGATTCCATGATTTTTATCTTGGTTTTATTTATTTTGCTGGTGCTGGTATTGCTTCTTTTTATGTAAATCAACTATGCGTTGCCCCTGGAGACCGACAGGTTAGCCTGTCCGGTTTCCGGGGGTTTTTGTTTTTTTCTCATATTTTGCGGCGGATTGACACATAATTTGTCTTGAAGCTCAAGGCTTGGAATGGAGGAGGTACACATGTTGGGGTGGGGCCAAATTACAATTCGAGCAGTGGGCGCTCTGATCATGCTCTTTGTGTTGACCCGCATTCTGGGAAAAAAGCAGATTTCGCAGCTCACCTTCTTCGAGTATATAACGGGGATCGTCATTGGTGATTTAGCCGGTTTTCTCTCCACAGATGTAGAGGCGGACTACATGCATGGCGTTATTGCCATGATCGTTTGGTTCTCTATTCCGTTATTGGCGGAACTGCTGGCCATGAAGAGCAAGGTGGTCCGAAACCTTTTGGAAGGGAAGGGGACGGTATTTATTAAGTCCGGCAAAGTCCTGGAGCGCAATCTCCGCAAGGAGCGTTACACTACAGACGAGCTTCTGGAGCAGCTGCGTACCAAAAGTGTATTTAATCCTGCGGATGTGGAGTTTGCCATTCTGGAGGCCAGCGGGGATTTAAGCGTCATGCTTAAGGAGGAGAATCAGCCGCTAACACCCAAGGATATCGGTCAGCATCCCAAACGAATCCGGCCGCCCCAGGCGGTGATCATGGATGGTACGGTGCAGGATGAAGGGCTGAATGCCTTGGGCTTTAACCGCCAATGGCTGGAACAGCGTCTGCAGCAGTCCGGTACCAAGGTGGATGATGTATTCCTGGCTGTGGCGGATGAAAACGGGGGCATGTATACGGATTTTTACAAGGACAATTTTAAGCCTCCCGTCAAACGGCGCAAGTGGCGCGGGCGGAAATAAAGGAAGGAGGGGTTAGAATGGCCAATCAGACATATGATGCCGAGAAAAAGGCCAAGAAGCAGCAGGATTATCAGAAGCTCGCCGGACAGGTTGCACCAAAACGGCCCATACTCAAGAACTGTGTCCGTGCCTTTTTTGTAGGGGGCCTGGTTTGTGTAATCGGACAATGCTTTACCTTCATCTATGAGAAATGGCTCCACTTCGACAAGGAAACCTCAGGCAACCCGACGGTTGCCACTATGATTCTGATTTCAGTGATCCTGACCAGCTTCGGCGTATACGACAAAATCGCCCAATGGGCCGGCGCAGGCTCCGCGGTGCCGGTAACGGGCTTTGCCAACTCCATGTGCTCCGCGGCACTGGAGCACCGGAGTGAGGGGCTTGTGCTGGGTGTGGGCGGCAACATGTTCAAGCTGGCCGGTTCGGTTATTGTGTTTGGCACCGTGGCAGCCTTTTTTGTGGGCTTATTACACTGGATCTTTACGTATGGAGGTTGAGCGCGATGCTTGTGGGTCGGCAAAGCTGGATTTTTGACAAGCCTCCGGTCATTATCGGAGCGGCTACGGCTGTTGGTCCGGATGAAGCGGCCGGGCCCTTGGGCAAACACTTCGATATTGCTTTTCCCGATAACCGGCTGGGGGAAAAAACCTGGGAGAAGGCGGAGAAGAAGCTGATGGAAACGGCCGCCGAAGAAGCCTTAAAAAAAGCGGGTGTAGACGGGCAAAGCGTTAACTTCTTTGTTGGCGGAGATCTGATGAATCAGATTATCAGCTCCAGCTTTGCGGCACGGACGCTGGAAATTCCCTATCTGGGCATATTCGGGGCCTGCTCCACGGCGATGGAAGGACTGGCGTTGGGAGCCATGCTGGTATCCACAGGCTCCGCGCAGTACGTGGTAGCCGGCACCTGCAGCCATAACTGTACAGTGGAGAAGCAGTTCCGCTATCCCACCGAATACGGCTCGCAGAAGCCGCCTACAGCGCAGTTTACAGTAACCGGCGCAGGAGCCTCCGTACTGGCTCCCCAGGGCAAAGGGCCGCGGGTCACTCGGGCCACAATCGGCAAGGTGGTGGACATGGGAATCAAGGACCCCTTCAACATGGGGGCCGCTATGGCTCCTGCGGCGGTAAACACCATCGAAACCCATTTCCGCGAGTTCAACCTGCAGCCGGATGAATATGACTTGGTGATTACCGGGGATTTGGCTACAGTGGGCCATCAGATTGCGGTGGAGCTGTTTGCCCAGCATGCATTTCCTATTGATAAGATAAACTTTCAGGATTGCGGCATTCTCATTTATGACCGGGAGAAGCAGGATGTCCAGGCAGGGGGAAGCGGCTGCGGCTGCAGTGCCACCGTCACCTACGGCTATCTGCTCAAGCAATTGGCGGAAGGGAAGCTCAATAAGATTCTGGTGGTGGCTACAGGTGCGCTTTTGTCCCCGTTATCCTACCAGCAGGGAGAAAGCATCCCGTGTATCGCCCATGCTGTAGCCATCGAAGGCGGAAGGGGGGATTAATGTGGATGCAATGATGTTTCTCAAGGCTTTCCTGGTAGGGGGAGCCATCTGTGTGCTGGGGCAGATCATGATGGATGCCATGAAGCTGACACCCGCCCATACCATGAGCGCGCTGGTGGTGCTGGGCGCCATTGTGGACGGTCTCGGCTGGTATGACCCCTTCGTCAAATTCGCCGGAGCAGGAGCAACGGTGCCGATCACCAGCTTCGGTAATTCTCTGGTGCATGGCGCCTTGGAGCATGCGGACAAGCACGGCTTCATCGGGATAGTAATGGGGATCTTCGAGCTGACCAGTGCCGGCATCTCGGCGGCGATCATTTTTTCATTCCTGGCAGCCCTGTTTTTCCGCCCCAAGGGATAAAAGCTGTCGAAGGCCGCAGCCCGTATTTTGCTGGTGCTGCGGTCTTTTTGTCGATCCGTTCCGCAGCCATAAACTTTACCTCAAATTAACATGTAAACGCTTGCAAACATGAATATTCCCTGCATATAATAAATTTAGGAGGCACGGGTTTACAAGGCCGTGTTTGTTAACACGACCATAAAAAGATCGCGGGGAGGATCAGAAATGAAACTGGGGATTGTCTTGCACAAGGATGACGCGCCAACCTTGGAGGAATTGATTGAATCAGGAGCCGTTCTTCTGGTCAGGCGGCGCGGGCTTTTGTGCGAGGTGGACAGCGAGGTTTATCCCGTGGTGAAATCCAGGCTGGGACGCAGTGTGGTGGTACCGACCTCATACAGCATGTTTGAAAAAGCAATATACTGACCTGTGCCGGTCGGCATTCGTCTCGTACCACCCGAAATTCCCGCTGAAGCGGGAATTTTTTTTGTTGTCTTGTCCGGGTGTCCTAACGTTTGCCAGAGGAGGAGACGATTCCTTATACTTGTAATGTGAATGAAACACTAGAAGTCCACCTCTAATAGAAAAAAATGATATAATTAGGGTATGATACGGCGCTTTTCACCGATATAAACCAACGGGAGGGTACACATGGAGGCTGTTCTGCAAGATGACCGGTCCGTACTTCAAGGACTCATATCCAATTTGGAAGCATGCATAATGGGAAAGAGCGAAGAGATCGGCCTATTGATTACCGCACTTCTTGCCGGAGGACATGTGCTCTTGGAGGACGTTCCCGGTACCGGCAAAACGGTTTTGATCAAAGCGCTGGCCAAATCCATTGACGGGGAATACAGACGGGTCCAGTGCAACCCGGACCTGCTGCCTACCGATATTACCGGCGTTTCTATTTTTCACCCCAGGAATGAAACCTTTTTATTCCGCCCCGGCCCCATTATGACCAATATTCTGCTGACGGACGAAATTAACCGCGCCACTACCAAAACCCAATCCGCTTTGCTGGAAGCCATGGAGGAGCGCCACATTACAGTGGACGGCGAGCAATACATGCTGCCGCAGCCTTTCCTGCTACTGGCCACCCAGAATCCCATTGACTTTGAAGGAACCTATGTGCTTCCGGAAGCACAGCTGGACCGGTTTATGATGAAATTCAGCCTGGGTTATCCCAATGAAGAAACCGAGGTCAGGATGATTTTTGCTCAAACGGGCGGACACCCGCTGGAGACCCTGAAGCCTGTTGCCACTGCCGATAAAATCCTCGAGCTGCAGCAGAAGGTGCGGGAGCTCCATCTGGATCAGGCCGTTGGGGAATATGCCGTCTCCATCGTACGCAAAACCCGTGAGCATCCGTCCGTCTTTTTGGGCGCCAGTCCCCGTGCTGCCATCGCATTGGTACAGGCTGCCAAGGCTTATGCCTTCTTGCAGGGACGAGATTTCTGCATTCCCGATGACGTAAAAAGGCTGGTGCCGTATGTGCTGGGACACCGGATACTCCTTCATGCGGAAGCCCGGATGGAGGGAGCCACAGTTACCACTGTGCTGGAATCCGTTATGCAGCAGGTCCGTGCGCCTGTCCGGCTGGAGCGTTGAAGATGAACGCCCGCGCGCCAGCCAGTGTCCGCCAGCCGGATCGGTCCCCGTACAAAATTCTGGTCATGCTTAGCTGCTTCGCGGCCAGTCTGATGTTTGTCCTGTTTCAGGGAGGCAAGCTGGCGCTGATGGTTTTTGTAATCGTTCTCGTATTGAACATCTATCTGGTTCTGGGCAGATGGAGCGGCATCCGCCGGGTCAAGGGACAGCGGTCCCTCAGCTCCGAACATGCCGATGAGGGGATTGAGGCAGGGAACCCCGTGAAGGTTAAGCTGAAGGTGCAAATTCCCGGCTTCTGGCCGGTTCCATACGTGCTTGTCCGGGATAGGCTCCTCCGCAAAAACGGAAGCGAATACGACTTCGAGGCATCATTGATTCCCGATTGGAGCCGCAAAGGAGAGCTGGAATACGTAACACCTCCCCTGAAGCGGGGCTTCTACAAATTCGGAGAAACCGCCTGCTCCACCAAGGATGTGTTCGGTTTGTTCGAGCATACCGGAACCCTGGAGCTGCCCGTTTCCTTCAAGGTGTATCCTCAGACTGCCCGCATCAAGGAATGGAAGCAGCTGCACCGGTTGATGAAGGGGGCCAACCATCATACAGTTACCACCAGGGCCAACCGGGAAACCACGCAGATCAACGGTGTCCGCGAATACAGCTACGGTGACCGGCTGTCCCGGATCCACTGGAATGCCACTGCCCGTACCGGGACCTTGAAGTCCAAGGAATTCGAGAAGGAATCCCTGCCTAAAACCGTGGTTCTCCTGGACCGCCAGACCAAAAGCTATATGAATGCCGACCAGTTCGAGCTGGCCGTGTCGGTAGCGGCGTCTCTCTTTCAATACGGCAAAAACCGCGAGATTAACCTGGGTTTACTCTCCGTAGGAACGGATTCCGTTTATTTCGAACCCAAGGGCTTTCAGAATGGCACCAAAAATATGATCCACCATCTTATCGAAGTTTCAGCCGACGGCAGCTACCCCATGCTCCGTGTTCTAGAGGACCGGGTGAGACTGTTTGAGCCGGGAACCTGTATGATTATTATCAGCCCCGAGAAGGGGGAGGGTATTCTCAAGACCATGGCCTGGCTTCACCAGCGCCAAATGGTGCCCTGCCATATCTGGCTGACTCCCCATGCGGAAGAGGGGGCGGAGTGGTGCAGGCAGCTGCGGACTATGGGCCACATGGGCTATGCGGTCCGCACGCTGGATGAGCTGCCGACGGCATTAAGGGGTGTGTCCAATGGATGAAGCCAATACACAGGCACAAAACAGCACCAGCGGAGGCAGAGTATCCCTTCGTGTGTTACTGACCCAGGATTGGCACCGCAAGCTGACATGCTTGTTTACTGTGCTTTTTCTGCTCCAGTTTGTTTCCTGGTTTGCAGCCGAGGAAAATATGTGGTGGCCGGAGACAGTTGCCATGGTGCAAGTATCCCTTTGGATCAGCTTTGCCATCGACATTATTCCGGGAGTGAACATGTGGCTGCGCAGATGTGTGCAGCTCTGGGCGCTGATTATTGTAAACGGCATATACAGCGGTTATGAGCCTGTAATGTATAAGCTGCATTCCAGGCAGGATTTTGGCAACTGGGTGTATGATAATTTCTGGCAGCTCCACCCCTACATCTGGTTCAGCCTCGGGGCATGGGCCGTCTACTGGGCCACATCATGGTGGCTGAAATCCCGGTGGAGAATCGGCATAACCGTAATTTTGTCCGTTCTGGTTTTCGCCGTACGAGATTCCTTCTCTACCCTGCACTTGTGGGAAGAAACCGCACTGGTCATCTTTTGCGGATTGATGCTTTTGGTCATTAGCCACTTTGCCGAGGTCAAACGCAAAAATCCGTATGGCTGGGCTTATCTGATGGAATATCCCGCTACTCTTATCGCCACTATCCTGCTTTTGCTGGGGATTACGATGATTCCTGGGACCGCAATGCCTACCATCCGCCCCATTCTTACGGATCCCTATACGGCCTATAAGCAGTGGAAGGGAGAGGAGGTTCCGGCGTACGGCAAAACCATTGCCGGTCTCACGATCGGCTCCTCAGGCAATTCATCCTCAGGTTACAGCAGGGACGACAGCAGTCTGGGAGGCAGCTTCACTTTTGATTATTCGCCGGTGTTCAGTGTGGATACCAGTCACCGGGCGTATATGCGGGGTGAGACCCGTTCCTACTACAACGGAAACGGCTGGGAAATGAGCGACGGGGACAAACAGGCGGTTAACGGCCCAGTGGTTCCGGGCAATCCCCTGGCTAAGGATCAACGGTTTAATGTAAGCAAGCTGAAAACTGTTACCGTAAAGCAGACGGTGGAGCGACTCAATGAGGATGATGCGTACCCGGTCCTGTTTGGCGCTTATGCTGTCAATAAGGTGGAGACCATCAACAACGAAACCTCCGGCGCCGAGCGTCTCAGGTGGGCGCCGCGGCAGATGGAGCTTCGTTGGAACAATTCGCGCCGGGATAATTATCCCACTGCTTATACGATTGAATCGGAGATGCCCGTTTCAACCGGAGATGAACTCCGTTCAGCAGGCGCCTTGCCCAATCCGGCTCAATTTTCGGAGTATCTCCAATTGCCCCGGGATCTGCCTCAGAGAGTCCGGCAAATGGCGCAGCAAATTACTGCAACGGGAGCCACCCCTTACGACAAAGCCATGCTGCTGGTGCAGTATTTGCAGACCTCCTTCCCGTATACCAATGAGCCTCCCACCGAGTTGGGGAAAAGCGGTGACTTCGTAGACCGGTTCCTGTTTGAAATTAAAGAGGGCTACTGCGACTACTTCTCCTCGGCAATGGCGGTAATGAGCAGGACCCTGGGCATCCCGTCCCGTTGGGTGAAAGGCTACACTGCGGGCCAGCAGGATATCCAGGATCCGTCCTTCGGGGAATTTCCGGTGGACGGGACGGACGATGGAACCGGTTCGGGCTTATACACCGTAAGAAACTCGGATGCCCACTCTTGGGTAGAGCTGTACTTCCCCGGCTATGGTTGGATTCCTTTTGAGGCCACGTCAGGCTTCGCTTTGCCGGCCTTTACGCCGGCTTCGGAAACCGCACTGCCTGATCTGGCTGCAGATCCGGTTGATGGCACAGCTGCAGGCGAAACAGAAGCAACCCCGGCAGCAAACAAAGGCAATCCCTACCTTGTTGCCGTTATCGTGGCAGCAGTTGTTCTTCTGACCGGCGCAGCAGGTTGGTGGTACCGCAAGAAAATTCTCGTCTGGGCGAAAAAAAGCAGGCTGCTGGGTGTAAAACGCTCCTACAATCCGGATCAGCGGATTGTCAGCGAATACGCCCGGATGCTTAAGGTTTACCGACGCAGAGGAGTCCCCATCCACGAGTATGAAACAGCAAGAGAAACCATAGAGCGGCTGAAGCGCAAGGACGTATGGCTCTCCAAGGATCTGGATGACCTGCTGACGCTTTTCGAAAAAGCCAAATACAGCCCACGCCGGGTCACCGACGAGGAAAGCGGCCGTGCCATCCGCATCGTCGACAAACTAAAAAAAGCCACCTGATACACTTTCCCATCAGCAATCACGAGAGTACGTACCCTGTTTCTCTACACTATCAGCGTTACTCAAACAAAAAGCCAGCAGAATGACCATAGGCAGCCGCTTTCATCCCGCCAGGGAAATGAAAGCGGCTTTTTATTCCAATGGCGGGTGTACACCATCACCACACACCCCGGCTCATCGCTAAGCGTATTCAACCTGTGGTAATTCAGTGTCTCACATTTGGACACCCCCAAATCCGTAAGCCTTCCCTCTTCCCAGGGACACGGACTTACTTTGCTCTGAGCCCCTTGTCGTCTACTCTCCCCTTTACTCAGGAAGTGCGACGAAAATGTCTTTAACAACAAAAGCTGTAGCGCAATTTCGCATCTGCAGGAGAATCGGTAATTAATCATAAGAAAAAGGCTAAAGCGAAGAAACGGAGGTTCAGGGGGATATGAAAACAAAAAAAGAGCTTAGGGAGTGGGAGGAGTCAAAAGTAGAGTGGAGCAGCGCAAGGAAGCAGGTGTGTAGGAAACGGGAAGAATCGGAAAAATTTGGGCCGCGAAGATGGAAGAGAAAGGGATAAAACGGGGGAAACTTATGTACAAAACGGGGAGACCGTTGGCAGGGGCCCAGGACTGAAAAGGAGTAATAATTGAACAAGGAAAATTATCAATAAAAGCTTGCAGGGCGGGCACACATGAGACTGATTTCCCGGAAGGGAGATAAACCAGCAAGTATCAGATTCATACGGCAGCAGAATTCGTTCAAGTATTGCTGCCGGTATTTGGCGCCAATACCAAAGAAGGTGCTATTTATCCAAGTGCCGGCTTGTTTGACAATGGACCATCCTTTTTTATGCTTACGGGGACCGTAACGTCTAATTTCACGGGAAGCTGCCGGGTTCCCCTGTACAGTTATGTAGTCGCAGAAATCTGTGATCACTTCCATGGATGGCTCAGCCCCTTGGTAATCGGAAGCATCCAAAACTTGCATTTGAACACGGGAAATTCCGCTCTCCTCCGTTAATGAAACGCCAACGAGCACGGACGCGGTAGAGGGAGGTGTAAAGTAACCGACAGCAACGTCCCAACTGGCTAACGTAGCGCTGTGGGCAAGCACATGTCCAGAAAGGCGCAGCATCCCTTCATCATGAGACATAGCCTCACGGATAGCATGAAGCATACTCCAGGCAGTTTTGTAGGTAACGTGAAGCAGCCGCTGTAAGGAAACCGCGTTGATGCCAACCGCAGGGTTGGAAATACAGCGAATGGCAGTAAACCATTTGGTTAAAGGCGTACGACTCCGCTCCATAATGGTGCCTGCGGTTAAAGAGGTTTGATGCCTGCAGCAGGCACATTCGAATAGAGGCTGACGCCGGGTGGTAATGGTATAAGCATGGCCATGCCCGCAGTATGGGCACACAAACCCGTTGGGCCATTTAAGTTGGTACAGATAGTCCAAACATGCTTGTTCGGAGGATTGGAGCAAATCTAACCATTCATTTTCTTCCGTTGTTACTGGGGAGGGGGCAGTGCTGAATTTTAACTCCGCATCGTTTTTCATTATCATGCCCGATTGCATGCTATTTCCTCCCCATCCAGAGAACTTATGTTCCCATTATACCAAACATACGTTCTTGTTTCAAGCTCTTTTTTTGTGGGCGGGATCGGTAGAAATAGGTGTTAAGTAGTATGGTGTGAAATTAAGGTAATCCTGAGGGAAGGGGATAATAGACGACAAGGGCTGGAATAGGCACTAAGGGAGTGCCCCAGCATACAAAAATCCGGGTACAGCATCGTTCATCAGTGACATGAATATGGGACAGTGGTGTTTTTCCATGATCAGGAGAATCCTTTTTGCATCAAATTGAAGAATTATGGTATAGTTTCTCCTATAGCTTGTATGGAATTTTGAGGTGATTATCGGTTGTTTAACAAGTTGAAGCCGCAGCTTGCGGCCAATTCCATTTTCGAGGTTCCGCTGGAGGAATTGTGGAAAAGGGGAATCCGGGGAATTATCACTGATCTGGACAATACGCTGGTGGGCGCCAAGGTGCCGCTGGCTACACCGGAGCTGGTGGACTGGTTGAAAAAGGTGCAGGATAGAGGCTTTCAAGTGGTGATTGTCTCCAATAACAACAAGCTGCGGGTGAGCGCTTTTGCTGACCCTATTGTTGTTCCGTATATATCCAGTGCGAAGAAGCCGATGAATGCCGCCTTCGTCCGGGCCATGAAGCTGATGCAGCTTGGTCCGGAAGCGACTGCAGTGGTGGGGGATCAGATGCTGACGGACGTGCTGGGAGGCAACCGCCTGGGGCTGTACACGATTCTGGTGGCGCCGGTTGCGGCTGCCGATGAGGGCTTTTTTACCAAAGTGAACCGGGTAATTGAGCGAGTGGTCGTCCGCTTCATGAAGCAATAAGAATATTGGGGGAACGGTATGTTCGACACAGATGAAGTCTTACGCTGCGAAGGGTGCGGAGCTGCCCTGCAGGTGGAGGACCCGGGGGCCATCGGGTATATCCCGGAGGCGGCCTTGAACAAGATTCCGGTGGTTTGCCAAAGATGCTTCCGGATCAAGAACTATAATGAAATGTCCAGTGTTACACTGAATCAGGATGATTTTCTGAAGATGCTGGGCTCCATTGCCAACAAAAAGGCGCTGGTGGTCCACATTGTGGATGTATTCGACTTCGAAGGCAGTCTTATTGGCGGGCTCCAGCGTTTTATCGGGAACAATCCCGTGCTGCTGGTGGTCAACAAGATTGATTTGCTGCCCAAGGTCAGCAACTGGAACCGCATCCGCAACTGGGTGCAAAAGCAGGTCAAGGAAAACGGCCTAAAGGTGGCGGAGACTGTATTGGTCAGTGCCAGGAACAACCAGGGGTTCGACCGGGTGATTGAGTTGGTGGGACGTTTGCGTGAAGGTCGGGATGTCTATGTGGTAGGCGCCACCAATGTGGGCAAATCTACCTTTATTAACCGGCTGATTCGGGATTACAGCGATTTGGGGTCCGAGTTGACGGTATCCCAGTATCCGGGTACAACTCTGGATCTGGTGGAAATTCCTTTGGAGGATGGCAAGTCCGTTATCGATACACCGGGCATTGTATACCGGCACAGGCTGACGGAGCTGCTGCCCAAGCAGTATTTGAAAACAGTGCTGCCGGACAAACCTCTGAAGCCGATGATTTACCAGCTGAACGAGGGACAGACGCTGTTCTTTGGAGCATTGGCCCGGTTTGATTTTGTCGCTGGGGAACGGCAGTCCTTTACCTGTTATGTTTCTTCTGGCGTCAAAATTCACCGTACGAAGCTGGACCGGGCGGACGAGCTGTATGCCGAGCATAAGGGCGAACTGTTGACTCCTCCCGTGCTGGAGGATGTGGAAGCCCTTCCCACCTGGGTAAAGCATAATATCCGGGCTAAAGCCGGTGCGGAGACGGAAGTGCTTATCTCCGGGCTTGGCTGGATCACAGTGAACAATAAAAACGGCGCAGATCTGGTGGTTCATGCCCCGCGGGGGGTTAAAATCGCCGTCCGCACTCCGGTTTTGTAAGAATCTGCAGCTAAGAGAGGGTTGGCTCATGGGAGAAGAGAGAACAGGCTGGGCAGAGGGGATTCTCAATACGAAAACAATTCTATTCGGCGTCTTCGGCGACCCGGTGGGCCATTCCAAATCCCCATTGATGCTGAACCGGGCATTCCGTGAGGCCGGCATCAACGGGTCTTACGGGGCCTTTCATATTCTGCCGGGAACGCTGCAGGCTGCGGTAGAAGGGATTCGCGCTTTGGGGTTCCGCGGGGTGAATGTCACCATCCCCCACAAGGTAGAGGTGATGAAATATCTGGACCGAATTGATGAGGCTGCACAGGCCATCGGTGCAGTGAACACCATAGTCAATGAGAACGGCGTGCTGACCGGCTACAATACGGACGGGATCGGATATGTCCGGTCTCTGAAGGAGGAAACCGGCGTGTCCCTGGCAGGCAAGGAGGTTTTGCTGCTCGGTGCAGGTGGGGCTGCCCGGGGGATTGTCTATGCCTTGGCAAAAGAAGGGGTGGCGAAGATTGTTATCGCCAACCGGACGAAGGAGCGCGCCCTGGAGCTGGCACGGGATATGGCTACTCATGTGGCTACAGAGGGGATCGGCATCAGTGAAATTGAAGCCTTTATGGACCGGACGCAGCTGGTGATTAATACAACCGCCGCGGGAATGCATCCCAATGTGGATGAGCTGCCAATGGACCTTGATCCCTCCCTTCTGCATCGGGAGCTTACTGTAAGTGATCTTGTCTACAATCCGCGAATTACTGCTCTCCTGAAGCATGCGGCAAATACAGGGGCGCAGATTCACAGCGGCTTGGGCATGTTTGTTTATCAAGGGGCGTACGCCTTTGAATATTGGACTGGTCGGCCCGCGCCTGTAGGGGCTATGCGGGCTGCAGTGGAAGAGGCTTTTGGAAGCTGAAATAATAAACGAAATCATTTGATATGAGAATGTGGAGGAGCAAGCATGCTTACAGGAAAACAAAAAAGGTATTTGCGGTCGGAAGCCCATCATTTGGACCCGATCTTTCAGGTTGGGAAGGGCGGCGTCAACGACCATATGCTGAAAAGCATCAGTGAGGCGCTGGAGGTCCGGGAGCTTCTGAAGGTATCCATCCTCACCAACAACACGGATGACAAGCATGAGGTGGCGGAGGAGCTGGCACAAGGAACGGGAGCGGAGCTGGTTCAGCTTATCGGCAAAACCGTTATTTTGTACAAGGAATCCGCGGAAAACAAGCGCATCGTGCTTCCGCGGTAATCCGAGGGGGAATCCGGCATGCGGATCGGCATTATGGGCGGCACCTTCGACCCTATCCATATGGGGCATTTGTTGGCGGCGGAGCTGGCCAGAGAGGCGGAGCAGCTGGATGAGGTATGGTTTATGCCCGCCTTTGTTCCTCCCCACAAGCAGAACGGGGCTGTGGCGGAGCCGGACGACAGGCTGGCCATGGCCCGGCTGGCTGTGGAGGGGAACCCCCATTTTAAGGTGACGGATATTGAAATTGCCAAGCATGATACGTCTTATACGATTGATACGGTGGAGCTGCTAACCTCGCAGCATCCGGAGGACAGCTTCTGCTTTATCATCGGTGCTGATATGGTCATGTATTTGCCTCATTGGCGGCGGATTGACGAGATTGTCCGTCTCATCCGTTTTGTGGGACTGGCAAGGCCGGGTTACACCCTGGCTTTGGAGGAGCTCCCGGAAGCGATCGCAAGCCGGGTGACGTTAGCGCCAATGCCGCTGATGGAGCTGTCTTCAACGGAAATCCGCAGGCGGCTGAGTGTCGGACAGACAGTCCGGTATATGGTGCCTGAACCAGTGCGGCTGTATATGGAGGGAAAAGGACTTTATGCCTAACGATCAACTGATGGAACAGGTCAAAAGCCAAATGCCCGCCAAACGGTGGTCCCATACCTTGGGTGTCATGGAGTCCGCTTGTATATTGGCGGAGCGTTTTGGCGCCGACCGGGAAAAAGCGGAGCTGGCCGCGTTGCTGCATGACTATTGCAAATATTGGCCGGTGAACAAGCAGAAGCAGGTTTTGCTGGATCATGATGCAGCGGGAGATTTGCTGGATTACGAAGCTGCATTGTGGCATGGACCGGCAGCCGCGGTTGTACTTCCTGCGGAGACAGGAGTTACGGATGCGGAGGTACTGGACGCCGTGCGGTGGCATACCTCCGGCCGGGAGCAGATGACCCTTTTGGACAAGATCGTCTGTTTGGCGGATTATATCGAACCTAACCGGGATTTTCCCGGTGTGAATAAGATCCGGCAATTGGCTGAACATAGTCTTGAGAAGGCGCTGGTGGCCGGGTTCGATTCTACGATTTCATTTTTACTGGAGAAGGGGCAGCCGATCTATCCGTTGACGGTTTTGTCCCGCAATGCCTTATTGCATGATTGATAAACACAGGGGAGGAATAAATGAATGAGTTTACAGCCGGAAGCCGTGATGTCCTTGGTAATGGATGCTGCGGAGGATAAAAAAGCGATGAATCTGGTTGCGTTGAATCTGGAGGGGCTGTCGATGGTGACGGATTATTTCGTAATCTGCCACGGCAATTCGGAAACCCAGGTTCAAGCCATTGCCACCGAAATCCGCAAACGGGCCGATGAGAAGGGTGTTACGGTTCGGGGGATCGAAGGTGTGAATACAGCCAGATGGGTGCTCGTGGATCTGGGTGATGTAGTGGCCCATGTTTTCCATAGGGAGGACCGTGAATATTACAATATCGAACGTCTGTGGTCCGACGCGAAAGTGGTTGAGCGGGTATGACCGTGAACTTTCAGGCCGGAACGGCGGTTACGCTTCAAGTGGCCAGGGAAAAGGCGCCTTACGGTTATTTTCTGACAGACGGCAGCCAAGATGTGCTGCTCCATTATACGGAGGTTGTCGGCACCATCAAGCAGGGAGAGCAGCTTGAGGTGTATCTGTTCCACGATACGGAGGACCGGCTGGCGGCAACCATGCGCCGGCCCCGGCTGCTGCTGGGGGAAATGGGTCTACTGGAAGTAACTGATATCCATCCCCGTTTCGGCTGCTTCCTGGACATCGGTATTGGCCGCAACCTGCTGCTGCCGTTCCGGGAGCTGCCTGATCTTCAAGAGCTGCGTCCCCAGGTAGGGGACAAACTCTACGTGGTGCTGGACCATGATAAGCAGGGCCGGATGCTGGGCCGCATGGCCGGAGAGCGGGAGTTCGCGGAGCTGGTGTTCCGTGCACCCGAGTCCTGGATGAACCAGTGGATGGACGCCCGGGTGTACAAGCCCTTGCAGGACGGAACCTTCGTTATTGTGGAGGGTGGTGTGCTGGGTTTCGGAGCCTTTGGCATGATCCATGCTTCTGAGCGTCCGCGGCTTTTGCGGGTTGGCGAGGAGGTAAAGGTCCGGGTGACCCACGTCCGCGAGGACGGGCGGGTGAATCTGTCGATGAAGCAGTTGAAGCAAATCGGCCGAGATGAGGATTCGGAGCGGATTATGGATATGCTCCGGCAGCGGGAAGGCGGCGGTATGCCCTATTCGGACCAGACGCCGGCGGATATTATTGCCAAGCGCTTCGGCATCAGCAAAGCGGCCTTCAAACGGGCCTTGGGCAAGCTGATGAAGGAAGGGCTGGTTTACCAGAAGGAAAACTGGACCTACTTGAAGCAGGAAGCCGAGAAAGGTCCTGACGAGGCATGAGCTACGGCAAATTTGCGTTTGTTTATGACCGGCTGATGGAGGATATGCCCTACGGGGATTGGATCGCCTTTGCCCTGGAGGCCTTCAGCCGGAATGGAATGACGGAGCCCGGAGGAGCCGGGAGCAATGGGGCAAGCCCGGTTGTAGTGGATTTGGGCTGCGGAACAGGCAGCATCGCCATTCCCTTGGCTCTGCAGGGCTGCCGGGTTTACGGCATCGATCTGTCGGAGGAGATGCTCTCCATTGCCGAGGACAAAAGCCGGGAGCTGCTGTCCGGTCCCCGTGGTTCCGTGCCTGGGCCGGTTTGGCTGGCTCAGGATATGCGGGAGTGGGAGCTGGACGAAAAGGCGGATGCGGCGGTTTCCTTTTGCGACTGCCTGAATTACTTGACGGAGGAAGAGGATGTAGCTGCTGTGTTCAGCCGGACATTCGCCGGGTTGAAGCCGGGCGGAGTGTTTCTGTTCGATGTGCACACAGAAAAAACATTGCTGGATTACGCAGAGAATCAGCCTTTTGTGTATAACGAAGAGGATCTGTCGTATATCTGGGAGTGTGAGCTGGATGAGGAGCTTCGGCTGATCCGGCATGATCTGGCGTTTTTTGTGAAGGAGCCGCAAGGCTGTCTTTACAGCCGCTTTGACGAGACGCATGAGCAGCGGGCTTACCCGCTTAAGCTGCTCCGCAGCCAGTTAACTGCTGCCGGATTTGCCGACATCCGGGTATGGGCCGATTTCTCGTGGCAGGAAGCGGACGAATCGGCCACGCGGGCGTTTTTTGTTGCAGTGAAGCCGGTTTAATGAAACCTGATAAAGCCGCCTCTGTTGCGGCACTGACCCTCTTTTTTTCGTCAGGGGGAGTGCTGTGCAGGGGCGGCTTTTTTGTGCGGGTAAAAGATGTGGGTGTGGGTTAAGCCTGGTCTGCCTGGTCCGGGAAAGCAGCGGCGAAATAACGGCCCCAGTGGGGGCGGCTGCCGTCGGCATCGGTAAAATCGTATTCCTCCGACAGCTCCCAGGTGCTTAAGGAGCGGCCGTTTTTCCGGGCAACCTGGGGATCGGAGGCTAACGCGGCCACTGCCCTGCCGATATACGCCGGAGTTTCCGAGGCGATAAAATGAGGGTCCTGGGCGGCCGCATCCCGCCAGTTGGCTTCCGTGACGCCAAAATGGTCCAGCATGGCCTCGGAGCGCAGGAAGCCCGGGGTAAGGGAGAGCGCTGTTACTCCGTAGGGCTTCAGCTCTTCCGCCAGCCCTTCGGCAATGTGGACGCCGGAAATTTTGGCCAGGCTGTAAAAGAGGCTGCCCCGGAATTTGTAGCCTACGCCATCTGTAATTTCGATCAGCAGCCCGCTGCCTGCTGCAGCCAACAAAGGGGCGCCGTAATAGGCGGATATCAGGTGTGCGGAAACGGCTTGCTTCTGCATTTGGAGCCCATGAGTCAGGCTTTGCTCCCAGAAGGGTCTGCCCCATTCCATCAGCATATCACCGCCCCAAATATCATTGATAAGGATATCCAGCCGCCCGTACTGCTCCTGCTTCACCCTGGCGAACAAGGCTTGCGTTTCCTCAGGCACTGTAAGGTCGACCCGCACCGGAATGCCAAACCCGCCCCGGGCGGTAACCCCCTCCGCCGTTTCCTCAATGGTCTCCGGCCGCTGCATGGGGGATGGATTCCCTCTGGTGCTTCTGCCTGCCACATATACGGTGGCTCCTTGCTCCCCTAATGCCAAGGCGATGGCGCGTCCTGCGCCGCGGGTGCCTCCGGCTACTACTGCAATTTTTCCCTCTAATGTGCCCATTCGGATCCAATCCTTTCCTTTGTTGGTACCTTCGAAGTTTATGCTACCACGCCAATTAAGACATCCTTTGTCATATTAATGTGGTATCCTTAAAGGAAATCATGTGCGGATGGCGGGAGGTTCATTCTATGCGGGCAGACCGGTTGATTCAGCTGCTGGTGCTTCTCCAGCAATCAGGGAAATGGACGGCCAAGGAGCTGGCAGTCAAACTGGAGGTTTCCGAGCGTACGGTGCAGCGGGATATGGAGGCTTTGTCGATGGCAGGCTTTCCTGTATTGGCGGACCGTGGCGCCAACGGCGGATGGTACCTGCAGGAGGGCTACAGAAGTCTCTTAACGGGGATGAGCCGCAGCGACATTGAGGTGCTGCTTATGCCGGAGCTTGCGGCAAGAGGGGGAGACTCCCGGTGGGGGGAGGCGTTCCGGCGGGTATCCCAAAAGCTGCTGGTGGCGCTGCCGCAAGGCTGGAGGGAGCAGGCGGAGCTGGTCAGGCGCCGGATTCTGGTAGACGGCGCAGGCTGGTATGCCCGGACCCCAGATGCCCAGGAAGCCGTGCTTGCCGTTCTGCAGGATGCTTTGTGGGCCGGCAAAAAGGCATCGTTCCGCTATGGAGCCACTGGCGGTGGGGAAGAGATGGCGGACCGGATCGTGAGCCCCTGCGGCCTGGTGGTTAAAGGCACCGTCTGGTACCTGGTAGCCGCACCGGAGCAGGCTGGGGATGATAGGGGCAGCGAGGGCGTTGGCGGTGAAGGTCAGGGCGGCCCTGTGGCTGCAGAGTCATTGCGCACATACCGGGTGTCCCGCATCCGGGAGGTTCGTATGACGGAGCGGGCCGCGGCGGAGATTCCGCCGGATTTTAACCTGGCCGCCTATTGGGAGGCCTCCCTGGTGCGGTTCCGGGAGCAGCTTCCGGTATATCCCGCCGTTGTGGAGGGGGAGCCGGAGGGCATCCGGCAGCTTGGGGAAACCCGCTATGTCCGGCTTCTGCGGACGGAGGCTGCTGAGGGCGGGCGGCTCCTGGCGCAGGTGGAGTTCAACACAATGGAATTTGCCGCCTCCATTGTATTGGGCCTGCAAGGGGCGGTGACGGCGGTGGAGCCGGCGGAGCTTGTGCGGGACATCGCCGTCAAGGCTGCGAGGCTGGCAGAGCTGCACGGGGGGTGACGTGCGCCCCGCTTCTTGACAATGATGGTCCAACAATCATATAATTTCACCATATATGCACAATTTGCTGAAAAAAAGGCTTGGAAAAGGAATAGTAGCGTACGGGGAGACATTACAGAGAGCCGGAAGCGGTGGAATCCGGCATGTCGCGCCTCTGGCGAACTCGCCTTGGAGCCTGGAGGATGAGGGGAACGGCTAACGACAGATTGTTTGTTGTCCGGCGCCTTAAGTCCGACCGAAGTAAGCCCGCGTTAAGGGCTGATGAAGTGGGTGGGCAAGGGTTTGCGGCGGATAAGCCGGCAGCCGGGCCCATCAAGCAGGGTGGTACCGCGGGAAGCCGATGCTCTCGTCCCTAGCAGGTTTTTTATGCTGGAGGCGGGGGCTTTTTTGCGCAAGAATGGTTGAAAACAAGGATTGTCCACGGAATGAAAAGCGGGAGGAAGTTGGCTATGGCAGAAGAAGTGAAAGAGAGCAAGGAAACGGGATATAACCCCCAGGTGCTGGAGCCCAAGTGGCAGGCGAAGTGGGATCAGGAAAAAACCTTCAAGGTGCTGGAGAACAGCCCTAAGCCAAAATTTTATGCGCTGGATATGTTCCCCTATCCGTCCGGAGCCGGGCTGCATGTGGGCCATCCGGAAGGGTACACGGCTACCGACATCGTTTCCCGCTACAAGCGGATGAAGGGCTTCAACGTGCTCCATCCCATGGGCTGGGACGCCTTCGGTTTGCCGGCGGAGCAATATGCGCTGGACACGGGGAACGACCCCCGGGATTTCACCAAGAAGAATATCGAAACCTTCAAGCGGCAGATCAAGTCCCTGGGCTTCTCCTACGACTGGGACCGGGAAATCAGCACCACCGATCCGGATTATTACAAGTGGACCCAGTGGATTTTTATTCAGCTGTACAAAATGGGCCTGGCCTATGTGGACGAAGTGCCTGTAAACTGGTGCCCTGCCTTGGGCACGGTGCTGGCCAACGAGGAGGTCATCGACGGCAAAAGCGAACGTGGCGGCCACCCGGTCATCCGCAAGCCCATGCGCCAATGGGTGCTGCGTATTACCGCCTACGCGGAGCGTCTCCTGGAGGATCTGGAGGAGCTGGACTGGACGGAAAGCATCAAGGACATGCAGCGCAACTGGATCGGCAAGTCCAAGGGAGCCGAGGTGCGGTTTGCTATCGACGGCGTGGCCGGTGCCGAGCTGACGGTCTTCACCACCCGCCCGGATACCCTGTTCGGCGCCACCTATTGTGTGCTGGCTCCCGAGCATGAGCTGGTTGCCAAGATTACCACACCGTCGCAGGAAGCAGCGGTGAAGGAGTACCAGGACAAGGCCGCCCGCAAAAGCGATCTGGAGCGGACGGATCTGGCCAAGGACAAAACCGGCGTGTTCACCGGCGCCTATGCCGTTAACCCGGCAGACGGACGCAAGGTGCCCGTCTGGATTGCCGACTACGTGCTGGCCGGCTACGGCACCGGCGCCATTATGGCGGTGCCTGGCCATGATGAGCGGGACTACGCCTTCGCCAAGCAGTTCGGCCTGCCCATTGTGGAAGTGGTACAGGGCGGCAACCTGGAGGAAGCGGCCTACGCTGGGGACGGCGCCCATGTGAACTCCGGCTTCCTGGACGGCCTGGCCAACGAAGCGGCTATCGCCAAGATGATCAGTTGGCTGGAGGAGAACGGCAAAGGCAAGGGCAAGGTTACCTACCGCCTGCGGGATTGGCTGTTCAGCCGTCAGCGGTATTGGGGCGAACCGATCCCGATCCTGCATCTGGAGGACGGCACCATGAAGCCGGTTCCCGAGTCGGAGCTGCCGCTGGTGCTGCCCCACACGGATGCCATCCGCCCCTCCGGCACAGGAGAATCCCCCTTGGCCAACCTGGAGGACTGGGTAAATACCGTAGACCCGGAAACAGGTTTGAAGGCCCGCCGGGAAACCAACACCATGCCCCAATGGGCAGGCAGCTGCTGGTACTACCTGCGTTATATCGACCCGAAGAACAGCGACGCCCTGATTTCCAAGGAGCTGGCTGACAAATGGCTGCCTGTGGACCTCTACATCGGCGGCGCCGAGCATGCGGTGCTTCACCTGCTGTATGCCCGCTTCTGGCACAAGGTGCTGTACGATCTGGGTGTTGTGCCTACCAAGGAGCCCTTCTACAAGCTGGTCAACCAGGGCATGATCCTGGGCGAGAACAATGAGAAGATGTCCAAGTCCAGAGGCAACGTGGTGAACCCTGACGATATTGTCGGCCAGTTCGGTGCGGATACCCTGCGCATGTACGAAATGTTCATGGGCCCGCTGGAGGCGACTAAGCCCTGGAGCATCACCGGCGTGGAGGGCATCTACCGCTTCCTGAACCGGGTATGGCGCTTGTTCATCGGCGAGAACGGACAGCTTCAGGAGAAGATCGTGAAGGACGGCGAAACCACCGACGCGTTCAAAAAGGTGTGGCATAAGTCCATCAAGAAAATCGGCGAGGACTATGAGGGGCTGCGCTTCAACACCGCCATCAGCCAAATGATGATCTTCGTCAACGAAGCGTACAAAACCGATGTGCTGCCGCTTCAGGCCATGCGGGAGTTCGCCCAACTGATGGCGCCAATTGCACCGCATATTGCCGAGGAGCTGTGGGAGCGCCTCGGCGGCTCCGAAGGCATCACTTACGCGGCTTGGCCGCAGGCGGATGAAGCCTGGACGGTGGACAGCGAGGTGGAAATCGTGGTGCAGGTCAACGGCAAGATTGTGGAGCGCTTGAAGATTGCAGCCGACTTGTCCGAGGAGGCCATGGAGGAAGCAGCCCGTGCTTTGGAAAAGGTGCAGGCGGCCATCGAGGGCAAAACTGTACGCAAGGTGATCCGGGTAAAAGGCAAGCTGGTCAATATCGTAGCCAATTAAGGATAAGGTTCAGACCGTTTCTCCAATAAACGGTCTGCTTTTGGAGACCCGGGGACGTTTCAGGTTCCCGGGTTTTATTTTCCCGAGAGGAGCAATAAACAGATGGAGCTTGGGGCACGGATCGGCATCGGCAACACAGCTGAGATTTTTGAGGCGGGCCAGGGCAGGGTGGTCAAGCTGTTTGTAAAGGGGTACCCGGAGTCGAGCATGATGAAGGAGTACGAAAATTCCCGGCTGCTCCATGGCCTTGGGCTTCCGGTGGCGCATAGCTACGGAATGGTGCAGCACGGGGAACGCCACGGGATCATTTATGACCGGGTAGAGGGCGACTCGCTGCTGGATTCGCTCATGGCGGATCCTTCCAGGCTGGAATCAGGCGTGTCCGCCCTGGCGGCCCTGCACCGGACGATGCTGGCCTGCCGGCTGCCGGAGGCCTTGAGCCTGAAGGAGATCCTGCGGCAGTATATTGGCCGGAGCAAGGACCTGGACGATGCCCACAAAGAGAAGCTGCTCGTTTTGTTGGAGGAGCTGCCGGAGGGGGACTATTTTTGCCATGGGGACTTTCACTTCGGCAATGTTATGGCGGGACCGCAAGGGCATACGGTCATCGATTATATGAACATCTGCCGCGGGCATACATATGGAGATATTGCCAGAACCGTGTATTTGACCGAAATGACTCCGGTGCCGGCTGAGGCGGGGGAGCAAACGGAGTTTTTGCTGCAGTTGAAGAAGAAGGCGGCTGATCTGTATCTGGACCAAATGGGTGTCACCCGGGAGGAATTGTCCGGCTGGCTGATGGTCACGGCTGCGGCACGGCTGGGTGAGCTGCGCCGGGAGGAGCAGGCAGAGCGGGAGTCGGTGCTCCGTTATTTGCAGCAGAACGGTCTTGCCTGCTGACACGAGCTGGGGCTGGGGAGGCTTATCCGTTTCCTGCCACGCAAAAAAGAGGGCGTAACGCCCTCTTTTTTATTCCCGCCTCTATTCAATGGCGTTCAGAAAAGCTGCGTCCACCTTGGCCAGGTCCTCATAAAATTTGGCGTGGGTGATGCGAATCAGCCGATTGAACATGCCGTCCAGCTCATGGTCCATGAGTTTCAGGCCTTCTGCTGTAATGCCTCCTGGCACCGCCACCCGCTTTTGCAGCGTCTCCGGGGTAAAGCCGCCTTCCGTTAACAGAAGGCCGGTGCCCAAGAGCATCCGGGACGCCATGCGGGTGGCTTCCTCGTAGGGGATGCCCGTTTCCACCGCAGCAGCATCCACAAACCGCTGAACCAGCAGCGCAAAAAAAGCCGGTCCGCAGCTGGACAGATCCGAGGTGATCCGTGTGTGTTTTTCGTCAATGCGGATAGGCTCGCTGATGGGGGCCAGAAGCTCCTCCAGGGCTGTTTTATCCTCTTCCTCCATCCGGGTTCCGTACATGCACAAGGCTGCGCCGTTTTGGACGAAGTTGGTGATGCTGGGAATAACCTTGGCGATTTTGCAATTCAGCTGCTCCTCCAGGTGGCGGATCAGCACGGGGGAAGTGATGGAGACGATGATTTGCTCCGGCATGGTGAGCTTCCTGATTTCGTCCAGCACCCGCTTGTATTCGGCAGGTTTGACGCAGATAAAGATCAGGTCCGCCTCCAAAACTACTTCAATATTGGAACGGGCAGCCAAGAGACCGGGGTGCCTTTCGGCCAGGGCCAATACCTTCTCACGGGTACGGTTGGCGGCAATGATGGCAGAGGGGGCCAAAGCGCCGGACCGGATCAGGGCTTCGATCAAAATGCTGCCCATACTGCCGGTTCCGATAAAGCCGACCTTCATGAAGCTCTCCTCCTCGCTTTCGGGTAGGTGAAGGTCCTCTAGGCTTAAGCCCAGGGACGTTTTGTGCATGTATATGCCGAAGTACTGCTGATTATGCCGGACAAGCGCAGAGAAGCTCTTGCCCGCAGCCGGCCGTTTGCGCTATAATGGGCACAACTGAACATGGGCGCGGAAGCACCGCCGTTTACAAGCCGGAAGGCTATGTGACGGCGGTTTTTTGTTGTGGAGAAGAGCCGCACCCTTAAAGGAGAATCAAGTGATGGCCAACTGGCTTCGGCTTCATTGGAAAAAGCTTATGTTTGTGGCACTGCTGCTGGGGGCGGCTGGATTCGGATTTGTACGCAAGGCAGTGGAGGAGCGGGTCACGTCGGAATGGAGCGAAGTGAACGGGGAGGTGCAGTCCCTGTTGAATGCCTCCGGGCGGAACGGGGGCACAACTCAGGCTTCCTCATCCGGGCAAGGTGCTTCCGCACAGCCGAAGGATCAGGCCACAGCTCAGGAAGCAGTCCCGGGTGCGCCAACACTGCCGGCACCATCAGCAACTGCTCCGGTGCAGGCAGAGGCTACCGCAGCACCCGCCCAGTCCCCGGCGGGAACAGCCGCAGCAAAAGGCTTGATTGACATTAATACGGCGTCGGCCTCACGCCTGGATGAGCTGCCGGGCATCGGGCCGGGCAAGGCCCAGGCCATTGTGGAGTACAGGCAGTCGAAAGGCCCCTTCCGCACCCCGGAGGACCTGAAGAATGTGAAGGGCATCGGCCAGAAAACCTATGACGGCTTAAAGGACCGGATTACGGCATCCGTGGCGCCTTAAGGCAGGCTGAAGGGCGCCGGTGGCCGAAGCTGCACCCGGAAACGGGGCATTGGCGAATACGGGAGCCGGTGATATAATGTAGGCCATAACCAACGGAGATACGGAACCACCGTGTCACGCCGGGAAAGCGAGGGCGGCACAGCCGCGTTACCATGAGCATTCGCAAGGACTGGGATACCTATTTTATGGACATTGCCTATATGGCCTCCACCCGCTCCCAATGCTCCAGAAGGCATGTAGGAGCCGTTCTGGTGCAGGGCAAAAAACTTCTGGGCAGCGCCTACAACGGGGCGCCAATGGGAGTGGCCGATTGCGGCGAAGCAGGCTGTATGATTGTAGAAGAATTCGAAGCCCGGGTGGTGGAAGGCAAGGAGGAGCTGGTCCGGAAGCAGCGTTGCATCCGCACCATCCATGCCGAACAGAACCTGATTCTCTTCACCGACCGTAAGGACCGGGAGGGCTCAACGGTATATGTAACGGATGAGCCGTGCTGGACCTGCGCCAATATGCTGGCCAACAGCGGGGTGAAGGAGATTGTGTACCACCGCCCTTATCCCAAGGACACCGCCAAGGTAGCCAAGCTGCTGCAGGAGCGGGGGCTGGTCTTCCGCAGTCTGGAAGCATATGAACCGCCCGGCGGGTGTGTGGAGCCGGTTCAAAACTAACCGAGTAATTGAAAGCAGGGGAGCACTCTGCTGCGCCAAACCGGCGTGGCGGGGTGCTTTTTTTTATAACTTTTGAAGGGGCAGTGTGATGAACAGAACAGCGATACTAACGGCAGCTTTGTTTACGGCGGGGGCCGGGCTGGCGGCAGCCGGGTACCGGCCGTATTTTTGGGGCTGGGCTGTAATCGGGCTGATATGGATCAGTGCGGTTTTGGCGGGGCGCAGAAGAATGGCTCTTCAGCTGGTTTGGCTGAGCCTGGCTCTCCTTGCGGGCAACGGCTGCTACGCCTGGGCGGATGCCCGGCTGGCCAGTGCGGTGGCCCCGCCTTCAGCCAATTGGAATCCGGCTGCGGACGAAGCGGGAGCGGAGCTCTCCGGCCGGCTGGACACCCCTGTGGAGGTGGACGGGGACCGGGCGGTATTTTATATGCAGACGGAGGAATGGAGCTGGGCGGATGGAGCAGCGGTCCGGCCTGAGGGGGAGCGGGTTTATGTGACGGTTCGTCTTCGGGAGCAGCCGGAGCAGGAGGTAGCGGCAACCTGGAGAAGAGGGGACCGGGTGCAATTAACGGGTACGGTCAAAACGCCTGAACCCGCCCGGAACTTCGGGGGCTTCGATTTCCGCGAATACCTGCGGAAGAAGGATGTGCACTGGATGGTTACCGTCAAAGGCGCCTCCGCCGTGCGGGTATCCCCGCCCGGCCGATGGGATGCGGCCAGACTCCTCCGCTGGAACGATCATATCCGGGAAGGGGCGGGGAGCCGGCTGGCGTCGCTTTTTCCCGGGGACGAGGCGGGTTATATGAAGGGGCTTCTCATCGGGCTCCGCGAGGATTTGGACCCGGAGCGTTTCCGGAATTTTTCCCGTTTGGGCTTGACCCATATTCTGGCCATATCCGGTCTGCATGTAGGTGTTTTTTTGTGGGCGGTCACAGCATTGTGCCGGCGGCTGGGCGTCACCAGGGAATCGGCGGCGCGGTTGGGCTTTTGGACCATTCCCCTGTACGTGGTATTTACCGGATCCTCGCCGTCGGTGGTGCGGTCCGGATTAACGGCTATGGCGGGGCTGTACGCAGCGCGCAAGGGCTGGCTGAAGGACGGCCTGTCTTTGCTTGCTTTGGCCCTGTTGGGGATGCTGCTGTGGAACCCTCTTTTTATCACCGATGTAGGCTTTCAGCTGTCCTTTCTCGTCACCGCAGGTTTGTTGGCGGGGGTGCCTGCTATTACCAGACTCCTGCAGGGCATTCATCCCCTCTGGAAAAGCAGCCTTGCCGTAGCTCTGACGGCGCAGCTGATATCCTTCCCCGTTTCGGTCTATTATTTCAACCAATTTTCCCTGCTTTCCCTGCCTGCCAATCTCCTGCTGGTACCCCTGATCAGCTTTGTGGTGACTCCCCTGGGTTATGGGGCTTTGCTGCTTTCCTTTCTCTGGCCCTGGGCAGCCAAAGGGGCGGCAGCTTTCATTTCATTCCTCAACCGTTTCACCTTCTACACCATCGATTTGTCGGAATGGCTTCCCTCCATGCATCTCAGCTGGCCTACGCCCACATTTTTGTGGATAGCGGCCTATTATCTTCTGTTGGCCTGGGTCCTCCTGCAGGCGGGTGTGTTGAAGCAGCACCGGGAGCTGGAGCGGCAGCGGATTTACCTGGTGCCGGATGGGGCAGGCTTCCGTCGCAGAGGTGTCAGGATGACGGCGCTTGCCGCCGTTCTGTGGGCAGGCTGCCTTCTGTACGGTTATGCTCCGGCTATCTGGACGGAACAAGACACGGGAACGGTCTCTTTTTTGGATGTGGGGCAAGGGGATTGTGCCTGGGTGCGGACACCGGATGGCAAACATATTCTGATCGACGGCGGAGGTACGGTTTCCTTCCGCAAGGCCGGGGAGGAATGGAAGGAGCGGCAGGAGCCTTTTGAGGTGGGACGGAAAACCGTTGTGCCGCTGCTCAAAAAACGGGGGGTCCATAAGCTGGATACCCTCATTATTTCCCATGCGGACACGGATCATATCGGGGGATTGCAGGCGGTGCTGGAGGAAATGCAAGTAGGCCGGATCCTGTTCAACGGCACGCTGAAATCCAGCCCGGGGGCGGTGAAGCTTTTTCAAACAGCGTTGGATCGCGGTATTCCGCTTATTCCGGTGCAGCAGGGAGATACATATACCGTGGGCCGTTCTGCCGTGTGGTCCGTTCTGTCCCCGCTGCAGGAGGAGAGAGGGGCTCAAGTTCGCCTTTTGGAGGAGCAAAATGATGAATCGGTGGTCATGCTCTTAACCATGCTGGGGAAGCGGTTTTTATTTACGGGGGACATCAGCGGAGAGCAGGAGAAGGTGCTGCTGTCCCGTTTATCTGAAGAAGAGGATGCACCCACCCTGGATGTGATGAAGGTGGCCCACCACGGCAGCCGGTATTCCTCCTCCGGAGACTGGTTATGGTACTGGAGCCCGCGGCTCGCTGTGATTTCCTCAGGCAAGAATAACAGCTACGGACACCCCAGCCCCTTGACGCTGGAGCGCCTGGCGGAAACGGATACGTCCGTTTACAGGACGGACCTTCAGGGCGAGGTGGAGTTTTCCGTGCGCCGAAACAGCCTGTTTGTCAGGACCAGATTAACTGGTCGTTATGGGAAATAGTAGAAAGTTTGGGTTGGGGGATGAAGTTAAAGCCGATTTGCTATAAAATGAACATAATGAAGGAAAGCGCCGTCAAATTACAGAGCTTGTCTAGGACCTGTCTTCAAACCCACTTAAGGGCAGGCTTTCACCATCTTTTCGTCCCTTGCTTCGTTACTTTCGCTTGACGTACCCCCGGTACGCCTGCACAAAAGTGCCTTGCCTGGAACGAAAATCCGGCAAAATCTGCTCCCCTCGGAGTTTGAAGACAGCCCCTAAAACGGTGTACGGAACTTTTACCCAGTCCCGGCGTATAAACTTTTCTTGAGAGCTATGCAACATTTCTGCAGCCTGGACCGTTTATAAGGTTGCAAGAAAGGGGGTTCCCGTGGTATCGATCGAAACCATTAAGGCTGCCCAAGCAGGGGACCGTGAGGCCTTAATTGCCCTTTTGCGAGATATAGAATCACATGTGTACCGGACGGCCTATTATATTCTGGGCAATGAGCAGGATGCAATGGACGCCTCACAGGAAGCACTGATTCGGATTTATACCAAAATTACATCATACGAGGAGAAAGCGTTGTTCAAAACCTGGGTTCAGCGGATTGTCACTAACATCTGTATCGACAAGTTCAGAAGAACCAAACCCTCGGTGTCTATCGATGAGCATGAGATGGTTTTTGCCTCGGAGCAGGATGTGGAAGCTGCCGTTCTCCGCAAGGATGCGGCCGAGGACATTCACGAAGCCATCGAACGGCTGCCGGAGCATCACCGGGCAGTGGTTGTACTGCGTTATTTGAATGATTTTTCGTACAATGAGATTGCCGATACCCTTAATCTTCCCATCAACACGGTGAAATCGTACCTGTTTCGGGCCAGACACCAGCTTCAGGGAATGCTAGCGGACTATCAGAAAGGAGGGGTGCGGGGATGAAATGCGAGGAGATGATGAATCTGATGCAACAAAGCCTGGATCAGGATTTGACGGCCGAAGAGGAGCTTGTGATGCTGGCTCATCTCAAGCAATGCCCCGGCTGTTCTGACCTGTATGTCCGGCTGAAGCTGCTCCATGACGAATTGGCTCAGCTTCCCAAGGTGAAGCCCGCTTACAGTATTGTGGATGCCATTCTGCCGCAGCTGGAGGAGATCCCGTTGTGGAATGCGGATTCCGCTGAAGGCCCCGAAACCTCTGCCGCTGCCAAGGAGCAGGTGGTTGCATTCCCTCCGGCAAAAGCCCGCAATAACAGGCGCGGTCTGATTTCATGGAAGATTTTCTCCGGGGTGGCGGCTGCCGGCATTATTATCGGGTTGTTCATGTCCAATCAGGACAACCTTCACATGAACAAGACCGCATCGGAGAGCGCTGCTATGCAGAACCGGATGAGCGCGCCCCAAGCTGCTTCCAATTTGGGAGCCTCTACCGGAGCAAAAGGCAAGCAGGACCAGTCTGCGGCGGACAGCGCCACTCAAGATCTGTTCGTGGTGCCCACCCAAACGGGTGCGGCCGGAACAACTTCAGCGGTTCCGCCGTCAACACCGGCGGCAGCCCCGGAAGGGAGCGCCGAGCAGAAGGATATTTCCGGACGGGTTACCATGGCCTCGCCGACGGATTCCTCTGTGAAGGACCAGTTCGGGACGGCTCTGAGGACGTCAACGGCAGAGGACCAGGAAACAGCCTCCGGACCGTCTGGCGAAGCTGCAGATGCCTATCAGAAGCAGGCAGATCAAAGTCCAGAGGCGGCTGCCGGTTCCGCTGTGGAGAGCCAGCCTGATGGGACGCAGGAGGAAGGCCATCTTCCTTTAGCCATCATGGAAAAGGCCGGGGACAGTGCAGCATCCCCTGAAGGGGATCAAAGGGGAGGGGCAGCTTCCCTTCCACCGGTGGGAGATGCCAAGCAGATGGGATTCACGCTTGCAGGCCCGGCGGCCGGCGGGGCTCCGCAGCCGCTGCCTTCCCCGGATGGGATGTATACCGCCTCCGTGGCGGAGGGCAAGGTGACCATCACGGATAAGGATGGCAAAGCTGTGTTTGTCTCATCCATCCATCTTGGTCCGGAGGTGCAGGTGAGGTTTGTGGAATGGACGGATGCGCATACCTTCTCCTACGCCGTCAAGACTGTTTCCGGCACGGAAACCGTCTATGTCATCTCGGCTGTCCAAGGAAAAGAATGGAAGAAATAAGCCGGATTTCGACTGGAACAAGTTTTGCCCCGCAGGCATAGAATAGAAGGGTAGACCTATGAATCGGCTTCAAGGGTATGCCGCCCGGGTGGAGGTTTCTAGAGCCCTTGCCCCAGCGTTCACATATACCGATTTGGATTGCCGGACAAAAAGACAAGATGCCTTGTGCACTTGTCTTTTTGTTTTTTGGCCGGGGGTCTGGTAAGATGGTAACCGAGGTGTTGACAGATGGATGCCAGAACGTGGATGAAGGAGCTGGACAAGGGAACCGTCCGGCCGTTATATATTTGTTATGGTCCGGAGAAATACCGGATGCGGGAGTTTATTGACTATGTGTTCCGCAAATGTGTGCCGGATGACCTGCGGGAATTTGCGGTGACCAAATACGATTTGAGTGAAACGTCCCTGGACGATGTGCTGGAGGATGCCTTGACCATGCCGTTTATGGCGGAGCGCAAGGTGATTCTCGCCTCCAATGCGGCCTTTTTGACCGGTGCCAAGGAAAGCACCAAGGTGGAGCACCGGCCTGAGCGGCTTCTCGATTATATGAAGTCTCCCGCCGATTTTTCCGTTGTGATTCTCACCGTGGATGCGGACAAGCTGGATGAACGCAAAAAAATCGTCAAGCTGCTGAAGGACAACGGGAGCATGGCTCCTTTTGTCCCTCTGTCGGCGGACGATCTGCTGCAATGGGTGAAGCGCCAGGCGGATGCCTTTTCCTTCCGGTTGGGCACAGGGGCAGCGGAGGCGCTGCTGCTGTCTGCAGGCACGGACCTCCAGGCTCTCCGGTCCGAGCTGGAGAAGCTGTCGCTATATGCCGGAAGCGGCGGCACGGTGTCCGTGGAGGATGTGGACGGAATGGTGGCCCGGACCACGGAGCAGGATGTGTTTATGCTCATCGACCACATTGTCCGGCTGCGCAAGGAAAAGGCCATGACCGTGTTCCACGAGCTTCTCCTTAAAAAAGAAGAGCCTATCAAGATTGCCGCTTTGATGACGCGGCAGTTCCGTATGCTGCTGCAGGTGAAGGAGCTGGAGCGCCAGGGTTATTCCCAGCAGCAGATGGCTTCCCAGCTGGGCGGCCATCCCTACGGCATCAAAATTGCGTCCGAGCAGGGGAAACGCTTCAGCTTCGAGCAGCTGGCGTCTATTCTGGCAAGCCTGGCCGATCTGGATTATGGCATGAAAACAGGCCGGGTGGAGAAAACGCTGGGGATGGAGCTTTTCATTCTGAAGCTGGCTGTGTAGCGGCCGGCCGCTTTAAACGTCAAAAGCCCGGAGGCGCATCCTTACGGATGTGCGCTCCGGGCTTTGTTTCATCATCTTAGGCTTTGGTCAGCGCGTTCAGCTTTTTGGCCAAACGGGACTTTTTGCGGTTTGCTGCGTTCTTGTGGATCAGACCCTTGGTAGCGGCCTTGTCCAGCTTCTTGGTAGCAACAAGCAGCAATTCCTTCGCAGAATCAACGTTTTGATTATTCAGAGCACTCTCTGCGGATTTGACCGCGGTGCGAAGTGCGGATTTTTGGGAAGCGTTTTGCAGACGACGCTTTTCGCTGACCTTCACGCGCTTGATTGCGGACTTAATATTCGGCATATCGTTCACCTCCTACACTACTGTACATCCTGCCGGTTCGTGCCGTTGGCAGAACCTTCCGGGCTGCGTCTATTATAGACAACTTTAAACATTCTATCACGGCAATTTTGAAATTGCAAGAGCTTACCGGGGACTGCGGGATGAAAATCTCAAGCGGCCTTCCATCAAGGGGAAACGCATAAGCCATTGCCTTTCTTGGCAAACTATAGCGGCAATCTGCGAAGGAAGGGAGCGGAATCAATGGAGAGACGCATGGATATGCGCCGGCGGGCAACAGATTTCGATGTGGAGGAACAATTTAACGATAACCTGCTGTCTGCATCCCACGCAGACCTGGCGCTGGAGGCGCGGGATCTGGCGTCGAAGGAAACGGGCGGACATGGAATAGAGGGTTTGCTCAGCCATGTGGAGGAAGACGGCGAAATCAAGATTACCCGCATCCGGGTTGAAAACGCTGAGGCTGGACGGCAAATCGGCAAACTGCCCGGTAACTATATCACTATCGAAGTACCCGGTCTCCGCCATAAGGACTCGCAGCTCCAGGACCGGGTAGCCGGTAAATTCGCCGAGGTGTTCGAGGATTTTCTCGCTGATGCCGGTATCGCCAAGGACGCCAAGGTGCTGGTCATCGGCCTGGGCAACTGGAATGTGACACCTGATGCGCTGGGCCCGATTGTGGTGGAAAATGTGATGGTAACCCGGCATTATTTTGAGTTGATGCCCGATCATGTCAGCCCCGGCTACCGGCAGGTCAGCGCTGTGGCTCCCGGAGTATTGGGCACCACGGGGATTGAAAGCAGCGAGATTGTCCAAGGCATTGTGGAGAAGTCCAAGCCGGATCTGGTTATCGCCATAGACGCCCTCGCCTCCCGTTCCCTGGACCGGGTGAACTCTACCATCCAGATTGCCGATACGGGTATCCATCCCGGCTCGGGGATTGGCAATAAGCGCAAGGGGCTAACCAAGGAAATTCTGGGTGTGCCTGTGATTGCCATCGGTGTGCCGACGGTTGTATATGCCTCGACCATTGTAAACAATGCCATCGACCTTATGCATCACCACTTCTCCCGGCAAACCTCCAATACCAAGGAAATTATGGGTCTGTTGGACAATCTGCAGGAGCAGGAGCGGCTGGAACTGGTGAAGGAGGTGCTGAATCCGGTGGGGCATGATCTCTTGGTGACGCCGAAGGAGATCGACCAGTTTATTGAGGACATCGCCAACATTATCGCCAGCGGTCTGAATTCTGCGCTGCACGAAGCAGTGGAGCCGGATAACGCAGGGGCGTATACCCACTAGGGTGTGTCTGAAAACTCCGAGGGGAGCAGATTATCCTGAAATTTCGTTCCAGGCAAGCACTTTTGTGAAGGCGTACCGGGAGTACGTCAAGCAAAAGTAACGCAGCATGGGGCGAAAAGACAGGATAGGATACCCTCAAGCGGGTTTTCAGACAGGCCCTAATAGGAGGTTTGCCGGGCTTCCGGTTGAGGCGTGTGTTTGCCGGCGCTTGACCGGAAGCTTCTTTCTTGTGGATCCTGAGAGGACGGCTGGGAACGGAGGGTGTATGCGAAAAATCAGCTTTAATTTCGGGAAATTTGCTTCAGGAGGGTGTTGTATATGAAATTTCATATATAAATCTAGTGGATGAGAGTTTACGATGGGATTATATATGAAATTTCATACTTAACGCGCCACAATGGGCTGAACCGGAAGATTATACTCGAAAAATCATATACAGCCCATAAAAGCTTCCGCCGAGGAACGAACCCGCTTCACCTAAAGGACGAACCCGCTTCATCGAATGTTCATCGATATAACGGTTTTTTTACAATCCGCGCCAAATGCGCTATCATATTTCATATCCGGTTCCATTGCCAGATGACGCGCTAAGGCTCCGCGGGCGCCAGACTATAGCCAGAACGGGAGGAGAGCTCTATGAATCAACCAAAACCGCAAATCATTCTATTTGATCTGGATGATACCTTAATTCACTGCAATAAATATTTTGATATCGTACTGGAGCAGTTTTCGGATCTGCTGCGGACCTGGTTCGCGGCTTATCCTTTGACAGACGAAACCGTTAAGATGAAGCAGCTTGAGATTGATATCGCCGGGGTACATATTCATGGATTTTCCATGGACCACTTCCCCGCTTCTCTGGTAGATACGTACCGGTATTTCTCCGATTTGTTCGGCCGGGCCACCTCGGTCATGGAGGAAGAGGAACTGATCGAGCTGGGCAAATCCGTGTACGAATTGCAGGTGGAGCCGTATCCCGACATGGAGGCTACCCTCGAACGTCTGAAGGCGGACGGCCACGATCTTTATTTATATACAGGTGGCATCGTCACCCACCAGCAGAAGAAAATCCGCTCCGTCAAGCTGGACCGTTTCTTCGGTGAGCAGGTGTTCGTACGCCAACACAAAACCGCGGAAGCGCTGGAGGAAATCCTGCAGCAAAACGGCTTTGACCGTTCCCGCACCTGGATGATCGGCAACTCCATCCGGACGGATATCGTCCCTGCTCTACGGGCAGGCATTAACTGTATCCACATCCCGGCCATTACGGAGTGGGAGTATAATATTGTGGAAATCAACGAAACGCCCAAGGGACTGTTCCTGGAGCTGCCCACGCTGGAATCCGTGCCGGATGCCATCGCCCGCTCCATCGAAAGCGCCGCCAGCTGATGCAACCTCCTTCCTAGCAACCTACCAAAGAAGTCTCGCGATTTTATTCGCGGGGCTTCTTTTTTTAGTTCTAGTCTTCTATCTCCATTCATAGATTGGTAGTAAAACAACCCCTGCAAGAGAGCATCTTCGAATGGAGGAATGGATGATGAAACGGTCGATGTTCACACTGGACCTGAGCAAACTCCGCAAGCTGTCCCAAACCGCAGGCTTTTTCGCCAAAACCTACCTGGTGCTGACTGGCTGCACCTTTCTGATTTTCGTTCTGGTAGGGTTCATCGGCTTCGGCCACCAGCGGCCGGGCATGACCCCTGTATCCTCAATGAAGGGACTGGCCGCTTCCGTCTCCGATGGGTTTTTTATGGATATGCTGGGCCTGGAGGTGCCTCATCTGGCGGAAGCCCGTCAGGTGCCCTCCACCTTTTCACAGGAAAATGTGCTGAGTTTTATCTTCCGGTTCATTACCGATATTAATCCGCGGGACCCCAAAACCCTTCTGGCCCGGGAGCTCCCCGGCATGGGCCTGGACACCTCGTACCTGATCCGCAAGCCTCCCGGCTCCCAGCAAATTGCCGGACCGCTGGAGTATCCGCCGGGCAATGCGCCTTCTGATGGCGGCACTCCCTCCGGTTCCGGGGGGCCGGACAGCCAGCCTGTAACGGCGCCCTCCGCCTCTCCAGCTGCTCCGTCAACCAGTGCGGCACCCACACCGCAGCCGACCATCGGGCATCCCTCAACAAACGGGGACAAGGTGGTGCTGATCTACCACTCCCACAACCGGGAATCGTGGGTACCGGAGCTGGGACTGTCCGCCAAGGACGCCAATCTGGCCCAGGATGCCAAGACGAATATCACCCTGGTTGGCAAGGAGCTTGCTGATCGTCTGGAGGACAAGGGTGTAGGAGCGGTTCATTATGCAACGGACTATGCCAGCAGTGTAGAAAAGTACAACTGGTATTACTCCTATAAGTATTCCAACAAAACGGTGAAGGAGGCCTTTGCGGCCAATCCGGAGATCAAGTTCGTGTTTGACCTTCACCGGGATGATTCCTCCAAGGAAAAATCCACTTTGACCGTGGACGGGAAAAATTATGCCAAGGTATTTCTGATCCTGGGCCAAAAGAATCCCAAATGGCAGCAGAACGAAAAGTTCGCCTCGCAAATCCAGGAGAAGCTGGAGAAAAAGGTTCCCGGACTGTCACGGGGAATTTGGGCCAAGGAAGCGCATGACGGCAACGCGGAATATAACCAGTCCTTGTCCCCCAACAGCGTGCTGATCGAAATCGGCGGGGTGTATAACACGCTGGAGGAATGCAAGCGGACAGCCGGTGTGCTTGCTGAGGTCATTGCGGATCTATATTGGGATGCGGCCAAGGTGGATGCGCCGGCGGCATCGGCAGGCAGCCGTAACTAAGCTACGAGAAGGCAAGGGGGAGCACACATGGGAAGAATCCGCCCGGGCAGGGTGCTGTTGACCATATTTGTACTGGGGTTTTGCCTGTTCTTCGGCATCGATCTGGTGAGCCGGAGCAGTGCCGTCCCGGCAGCGGAGCCGCCTGCGGCTGCGGTGAAGCCTGCGGCAGTCGCCGTCAAACCGGCAGCTTCAGCTCCCGTAAAGGCGGGGGCTGACAACAGTCGGCAGGCGGTTCCGGCAGCAGCGAAGGCAAGTCCCGCGGCGGGAGCTGCCGGCGCCAAGAATGGCGCCGTCCCGGCAGGAGCCAAAACCGCCGAGGTCGCCAGCACCGAACAAGCCGCACCTCCGGCAAAGGTCAAGGAATCCTTCATGAACCACCTGTCCAACCGCCTGGGTGATGCTTTGCGCAATCTGGCCAGAGGGCTGATGAGCATGATCGTCTCCCTTTTTAACTCGCTGATTTCGTGATTGCACTGTCCAAAGCCCCGCCTCCATTGATGCGGCCCCTCCTAACTGCTATAATTGATCTATTGTTCAGTTGTATTTACTCGGGAGGGACTCATGAAGGACGTACAGGCTAGGCAGGAAAAAATCCGCAACTTTTCGATTATCGCCCACATCGACCACGGCAAGTCCACGTTGGCGGATCGGATACTTGAATATACAGGGGCGCTCTCCCAACGGGAAATGCAGGAGCAGGTGCTGGACCAAATGGACCTGGAGCGGGAACGGGGCATCACCATCAAGCTCCAGGCGGTCCGACTGCAATACCGCGCAGACGACGGGGAAATGTATATCCTCAATCTGATTGACACCCCGGGACACGTGGATTTTACCTATGAGGTATCCCGGAGCCTGGCGGCCTGCGAAGGCGCCTTGCTGGTGGTGGACGCCGCCCAGGGCATTGAGGCGCAGACGCTGGCCAATGTGTACCTGGCGTTGGATAACAACCTGGAGATCGTCCCGGTCATTAACAAAATCGATCTGCCCAGTGCGGAGCCGGAACGGGTAAAGCAGGAGATCGAGGACGTCATCGGCCTGGACTGCAGCAATGCGGTGCTGGCCTCCGCTAAGGCGGGCATCGGCATCAAGGAGATACTGGAGCAGGTGGTGCGCAATGTGCCGGCACCTACAGGCAATCCGGAGCAGCCCTTGAAGGCGCTGATTTTTGACTCCCATTATGATCCGTACAAAGGGGTTATTGTGTACGTGCGGGTGGTGGACGGCTCCATCCGTTCAGGCTCCAAAATCAAGTTTATGGCTACAGGCGCTGTTTTCGAGGTTATCGAGGTGGGTGCGTTTATGCCCCGGATGGGGATTGTGGACGAGCTTCAGGTGGGCGATGTAGGCTTTATTGTGGCCGGCATCAAAAACGTGAAGGATACCCGCGTGGGCGATACGGTGACGGATGCCCGCAACCCGGCCACTGAACCGCTGCCCGGCTATCGGAAGATCAACCCCATGGTTTACTGCGGGTTATACCCGATTGAATCCACGGAATACAATGATTTGCGGGACGCCCTGGAGAAGCTGGTGCTGAATGACGCTTCCCTGAAGTTCGAGCCAGAGTCCTCCACTGCCTTGGGCTTCGGCTTCCGCTGCGGCTTCCTGGGCCTCCTGCACATGGAGATCATCCAGGAACGGATCGAACGGGAATTTAATATTGCCCTGATCACCACCGCCCCCAGCGTTGTGTTCAAGGTGACCTTGACCAACGGCGACGTGCTGACCATCGACAACCCCTCCAACTATCCGGAGGTGGGCAAGATCGATTATGTGGAAGAGCCGTATGTGAAGGCTGGCATCATTGTGCCCAAGGATTATGTAGGCGTAGTGATGGAGCTGTGCCAGAACAAACGCGGCGACTTTGTGAATATGGAATATCTGGACGCCAACCGGGTCACGCTTACCTACGAAATGCCGCTGTCCGAGATTGTGTATGACTTTTTCGACCAATTGAAGTCCAGCACGCGGGGTTATGCTTCCTTCGACTACGAGATGTCGGGCTACAAACAATCCAATTTGGTCAAAATGGATATTCTTCTGAACAGCGAGCAAGTGGATGCATTATCCGTGATTGTCCATAGAGACCGGGCCTATGCCCGCGGCAAGGCGATCTGCGAAAAGCTGAAGGAGATCATTCCCCAGCAAATGTTCGAGGTGCCGATCCAGGCAGCCATCGGGCAGAAGATTATTTCCCGGGAAACCATCAAGGCCATGCGGAAAAACGTGCTTGCCAAGTGCTACGGCGGGGACATCTCCCGGAAGCGGAAGCTCCTGGAGAAGCAAAAGGAAGGCAAAAAGCGCATGAAGCAGGTTGGCAGCGTGGAGGTTCCTCAAGAAGCCTTCATGGCCGTCCTGAAAATCGACGAATAAAGGACTGCGCCGCAGTCTCTAAGTGATCAAACAGTAGCCGTTTCCAACAATGGCTGCTGTTTTTGTTAGCGGGTGGAGTGAGGTGGGGAAAGTCTTCGGTCGCCGCCCACCGCCCGCGCCGCTTAGCCTAAATGCAAAAGTGCAGTTATTTTCCGGCAAAAGTGCAGTTTGGCCCGGTTTCCCTGCAAAAGTGCAGTTAATTTCTCGGGAAAGTACCCTTCAGTCCGCTCAAGGGCTGAAATAACTGCACTTTTGCAGGATGGGCAGGCTGGATAGCTTAAGGCTGGGAAATAGATGCACTTTTGCAGGAAGAGATGCTGGGGTAGGGTAGAAACTATTTTCCATACAGAAAGGAGCCGCTTATGACGGACTATCGGTTGGACCCGCCAACTGCGGTGTATATTCATATCCCGTTTTGCTCGAACAAATGCCATTATTGCGACTTTACCTCCTACGTAGTCCAAGGCCAGCCGGTGGATGAATATCTGGATGCCCTGGAACGGGAGATGGAGCGCACAGTGTCGCTGCTGGTACCACCCCGGGTAGAAACCATCTTTGTGGGAGGCGGCACACCTACGGTGCTTACGCCCCCGCAGATGGAGCGGTTCCTTAAGATGACCCGGGATTACTTTCCGGACCGGGCAGAAGACCTGGAGTTCACCATGGAGGCCAACCCCGGCACCACCGACCCCGACAAGCTGGCCGTGATGAAGGCGGGGGGCGTAAACCGGGTGAGCTTCGGCGTACAGTCCTTCGACAACGGCCTCCTATCCGGCATCGGGCGGATCCATCAGACCGACGATGTATACCGGAGTCTGGAATATGCAAAACAAGCGGGGTTCCGGAATCTCACCATTGACCTGATGTTCGGCCTGCCGGGCCAAACGCTGCATATGCTGGAGGATACTCTGGACAAAGCGCTGGCGTTATCCCTGCAGCATTATTCCATCTACGGTCTGAAGGTGGAGGAGAACACGCTGTTCCACAGCCTTTATATGAAGAACCAGCTGCTCCTGCCCGAGGAGGAAACGGAGGCGGAGATGTTCCGGATCATCATGCGCCGGCTGGAGCAGGAGGGCTTCCGGCAGTACGAAATCAGCAATTTCGCCAAGCCGGGCTTCGAAAGCCGCCACAACTCCATGTATTGGCGGAACCGGGCCTATTACGGGCTGGGTGCGGGGGCGCATGGTTATACCAACCGGGAGAGGCATATGAACCTGAAGGGCATCCGTCCTTATATCGAAGCCTGCAAAACCGGGCTGCCGCGGCTCTCCACCGATCCCGTCACACGGGAGGAGGCTATGGAGGACTTTATGATGGTAGGGCTCCGGCTGCTGGAGGGTGTGAGAAGCCGGGACTTTATACAGCAATTCGGCACTTCCATTGAAGAGGCCTTCGGTCCGGTGCTGGAGAAGCTGATCGGGGACAAGCTTTTGGATAAAACGGCAGAGGGCTATAAGCTGCCCCAGCAAGCCGTTATGTATGGCAATGTTGTGTTCGGCGCATTTATTGGGCACCTTACCGTATAAATTTCACTTGTAACATTATACGTCATGTTGTATATTTATTCATATCAAATGATATGGGTGGGATGTTGATGGCAACCATGGCGGTAACCTGCAGAAGGGCGGCGGAGCAAGACGTTGAAGCCCTGTACACGTTAATCAAGGGATATGCGGAGAAGGGAATTATGCTGTACCGGACCCGGGAAACCCTGCGGGCCATCATCGACACCTTCGTGATCGCGGAGGCGGATGGCAAGCTGATCGGCTGCGGCTCCTTAAGCAAGCTGGGCAAGGATCTGGTGGAGATCCGCTCTCTGGGAATGACGGAAGGCTACAAGGGTCAGGGAATCGGGTCCCTGATCGTGGGTATGCTGGTGGAGGAAGCGAAGAAACAAGGCATCCCCACCATTATGGCATTAACCTACGAGGTGAAGTTCTTCGAGAAGAACGGCTTTGAGGTCGTGCCCAAGGAGATTTTTCCGGAGAAGGTCTGGAGAGACTGCATCCATTGCAAAAAGCAGCATTGCTGCGACGAAATAGCCGTCCAAAGACGCCTGTGATCACTTGACACAGGCGTTTTTCTTTGATATTTTTGTAATAACGGTTAGCACTCGTCTCGAATGAGTGCTAACGATTCACGGAAAGAAGATACCCCGTTCCTGCGGACGGGAGGTTATAGGGGAGGTCGGGCAAGGATGTTATCGGAACGTCAGAAGATGATTTTGAGCGCTATAGTAGATGATTATATCCGTTCGGCTGAGCCGGTGGGCTCCCGCAGTATTTCCAAACGGGGGGATGTGGCCTTCAGTCCCGCCACCATCCGCAACGAAATGTCCGATCTGGAGGAGCTTGGCTACCTGGAGCAGCCCCATACCTCGGCAGGACGGATTCCCTCGGAGAAGGGGTACCGCTATTATGTGGACCATCTGCTTGCCCAAGGGGCCGTCACCCGGCCGGATTTAAACCTGATGAAGACGTTTTTCGCCGAAAGGCTGCAGGAGATGGAGCAGGTGATCCAGCAGGTGGCTTCCATGCTGTCCGGATTGACCAACTATACCTCCATTGTTCTGGGGCCGGAGGTTTTTAATACAACCCTGCGGATGATTCAAGTGGTGCCGCTGGATGAGGTCAGTGCCGTGGCTATTATCGTCACCAGCACCGGCCAGGTGGAAAACAAGGTGTTCCGGATTCCCCCGGGCGTGCGGATGGAGGAAATTGAGAAGTTCGTCCGCATCCTGAACGAACGCCTGAAGGGAGTTCCGCTGTTCCAGCTCCGCTCCAAGATTTATACGGAGATCAGCGAGGAGCTGTCCAAGCATGTCAGCGGCTATGACGATCTTTTGAAGGTGTTTGAGGAAGTGGTGGTCAGCGACAAGCAGGACCGGATTTTCCTGGCGGGTTCGACTAATCTTCTGGTGCAGCCGGAGTTTAAGGATGTGGAGCGGGTTAAGAGCTTCCTGGATCTGCTGGAGGAAACGCCCACCCTGTTCAAGATTATCGGCTCGGCGCCGGAGGGGCTGCAGGTACGGATCGGCAGTGAAAATACGATAGCCGCCATCAATAATTGCAGTCTGATCACGGCAACCTACGCTGTGGACGGCAAGACGCTGGGCACCATCGGCATATTGGGGCCCACCCGGATGGAATACGGCAAGGTCATCGGTATTCTGAACCATTTTTCACAGGACATGACCCAAATTATGCAGCGCTGGTACAAGTAAGCCATACAATATGCATTGCGGAGCCGAAAGCGGCCATTGCGCCGCTTTTGGGTCTGGGTAAGAAGCCTGGTATGCGGTGATTCTACATGTGGGGAATCCGGGCGGAGGGTTATTCTATCAAGGAGGTGATATTCAGGTGAGTGAACAGACAGAAAAGCAGGACTTGAATGAACAAACGGCGGAAGAGACCGCTACATATACAGAAGCCGAAGGCATTGGTGAAGAGCACGCGGCTCCGGAAGGGGAGGCTGCCGCAGAGCTTGACGCATTGCGCAGACAAGCGGAGGAAGCCCAGGAGAGGTACCTGCGTACCCAAGCGGATTTCGATAACTTCAGACGCCGTTCCCGGGTTGAGAAGGAGGACTTCGCCAAGTACGCCTCCTCCAAGCTGGTGGAGCAGTTGTTGCCCGTACTGGACAATTTCGAGCGGGCCGTTGCGGCCAGCAAGGATTCCAAGGATTTGGATTCCCTTCTGAAGGGAATTGACATGATCCAGCGACAGCTTGGGCAGACGTTGGAGCAGGAAGGCCTCAAGGCGATGGAAGCTGTAGGCGAGGCTTTTAATCCGGATTTCCATCAAGCGGTTATGCAGGTGGAGTCCGACGAGCATGAAGAGGGCATTGTGGTTGAAGAGCTGCAGAAGGGTTATGTGTTTAAGGACAAAGTGCTTCGCCCGGCGATGGTGAAGGTGTCCAAGTAAGAATATATTCGATATGGGAGGAACCATAATCATGGGTAAAGTAATCGGTATTGACCTGGGTACCACCAACTCCTGCGTAGCCGTTATGGAAGGCGGCGAAGCGGTTGTAATCCCCAATCCGGAAGGAGCGCGCACCACTCCCTCCGTTGTAGGCTTCAAGAAGGACGGCGAGCGTATCGTCGGCGAAACCGCCAAGCGCCAAGCCATCACCAATCCGGAGCGCACTATTATCTCCATCAAGCGCCATATGGGCACGAACCATAAGGAAAAGATCGACGACAACAACTATACCCCGCAGGAAATTTCGGCGATGATTCTTCAGAAGCTGAAGGCCGACGCGGAAGCCTATCTGGGCCAGCCCGTTACCCAAGCCGTTATTACCGTTCCAGCTTATTTCAACGATAGCCAGCGTCAAGCCACCAAGGATGCCGGCCAAATCGCAGGCCTTGAAGTGCTGCGGATCGTCAACGAGCCGACGGCTGCCGCTTTGGCATACGGTCTGGAAAAAGACAGCGACGAAACCATCCTGGTTTATGACCTTGGCGGCGGTACCTTTGACGTATCCATTCTGGAATTGGGCGACGGCACCTTCCAAGTGCTGGCCACAAGCGGCGACAACCGTCTGGGCGGCGACGACTTCGACCAGAAGATCATCGACTGGCTGGTTGCTGAATTCAAGAAGGAGCAAGGTGTGGACCTGTCCAAGGACAAGGCTGCCGTACAACGTCTGAAGGATGCCGCGGAAAAAGCCAAGAAGGAGCTTTCCGGCGTACTGACCACCACCATCTCCCTGCCGTTTATCACCATGGCTGACGGCGTACCGCAGCATTTGGAGCTGAACCTGACCCGCGCCAAGTTCGAAGAGCTCACTGCTGATCTGGTAGAGCGCACCATGGGTCCGACCCGTCAAGCGCTGAGCGACTCCGGTCTGTCCATCAGCGAAATCAACAAGGTGGTCCTGGTAGGCGGCTCCACCCGTATCCCTGCCGTTCAAGAAGCCATCAAGAAGCTCCTGGGCAAGGAACCCCACAAGGGCGTTAACCCTGACGAAGTGGTTGCTTTGGGCGCCGCTATCCAAGCCGGCGTATTGACCGGTGACGTGAAGGACGTTGTCCTGCTGGACGTTACTCCGCTGTCCCTGGGTATCGAAACTGCAGGCGGCGTATTCACCAAGATGATCGACCGTAACACTACGATCCCCACCAGCAAGTCGCAGGTGTACTCCACCTATGCCGACATGCAAACCAGCGTGGAAATCCACGTGCTTCAGGGCGAGCGTGCGATGGCTAACGGCAACAAAACGCTGGGCCGGTTTATGCTGAATGATATTCCTCCGGCACCCCGCGGCGTACCGCAAATTGAGGTTACCTTCAACATTGACTCCAACGGTATTGTCAACGTGTCCGCAACCGATAAGGGTACAGGCAAAAGCCAAAAGATCACCATCACCTCCTCAAGCGGCCTGTCCGACGAAGAGATCGACCGCATGATGAAGGATGCCGAGGCTCACGCTGAGGAAGACCGCAAGCGCAAGGAGCTGGTGGAAGCCAAGAACAATGCGGACCAACTGGTTTACACCGTCGAGAAGACCATTAAGGATCTTGGCGACAAGGTAGACGCCGGTGAAGTGGAAAAGGCCAACGCCGCCAAGGAAGCCGTTAAGCAGGCTCTGGAAGGCGATGACGTGGACGCCATCAAGAAGGCTACTGACGAGCTGTCCGAGGTTGTGCAGCAGCTGTCCGTGAAGATGTATGAGCAAATGGCTGCCCAGCAGCAAGCTGAAGGCGCAGGCGAAGCTGGCGGCAACGCTGGTCCGAAGGCTGACAATGTGGTCGACGCCGACTACACTGTAGTGGACGAAGACAAGAAATAAGCTGCTGATTAAAGAGCAGACAATATACAGTGCAGGCGGGCCAAAGCCGGTTTTTACCGGCTTTGGCTTTGCGCTGGACGCGGATGGGGAGTTCCGCGGCGGTGTTGGTGGTGATGGGTGCTGCGGCTTGGCGTTAGCGAAGCCGCGGCAACGCTTCTGCGATGGTGGAGGCGGTACATGTGGGAGTACGAGGACAACGAGATGCAGGCTGTTGCATCCTTGCGTCCCTGCTTACCCGCCAGCTGCCTGCCGTGGAAGCTAACGGCGGTAGAAGCCGCTATTTGCCTTCTGGAGACGCCGGTTTGATTCTAACGGCGGTGAGAGTCGCTATTTGCCGTACGGTAGGCGGAATCCGGCTGAATTGGCCGAAATAACGGCGCTGGCTTCCGTTAGATTTTGCAAATGCGGATTGTAGGCCAAACAACGGCTCTCACTTCCGTTAGAGTGCCGGTGGGGCTTTTTAACAGTTTGACCTGCTGTCAGACAGCGGCCAGACATGATATAGTAATTTGGGGAAATGTAGATAGCCCTCAAATTGGCTGTGCCAATTTCGAGGCTCCATAACATATCCGGGACCGGAAGTGGTTTGTATATTTTGGGGTCCCCGCAAAGTACCCGGAATCTGCTTCGAGGGCAGGCTTCACTTTGTGGGGAAATGAATAAGGCGGTGGAACAGTGAGCAAGCGGGATTATTACGAGGTGCTTGGCGTGGAAAAGGGCGCCAATGCGGAGGATATCAAGAAGGCTTTCCGCAAGGCGGCACGCCAGTATCATCCGGACGTGAACAAAGCCGCCGACGCGGAAGAGAAGTTCAAGGAAGCGAAGGAAGCATACGACGTGCTGAGCGACGACCAGAAGCGCGCCACCTATGACCGGTATGGCCATGTGGACCCGAACCAGGGTATGGGCGGCGGAGGCGGCTTCAACGGCCAGGACTTCGGCGGCTTCGGCGATATTTTCGATATGTTTTTCGGCGGGGGAGGCGGCCAGCGCCGCAATCCCAATGCGCCCCAACGGGGCAACGACCTGCAATATTCCATGACCATTGAGTTTAAGGAAGCGGTGTTCGGCAAGGAAATGGATATTACCATTCCCCGGACGGAAACCTGCGAAACCTGCCACGGCAACGGGGCAAAACCCGGCACCAAAGCGGAAACCTGTAATGTCTGCAAAGGCAGCGGCCAGCAGGAAGTGGTGCAGAACACCGCTTTCGGCCGGATTGTCAACCGCAGAGTTTGCTCCGCTTGTAACGGCCAAGGCACGCTGATCAAGGATAAGTGTAATGATTGCCACGGCACCGGCAAGGTGAAGAAGCAGCGGAAGATTCATGTGAAGATTCCCGCAGGTGTAGATGACGGAGCCCAGCTGCGGGTATCCGGCGAAGGGGAAGCCGGCACCAAGGGCGGCCCCTCCGGCGATCTGTACATCGTCATCCGTGTGAAATCCCATGATTTCTTCGAGCGCGAAGGTGACGATATCTACTGCGAGGTGCCTCTCACCTTTGCCCAGGCTGCTCTGGGGGATGAAATTGAAATTCCTACGCTGACCGAAAAGGTGAAGCTGAAGATTCCCGCCGGCACTCAAACCGGCACCTTCTTCCGGCTCAAAGGAAAAGGAGTGCCGCGCCTCCGGGGTTACGGCCAAGGGGACCAGCACGTGAAGGTGGTGGTGGTAACCCCCTCCAACCTCACTGACGAGCAGAAGGAGCTCCTCCGCCAGTTCTCCGGTCTCAACGGGGAGTTTATGCATGAGAAGCAGCAGTCCTTGTTCGAGCGGATGAAAAAAGCATTTTTAGGCGAATAGCAGCAGCCGTTTTCAACAAGCAAAAAGCCGGTTTCCCAAAGGGGAAGCCGGCTTTTTTGGCGGTATAAGAGGCAGTGATAATGGCGGCTGCGGACGCAGCCAATGAGCCAAGCGAATCAGGCTATGTACTTATTTACCGGAGCCAAAAGATAACGAGCACCAGCAAACCCAGTATAATCCGGTACCAGCCGAATACCTTAAAGTCATGCTTCCGGATGTAATTCATCAGGAAACGGATAATGACCAACGATACCACAAACGCTACGGCCATCCCGACGATCAGCCAGACCAGCTCCTCGGACGAGAAGTTAAAGCCGAATTTCACCAGCTTCAGCAGACTTGCCCCAAGCATGGTGGGTACCGCCAGGAAAAAGGTGAACTCTGCCGCAATGGTCCGCGAAACGCCCAGCACCAACGCTCCCACAATGGTCGCTCCCGAACGGGAGGTGCCGGGGAAGATGGCGGCAATCAGCTGGAAAATTCCGATGAGGAACACAATCCGGTAGGTCAGCCCGCCAATATCGGTGACGGAGGCAATGCGGCCCTTGTTGTTGTTTTCGATGATGATAAACAGAATGCCCACCAGAACCAGCATCACGGCAACGGTCCCGTAGTTGTAAAAGATGGGATTCAGTTTGTCATCCAGAGTGACGGCATAAATCCCGGCCGGAATACAGCCAACGACAATTTTGGGCCACATGGAGAGAACATCCTTCTTCACCGCCAGCCCGCCCTTAAGCGTAAACGGGACCAGCTTGCTCCAATAGATGACTACAACCGCCAGTATGGAGCCGAACTGGATCACTACCAGGAACATCTCCATAAATGCGGCGCTGGCATGCAGGGACAGAAATTCGTCCACCAGAATCATGTGCCCGGTGCTGCTGATGGGCAGCCATTCGGTTATTCCCTGGACAATACCGAGAAAAATCACTTTCAAAAGCTCCAGCCAATCCAAACTTGTCATTGTAGCATCTTCCTTTTGATAGAGTAAAATTGCGGGATACGGTACCGCGGCGCGTGCAACCCCCATTATATACGCTAGGGACAAGGATAGTAAATCAAACGCTGCATAAGAATCGCCGCCCCGGCTTAACCTATGGGTGCCGCCGTTACCCTTGTGTTTATATGACGGATGCCGGTTCCGATTTGTAGCAGGTGTCCCCAAAAATCCCTTTTTCCAGCAAAGTGTTCTCAAATAAGGAGGCCTATCACATGGATAAAAAGAATTTCTCCTTGCCCAAAACCGCTAAGCGGCTCCCCATTGTAAAAGCTCAGGACGTGGAGTTTTCCATGGACGAGGCGGATGAGGAAGATCTGGAGGCTATGGAGCGTGCTGAGGCCGCGGAGAAGCGGCAGAATGAATTCTGATGGAAAAGAACGTATTGGCTTATTTCAAGACGCGGGATGAAGCGCAGGAAGTGCTGAACAAGCTGAAGGCGCTCCGGGTGGAGGACGCCCGGATTGACCATGTGGCCAAGTATCCCCAGGAGGCCCGGGAAATCCAGATTAATCCGGCTACCGGCAATGTCTCCAGTCTGGGTGAGCTGACCCAGGAGGCAGAGGTGAACTCCCGTGATGCCGGCGTTCTGATGGCTGCGGACCCTGCTGCCAGCGGGCTAAGCGACGGAGGCGGCAACGGTGTGACCGGCAGGGATATTCTCTTAACTGCCATCGTGAATGAGTCCATCCATCATCAGGTGCTTCATCTGGTGGAGCAGGCGGGTGGAATGGTGTAAAAGAAAAGCAGGAGTTCCCGTCCAAAAGGGCTCCTGCTTTTTGCTTTTGATTAGGCTTAGGCGTTCTCCACTAAAGAATCGCACTGGTCTTTCAGTCTGCGCCATTGAATCTCCGTTTCCGAAGCCTGCTGCTCCAGGGCGTGGGTGATTCCGTCAACCTGGCGGATATAGCTGTGCAGCTTCTGGTCCGCCTTCTCAATCCGCTCCTGGACAAGAAAGTCGGTAATCCAGCCGTCCATAAAATAATCGCCCAAACGCAGCGTATCGCTGATATCTGTATCAAAGGCGGTCAGCTGCATCTTGACATCGTCCAGCTCATCGCGCAGCCGCAGCAGCTTCTTGCCGGCTTCCTTGGCATAGGTTTGAGCGGCTTGAAGCCGGCTGTGCTTCATATGTGTGACAATGAAGCCCCCGCCGAGAATATCGAAGGTGCTCCAGTTTTCCGCGGAGTTCAAACTGGAATCGGCAATCTCCAATGCGGCCAGAGCATCCCGTCCCGCTGCTGCCGCTTCCTTAAGCTCCTTCAGCCTGGTCCTGGCATCGGACATCTCCTCGGATAGCCGGACCAGCTCTCTTGCGAGCTCAGGCTTGAACCGGTGTATCAGCTGCTCCTTTTCCCGCATCAGCTCAGCAAGAAGCATTTCCGCAGAGCCGGTGGCCAGCAGCTTTTCCTTAAGCTCGGCCTTCTCAAGCTCAGCCTCCTCCAGCAATGCCGCGGCCTGATCATATTTGAGCCGGGCCTCCAGCACCTCCTTTTCCTCCTGGCCCAGCTTCTCGTCCTTCTGTCCGGTAAGGGTGTACCATAGATTGGAAACACTCATGGACAAAAGGCGCTCCACATCCTCCTCCTCCTGCGCAACCACTGCCCGCCATAAAAAGGTTTGCTTCTCCAAATCCCGGCAGCGTTTATTCAAAGCTGAAAGCTGCTGCTCCCACCTTTCTTTGTTGCGGATGTTTTCCTTGCACTCTGCATGTCTCCGGTTCCATTCCTCAAACATCGGCCATCCTCCGTTCAATTTGTTTCTCTTGTTAAATACGCGAATTTTGCCTATATCGTTTCGGTTGTAGTAGAATAGAGGGACGTGCGGCCAAATTGCCGCTTTACCTATGAGAATCGACCGGGAGGATTTACGGATATGCGTTGGTACGAAATTACGGTTCACACCACGGAAGAAGCAATTGAAATGATCTCCAACTTTCTCCATGAGCTGGGCGCAGGCGGCGTCACCATCGAGGAATCGGGCACGCTGAACAAGCAGCGGGACACATCACTCGGCCAATGGTACGAAAAACCCTTGAACGACATCCCCGAAGGCCGCGCGGTGATTCAGGGGTATTTTCCTCAGGGCACCGGAATGGATGACATTCTGGCTCAGCTGAAGGAATCGGTGGCGGAGCTTTCGGACTATGACATCGATACGGGCAATCCCCAGTTCAGCATGAAGGAAGTGGACGAGGAGGATTGGGCCACAGCCTGGAAGCAGTATTTTAAGCCATTGCGCGTGTCTGACCGCCTCACCATCAAACCGACCTGGGAGGAGTACGAGGCAGGCCCGGAGGAAATCATTCTGGAGCTGGATCCGGGTATGGCCTTCGGCACCGGCACTCATGCCACAACCGCCCTTTGTCTGCGCACCTTGGAAAAGGTGGTGAAGGCGGGAGATGAGGTTATTGATGTGGGCACCGGCTCAGGCATTCTGTCCATTGCCGCCGCCAAGCTGGGCGCAAGCCATGTGCTTGCCCTGGATTTGGACCCGGTAGCCGTCTCCAGCGCCACGGAGAATACCCGTTTGAACGGCCTGGAAGAGACAATTACAGTTGTGGAAAGCGATCTGCTGAAGGCCATCCGGACCCAGGCTGAAGGCAAACAGGGGTTGGGCGTTACCCTGCCGGTACAGGTTGTCGTCGCCAATATTCTGGCTGAAATTATTCTTCTGTTCGTCGCTGATGTGTTCGAAGCGCTGCAAAGCGGGGGCACCTATATCGCGTCGGGCATCATCAAGCAAAAGCAGGCGGAGGTGGAACGGGCCTTGGCCGAAGCCGGCTTCCGGGTGGAAGACCGTTACGAGGAGACAGATTGGGTGGCGATTGTTGCCAGAAAGCCATAGGTGATGCATGAATAATCTGTTCGGCATTCAGTTTGAATTGCTGCCTTTTCTTCTGATTGTCATCGTGCTGGCGTTTACACTGCATGAATTTGCCCATGCCTATGTGGCTGACCGATTCGGTGATCCGACTCCCCGGTCCATGGGGCGGGTAACCTTGAATCCCCGTGCCCATATTGATATTCTCGGGATTCTCTTAATTATTCTGGCAGGCTTCGGCTGGGCGCGCCCGGTTCTGATCCGCTCCAGCTTCTTCAAAAAGCCGCGGCTGATGAGTGTGCTGGTTTCTGTGGCTGGGCCATTGTCCAACCTGCTTCTGGCTGTGGTGGGGGTGCTGACGGCTTTCCTGCTGTCCCACTTCAATGCCTATGAGGTGATGTCGGTTGGGGTGTTCCGGGCGGTTTCCATCTTTTTGCAAATGCATATTCTGTTGAATCTGGTTCTGTTTATCTTTAATCTTCTGCCGCTGCCGCCCTTGGACGGTTACCGGATTATTTATGAATTCCTCCCGGTGCAATGGCGGGAGCGGATACGGCCCTTTGAGCAGTATGCGTTTATGATTTTCCTCTTGCTGGTGCTGATCCATCCGCTGTACAGTATGACTCTGGGACCGGTCCTTGATTTGCGGTGGGATGTTCTGCGGGGGATCAATCAATTGTTTGTTATGCTGTTCGGGAATCACGAGCAGCTGTCCAAAATCGGGATTCTGATGCTGTAGAGTCGCTCCAGGAGTTAAGTCCGTTGGAAATGGCGCCGTAAGCCGGGGCCGTTCAACCGGGCTTAACTTCGAGGCGTTTTTGGCGGGTAGAAGGAGTACATCGTTATTGCAGGCCTGCAGATGGCCGTAAGCTCTCAACAAGAAAGGTTGGCGTAGGCCATGCAACGTTATTTTGTGCCGCCGGAGCAATTGGAAGGCAATCTGGCGAGGTTAACTGGCGACGACGCCCATCATCTGATGAAGGTGATGCGCGCTGAACCCGGCGAGGAAATTATTATAAGCAACGGCTTGGACCGTGAGGTGCTGGCCCGGGTGTCTGACATCGGCAAAGGGCTGGTAGAGGCGGAGGTAGTCCGGGAGCTTCCGATGGATAAAGAGGCGGCCGTAGAGGTGTGGATCGCCCAAAGCCTGCCCAAGGGGGACAAGCTGGAGACGGTCATCCAGAAGTGTACGGAGCTTGGGGCAGACCGGTTTATTCCCTTTTTGTCCAAACGGACGGTTGTGCAATATGATGACAAAAAAGAGGCCAAACGTGTGGAGCGTTGGTCCAAAATTGCCAAGGAAGCGGCGGAGCAGGCGCACCGGAACCGGGTTCCGGCTGTGGAAACACCGGTAAGCTGGAAGCGGCTTTTGGAGCTGGTGAAGGAAACGGATCTGGCCTTGTTCTGTTATGAGCTGGAAAGCGGATTGACTCTGAGGGAGCGGCTGGCGGAGCAATTGAGCTCCCCTGCGGTTGACGGGCGCCGCCCGAGAATCCTGGTTCTGGTAGGCCCGGAAGGGGGCTTTACGGAGCAGGAGGCCCTGGAGGCGGAGGCTGCCGGCTGCCGGAGCATCAGTCTAGGCAAACGGATTTTGCGTACGGAAACTGCCGCAATGGCGGCGTTGGCTTGCATTATGTATGAATCGGGAGAAATGGGAGGGAAGAGCTGATGGCAAGGGTTGCGTTTCATACCTTGGGCTGCAAGGTGAATTTTTATGAGACGGAAGGGATATGGCAGCTCTTCCGCAATGAGGGCTACGAAAAGGCGGAGTTTGAAGAAACGGCGGATGTGTATGTGATTAACACCTGCACGGTCACCAATACAGGGGACAAAAAAAGCCGCCAGGCTATCCGCCGCGCCATCCGCCGCAATCCGGAGGCGATTATTGCCGTTACCGGATGTTATGCCCAGACTGCGCCTGCGGAGATTGCCGCCATCCCCGGCGTGGATATTGTCATCGGCACCCAGGACCGGGACAAGATGATGGACCTGGTCCACAAGTATCAGGCGGAAAGAGCGCCAATCAACGCTGTCCGCAACATCATGAAAACCCAGGAGTTCGAGGAGCTGGATGTTCCCGAATTTACCGGCCATACCCGGGCGTTCCTCAAAATCCAGGAGGGCTGCAATAACTTCTGCACCTTCTGCATCATTCCTTGGTCCAGAGGGCTTATCCGCAGCCGCAAGCCGGAAAGTGTGCTGGCCCAGGCCAGACAGCTGGTGGAGACAGGCTATGAGGAAATTGTGCTGGCGGGTATTCATACCGGCGGGTACGGGGAGGATCTGGACGGCTACAATCTGGCCATGCTGCTGCGGGATTTGGACAAGGTGGATGGTCTCAAGCGAATCCGCATCAGCTCCATTGAAGCCAGCCAAATTGACGAGCAGATTCTGGATGTGCTGGGCTCCTCCTCCAAAATGTGCCGCCATTTGCACATTCCCCTGCAGGCCGGGGAGGATACGGTGCTGGCTGCCATGCGCCGGAAGTATACCACGGCGGAATTTGGCCGCAAGCTGGAGCTGATCCACAGAACCATGCCGGATGTGGCGGTAACCACGGATGTGATTACCGGTTTTCCCGGCGAAACCGTGGAGATGTTTGAGAGCGGCCTGCATTTTATGGAGCAGATGCAGTTTGCGGATATGCATATCTTCCCTTATTCGAAACGGACGGGCACACCTGCCGCCAGGATGGACGGGCAGATTCCGGAGGAGGAGAAGAACCGCCGGGTCAGCCTGCTGATGGAGCTGTCCTCCCGGATGCGGCTGGAGTATTCCAAGCGCTTCGCCGGACAGATCCTGGAGGTCATCCCGGAGATGGGCGCCTACGAAGGCGACGGGGATGTGGAGCTGATCGGACATTCGGACAATTATCTGCATATTGCCTTCTCCGGACCCAAGGAGCTGGCAGGGCGGATGGTTCAGGTTCGTATGACAGAGGCGGGAGTCCCCTATTGCCGGGGTGTTAGGCTCAATGAGACAGTAATGTCCGGGTTTTCCCGTTAAGAGCAGGTTTTAAAGTCTTCAGTAAGGGGATGAATAAAAGCGTGAAGGAAATATCCGCCGGAGGAGTGGTGTACCGGAACTTCGAAGGACGGCAGCAAATTCAGCTGATTCAGGACCGGTACGGAAAAATTACGCTTCCCAAAGGAAAGATGGAGACCGGTGAAACCGTCAAGGAAACCGCGCTCCGGGAAATCCGGGAGGAGACGGGGATTACGGGGCGCATTATCAAGCCGCTGGATGTGATCCGTTACCAATATCATCTTCCGCGGGTGGGGCTTGTCCACAAGGAGGTCCATTATTATCTGGTAGAGGCGGAAGGCGGAACGCTTAAGCCCCAGGTGGAGGAAATCCGGGGAGTGGAATGGCTGGAGGTGCCGGATGCGGCTTACCGACAGCGCAAAAACGGCTATGCCAATAATGATTCCATCCTGCACAAGGCGTTGTGGGAATTGGGATATGACGAGAAGGGGATGAAGCGAAACGATGGAAACCATTAATTTGGGCGGATTTATCGACCATACGCTGTTAAAGGCGGATGCTACGTCGCAGGCTATCGAGAAGCTGTGCCGGGAAGCGGTGGAGCATCAATTTTACAGCGTTTGCGTCAACGGGGTTTGGGTGCCGTACTGCAAGGAGCTTCTGAAGGGTTCGGAGGTTAAAATCAGTGTGGTGTGCGGATTCCCACTTGGAGCGAACACACCCAAAGCCAAAGCAGCGGAGGCGGCGGATGCCGTGGAGAACGGCGCCAATGAAATTGACATGGTGCTGCAGATCGGCCAGCTGCTGGAGGGGCGTCTGGACCAGGTGGAGGATGATATCCGCCAGGTGGTGAAGGCTGTGGAAGGAAGCGCCATTGTGAAGGTAATCTTCGAAACGGGCTTCCTCAATGATAAGCAAAAGGAAACGGCTTGCCGGTTTTCGGAGCAGGCCGGGGCCCATTACGTAAAAACCTCCACCGGCTTCGGTCCGGGAGGAGCGACAGTGGAGGATATCCGTCTGATGCGTGCCTCCGTTTCGCCCCATATCGGCGTGAAGGCGTCAGGCGGCGTGCGGGATAGAGCGGCAGCCCTCCTGATGATCGAAGCGGGTGCAACCCGTCTGGGTACCAGCTCCGGTGTGGCGATTGTATCGGGTGCAGCAGGCGGCAGCGGTTATTAAGGAGCTGCGGCACAGTTACGAAGCGTCAAGCTGGATGCGGCGCAAGCCGGGCAGGTAACAAAGCGGCAGTGCCACCAGGGAGCAGACGATGTTGAAAATGGTCTGGGCATGGGCAATTTGGGCGCCCGGGTCGGTGGTGATAATGGCGGTCACCTGCTCCAGAACGCCGATGAGGGGGAAGAATAATAGCGCGCCTCCCGCGTTCAGCAGAATATGCGCCCAGGCCACATAAAGGCCGAAGCGGGAGCCGCCAATGCTGGCGATCAATGCGGTGACGCAGGTGCCGATGTTGGCGCCGATGACGATGGCGATGCCCAGCTCCGGGGTGATGGCCTGGATGGAGGCCAGCCCCATGGTCATGGCGATGGTGACGGCTCCGCTGTGAAGAAGGGCGGTAACGGCGGCGCCGGCCATCACACCCCAGAACAGGCTCTCCTGGGCCTTCTGGACGAACCAGCCCAGCATGCCCATGGATTGCAGGGCGGGTGTGATGCTCTGCATCACCTGCATCCCAAGCAGCACACAGGCAAAACCCATGACGGCGATAGGAACCAGCCGCAGGGAGCGGAGCTTGCGGGCAGGGTAGCTGCTGTCCGGCAGGCTAAGGGCCGTGAACCACAGCACGGCGGCTCCCAGCAGGATCGGCAGCGCCAGCCGGGTCAAATCCAGGCCGACCAGCTCGGTGGTCATGCAGGTGCCGATATTGCTGCCCAGAATAATGCCCAGGGTCTGGGGGAATCTCATTACCCCGGCGTTGACCAGACCGATGGTGATGACGGTGACGGCGGTGCTGCTCTGCAGAACGGCCGTTATTCCCGTTGCGGCCACAAGTCCCCTGGCGGGAGTCCGGGTGAAGCGTTCCAGAATCACCTGAAGGTAGCGCCCGGCCCAGCTGTGCAAGGCCCATTCCATGGCCTTCATGCCAAAGAGGAAAATCGCCAGCCCCGCCGCCATCGGCAGAATAATGAGTGAGAACAACGGAATCCTGCTCCTTTCTGCCTGATTGCTTCAGGTGATGGAAGATGTATTGTATATGTATGACAAGCCGGGGCCGGACATGTTGGTTTGTCCGCCGTTGGTACATAAAATGGAACAAGGGACAGGAGAGGTTTGGATGGTTGCGTCTGTTTTTTTGATACGGAAACGCAAGAAGCGGCTGGAGGAAGGGCATCCGTGGATATTCGCCAACGAGATTGAGCGGGTGGAAGGGGAGCCGGCACCGGGAGAGATTGTCCATGTGCGCAGCCATGCGGGGCAATTCCTGGCTTCCGGCTATTATAACGAAGCCTCGCAGATCCGGGTCCGGGTAGTGGGATACGAGCCCATGGAGGAGCTGACCCGTGAGCTTCTGACGGAACGGCTGCTCCGCTGCCGGGAGCTGCGGGAGCGGTTTCTGCCTGAAGCGTCCGCATATCGGGCAGTGTACGGAGAAGCGGATTTCCTGCCGGGGCTGGTGGTGGACCGCTTCGGCGATATCCTGGTAGTACAGATCCTCACCTTGGGTATGGATTTGCGCCGGGAGCTCATTGTGGACGCGCTGGTTGAGGTGTTTGGGCCGGCGGGGATTTATGAGCGCAGCGATGTGTCTGTCCGCGAGCTGGAAGGATTGAGCCAGCGCACGGGCGTCCTGTACGGGGATTGCCCGGAAAAGGTGCAGATTACGGAAAACGGCCTGCTGCTGGAGGTGGACATTGTCCACGGCCAAAAAACGGGGTATTTCTTCGACCAGCAAGCTAACCGGGCTCTGCTCGCTCCATTGGTGAAGGGCTGGGGAGCCAGAAGCGGCATCCGCCTGGAGGAGCGGGAGACGGAGAACGGCAGGGAAACCGTCCCTGTTAACCCCAACGGCAAGGTGGTCACCTTCCCCTACTGGGACGGAGCCACGGTGCTGGAATGTTTTTCCCATACGGGGAGCTTTACACTGAATGCCTGCAAATTCGGAGCGAAGAAGGTCACCTGCCTGGATATATCGGAGCTGGCGGTGGAGTCTGCACGGCGGAATGTGGAGCTGAACGGCTTTCAGGACCGGGTGGAATTCGTGGTGGCCGATGCATTCGAATATTTGCGTGCCCAGGTGAAAGGGCTTGACGACCGCAAGGAGCGTGCCGCTGCGGCAGAAAAGAAGGTGGATACCTCCGCCAAGCTGGCACAAGGGGGCCGGACCTGGGATGTGGTGATTCTTGATCCTCCGGCCTTTGCCAAAACCCGGAATGCGGTTGAAGGTGCCTGCCGCGGGTATAAGGATATTAACCTGCATGGGCTAAAGCTGGTCAATGAAGGCGGGTTTTTGGTTACGGCCAGCTGCAGCTACCATGTCCGGCCGGACCTGTTTCTGGAGACCATCCACGAAGCAGCCAAGGATGCAGGCAAGGTGCTGCGGCTTCTGGAGTTCCGCGGCGCAGGCAAGGACCATCCCCAGATTCTCGGGGTGGACGAGGGCAATTATCTGAAGTTCGCCATTTTTCAGGTGCACAGCCGGAAGTAGGATGAAGGCCGGTGCGGCAGATGGAAGCGGCCGGTAGCAGCCGGGAGCGGCTGGTTTAAGCGGCAACTGACCAGGCGAAGGATAAAGTTGGGTGTTCAATTTGACAAAAACAGACGAGTTGGTTCATCATTGGAAGTAGAAAAAGAACCCCAAATTTAAAATTCATTTTTTGAAAGGGGAATGGAAAATGGTTAGCGACAATCTGTTGAAGGAATTGAATGAGCAGTTGAATTTCGAGTTTTACTCCGCCCACGTGTATGTGGCCATGGCCGCCTACTGTTCGTCGGAGAATCTGGACGGCTTTGCCAACTTCTTCCTTGTCCAGGCGGAGGAAGAACGGTTCCATGCCATGAAAATCTACAACTACATCAATGCAGTGGGGGCGAGAGCCACCATCAGCGGGATGGGCGACGTTTTCAACGGGTATGAATCGGTCCTGGACTGCTACAAGAAGGGCCTGAAGCATGAGAAGGAAAACACCCGGCGCTTCTACAAGCTCATGGATATTGCCATGGAGGAGCGGGAGCATGCGACCATTGGTTTCCTGAAGTGGTTTATTGACGAGCAGGTGGAGGAAGAGGACACCTTCGAGAAACTGATCCAAAAGCTGAAGCGCATCGACAAGGACAGCAGCGCTTTTTATGCCTTGGAGCAGGAGCTGGCCACACGGGTATTCACTCCCCCGGCCAATGCCTAATTCCTGACTCAAGGCTGCATAAACGGATAGAACGGGGACAGCCCTTCGCTATATTGGCGGAGGGCTGTTTCTTTTTTTGATGATTTATCGCGGTAAAGCATGACAGTATGAGGGGTGAGATATGAGTTTGCAGCCCCTTGTCGTCCATTATCCCTTTCACTCAGGAGGCAGCGGGAAAGGGGCAGGAGTTGGAATGGGGGAGAACTTGTGAACAAATTAGAGCTTTTGGGCATCAGGGAAAAAAACACCGTTCTGAATGCACGCGCTCGAGTGTAATTTACCGGATAATGGAGCCGGACTGATGAGCCCGGAGCTCTAACGGAACTCCGCGACACTTACAGGTCAAAAATGGGGGTGTGCCAATTTTAACGGAACTCAGCGACCGTTAGCGGATGGAATTACAGTTAATTAGTCTGGTTTTGCCCGCTAAGAGCGTCTCAGTTCCGTTAGCGCGCCAAAAGTGACGAATGTGGCTTCTAAGAGTCGCTGAGTTCCGTTAGCGCTGTGCTCACCAACTGCACCCCCCGCGACCAACTTTTTGTAAACAACTGCCCAACTCCGTCAACCGATCCCGCTCCGGCTTTACCGTTGATTTCATTACCGGCAGCTTAAACTTACCGCAATTCGCTGACTGTCCCCGCTGAACGCACCATTTTCATTAAACTGTGATTTCGCTCCAGTCGCCGTTCTTGCTGTCCAATCTCACCGCTGGACGCTCATCTCATCCAGCTATTCAACCCTGCTGTCCAAGCTCGCTTAGTCCGCCGTCCCCTCCACTCTCTCCTGTAGTCCAATGCTCCACCTACCTTCGCGAACCGCCCCGGTTGCCCCCCGCTCTTTACCGAGTCCAGCCCCTCCCTCTAACCAACAAGCCCATTACTCATGCTGCCTTGAGGGAAGCAGATCTCTCCAGGAGGTTAGGACGATGCTCCGACTCCGCAGCAACTCGCGGAAATCCGGGTCCAGCGGGAGATGGTATTCCCATTCCCGTTTGATCCAATGGCTTCCGGCCACCTTCAGCTGCCCGTCCGGCAAGGCGGGATGGAGGGTTAGCTCGGTTGTAGTCCCGGGCTTTAGCGCGGACAGTGCGTCAAGGATGCGGTTTTTAAACAAGGAATAGTCCTCGCCGGGAACCATGCTGTAGTCGGGAACAATCAGGTCGTCGATCAGGGGAATCTCCTGCAGCTCCAGCCATTCCACCAAGCTGGCCAGCCGCGTCCGCACCTCAGGAAGAATACCAGGGGCATGTTTGATTTGCCGGGGCAGCTTGAAGGGCAGGCAGTACTCCCGGCATAGCTGCCGGATAACGGGAAAAAGCCGTTCATCCCCCGAGTGGATACCCAGCAGACAGCCCTGGTGGGTGTCCACATGAGTCAGCCGAATGCCGGCGGCCAGAAGAAACCGGATTTGTGCGCTTGTCTCCAGCAGAATGTCAGCGGGCTCCCCCTCCTTTTCCAAAACGGACAATGAGCTTAAAAAGGTTTCTTCTCCACCGATAAGGCTAATAATCGACCGGGTGGAGGCGAGAGGGGAATGACCATAAGACAACGACAAATGGGCGCCTGTGCAGAAGCTGGGATGTACGGCGGCAAACCGGCAGGCTTCCTCAACGGCCTGGCCCCCTGCCAAGAGAGAAGCAGAGGTAATGGCGTCCAGCCGGATCAGGGAGTGAATGGCGCGGTTCACCGCCGGGTGGTGTCCCCAGTCATCGGCATGAATGATCAGCCGGATGGCTTCGGGGGCGAAAGGGAGAGATTGGGACATCAGGATCACGCTCCTTTTTGAAATAAAAAAAGAATGCGGAAAGCCTGAATCAGGCCTCCGCATTTCAAAAAGCAGTGTACCATGACTTTCCTGAAAGTCAAGATGTTTCCGGCTGAAAAATATTGGCGGATTCCACACATATGTTCCCATGGTGACAGATGTGGTACAATGGGGGGAGATGTTACGGCTAAAGGAGCGTTGAAGCATGGGCATGCGGTTTGTGATCGGCAGAGCGGGCAGCGGGAAAAGCACCCTATGTCTGGAGGAGATCAAAAGCAGGCTGCAGGAGAGCCCGGACGGGCATCCCCTGGTGCTGCTGGTGCCGGAGCAGGCTACCTTTCAAACGGAGCAGGCCTTGGTTTCCGCACCGGGTGTAAAGGGGCTGATCCGGGCGCAGGTTCTGAGCTTCCGCCGCCTGGGGTGGCGGGTCATGCAGGAAACCGGAGGGACCGCAGGGACCCCCATTGATGACCTCGGCAAAAAAATGCTGCTGCATAAGCTTTTACATAAATATAATCAAGAGCTGCGCCTGTTCCGGCAGGCATATGATAAAACGGGTTTTGTGGACCAGCTCCACGGCCTGGTAGGGGAATGGAAGCGGCATAATCTCACCCCGGAGGATCTCGAGGGGTATTACCGCCGCATCGGCAAAAGCCTTCCCGATTCGGCAGCCGCTTTGGATAATAAGCTGCATGATCTCATCCTGGTCTATAAGCATTATGAAGCTGAGCTGGCGCGGGGATATCTGGATGGGGATTCATTTCTGACCCGTCTGGCGGAGCGTGCCGGGCAATGCGGCTGGTTAGCGGAGGCGGAAATCTGGATCGACGGCTTTAATGGATTTACCCCCCAGGAGCGGACGGCGGTTGCGGTTTTGGCCCAACACAGCCGGAATGTGACTCTGACCCTTACCCTGGACCGGCCGTATTCGGCAGGGGAGTTCCCCGGTGAGCTGGATTTGTTCCATCCGGCCGCCAGCGCCATGCGCAAGCTTCAGGAAGCCTTGGAGGAAAAAGGGGTTCACGGTGCGGATGTGCAGGTTTTGGATAAACAGGTGCCGTCCCGGTTTACCCATAGCCCCATGCTGGCTCATCTGGAGCGGCAGTATGAGCACCGGCTGTCCTCTGCCAGGAGGACTTATGCACCGGTGCCGTCCGATGCCCCGCAGGTTGTTGTCCGTGCGGCGGTGAACCGCCGGGCAGAGGTGGAAGCGGCTGCCCGGCAGATGGTCGCGCTGGTGCGGGATAAGGGCTACCGCTGGCAGGATATAGCGCTCCGGCTGCGCAGTCTGGAGGTATATGCGGATCTGCTGGAGACGGTATTTTCCGAATATGGAATTCCGTATTTTATGGACCATAAGCGCCAGGTGCTGCATCATCCTCTTGTGGAGCTGATCCGCTCCTCCCTGGAGGCGGTGAACGGCTATTGGCCGTACGAGGCGGTGTTCCGGTGCATCAAAACCGGGTTTTTCCTTCCGCTGCCGGGAGAGGACGATGCCCCGTGCCAAGAGGATTGGGATGCCTTCGAGAATTATGTGCTGATGTATGGTATACACGGCAGGCGGTTTACCGATGAACGGAGCTGGAGGCTCCGGAAGCTGGCTCCCTTGGAGGATACCGTACCGGAGGCTGCTGACGAGGCTGGCGGAGAGGCTGCGGAGGAGGAAGCCGGACAGGCTGATCCGGTGATTGCGGCTTGTGCCCATAGGGCGATCGAGCCCCTGGAACGGCTGCAAAAGCGGCTGGAGAAGGCCGGAGGTGCGCCGGAAATGGCGGAGGCCTTGTTCCAACTGCTGGAGGAGCTGCGTGTGCCGGAACGCCTGGAGCTGTGGATGCAGCAGGCGGTGGCTGACGGCCGTCCGGAGAAGGCCAGGGAGCATTCCCAGATTTGGGAGCTGTGTATGGATGTGCTGGACCAGCTGGCAGAGCTTTTGGATCAGGAGACCATGAAGCCGCAGCTGTTTGCCCGTCTTGTGGAGACAGGGCTGGACAGCCTGCGTATGGGCCTGGTTCCGCCGGCGGTGGATCAGGTGCTGGTGGGGACCATCGACCGCACCCGCTCCTCCCAGGTAAAAGCGGTGTTTGTGCTGGGAGCCAATGACGGCGTGCTTCCCCAGAAGATCAACGACGATGGCATTATTGCCGAAAATGAGCGGGAGTTCCTGCTGAACCAGGGTGTGCCCATGGCCGACAGCGGGCGCAGGCGGCTGTTGGACGAGCAGTATCTCATCTATACGGTGCTGTGCGCTCCTGCGGACCTGTTGTATCTGAGCTATGCCCTGGCTGACGAAGAGGGCAAAACCCTGCTTCCCTCCGAGGTAGTGAAGCAGATCGGATGGCTGCTGCCGACGGTTAAGCCGGTCCTGGCGGAAGCACGGCCCCATGCGGCTATGACGGACGCCGAGCAGCTGGAGTTTGTGGCAACGCCCGGCAAGGCGGTTGCGGATGCTGTGGCCCAGCTGCGGGAGGCCAAACAGGGGAAGAACGTATCCCCCGTGTGGGTATTGGCGTACAACTGGCTTTTGGGCCGCCGGGAATGGAGGAGCAAGCTCCATACGTCATCCCGTTCGCTGTTTTATTTCAACCGGGAGGAGCCGCTTTCCGCAGATACATCCCTGCTTCTGTTCGGTGACAATCTCCGGGCTAGCGTGTCGCGGATGGAGCGGTTTGCCGCCTGTCCGTTTTCCCATTTTGCGGCGTATGGACTGAGGCTGCGGGAGCGGAAGATTTACCGGCTGGAGGCACCCGATATCGGGCAGTTGTACCATGCGGCCTTAAGCGGCTTTGCCCGGCAGCTCTCTGCGGAGCAGCTGGACTGGGGCTCGCTGACGGAGGAGGAAATTATCCTCCGGGTCAACGGGCTGGTGGACTTTTTATCCCCCAAGCTGCAGAACGAAATTTTGTCCAGCACCTCCCGTTACAAGTATATGGCCCACCGCCTCAAAGGGATTTTGTCCAAAACCTCCTCGGCTCTGGCTGAGCATGCCCGCAGGGGCGCGTTTGTGCCGGTGGGGCTGGAGGTGGGCTTCGGACCCGGGGAAGAGCTGCCAGCGCTGGTGCTGCCTCTGCCCGGAGGACATGCCATGGAGCTGGTGGGACGCATCGACCGGGTGGACCGGGCCTACAGCGACAAGGGATTGCTGCTGCGGATTATGGACTACAAGTCAAGCCCCACCATGCTCCGGCTGCCGGAGGTGTATCACGGGCTGTCCCTGCAGATGCTGACCTATCTGGATGTGGTGCTGACCCATGCCCCCATGTGGTTAGGAGAGCCTGCTCATCCGGCGGGTGTGCTGTATTTTCATGTGCATAACCCGCTTTTGGCCTGCCGGAACAAGCCGGAGCAGGGGGAAGCCCAAGCGGCGGCACGCAAGCAGTATAAGACCCGTGGCCTGGTTACGGCCGATGCAGAAACGGTATTTCTCATGGACAAAAGCTTAAAGGAAAAGGGCGGGCATTCCGACCTTATCCCCGTAGCCATGAAAGCCGACGGCACCTTCTACAAAAGCGCCTCGGTAGCCACGGAAGCGGGCTGGGAGAAGCTGCGCACCCATGTGCGGGGAGCCGTGCGGCAGATCGGCACGGATATTCTCGGAGGAAGAGTGGAGGCGGAGCCTTACCGTCTGGGCAAAAAAACCGCCTGCGCCTTTTGCCCGTACCGTCCGGTTTGCAGCTTTGACCCGCAGCTGTCGGGTAATAAGGAACGGACCATGCGCCAATACGGCAAAAACGATATCTGGCTGGCTCTGGAGGAAACGGCTCCAGGGGAACAAGGAAACGGGAAAGGAGGGGGCACCCATGACGGATTCGGCAAATAAGGGCCTTGCGGCGGGCGGAAGCCTCCCGGAGGCTCTCACCGGGCTCCCGGAGAAACCTCCCGGCAGCAAATGGACGGACAGCCAATGGCGGGCTGTGGTCAGACGGGGGCGGAACCTGCTGGTAGCGGCGGCGGCCGGCTCCGGCAAAACGGCGGTGCTGGTGGAACGGATCATCCGCCGGGTGTCCGATGAGGAGGATCCGGTAGATGTGGACCGGCTTCTCGTAGCTACCTTCACCAAGGCGGCAGCGGCGGAAATGCGGCAGCGGATCGGTGAGGCGCTGGAGAAGGCTCTTTACGGCATGCCTGATTCCGCCCACCTGAAGCGCCAGCTGTCCCTGTTGAACAGGGCATCCATTACCACCTTGCACTCCTTCTGCATGGAGGTGATCCGGCGGTATTTCCATACCATTAATCTGGACCCGGGTTTCCGGGTAGCGGATGATACGGAGGCCGCCTTGATACGCCAGGAGGAGCTGGAATCGCTTCTGGAGGAGCGGTACGGGGAAGCGCCGGAGGGACATCCCTTTTGGACGCTGGCGGATTGGTATGGGGGGGACCGCAGCGACGCGGCACTTTTGGCATTGGTGGAGAGGCTCTATGAGGCTTCCCGCAGCCATCCCTTCCCAGACCGCTGGCTGGCGGATATGTGCGGCATGTTCCGGGCGGAGAGCGGTGCTATGACCGGGGACAGGGATAGCGTAAAGACAGGCGGGAAGAGCGATGAAGAGGGGCTGGAGAGGCTGGAGGGACATCCATGGTTTGTCTCCCTTCTGAAAGACGTGGCCTTGGAGCTTGATGGGGCGGCGGCCTTGCTGGGGGAAGCCTTGGAGCTGTGCGGGCAGCCCGGCGGTCCCGGCCCATATGCCTCCAATCTGGAGGAGGAGCTGCGGATGGTTTCGGCTGCGGCTGCTGCCGGGCAGGAGGGCTGGACGGCGTTGTACGAAGTCTTCGGTGCGGTAGCCTTTGGCCGGCTGAAGCCTGTTAAGGGAGACACGGTGGACAAGGAGCTTCAGGAGCGGGTCAAGGAGCTGCGCAGCGCTGCCAAGGATAAGCTCCAGCGGCTGCGGGAGGAGCTGTTTGTACGTACGCCGCAGGAGTATATGGCTGAGCTGGTGCGGCTGGCTCCCGTGGTGGAGGAGTTGTGCAAGCTGACCACGGAGTTTGCGGAGCGGTACAGTGCGGCTAAGCGGGAAAAGGGACTGCTGGATTTCGCCGACCTGGAGCATATGTGTCTTTCTATTTTGGGGAAACCGGCAGACGGGGATGGCGCAGAATTGATTCCTACGGCTGCTGCGCTGGCCTATAGAGAACAGTTTGTGGAAGTGATGCTGGACGAGTACCAGGATACCAATCTGGTGCAGGAAACTATCGTCGGGCTGATCAGCCGCCCGCTGCCGGGCAACCGGTTTATGGTAGGAGACGTGAAGCAGAGCATCTACCGCTTCCGCTTGGCGGAGCCCGGATTATTCCTGGCCAAGTATAAGGAATACCGTCCGGGAGAGACGGAAGCGTCCGCTCCAGGGGAGCGGATTGATCTGGCCCGGAATTTCCGCAGCCGCCGGCAGGTGGTGGATGGGGTGAATGTGCTGTTCCGCCGGATGATGCGGGCTGCTGTGGCAGAGATGGATTATGACCGGGACGCCGAGCTGGTGTACGGCGCAGGCTTTGCCGAGCATGAGGAGACTTCCGCCGGTTTATTGGCTGGTGCAGCCCGCCCGGATTATGCTGCGGAGCTGGTTCTGGTGGACAAGTCCGGGCCTGCAGCGGAAGGTGCCGCCGGCGGGAATATGGAGGCCGATTCGTTTAGCGACGGGGAGGAAGATTTTTCCGGAGGTGCCGCGGGAGGAGAAGGAACGGACGGCGGTGCAGCCAGGAATCCCTGGGAAACCGAACGGGAGGAGCTGGAGACGGCCCAACTGGAGGCGCGTTACATAGGCAGCCGGATCCGGGCGCTGACGGGAATGGACGGCGGAGCGACCTTTTCCGTGGCGGAGCGGGACGGGAGCCGCAGGCCCGCCCGCTTCCGGGATGTGGTAATTTTGCTGCGGGCTACCCGGGGCTGGGCGCCGGTGTTTATGGAGGAGCTGGCCCTGATGGGGATTCCCGCTTACGCGGATATTGATACCGGCTATTTTTCCGCTACTGAAGTGGAGACCATGCTGTCTCTGCTGAAGGTGATCGACAACCCCAGGCAGGATATCCCTCTGGCGGCGGTGCTCCGTTCTCCCATGGTAGGGCTGTCGGCAGACGAGCTGGCGCAAGTCCGGCTGGCTGAGCGGCAGGGAGATTATTACGGGGCGATGGAGGCTTGGTTCAAGCAGGTGGAGGAAGAAGAGCACCGGTCCCAGGCGGCGGATGAAAGGTCCGCGCCTTCACCCATCCTGCTGCCCTACGGTGTATCCGCAGGCGGGACGGCCTATCGGGAAACGGCCGCTTCTGCCACGGAGCGCCGGAATATGGAGGGGCTGTTAGGGAAGCTGGAGCAGTTCCGCAAACGCCTCTCCGTCTGGCGCCGGGATGCGGTGCAGGGGGAGCTGTCTGCACTGATCGCAGACATTTACCGGGAAACCGGCTATTTTGATTACGTAGGAGGCCTGCCGGGAGGCACCCAGCGCCAGGCCAATCTCCGGGCGCTGTACGACCGGGCAAGGCAGTATGAAAAAACCTCCTTCCGCGGCCTGTTCCGTTTCCTTCGTTTTGTGGAGCGGATGCGGGAAAGCGGCGGGGATTTGGGTACGGCCCGGACCCTTGGCGAGCAGGAGGATATTGTCCGGATTATGTCCATCCACAAAAGCAAAGGCCTGGAATTTCCGGTGGTGTTTGTGGGAGGTACGGCCAAGGGTTTTAACATGATGGATCTGAACGGGGCTTTCCTGATCCATAAGGAGCTGGGTTTTGGCCCGCGCTATAAGGATGAGGAGCTGCAGGCGGTCTATCCCACTCTGCCCCAGCTAGCCATCCGCAGACGGCTACGCATGGAAACACTGGCTGAGGAAATGCGTGTGCTGTATGTGGCCCTGACCCGGGCCAAGGAAAAGCTGGTGCTGGTGGGCACGGTGCCTTCTGCGTCCAAGCGACTTGAAGCCGTAGGCGGCTTGATGGTTGGCGGGGAGGATGTTGGAATACCGGGGGCGAATGGGGAGATTGATGCATCAGCCGGTGTCATCCCTCCATTGCCGGATTATGTGCTGGCGTCCGCACGCTCCTATCTCGATTGGGTGCTGCCCGCTGTTGTGACTGGGGGAGCGGTTATCGCTCCCTGGAGGATTTCAGCGGTTCATGCGGAGACCTTGAGCGGTACTCATGCGGCTGTGGACGAAACTGCAGGCGGGTTTGCCGACAAGCTGATGGAGGCTGTGCGGACGCTGGAGCCGATGCCGGTGCCAGTGCCGGATGGGGCCTTGCGTGAGGAACTTGGACGCCGGCTGGAATGGAAATACCCTAACCCGGCTGCCGGATCGATACTCACCAAAACCTCTGTGACCGAACTGAAGCGGCTGGAGGCGAAGAGAATTCTTAGTATCACGGATGCGGAGGAGGGGGCCGCCGGCTTAGGTCTGTGGCTTCCGCTGCAAGAGGGCGGGGGATGGGCGCCTGCTGGTGGAAATGGTGTGGAAACCGGCAGCGGGGAGTCACTTCTGTACCGGACCCCGCGCTTCCGCAAATCCCGCAAGCTGTCTGCAGCAGAGACGGGTGTCTTGTATCATACGGCCATGCAGCATATGCCGTTGGACGGCTCAGGGCCGCCTCCGGACATCGAGGGGGAGCTTAACCGTTTGGCGGAGGCGGGTTTTATCACCCCCTCCGACCGGGAGGTGCTGGACGGAGGCGTTATCGCTGCCTTCTTCGCTACGGATGTTGGCCGCAGGCTGTCCTTGTCCAAGGAGGTCCGGCGGGAGCTGGCTTTTACCCTGGGGATGGCAGCGGGGGAGCTCTACCCGGATTGTGCGCCGGAGGCGGCAGGGGAGCTGGTGCTGCTCCAAGGGATTATTGACTGTTTATTCGAGGATGGCGACGGCCGCCTGGTGCTTCTGGATTACAAGACGGACCGCACCAAAGGCCGGACCGACAAGGAGCTGGCGGAGCGCTACCGGGTACAGCTGAAGCTGTACGAACGGGCGGTGACGGATATATGGGGCCGGAAGCCAGATGAGCTGGCAGTGTATTTTTTCGACGAGTCCCGGCTGATCCGGCTGTAGAAGGCGGTTCCGCTCGATTGCCCCTGCTGCGCTTCTAACGGCGGCAGGAGCCGCTATTTCGGGTAAAATGCCCCTGCTGAAATTCTAACGGAAGCAGCGGTCGTTATTTTGCCCCAATGATGCGGCAGCTGGGCAAAATGGGCCGAATAGTGGCGCTGGCCGCCGTTAGATTTTGGAAGGGGCTGTTTTTGGCGGAATAACGGCTGTGGCTTCCGTTAGCCTGGCTCCACCACCGGGACGGCCGATACTGCTTTGGGTTGATCGTGGCGGGGTGGGAGAAACAGCCCGCGCTTCCGCCGACGATAGGCAATTTTAAGGTGAGGCTGGCTTATCCGCAAGGCCAAACGTAGGGAGGAAATGATTGTGCGAATATTGCATACGGCGGACTGGCATTTGGGCCGGACGCTGGAGGGCCGGAGCCGCCAGGCGGAGCAGGAGGCTTTTGTGGATGAGCTGGTGGCCATTGTCCGTCAGGAAGCCGTAGATCTGGTGCTGATTGCGGGAGATGTGTATGACAGTGTCAATCCGCCGTCCGCAGCGGAAAAACTGTTTTACGATGCCTTGTCCAGGCTGGCTGAGGGCGGGCGACGCCATGTGGCGGTAATCGCCGGTAACCATGACAGTCCTGAGCGCCTGGCGGCGGCAGAACCGCTGGCTTCCCGCCAGGGTATTGTCCTCCGGGGGCTTCCGGCGAATGCCTCACTCCGGCTGGGTATCCCCTCCACAGGGGAGGAGGCGGTGCTGTATGCCCTCCCCTACCCATCGGAATCGCGGTTAGGGGAGCTGTTGAGCCAGGAGGCGGAGGAAACCGTTCTCCGCAGAGCGTATTCGGAGCGGATCGGCGCGCTGGTCCGGCAGGCCTGCAGTGAATTCCGCAAGGACACGGTAAACCTGCTGATGAGCCATCTGTATGTGCTGGGCGGCGCCGAATCCGAAGGTTCGGAACGTCCCATCCAGGTAGGCGGTGCTTATACCGTGGATGCCGCTGCTTTATGCGCCGGAGCCGATTATATCGCATTAGGGCATCTGCACCGCCCGCAGTACATAAAAGCTCCGGCGCCTGTCCGTTACTCCGGCTCGCCCCTGGCCTACAGCTTCTCCGAAGCAGGCCAGGCCAAGTCGGTCACCATCGCGGATATTACCCCTGGTTGTAAGCCAGTGATTACGGAGCTGCCCCTATCCTCGGGCAGACCTCTTGCGGAGTGGACAGCCAAGGGGGGGCTGGCCCAGGTATATGAGTGGCTGGAGGAAGGCCGGGACGCCCGGGCCTGGATTGATCTGACCCTGTACATGGATGAGGCGCTTTCCATGGACCAACTGCAGCATTTGCGCAAGGCTCATGAGGGCATCATCCATATCCGGCCTGTTTATCCGGAGATGCAGCGGGAGGAAGAGGAGATGGACCGCAGACTGCCGGTGGATGAGCTGTTCCGGCGGTTCTACAGCAGGCAGACGGGAGGCGCCCAGCCCGACGAGGAGCTGGTGCGGCTGTTCCTGTCCATGCTGCAGCAGCAGGGGCCCAGTGAGGCCGCCGCAGCCGGGGAGGAGCCGTCATGAGGCCGGTGCATTTGTCCCTGGCGGGACTGCAAAGCTACAGAGAGAAGCAGGAGGTGGATTTCGCCAAACTGTCGGACGCGGGGGTTTTTGGAATTTTCGGACCTACCGGCAGCGGCAAATCCTCTATTCTGGATGCCATGACGCTGGCTCTCTACGGTAAGGTGGAGCGGGCACCCGGCGGTACGCTGGGAATTATTAACCAAATGGAAGCGTCCTGCAGCGTAACCTTTACCTTCGAGCTGTCGGGTGCGGGCCGGACGGACCGTTACCGGGTGGAGCGCACGTACAAACGCTCCGGCGACGCTTCGGTCACCCAGAGCATCACGCGGCTGGTGCAGGTGGAGGCTTCCGGTCCCGTTGTGCTGGCCGATAAGGCCAAGGAGGTGGATGCCCGGATTCAGCAAATTCTGGGGTTGTCCATGCAGGATTTTACTAGAGCGGTGGTGCTGCCTCAGGGCAAGTTTGCAGAATTTCTGTCCCTGAAGGGTGTGGAGCGGCGGCATATGCTGGAGCGGCTGTTTCACCTGGAGCAATATGGCGATGCCCTTGGCGCCCGCGTGGGAGCGGGCGTCCGGGAAGCGGATGTGGCGGTAAAGCAGGCGGAAGCGGAGCAGCTGGGTCTGGGGAATGCCTCGGAGGAGGCATTGAAGGAAGCTGCCCTAAACCTGGCACAGGCAGAAGCCGGCAGTGCTTCAGCCCGTATCTCCCTCCAATCTGCGGAGCGGGAAGCCAATGACAAACGGGCCTTGTGGAAGCTTCTGCAGGAACGGGAGGGACTGGAGCAGGAGACCCGGCGCTTATCCTTTGACGGGAGCGTTATGGAAGCCGAGGAAGCGCGGCTCCAGCTGGCGGTGCAGGCCCGGCGGGTCTCCCATTTTCTGAAGGAATGGTCGGAAGCGGCCAAGGAGCGGGAGCAGACCGTTCGGATGCTGGAGGAGGCGGAGCGGCAGCACGCCCTAAAGACGGAGCGCTGCGCCTTGATCCGGGAGGATTATGCAGCAGCGCAAAAACGTCTGGCCGAAGAGGAAGGCCCTTTGGCGGAACGGATGTCCAATGTCCGGCAGGCTCTAACCCTCCATGGGGAGCTGGCCGCGGTGAAACAGAGCTTGGAGGAGGCAGCCCGGATTGCCGCCGAATTGGCCCGAAAGGAACAAGAGGCGGCGGAGCTGCTGGACCGGGATCAGGAACGGTACGGCAAGGCACTGGCGCTGCAGCAGGAGCTGAAGGCCAAGCTGGCCGGGCTCTCTATCCCGCCCGGACGGCGGGAGCAGCTGCAGCAGGCGGTCCTGGCCGTGCACAAGCTGGAGAATGCCAAAAAGCAAACCGCCTCAGCAGAAGAGGAGCTTCAAGCTGCCAAGCAACGAAGCGAGACACTTCTTCAAGCGGGACATCATGCACGGGAGGCGCTGGACCAAAGCCGCCGCCGGCTGGCGGAGCTGACCGGTCAAGGTGCTGTGCTGATCCGCCGTTTGGCGGAGCTGGCCTCCGCTGCAGATGAGCTGGGGCGGCTGGCTGCCGCCGGGGAGGAAGAGGAGCAGCAGCGAGGACTTGCTGAGCTCCGGCGGAATCTGGCCGGGCAGCTGGCCCGGGATCTGAAGGACGGGGAGCCTTGCCCGGTATGCGGCTCCATATCCCATCCGGTCCATGCTTCCACGGGGCAGGAAGCGGACGCTTCTTCCGCATCTGCTCAAGACGATGGGAAATCCTCCGGTGCAGAAGCTGCCCGTTGGCGCAGCTTGCTGATGGAGGCCAAGGATTTGGGGCTCTCCGCACATGCCAAAAGCGAAACACTTCAGGCAGAGCTGGATCAGCATACTGCCGATTCCACAGCGGATGTAAGCAAGACGCAAACTGAGGTAGCCGCTGCGATCCAGCTTCAAATCGCCTCTACCCTGGTCCCTCCGCTCAAAGAAATGGAAGAACGGGTGGGCAGCTGCCGCGGTGGAATAGCCCGGCTCCAGCAAGAGACGGAGCGGTGGAGCCAAGACCTGCGGAGTGCTGCAGCCCTCCTTCGCCAGAAAGAAACCGCCCTGGCGGAGGAGCTGGCGCGCCAGACTGCTGCAGCAAGTGCCGCGGAGACGGTATCTGGAAGAGTGGACACATTGCGTAAGCTTGTGGCGGAGGAAGAACACAGCTGGCGTTTGTCCTTCCCGGAGCTGCATCCGGAGGAGGCGCAAGCCCTATGGGACCAGCTCCAGGAGGGGCTGCGGCTGCAGGAGGAGCTGATGGCCCGTCTGGCCAAGGCGGACCCGGTGCTGGAGGAGATGGCCGCGAAGCTCAAGCGGCTGCAGGAGGAAGCGGCGGGACATGAACGCGAGCGAATCGCCGCCGCTGCCCGCGTACAGGGTTTTGTCTCCGGCACGGAGGAAAAACGGGCGAAGCTGCTCCAACTGCTGGGAGTAGAGCAGAGCCGCCAGGAAACCGCAGAGCTGCTGGACAGCCTGACCGCCCGGCTCCGGCAGATGAAGGAGCGGGAGGCGGAGCTGCGCCGGGAGCTGGAGCTGCGCCAAGCCGAGCTGAACGAAGCCGACCGCAGGCTGGCCGGCGCCCGCCAAGCCAGGCTTTCCGCTGTTTCCGCCTTGGACAGAGCCCAAAGCCACGGCGAGCGGGAGCTGGCCTCCTCTGGATTTGCAACCGCAGAGCAGGCATCAGCCGCTATCCTGTCCGATGAAGCTATCCGGACACTGGAGGCCCGCATAACTGGTTACAAGGAAGCGCAGCTGAAGCTCAAAAGCGCCATCGATACGCTGAATGCACAAATCGGCGAGCGTCAGATGACGGAAGCGGAGTGGGAGCAGTGCGAGGCGGCACTTGCAGAGGCCAGGCAGGCGGATGAAGCGGCCTTGGAGCAAAAAGCGAGGGCCGTCCGCGACATGGAGGAGCTGAACCGGCGCCATGCCCGTTGGCTGGCTATCGAGGAAGAACGCCAAGGGGCATTGGGGCGTCTGCGGAATCTCCAAAAGCTGCAGACCGTACTCCGGGGCAATGCCTTCGTGGAATTTATGGCCATGGAGCAGCTGCTCCAGGTAAGCCGGGCGGCGTCCGAACGGCTGAGCCAGCTGACGCGGCGCCGGTATGCCCTGGAAACGGATTCCACAGGCGGCTTCATTATCCGGGACGATGCCAACGGGGGATTGCGCAGACCGGTGAGCACCCTGTCCGGCGGGGAAACCTTCCTGACCTCCCTATCGTTGGCCTTGGCTCTATCCGCCCAGATTCAGCTGAACGGCACCCATCCCTTGGAGTTTTTCTTCCTGGATGAAGGCTTTGGAACGCTGGATCCGGAGCTGCTGGAAACGGTGGTCCATGCCCTGGAGAAGCTTCATATGGAGCAGCTTACGGTAGGGGTGATCAGCCACGTGCCGGAGCTGAAGTCCAGACTTCCCCGGCGGCTTGTGGTTCATCCGGCGGAAGCGGCGGGTGCGGGCAGCCGCATCGTATATGAAACTTTATAGTGGGACTAATAAGCTGTCTTCAACCCCGGGGATGGAACCTCCCGGGGGTTTTTCCTGTTTGTGGAGCCAGGTTTAACGATTTTGTGAACATTGTCTGTAAATTGGAAACGATTACTGGCTATGTTAAAGAAATGTTCACTACCCCCCGGCCGGACATGAAGGTAAAATGAGTTATAGCCTAATTAGAATCATTGCAAGACAGAATGTCCATTTTGTTGGCGGAACAACAAGAAGACAACCACATTCAAGAAATCCTGAAGGAGGCTATACCAATGGCGTCATATTTGACTCCAAAAGAAATTGCCGAATACACCATCGAATCCGGCTACAAAAAAGCAACCTCGCCCTTGCTGACCGTGCTTACACTGGGCTTTGCAGCGGGGGCTTTCATATCTCTCGGGTTTTTGCTAGCGATCCGCGTTACCGCAAGTGCCCCTGCCGCATGGGGAAGCTTCGCGACCTTCATCGGAGCCGCGGTGTTCCCCGTTGGGCTGATTCTGGTTCTGATCGGCGGCGGCGAACTGTTGACCGGCAACATGATGGCTGTTCCCTTGGCCCGTTATGCAGGAAGAATTACCACCTGGCAGGCCATCCGCAATCTGATCCTGATTACATTGAGCAACTTCGCCGGTGCGATCTTCGTCGCATATTTCTTCGGTCACGTAGTAGGTTTGACGGAAACCGGCGCATTCCTGGCCAAAACAGTGGATATGGCCGAGCATAAGGTGCATGACACCTTCCTGCAGGCCTTCGTTTCCGGTATCGGCTGTAACTGGCTGGTTGCCCTGGCCGTATGGCTTTCCTACGGGGCCAAGGATATCGGCGGCAAGATTCTGGGCATCTGGTTCCCCACAATGGCCTTCGTCGCCATCGGCTTCCAGCACGTTGTAGCCAACATGTTCCTCATCCCGGCAGCCATCTTCGCCGGCCACCTGACCTGGGGCGATTATTTCCACAATTTCTTCCCGGTTTGGCTGGGCAATCTGGTTGGCGGCGCCATCTTCGTAGCGGGCATCTATTTTATGGCTTATCTGAAAAAGAGCCAAGAGGCTGCTGAAGTGAAGCCTGCTGCTGTCAAACCCGCTGCTGCTGCGCGCGACGTCCGCGTAGCCAAATAAATTCCAATGCTCGGCCCGTTCCGCTTCCCGTATACAAAATCGGATATGCGAAAAAAGCTCCTTTGCCTGCCAGGTGCAGACAAAGGAGCTTTTTTGCGTTTGGCCGCTTGCTGAAGGGCGGCTTATTTTTGTTGGAGCACCCGTGTTTCCTGTTGGAGCAGACGGGCTACATTGCGGGCGCTGGAGAAGGAGCGCTCCGCCAATTCCCCTTTGCCGACACAGCCGTCTCCGCAGAAGTAGAAGGGCACATTTTCCACCCGGTTGGGGAGCAGCTCGTTGCCTTCAATGTTCTTGACACTGGACACCATAGCCTTCTTGGACACACGCTTGACGGTCAAGGCATCGCGCCAGCCCGGATAATGCTTGTCGAAGAGGGATTCCATGGCTTCCTGCTTCTGGTCCAGATAGAGCTTGCGGCTTTGATCGCTTTCGAACTCATCGTTCAGATACGCGACTCCCTGCAGGAGCTGGCCGTTGTCCGGCACCAGGGTATGGTCGGTAGCGGAAACATCGGTGATGAACATCTTTTGGTCCATGTCACTGATATAGCTGAACGGACGGGCCACCACTTGGTTCAGGCCGATGTCGTACACCATAACCTCGGTGGGTTTGCTGTCCTGGTATTTATCCATAAACGGTTCCCACGGTGTGCCGCGGAGGAGCTTAACGACCTGCTGCACCGGCATGGCGAACACTACATTGTCGAAGGCTTCCTCACGTTTTTTGGTTTTCAGGACAAACTTGCGGTTTTCGTAGCGAATTTCATCCACGCCCTCCTGCATGGCCACTTCCCAACGGCCCGAGCCGGAGATCTTGTCATGCAGCTGGTTGGTGATGACTGCCCAGCTTCCCAGCACGTAGTTTACCGGACGGCTGGAGAGGAACAGGTTATGGTAATATTCGCTGACGACGGAGCCGGATACCTTGCGTGCATCCTCCGGAGAGATGAAGAAGTTGGAGCACACCAGATGCTCCCACAGCTCCTTTAGATCGTCGTCGGCATCCGACTGGTCCAGATAGTCGCCCAGCGTGTCGTAGTTTTTGATGGTATGGATCTGCGCGATGATGGCGGCAACCTCGCCGACAAAACGCACCTTCTGCACGGCAGTCAGCAGGTCGGTCTTGACGATATTGACAAAATCCAGAGGAGCCGGAGTCAGCTGGCCGTTTTTGGAGTAGACCACCTTGCGCTTATCCACCTGCTTGCTGCTGAAGGACATGCCCAGCTCTTTTTCCATGGTGGTGATGTTGTGGCGGTCGATGCCGTAGATGGCGTGGGCGCCGTAGTTCAGCGTAAAGCCTTCCTTCTCGTAGGTAAAGGCACGTCCGCCCAGCTGCGGGCTGCGCTCGAAAAGAACACCCTCGATATGCTCGGTTTCGGACAGATATGCGGCGGCGGTCAAACCCGCCAGGCCTCCTCCAATAATGGCTACTCTCATTGTGGTCTCCTCCTGTTTGCTTCGCGGAAGCATATGTTTAGTATACGGGGCAAGCTGCTTGGGGGCGGTGCTGCCGGTTTCATGGCGGATGCCGTTCCAGACAATGGACAGATTGTTCTCCAAAAGGGGAAGCAGCTCCGCGTCGTCCTTGACGCTCCAGCCGATCACGGTGCCCACGTAGATGGTCACCAGCGCATTGACCTTCTCCGGCTCGGGAAGCCAAACCAGAAGCTGCTTGTGCAGCAGATCAAAAGGCTGAAGCATGGATAAAACCGGATCGGTTTCTTGGGATACGGTGGTAATGGAGCGGATCAGCACCCGGTACTTGCCGATATTGGCGGCTAGCTCCAGAAACAGCCGGTTGATATGCGCCTCCAGCGATGTTACCTGAAGGACAGGCGTCCGGGCCCAAGCTTTAATCAGGTCTTCCTGGCGGCGTCCCACCTCCAGCAAAATTTCCTCTTTCCCCTTGAAGTAATGGTAGAAGGTGCCCTTGGAGGTATGGGTGGCCGCGATGATCTCGTCAACTGAGACATTCTCGTACCCTTTTTGCATGAACAGATTCAGAGCGGCTTCGATAACCGCCTCCCGCTTCTTTCGCGTGGATTCCCTCATGAACGTAATGGTCATCACACCCATCAGCTTATTCCATCTCTATTATAAAACTCCGGCAAGCATCCGTCCAGCCGAAAATAGACTATCAGTCTAATTTGGGTAAAAGGGGGTGGAGTGCTCTGGGCAACCGCCTATTTTATGCATACCGGGTGTCCGCCCAGGAACCGGGCGCATATCATGCTCTATGACCAGCCGGTGCGGTGGAGGGGAGCCTTCCTGCAGCCGGCAATCAACGGGAGGAATGCGGCATGCAGCATCATGAGGCCTTTAACCTGTGCCAGGAGCACATGAACAAGTACGTCCGCCTGCACATGCAGGACGGGGCAGTGTATGACGGCATCATCGAAAAGGTGGACGAGGAGCATGTGTATATTGCGGCTCCGGTGATGGAGGAAGAGGAGGCTATGCGGGCGCCTTATCCAGGTATCGGCGGGGGAGTTGGCCCTGGAGGACCGGGCTTTGGTCCTGGCGGCCCCGGATTCGGCGGCCCCGGCCCTTGGGGTCCGGGTCCCAGACCGGGTCCTTGGGGTCCCGGCCCATGGGGACCTGGTCCATGGGGCCCTGGACCGTGGGTAGGCCCCGGCCCATGGTTTGGCCCCGGGTACTGGCCGTATCCCCGTTTCCGCCGTTATGGGCTGCCTCTGGCGGGTCTGGCCGCATTGTCCCTGTTTCCGTACTGGATCTAAACGGCTGCGCCGGCTCCTTGAGGAGCCGGTTTTTTTTCTGTGAGTGGGGGCGGCCAGATGGAGGTGGTAAGGCGGAGGGGGGGCCATAACGGAACTGTGAGTCCCTTAGAGGTCGATTTCCGATTATTCCCCGGAATAACGGAACTGTGAGACCGTTAGCCGCCGAAAAAGCCAGTTCCAGGCTGCCCGCCCCCTTGTAAGGACCTCTCAGTTCCGTAACAAAGTAAGAACATCTATTTTTGCCCGCTAAGAGCGTTAAAGTTCCGTTACCGCGGGTAAAGGAGATACAGACGCAAGCCCGAATTGGACGGGCACCGTTTTTTTGGTATGATGAATGTAATTCTTATCCATTAACGGAGGTAGCGCAAAATGGAAGACTGTATTTTCTGCAAAATTGTGAAGGGGGATATCCCCTCCAAAAAGGCTTTCGAAAACGAGCATGTGCTGGCTTTCCACGATATCAATCCGGGTGCGCCGGTCCATGTGCTGCTGATCCCCAAGAAGCATATTCCGACCATGAACGATGTTACGGCCGAGGATCTGCAGGTGATTGGGGAGATCCATGCCGCGGCCCAGCAGGTGGCTCAAGAAACCGGCATTGCCCAAAGCGGCTACCGCCTCTCCAACAACTGCAACAAGGACGGCGGGCAGGAGGTATTCCACCTTCATTACCATCTCATGGGCGGCTCCAAATTGGGTCCGCTGTTTGCTAAGTAATAGGGTCTTGCGGAAGGTTATGTGGGCTAAGGCTGACAGGCTGTGTAAGCGTTTGGCGCGAGGATTGCAGATAGATGTAATCACGGGTTGACACACCCTTTCCCTTTACCCTATAATGTAGTTTGATAACCGTCTGTTTTTTGGACACGGTCTGTTCGGAGGGAGGGAAATCTGGTGTCAGAAACTCGAGTACGTAAGAATGAAACAATCGATGCAGCACTTCGCCGCTTTAAGAAATCCATCGCGAAGGATGGCGTATTGGCGGAAGTTAAGAAGCGCAAGCACTATGAGAAGCCTAGCGTTAAGCGGAAGTTGAAATCCGAGGCTGCTCGCAAGCGGAAGTTCTAGGAGGAGCCTAAACTCATGACCTTAAACGACCGATTGAACGAAGATATGAAGCAGGCGATGAGGAGCCAGGATAAGTTCAGACTTTCCGTGATCCGGATGGTTCGTTCGTCGATCAAGAATATAGAAATCGATCAACGAAAGACTTTGGATGATCAGGATGTCCTTGACGTACTGAATCGTGAAATCAAGCAGCGTAGAGATTCCCTCCAGGAATTCGAAAAAGCAGGCCGGCAGGATTTGGTTGACCAGTTAAAGCAAGAGCTGGATATCCTCTCCGCATACATGCCCAAGCAATTGAGTGAAGATGAAGTCAAAGTGATTGTACAACAGACCATCCAAGAAGTCGGTGCTTCCTCAAAAGCAGATATGGGTAAGGTTATGGGCGCATTAATGCCTAAAGTGAAAGGGCTGGCCGACGGCAAGCTCGTCAATCAGATCGTTTCGCAGCTACTGGCTTAAGAAGGCCGTTGCCTCTTTTCAATAAACACTCCGGATCTCGGGTAACCGAGCCGGGGTGTTTTTTGTTGTGCATCTGTTGCGAATTTTTTGAAACGCTTTCCATAATTTTGCGTATTCATGGTAAGCTAAAGGAATAGAAAGGGGTTGGTGAACACGAACATCCGGTTGAAGGCATGGCTTATGGGGTTATTGGCGGTGCTGATGCTGATCCCGGCGGGGATAACGGCCGCAGGCAGCGTCAAGGCGGCTGGAGAGACCCAGAACGGCGCCAAGCTGGTGTATTACATACCCGCTGAACGAACCATCGAAAGCGGGCTTCAGCGTTTCCTGCAGCGCGCCTATAAGGATGCGGAGGAGCATCAGGCCAGCTACATCGTGCTTGATGTGAATACCCTGGGCGGCCGGGTGGATGCAGCGCTGGAGATCGGCGAGCTGATTAAAAACAGCAAGGTGCCGACAGCCGCCTTCGTCCGCGGCAAAGCATTCTCGGCGGGAAGCTTCATCGCCTTAAACGCCAAACAAATTTACATGGAGCCGGGAAGCACCATCGGTGCCGCAGCGGTTGTGGATGGGACGGGGGAGGAGCTGGATACCAACGCCAAAACGGTGGCAGCCTGGTCCAGCGCCATGCGCTCCGCGGCCGAGCAGAACGGCCGCAACCCCGCTATCGCCGAAGGAATGGTCAACAAAAACCGGACCTTGGCGGTGCCTCAGCTGAACAAGGAGTTCCGTCAGGGGGAGCTGATTTCCCTGACCTCCGAGGAAGCTCTGAAGGTAGGGTACGCGGAAGGGATCGCCGGCAGCCAGGAAGAGGTGCTGAAGGCACTGGGACTGGAAGGCGCTCAAGTGGAGGTGTTTAATCCCTCCTTCTCGGAAAATTTGGCGCGTTTTCTTCTTAATCCTGTTGTGACCACCGTCCTGTTTATCCTGGGGCTGGCGGGAATTGCCATTGAGCTGTTTGTACCGGGCTTTGGCATTCCTGGCTTTATCGGCGCAGCCAGCTTTGTATTGTACTTTTTCGGCCAATATGTGGCAGGCTTTGCGGGGGTGGAGGATGTGGTGCTGTTTATCATCGGGATCATCCTGCTGGTGATCGAGATATTCGTCCCAGGCTTCGGAATATGGGCCATCATTGGCATCATCTGTCTGATGAGCGGGGTGATTATGGCCGCGTATGATTCGTCTGCAGCAGCTCTTTCGCTGGGAATCGGCTTTATTCTGGCTATGGTGCTGGCGGGCTTTGTCATTTACGCCTTCCGCAAACGGGGGATCTGGAACAAGTTTATCCTGAAGGATGAGCTGAAGACGGAGCTCGGGTATGTATCCCAGCCCGTGAAGGAATATCTTCTTGGCAAAACAGGCAAGGCTATGACTTCGCTTCGCCCAGCAGGAACAGCTGTTTTTGACGGCGAACGGGTGGATGTGGTTACCGCCGGAGAATTCATCCAACAGGGCCAATTGGTGAAGGTGGTTCTGGTGGAAGGCGGGCGTATTGTGGTCAGCGGGAAGGAAGAGTAGAGTCCCCCGAATGAAAAAACGTCGTACAGAGCATTCTCAAAAAACATACAATTTAGGAGGCTTTACCTTATGGGTCTGGATCCAATGGTAATGAGTGTTGTGGTCATTGCACTGGCCATTATCGTGCTTTCCGTGTTTTTCAGCTTTTTCCCCTTTATGCTGTGGATTTCGGCGCTGGCGTCGGGAGTCCGGGTGGGGATTTTCACCCTGGTCGCCATGCGTCTGCGGCGGGTTACCCCCAGCCGGATCGTCAATCCCCAGATTAAAGCCAACAAGGCAGGTTTGGGACTGAACATTAACCAGTTGGAAAGCCATTATCTGGCGGGCGGTAACGTGGATCGGGTAGTCAACGCCCTGATTGCGGCCCAGCGGGCCGATATTCCCCTTGGCTTCGAACGGGCGGCAGCCATCGACCTGGCAGGCCGGGACGTGCTCCAGGCAGTACAGATGAGCGTTAACCCCCGGGTTATTGAAACCCCGATTGTGGCTGCTGTCGCAAAGGATGGCATTGAAGTAAAAGTAAAGGCACGGGTAACGGTGCGCGCCAACATCGACCGTCTGGTGGGCGGCGCCGGCGAGGAAACCATTATCGCCCGTGTCGGCGAAGGGATTGTAACAACTGTCGGCTCCTCCAATTCCCATAAGGATGTTCTGGAAAATCCCGATATGATCTCGAGAACCGTATTGGGCAAGGGTCTGGATGCTGGAACGGCCTTTGAAATTCTGTCCATCGATATTGCGGACGTGGATATCGGCAAGAATATCGGTGCGCAGTTGCAAACGGAGCAGGCGGAAGCAGATAAGCAAATTGCCCAGGCTAAAGCAGAAGAACGCCGGGCTATGGCGGTGGCCCAGGAGCAGGAGATGCGGGCTAAGGTTGTGGAAATGCGGGCCCGGGTGGTGGAATCCGAGTCCCAGGTGCCCCTTGCCATGGCGGATGCCCTAAAAAGCGGTAAACTGGGTGTTATGGATTACATGAACCTGAAGAACCTGGATGCAGATACCCAGATGAGGAGTTCCATTGGCAAGGTCAATGATTCCTCCAAGCCGGAGAAGGAGTAAGATGAGGCTGGGAAGTGAGGTGGGGACATGGACTTTTTGTCAACTCTTGCAGGCAATCTGCCGTTTCTAATTGTCGTGCTGGCAGGGCTTTTCTCCTTGTTCAAAAAGTTCAGCACTCCGGCTGGTCCCCAGCAGAAGAAACCTGGGCAGCCTAGACCGTTAAACCGGATGCCGACCTTCGGCGGCGGGCCGGGCGAGATGAAGAAGACTGTCCGCAAAGCGGCGCCTAATCCGTGGGAAGCGGATCATGAGCTGAAAAGGCGGCAGGAGGAGTTGGAACGCGAGCAGGTGGAATGGCGCCGGGAGGAACGCGCCGAGGCTGAGCGTAAAGCCCAGCGGGAGGAAGAAGAATCCTCCCGGAGAGCCTTCGCGGCTTCGGGTGCTGGACAGCAAAAACCTGCTTCCAAACGGAGCAGCCCCTTCCAGTCAACAGGAGCAGGCAGCACGGCAGGCACCCGTCTGATTCCCCAATCCGATTCCCGCAAGATCGGCGTCAGGGAAACAACAATTGCCAAAACAGCGGATGGATGGACGCCGGAGGGTGAGGATCTTGCCAAAGCAGTGGTGTGGTCGGAAATTCTGGGTGCGCCCAGATCGAAACGGCCTTACGGCAGATAACGGGATGATTCCATAAGAGACATGATGGCAAGACAAGGAACTGTAAAATAAAAAACCGGGCAGCTGCCGCCGCAAGGCGCAGGCCCGGTTTTTTGTTTTGCACCAGAGAAGAAGCGCTAAAGGTTTAGGCGGCTTTGGTTTGCACCTTGGCCGGCAGCTCCAACTGGTTCCGCTGATTGGATATGATGAACAGCGTCACCCAAATCAGGATGAAGCCCAGCAGCTGGGCGGGCGTAATTACCTGGCTGTAGACCACCCAGTTGATCAATACGCCAGTCATGGGGAAACTGAGCTCGGCCAGAGTGGCATAGGAGGCCTTGGTGGTCTCCAGACCCTTGTAATACAGCAGCATGCTGAGTAATCCGGGCAGCAGGGCCTGCAGGAGCAGATTCAGCGCTACCAGTCCCCAGCCGCCGTAGCCGTTGTTCAGTTGCCAAGGCTGCGCTTCAACCTGGGCAATAACAAACAGGAGGGGCAGTGCCATAACGAAGCGCAGGGAGGTGACCGTTTCATATTGCAGTGTCCCCAGCAGATACCGGCCCATTACGGTGGAGCCTCCCCATAAAGCGGCGGCGCCCAAGGCCATCAGGCTGCTCCAGCCGATGAAGGTACCGGTGTGCCCAAGGGGCAGCGTCCAGCCAAAGGTAAGCAGATAGGTGCCCACCAGTGCCACCAAGAGCAGGAATCCGAAGTTCCGCGGAAGGCGTTCCTTCAGAACTACCGCAGCCAAGCCGATGGCGAACAGCGGCTGCAGCTTCTGCAGCAGCAGTACCATGTTCAGATCGCCGGAGACCAGAGCCTTGGTGAACAGAATCGTGGCTACAGCCGAACCGCCCCAGGAAACCACCAGCAGGGCCCCTATATGCCGGAGCCGGAGGGCCCGGAGCTCCGAACGGCGCTTCCACAGCACCGGTGCGGCCGCCAGGAACAATACGGCATGCTCCAGCAGCACAATCTGGGAGGAGGTCATAGACTTCAGCAGAATGATCCGGAACAGCGGATCCACGCCCCACAGCGCCGCTCCCAGCAATACCAGCCAGAAGCCGCCGCGGAAGGATTTGCCTGACAGAGAAGCAAAAACAGTGCTCATTGTAAGCTCCTTTTCCAAAATCCTTAGAAGGTGTTTCATACTCCGAAACAAGATCAAAAAACCCCCGTTTGCCTGAGACAGGCCAAAAGGGGGTGGGCTGAACCGCGCATACGTCAAGAGTCCATCCCTTAATAAGGGCCGGCTCAAGCTTCGCCAAGCGTGTTTCTCTTTGATCCTCTTCCATCCGGACTTTACCGTCGGCTCTGGAATTGCACCAGATCAGTCCCGTGGTCCGTCTGCCGAACCGCCGGGAGTCGCGGGCTTGGGCTTTGAAGGAGCCTTTACCGCCGGTCAGGAATTTCACCTCACCCCGAAGATCTTGTATGTTGTTATTTTTTTCACAGCACAAGCATACGCCGAAGTACCTTGTTCTGTCCAGTGGTTTTTGCGGTTTTGGCGCACACTGCCAAGGGCTTTTTAGTGGCACCGCTTTCATTTAATTTGTAGACAAGCCTAGATTATAAAAGTTATTCAAATATTGCGCATAGGCAAGTTTTTTAGTTGCGGAAAACAAAAGTGTGGCATATAATCGGGGTAGATCATATACTGCTGGTAGCCTTTTTTAGGCCGTGTATGCAAATACCAATTTCAAGTCCGGTTTTTTTTATCATAAATGTTGCACGAGGCAAACTCTTTGTCCCAGCGGAAAGTGAGGAATTGGCATGACAACAACAAACATACCACTGTCAGAGGCAAAAACGGGCAGCATCCTGCTTTTGACGCGGATAGAGGTTCAGGGCGTAATGCGCAGAAGACTTCTCGATTTGGGATTCGTCCCCGAAAATGAGGTGGAGGTGCTGCAGAGAAGCCCATTGGGCGATCCTATCGCCTTCCGTGTCAACAACACCACAATCGCCCTCCGGAAAGAAGAAAGCTCGCTGATTTACGGAACCATTATGGGAGGTGGGGAATAATGGCGGTTTACACTGTGGCATTGGCCGGCAATCCCAATACAGGCAAAAGCACCTTATTCAACCTGCTTACGGGCCTCCGGCAGCATACTGGCAACTGGGCGGGCAAAACCGTTGATCTGGCTCAAGGGGATTTTACCCACAATGGGCATGAATTCCGCATGATTGATCTGCCCGGCACTTATTCGTTGTTCTCCAACTCCAAGGACGAGGAGGTCACCAGGGACTTCATTGTATTCGAGGAACCCGATGTGACCATTGTGGTACTGGACGCCACTTCGCTGGAACGGAACATGAATCTGGCGCTGCAGGTGCTGGAAATGACCAACCGGGTGGTGGTCTGTATCAATCTCATCGACGAAGCCAAGCGTCTCGGCATCCATGTGGATACGGCGCTGCTCAGCCGCAAGCTGGGCGTCCCGGTAGCGGCCATTTCCGCCCGCAACAAAATCGGCATATCCGGACTTCTGTCCATGGTGGCGTCGGTGGCCACAGGTGAGATTGTCCCGGAGCCGGTCCGAGTAAGGTATCAGGAGGAGCTGGAGCGCAAGCTGGCGGTGCTGGAGCCTGTTGTACGGGATACCCTGGGGCTGCGGTTTTCCTCCAGATGGCTGGCCCTGCGGCTGCTGGATGAGGACACAGGACTTCTCGAAACACTTCGGCAAAAAATGAAAGGCGGAGAGTTTGTCCCGCGCAAAGGAGATGTCAACCATGGCCGATCCGCATGCCATAACCTCGCCTGACCCGCTGGACGGTCTTGTTAAGCTGGCCCGGTCCGTCTCTGGCGGGGAGCCTGTCCGGGACGCCATCGTCAGCGATATCTACCGGACCACCAAAGAGCTGGTTGGTGAGACGGTCCGCTACGAGGATAAGAAAAAGCTGCAAAGCACCTATAAGCTGGACCGGATCGTCACCTCCAAGCTCTGGGGTTATCCCATCATGTTCGCCATGCTGGGCCTGGTGTTCTGGATCACTATTGCCGGGGCCAATGTTCCCTCCGGGCTTCTGGCGGATTTCTTCGGTTGGATCGAAGGGTATCTGACCCGGGGCTTCCAGGCGGTGCATGCACCTGAATGGCTGCATGGTCTCTTAGTATTGGGCTTCTTCCGCGGTTCCTCCTGGGTGGTCAGCGTGATGCTTCCTCCGATGGCTATTTTCTTCCCGGTGTTCGCCCTGTTGGAGAACTTCGGATATTTGCCCCGGGTGGCCTTCAACATGGACCGTCTCTTCAAAAAATCCGGCGGTCACGGCAAGCAGGCCCTGACCATGTCCATGGGCTTCGGCTGCAACGCAGCGGCAATTATGTCCACCCGGATTATCGAATCGCCCCGGGAGCGGATGCTGGCTATTCTGACCAATAATTTTGTGCCCTGTAACGGGCGTTGGCCGACGCTGATCCTGCTGTCCTCCTTATTTATGGCGGCGGGGGCGGCAAGCGGGCTGCAATCCCTGGCCACCGCGATGGTGGTGATGGGCATGGTGCTGTTCGGCATCGCCATTACGCTGACCGTGTCGTGGGCCTTGTCCAAAACAGCGCTGAAGGGTGTGCCCTCCCACTACACGCTGGAGCTGCCGCCTTACCGCAGGCCGCAAATTTGGAAAACCATCCTGCTGAGCTCTCGGGACAAATCCCTGAACGTGCTGACCCGCGCTTTGGTGGTGGCAGCACCTGCAGGTGTCATCACCTGGATTCTTGGCAATGTGTTCGTGGGCGGAACCAGCGTGTTGGACCATATGGCGGCGTTTTTTGACCCTTTTGCCCAGCTGCTGGGAATGGACGGCTTCATTGTAATGGCCTTCATTCTGGGCTTGCCCGCCAATGAAGTGGTGATTCCCATTCTGCTGATGGGGTATCTCTCCTCGGGGGCTATGGTGGATGCCGACGGCATCGGCAATATCAAGGACATTCTGCTGCAGCATGGCTGGACCTGGCTGACGGCGCTGAATATGATGCTGTTTTCCCTGCTCCACTACCCGTGCGGCACCACGCTGTACAATATTTACAAAGAAACCAAGAGCAAAAAATGGACCTTCGTGTCCGCCGCGCTTCCCCTGGCTATTGCCATCGGGGTCACGTTCCTCACCGCCACAGCGGCAAGGCTGTTCGGCTGGGTGTAAGGCTTTTGCGGCTGCCTGCTGCCAACTGGTGAGATCTCGCGCGCCTAGGAGCGCTGCCGCAGCCTGTTTCGGGCTGGCAGTATCCGGCAGCTCTGCCTACCCGCGTTCTGGAGCCAGGGCGGGCGTTACGGACACACGTTCCGCTATTTTGCCCATATTTGCTTTTTTGCAGACTTATCGGACAGAGGAGCCTTTATTTGACCAAGCGGGCTAGGAAAAAGCCTGTTGTTGGCCAAATAGCGGATTCTCTGTCCGTTTGCGTCGGGAAATACCGATTTTCCGCCATATAGCGGAACCATAGTCCGTTAGGCTTTATACCTCCGCCACTGCCCACGGGCACCCTCCATGACTCCCCACCGTCACTCTCTACCGTCACTCACACTGTCGCTCTCCCCACCGCCACAACTCCACTCTTCATAATTCAATACGCCACCTCCACAACTCCGTTCTTCTGCATTGCGGCCACTTCCCATCCCACTGGTGAGCGTTTTGCATTCCAACCATTGTGAACCGCCAGCCTCCCCTCCTTGAAAAACACCTTCGCCGATAGATTGCCCGGACAGGCCCCGGGCTTCATAATCCCGCGGGACCGCGCATAGGCTGTAACGATACGATTGTGTTTACGAGACAGCTGCACCAGCTTAGGAGGGAGAACCACGCCCATGCGCCGCATCCGCAAAAAGCTTGATCAATGGACCGCCGGAATCCTGGATATTCCGGAGGATATCGCCCAGGATATACCCCGCTTGACCATGATCGGTAATCTCAGACTGCTAATCGAGAATCACCGGGGTGTGCTTCATTTTTCCGAAGATCGCCTGCTGTTGGCCCTGTCCCGGGGAAAGGTGGAAATCACCGGGAGCAACTTGAGCATCCGGACCATTATGGCGGAGGAAGTGCTGGTGGAGGGCATCATCCGCGGGTTGGAATACATTCCCTAAACGTAAGGAGTTGTGTGAGACATGCAGCCGCTTTTTATCCGAAAGCTTCGCGGTTATGTGAGGGTTACCATCAGAGGAGGGGAGATTGAGCTCTTCCTGAACAAAGCGGCAGGGTTGGAATTCCAGATCTGGGATATCCGCCTCACTGGCCCCCGGACGGCCACCGCTAATCTGGTGTTGAAGGATTTTTTTCGAATGCGGCCGCTTCTGAAGGAGACAGGCTGCCGGGTTCACGTAGAAAAGCGGGAGGGTGTGCCCTTTATGCTGGGGCGCCTGGAGAGGCGGAAATTTTTTGCAGTGGGGATTATCGGCTTCTTCATTGGCATCTACCTGCTGTCCTCCCTGGTGTGGCAGGTGGAGGTGGAGGGCAATGACACCGTGCCCACCTATGAAATTCTGCAGGCTGCCAAGCTCCAGGGCATCAAACCGTACCAATGGACCTTCCGGCTCCCGCCCATGGACGAAATGGCCCGGGACCTGCACAGAGAGCTGCCGGATATCTCCTGGATCGGGATCGAACGGCAGGGCACCCGCATTGTCATTAAGGTGGTGGAGGCCGCCAAGCCGGAAAAGCATGAGCTCTTAAGCCCTCGCCATCTGGTGGCGTCCAAAAGTGCTGTGGTGACCGAGGTGCGTTCCACCAAGGGCAAACCTGTTGTGGAGCCCAACCGCTATGTGAAAAAAGGGGACATCCTCATCTCCGGGATCATCGGCGACGAGGTGAACCGGCAGGTGGTGCCGGCGGAGGGCAGCGTGCGCGGCATCGTGTGGTACGAATCCAAGCTGGAGATTCCCATTGCCCCGCAATATATGGTGTACACCGGAGAGAGCTTCAGCCGCTTCTATCTGGTTCTGGGTGGACGGGCCCTCCAGCTCACCGGCTACGGCAAGGAGGATTATGCGTCGTCGGACAAGCGGGAGGCCCGTACGGCGCTGGGGTGGAAAAGCTACAGCCTGCCCTTCGGCTGGATCAAGGAGAAGGTTCTGGAAACCCGTGTGGACGGCGGGACACAAGGGCCTGAAGCGGCCAGGGCGGCAGGAATGGAACGGGCCAAGGCGGATATTTTAATGCATGCCGGCAAGGATGCCCGGTTCGTTTCTTACAATGTTTTGCAAGAGAAGACCGACAATGGTAAAGTGTATATGAATGTGCTTTTCCAGGTGGAGGAAACCATTTCGGAAGAATTAGCTATCGTCCAAGGAGAATGAGACATTTGACAGAACACAACAAGCAGGAAGACACCATTAGAATTCAGGTAAAGGATGCCCAAGAGGCATTGGCCCTGTTCGGGCCCCAGGATAAATTTCTTCATATTATCGAGCAGGAAACCAACGCCCGGATTTTCTCCCGGGAGGCGGAGATTACCATTCAAGGGCCGGTGAAGGAGCTGGAGTCCCTTCGGCAGCTGTTCGAGGTGCTGCTTGCTCTGGTCCGCAACAATTATGCCGTGACAGAGCGGGATGTCTCCTACGCGGTGGAATTGTCCAAGCAGATGATGGCCGATCAGCTTCTGGAGCTGTTCAAGGGTGAAATTACGGTGACCCACCGGGGCAAGCCCATCCGTGTCAAAACCATCGGCCAGAAGAAGTATGTGAATCTGATCAAAAAACGGGACATCGTCTTCGGCATCGGCCCTGCCGGTACAGGCAAAACCTATCTGGCTGTGGTGCTGGCGGTGGTGGCTCTGAAGGAAGGCTCCGTGAAGCGGATCGTGCTGACCCGTCCTGCGGTGGAGGCCGGTGAAAACCTGGGCTTCCTGCCCGGGGATCTTCAGGAGAAGGTGGACCCCTATCTGCGCCCCTTGTACGATGCGTTAAACGATGTTCTCGGACCCGAGCAGGTGGCCAAGTCCCTGGAGCGGGGAACCATCGAAATTGCCCCCTTGGCGTATATGCGGGGACGGACGCTGGACGATTCGTTCATCATTATGGATGAGGCCCAGAACTCCACTCCCGAGCAGATGAAAATGTTCTTGACCCGGTTAGGTTTCGGGTCCAAGATGGTAATAACAGGGGACGTAACCCAGATCGATCTTCCCCGTGGCAAGAAGTCCGGCCTGATGGAAGCGGACCGGATTTTGAAGCAGGTGGAGGAGATCGGGTTTATCTATTTTGACGAGCAGGATGTAGTGCGCCACTCGCTGGTGCAGAAGATCATCGTCGCTTACACGGAGGATGCGGAAAAAAACGCGCCCTAAAACTGGGTCGGGTCATGTTCCGGAAGCCTTGAAGCGGGCCTTGCCCTGCTTCAAGGACTTCTTCGATAAGGAAGGGAATGACACTATTCATGATGCGTAACAGTATGAAAGCCAAGGCGAATTTCAGCAGCCGCCCGGGAGGGTGGAAGCAGGCGGGAAGCGTGCGCTTCCTGCTGTTCGCGTTGTTTGCGGTGCTTTTGTATCTGATTTTGGCCGACAAGCTGGTGCCCAAAACCTATGATATCGTGCCCAATACCCCGGCAAGCAGCACCATCCGGGCGCCCCAGCAGTTCCCGTTGGAGAAGGAAACCCAAAAAGCCAGGGACGAGGCGGCGGCCAAGGTGACGCCCGTCTACAAAATGATTTCCCTGCGCAATGACACGCTGATCGATGCGCTGTACGAGAAGCTGATCGCCAACAATGCCAATTCCAGCTTAGCCCAGGAAACCAAAACCAGCCTGTATAAGGATGTGTTTCCATCGGTGATGAGCGATTTTATCCAGCAGACCGTAAGCGGCATGGGCCGCAACAGCCTGTACGGCGCCAAGCTCCAGGAGGAAACCGGCGCCAAAATGAAGGAGCAGATCTACAAAATTCCCGAGGAGGCGTATTACAAGCTGCCTCTTCTGTCCAAAGAGGATCTGGCCGCCATGCAGCCGGTTACCCTGGAAATCGTTCAGAAGCTGATGAACGAACAAATTTTGGATGCGGCTACAGCACGCTCCAAGGTAACGGAGCTGGTCAATTCCTCTAACCTGACGAAGAATACACAGCGGGAACTGGTCCAGGAGATCGCCCGCTTTTCTATCACCCCAAATTCCTTCTTTGATGCGGATGCCACGGATAAGGCCAAGGCAGAGGCCAGAGAAGCCACTCCCCAGGTTGTGATTGAGAAGGGGAATGTGATTGTGGCCGAGGGGGATATGATATCCGAGGAGATCTACCAGCGTCTGGCCAAGCTGGATTTGTTGAAGGATAAGGGAACCCATTGGCCGCAAATCGGACTTTGGCTTATGGTCGCCCTGATTATGGTGGGGTTGTACGCATACCTGGAGCACACAGGCTCTTTGGCAGGCCGCAACAATGCGCAGCTTCTGATGCTGGGTGCCATCATGTTTGTCAATTATCTGGTCATGAAGCTGGTTGCGCTGGGGCAAACCCTGGATTATCCGTTTATCGGCTTCCTGGCGCCGGTATCTCTGGGAACCATGCTGCTGGTGCTGTTGATGAACGACCGTCTGGCTTTTGTGGTTTCCATTCTGACCAGTATCGTCGCCAGTGTGATCTTCAACAACCAGCCGGAGTTTCTGTTTGATTTCCGGTACGGGTTTTTGTCCATTGTGATCTGTTTTGCAGCCGTTTATTCCCTGCATAAGGCCAGCCAGCGCTCCTCCATTCTGAAGGCGGGTACGATTGTTTCCCTCTTCGGACTGGTGGGGATGCTGATCCTGTTCCTGCTGGACAGCCATTATACGGTGAAGGATATCGCCTTTGCCAGTGCCTTCACCATTGCGGGTGGCCTGATTACGGCCATCTTCGTTATCGGGCTGATGCCGGTGTTCGAAACGGCCTTTGGCATTCTGTCGCCCCTGAAGCTGGTGGAGCTGTCCAATCCGAACCACCCGCTTCTGCGGAAGCTGCTGACGGAAACACCGGGCACCTACCATCACAGCATTATGGTGGGCAATCTGGCGGAAGCGGCAGCCGAGGCGGTCAAGGCCGACGGACTGCTGTGCCGGGTAGGCTCGTATTATCATGATATCGGCAAAACCAAACGGCCCAGCTATTTCATTGAGAACCAGCAGAATATCGAGAATCCCCATGACAGCATCGCGCCATCCTTAAGCACCTCCATCATTGTGGCCCATGCGCGGGACGGGGTGGAAATGCTGAAGGAGCATAAGATGCCCAAGCAGATCCGGGATATCGCCGAGCAGCACCACGGTACGACCCTGCTGAAATACTTTTACCATAAAGCCATGCAGCAGGCGGATGAGGAAGGAAAGGCCAAAATCCGCGAGGAGGATTTCCGCTATCCCGGCCCTAAGGCCCAGTCCAAGGAATCGGCGATTGTGGGCATTGCCGACAGTGTGGAGGCTGCCGTGCGGTCCTTGCGCAACCCGACGGTGGAGCAGATCGATTCCCTGGTCCAGAAAATCATCAAAAGCCGGCTGGATGACGGCCAGTTTAATGAGTGCGATATGACCTTGAAGGAGCTGGATACGGTAGCGAAGGCCCTGAACGAAACGCTGCTGGGCATTTTCCACTCCCGTATTGAGTATCCGGCGGACATTCCAAATAGTCCCCCAAAAGTGACGTGATGCTTTGTAGCGTATTCCGATTACTTTTGGGGGAGCCCCCATTAAGGGCTGGCTAACATAAAGAACATTTAGAGAAAAAGGATGATACCCTTGAACCTATATCTGGAATGCAACAATGATCAGGAAGCCTATGAGATTACACCTGCTTTAATGGATATGCTGAAGGAGCTGCTCCGGTTGGCGGGGGAGTTGGAGCAGGTGGATTCCGGCGAGGTGGCGCTGTCCTTTGTGGACGATGAAACCATCCGCCAGCTGAATAAGGATTACCGGGGCATCGACAAGGCTACGGACGTGCTGTCCTTCGCCATGACCGAATCCACAGAGGATGAGCTTCCCATCTATTATGACGATGAGAACCTCGAGGATGTAGAGCTGGAGCAGCTGCAGGAAATGTCGGAGCTGGGGCTTCTCGACGGCGGGGAGGAGACGCTGGAGGAGTTTGAGGAGGAGCCGGAGAATCTGCTGGCCGAACCCCTGGGTGACATTGTTATCTCCATTCCGAAAGCGTTGGCCCAGGCGGAGGAGTATGGGCATTCGGCAGAGCGGGAAATCGGCTTTTTGTTTGTCCACGGTTTCCTGCATCTGATCGGCTATGACCATATGACCGAGGAAGACGAAAAAATCATGTTCGGAAAGCAGGAAGAGATTCTGGCGAAGGCAGGGATCACCCGTTGAATCCTTTGGTCCGCTGGTTAAAAAGCATGCGCCATGCCTACGAGGGCATCCAGTACGCCCTGTCGACGCAGCCCAATATGAAGTTCCACTTTTTTGCGTCCTTTGCCGTGCTGGTGTCGGCCTTGTTTTTCCGGCTGCCGCGGACCGATGTGCTGCTGCTGCTGTTGGCTATCACTCTTGTTATTGTGACTGAGCTGATTAATACCGGAATCGAAAAAACCGTCGATCTCGCCATGCCCGACCTGCACCCCCTGGCCAAAATTGCCAAGGATGTGGCAGCCGCCGCGGTGCTGGTGACGGCGGTTTTTGCCGCCGCTGTGGGAGTGGCGGTATTCTACTCCCCGGTGGAGCGGTGGGTGCGGCACCGGGAACATCCCGATGTGCCGCTGTCCATCGGCTCCGTCTGGCTGTATCTGGCACTGGTAGCCTTGGCGGTGATCGTGGTGCGCACCCGCTTCCGGGCCAGCGGGCAGCTGAAGCCCAGCCTGTGGATGGCCCTGGCGGTATCCCTGGGCACCCTGATTACCCTCAAAAGCGGGGACACCCTGGTGGGATTGCTGGCCCTGGTGATGTGCGGCATGTTCCTGGTGATGCTTTATGAAAAACAGGGGCGCTCCCTGGCCGGAATTCTGGCAGGCGGGCTGCTGGGAGCGGTGCTGACGGTGCTGGCCTTTTTTCTCGGGGGATAGGATGGTGCGTGGCGCCCCAAATGCATAAGTGCAGTCCGGTAACCGATACGGCGCGGCTGGAGCTGCCTATCCTGCAAAAGTGCAGTTATTTTCCGCAAAAACCCTTGTTGTAGGCCATAAGAACGAAAATAACTGCAGATTTGCAGGATGAATGGACAAAACGGAGATTCCGGGAGAAAATAACTGCAGATTTGCATTTCGGATAGCTGATAAGCAATAAACCAATGACGGAGGGATGAAGATATGGCAGTTCCTGAGTTTGTGCACAAGCTTATTGAAGAAGCGGCGGCGGCCCGCAAAAAAGCATACGTTCCATATTCACACTTTGGGGTGGGGGCGGCACTGCTGGATGCAGACGGACATATTCATCATGGCTGCAACATCGAAAATGCCGCATATGGTCCCACCAACTGTGCGGAACGCACGGCGGTTTTCCGGGCGGTGGCCGACGGGCATGCCCCGCGCAGCTTCAAGGCTATAGCCGTCATTGCGGATACGGAGGACCCGGTGTCCCCCTGCGGCATTTGCCGCCAAGTGATGAGTGAGCTGTGCGGGCCGGATATGCCCGTATATCTCACCAATTTGAAGGGTGACATCCAGGAGACCACCGTGGCCGCGCTGCTGCCAGGTGCCTTCACCTCCCGCGACTTTAAGGAAGCCGAGTAAGAAAGCTGTTTTACCTGTTACACCATACACCGAAATTTCACCATGAGAGGAATCAAATATATGCCAAAAGGCTTTAAATCCGGGTTTGTCGCTATTATCGGGCGCCCCAACGTGGGCAAATCCACCCTGCTGAACCGGGTGGTGGGACAGAAGGTTGCCATCATGTCGGACAAACCTCAAACTACCCGCAACAAAATTCACGGTGTGTATACCACCGACACTGCCCAGATCGTGTTCCTGGACACGCCGGGTATCCACAAGCCCCAGTCCAAGCTGGGCAACTATATGATGCAGGTCGCGGAGGGCACCTTAAATGAGGTGGACGCCATTCTTTTCCTGGTGGATGTAAGCGAAGGATTGGGCGGCGGAGACCGGTACATTATCGAACGGCTGAAGCAGGTCAAAACCCCCGTTATCCTCGTGATGAACAAAATCGACAAGGTGCAGCCCGAAGAACTGCTGCCCATTATCGTGCAGTACAAGGATCTTTATCCCTTTACCGAAATCGTGCCGATTTCCGCCAAACAGGGCACCAGCGTCAACATCCTGTTGGAGCAGGCAACGCGTTATCTGGATGAAGGGCCGATGTATTACCCCGCAGACCAGGTTACCGATCATCCGGAGCAGTTCGTGTGCGCCGAGCTGGTACGGGAAAAAATTCTCAACCTGACCCGTGAGGAAATCCCTCACTCCATCGCCGTCACCATTGAGGATATGAAGGTGCAGGACAACGGACTGGTTCATATCTCCGCGGTTATCTTCGTGGAACGGGACTCCCAGAAGGGCATCATCATCGGCAAAAACGGCGCTTTGTTGAAGGAAATCGGCAAGCTGGCCCGTTTGGATATCGAGAAGCTGCTGGGCAACAAATGCTTCCTGGAGCTTTGGGTCAAGGTGAAAAAGGATTGGCGCAACCAGGACCGGGTGCTGAAGGATTTGGGCTTCCGGCACGATTAAAGCCAGCGAACGGATACACCTGAATCCTCTCTTTTTTAAGTGGCAGAGGAGAGGACATTCCATCCTCACTTTCCTAAAATTGTAATCAGGAGGTGAGAGGAGTGGATTGGAGCATTCGGTTGAATCGGGCCATTGATTATATTGAGATGCATCTGGATCAGGACATGGATCTGGATCAAGCGGCTAAGCTGGCGTTTTGCAGCCGTAATGATTTGTCAGGCATGTTCAGCATTGTGGCCGGAATTACGCTCAACGAATACATCAGGCGCCGGCGTCTTTCGCTGGCGGCTCTGGAGCTGCAGACCAGCAATGAGAAAATCATCGACATTGGCATGAAATACGGCTATTCTTCGCCAACAGCATTTAACCGTGCTTTTCAAAATCAACATAAAGCGTCCCCCCAATATGCAAGAAGCCGGAACATCTTTATTGCTGCCTATCCGCGAATCTCCTTCCAAATTACTATTAAGGGAGAGATTAATATGAAGTGCAGGATTGAAAAGAAGCCGGCGTTTAAGGTTGCAGGGGTAAAGAAGTCATTCCAAACGAATGCAGTGGAAAATCGGGTTCCTGCTTTTTGGGGGGAGCTTCCCCGGGAAACGTACAACAAAATCATTGCCCAATCCGGCGGTAAACCAGAGGGGATGATGGGGTTGTGCGCCGATTTCGATGGGGGGCACCAGTTCAATTATTACATCGCCGTCTCAACGGTCAATGACAATGTTGGGGATCTGGAGACCATCAAAATCCCGGAGGCGACCTGGGCCATCTTCGAGGCCGAAGGGGGATTGATGGAGCTGGTAAACCGTGTATGGCAGGAATGGTTTCCCTCCTCCGGCTACAGGCGTGCGGATAACTCCATTCCGGATGTGGAAGTGTATTTTGATTATGATTTCCCCAAAGAAAATTATACGTATGAGCTTTGGTACCCTGTGATTAAAGAGTAACCGAAGCGGCGGCTTTGGCCGGATTGGCCAAAGGACAGACGGTGATGTCGGTAAGCGCGAAAGCGACCGGCCAGAGCCCAAGCAGTGGTGGCGATATGAGCTAAAGCGACCGGCCAGAGCCGAAGCAGTGGAGAGGCCGCAGGGCGGAAGCGGGGGACCGGGCGGAACAGGGGAGCAGCGGGCGACGGGCGACGTCTGTCCCCGGCTTTTCGTTGCTGGTGATGGACGTGAGGCTATCGGCCGCATCTAACGGCGGTGAGAGCCTTTATTTAGGCGAAAATGCCGCTTGAGAAAATCTAACGGCGGCCACAGCCGTTATATGGGCCGAAAGCCGCGTCGCAAGCCCATTATTGGCCCAATAAAGGCTCCTGCTTCCGTTAGGTTTCGCAACCCCTAGTTTTGGGGGCAAATAGAGGCTCTCACCGCCGTTAGCGAAGGCGGGAGAGCGAACCAGCAAAGCGATGTGATCGAAAGGTTTAAGGTTTGTGGGTTTGTGGGTTTGGGGTTTAGGGTTTAGGGTTTGGGGTTTAGGGTTTAAGGGGTTTGAGGTCCGGCCAAGAGCGGAGCGGGGAGCAGCCGGAGAGCGAACCAGCAAAGCGATGTGAGCGAAAAGGGTTTGAATTTTAAGGTTTTGGGGTTTTAGGGTTTTAAGGGTCTAAACCCCTGAGCGTCACGCGGCAGCGTGAGGCGGCTCCCTCCTCCACCGCCCCTCCCACCCGCCTGCCGCTGCACCCCCCACGGGCAAAACGCCGCGGAAGAACGCCAACTTCCAGCGTGTTCCCGCCCAAGTAAGGTTTGCCCGCCCCAACCCATGGGCGGGCAAACCTTACCAAACGGGAACGGAAGCGCTCCTCCCTCCCAAACCCCCTTCGAAGACGGCCCACCACCGACACTGCGCAACCCTTGCCAGGGTCTTGGGGCGGCAGCGCCCAAGTCTCCCCCTTTGGCCAAAGGGGGAAGGGGGGATTCGAATACCCAATACTTGCTTCGGATAGACTCACCGCTTTTCTCCAATCCTACAACTGTGGGCAATTCACAGACGGTAGGAGAGGATGGTACAGATGAGAGACTTCTCGTGGAACTATTTTTCGAAAACGGGAGATGTGAATGCGTACCTGCTGTACAAGGAGAGCCTGACACCTGAGGAAACCGCGGCGCCGACAGAGGAGCTGCAGGAGCAGGAAGAGGGAGAAGCGGTGGTCTAAGACGGGCAGCCAAGCGTTAGAGACTGTCGCGAATGTTTCCTGACAGCTCGTGAGGAGTAGATGCCCATGCTGTATAAGGTTGAAGGAATTGTCACCCGGAGCATGGACTACGGGGAAGGGCATAAAATCATATCCGTATACACCCGCGAAGCGGGGAAAATGAGCGTGATGGTCAGGGGGGCCAAAAAGCTGAAAAGCCGCCACGGGGCCGTCACGCAGCTTTTTACATACGGGGAATTTGTGATCTACAAAAACGCCCACATGGGAACATTGAATGCTGCGGAAATAACGGACTCCTTCCATAAGCTGCGGGAAGATCTCATGAAAGGGGCTTATGCGGCATATATAGTAGAAATGGTGGAGAAGCTCACCGGAGAAATGGAGCCCAATGCACCGCTTTTTGAACAGCTGCTGGCCGCCTTGAAGGGAATTGCCGGAGACAAGCCGCCCCATATCATTGCCCACATTATGGAAATGCATATGCTGGTCCTGTCCGGTTACATGCCGGAGCTGGACCAATGTGTATCCTGCGGCAGCAAGGAAGGGGAAATGGCGTTGAGCATTGCGGCGGGAGGCATTCTTTGTCCGCGCTGTAGACTTAAGGATCCCCAGGGAATTGTGCTGGGAGCGGGAACATTGAAGCTGCTCCGTCTGTTCCGTACCATGGATTTGCGGCGGTTGGGGGAGATTGACGTCAAACCCGTAACTCAGGCTCAATTAAAGCGATGTATGCGCGGCATGATGGACATGTACATGGAAACCAAATGGAAATCCCGGAGCTTCCTTGACCAAATGGAGAAGTACGGGATGGAATAAAGGAGTTTGACAGGAAACCGGGAATTTGTTACGATCTTGGCCGATGCCGCTTTTTCTTCAAAATAAGGGTGGAACCGTGAGACAACGGGCTCTTATTCCTGTGCTTGGCAGCTTGCTGGCAGACGCAGGAACAGGAGCCTTTTTTGGCTGAAAAAAAGGATGAATGTGGAAAGGAAGGGTGATTTCCATTGCCCGACAGGAAAAAGATCCAGTATGTGTACGTGGTGTCAGACTCGGCGGGGGAAACGGGAGAATCCGTCGTCCGAGCGGCGATTGTCCAATTTTTGCCGGCAGCCATTGAATTAAAGCGCAGACCCTTCATACATACAACCGAAGGCATTGACCGGATTATCAAGGATGCGGCTGCCTGCGGAGGCGTAATCGTGTTCACCTTGGTGATTCCCCAGCTCCGGGATTACCTCTTGGAACGGGCCACCGAAAATCAGGTCATCTGCATCGATCTGTTGGGGCCGATTATCGCCAGCCTGGAAAAAGCGCTCAACCAGCGCTCCCGCCACGAGCCGGGAATCATCCATAAGCTGGATGAGCATTATTTCCGCAAGGTGGAGGCAGTGGAATTCGCTGTCCGGTATGATGACGGAAGAGATGCCACCGGCGTCATCAAGGCGGATATTGTGCTGGCCGGAGTATCCCGCACCTCCAAAACTCCCTTGTCCATGTTTTTGGCCCACAAAAGCTATAAGGTCGCCAACGTTCCCCTGGTGCCGGAGCTGGTTCCGCCCCGGGAGCTGTTTACCGTGAATCCCGCCAAAATTATCGGCCTGACTATTAACCCCGACAAGCTCAACGAAATCCGCAAGGAGCGGCTGAAGGCGCTGGGGTTGGGGGAAGAGGCGATTTATGCCAAGGTGCAGCGGATAAACGAGGAGTTGGCCCATGCCCAGACGATTATGAAGAAGCTGGGCTGTTTGGTGATTGACGTGTCCAATAAAGCGGTGGAGGAAACGGCGGGAATCATCATGGAACAAATTCCGCTCCGTTAGTCAAGCTTTTTTTGCGGAATAGGCAGGATTTTTTATTTCCCCATCGTATATAATATTACGGAAGTATTGCCAATCCGTAACAAGGGCGGTGAGAGAATTGACGAAGCCGCTTGCCATTATTGTTGACGCCGACGCATGCCCCGTCAAACCGGAGATTATCAAGGCAGCCCGCCAGTTTCACGCGCAAGTGCTGATGGTGGCGTCCCTGGATCACCGGCTCACGGAGGAGCCCGGCGTAACTGTTGTGCAGGTAGACCGGTCTGATCAGTCGGCAGATTTGTATATTGCCAATCATCTGGCTCCGGGCAACATTCTGGTGACACAGGATTTTGGGTTGGCGACGATCGGCTTGGCGAAACGCGCGTATGTGCTGTCCAACCGGGGGCAGGAATACACCAACGGCAACATAGATTTTCTGCTGGAAACCCGGCATGAACACGCCAAACAGCGCAGAAACGGGCATTACGGCAAAGGACCTAAGCCTTTTACCGCAGAAGACCGGGAACGATTTCTACATTCTTTGACAAAACTTTTGCAATCCTTGCAGGAAAATTAACGGGGAGCGCGAATAAGTTATACTTGTCAATTGGAATGAAGGTGGTTATGCTTTGAACCGACGTATCCCCGATGAGGTGATCGAGGCTGTTCTGAAGGCTTACGATATTGTGGATGTAGTAGGCCGTCATGTGCATTTGTCGAAGCAGGGCCATTATCTCAAGGGTCTGTGCCCGTTCCATTCGGAGAAATCCCCGTCCTTTACCGTCACGCCGGAGAAGCAGATTTATCACTGCTTCGGTTGCCACGCGGGAGGCAATGCCATCCATTTCATCATGGGAGTGGAGGGTTTGAGCTTTGGCGAAGCGGTCCGTCAGATGGCGGAGGAAGCGCATATTCCGGTGGATTGGGCTCCGGTAACGCCGGAGCAGACCAAGGAGCAGGCGGAAGCCAAGGCACTATATGACGCCTATGAGTTCACAGCGAAGTTCTATAATTACATCATGCTGAATACGGAGCAGGGCAGGCCCGCATTGGATTACTTGCGGAGCCGGGGAATGAATGACCGGATCATAGAGACCTTCCAGCTGGGCTACTCGCCCAATATGCGGGACAAGCTGGCGGAGATTCTCGGGAAACGCGGCTTCGACCTGGCACTGATGGAGAAGGGCGGCCTTCTTTCGCACCGTGAGGGTTCGGGCTATTATGACAAATTCCGTGACCGGATTATGTTTCCCATCCATGACCAGAAGGGGCGGATTATCGCCTTCGGCGGACGGGCGATGGGGGACATTCAGCCTAAGTACATGAACAGTCCGGAATCCCCGCTCTTCAATAAAAGCCGCAATTTGTACAATTTCCACCAGGCCCGGCCCCAAATCCGCAAGTCCCGCACGGTGGTGCTGCTGGAGGGATATGTGGATGCCATCAAGGTATGGGAGGCGGGTATCCAGAACGGTGTGGCGTCCATGGGAACGGCCCTGACCCGTGAACATGCCCTGCTGCTGCGCCGGAATGCCGATGAAGCCTTGCTTTGTTATGACGGAGACCCGGCCGGACAGAATGCGGCCTTCAAGAGCATTGAGCTTTTGGAGAAGGAAGGTTTTCACGTGAAGGTGGCCTGGCTGCCCGGTGGGCAGGACCCGGACGAATTCATTACCCAGTTTGGCGGGGAGCGCTTCCGCCGGGAGATTATTGAAGGAGCGCTGACCTCCACCAAGTTCAAGCTTCAATACATCCGCAAAAACTTCAATCTGACGGATGTGGACGGACGTTTCCGATACATAGAGTCCGCCCTGAAGCTGGTAGCGGAGCTGGATGCCCCTTACCAGCGTGAGCACTACATCCAGGAGCTGGCGTCGGAATTCCCCTATGCAGCGGACAATCTGACCCAGCAGATGAACGGATACCGCCAGGATCTGTTGAAAAAACGGGAGCCTGGGGATAATCCGGAACAATCGTGGAATAATATTAGGAATAATGGAAACAACAGGAATAAAGTATCTGTTCTTCCCGCCCATGAGCATGCGGAGATTTCGATTCTTGCGGCTATGCTTAATGACCGGGAGGCGGCCCAGCAGGTCCAGGAGGAGCTGGGGGACGGGTTTTCCACAGAGCTTCACGCGGCTCTTGCCGCTTATTTATATGCCTATTATGCGCAAGGCAATGAGCCGGACATCAGCAAGTTTATGGCGGGCCTGGAGGACGAGACGCTGGAACGCGCGGCAGCGTCGTTATCCATGACCGACGCGCAGCCTGCGCTGCGGGCGCTTACTGATTATATCGGTTATCTGAAGCTTTATCCGCGTCTGAAGCAATTAGAGAAAGAACGCCTGGAAGCCGAAAGCATGCATGACCCTCTGGAGGCGGCACGCAGGCTGGGCGGGATTGCGCAAGAAATCGCAAGAGTGAAAAAAGATATTCAGGCCCTAGAAAAGCAATTGAACTCGTTCAAAGGTTATTGACGCGAATGATTCTAGGGAGGAGGGAGTAGGAGAAATGGCGAACGATCAACACACAGAGCTCGAGTCAGAACTAACCTTGGACCAGGTGAAGGAACAACTGATTGAACTGGGCAAAAAGCGCTCATCACTTACGTATAAGGACATTATGGAGCGCCTGTCGCCCTTCGATCAGGACCCGGAACAAATAGACGAATTCTTCGAGCAGCTCTCTGAACTGGGCATAGAGGTAGGCAATGAATCCGAAGAGGACGATATGCCGGCAATGTCCCACGACGATCAGGAGCATGATGAATTTAATTTCGACGATGACCTGTCCCTTCCCCCGGGCATCAAGATCAATGACCCTGTCCGGATGTATCTGAAGGAAATCGGCCGCGTGCCACTGCTCTCCGCAGAAGATGAGGTAGGGTTGGCCAAACGGATCGAGAACGGCGACGAGGAAGCCAAGCGCCGGCTGGCGGAAGCCAATCTCCGGCTGGTAGTCAGCATTGCCAAACGTTATGTCGGCCGCGGTATGCTGTTTCTGGACCTCATTCAGGAAGGGAACATGGGCTTGATCAAAGCCGTGGAGAAGTTTGACCATACCAAGGGGTACAAGTTCAGCACCTACGCCACCTGGTGGATCCGCCAAGCGATTACCCGGGCCATCGCCGACCAGGCAAGAACCATCCGGATACCGGTACATATGGTGGAGACCATCAACAAGCTGATCCGTGTCTCCCGCCAGCTTCTGCAGGAGCTGGGACGTGAGCCGACTCCAGAGGAAATCGCCAAGGAGATGGAGCTGTCCACGGATAAGGTCCGGGAGATTATGAAAATCGCCCAGGAGCCGGTATCCCTGGAAACGCCCATCGGTGAGGAAGATGATTCCCATCTGGGGGATTTCATTGAGGATCAGGAGGCTCTGGCGCCGGCGGACGCTGCCGCTTACGAGCTCTTGAAGGAGCAGCTGGAGGATGTGCTGGACACCCTGACCGAACGTGAGGAGAATGTGCTCCGCCTTCGTTTCGGCCTGGATGACGGACGGACCCGGACGCTGGAGGAAGTGGGCAAGGTCTTTGGCGTAACCCGGGAACGGATCCGCCAGATTGAAGCCAAGGCTCTCCGCAAGCTTCGCCATCCCAGCCGCAGCAAACGCCTGAAGGACTTCCTGGAGTAGAATTGTCCCCGGTGTGAAACCAATATTCTTTCGTGTATGTTAGCCCTGCCTGAAGCGGCGGGGCTTTCTTTGTAAAAAAAATGCCTGCAGGAGCCGATATAAGGTAAGGATTGTATCAGGAATCGGCTGAGGTGACGGGAGATGGATCAGGACAAGGTTCAGATCATTGTGGCGGAAATCGACAAGTGGCGGAGAAGCAAGCTGCTGCCAGAGCATTATTGTGATTTCCTTATGAATTTGTATATGGATGAGCGTGAGGTGGAAGGCCCGTCGGTACTGGGCATCTCACAAAAGGCGGTCAGTAACAGCAACTGGAAAGCATGGATGTCGATTATTGCAATTACGGGAATCATTTCCTTTATTGGTCTTCATTTTACATCTTTTTCGTTCTGGATGCAAACCGGGGTTCTGGCTGTGCTGGCAGTAACCCTGTATCTGGTAGGGGCCGCACAGCGGGTCAAGCAGCCTCTGGTTTCCTGCCTTTGCTTCGGCGGTGCATCGGGCATTTTGCTCTTGGGCGGCATCTATCTTCTCCATTTGCGGGACGCAGGCACGGTGCCTCTGGTGTTTGTGGTGGCTTTATGCGGGATGATCTGGATTTTGACGGGCATCGCCGCCAAATTCCCGGTGTTCCATTTTGCCGGGTGGCTGCTGCTGCTCTTGATTTATGCCTTTGTTTTGCGGCACAATATAACGGATATCGATTGGATCGGGGTGGAACTCTCCTGGGTCCCCCTAAGCTTGGTGCTGTGCTGGCTTGCATGGCTGCTGCACCATGTGAATAAGCAGATTTCCGCCGTATTTTTCCTGACCGGTGTGCTGTGCTGGTTTGGAGGGGAGCTGTACGGGTTTGTATGGACCGGTCTGGATAAGGACGTCCTGCAGCTCCTGCTGGGCGCAAAGCTGGCCGTCGGCGGCGGTGTGCTGTTCGCTTTGCGAAAAAAATGGGTAGAGTGGGTTATGTAGATGATACTTCTGTCAAAACGCCTGGGGGCTATTGCCGCCCAGGTGAAGCCGGGTTGCCGCCTGGCGGATATCGGCTCGGACCATGCGCTGCTGCCGGCGCATCTTGCCCAAAGCGGCAGAATTGCCCGTGGGATTGCTGGGGAGCTGAATAAAGGCCCTTTTGAAGCTGCCAAACGCCAGATAGCCGCAGCGGGTCTTGGCGCGGTTGTGGAGGTGCGGCAGGGCAACGGCCTGGATGTGCTGGAGCCGGGGGAGGCGGATACGGTCACCATCGCCGGAATGGGCGGAGCGCTGATCGCCGAGATTCTGGAGGCGGGCCGTGTGAAGGGCAAGCTGGCCGGCGTACGCCATCTGCTGCTGCAGCCCAATGTAGGCGAGATGCAGGTGCGCGTCTGGCTTCGCCGGCACGGGTGGCTGCTGCTGGGTGAGGAGATTTTGGAGGAAGACGGTAAAATATATGAGATTCTGTCCGCATGCCCTGCGGATGAGACTGAAGGCGGAGCCGCCGCGGAGGCGGAATTGTACCGTGAGCGGGAGCTGGCGGGTTTCGGTGTGCTGGGCGAGGCGGATTGGCTGGCCTTCGGTCCGTATCTGATGAAGCAGGCGGAGCCGGTGTTCCTGGAGAAATGGCGGCGGGAAACCGCCAAGCTGGAGCGGGTGGCCCGTTCGATGGAAAGCTCGGAGCTGGAGGAGGCCCGCCTGAAGCGATTGAAGGTCTTGGAGGACATCAACCGGTTGAAGGAGCTGATGGCATGCTTGCAAAAGGACAAACCGTTATTCAACTGATGGAAGAGCTGGCGCCCAAGCATTATGCCCAGCCCAATGACAGCATCGGACTGCAATTGGGCACGTTGCAGAAGGAGATCCGCAAGGTGCTGGTGGCGCTGGATGTGACCCACGAGGTGGTGGACGAGGCCATCCGTGAGGGAGCGGAGCTGATTATTGCCCATCATGCCATCATATTCAGGCCTATCGCCCATCTGCGCACGGATACGCCAGCGGGAAGCTTGTATGCCAAGCTGATCAAGCATGACATTGCTGTGTATATCGCGCACACCAATCTGGATGTGGCGGAAGGCGGAGTGAATGATCTGCTGGCAGAGGCTCTTGGGCTTACGGGACTTACCCATCTGGAGGAGGTCCACACGGAGAAGCTCAAAAAGCTGGTGGTATTTGTCCCGAAGGATCACCATGGGAAGGTCCAGCAGGCGGTGTTCGGTGCAGGAGCCGGCTGGATCGGCAAATACAGCAATTGCTCTTTTAATATTGAAGGCCAGGGTACCTTCGTGCCCCGGGACGGTGCGGACCCCTTTATCGGGGAGGCAGGCAAGCTGGAGCAGGTGGAGGAAATCCGGCTGGAAACCATCGTCCCCGAAACGGTGGAAAAGCGGGTGGTCACCGCTATGCTCAAGGCTCATCCGTATGAGGAAGTGGCTTACGATCTGTATCCGATGGATCTGAAGGGACGTGCCTTCGGCTTGGGCCGGGTGGGCAAACTCCCGGATAGCTGCACCCTGGGTGAGCTGGCAGAGCGGGTGAAGCAGGCCTTCGGCGTGTCCGCGCTGCGGCTTGTAGGAGACCCTGAGCGTGAAATCCGCAAGGTTGCGGTGCTGGGAGGCAGCGGCGGACGGTATATCCGCCACGCGCTGTTTGCGGGCGCTGATGTGCTGATCACGGGAGATGTGGATTACCACGCGGCTCATGACGCATTGGCGGCGGGGCTTGCTGTAATTGATCCCGGCCACAACGTGGAGAAGATTATGAAGCCGGGTGTGGCGGATTTTCTGAACCGGCGTTTTCAGGAGAAGAAGTGGGAGACGGTGGCCGTTGCCTCGTCCGTTGACACCGAGGTGTTCCGGTTCGTGTAGATTAACTCTTAGGGAGGGAATGTCTATGCGGTATTTTGAACGGACCAACCGGATGGCCCATATTCTGTTTATTGCCGGCGGGCTGTTGTTTGTTATTTCTCTGGGGATTTTGTTCAAGGGTTCGGTAGGAGACCAAATTTTTGAGTTCAGCAACGGCAACTATGTACGGAACGGAATCTGGTTCACCATGTTCTTTTTGTCCTCAGTGTTTTCAGTGGTGCTGGGGATCGGGCTGAAGTGTATCGTCCGGGATGCCAAGGAGGAGCTGGACCATATCCGGGATACAACGTCCGGAGGGGGCAGCAAGCTGCAGGGGTGACCTTGCAGCCTTATTTTCAAGTCCGGCGAAGGCCGTGGGTCTGCGGGGATTCTAACGGCGGTGAGAGGCGTTATTTCGCCTCAAAGGGCTCTGCCGGATTTCTAACGGCGGCTGCGGCCGTTATTTCCGGCAAATGGACCTGAACCGGCCATTGTTGCGGCAAATAGCAGCGCTCACTTCCGTTAGATTTTTGAAAAGCGGCTTTTTGGCCAAATAAGGGCTGTGGCTTCCGTTAGATTGGCCGGGATAGCGGAGAGCAAGGCCGGATACTTGTCGGAGCATGTCTTCCGAATTGCTGTGCCCGCAGCTTCATAATTCTGCGGGTTGAATTTCGGCGGCTAAGCCTGTATACTACAGAATGCAACGGAAAGTTTGACAGACAATCGCCGGCGGCGTAAGCCGCGGGAGGAAAGTCCGGGCTCCATAGGGCAGGATGCTGGATAACGTCCAGTCAGCGCGAGTTGAAGGATAGTGCCACAGAAACGGACCGCCGATGGCGCAGCCGCTTTCTCGTAAAGCGGATGGCGCACAGGCAAGGGTGGAACCGTGGTGTAAGAGACCACGAGGGGCTATGGTGACATAGCGCCTGGTAAACCCCATCCGGAGCAAGACCTAGAGGAACGCAGGGGCTTCGCGCCCCAGCCTTAGCCCGAGGCGCGTTCGGGTTGGTCGCTTGAGCCATGCAGCAATGTACGGCCTAGATAGATGATTGTCGCCTCATTGGTGGGAGGGCTAACCCCCGTTATCACCACCCGAGGTACAGAACCCGGCTTACGGCAAGCTTTCCATTGATGTGAGAATCTCGGAAACGGTTTTCGGCGATTTGCAGCCGGGAGCCGTTTTCTTTTTTGCGGCAGGAACAGGAATAGAAGACTCCCATATTGCTGAAAGAAAAAATTTTTTTTATAATGATCCTCAACGGTACAAAAAACTTATTCCTATAATAGTAGGCGGTGAAGACTGTGAAAGCCCGTACCCCAAACAGCGGCCTGGCCCGGATACAGGCTGTGTACAAAGATCTTCCGCCTAAGGTCAAAACAGTGGCCGACCATATTCTGGCCCAGCCTCAGGATGTGGTCCACCTGTCCATTACCCAGCTGGCGGAGGTTACCCGCTGCGCAGAGGCAACTATCTTCCGGTTGTGCCGCCTGATCGGCATGAAGGGCTACCAGGAGCTCAAGATTTCCCTGGCCGGCGAAATGGTGGAGCAGCCGGTGCAGAATATCCACGAGGAGGTCCTGCCGGAGGACGATATGGCCCAGGTGGCCCGCAAGGTGTTCACCTCCAATATTATCGGGATTACGGATACCCTCCAGCTTCTGGACACACAGTCCTTAAACGCGGCGGTGCAGCTTTTGAACAGCGCCCGCAACGTGTGCATCTATGCCGTAGGCGGTTCGGCGCCTATCGCTATGGATGCCTACAACAAATTCATCCGGGCCGGCATCAGCTGCGTCATGCACTCTGATCCCCATCTGCAGCTGACAACAGCCGCATTGTTGGGGCCGGAAAGTGTGGTGCTGGCCATCTCCCACTCGGGCAGCAGCAAGGACCTCATCGAAGTGGTGAAGGCGGCTGGCAAAACCGGCGCCAAAACCATCGTCATCACCAGCTACACCAAATCCTCCCTGGCTCAGCTGGCGGACGTGAAGCTGTACAGCTCCACCCGCGAAACCTCCTTCCGGACGGAAGCCATCTCCGCGCGAATCGCCCAGCTGTGTATCATCGATAGCCTCTACGTGGGGCTGTCCCTGGCCAGGCAGGAGGAGACGCTGGGCAACCTGCAGAAAATCCGGGAGGTTATCTCCACGAAACGCCTGTAAGCTAACAGGCGTTTTTTTGTGCTTTCTGGAGGTGTGGAAAAAGAAAAAAATTCACATTTTAGCTGTTGTAAAATGAAAAAAATTTTTTTATTATGGCAGTAAGAGAAAAATTTCACGAGGAGGAGAAGCTGTGAAAAACCGCATTTCGGAAATTGCTCCTTTCACCCGCGCCATACTGAAGGCGCATCTGTGCTCCTGCGGAGTCGACTATAAAAGTCTGGATAAGCCTGTGATTGCCATCGCCAACTCCTGGAATGAAATTGTGCCCGGCCATGTACATCTGCGCCAGCTGGCAGACCGTGTGAAGCAGGGCGTGGAGGCGGCGGGAGGCGTTGCTCTTGAATTCAACACCATCGCCGTGTGCGACGGCATTGCCCAGGGTCATCAAGGCATGAAATATTCCTTGCCCAGCCGGGAAACCATCGCCGACAGTGTGGAAATTATGGTGAACGGTCACGGGATCTTCGACGGTATGGTGGTCTTAAGCTCCTGCGATAAAATTGTCCCCGGCATGCTGATGGCGGCTGCCCGGCTGAATCTGCCCAGCGTAGTGGTGCTGGGAGGCGTTATGCCCAACCACATCAAGCCCAAGGAATCCAAAGCCGCACGGCGGGCTTTTTTGGACGGCAAGCTGGATGAGCAAGGTTTGGTGGAGGTCACCAACCAGTATTACCCCGGCCCCGGCGCCTGCCCCTTCCTGGGTACGGCCAATACTATGCAGGGCATGTCCGAGGCACTCGGCATGTCACTTCCTTACACCTCATGGATGCAGGCACTGTCCGACGAGCAGCTGGATGCCGCTGAAGAGGCTGGCCGCCAGGCGGTCCAGCTGGTGCGCCAGGGAATTACCCCCAGCCAGATCATGACTCAGGCTGCCTTCGAAAATGCGATTTCGGTACTGCTGGCTATGGGCGGCTCCCTGAACGCATGCCTGCATCTGCCGGCGATTGCCCATGAGCTGGGTATTTCCCTGCCCCTTGATCTGTTTGACGAAATCAGCCGCAGAGTGCCTTTCCTGGCCGGAGTTACCCCGAACAACCAGGAATACACCACCAATGACCTGCAGCGTGCAGGCGGGCTGCCGGCGCTGATGAAGGAGCTTGGCGGACTGATCCGCGGGGAAGCTCTCACTGTAACAGGCCATACCATGAGCGGCAATATTGCGGAGGCCGAAGTAACGGACCGGGATGTGATCCACTTTATCGATTCGCCGATTGACAACGAAGGCGGTATCGCCGTGCTGAAGGGAAACCTGGCGGCCGATGGCTGTCTGATCAAGCAGTCCGCCGTTGCCCCCGAGCTCCGTGAATTCAGCGGCCCGGCCCGGGTGTTCAACTCCGAAGAGGAGTTCGACCTGGCTTATGACGAGGGCAAAATCCAGGAGGGCGATGCGGTGATCATCCGCTACGAAGGCCCCCGGGGCGGACCCGGCATGCGTGAGCTTCACCGATGTACGGAGATTCTTGGCAAGTTCAAGCGTGTGGCGCTTGTCACAGACGGACGCTTCTCCGGCGCCAGTGCAGGGTTGTCCATCGGCTATGCCAGCCCTGAGGCCGCAGACGGCGGGGTTATCGCACTGGTCCGTGACGGAGATACTGTGGTGATTGACGTCCAGAAGCGCCTAATCCATCTGGAGGTTTCCGAGGAGGAGCTGGCGGAGCGGGCCAAACATCTGGAGTTTATCAGGCAAGAGGCCAGCAAACTGCTCCGTCTGTATGCATCAAGCTCTTCCTCCGCGGCGTACGGGGCCGTACGGAGAGTGAAGGAGTAATTCCTTATAGTTTCCGCCCCAAAAAGCCGCTTCCTTTACCTGATTCCTTACATCAGGCGGGAAGCGGCTTTAGTGGTATTTGGAATGTGTTGGTTCCGGATTTTTACCGGACCGGCTGCTCCCCTGCCCAGCGTTCCAACTGACGGGACAGCCATTCCGGCATATAGCTCAGGGAATTCCGGCTGGTATCGGCCATTTCCAGCGCTTTGACCACATCGATCAAGCCGTAGCCGAAATATTTGTCTCTGCCCGGTTCTCCGATATCCGAAGCCGACTTGCGCATAATTTCCATAACCTCGGTGTTTTTCAGCAGCGGGTTGGCCGAGCGGATAAGCGCAGCCAGCGCGGACACATGAGGGCTGGCCATGGAGGTGCCGGATAACGCCGCATACTGGTTGTCGGGATAGGTGCTGGGAATGCTGACGCCGGGAGCGGCCACATCAATGTAATTGCCGTAATTGGAGAAGCTGGCTTTGTTCTTCTTGGCGTCGGTGGCTGCCACCGCAAATACTTCCTCATACGCGGCGGGAAATCCCGGACGCTCCGTATTGTCGTTGCCGCTGGCGGCAATCAGCACAACGTCTTTGTCGTAGGCGTATTTGATGGCGTCATGCAAAAACTGTGCGTCGGCGTAATTGCCTAGGCTTAAATTAATCACCTTGGCTCCGTGATCCGCCGCCCAGATAATACCCTGGGCTACCGCATAGGTGCTGCCGGAGCCGGAGGCGTCCAGGACCTTGATGGGCAGAATGGGGTTGAACCAGGTCATACCCGCTACCCCTTCGTTGTTATTGACCAGAGCTGAGATAATCCCGGCGACGTGAGTGCCATGCCCAACGTCGTCCTGGGGCGGAGTGGTTCCTTGGGACACGATGTTGGTTCCTCCCAGCAGATTTTCCTTCAAATCCGGATGGTTCAGGTCCACACCCGTATCGACAACCGCTACCTTCACGTCCTGGCTGCCCCTGCCGATGTTCCAGCCCTGAAGGGTTTCAATTAGCGGCAGATTCCATTGGTAACGGGAATAGAGAGCGTCATTGGGCACGCCGCCGTTCATGTCCATGGCGTTGTTCCGGCCGCTCTCTGTAACCTCAGCGGATTTAGTAAAGCGCAGTCTGTCATTGGTCAAATAAAGATAATGGGGCTCCGCATATTCCACATTCCAGCCCTTGAAATAGGCCATCATCTGCTGGGCCTCCATATCGGAGGATTCGAACACATAGGTGTAGCCCAGCTTTTGGGCAGGCCCCGCATGAAGCTCCCGGGCGATGCGCTTCAGCTCATCCTCCGTGGGAGGTGTGGCGAATTTCACCACCACTTGATTCTTATGGTAGTGGCTGGTGCCTTCATTTTCCTCCGGGTGATCCACGGTAACGTCCGAGAGCGTATCCGTGTCTACGGATTCGATTTTCCAGTTGCCTTCGGCCGGGTACGGCACCACCCGCAGATTGCGGATTTGGTGCTCCTTAACCTTGCCCAAGATGCTCTGGCGAACCAGCGCGGTCACAACCGAACGGCTGCCGCCGGGGTCCATACCGGACATGACGAAATAGGTTCCGTCGGAGGTGGTGAGTGCCGGAGACTGGTATTCCCCGCCCATGGCCGCCATGTGAAGGGCTTTATCCAGCTCAGGCTGGGCCTTCTCCAAAACCTCCGGAGCCACCTCGCCTGCCAGCATACCATCCATGTGAACGTCTTCGGGGCCCAGCGTGACATACAATCTTGCCATATGGGGATGCTCTGCTTGCAAGGCAGCCAAATGGGCTCCGGCAGCACGGGGACCGGCCGCCGCCAGCTCCGCCGCCGCCTTGCGCAGGTCCACGGCACACTGCTTCCGGCACAGGATGTTGGTTGTCTCTACATCATCCGCCACCTGCAGCTGCTTGATGTTCAGCTCATGTGCCGGGGAAACATTGCCCTCGTCCAACTGCTGCTGTCTGGTTCCTTTGTCCCCGTCACGGGGGGTCAGCAGCACCGCCAGCAGAGCCAGCGCAGCAATGGTTACAATTTGCCTCCTCAATGCTATTCCTCCTTAAACGTTGCGCCAGCATGGGCACGGCCGTAGGTTTGTTGAAGTCCAGACTTAGGGTTGGAACCGGAGGTGCTTTTTATGCAGAACGCGGCTTTTCGGATTCCGATTCCCTGCCGTTTGTGGTACGATAGAGCTGGAAGACGCGCTGCCTCGCCGAGTCTTGGCAGTATTGACGGATTACCATTTAGGAGGACATTTTGTTATGCCCAATGACAACGTAAAGAATTTATGCGAGACCACCCGGGTTAAGCTCAAGGAAGCCACCGCCAAGATGGAGCTGTTCTTAAACCATCATTCTCTGGAGCAGCTGAACACCGAAACCGATCCGGCTATGGACGAGTTTTACCGGGCGTATCTTCAGGATACCCGGCATCTTCTGGTTTTCGCGGAGGTTGCGTACGAGAAGCTTGGCGTCAGTCTGCGCCGTCCCCAATTCAATCTGGACTATTCCGAAAAGGTGCTGTACGACGTTTATCATAACTGCGTCAACAATTTCTTCTATCCCAAGAACGAATGCTACTCCGAGGACGGCCGGTATGCCTATACAGGCCAGGATGCCATCCGCTTCCGCAAGAAGCCCAGCCGCCTGGTCCGTGACCTGACCATCGAGCTGTCCAAGATTTTTGAGGAGCTGCGCGAGGATCTGACTTATTACGAAACCGACTACATTACCAAACGCCGTATGCAGGGCGAAAAAATATAAGCCCTGTCCTCGGGCAGAGCTGTCTTTAAGCAAACAAAAAAGATGCCCCGCGGCATCTTTTTTTGATTTTATAAAAAAACTTATTTGATTTCCGTTCTGCAGGGCTGGCCCGACGTGAAGCTGGCGATTCCTTCGAAGGCACAGCGCACCATAGAGGCCACGGCGGTATCCGTATAGAAGGCCAGATGCTGGGTCATGACGGTATTGGGGAATTGGCGCAAATACGCCATGTTTTTATTCTGCAGGATATCCGTTCGCCGGTCCCGGTGATAAATGCCGCTTTCACCCTCGATCACATCTAGTGCCAAAGCGCCGATTTTGTGATTTTCGATGCCCCAAATCAGAGCCTCCACGTCCATCAATTCCCCTCTGGCGCAATTGACCAGAACCACTCCGTCCTTCATCCGCGCAAGCGTGTCCCGGTTAATCATGTACAGGGTGCTGTCATTCAAGGGGGTATGGAGGGATATCACATCACTTTCCCTGTAGATGGTTTCCAGGTCCACATACTGCGCCTTTTCTGCCACCTCCGGGTCCTTGTGCACATCATAAGCCAGGATTTTGGAGCCGAAACCGCTGAGGTTTTGAATAACGGCTTTGCCGATCCGGCCGGTTCCTACGACGCCGATGGTCAGGTCATGCAGCTCTCTGCCCCGCAGACCCTTGAGGGAATAATCGTTGACCTGGCCTCTCCACAGCGCCTGCTTGTAATGGCGGAGCACCATCAGCATCAGCATGATCGTATAGTCGGCGACACCGGTTGGCGGGTAATCCGAGTTGCAGATCCGCAAGCCGATCTTGCGGGCATGTTGGACATCGATATGGTCGTAGCCCACTGTTCGGGTGGAGCAGCAGGAGATGCCCATCTCCATTAGTTTGTCCTGAATTTCGGGGGTGAGCAGGCTGTGGCCCAGGATGGTAACGCCGTCATAGCCCCTGACCCGCTCCGCGTTATCAAGCGTCAGAATCTCCTCCACCAGTTCAGTCTCCCAGCCGAATTCAGCGGACAATTGCCCGAATATTTCCCTTTCGTCATCACGGACTTCAAATGCGATCAGCTTCAACCTGCTTCTCTCCTGTCAATGTAAAATGGGTTTTATGATTGTCCGCTTTTGCTTTTGCGGTCAGCATCTTGACAAACAGCGGAGTGGCCAATGCGCTCACCACCACAACGAAGGAAAGCTGGGCGGTTGCTGTTTCCACGAAGGGGCTATACGCGGCATCGCTTCCCGCCATGATGGACGGCACCGTCAAGGACAGACCGGCTACACCGCGTATAGCATGAAGCCCAGCCACCAGGACTCCAGAGCGGATACCAGGTTAACCCCGCTGCCCAGGCAGAAGCCCTTAAACGGCAGCATCAGTGCGGTCCCGTTTTTGGTGAAGACACGATAGCGGCTGCCGAATTCCCGAGCTGGAGGAGCTGCGGGGCAAAGGTGTTGATGCGCGAGGCCAGAAGCATCGGCAGCAACATCAGGCCGGCCGGGATCGCCTGTATGTTCTTGAGCATGAATCTTCCGATCCCTCCCGGCAATCTGTTCTAAACAAACACTATATAGACGGGATCCGTGTATTTCCAATATTGATTTTGCACGCTATAATAACTAAAAGTTATTAAAAAGCGAAGAGGCGCCTATGAACCTGAAGCAGCTGGAATACTTTGTGGCCGTAGCGGAGAACTTGAACTTTACCAAGGCCGCCCGGAAGTTTTATATCTCCCAAACGGCCATCACCAAGCAGATTATGGCTCTGGAGGACCGTCTGGGGGCGAAGCTGTTCATCCGCTCCAAACACCGTGTGGAGCTCACTCCGGCCGGATTTGTTTTCCTGCAGGAGGCTAAAGCCATCCTGAACCGTGCGGAGGAAGCCGTCGAAAGAGTCCATCTGGCTGCCGGTGGCATTGCCGGGTCCCTGAACATCGGGTTTGTGAAGGGCTACGAAAAAACCTCCTTCTCCAATCTGATCCTGGATTTTCACAAGGACTATCCCCATGTGTTCATGTCCTTCACCCGCAACAATGCGGAGGAGCTGTACCGTGCGGCCGAAAGCCGGGATTTGGATATTGTGTTCACCATAGCCAACGGTCTGGGCACTCATGAGGAACTGGAGCGCCGCACCGTCCGGAGATATCCGCTGGTGGCGGTGGTCTATCCCGGCCATCCTTTGGCGGACCGCGCTTCACTGAGACTGGAGGAGCTGCAGCATGAGCAATTGCTTCTGATGGATGCCTCCTACCGGGAAACAGGCGGTAGAGGAGCGGGGATCAAGGATTTTCTCGCCAACCACTCCATGCCCATGATCATCCAGCAATCGCGGGATGCGGAATCCATTCTCCTGATGGTTTCCGCCGATATGGGAGTGGCGCTGCTGCCGTCGTACACCATGAAATATCTGAACCAATCCAGGCATCTGCGCATCATTCCGCTGGAGGATGGAGTGGAAATGGTGGAGATCGCCGCTGTCTGGAACAAAAACAATCCCAATCCTGCATTAGGCATGTTCCTGCGCAAAATGGCAAACGCCCAACAACAAAAAAGCTCCGGCGGATAACAGGTCCGTCCGGAGATTTTGTTGTTTGTTGGGGCAAAGGCGGGGTTAGGGCTCAAGCTGCAGCCCTTCTGGTTGGTTACCGTTAACCAAGCCGGCTAGGGCATACCCGATCCACATCTCGATAAACCGGTCAGCCACCGGCTCCCCTGTAATCAGAAGGCGGTAGAAGAGGGGGGCGAAGAGCAGATCGATGGCCAGCTCCGTATCCAGGTCCCGGCGCAGCTCTCCCCGGGCTATACCCTTCTCCAGAATCCCCTTGGAGATCAGCCGCCGCGGGTTAAAATAACGGCTGCGGTATTCCTCCGCAATCTTGGGGTCGAATTGCCCTTCGGCAATAAACTCCTTGATGGTTTTGCCTTCCCCGCTTGTAAGAAAATCCGCCAGATGCCGGACCTGCAGAATAAGATCCTGCCGGACGGAGCCGGTATCCGGCACCGTCAGCTTTGCTTCGGAGGCTTCGAAGAAGGCCTCAATCACAACAGCGGCTTTATTGGGCCACCATTTGTAGATGGTGGCTTTGCTGACGCCGGCCCGTTCGGATATCCCGTCCACGGTTACGGCCTTAAATCCCTGCTCCTCCAGCAACCGGCAGGCGGCGTCCAGAATGGCCTTACGTGTGCTTTCGCTTCTTGGGCGGCCAGGCTTTTTTTCCATAACAAGTCCCCTTGTTCAGAATTTAAAAACGATACGTTTATTATATAGGGCCCATATTGGAATGAAAAGGGTTGACAAAACTAAACGATGCGTTTACTATTTAATTATTGAACGATACGTTTAGTATATAAATTGAATCGGAGGTCCTGAAGATGAAGAATTCAAACCGGCTTCAATCCTTATCCAATCCCCCGGCTATGACCGCACGCCTGATGTTTATCCTGGCCGCTGCCTGTGGACTGATTGTGGCGAATCTGTATTATGCGCAGCCCTTGGTGGGCCCCATCAGCCAATCTGCAGGTATTTCGCCGGCTGCATCCGGGCTGATTGTCACGATGACCCAAATCGGGTATGTTATCGGCTTATTGTTTATCGTGCCTTTAAGCGATCTGCTGGAAAACCGTCGGCTCGTATCCATGGCCCTGGGGGTGGCTGCTGTCGGGCTGACAGGGGCTGCCCTGGCCAATGGAATGGACATGTTTTTTGCGGCGGCGGTTCTTATTGGAGCAGGCTCAGTTGGCGCCCAGATCCTGGTGCCCTATGCCGCTTCGTTGGCTCCGGCGGACCAGCGCGGCCGGATTGTCGGCAATATTATGAGCGGTCTGCTCTTGGGTATTATGCTGGCCCGGCCTGCCGCCAGCCTTACTGCAGGCCTGTTGGGCTGGCGGGCGGTATTCCTTCTGTCCGCGGTGTTGATGGGGCTGCTGATTATGCTGCTGCTTCCCATGTTACCCAAGCGGATCCCCCAGAGCCGGGAGCGTTATCCGCAGATTCTACTGTCACTCTGGGATTTGCTTCGGACTAAACCTGTCCTGCGCAGAAGAGCCTTGTATCAGGCTTGTCTGTTTGGCAGCTTCAGTCTCTTCTGGACCGTGGTGCCCTTATGGCTGTCCGACCATTTCCACGCCTCCCAGAATGAAATCGCGGTTTTTGCCTTGGTTGGTGTTGCCGGCGCCATCGCCGCTCCCATTGCCGGGAGACTGGCCGACAAGGGCTGGACCCGGCGGCTGACCGGCCTTGCCATTGTCACCGCTGCCTTATCCTTTGCGCTGACTCACGCTTTTGCAGGCAACCGAATCCTGTCCGTCATTTTCTTCTGTGCAGCCGCTGTACTGCTGGACATGGCGGTTTCGGGCAACCTGGTGCTGGGCCAGCAGGCTATCTATGCCTTGGGAGATGAAATCCGCGGGCGAGTCAACGGATTGTTTATGGCGATTTTCTTTGCAGGGGGTGCCTTGGGCTCCGCCGTTGGCGGCTGGACTTACGCTCAGGGCGGCTGGATGCTGGCATCGTTTGCCGGTATATGTTTTCCCGTGTTGGCCTTCCTGTATTATCTGACGGAGCTGCCAAGGCCGTCACGCAGGTCCCGGATACTTCCCTCTGGGGAAATTTAACGGATCCGGCTCAGCGGTCAAATCCCTTCCCCGGGGCACAATGAATGGGGGAGGTGATAACGATGCCTGACGTAAAATGTGCCGTTTCCAACTGTGCATATTGGAACAAAGGGAACAAGTGCGGAGCCGACCTGATCATGATTGAAGTGGATCAGCACGCCAATGCCAAATTCGACACTGAATTTGCCGGTGAGTCCTTCGATACGGAACATCAGGACAATGCGCCCAATTCCAAAAACACCTGCTGCCACACCTTTAAGCCGAATTCTTAAGTGTCCGGGGGCTTTGGCCATTTTGTCCGGGTTGGCCGGAGGATGGAAGGAAGCCTTCTGTCAGAGAGGAGGCCCGCTAGAGATGGAGATCGAGAAGGACTGGGAAAAGGAAGAAGCCAAACGGGTGGACGAACCCGAGTTCGTTGATGACGAAGAGGCATTCAGCGAATTCAGCGATGAGCTGGGGGTGGAAGGGAATATCGACGGGGTAAACCCGTCGTTAGGCTCCGTCCACAGGGATATTGAGGATTCATATATCGAGTTTAGCGGCGAATTGGGGCCGGGACAGGCGTTTTCCTCCGGGATGGCGCCGCGGGTGGGCCAATGGGCCGACAAGGAACGGATTCCGGCAGCCGATGCCGGAAACGAAAGGGACAAGGGCGGCAACCGGACTACAGCCTGGATTGCTATTGTCCTCGCCATCGGGTCCTTGCTGTTCTGGCCCGCTGTATTGGGACCGGCGGCAGTGGTAATGGGTGCAGTCGCCTACGCCTCGGGCAACAAATCCGTCGGCATATGGTCCGTGGCATTGGGCCTGCTTTCGGTTATTGCCTACTTTGTCCTGCTGCCGCGACTATATTAAGTGAGTTGCAAAGCCTCTCCGGGCATGATCCGGAGGGGCTTTTGCGTTGTGGGGTGTTTGGGCGGCAACGGCCAATAAGAAGGCAACGGCCAGTCAGCGGTAACGGCCAGTCAGCGGTAACGGCCAGTCAGCGGCAAACATGGGCAGACTGGATGGCGGTTGGCCAGCCGTAACAGCGGCAATAAGCAGCCGGACTTAGTGCTATTATCCGTCCCTTGTCCAGAAGCATTTTCTTACGGACCCACGATCCGTTATTTTCCGTTTTTGTACCAAAACGGGATTTTCGCGGACTGAGGTTCCGTTATTACGCTCCATCCACCCTTAAAAAGCCCGTTTGACCCCATATAACGGATCCTCGGTCCGCATAACTGGAAATAGTCCTGTTTTATTGGAAATAGCGGAACCTGTGTCCGTTCGGGCAGTCGTCCCAGGTATAGCAGCTGCCTCATACCTCATCAAAACTTGCAATCGCTTTCCTAACTTTATCTTCGGTCAAGCTGATCATTCCACACTTTGTATAAACCGAACGTTCGTGTTTTGTAAAAGTTAAAACCAACTGAAAAACCCTCATTTCACGAACATTTGAAACTTATTTGAATCCTAAAGTTTTGTATTGACATTATTTCTAACATAAAGCACAATGAAATTGAGGAAAACGTTGGTCAAAACCGAACGAATGTTAAAATTGCTTTCATTGGTGATTTTTCAGGGGGAATCGGTTTTTGATGGAATAAGAGCGGCGAACCGGTGGAACCCGGATTATTCGTTCGTTTCTAACTACAAGGAGGAGAACCATGAAGAGAAAGAGTTTTCTGAAGCTTGGCCTGGCTGCGGCACTGAGCCTGACCACCATCCTTGCCGGCTGCGGCGACAAAAAAGACGAGGGCGCATCCAACGCTTCCACCGTAACACCTGCTACCGCCGCATCTGCAGTGGCATCCACCGGAATCAAGAATCCCCGGGTATCCTTTGTTTACATCGGGCCTCCCGGCGACGGCGGTTATACCTACCAGCATGACCAAGGCCGTCTGTATATGGAGAAGGAGCTGGGCATCAAGGCTAAGGCCGTAGAGAACGTACCGGAGAGCGCTGACGCCGAGCGGATCATCACCCAACTGGCTCAAGAATCCGATATCGTGTTCACCACCAGCTTCGGTTATATGGATTACACGCTGAACGTGGCCAAGAAATTCCCCAAGGTGAAATTCTTCCACTGCTCCGGCTACAAAACCTCTGATAACATGAGCACTTACTTCGGCAAGAACTATCAGGCCAGCTACCTGTCCGGCATCGCCGCAGGCAAAGCTACCAAGAAGAATGTCATCGGCTATGTCGGCGCATTCCCGATTCCCGAAGTGATCTATAACATCAACGCCTACACCCTGGGCGCCCAAAGCGTAAACCCGGCCGTGAAGGTTATGGTCGTATGGTCCAACACCTGGTATGATCCGGCTACCGAGAAACAAGCCGCCATCTCCCTTCTGGACAAGGGCGCTGACGTGCTGATGGCTTACCAGGATTCCCCGGCTACCATTCAGGCGGCCCAAGAGCGCGGCGCCTTCGCAGGCGGCAACGACTCCGATATGTCCCGTTTTGCTCCCGACGCTTACCTGACCAACCCTGTCTGGAACTGGGGCCCGTATTATGTGAAGGCTGTTAAATCCGTAATCGACGGCACCTTCAAGTCCGAGCAATACTCCGGCGACATGAAGGACAACACCGTAGCGCTGGCTCCCTTCGGCAACAAGGTTCCCGACGAAACCAAGAAGCTGATCGCCGACAAGCAAAAGGCGATTGTCGATGGAACCCTGGACGTATTCACCGGCCCGATCCTGGACCAATCCGGCGCCACCAAGGTAGCAGAAGGCAAGAAGCTGACTTTGGATGAAGTGCTTGGCATGAACTGGTTTGTAAAAGGTGTAGACGGCTCTATTCCGAAGTGATAAAATTTGTGTGATTTTTAGGAAAAACATGATGGGGAGGGCTCCAGCCGGAGTCTTCCCCATGTGTATGAACTTTCGAGGGGGCCAAATTCGGTATGCTGGACCAGGCAGTCGAGATGAAACGGATAGTAAAACGGTTCGGTTCGGTGCTCGCAAACGATCAAGTCGATTTTTCGGCATCTGTCGGTGAAATCCATGCGCTTCTGGGCGAGAATGGCGCCGGCAAAAGCACGATGATGAGTATGCTGTCAGGAGTTTACCGCGCTGATGAGGGCGACATTATCATTCGCGGGAAGCCGGTGAAAATCCGCTCCCCCAAGGATGCGGCCGCATTGGGTGTGGGGATGGTGTTCCAGAATTTCAGGCTTGTCCACACGCTGACAGCGGCGGAGAACATCGTGCTTGGCGAAAAGGCGTCTTTTTGGCGCGGCACGAAATGGATGAAGGCCAAATGCAAGGAGATTGAAGAGCTGGCGGAGCACTTCGGGCTGGCGTTTCCCGTTGACCGTCCCATCTGGCAGCTGTCCGTAGGCGAGCAGCAGCGGGTGGAGATTGTGAAGACCCTGTACCGTGGGGCCAATATTATCATATTGGATGAACCCACCTCTGTATTGACCCCCGGAGAAGCAGAGCAATTGTTTGCTACTCTGATTCGTATGAAAGAGGAAGGCAAAACCGTCATTATCACCACGCATAAAATGAAGGAAGTGCTGGCCGTATCCGACCGGATTTCCGTTATGCGCAAAGGCAAGATGATTGCCACCTTGAATACGGCGGATACCAACGAGCGGGAGCTGGCCCAGCTTATGGTGGGCCGGGAGGTCACCATTACACGGCAGGCACGTACACCCACCAAGGGAAAACGTCTGCTTGAGGTGAAAAATCTGAACGTATTCGCCGAACATGGACGTAAGGCTCTGGATCACCTGTCTCTTCATGTCCGTGAAGGGGAGATAGTCGGCATCGCCGGCGTTGCGGGCAACGGCCAGAAGGAGCTGGCTGAGGTGCTCACCGGCCTGCATCCGTGGCGGGACGGCGAAATTAACTTTGACGGCAAACGAGTGAAAAGTGCTTCCGTCCGGGGAGCCATCGATGCAGGAATTGCCCACGTTCCGGAGAACCGGATGAAAAGCGGTCTTGCCGGCCGTTTGGGGTCCGTGGACAATCTGCTGTTTAAGTCGTACCGTTCGCCGGAGCATTCCATATTCGGTATGCTCCGCTCTGTGAAAAACCGCATTTGGTCCCAGTCCCTGGTGGAGGACTTCGACGTGAAGACCGCCTCCTTGGACGCACCTGTCCAGCAGCTGTCCGGCGGCAACCAGCAAAAGCTGCTGTTCGCCCGTGAGATTAGCCACCGCCCGAAGCTGATGGTTGCCGTTCATCCAACACAAGGTCTGGACGTCGGCGCCACGGAAGGTGTGCATAAGCTTCTTATGGATCTGCGGCAGTCCGGCAGCGGTGTGCTGTTGATTTCTGAGGATCTGGATGAACTCCTGCAGCTGTCCGACCGGATTCTGGTGATCTACAACGGCCAGATTATCGGGGAGCAGACCTTCGAGGAAGCCAACCGGGAGCAAATCGGGATGCTGATGGCCGGTATCAAACACGAGAAAGGGGCTGCCGTATGAGCCGGCAAGGCATCGCCTCCACCGCACCGGTGAAGGAAAAGAAGGGTTTTTCATATCGGTTCCAACTGGATATGTCCATTATTAAGACCCCGTGGTGGGCTCCCGTGGTTTCCATTATTCTGGCCTTGGCGGCCTGCGCCGTGTTCATTGCGGCCAACGGGATGAACCCGCTCACCGTCTACGCCAAAATGTTCGACGGCGCCTTCGGCTCCAGCTACGGTTTTACAGAAACGCTGGTCAAGGCGATTCCGCTTCTGCTATGCGGCTTGGGCATTGCCGTAGCCTACCGGATTTCCGTCTGGAATATCGGGGCGGAGGGGCAATTTGTGGCCGGCGCTATGGCAGCAACGGCCGTTACCATCTACATGCCCGGTTTGCCCGGTTATGTAGCCATCCCGGTGATGGTGATCGCCAGTATTGCGGCCGGCGGTGTTTGGGGCCTGTTGACGGCGCTGCCCAAGGTTTATTTTCAGGTTAATGAATTAATTACTTCATTAATGTTGAACTATGTAGCTTTGCTGGCAATGGATTATGTGGTCTTCGGTCCTTGGAAGGACCCCAAGGGGTTTAACTTCCCCGGCTCTCCTGTATTTACGGGAGCCCAATCCCTGCCGGTGCTGGGCACCACCCGCTTGCACTTCGGCCTGATTTTCGGACTAATTGCGGTACTGGTTTATTTCCTGATGGTCAAATATACCAAGTGGGGCTACGAGCTCCGCCTGATCGGCGCCAATCCCAACGCTGCCAAATATGCAGGCATCCATATTAAACGCCATATTCTGATCGTGATGCTGATTAGCGGCGGTCTTGCAGGCCTTGCCGGCATGTCCGAGGTTTCCGGCGTCACCCACAAGCTGATGCAGGGGATTTCTCCAGGTTACGGTTATACGGCTATTATTGTGGCTTGGCTGGCGAAGCTGAATCCCCTGGGCATCGTGGTTTCGTCCGTGATGTTCGGCGCTCTTATCGTGGGTGGTTACAGCGTGCAGACCATCGGGCTGCCCTCATCCATTTCGGATATGCTGCAAGGGGCGATTCTGTTTTTCCTGATCGCCGGCGATATGCTGGTCCGGTTCCGCTTGCGGAAGAACTAAGGAGGAGAAAACAAGCATATGAACGATTTCAACCTGTACAGCTTCTCCGTTCAACTGCTGGTGGCGGCAGTTTCCGCCGGCACTCCGCTTCTGCTGGCCACATTGGGCGGCATTCTGAATGAACGGGCGGGCATTATCCAGCTTGGCGCCGAGGGCATTATGCTCATGGGCGCTGTGGTCACCTGTCTGGTGTACATCCGCACCGGCAGCCTGGCTTTGACTCTTATCTCGGCCGTAGCGGTAACGGCGCTGCTGGGTGTGCTGCATGCTTTCCTGACAGTAACCCTGAGGGCCAATCACGCCATGACCGGCTTGGCCATGACCCTGTTCGGCAGCGGGCTCAGCGCTTATCTGGGCAAGTCCATCAGCGGCCAGCCATTGCCCGGCAAAGCTCCTCTTGTGGATCTCCCGTTTCTGGAGCCGATCCCGTTGATCGGCGAGCTGTTCTCCCGGATGGATGTGCTCACCTGGTTCAGTATTTTCCTGGTGATTGTGCTGCATCTCTTGATCCATTACACCTCTTTTGGTCTTCATCTCAAAGCCATCGGCGACAGCCCTGCTACAGCGGATGTTATGGGCATCCGGGTGCAGCTGTCCCGGTATCTCTATGTAATCAGCGGCACAGCATTGATTGGTTTGGCCGGAGCGGACCTGATTCTGGCCTATACCCCCAGCTGGACGGAGGGGATGACCTCAGGCAAGGGCTGGATTGCCGTAGCGCTGATTATCTTCGCCAGATGGAATCCGCTGCGGGCCCTGTTCTGCGCATATCTCTTCGGCGCCCTGGACTCCCTTGGCTTCCGGATTCAGCTGACAGGCAGCACAATTCCGGTTTATTTTCTCAAAATGATTCCTTATGTGGTCACCATCCTGGTGCTGATGTACCTGGGCTGGCGCAACCGCAACAAACCCTCCGGCACACCGGAGGCGCTGGGTGTCCCGTATGTCCGGGAGCAGCGGTTTTAAAGGCAAACACGGAACAGATCCGGCTGATTGTTCAGCGGGTCTGTTTTTTTGCTTCCGGAGCCGAAGGAGATAGGAAACGGCTGTGCTGCTGCCAGATGATGAAATGTGGAATGTAAGCGGCAAACAATGTCTGCTATAAACGACAAAAGGGCTGATTGCAGGAAATAACGACATAATTTGTCTGCTAATGTCCCATTTTAGTGAAAAAAGCAGGGAATGGGGCGGTTAACAGACATTTTATGTCGGTATTCAGCCCGATGAGGCCCATTGTACAAAATAGCAGACATTTGTTGTCCGTTATTATTTGGCCCGTGTTTTGAACATGGCATACAGCTGCAGGCCGGCCAGAACGGCGGTATCCGTCAGGGAAGCGGCGAAGGCCAGCGCCAGCCAGTTTTCATTCTCCAGCAGGTAATACATCATGATGTGCCCGGCCAACAGGATGAGGAAGGCCACCAGCAAATTGATTTGGGTCAGGAATTTTAGCAGTTTTTCCAGCATAAGCTGCTCCTTTATATGCTTTTGGACTTATTTTGCAATAGTCTGCCCTAAGCCTATAGACCTGATTCATGCAAATTCGCTATATTTCCAGTAGATTAGACAACCCAAACAAGGTACAATATGGAGTGGAAGGCGTAACTTTACAACCGGGGAGCGATAGTCATGTCCATTGATCCATCTGTGCTCAAACAGCTGCTGTCTCTGCAGATGCTCCAGAGTACGGATACACTGACTGGCGGGAGCCAAACAAACGGAACGGGAACGGATTTTTCCGAGCTGCTCCAGCTATTGGTGGGTGATTCTGCTGCGGAATCCTCCAGACATAAGGTGATTCCCGCCGCGGAGCTGCTGGCCAGAGGAAAATGGAGCTCCGCTTACCTGGGCAATGCAGCCCTAAGCGCATCGGTACCCGGCAAATCGGCACCCTCCGATTATGAACAGCCGATCCAAGCGGCAAGCCGGCGTCACGGTGTGGAGTCCAGCCTGGTGAAGGCGGTTATCGAGGCGGAGTCGGGATATGACAGCAATGCCGTGTCCAAGGCGGGAGCCAAGGGCCTGATGCAGCTGATGGACGCCACCGGCCAGGGGCTGGGGGTCAGCAATCCCTTCGATGCGGTTCAGAATATTGAAGGCGGCACACGCTTCTTATCCAACTTGCTGCGCAAGTATGACGGCAACGAGGCTGTGGCATTGGCCGCGTATAACGCTGGTCCGGGCAGGGTGGACAGGCTGGGCATCAAAAACGATGCGGACCTGTATGCCAAGCTGGGGCAATTGCCCAAGGAAACCCAAGCTTACGTATCCAAGGTGCTGGGTTATAAAGCGCAATACGAAGCATAACAGCCAGGGGTCCTCATATTGGGGCTGGTATTTTGGGACGGGCTGTACTACCATAGAACGTACACGGGAAAAGATCGAGATAACCGGTCTTTTTTCTTTTTGTATAGAAAAAGGAGAACCGAGACGTATGCTTTATCTGGACTATTGCGCTACGACACCGCTGCGGCCGGAGGTAACCGCGGCCGTGACGCAGTGTATGAATGTATATTACGGCAATCCCAGCTCCCTTCACCGGCTTGGAGTGGAGGCAGAGAAGCTGCTGATCCGCGCCAGGGAGTTGCTGTCCGGCACCCTTTTGGCTAAACCCCAGGAAATTCTGTTTACCTCCGGAGGGACGGAGAGCAACAACATGGCGGTGAAAGGGGCGGCAATGGCCTTTCGCTCCCGGGGCAATCACCTGATCACCACCACTATCGAGCATCCTTCCGTGTACGAGGCCTTCCGGCAGCTGGAGCAGGAGGGTTTCCGGGTGACCTATCTGCCGGTGGATGCCACCGGAGCGGTGCGGGTGGAGGATTTGGCAGCAGCCATAAGGAAGGATACGATCCTGGTCAGCATCATGGCGGTCAACAACGAAACGGGCCGCATTCAACCGGTTGAGGAGGCGGGACAGCTGCTGAAGCAGTATCCCCGTATTGTGTTCCATGTGGATGCGGTGCAGGCTTTCGGCAAACTGCCGGTGTCTCCAGCCAAGTGGAATGCCGATCTGGTCAGTTTTTCCGCACATAAATTCCGCGGCCCCAAGGGAATTGGGATGCTGTACAAGCGGGAGGGGCTGCAACTGTATCCGCTTCTGGCCGGAGGAGGGCAGGAGCAGGGGCTGCGTTCAGGCACCGAGAATGTGCCCCTGATCGTGGGTATGGCCAAGGCCGCCCGTCTGGCGGTGGAGGGGCTGGCCGCTAAAACAGCGCATATGTATGCCTTGCGGGAAAGCTTGGTGCGACGGCTGTCCCGGATGAACGGCGTTGTGGTCCATGGCTCTCCGCGGATAGAGGAGATGGCGCCGCATGTGGTCCAGTTCTCCTGCCCTGGCTACCGGCCCGAAACCTTGGTCCACAGCCTGGAGGAGCAGGAGATTTATATTTCCACCCGTTCCGCCTGCTCCTCCGGCGACAACCGTCCCAGCCGGGTGCTCTCGGCTATGGGCATCCCGGAGGCCGAAGCTGCCGCAGGCTTGCGCATCAGCTTTTCGGAAAATGAGACTAAAGAAGATCTGGAGCGGGCTGCCGATGAGCTGGAGCGCGTATTGCGCAAGCTGGCCCCCTCATCCGGACTTAGCTAATATCTGACGAAAAGCGCTTAGGAGGAAACATACGATGAACCCCAACACAGTCATAGTCCGACTGGGCGAGCTTACCCTGAAGGGCCGCAACCGGCACCGTTTCGAAAAACGGGTGCTGCAGCAGCTGCAGCCCTTGCGGGAGCAATATCCCAATACAGGAATATCCCTGGAATTCGGACGTATTCATATTGATCTGCAGGAAACGCCGTATGAGGCGGCGGCAGAGGTGCTGGACAAGATTTTTGGGCTGGCTTCTTACAGCCCTGCCCATAGGGTCAGCCTGGAATTGGAAGATATCCGGGAGAAGGCGCTTGAGCTGATGCGGGAGCTGGAGTCCCCGGAAGGGAAGCGCACCTTTAAGGTAGCGGCCAAACGCTCCAACAAAAAGTATCCCCATGATTCCATGGCGCTGATGCAGCTGGTGGGCGGGCATATTCTGCGCCACACCCAAGGCTGGCTGGTGGATGTGCATCATCCGGAGGTGACGCTGTGGGTGGATATCCGTGACAAGGAGGCTTTTGTGTTTACGGATATTGTGCCGGGAAGCGGCGGGTATCCGCTGGGCACCAACGGGAAGGGGATGCTGCTTTTATCCGGCGGGATTGACAGTCCGGTTGCGGGCTGGCTGTCCATGCGGATGGGATTGGAGATTGAAGCCGTCCATTTCCACAGCTATCCCTACACCAGTGAACGCGCCAAACGGAAGGTGGAGGACCTGGCCCGGGAGCTGGCAAGGTATTCGGGTACACTTAAGCTGCATATGGTGCCGTTTACGGACATTCAGGTGAAGCTGAAGGAGCAGGGGCGCGAAAATCTGCTGGTGATCTGTATGAAGCGGGCCATGCTGCGGATTGCAGAGCAGTTGGCGGAGCGGCGGTCCGCCAAAGCGTTGATTACCGGGGAGAGCCTGGGCCAAGTAGCCAGCCAAACCCTGGCCAGTCTGGACGTTATCGGCCGGGCGGCGCAGATTCCGGTGCTGCGGCCGCTGATTACCATGGATAAGGGGGAAATTGTGAAGGTTTCGGAGAAAATCGGCACCTTCCCCATCTCCATCCAGCCGTATGAGGATTGCTGTACTCTCTTCCTGCCCAAATCCCCCTCTACAAACCCGAGCATCCGGACGGTGGAAAAGGTGGAGGCGATGATTCCGGGGCTGGATGAGCTGATCCGGCTTGCGGTGGAAGGCACGGAAACCCAGGTAATCGAGGCGGGCCAATCCGCCCGTGAGCTGGACGAGTTGTTTTAAGGTAATAGAGGATTCCAGGGGGGACTCGCTGACTTGGGGCGTAAACGAGTAAAGGTGGAAACCGCGCCCTCCGCGCTCTAACGGAACTTAGAGACGCTTACAGGCTGAAATCCAGCGGCTTCGTGCGTTAAAGGAACTTAGAGACACTTAGCCGCGTAAACCGGACCGAATCGAGTGTAAATTGAGCTCTAAGAGGCGCTGAGTTCCGTTAGAATTCAAACTGGCCAATTTACGGCCGCTAAGGGCTTCTGAGTTCCGTTAGCGCTTCGACGTACTTTGGGAGGCAGGAACCAGCCGCTGCCATCATCCCCAAAAACAAACCCCCTCCGTTGGACTAACATCCAACGAAGGGGGCTTTGCTATGCGGGTTGAGCTGCCGCCTATCTGTCCGCCTTATTCCAAACGTATGGTAATCTCACCGGCCAAGGCGCCGGCGGGAATACATACGCTTTGCGCATCCGGCCCGGCTTCAACGCCGGAGCCTTCCACAGCAGACACCGCTCCCATACTATACAGCGAAATCCGGACGGGGGCGCCGGTTCCTTCATAACGGATCCGCAGCTCCTGCTGCTCCCTCTCTGCCAAAACGGACAGGGCAACGGCTCCTTTGGTGTCCCGAACCTGCACCTTCGTATGCTGGCCGTCCTCCAACGCGTACAGCCGGAGGTCGGCGTCTTCCGCATACGTATAGTCCGGCCGGTGGTCCACGGCCCCCACAGCCAAGAAGGAATTGGGCCGTACCCAAAGCGGCAGACTTAAGAAACCATGGTTTTCCCTGATCCAGCGGCCGCCTTCTTCCGTTTCGCCGGTTAACAGCCGGGTCCACCTCCCGCGGGGCAGATAATAATCCACATCTCCTTGTTCACTGAACACCGGGGAAACCAGCAGACTGCCGCCTAACATGTACTGCCGGTCCAGATACAGACAGGCCGGATCCTCCGGGAACTCCAGCACCATCGCCCGCATCACCGGCAGCCCCTGCTCATGCGCTTGGGCGGCAGCGTCATAGAGATAGGGCATCAGGCTGCACTTGAGCTTGGTGAAAAAGCGGGCCGTATCCACCGACTCCTCATCATACGCCCATGGCACCCTGTAGGAATGGCTGCCGTGCAGGCGGCTGTGGCTGGAGAGCAGTCCGAACGCCAGCCAACGCTTGAACACATGGGCCGGGGCGGTGTTCTCAAAGCCGCCGATGTCGTGGCTCCAGAAGCCGAAGCCGGAGAGGCCCAGGGACAGGCCGCCCCGAAGGCTTTCGGCCATGGCCCCGTAGTCGGCGTAGCAGTCCCCGCCCCAGTGGACGGGGAACTGCTGGCAGCCCACCGTGGCGGAACGGGCGAATACCGCGGCTTCTCCCGGTCCCAGCAGCTCCTCCAGCACGTTGAACACAGTACGGTTATATAAGAAGGTATAATAATTATGCATCAGAACCGGATCAGAACCGTCCGCATACGCCACATCCACCGGGATCCGTTCGCCGAAGTCGGTTTTGAAGGCGTCCACACCCATCTCCACCAGCTCCCTGAGGTATCCCGCATACCATCGGCAGGCCTCAGGATTGGTGAAATCCACCAAAGCCATTCCCGGCTGCCATTGATCCCCCTGCCATACATCGCCGTTAGCCCGGTGCAGGAGATACCCCTTTTCCTTCCCCTCGGCAAACAAAGGAGAGCGCTGGGCGATATATGGATTAATCCACACGCAAATCTTCAAGCCCTTTTCCTTCAGCCGCGCCAGCATTCCCGCCGGATCGGGAAATACCCGCCTATCCCACCGGAAGTCCGTCCAATGGAACTCCTTCATCCAGAAGCAGTCAAAATGGAACACATGGAGGGGAATATCCCGCTCCTTCATGCCGTCCACAAAGGAGGTCACCGTCTCCTCATCGTATTGGGTCGTGAAGGAGGTGGACAGCCACAAGCCGAAGGTCCAGGCGGGGGGCAATGCGGGTTTGCCTGTCAGCTCCGTATACCGGCCTAGAACATCTTTCATCGTGGGGCCGGCAAGAATGTAATATTCCAAGGTTTCGCCGGGAACGCTGAACTGGGCTTTTTTCACCTTTTCCGAGGCCAGCTCGAAGGACACCCGTCCCGGATGGTTGACCAAAACTCCGTATCCTTTACTGCTGATGTAGAAAGGAATGTTCTTGTACGCTTGCTCGGTGCTGGTGCCGCCGTCGGCGTTCCAGATATCCACGGTTTGCCCGTTTTTGACAAAAGGGGTAAACCGCTCCCCCAAGCCATACAGGCATTCCCCGATGTCCAGTTCCAGCTCCTCCCGAACGTAAGCGGTATCATCTGCGTCACGGATGTAAGCCATGGATTTGGAGGCGCTTCCAGTCAAACGGCGGTTTTGCTCAAAAAACTCCACCCGCCAGTCCTCGCCGGAGCTGATCCGGACCGACAAGCCGCCGCTCCGCAGAATTGCCCCGCCGTCCGTCTCCTCTACAGAGAGGTGTTCATGCCCCGGAACGGAAAAAAGGGAGAAGGCGGGTCCCCGCTCCACTTCTCCCATATGGTGCATAAGCCGGATTCCGATCACCCCAGGTAGAGGGGAAAAAACGCGAACGGTCAGCAGCATGGTGTCCAGCATACTTCCTCTTCCGTGCAAAGGCCGCGGCGCAGCATATGCTGTCAGCCCTTCAGGATCAAGCTCAATTTCGTGGGGTTGTACGGCCCCCATAACGGTAAATCCCTTGCGAATCATCCAATTGCCATCGGTAAACTTCATTGCGGCATCACCTGATCCTCTCTTATGTACAAAAACCGGCTGTCCGGGACTCCGATTCCATAAGCAGCGCTGATTTGACGGGCAAAGCCCCCAATCAAGAGAGAGGCTTTGCCGTCAACAGCGGATCCTATTCTTCGCAGTTCCTTAGTTCAGCCGGCTTCTTTTAAACACTTTCAGAATCTCCGCTACGATCATAGGCAGCAGGCTCAAGCCGGCAACGATCAGCCAATCGGTGATACCCAGCGCATGGACGTTGAATATCCGGGCGATAGGGGCGATGGAGATGATGCAGACCTGCAGCACAACGCCGAACAGGAAGGAGTACACCAGCTTCATGTTGGAGCCGAAGCCCAGCTTAAAGATGGATTCCGTGTCCGAACGCAGGTTGAAGGAATGGACCAGCTGGGAGAAGCTCAATACGCCGAAGGCCAAGGTCTGGGCATGGCGCAGGGCATCCTCTGAATAACCCTCGGGCATCAGCGGGAAGAAGCCCGTGTGGTCCGTGTACATTTTCATCCCGATAATAAACGCCGCAAGTGTCGCAATCCCGATAATCGCTCCGTACAGCATAATGTATCCGATTTTGCCGTGGAACAGGCTTTCCTTGGCGGAGCGGGGCTTTTCCTTCATAACGGCCGGATCCTTCGGGTCCATTCCCAAAGACAGGGCAGGCAGAGTATCGGTCACCAGGTTGACCCACAGAATGTGGATCGGGCGCAGAGGTGTCGCCCATCCGAAGAGAATCGCCAGGAACAACGCCACTATTTCCCCCAGATTACAGGACAGCAGGAATAAAATGGACTTCTTTATATTTCGATAAATGTTCCGTCCTTCCTCCACAGCTTTGACAATGGACGAAAAATTATCGTCGGTGAGCACCATATCCGCAGCGCCCTTGGCCACATCCGTTCCGGTAATGCCCATGGCTACTCCGATATCTGCCTGCTTGAGGGAAGGGGCGTCATTTACGCCGTCCCCGGTCATGGAGACAATATTGCCTCTTTGCCGCAGCGCGCTGACAATCTTCACCTTGTGCTCTGGGGAAACCCGGGCAAATACGCGCAGGTTATCTATCCGGCTGGACAGCTCCTGTTCGGAGATTTGGTCCAGCTCCACGCCTGACATGACCTCATCCTTGGACGAAGCGATGCCCAGCTCGCTGGCGATGGCATAGGCGGTATCCTTATGGTCGCCGGTGATCATGACGGTTTTGACACCGGCCTTTTTGCAAACGGCGATGGAGTCGGCTACCTCTGTCCGCGGCGGATCAATCATCCCCACAAGACCGACGAAGATCAGCTCCTGTTCCATTTCATCAACGGGAATATGGCGGTCCGGCACGGGACGATAGGCAGCTCCCAATACCCGCAAGGCTTTGTCGGACATGCTCTGCGCCGCATCCATGATCGCCTTCCGGTCCGCATCGGTCATCGGCTCCACATTCCCGTTGCGGTGGATTCCGGTGGAGATGGTGAGCAGATTGTCGATGGCACCTTTGGTGTGGATGCGGAATTCCCCGTTATACATGTTCAGCGTTGACATCAGCTTCCGGTCGGAGTCGAAGGGGAGTTCGTTTACCCGGCGGTGCTCCTCATCCAGTGATTTTTTGTCCAGGTTAACTTGATCTCCCGCTACCAGCAGCGCGATTTCCGTAGGGTCTCCCGTTTTGGAGCCGGCCGTATATGTAGCGTCATTACAAAGCACCAAAGCCTCCAGCAGTATCCGGTGGGAATCGGTGGCGGTGGAAAGCTGGTCCAGCTTGGCCGATTGGCCGTCCGCATAAAACTCGGTTACTGTCATCTTGTTCTGCGTCAATGTACCGGTTTTGTCTGAGCAAATGATATTTACGGAGCCAAGGGCCTCAACGGCAGGCAGCTTCCGGATAATAACGTTTTGCTTGATCATACGCTGTACGCCGATGGCCAATACGATAGACACGATGGCAATCATGCCTTCGGGGATGGCGGCCACGGCCAAGCTGATGGCGGTCATGAACATTTCCAGAAGCTCACGGCCTTGGAGCAGACCTATACCGAACATGATGACGCAGATGCCGATGGCGGCAATCCCCAGGTATTTGCCCACTTGGGCCAAATTCTTCTGAAGGGGAGTTGTGTCCTCGTCAGCCTGCTCCAGCAAAGTGGCAATTTTGCCGATTTGGGAATCCATGCCTGTGGCGACGGCAACCCCTTCGCCGCGGCCGTACGTCACCAGAGTGGACATAAAGGCCATATTCTTCTGATCGCCCAAAGGCAGGTCGGCAGGGTTGGCGGTTTCCGGAGCAAAGTCCGCCTGTTTGTCTACAGGGACCGATTCACCGGTCAGAGCGGATTCCTCGATTTGCAAGTTGGCGGATTCCGTAAGCCTGAGGTCGCAGGGAATATAACGTCCCGCGTCCAGAATAATCAGGTCGCCGGGCACTACATCCTCGGAAGGGATTTCCTTCAGCTCGCCGCCCCGCCTGACCACCGCCCGGGGAGTGGACATCTGCTTCAGGGCTTCCAGAGCATGCTCCGCTTTGGATTCCTGAACGACGCCCACCACTGCGTTCAGCACCACGACCAGGAAAATAATCAGGGCATCCGCAATTTCCCCCACAATGCCTGAAATAAGCGCGGCGCCAATGAGCACATAAACCAAAACATCGTTAATTTGGGCAAAAATCCGCTGCAGCAGGGATTTCTGCTTTTTACCGGCCAACCGGTTAGGGCCGTGTTCCGCGAGCCGTTTTGCCGCTTCCTCATCGCTTAAGCCCTGCTGAGGATTCACCCGCAGCTCCTCCAACGTTTTCTCCTTCGTTTTCATGTACCAGATTGTAAACACCACCCTTATTCAGATTCACTTTTTCATCTGACTGGCATCTTTTCAAATACCCGAATTTCAGGTTTTTGAAGCATTTGCCAAATCCTTGTTGGACATTACGGTTCATGGGCTTGTCCGGTTTCGGTAATTTGCCGGTGGGGACAAACTTCAGTCATGTCCCGCATATGCTTAATCATAGGGTTACATCATACGGAGTGGACATTTTCTTTTGGAAAAGGGGGACAAGAATACATGCTGGAATGGATGCTGCTTTTTATCCAAATCATGATTATCAACCTGGTGTTATCCGGCGACAACGCGGTGGTCATCGCTATGGCCAGCCGGAAACTGCCTCATGAGCAGCAGAAAAGAGCAATTTGGTGGGGCGCCTTCGGTGCCATTGCCCTGCGGCTCTTGTTGACCGCGGTTGCCGTCGTATTGCTGCAGATCGCCTACATTCAGGCCATCGGGTCCCTGTTATTGCTGTACATCGCCATCAAGCTGCTGATCGATGAGGAAAAGGACCACCGGGTGAAGGAAGCGTCCACCTTGGGCAATGCCATCCGGACGATTATTGCGGCCGACTTCATTATGAGCCTGGACAATGTGCTGGCCATCGCGGCCAGAGCCGATAACAATTATTCGGTTATTCTGCTCGGCGTCGGCCTTAGTGTGCCCATCATTATCTGGGGTAGTACATTGGTGATGAAACTCCTTCACCGTTTCCCGGTGCTGGTTTATCTGGGCGCAGGAATTCTGGGTTATACGGCAGGGGAGATGATGGTGAAGGACCCGAAAATGATGGAGCTGATGAACAGCCATCTGTGGCACAGCAGCATGCCTTGGGCGACGGCAGGGATTGTGCTGGGGGCGGGATTGTTGAAGAAGCTGCTGGAGCCGGGGGCCGGCAGGACGGCATAGAGGAAACCTTAACAAAATCTCAATCTTCCCTTTACATTGCAATAACCTATTTCACTATCCCGTTAATCTCCCATTTACACTCCCCGATTATGATGATTAGAGCGTACAACATCAAGAATTGCTCAGGTGTTCATATGAAACCAGATAAGGGAGAGATCAAATTGAACAAGTATGCAAAAATCATCATAACCGGCGGGTTGGCCCTGTCCTTGCTGCCGGCAGCTGCTGTGGAGCAAAAAGTTACTGCTGCGGAAGCAGCTCCCGCCTCCAAGAATCTCATCGTCCTGATCGGTGACGGCATGGGTCCCGCCCAAGTAACCGCCGGACGCGATTACCTCAAGTACATAAAGAACATCAACCACCTGGAGCTGGACAGCTATTATGTAGGACAAGCCACAACATTCGCCGACCGGGGAGAAGACGGAGGCGTTGTAGTATCAGGTATCGTAACGGATTCGGCTTCTGCAGGCACTGCATTCGCTACAGGGCACAAAACCTACAATGCCGGGATCAGTGTATCCAATGAAGATATTTCCTTGCCGTTTGCCTCTGTGCTGGAAGCGGCGGAAGCCGCAGGCAAGGTGACCGGCCTTGTGACCACAGCGCGGATTACCCATGCTACTCCCGCTGTTTATGGGTCCCACGTACGCAGCCGCGATAATGAATCCGCCATTGCCAGCCAATATCTGGACAGCGGCATTGACGTGCTGTTCGGCGGAGGCAAACAATTCTTTACGACTACTGCCGAAAAGGGCAAACGCACCGACAAAAACATCATCGGCGATTTCCAAACCAGGGGATATGAGGTCGCCTATGACGCCGCCGGACTTGCTTCCATTAAAAGCAGCAAGGCGCTGGGATTGTTCAACAGCTCCCATGTGGCCTACACGCCGGACCGGGACGAAACAGTGCCGAGCCTGGCCCAAATGACCGGGAAGGCGCTGGACATTCTGTCCAAGGATACCAACGGTTTTGCCATTATGATCGAGGGCGGCCGGATTGACCATGCCTCCCACGCCAACGACTTCTCCACCACCATCGACGAGGTGCTGGATTTTGACGCAGCTGTGAAGGTTGCCATGGATTTTGCCAAGAAGGACGGGAACACCTCTGTGGTGATTACAGCTGACCATGAAACCGGCGGTTTATCTCTGGCCCGCGATAATATTTATGAGAGTAACTATGATCTCTGGGACAAGCAAAAGCACTCCTCCGAGTCCATTGCCGCCGCGCTGAAGGCTGCCAAAACACCCGAAGAAATCAAGCAAATCGTTCAAGGCAATACTTGGATTACCGATCTGACCGATGAAGAAATTGCGCAAATTATGGCTGGTGACGGCTCCTCCTACGGCCGCGAAGGCAGCTACAATGCGGTTATCGCCAAACGCCTCCTGATCGGCTGGACCGGTCACGGCCACTCCGGTGTGGACGTGGGTGTATGGGCATACGGTCCGATCGCAGATCTGGTGAAGGGTCAAGTGGATAATACCGACATTGCCAAAAGCTCCGCCAAGGTTCTCGGTGTGGATCTGGACGCTGCCACGGCCAAGCTGCAAGCCAAGACTATCTATCCCAAGTTCAAAATCAACCGCAACAAGGAAGTGCTGTACCCTGCCAAGGCGCTGGCCGAAAAAATGGGCATCACCGTTGCCTATGACGATGCTTCCCGTGCAGTGAAGCTGACCGGTTCCGCAGGTGAGTATTCAGTGAACGTGGATTCCCTGGCCGTGAGCTGGAACGGCGCCGCCGACTCCATCACTGCTGAGAACGACTATGGCAAGCTGTATCTGCCCCTCTCCGCCTTCAGCAAGCTGACCGGCAAGAGTCTCGTGTGGGATTCCCTTTCCGAGCGGATTCTGCTGCCGTAATATGAAGAAAGCGATGATCGAGCTTCACGGGGTCCGCAAGGACTTTGTCGTTTCGGACAGGCGGCTTCCCATCCTCCACATTCCGCAATGGAACGTGGAGGCCGGGGGCCGCCTGGCCTTGCTGGGGCCCAGCGGAAGCGGAAAAAGCACCGTGCTGCATTTGCTCAGCGGAATCCTTAGGGCGGACCGCGGCGAGCTGCGTGTGGCGGACACGCCTCTCCATGAGCTGAATGAAGCGGAGCGGGACCGTTTCCGGCTGCGCCATGTGGGTTATATCATGCAGGACTTTCATTTAATCGGTTCTTTGACCGCTGCGGAAAATGTGGAACTGATGCTGCCGCCCGGAAAACGGGGGGAGCGGCGGAAGCTGCTGCGGGATTGGTTCGGCCGGGTGGGTCTGGCCGACCGGATGGACCATCTGCCCGGACAGCTCTCCCGGGGCCAGCAGCAGCGGACGGCCATCGTGCGGGCGCTGATCGGTGAGCCGCCCCTGGTGCTGGCGGATGAACCTACCGGGAGCCTGGACTTTGAGTCTGCGGAGCTGGTGATGCGCCTGCTCTTGGAGCTTTGCGCCGATCAGGGAAGCACCTTGGTGGCAGTTACCCATGATCTTCATCTGGCGCAGCTGTTTCCGGAACGGATCGGCATCGGAGCGATCAACACGGTATTGGCAGCCCATTCCTCGGCGCGGCAGGAGGATCCGCCGCTGCGGAAGGAGGCGCTTGAAGCATGAATCTGTTCCAATTGGTATGGCGCAATGTGCTGCACCGCCGGACGTTATCGGTGTTGACGGCTGCGGCGGTGGCAGTGACGGTGGCACTGACGGTATTTCTGCTGCTGTTGCGGGACGGGGTGGAGCAGGGAGCGGAGAAGGGCTACGGCCCCTTTGAGGTAGTTGTCGGTGCCGATGGGAGCGAGTCCCAGCTGGCTTTGAATACTTTTTACCATGTGGGTGCCCCAACAGGGAATGTGCCGTACAGTGTGCTGACGGGCATTCAATCGGAAGCGGAAACGGCTGCCGCTTTCGGCATGACCACGGGGGACAGCTACAACGGCTATCCCATAGTAGGGGTTGATCCGGGGTATTTCCAGATCCGGTACGGCGACAAACATTTGGCATCCGGCAAGCTGTATGCGCAAACGGGGGAAGCGGTGGTGGGAGCCTATGCCGCCAAGGCAGCCGGGCTGAAGGTAGGGGATACGTTCCATGGCGCCCACGGACTCACGGAGGAGCATCATGAGGAAGAGGAGGAAGAGGAGCACGAGGCCCACGAGAGTTTTTCCTATAAAGTGGTCGGCATCCTGCCCCAGCTCCACACTCCTGATGACCGCGCGGTCTTCACCACCCTGGATTATGCCTGGGCGGTGCATCACAATGAGCATTCCGAAAACCGGGAGGTCACGGCTGTTATGATCAAACCGGCCACCTTGACCGGGGCCCAGGCGCTGAAGCTGAAGTACGACGCCTTGGATAATGTCCAGGCGGTGTTCACCAGCAAAGCAGTTGCCGACGTGGTTAATATGGCGGACAAAGGCACACAGGCTGCCGGCGCTTTGACGATGCTGTGTGTGGCGCTGGCCTCCATCACATTGACGCTGTCGCTGATCGCCGCCGCCAATGAACGGCGGCGGGATGCCGGGCTGCTGCGCCTGATCGGCAAGTCCCGCAGCTATGTATGGGCTACGCTGATGGGCGAAGGGCTGCTGTTGACGCTGGCCGGTCTTGCGGCGGGTGTGCTGCTGGGCCATGGAATCAGCGGGATGTTTACGGATGCGGTGTTCGGCTACACCGGCATCCGGCTGTCCGCATGGGCCTCAGCTCCGGGAGAAGGCCTGCTGCTGGCCGGGGCGCTGGTGCTGGGCGGGCTGGCGACGCTGGCTCCGGCCATGAACATGTACCGTGCAGACCCGCTGCAGCTATTCCGAGGGTAAATAGTCCCCCAAAAGTGAAGAGAAGCTCTGAAGCGAATTCCGGGTACTTTTGGGGGAGCCCCGGGAAGAGACCCCCAAAAGTGACGAGAAGCTCCGAAGCGGATTCCGGGTACTTTTGGGGGAGCCCCCTCCGAAAAGATAAACCCTGAAAGATGATGTATGTAAGCTGATTAGGCAAAAGTTGTGATTTGCACAAGTATAGAAGAGAAAGGGGATTGCAGGTATGGTCAAGCTGATTAGACCCATGGGGATTGTAATGGCGGTGATGTTGGCTGCCGCCTTAGCGGCGGGCTGCGGCGGCAAGGCGGGCGTGGCCGGGGAGACCGGCAGCTTTGGCGATGCCCGGCCGGCAGCGGAGGCTGCGACCATCACGGCAGCGGCAACGGCAGCACCGACGGGGCACCAGCCGGCAGCGTCTGCTGCGCCGGGCACTCCGCCGGGTGCAGCGGCGCCGTCTCCCGCTGCGGAAGCTGCCCCGGCCAGCTCTGTTGCTTCGGCAGCGGCACAGGCCTCACCTCCGGCTGCCGCCAGCGGTCAACCGTTGGCGGCCCCGGCTTCGGCGGAGCCTTCAACGCAGCCTGCCGCACCCGGCTCCGCATCCCCTGCCGCGCCTGCTTCGTCGGTGCCGGACCAGCTGCCCACCGCCGGCGAAGGATCGGCTGCGCCGGTAACCCCTGCTGCCGCCCCAGCGGAGAAACCCTCCGCCTCCAAAAAAGAGGAAGGCAGCATCCAATGGTCGGAGTTCTTCGACAACGACAAGCAGGATACCCCTTCGGAGAAATTCTGGGATCTGAACGGCAAAACAGTGTCCATCCGGGGCTATATGGGCGAGGTGCTGTCCTTCGAGAAGCATTGGTTCCTGGTCATTCCCGCGCCTGGAGCGGAATGCCCCTTTGACAACGGCGATGAAACCTACTGGAACAAGATTATGATCGCATTCACCAGCAGTGGAGAAAAATTGCGCTACACCAGCGGCCCTCTTTTGATCACGGGACGGTTGGATGTTGGCGTGAAGATCGACGAATCCGGCTACAAGACCATGTTCCGGCTGTATGATGCCTCCTTCAGTAAGCTGAAGGAATAGCAGGGGGAAGGTCGCAGAAGCATAGCGGAAGAGGCTTTCCGTTATCATCATCAGCGCCACCGGAAACGCAAGAATAACGGAAGGAGGCTTCCGTTATTACAATTATGAAGCCCTTAAAACCATCGAAGCAGGGGCTTTAGTGGAAAACAGCTTCCGTTAATGCCCGGCCCAAAAGCTGCCCAGCCCCCAATAGTGGAAAATGCTTTCCGATATCGGAAACAGCAGCCCTGCGGAGAGCCTGCTTATAGAGGCCTAGCCCTCCAGACAGATCCGGCCAGCCTCCTGAATCCCAAAAAGGGTGACTGGCATTTTCTCCCCTTTTCGGCTAAACTAGACCTAAGTGTGTCGCAATCTGTCTGCCTGGGGGGATCAAAGCAATGGCGCGCAACAATTATTCGGTGGGGTTAGTGCTGATAGGCATTGCCGTTATTCTGCTGCTTGGCAAGCTGGGGGTATTCTCGTTTTTAGGCGGGCTTCTGTGGCCCGTATTCATCCTGCTGCCCGGTGTGGTGTTTCATTTCCTGTATTTTTCCAGAGTGCTGCCGGCGGGGGTTTTGGTGCCGGGCGGAATTTTGGTTACTTATTCGCTCATGTTCTTTTTCTGCAATATATTCGGGTGGGGGGCCATGTCCTACCTATGGCCGGGCTTTATCTTCGGCGTAGCCGTGGGGCTGTATGAGCTTCACCTGTTCGACCGGCACAGCGGCAAGGGAGTGCTGACCGCAGCCATGATCTTAGCGGCTATATCCGCCGTGTTCTTCGCATTGGCGTTTATGTTTACCGCAGGCATCTACTTTATCATCTTCGTTCTGCTTGTAGCGGGTGTAGGGTTGATTATGACCCGCAAGCGCGGCTGGTGAGATGAAACATTTTCCCCGGAGGGACGTATGCAGGGATAATCCCTTTTATCATGAAAGGAGTGTCCCGGATGATCCTGATGGCTGTTTTACTAATCCTGGCCGGTGCAGTTATGGTGGTTTGGGCCGGTGCTGTGTGGGCGTTTTCGGAGAGCTGGGAGTCCTCCGATGCTACGGAACCGTCGGACCTTTATTTAGTCTCCACCCGCATCGGCGGCGTGATTACCGGCTCGGTGGGTACTGTGTTCTTGGTCGTGCTCCTGGTCCTGTAGAAGAAGCTCATCTTGGGCCCTTCCCGCAGAAAATAGGGGCATTCCTTGAATTTTGCCGATTGGAAGCCATATCCCTTGATTTTTGATGCGGCAAAACGTATACTTAGAACAAAAGTCAAGCGTCGGAGCTGTCCGGCGCTATTTTATTGGAAGCGAGAGGAATCCCATACTATGCATGCAAGAGAGAAAATTCGCAACATTGCCATTATCGCCCACGTTGACCACGGCAAAACCACGCTGGTAGACAAGCTGCTCCAGCAATCCGGTATTTTCCGTGAGAATGAAGCCATTCAAGAACGCGCTATGGACTCGAACGACATTGAGCGTGAACGCGGCATCACCATTTTGGCCAAAAACACCGCGATTGAATATAAGGACTACCTGATCAATATTGTGGACACACCGGGCCACGCCGACTTCGGCGGCGAAGTGGAACGGATCATGAAGATGGTGGACGGCGTTCTTCTGGTGGTGGATGCCTTCGAGGGCTGTATGCCCCAAACCAAGTTTGTTACCCGCAAAGCCCTGGAAAGCGGCCTGCACCCCATTGTTGTCGTAAACAAAATCGACCGCCCCAACGCACGCCCTGAGGAAGTTATCGATGAAGTGCTGGATCTGTTTATTGAGCTTGGCGCCTCCGATGAGCAATTGGACTTCCCTGTGGTATACGCTTCTGCCCTTCAAGGGACCTCTTCCCTTACTGCCGATAATCAACAGCCTAACATGGAAGCCATCTATGAAACCATTGTGGGCCGTACCCCTGCTCCTACCGAAAGTGTAACCGATCCTCTCCAATTCCTTGTCACATTGATGGATTATAACGAATATATGGGCCGTATCGCCATCGGCCGGATTAACCGCGGCGTGATCCGCCAAGGTCAGGCTGTTGCCGTTTGTACCCGTGAAGGAAACGTCAAGCAAGCCCGTATCGAGAAGCTGTTCGGCTTCCAAGGCCTGAAGCGTGTGGAAGTGGAAGAGGCGGGAGCCGGTGACATCGTCGCAATTGCCGGCATTAAGGATATCAACATCGGGGAAACCATCGCCGATTTGGCCAATCCCGAAGCCCTGCCTGTTCTGGAAATTGACGAACCTACGCTGCAAATGACCTTTTTGGTAAACAACAGCCCCTTCGCAGGCAAGGAAGGCAAGTTCGTCACCTCCCGCAAGATACGCGAGCGTCTTTATAAGGAAGTGGAAACTGACGTGAGCCTTCGTGTCGAAGACACGGACAGCCCGGATGCGTTCGTTGTATCGGGACGCGGCGAGCTGCACCTGGGTATTCTCATCGAGAATATGCGCCGGGAAGGTTACGAAATGCAGGTTTCCAAACCGGAGGTTATCATTAAGGAAATCGACGGGGAAAAAATGGAGCCAATCGAACGTCTGATTATTGACGTGCCGGAGGAGAACATGGGCGCCGTCATGGAGTCCTTGGGCAGCCGCAAGGCCGAAATGATCAACATGACCAACAACGGCATGGGTTCTGTCCGTCTGGAATTCCTGATTCCGGCCCGCGGTTTGATCGGCTACCGGACCCACTTCCTGACCCTGACCCGCGGTTATGGCGTCATGAACCACGCATTCGAGAAGTACGGCCCGTATCTGGGAGCAGGAGTAGGCGGACGCCACCAAGGTGTTCTGATTTCCACCGAAAACGGTACCTCCACCCTGTACGGCATCCTGTCCGTAGAAGACCGCGGCATTCTGTTCCTGATGCCCGGCGCGGAAGTGTATGAAGGCATGATCGTAGGCGAGCATACCCGCGATACCGACATTGTCGTCAACATCTGCAAGGAAAAAGCGGTAAACAATATCCGTTCCGCCACCAAGGAAGAAACCGTGCGTATGAAGACACCGCGCCTTTTCTCCCTGGAAGCCGCTTTGGAGTATCTGAACGATGACGAATATTGTGAAATCACTCCGAAATCCATCCGCCTGCGTAAGAAGCTCCTGAACCGCGGCGAACGCGAACGGGCTGAAAAGCAGCGCAAGAACGCGGAAGTGAATTCCTAAGTTTCAAGCTTTGGTCGTATAGGCAAGACTTCCGCAAGCTGGCAAGGTCCTTGGCTTAAGGAAAGTGAGGTCAGGTCCGGTGCAATTTGCGCCGGGCCTTTTTTGCGAATTTTGGCGGAACATAGCATTTATCCTATTGATAACGGAGGATTTTCCATGAAGCTGGAGGACTCGCTTTTTAATTGGCTGCAAATCCGTCTGGTGGCGGAAGCAAGGCCGGAGGATCAGGCCGCCAAGGAAACGGTGCGCTTTTTCGAGGAGATATTGACCGAGGATCACGGTGTCACCGAATTGGCCATCAGCGCCCAGGACACGACTATGATTCATGTGCGTTATACGGTGAACGGCAAAACAAAAATGCAGATGTTCGGCAGGGAACTGGCGGAGCAGCTTTTGTTCGATATCGATGCCAACCCCAAATATCATTAACCGGCAAGCCCCTTCAATAAGCATGAAACGGAGATGAATGCCACATGGCTCAGTCAGACTCTCTGTCCGGTGAACAGGGAAGCCCTTCCCGCCGCCGATCCGGCAAACCCCGTAAAATCGCTTTTGCCTTCATATGGATAGCTGTATTGGCATTGGTTGGCGTGATCGGGTATGGTGCCTATCTGTATGTGTACAAGCTTACGCCAATGCTGGGCAAAATCGGTACGGAGCAATCCGTTCCCGCCGGTATGTCGGCCAGCGAAAAACCCCTGGTGCTGCTGCTTTTGGGTGTGGATTCCCGCCCCAAAACCGGAAGTCTCAACACCGATGTGATTATGGTGGCGGCTCTGAATCCGTCCCGGAAAACGGCCACCGTCGTATCCATTCCACGGGATACCTACCTGAAGGCGTCACAAGGCTTGCGCGCCAATAAAGCCAACGCCTTTTATGCCAATCTGATGGCGTCCTCCAAAACCACCGCACCGGATAAAATCAAAAAGGTGTTTGCCGGGGCATTGGGTGTGCCTGTAGATTATGTGGCTACGGTTAATTTCCAGGGTTTCCGGGATATTGTGGACGCAGTAGGCGGGGTTAAGGTAGAAGTGGACATGAATATGCGGTATGTGGATAAGGCGGATGGGACGAATATCAGCCTGACGGAGGGGCTTCAGACCTTGGACGGGAAAAATGCCCTGGATTTTGTACGGTACCGCAAATCCAATAACGGCACAGCCGAATCCAGCGACCAGGAACGGAATGCCCGGCAGCAAATGGTGGTGGCAGAGCTGCTCCATAAGCTGAAATCACCGTCCGGTGTGCTTGCGGCGGGTAAGCTGATGGAGGCTGTCGGGGAACATATCACCACGGATATACCCGTAGAGCAGCTGAAGTCCATGATCCGGACATATATCGGGATCGATAAGGATAAAATGGAGTATATACATCTGGAGGGCGAGTGGAAAAGCCCGTATGTATACATATCGGATAAAGAGTGGAAGCTGGCAACCAGTCACCTGAAGCAGCAGCTGGAATGAAGGATGGGCGTGGGTTCAGTGGCTGAAATCACAGGCATTGTGTTATACTGGACCTAGCACCTGTATTACCTTCGCATCTATGGCACAACGTCAAAGGAGGACCTGATGGTATGGCTGAAGCGGTAACTGCTCTTAATGAAGAGCTCATGACAACTTTGCAGAAGGAAACCTTCGTCATCCTCAATACGATGGATGCGGATACCGGCGCTCCTTGCGTCAACGCCATATCCTGGGTTTATGCCAAGGATGAGGGAACCATCCGCTTCGCGGTGGACGGGCGTTCCCGGATTATTGCGAACATCAAGGCAAAGCCGCAGGCAGCGGTGTCACTTTTTGCCGCGGGTTCCTTCCATGCGGTATACGGAGATGTCCGTGTGGTTACGGAAGAGCTGGCCGGCGTGCCCTTCAAGCTGGCATGTGTCGACGTGCTGGTACGTGAGGTCAGAGATGCCATGTTCTATGGCTCCCGCGTGTCGATCGTACCCGAATACGAGAAAACCTATGACAAACGTGCGGCCGACAAGCTGGACGGACAAGTGTTTGAAGCCATGAAGAAAGCCTAACTGCGCGCGCAGTTAGGCTTTCCTGCATTTTTGCGGCAATGCCGTGATTACAGATTGTTGTCCTGGAACTGGCTGCCGTCCGGATCGTGGTGCTTGCCGTTGTCCATTGGTGCAATATCCTTGGGGATTTGCGGCGCTACCCGTCCGATAATGTCGCCCAGCTCCTGGGCGAACCCCGAGAAAGGCCGCCCGTTTCGGATATCGTCCCGCACATGCCGGATCCGTTCGCCCAACGCCATATCGGCAGTGACGAATGCGTTAATACCCTCCGGGTCCTTGCGGAAAGCCTCAGCCACCGAATATTTGATGATATTCACCCGGGACCGGTCCAGGTTGGGCTCCACGGTAATGCCTACAATTGCCGTTTTCCCCAGGATCACGCATTTGGCATCCTCCACCTGGGCGATGCCTTTGGCCAGATCCTCCAAACGTGTAGCCGTATCCGCCGGTAAACCGTCAGATTCCTGGGGATTGGCCGTTTGTGCCTGCTGGGCCCGCAGATTGTTGTTGTCGCCTTCGCCTGCCTGGTGGCCAGCCTTGCCGCAGCCGGCGGCGGCTGCTGCCAGTGCAATCAAAAGTATCCATAACCGTACACGCATCGGGATGTTCCCACCCTTCTATGTTTTTAAGTTCTGGGGCATTGTTACGGATAGTTTGACCACTTCTGCATCAACGTATGTATGCCGGTTGTTCGACTAGACACTTGGAGGCGACCCCTATGAGAAAAATTTATGTTCTGGATACCAACGTCCTGCTTCAGGACCCCAACGCCGTTTTCGCCTTCGAGGACAATGATGTGATTATTCCCGCTATCGTGTTGGAGGAATTGGACGCCAAAAAACGGCTGGCCGATGAAATTGGACGCAACGCGCGCTTCACCTCACGCCTCTTGGACGGCTTCCGGGCGAAGGGCAAGCTTCAGGACGGGGTCACCCTGGATAACGGGGGTTCCATCAAAGTAGAGTTAAATCACCGCAGCTTTGCCAAGATGCAGGATGTATTCGGGGATATGTCCAACGACAACCGGATTCTGGCCGTTGCGCTGAATTATCATATGGAGGAGCAGGAGAAGGAGGAGCCCCAGCCGGTAATTTTGGTCAGCAAGGACACTCTGGTGCGGATTAAAGCCGATGTGCTGGGCCTGACCGCACAGGATTACTTGTCGGACCGGGTGGTATCCAATTCGGATATGTACACCGGATGTGTGACGCTGAAGCTGCACCCTTCAGTAATCGACGAGTTTTACACGTACCGTTTTCTGGAGATTAAGAGCCTGAATCTGGGCTACACCTTATATCCCAATGAATTTGTGATTCTGAAGGATGAGATGGGCACCTCCAAATCGGCTTTACTGAAGGTGAATAAAGAAGGCAAACGTCTGGAGCCCCTGTTCTTGAGCAATGATCCTATCTGGGGGATCGCGGCGCGCAATGCCCAGCAGCGGATGGCCCTGGAGCTTCTGCTGAACGATGATATCCCGCTGGTTACCCTTACGGGCAAAGCAGGCACAGGTAAAACCCTGCTTACGGTTGCCGCAGGGCTGATGAAGGTGGAGGATGACCACAAGTATAAGAAGCTGCTTATCGCCAGGCCGGTGGTGCCGATGGGCAAGGATATCGGCTATCTGCCGGGGGAAAAGGATGAGAAGCTCCGCCCGTGGATGCAGCCGATCTATGATAACCTGGAGTATCTCTTCGATACCAAAAAGCCGGGGGATATCGACAAGGTGCTGGCGGGGCTGGGTAGTATTCAAGTCGAGGCGTTAACTTATATCCGCGGCCGTTCCATCCCGGGCCAATTCATTATCATCGACGAAGCCCAGAACCTCTCCCGCCATGAGGTGAAAACCATCGTATCCCGGGTAGGAGAGGGCAGCAAAATTGTACTTCTGGGCGACCCCCACCAAATCGATCATCCTTATCTGGATGCCACCAGCAACGGTCTGTCCTATGTGGTGGAGCGCTTCAAGGAGCAGGGCATCGCCGGGCATATCATGCTGGAGCGGGGAGAACGCTCCAACCTGGCCCAATTGGCCGCAGATTTGCTTTAGACGGAGGAATATTGACAGAACAGCGAAAAAGCCCTTGGTTTACCGCGATTTACGCGGTGGCCAAGGGCTTTTTTGTGGGGTTGTCTTTCGCTAACTAGCGACCGCAAGCGGTTTGATCCGTTTGAGACTATCCAACACCCCGATGGTTCAGGGAGTAGCGGGTAAGGAAAAGAAGCGGATTTCTCTAACGGCGGTGAGAGCCGCTATTTGCCCTAAAATGGGCTTTCAGGAATTCTAACGGCGGCTAGAGCCGCTATTGGTTGTAATGGAGCCTGCTTTTGCCCCGAAGAGGTCAAATAACGGCCTGTACTTCCGTTAGAAATCGCAGAGGGCGGTTTTAGCGTAAATAGCGGCGCTCACTTCCGTTAGAACTGGAGTGCAGCAAAATCAGGATGCAGCGAAAACAGGGTTCAGCTAGAGTCCGGGCTTTGCTAAGCAACAGCTCCGCTGCTCGCATAGCCGCTGGCGATGCGGCCGTTATCCTTACGCCCAATGCCCGGGAGCCCGCAAACCCGGTGGCAGCCTGGTGCCGGCATCGCCCTTGGCGGAGTTGACCTGCATCTGCGACAGGAACAAGGCCCCGCGCAGATCGGCGCCGCGCAAGTCCGCATCCCGCAGGTCTGCGCCGATGAAGTCGCAGTCCCGCAGGTCGGCCTTCTGCAGGTTGGCGGCAATGAGCATGGCGCCTCTCAGGTTGGCCCCCCGCCATAGCTTGCCCTTCAGATTGGCGCCGAAAAAATCCTTCCGGGTGGGAAGCGCTGAGGCGCTTCGCCCGGAGGCTGCAACCCCCTGCTGCCGCACCAGCCGGCTCGCTTCCTGCAGCGTGCCGTTCACCCCGGCACGCACTGCCGGCAAATCCAGCTCCAGCAGCGCCTCCGGCGGCTGGGCCGCCAGCTCCTCCAGTCGGGCGATAGCCTGCCCGGCTTCCGCATGCAGGGCTGCCGTCCGTCCGGCAGCCGCAATCTCGCGCAGATAGCTGATGATTTCGTGCAGCTGTTGCATAACCGGGAAAACCGCCAGCATCCGGTCAGCCGTGCCGCTGTCCTCCCGCCAGCTGTGCCCGCCGAAGGTCTGCTTGGACACCCGCTCTCCTGCGCCGAAGCAGTCATACACCGTGCAGCCCTTATACCCCTGCCCGCGCAGGGAATCATGGATGCCACAGCGGTAATCCTTCTGCAGATGGCGGCAGGGGCTTCCTCCCGGCTTATCGCAGGGAAAGTCTGCCGACTTGGCATACGGTAAGGCAACGCAGCACAGGCCGAAGCATTGGCTGCAATCGGTCTGCAGATGAGGCTGTAAAGGATCGATAACAGAATGATTCATCATTGGAACACTTCTTTTCGCAATAAAATAAGTAAACTTCAGCTTTTCCAGTGTATCATGATTCGGCGGCAAGCTCCATGCGGATCACGCGGTAGCCAAAAGGAGGAAGAAAGAGGCGTCCTGCTGCAATCGCTTCTCCAGTCAGCGCATCTCGGCAGTCCTGGGGCACAGTGACACTACCGCCTTGGCCGTGCATGTTAACCGCAACCCACAACCGGTAACCGACTCCTTCCCGGGGAGCCACGATGGTGCCCGGGCTCACGTCCGTCCGGAGAGTGACGCCGGCCTGCCCGGCATAATGCAGGAGGATCCGCCGGAGCATGGCTTCACCTTCTTCACCGGCGGGCAAGGAGCCCAGCATCACGATTTTGCCGCGGCCGACTGGCCGCTCCGTCAGAAATGCTTCGCCTTGTGACGGTCCTTGATCGATCAAGCCAATGGCCTTGGCGCTCACAGGCCGGAACACGGCGCTCCATAAGGACAACGGGGCCGTAATTCCGAGGGCCGTACCGGTGGTTCCGCTGCCGTCCATGGGATAGGTGTAGAGTGTTTCCACACCGGCAAGCTCCTCCAAGTACCGGCCAAGCGCAGCGTCTGTGGGAATGGTATGCTCTTGCGTTCTGCCTCCGGTAAGGGGGCCAACAATCCAGACAGCGCCTTTTTCCACCGCAGCAACAGCCTTGTCCGTCAGTTCTCTGGATAAATAGGGAAGATACGGAGTAGCATACAGCCGGTATCCGTCAAGATCAGCTCCTTCCGGCACCAAATCCCGGTGGAGCCCCAGATCAAGCAGTTGTTCATAATAATGGGTAATCAAGGAGCGGTGCTGCAGGTTCCGGTGGGGCTCCGTCCTTAAAAATACTTTAGCCCGGTCCGAATAGGTCACCCCAACCTCCGCCTGAAGCGGGCGGGTGCCCAGCAGGACAGGCTCCAGAATTCTTCGTGCATCCTCCACTTCCAGCACATTCCGGTAGCCGATGGAGGGTTTGCCCCAGGCGCTGAGGATTGCCCCGTGGGGCTGCTCGCAGCCTGAACGCTGCTGTCGCCACAGCCAATAGCAGAATGCCTCCGCTCCAAGAGCATATGCGGCTACCGCCTCAGCCTTCAGATAACCATCCGGATGAAGCTGGGGCTGACCGCGGAGGGAGCCGCCATGGCCGGGACTGGTTTCCATCACCCAGAAGCCCCGGTCTTTTTTAACATTCCGCCATAAATCGCAGTTGATCAGATAAGCATTCCGGTTGGGGAAGCTGGCATACGTATCATACGCGGCAAAATCCAGCTTGCCAAACAGCCGCTCATTATTCAGATGAAACGCCACACTGCTGTTATGGGTAATTGGCTGAGGGGAGTGCTTACGGATCAGATCCGCCTGCATTTCCGAAAACTCAGCAATAAGCTCCATCGAAAAAAGCTGGTGCATCGTAGTAAGAGACGAGCTGTGAAGGAAGGGGACTGCCGTCGAAGGTTGTGGAATTTGCTCAAAAGTCTGGTAGGTCTGGCTCCATACCGCTGTTCCCCACGCTCCATTTAAGCGGCCAATGGTTCCGTAGCGCTGCTCCAGCCATGTATGCCAAAGCCCGCGGCAGGTTCCGCAGAAGCATTCGGCTACATGGGATTTGAATTCGTTGTCGATTTGCCAGGCGATTACACCGGGAAGACGGCCCAAGGCTTGCGCTTGGGCTTCCACAATCTTGGCGGAGCGCTCCCGGAAGTAAGGATGATTGGTGCAGGCATGCTGTCTGGAGCCATGGCCCATAACCCGGCCGTCCGGTTCCTGATGCATCCGCTCCGGATGTCCGTGGGAAATCCAGACAGGCGGGGTGGCCGTGGGAGTGCACATGACGGTGTCGATATCATGGGCATGGAGCAGATTTACTGCTTCTATATATAATGAGAAATCGATCTTATCCTCCTCCGGTTCAAAAACGGACCAAGCAAATTCCCCCATCCTCACTACATTGATTCCGGTCTTTTTCATCATGGCAATATCCTGTTCCCAGATCTCGCGGCCCCAAAGTTCGGGGTACCAGGAGACGCCGTGATAGAGCTTACGGCCCATTGTCGCCATCACTCCTTCCGATTTTCTGTATGTTGGACATACATCCGCTTCCACTTTACTTCAGGGCCGCCGGGGGTTCAATAGGACGATTTTACCCGCTTAGGACAAGGGTTTACACAGTTTTGCCGGCTTTGCACTTTCTTGAAGCAAGGCCCAAATGCCCGAATTTTAGGCTGTTCAAGAATCTCCGATTGTCGGAAAATTTCCGCCGGGACATAATCAGGTCATAACCGCTCGAGAGAAGCGAAAGACAACCCGGAGGTGATGGGGAGTGAAGCAGGCAGCTGCGGAAAAGTTGACTGTTGTACCGAGTACCCAGAATAGTAAATGGAGCACGATTGGCAAACGATTGAAGAGAGACAAGTGGTTGTATCTATTGATTACACCCGGATTGCTATACTTCATCATCTTTAAGTACGTCCCCTTGTGGGGCATTCTGCTGGCCTTTAAGAATTACCAGCCGTTCCTCGGATTTTTCAAAAGTGACTGGGTAGGCCTCGATCACTTTACGATGTTCTTCCAGAATATCGAGTTCACCATGCTCTTGCGCAATACCCTGGTCTTATCTTTATACAGCCTGGTCTTTTCCTTCCCTGCCCCGATCCTGCTGGCGCTTCTGTTAAATGAGGTCAGACTTTCGTGGTACAAGCGTTCCATTCAAACCCTGGTGTATGTGCCCCACTTTATCTCCATGGTTATCGTGGCGAGCTTGACTTACATCCTTCTGACCACAGAGGGCGGCACCATCAACGAATTTATCTTCCAATTAACGGGACAAAAAATATCCTTCCTCACCGATCCCGAATGGTTCAGACCGCTGATTATTCTCCAGACCATCTGGAAGGAATGCGGCTGGGGTACGGTAATCTTCCTGGCGGCATTGGCTGGCGTGGATGTAGAGCAGTATGAAGCGGCCATCATGGACGGCGCCAACCGCTGGAAGCAAACCTGGCATATTACGCTGCCCTCCATCCGGAGCACCATCGTCATCCTGTTGATCCTGCGGATGGGTAACATTCTGGACAACGGCTTTGAACAAATCTACCTGATGATGAACGCGCTGAACCGTGAGGTGGCCGAGGTATTCGATACCTATGTGTATACCGTCGGTATTACCCAAGGCGCATTCAGCTACAGTACGGCAGTCGGCCTCTTCAAGTCTGTCATCGGCGTCACGCTGGTGCTGGGAAGCAACTGGCTGGCTAAACGATTCGGCGAGTCCGGACTTTACTAAGAGGAGGTTTACAAGATGGCCAAGCAATACAAAACAGTCGGCGGAACGGTCTTCGATATATCCAACTACCTCTTTTTGGGAGCAGCCGGGATCATTGCCATTCTGCCATTCCTGATTATCATCGCGGGCTCCTTCGCCTCTGATGCGGAAATCACCAAGCGCGCTGTGTTCCTGATTCCGGAAACCTTCACGCTGAATGCCTACCAGTTCATTTTCTCCACGGATTCCATCATGAGAAGCATCGGGGTTTCCGTGTATATCACCGTAGTCGGTACTATCGTCAACCTGTTCTTCACGGTGACCATGGCATATCCTCTTGCCCGGCGCACGCTGATGGGACGCAATGTATTCCTGAACATGGTTATCTTCACCATGCTGTTCGGCGGCGGGATGATTCCCACCTACCTGGTTATTCGTGAGCTGAACATGCTGGATTCCTTCAACGCCCTGATTTTCCCCGGCGCCATCAGCGCCTTTAACCTGATTATCGTGAAAAACTTCTTCCAGGAGCTGCCCCCTGAAATTGAGGAAGCGGCCCGGATCGACGGCTGTCAGGAGCTGAGTCTTCTGTGGAAGATCGTATTGCCCCTGTCCATGCCGGTTATTGCCACCTTTACCTTGTTCTACGCCGTTGGCCACTGGAACAACTTCTTCTCGGCTCTCTTGTACATCAATGACCCGGCCAAATGGCCTCTGCAGGTTATGCTGCGCCAGATCGTTATGCTGTCTCAGGCAGCCGGCGATATGAACTCCATGGACCCCAACTTCGTCAAGCCACCGGAGCAGTCCATTAAGATGGCGGTAATCGTAGTGGGTACACTTCCAATCCTGTGTGTATATCCGTTCCTGCAAAAGCACTTTGCTAAGGGCGTAATGATCGGCTCCGTAAAAGGCTAAGCCTGAAGCGGAGACAAGCGGCGGATGGTTATTCCGGCGACCTCATGAATAGCAGTCTGAGAGCCATCCGCCTTTACATGACGAATTGCTCCATCTGGAGTTATTCCATATATGTTAGACCAAAATATGATTGACCAAATCAAGGAGGGTATAAAAAATGAAAAGAAAAGCAAGCAGCATGAAGCGTTTTGTTGCCGTTGTATCCGTTGGGACCATTGCTGCCGGAGCACTTGCAGGCTGCGGAGGCGGAGATAAGGATAATGCAGCTTCTCCTGCCGCATCTGCAGGCTCCAGCGCAGCCGCTACCCAACAGCCGCCGCTTGATCTGACTATCATGCTTCCGACCTTCAAGACCAACTTCCCCAAGGATGACAGCCCTGTAGCCGCTGAGCTGGAGAAGCAAACCAATACCAACATCCACTTCGAGTGGGTACCGAATGCTTCCTATAACGATAAATTCAACATCACGCTGGCATCCGGCAAGCTTCCGCATCTGATCGCCGTATTGGGCGACCGTTCCTCCAGCTTCGTCAATGCTGTACGCTCCGGCGCATTCTGGGAGCTGAGCCCGTACCTGAAGGATTACAAAAACCTGTCCGGCGCTAACCCGACCGTACTGAACAACAGCTCCATCGACGGCAAAATTTACGGCGTTTACCGCGGCCGCGACCTGGGACGCCAAGGCTACTACTACCGCAAGGACTGGCTGGATGCAGTAGGTCTGCAAGTGCCGAAGACCATCGACGATTTCTACAACATGTTGAAAGCGTTTAAAGAAAAGGACCCGGACAAAAACGGCAAAGCCGATACCTATGGTATGGTTCTGGTTAAATGGACCGGCGGCTGGGCAAGCGGATTTGATAACATCAAGCTGTGGTTCGGCGCTCCCAACAAATGGGGTATCAAGGACGGCAAGCTGGTTCCCGAGCATCAATACGAAGAATATATCGATGGCCTGAAATTTATGAAGAAGCTGTATGATGAGAAGCTCATCAACTCCGACTTCGCCGTATTTGACAGCGCCAAGTGGACTGATCCTCTCGTGAATAACCAAGCTGGCGTAATCGTAGACGTTGTGGACGGCGCCGCGCGTGTTGATGACAAGATCCATGCCGCTCTGGCTAAAGAAGGCAAGGATAATCCGGACATCCATTATATGGGCGTATCCGCTGGTGTAACCGGCAAGGACGGCAAGCTGCATACTCTGCCTACAGCAGGCTACTCCGGTATGATGTCTATTCCGAAATCCTCTGTTAAGACAGAAGCTGAACTGAAGCGCGTTCTGACCTTCCTTGACCGCATTAACGATCCGGAAATGCAAACGCTGTTGAGCTTTGGCTTGGAAGGCAAGCACTATACAACCGATGCTGAGAAAAACGTAACCATCAGCAAGGATACTGTCCTGCTGGAATCCGAAGTGGAAGGCCTGAACCAAATGCTCTCCTTCCTGCCGAAGAGCAGCGCGCTGACTGTGAAGCAAACCGCTCTCAGAAAGCAACAAACCGAATTGATCAAGAAGAACGAAGAGACCATCGTTGCCAACCCTGCTGCTCCGTTGATCTCTGATGTTTACAACCAAAAGGGACCTCAACTGGAAAACATCATCAATGACGCCCGTATCAAGTTCATCGTCGGCCAAATCGACGAAGCCGGCATGCGCGCTGCTTTCGAAACTTGGAAGAAATCCGGCGGCGACGATCTGGTGAAGGAAATGAACGAATTGTACGTGGCTGCCCAAAAGAAATAATCCACCCGGATTATAGGCATTGCCAACAGGATAGGGGATGTGCAAAAAATGCACACCCCTGCCTGTTTTTTGTGTTTTTTTGGCCGCGTGGTCATGAAAAGCTTGTTCTTGGGTATGTAAACGGTATATGCTAAGTTAAGCAAACTATGGCGTATTCTGAAATCCAGTTGGAGGCAACGATGAAAACCTACAGATATGTACTGCTCTTGGCTGCAGCAACGCTTGCCGCTGCCAGCGGGTGCCAGTCCGACAACCAAGAGAAAGCCGGCCCAGACGAGCCTTTTCCCATTACTCTGCTGACAGCCAACTTCTCCTCCAACCCTGCAAGTAAGGACAGCAAGGTATGGAAGATGGTGGAGGAATATACCCATACCAATTTGAATATAATTTGGGCGCCCAATGCGTCCTATAACGATAAAATGAATATTTCCCTTGCTTCGGGGACGCTGCCCATGGTGATTAAGGTGGAGAATACCCATGTTCCCAGTGTAGCCGGAGCCATCCAGAAGGGGCAGATCTGGGAGATCGGTCCCTACTTAAGCCGCTTTCCCAACCTGAGCCAAGCGGATCCGGAGATTCTCGGCAACATTTCCAATGAAGGAAAGGTTTACGGCATTTATAGAGCGAGAAAGCAGGGCAGGCCGGGAATATCGTACCGCAAGGACTGGCTGGACAAGCTGAGCCTCTCCGAGCCCAAAACCATCGATGAGTTCTACGCGGTGCTGAAGGCTTTTACCGAAAAGGATCCGGACGGAAACGGCATTGACGATACATATGGTCTTGCTGTCTCCAAGTATCCCTTGCCCTGGGAGATGATGCAGGTTTGGTTCGGTGCACCCAACAAGTGGGGGATCGATGAACACGATAAGCTGATTCCCGAGCATTTTACGCCGGAATACCGCAACAGCCTGAAGTTTTTCCGCAAAATTTATGCCGAGGGCTTGGTCAATTCCGACTTCCCCATCTATGACTCCACCCGCTGGAATGATCAAGTCGTGAGCGGTCGTGCGGGAGTTATGCTGGATGTGGCGGATACCGCAGGACGGCTGGAAACTAAATTGAAGCAGGCCAATCCTCATGCTGTCATCGATGTATTCGGGGCGGTGGAGGGACCTCATGGTTTGCGGAGCTTGAGCACCTCCGGTTATAACGGTGTCTATCTTATTTCGAAGAGCGGCGTCAAAACCGAGCAGGAATTGTTGAAGGTCCTGGGTTTTTTGGACAAGCTGAATGATGAGCCCATGCAGCGGCTATTGTATTACGGTCTGGAAAATATCCACTACACCATGCATAACGGTGCTATGGAAAGCCTGCCCAACGATACCGTACCTCCGGAATACAACGCCAATGATCTGGAGCAGCTGCTTCCTCTGATTCCGGAGCTGACCAAGTTTAAAGCCGTTTCCCCGTTAAGGGAAAAGGTCAACACGGTCATTGAGAATAATGAGAGGATTATTATCACCAATCCCGCAGAGGGGCTGGAATCGCCAACCTATACCCAGAAGGGCAATATGCTGGACGATATGATCTCTGAAGCAAGGATCCAGTATATTACCGGCAAAATAGACGATCCGGAATTTGACCGTCTGCTGGAAGCATGGCGGATAAGCGGCGGGGACAAGGTCATTCAAGAGATCAATGATGCCTACCGGGTGAGAAAGAATGCGTTGAAACAATCCGAAGAACCAGTGGTGAATAAGTGATGAACCGTTTTGTGGAAAGGCTCGGCAAACCCTTGCTTGACCGGATTACCCAGAATAAGCGTCCCCATTACAATAAAAGCCTGGCGATGATTTTATTGGTATCCAGTATTCCCGGCTTTATCATCGGTGCATTGGTGTACTGGATGGGAGGCGGGCGGCTGGAATCCGAGCTGTTGAATCTTCATAATGTGCAAATTGAACAGCGTGCCCGCAATATTGATGAACAGCTCACCAACCTGGAGCTGATGCTGTCCCATTGGGCGTTTGATAATAAGTTTGACTATAGTCTTCTGGATGTTGATTTTAACACCGACTTCGAACGGGCCAAGGATATCTCCAAGACGCTATTGGTTATGCAAGGCTCCAATACCATGACCAAACGGGTGGAGCTGTATTTGGAGGAGAATCGCGAGGTCATGTTTGATCCGGAGTATTCCGTCGTCCGCAACCCCGCCGTTTCAGAAATCTACAAACAGCTGATTCAGCCCACCCGGATTACGTATTGGACCCAATGGGCCTTCGATCCGGCCAGACCGAATGAGAAGGATATTACTCTGGTTCACCAAATTCCGGGCGGAAGCTTCGACCCCTTCGGCACACTCCTGGTCCGGCTGGATTCCCAGAAGGTTTCCGATATGCTCAAAACCATGCTGCCCTATAACGAAGGAGAGAGCTTCATCCTCCAGGACACCGGGGATGTGTATGCTTCTGCCCGGGGCGGCGGGCTGGATTCGCCGTTTGTTACCGCTTTGCAGGATAAAATCAAGGAGCATCCGGCAGACAGAGCGTTTTTCTTCGAGTGGAAGGGGATTACCTATACGGTTTCCTACGGGAACTTCTCCCGGATTGCCTCTAATTGGACCTACGTGTCGGCATCGCCCATCTCCAGCATCACCTCACCGGTTGTATTTATTTCCAAGCTGATTCTGATCATCAGCCTGTGTGCGCTGCTTCTTGCAGTGCTGCTGTCTTGGGTGGCTTCCCGGCGCATTTATTCGCCTGTCAACCGGCTGGTGCAGCAGTTGCTGGGCGGCCAAGAGCCGGCGGGAGGCAAGGAGGATGAGTTCGCGTTAATCGAGCAGCGTTGGAACAGCCTGTATGAGCAAAGCCATGAGATGCAGGGCAGGCTGGCGGAGCAGCTGCCCCATGTTAAGGAGAGCTTCCTGCACCAGCTGATGCAGGGTTACCTCTACGCCTATTCCGAGGAAGACCTGATGAACCGGATGGAAAGCTTCAAGTGGGAAGTCCGGGACCGGGTGTTTATTGTCATGTACGTCCAACTCACCGGTATCACCAGCCATGAGGGCAAATTCAAATACGGCGATGAAGGGCTGGTTACCTTTGCCGCGGTTAACATTATCAGCGAACTGGCGGGGCTTCATTTCGAACAGCATAACTCCATCAACTTCCATGATCTGACGGCAGGGCTGCTTGTTATCGTGCCCAATGACAAAGCTTATGCCGGTGATCTGCAGGACTTCTCGGAGGAGCTGACCCAGGCCGTCAACCAAATGCTGAAGATGAATGTAACCTTGGCCATCAGCCGGCCGGTCAACACCATATCCGAAATTCCTGGGTCCTTCGAAACCGCCCGGCAGGCGGCCGCCTTCCGCAATTTCTCCAACGAGAACCAGATTCTCGATATGGAAACCCAGCCGCAGGTGCCGGAGGAAGCGGAGCTCCAGTATCCCTTCTCTCTGGAGCGTGAGCTGATCCAGGCCATGCGGACCGGGCAGGAAACGGATACGTACAAGCTGCTGGAGGATTTCCTGGTGGCGCTCTCCTCCAATGGGGCCAAGGAAATCGATGTCCAGCAGGGGATGCTCCACCTGCTCGGCAGCATTCAGCATGCGGTGATGGTATCAGGCATCAACCCCAACCGTTTGTTCAAGGGCATCAATATGTATGAATCCTTGTCCCAAATCCGGGAGACCAAGCTGATTCTGGAATGGTTCCGGGAGAAGATCGTGGACCCCTATCTGCGTGAGCTGATGCAGCGTACGGACGCCCAGGTGAAGCGGATTATTGAGCAGGCCATGCTGTATCTGCAGCACAATTACATGAACGATATATCCCTGGACAATTGTGCGGAGCATACGGGAACCAATCCTTTCTTCCTGAGCAAATCCTTCAAGCAGGTCACCGGCAAGAACTTCATCGATTACCTCACGGAAATCCGGATGGAGAAGGCCAGAGAGCTGCTCCGGGATACGGATCTCCTGATTAACGATGTGGCCGAGCGCGTGGGCTACCAGCACAGCTATTTCAACCGGATTTTCAAGAAGCTGGAGGGCATGACGCCTACCCGGTACCGTGAATTAAGCCGGGAAAAGGGATTGCAATAAAGTCCAAAACTATTGAAAATGTGCAATTGCGCGGGACCGGGAGGACAAGAAAGTCTCATTGTCATGAAGGGAGATGCGGCCTAGAATGGGGGTGCAGCTTTCGAAAGACAATATAAAGGAGATGGTCTTGTTGTCTTCACAGAAACCGGTCCAATTGCGCTGGCTTAAGAATCCGTCCGGGGACGCGGGCATTACCTGGGGAATTCCCTGGAAAAAAGGCGAGATTAACCGGGAAACCGTCCTAAGTCTCTCCAGTGCGGACGGCCTCCGCCAATATCCTATCGACAGCTGGCCAACAGCATATTGGCCGGACGGAAGCGTCAAGTGGTCCGCTCACGCGGCAGTGGTCCCCGCTTCGGAAAGCGGGGGCTTTGTGCTGGATAAAGGAGAATCACCCGTTCCGGCATCACGTGTATCCGTGGAGGAATCCGCTGAGCGGATTACCGTATCCACCGGCTCCATCCGTTGGGTGATCGCCAAGCAGGGAACGCGGATCGTAGAGCGTATGGAGCGCGACCGCCGTGAAATCTGCAGCGGCGGCATTTTGGTGGCGCTGACGGAGGTGCATGACCAGGTTTCCGGTATGCACACAACCCGTGAGGAGCCCTTCGAAGGTGTGGTCCTTCAGGCTGCTGTGGAAGCCGCAGGCCCGGTCCGGGCTGTGCTCCGGGTCCAAGGCAGATACCGGGCGAAGTCGGGCTTACGGGAATGGCTGCCGTTTACGCTGCGGCTATACTTTTTTGCGGGACAGGCTTCCATCCGGCTGGTGCATACCTTTTATTACGACGGCAATCCGAATACGGATTTTATCAAAGGGCTGGGAATCGCCTTTGAGGTGCCCTTATCCGGGCCTCATTATAACCGCCATATCCGCTTTGCAGGGGAAGAGGGCCTGTTCAGGGATTCCCCCAAGTCCATGTACAACCGCCGTACCAAGGGGCGTTATCTGGAGCTGTACGAGGATCAGCTGGAGGGCAAACCGCTTTCCTTCGACGAGGAGGACGACGCGTATTATCTGGGTCTGCTGAAGGATTCCGCCACATGGGACAGCTTCAAGCTCCTGCAGGATTCCTCCGAGCATTTCACTGTCCGCAAGCGCACCAAGGAAGGCTGCTCCTGGGTCAAAGGGGCGGAAGGGCGCCGGGCGGGGGGCCTTGGGTATGCAGGCGGAGCATCCGGCGGAATCGCTGTTGGCTTGAAGGATTTTTGGCGGAAATATCCGTCGGGTTTGGAAATTACGGGGATGGCTGCAGAAACGGCGCGCTTCACCGCGTGGTTCTGGTCGCCGGATGCCGAAGCCATGGATATGCGGCATTATGATACGGAAACCCATGTGCTCTCCTCCTATGAGGGGGCCGATGAGCTGAGAGCCACCCCTTATGGCGTTGGCAATACCCATGAGCTGACCGTGTGGTGTTTGGACGCTACACCGGATTCCAAGACACTGGGACAGATGGCCCAAGCAGCGGATATGCCGGAGCTTCTGGTATGTACACCGGAGTATTACCACGAAACCCGGGCCTTTGGCCTGTGGAGCCTGCCTGACCGCAGCTCGCCGGAGAAGGCGTATCTGGAGGACAGGCTGGACGGCATCATCGCCTTTTACCAGCAGGAGACAGAGCAGCGCAAGTGGTTTGGCTTCTGGGATTACGGCGACTTTATGCACAGCTATGATGCCGCCCGTCACGTCTGGAACTACGACCTGGGCGGGTGTGCCTGGCAGAACGCGGAGCTGGTGCCCAACATGTGGCTGTGGACCATGTTCCTCCGCTCCGGCCGGGCGGATATCTTCCGGATGGCGGAGGCCATGACCCGCCATACCAGCGAGGTGGATATGTACCACATCGGCGAATACGCCGGACTCGGCTCCCGGCACAATGTGGTGCATTGGGGCTGCGGCTGCAAGGAGCCGCGTATTGCCATGGCCGGCTTGCACCGTTATTATTATTACCTGACGGCGGATGAGCGGATCGGCGATTGTATGGAGCTTGTGAAGGATGCAGATTATGCTACCGTCACCCTCGACCCGCTGCGTGCCTATTTTCCCAAGGACGAGCATCCCACCCATATCCGGGTTGGCCCCGACTGGGCGGCCTTCAGCTCCAACTGGATGACCCGCTGGGAGCGCTTCGAGGATACCTTCTACCGGGATAAAATTCTTACAGGCATCGATTGCGTCAAAAAAGCCAAGTATGGGCTGATTTCCGGCCCGGTTTACGGCTACGATCCCAAAACCGGGCTTTTATCGTCCATGGGCGTCGAAAACTGGGGACGGCATCTGTCCATCTGTATGGGCGGCCCCCAGGTGTGGTTCGAGCTGGCGGAGATGCTGGAGGACCCGGAATGGAATGAGATGATGGCCGAATACGGCGTGTATTACAATGCGCCTCAGGAGGAGAAGGATCTTCTGTCTCATGGGGAAATCTCCCACAAGAATTTTGAGCATCCGGTTCTGAGTGTGGCGATAGCCGCTTACGGCGCGTATTACCGGCAGGATACGGTGACGGCGGAGCGCTGCTGGACTATTCTCCACGGGAATCCCTTCGGGTCAGTCAATCTCCAGGAGCAATCGGAGGATGTGGTGTACATGGACAGCATCAAGGAAATTGACTGGATGAATACCAATGAAGCCAGCCAGTGGTCGCTGAATACCATTCTGAGCTTGGAATTGATCAGCGAATGGCTTCCTTCCTCTGTCAATAAGAATTAAGAGGTGAAACAGGATGAACGGAAATGCGTTGTTTCCGGCCGATTGGCAGCGGATTTATCATAATCCGTTGGCGGCGGCCTCCGATGTGGAAGGCTTCCGGATGGAAGGGCAAGGACTGGTTAGCTTTCCGGAGGGGAAGCTTCGGCTCGAAAACGGCATGGACCCGGAAGCGGGCCAAGCGGCCAATTTTGTCTTCTGGTGCCCGGAGGATTTCCCTGCGGATGTAGCGGTGTCCTGGGAATTCCGGCCTCTCCGGGAGCCGGGGCTGGCGATCCTGTTCATGGCGGCCAGAGGCGCCGCGGGCAAGGATCTGTTCGATCCGTCGCTGACGCAGCGGACAGGGATTTACGACCAGTATCATCACGGAGAGATGGACGCGTTCCATATTTCCTATTTCCGGCGGAAGTGGCCGGAGGAGCGGCAATTTCACACCTGCAATCTCCGCAAAAGCTACGGCTTCCATCTGGTAGCCCAGGGAGCGGACCCGATTCCGGGTGTTGAGGATGTGGCGGAGCCTTACCGGATGCTGGCGGTGAAGCAGGGCAGTGCCATTTCTTTTTATATCAATGAACTGTCGGTTTTCTCCTGGCAGGATGACGGTGAGACCTACGGGCCGCTGCTGGGCGGAGGCCGGATCGGCTTCCGCCAGATGGCGCCGCTTTTGGCGGAATACGCCAATTTGCAGGTTTACGCCAAGCAATAAACAAGGAGGCAATACTCACACATGGCTAAGATTTATGTGACGTACCCGCAAGGAAAGTTCAAGGCCCTGACCATGAGCTATGACGACGGCCGCAAGGCTGATAAACGGCTGGTGGAGATTTTTAACCGCAACGGTATTAAAGGCACCTTCCACATCAATTCCGGCTTCTTCGGGAATACGGAATACGACCGGATGGAAGAAGCGGAATGTGTGGAGCTGTACAAGGGGCACGAGGTATCCGCCCATACCCTGACCCACCCCACTATCGCCCGCTGCCCCAAGGAAATGCTGGTCCACGAGGTGATGGAGGACCGCAAGAACCTGGAGCGTATCTTCGGCTACACCATCCGGGGCATGTCTTATCCTAATGGCTCCTACAGCCCGGAGATCATGGAGCTGCTGCCGCAGCTGGGCATTGAATACTCCCGTGTGGTGGAGACCACCCACGGCGGCTTCGGTCTGCCCCACAATTGGCTGGAGTGGAAAGCTACCTGCCACCACAAGGACAATCTTTTGAAGCATGGCGAAACCTTTGTTTCCCTGCACAAAAAGCAGTACCTGTACCTGATGTATGTCTGGGGCCACAGCTACGAGTTCGACAATGACAACAACTGGAATGTCATTGAAGAATTTTGTGAGCTGGCAGGCGGCCGGGATGATATCTGGTATGCCACCAATATGGAGATTGTGGATTATATGAAGGCGTATCAGCGTCTTCGTTTCTCAGCCGGAATGGAGTTTGTGGAGAATCCCAACGCCACCTCCGTGTGGCTAAGCGTGGACGGGGACATCCGGGAAATTCCGGGCGGAGTCACCGTACGTTTTTAGTATTCATATGTGCTTGGCAGCCTGTATGGGGGAAAACCCGGTGCAGGCTGTTTTTTGTATGAAATCAAGCTGGCGTATGGAATGTGCCAAATGCGTTTGATATGAACATGGAATTTCCTGGATTAATTCTGGAGGATTGGTTTGTCCCGTGGCAAGATTGTGCGAAATGAACAAAATAGTGCAACCCTTTCGGTTAGTCGGGGGCAAGAATGTACCATTGCCTAAAGGGGGGAGGGCTGGTACGCTACGGGTGTACAGCCGGCAGGCCTTGTTAGGCCTGGCCGGACGAAGCTTACCTACAGGAGGAATTATTCGCATGAAGACAGAAACCCGAGTTTGTTCTCCCCTAGCAACGCTGGACATTGAGGCGGCAGGTCCCCGCTGCAAGCTGCTGCTGGGCGACTTAAACGGCGACGGCCGGATGGAGCTGCTGCTGGTTCAGCCGGACAACCGCCAGGATGTCCGTTATATCCCCCATCAGGTGCAATGCCTGACCGCTTATGACCTCACCGGCAAGCTCCTGTGGCAAACCGGCAAGCCTGACCCGGGTGCAGGCAAACAAGGCTCCGACTACCCCGCCCAGATTTATGACATCGATGGGGACGGCAAGCTGGAGGTTCTGTGTGTTATGAATAGCCAGTTCCATATTCTCGACGGAGCTACGGGAGAAGTGAAAGCGGTTCATGAACTGCCGGGAGAGGAGGCCCATGACTGCATTATTATTGCCAACCTGACCGGCAAGGACCGCCCTTCGGACATTATTCTGAAGGACCGGTACCACAAGCTGTGGGCACTGGACAACCAGTTTAATCTCTTGTGGACCCATGAGGGCAACCCGGGCCACTTTCCTTGGGTATATGATCTGAACGGGGACGGCTACGATGAGGTGATGGCCGGTTATGATCTTCTGGACCATAACGGCAAGCTCCAGTGGAGCTGCAAGGATCTGGACGACCATGCCGACTGCATCTGGGTTGGAGACGTGAACGGAGACGGGCTGCCGGAGCTGGTGGTAGGCGGCAGCGTGACGGTGATGTATGACCGCGACGGCAATGAGCTGTGGCGCTATGAGGGCTCCATCGAATCCCAGCATATCGCTCTGGGCAAATTCTGTCCGGAGCTGCCGGGTTTGCAGGTGGCAGGTCTCGACCGGATGGTCCGGGAGGATGACGGCAAAGGCTTGAAGGGCAGGGATGCCTTGTTCCTGCTGGACTGCGAGGGCAAGGAAATCTGGAAGGAAGACCGCAAAACTCCGGGCTGGCTGACCATCGCCGAAACCCTCTCCAACTGGGAGGCGGGGGCTCCTGACTATATTCTGGCCTTCCGCCGGGGCGGCGGTGTGTTCCCTGGTTTGTATGACGGCAATATGAATGTGGTGGCTACCTTCCCGACGGAAGGGTATGTGGTCCATGGCGATCTTCTGGGCAGTGGCAATGAAATGGCCATTGTTTATACCGATACCGAAGCGGTGGTGTATGCCAGTGCGCCTGCTGATTTGACCCAATCCGCTGCCGGCGGCCCGCTGCCCCAACCAAAGCGGCTTTACAGCTCAACCCTTTATCCCGGCGGGGAAATCATCAAATAAGGAGGCTCTAGGAAGTGGGCTACATTCACGAAATGGATTCCATTGCCCGGTCCAGCGGGGGCAGCACAGAAAAGGTGTTAGAGACCATCGCCAACCGCTATATCGGCGCTAATCCCCAGGAGCCGCCGGTCTACCGTGTCCATGACGGGGCAAGCTTCCGGCGTCAGGAGGACTGTCGGTATGATATGAACCTGGGTCGGCGCTGGCCGGATATCCGGGACGGGCAGTATGTCTATGCTTGGGGCAAGCTTTGGTGTGCGCAGGAGGGGGAGCTTCCTTTTGCAGTCAGCTGCTATGGCCCGGTGAAGGTGTTCGTGAACGGCAGCAGGCAATTTGCATCCAACCTCAACGACGACGTTTTCCCTGAACGGCGGGCTGTGTTCCGGGCGCGTGTGGTCAAGGGATGGAATCACCTGGTCCTGGAGTTTACGGCAACGGGAACCGGCTGCGGCGCAGTTTTCGGAACCGGCAGCGTAAAAGGTGCACCCATGCATTTCCTGTCACCGGGACCAGACCGGGCAGGGCGGGAGGGCTGGATTTACAGTGAACCCCAGGATGAACCGTGGACGGCAGAACTCGGGCAGCTGGAGGAGCAAAGCACAGGCGGTCTGGAATGGTATCCCCGGCCGGAATGGTCGGAACAGGAGCGGGCGGCCGGAAGCTTCAGCCGGATTCTGGGCGGTGAAGCCGGGAATACGGCTTTTGCCTGGACAGGACTGTGCTGCAGCCGGGCTGGCGGAAGCCGGCTGGATCTGACCGGTGAAGCCTCGGGGGCATTTGAGGTATACGTGAATGGCCGCGAATATTACCGGTCTCCGGAAGACCAGGAGGGGGCGTTCCGCGTGCCCTTGGAGCTGGACGGGGGCGGACACAAGCTTGTGGTGCGTTCTGTCTGTCCAGGCGGCGGCAGGTGGGATTTCCGTCTGAATGCGCCAGGAGCGGATACTGGCGTGCAGCTGGAGATGCCCTATCCGGTGGAAGGACTGCCTGATACCTGGCTGTATCTGGGTCCTTTTGCACCGGGGCAGGCGCCTGCTGCGGAGGCTGTGGCCAGGCTGGATGTTTTATTCGGCCCGGAGGGGAGCAAGCGCTTCTGGCGGGCGGATTTGCCTGATGCAGCCGTCCGCCCGTATCTGGAAACGGCCCTTTACGGCAAATGGAACTATCCCCTGGGTGTAACTCTTTACGGCATTCTCAAAACGGGGGAGGAGCTGGAGAAGTCCCACTTACTTGACTATGCCGCAGACCATATCGAGCAGTGCACCGCGCTTCACGAATATGCCATGTGGGATACGGAGCAATACGGCGCGCCGGGTATTAATCACCAGCTGGCGATGATTGACAGCCTGGATGACTGCGGCTCCTTTGGAGCGGCGATGCTGACGGCCCATGCAGCCCGGCCTTTGACGGGGGCGAGGGAAACGGCGGCCCATATCGCCCACTATATTTCGCATGTGCAAGACAGGCTTTCCGACGGGGCGTTGTACCGGGTGAAGGGCACCACGGACTTCATGGCAGGCACTATGTGGTGCGACGACTTGTATATGAGCACGCCGTTTCTGGGCAAGTATTATGCGCTGACCGGCGAGCTCTCCTATCTGGAGGATGCCGCCCGGCAGTTCCTGCTGTACAAGGAGCGGATGTACATTCCAGAGCAGCAGATTATGCATCATGTGTTTGACCACAAGTTCGGCAAACCCAACGGTGTGCCCTGGGGCCGCGGCAACGGCTGGGTGCTGTTTTCCCTCACGGAGATTCTGGAGCTGATGCCTGTGGAGCATGAACTCTACCAGCCATTGCTGGTATTTTTCCGGGAGCTGTGCCAGGGTTATTTGAGGCTCCAGGGGCCTGAAGGTCTGTGGCATCAGGTGCTCACCGACCATAGCTCCTACCAGGAGGCCTCCTGCACGTCTATGTTCATCTACGCCTACTCCAGAGGCATCCGCTTCGGGTGGCTGGAGGAGACAGATGCGTATGCGGCTGCGGCTCTCCGCGCATGGCAGGCTCTGATGGAGCTGTGTATCGACAGGCAGGGCAACGTGTACGGCGTTTGCCGGGGCTCCGGCTATTCCTTCAACAAATATTATTACAAGGATCAGCTGAGCTGGCAGCTAAACGACACCCACGGCATCGGCATTGTGCTGCTGGCGGGCATCGAATGCCTGAAGCTGGCGCGCACGGGCAGCCGGTAACCCGCCGGGATCAATAGAGAGTGGGAAGAGTCGCATTTATGCGGCTCTTTTTTCTGCTGCCAGCAGAAAATACGGGCGTGGGGGAGTCTAACCTTATGGAGGAGGCTAACGAATCTCAGCGACGCTATTTCGGCCGGTTGGCGCCTTTTTCGGCTGTAACGAATCTGAGAAGCCTTATTCCGCCTCAAAACGGCTGAAAGGAGGCCCGGCGTAAGCAATAGCGCGGATCAGATTCGTTACATTCGCAAACGACCCCTTTTACGTGAAATAAGCGTTGTGAGATTCGTTGCTATGAACGTTTTTGTCAAGCCCTCCGTTTTGTAGGGGCGGAGCATGTGGCGCGGGAGCAAATAAACGAGCGACGGTCGGCACGCTGCTATCCGTGGGTTGGGTACCACATGGTATGCCTTCGTCAAGGAGAGCGGTGGCAAGCTAGAAACGCACGTAAAGGGAAGTTCCCTTTGTGC
>JAEWIS010000033.1 GCA_023386955.1 Bacillota bacterium
TGGCCAGACCGGAACCACTGGCGAGACTGGTACTACCGGCGAGACTGGGGCTACTGGTGAAACCGGAGCTACTGGCGTTACTGGTGCCACGGGCGACATAGGAGCTACTGGCGTGACTGGTGCTACCGGCGTAACTGGGGGTACTGGCGAAACCGGATCTACCGGCATCACTGGAACTACTGGCGTTACCGGGGCTACTGGCGAAACTGGAGCTACCGGCGAGACCGGGATTACTGGCCAGACCGGAACCACGGGCGAGACTGGTACTACCGGCGTGACTGGAGCTACTGGCGTTACTGGGACTACTGGTGAAACTGGGACCAGTGGCGAGACTGGTGCCACTGGCCAGACTGGTGCCACTGGCGTGACTGGGGCTACTGGTGAGACCGGAGCTACTGGTGAAACTGGAGCTACCGGCAGCACTGGGACTACTGGCGAAACCGGAGCCACTGGCGGGACTGGAGCTGCCGGTGAAACTGGTGCCACTGGCGACATAGGAGCTACCGGCGTGACAGGAACTACCGGCGACACTGGGGCTACTGGCGAGACTGGAGCAATCGGTGAAACGGGTGCCACTGGTGAAAACGGAGCTACTGGCGGGACTGGGGCTACTGGTGAAAACGGAGCTACTGGCGGGACTGGGGCTACCGGTGAAACTGGTGCCACGGGCGACATAGGAGCTACTGGCGTGACAGGAACTACCGGTATCACTGGAGCTACTGGCGTTACTGGGGCTACTGGCGAAACCGGAGCTACCGGCGAGATTGGAGCTACCGGTGAGACTGGTGCCACTGGCGAAACTGGGGCTACTGGCGTTACGGGAGCCACTGGTGAAACCGGAGCTACTGGCATTACCGGAACTACTGGCGTTATCGGTGAGACTGGTGTCACTGGAACTACTGGCGTCACTGGTGCTATCGGTGAAACGGGTGCCACGGGCGACATCGGAGCTACTGGCAAAACTGGAGCTATTGGCGTGACTGGGGCTACCGGCGTAACTGGGGATACTGGCGAAACCGGATCTACCGGGTTAACTGGATCTACTGGCGTGACCGGGGCTACTGGCATCACTGGAGCCACTGGGGCTACTGGCGTGACCGGAGCTACTGGCGGGACTGGAGCTACTGGCGAAACCGGAGCCATCGGGGAAACTGGAGCTACCGGTGAAACTGGGGCTACTGGCCAGACTGGGGCCATTGGCATCACTGGGACTACTGGTGAAATTGGTGCCACGGGCGACATAGGAGCTACTGGTGTGACTGGGGCTACTGGCGAAACCGGAACTACCGGCGAAACTGGGGCTATCGGTGAGACGGGTGCTACCGGCGACACTGGTGCTACTGGCGAAACTGGTGCTACCGGCGGTACTGGGGTCACCGGCGAAACTGGTGAAACTGGGGCCACTGGCGGATCTGGGGCTACGGGCGTCACAGGAACTACTGGCGAGACCGGAGCTACTGGCGGTACTGGAGCAACTGGGGTGACTGGATCTACCGGTGTAGCTGGAGCTACTGGCGAAACTGGGGCTACTGGCGAAACTGGGGCTACTGGCGAAACCGGAGCTACCGGTGAGACTGGTGCCACGGGCGAAACTGGGGCTACTGGCCAGACTGGGGCCATTGGCGTCACTGGGGCTACTGGCGTTACCGGAGCCACTGGTGAAACCGGAACTACCGGCATCACTGGAACTACTGGCGTTACCGGGGCTACTGGAGAAACTGGAGCTACCGGCGAGACCGGGAATACTGGCCAGACCGGAACCACTGGCGAGACTGGTGCCACTGGCCAGACTGGTGCCACTGGCGGGACTGGGGCTACTGGTGAGACCGGAGCTACGGGTGAAACTGGAGCTACCGGCAGCACTGGGACTACTGGCGAAACCGGAGCCACTGGCGGGACTGGAGCTGCCGGTGAAACTGGTGCCACGGGCGACATAGGAGCTACCGGCGTGACAGGAACTACCGGTATCACTGGCGTCACCGGAACTACCGGTGACACTGGGGCCACTGGTTTTACCGGAGTTACCGGCGTGCCTGGCACTACTGGCGATACTGGCGCTACCGGTGAGACTGGAGCTACTGGCGAACCCGGAACTACCGGCGAGACTGGGGCTACTGGTGAAACCGGAGCTACTGGCGTTACTGGTGCTACCGGTGAAACTGGTGCTACTGGCATTACGGGTGGTACTGGTGTGACGGGGGCTACCGGCATCACTGGCGTTATCGGTGAGACTGGGGTTACTGGGGTTACTGGGGTTACTGGGGTTACTGGCGTTACAGGAGCTACTGGCGTCGCCGGAACTACCGGCGGAACTGGTGCCGCGGGTGTTACCGGAGCTACCGGGGAAACTGGTGATAGTGGCGTTACTGGTGCTACCGGCGAGATTGGAGCTACCGGTGAGACCGGGGCTACTGGCGAAACCGGAGCTACCGGTGAGACTGGTGCTACTGGCGAAACTGGAGCTATTGGCCAGACTGGGGCTACTGGTATAACTGGAGCTACGGGCGTTACTGGGGCTACGGGCGAAACTGGGACTATCGGTGAGACTGGTGCTACCGGCGAAACTGGGGCTACTGGCGACACTGGAACCACTGGCGACACTGGAACCACTGGCGACACTGGAGCTACCGGCGGAACTGGTGCCGCGGGTGTTACCGGTGCTACCGGGGCTACTGGTGAAAATGGCGTTACTGGAGCTACTGGTGTGACTGGGTCTACCGGCGAAACTGGTGCTACCGGCGTTACTGGAGCTATTGGCGAAACGGGAGCCACTGGCGATACTGGAACCACTGGGATGACCGGAACTACCGGCGTCACTGGAGCTACCGGCCAGACCGGCGTCACTGGGGTTACCGGAGCTACCGGTGACACTGGAGCCACGGGGGAAACTGGAGTCACTGGCGAAACTGGGACTACTGGTGAAACTGGAGCTACTGGCGTTACCGGAGCTACGGGTGAAACCGGAACTACTGGCGGGACTGGGGCTACCGGTGAAACTGGAGCTACTGGCGAAACTGGTGCTACTGGCGAGACTGGTGCTACTGGCGAAACTGGGGCTACTGGCGAAACTGGGGCTACTGGCGAAACTGGGGTCACCGGCGAGACTGGGGCTACTGGCGAAACCGGAGCTACCGGCGAGATTGGAGCTACCGGTGAGACTGGAGCCACGGGCGAAACTGGTGCTACTGGCCAGACTGGGGCCATTGGCGTCACTGGGGCTACTGGCGTTACCGGAGCCACTGGTGAAAACGGAGCTACTGGCATTACCGGAACTACTGGCGTCACTGGAGTTATCGGTGAGACTGGTGCTACTGGTTTCACTGGAACTACTGGCGTCACTGGTGCTATCGGTGAAACTGGTGCCACTGGCGACATCGGAGCTACTGGCGAAACTGGAGCTATTGGCGTGACTGGGGCTACCGGCGAGACCGGAGCTACTGGCATCACTGGTGCTACCGGCGTTACTGGTGCCACCGGCGTAACTGGGGATACTGGCGAAACCGGAACTACCGGCATCACTGGAACTACTGGCGTTACCGGGGCTACTGGAGAAACTGGAGCTACCGGCGAGACCGGGATTACTGGCCAGACCGGAACCACTGGCGAGACTGGTACTACCGGCGAGACTGGGGCTACTGGTGAAACCGGAGCTACTGGCGTTACTGGTGCCACGGGCGACATAGGAGCTACTGGCGTGACAGGAACTACCGGTATCACTGGCGCTACTGGCATTACGGGTGGTATTGGTGTGACGGGGGCTACCGGCGTCACTGGCGTTACCGGCGTTACCGGTGAGACTGGGGCTACTGGCGAAACCGGAGCTACCGGTGAGACTGGGGCTACTGGCGAAACCGGAGCTACCGGCGAGATTGGAGCTACCGGTGAAACTGGGGCTACGGGCCTTACCGGAACTTCTGGCGTCACTGGTGCTATCGGTGAGACTGGTGCCACTGGCGACATCGGAGCTACTGGCGAAACTGGAGCTATTGGCGTGACTGGGGCTACCGGCGAGACCGGGGCTACTGGCATCACTGGAGATACCGGCGTTACTGGTGCCACTGGCATTACCGGAGCCACTGGTGAAACCGGAGCCAACGGGGAAAATGGAGCTACCGGAGAAACTGGAGCTACCGGCTAAACAGGAGCTACAGGCGAAACTGGAGCTACTGGCGTTACTGGGGCTACTAGCGTTACTGGGGCTACTGGCGTTACGGGAGCAACTGGTGAAACAGGAGCTACTGGCTTAACAGGAGCCACCGGGGAAACTGGGGCAACCGGCTTCACTGGCGCTACTGGTGAAACTGGAGCTACCGGTGAGACTGGACCGATTGGTGTTACCGGGGCTACCGGCGTGACTGGGGCTACCGGTGAGACCGGGGCTACTGGCATCACTGGAGCTACCGGCGTTATTGGTGCCACCGGCGTAACTGGGGTTACTGGCGAAACCGGAACTACCGGCATCACTGGAGCTACTGGCGTGACCGGAGCTACTGGCGAAACCGGAGCCATCGGGGAAACTGGAGCTACCGGTGAAACTGGGGCTACTGGCCAGACTGGGGCCATTGGCGTCTCTGGAGCTCCTGGTGAAACTGGTGCCACGGGCGACATAGGAGCTACTGGTGTGACAGGAACTACCGGTATCACTGGCCCTACTGGCGTCACCGGAACTACTGGAGAGACTGGAGTCACCGGCGTCACTGGAGCTACCGGCGTCACTGGAGCTACTGGCGAGACCGGAGCTACTGGCGAAACTGGTGCTACCGGCATCACTGGGGCTACCGGTGAGACTGGTGCCACTGGCGAAATTGGGGCTACTGGCCAGACTGGGGCCATTGGCGTCACTGGGGCTACTGGTATAACTGGTGCTACCGGCGTGACTGGTGCTACTGGCGAAACCGGAGCCACCGGGGAAACTGGAACTACCGGCATCACTGGAGCTACTGGCGAAACTGGTGCTACCGGCGTTACTGGAGTATCTGGCGTTATTGGGGCTACCGGCGTGACCGGGGCTACCGGCGAAACTGGAATCACCGGCGTTACTGGAGCCACGGGCGCTACAGGAACTACAGGCGAAACTGGAGTTACCGGTGAGACTGGAGTTACCGGTGAGACCGGCGTTACCGGAGCTACCGCCGTCACTGGGGCTACCGGTGCAACCGGAGCCACCGGCGTCACTGGAGCTACCAGCGTCACTGGAGCCACTGGTGCTACCGGGGCGACGGGACCCAATTTGGCCACAGAGGGTTTTTCCGCCAATATCCCTACTCTGTCGGTATCATCCAGCACTCAATTGACGAACTGGGGCACAAGCGCACCTTATTTTGGCGGAGCGAACTTCAACCCTACAACAGGCAATTACACCGTTCCCACAACAGGCCGTTACTCCATAAAAGCAACGATCAACTATGCAACAGCAGGTGCTATTACACTTTCCATCGGTGCTGGTGTGGATCCCGTATTCAATGTCCGCCGTACGTCCCCGACTACAACTAACTTAATTAACGGGCTGTTACCCATCCTTAACGTTAATGTGACACTGTTAACCCTAAGATCAATATTAGGCAGCGCGGCCGTCACCTTAGCGGGAGATGTTACCTTGAACGCCGGGGATGTCATCGGACTGTTTTATGATGCCGACGGATTAACCCTAACCCTTAATCTGGGCGGCGGCGCAAGCAGCGGCATTGTTTGGTCCATCCACCAGATCACGTAAATTCTGAAGCAGCCAGCCGGTTCTACAAATACAGATAGTCAACAAGAGGCTATTCCAAAAGTCACGAAGGTGACGGAGGAATAGCCTCTCCCTTTGCATACCGTTTGCCAATGTCCATTATGGATTGGGTTTATTCATCGTGAAGGCTTATTGCAAAAATGTACATAAACGGATTATCCGGCAGCCGTATGCTTTGGACAGGCTGGTCTCGCCGAAGGTTAACGGCATATTGCCAAACAGCGGTGGACTGCTCCATAAGGATATCCTGCCGGTGGTGATAGGGCATGAGAATAGCCAGCTGCTCTCCATAGGGATACTCGTTGTTCGGAAACTTATCATGGTCGTACCAGTCCAACAGGTACAGTCTTTTTTGCTCCGAGCTTCCATCCGTATAAGTAACCGTCATCTCCTCACTAAAGCTGCCGTTAACAGCCAATCCCAATACCGAAAGCCTTCCATACCCGTCCGCCGGATCAAGATGAATCGTCTGCTCCTCACAGCAGACCACATCCTCGCGGCCAGCATCCGTTACCGGAAACTGGAATGAAACCCGGTTAAGCTCCACCGGCGCCCCGTTGGGCAGGACGGGACCGGGCAGACTGGAGAAGCTTTGGTCCATCCTGATGTCCATATCGAGAGGTGGCCAGTTTACAATTTTCCAATTGAAATAGGGGGTTAGATCAACGTGATAAACGCAAATGCCAGCTGCTTTAGTCAAGCTGCCTCATCCTCCCTGCCAGTCTCTCCATCTCATCGGCACATTGCCCCTCCAGATCAATGATCAGACGCAGCTTATCCTCAAACTTTGCCGGATCATACTGGGTCTTAATCTTGGTCAGCATAAGATGGTTCCGCAGTGTATTCCATGCACTGATGGTCTTATCGAATAGAAGGTTTAATTCTGAGGCATCCATCCCATAGTGGGGGCTCCGCTTGTCCTGCTGGATAAAGGTCAAAAATTCGATGAACATAAGCCGGGAATCGGTCAAGCTCTTCAATTGCTTGTACCACGAATCCACATAAAACGCCCCATATTCCCGAAGCTCCAGCATATCCTTCATAAACTGGATAATTCCATAAATGCCTGTCGGAACCTCCCCGTCCTTCGTTCCACGGATTCTGGACACACATTTCTCCACCTGGCTGGCCGCAAGACCGGCGGGCGGTACGAATTCATCCGGTTTCTCCAGTTCAAAGGCGTGTTTGCCATTGGAAATGAACGAAGCGTTGAAGGTGTTAAAATCAAACCAGCCTACGAATTCCGTAGGAAACAAGTCCACCAGATAGATCTGATTGGTGGCAGCATCATAGTCAGTGGCAACAATGAAGTGGGGTTCACGTGTCTTCCTGTGGCTGGCCGACCAGGGAATGTACCAGCCGTCAATAACCACAATAAGACAACGGTCCGGGCCGCGTTTGATTGTAAGCAGATCGATCAGATCCTGATTGGTGTAAGTGGTCTGGGGCTTCTTCAAAATCTTGTCGATGCTATCCTGCAACGGGTAGCGGATGGGTGAGGAGTTGGTAAACAGACCAATCGGCGAAAAATAATAAAAGGACCAGCTGTCGGAAAACAACCACTGGTAGGGAATGTCCACCGATGCGTAAAAAGCGCTGACCAGTGTCTCATAGCATTGCAGCACCTGATTACCATGATGGTACTTCTTGGGTATTCTCAATTCCAGAGCTTGGATCATGTCCCTTTAAGCCTCCTCATGTGGTGAAACCATTGCCGGCTCCCCGATTAAACATATAAAAGGATGACGCTTGCCGCTTATGGGGTGTGGAGGAATTTGACTGACCGCTTCCACTTGAAGGTCCAGCTTATCTACAAGCAGGCACTGCTTAAGCTGAAGCGCCAGCTTCTCTCCGATTTCCCGCCGCTTATCCTCATCCAGATCTGCGGCTACCAGCCGAAGCCGAAAGGAGGTGTAATCCTCCTGAACCATCTGGTACTGGCGCATGCCGATCTCTTCAGACAGCTGCTTATAGAAGCGGTCCAGATATCGGAGCACCGAAGGGCTCAGCACTCTGCCGGGAAGCCTGATTTGGGAGCCCCGGAACGGCAGCAGCTCAAGGGTTAACGAACCCTTCTTTTCGTCGCGGATTAGCCTTCCCATATCCCCTGTCCGGTACCGGACAAAAGGCATGTGCTTCAGCACCAGAGAGGTGACCACAAGCTCGCCGTATTCACAGGGGGGCACCGGATGTCCATTGTCCGGGTCCACCGCTTCCACGTACACATGCTCCTGGTCCACCTCCAGCTTCCCCTCCCTGTTGGTGAATGCAATCATCCACAGCTCTTCCATGCCGTAGTAGTCCACCAGTGGAACCCCGAAGGCCTCCTCAATAACACGGCGGTCGGAATCATAAATATGCTCACCCCAGCTTTGCACAAAGCGCAGATTTGAGGGAATAGCCAGCCTCCGCTCCTGGAAGTGGCCCACCAGCTCGGCCAGAATGGAGCTTCTTCCCTGTATCATGTCAGGAGAGGTCCTGACGATTTCCTGAGCATACTTGGCAAGCATCTTGGGATGAATGCCTGCGGAGTTTCCAACCAGTACACTGTGGTAGCGAAGCGGCAGCCCCCAGCTCATTCGCTTTCTTTGAATAGCCAGGGATAGGGCCATCAGCTCGCTTCTCGTTTTGAGACAGCGGAAGGGTTCTCCGGTGCTGCCGGAGGTGTAGGACTCTACTACATCGGGATCTGAAGCTGCCGGCACAAACAGCTCCCGGTGCCGGTTCATCATGCGTTTGTCCATAAGAGGAAGCGACATAAAGTCCGCTGACCCGCTGCAGTAATTCTTATAGAAGGGATGCTTCTGAAGAAGCACGGCTGCCAGCTCCTGAAGTTTTGGTTCAGCCTGGTCAATCATCCTTCAGTCTCTCCTGTACAAATTCCAGCACCGTCCCCACAGAGAAAAACAGCTCAGGACGGATATCCTCCACCTCCAGTCTTATAGGAAAACGGTCTTCCAACGATGCCAGGAGCTCCATAAACTGGATGGAGTCCAACCCCAGGTCAAGGGTCAGACGGCTATCCACCGTAATTTTCTCCCGGGGGAGCTTGCTGATGGCTGATAATAGTTCCATAATCGGTTCTTCAACGGATTCCACCTTCGGACACAATCCTCTCACACTCCATGGCCCAGATTCGTAGTGCAGCTCGGTCCAGTTTGCCGGAATTGGTAACGGGCAAGCCGGAGACGATGCGAATTTCCTTGGGACGGTACATAGGACTCATTGTGCTGCGTACGTAAGCAGACAGCTCCTCACAGAGCTCCCCTGCCTCAACGGCACTTCCGCCCGCCTGTTCAATAAAGGCAACCAGGCGTTCCCCCTCCTCCGCCGTGTAGGAGGTAACCCCAACACTTCCGACAGCAGGATGTGTGGCGAGCACAGCTTCAATTTGTTCCGGATAAACCGTATGGCCTCCTGCATTCAGTGCGGTATCGCCACGGCCTGCCACATACAGGAAACCCTCCCGATCCTTGCAGCCCAGGTCCCGGGTCCGCAAGCCCTGCGGAGTCAATGTCTCCCTTGTACGTTTAGGCATATTGTAGTAACCAAGCATCACGTTAGGCCCGGAGACAAAGATTTCCCCCTGCTCTTCCGGGTCAGCCTCCCCGCCATCCGGCCTACGCACCGTAATCTCAACCCCCGGCACCGGAATCCCTGCCGAACCCGGCCTTAACCACAGCTCTTCAGCCGGCAGATAAGAAACCCGCGGAGAAGCCTCCGTAAGACCATAGGATGGCATAATATCCACCCAGGGAATACGTTGTTTCAGTTCAAGGAGCGTATCCGGCGGTACCGCTCCGCCTACGATAATCATCCTCTCCAGAGTGGCCAGATCCTCTTTTTTCCATAGGGAGGATTTCATCCAGGGGACAACAGCAGAAGGCACTGTGCACAGAAAGGTAATCCCGTGGGCCTTGACCAGGCGAACCAGCTCCAGCGGATGCAGGACGCCGTCGAACAAGAACAGATCCGCCCCCCTATCCAACGCCAGGAGCCATTCACCGGTAATGGTCGAGCTGTACCCGAAGGACTTGGTGAGAAGGACACGGTCATCGGCCGTGAGACGAATATAGTCCTGAATGGACCGGACATTGGACAGCATGTTGCAGTCGCTGAGCATGATTCCCTTGGGTTTGCCTGTAGAACCCGAGGACATGAAGATAACCGAGGCCTCCGGCGGAGGCGAGTAGCTCCGCGTATGCACGGAACGCAGGCCGTTTGGATGGAGACGCTGCACAATTCCGCATTCCCCGTCCATAACGGCTGCGGGATAAGATACGTTCCCATCCAGGGTATCGCTGCGGTTGAACGCGGAAATGCGTTCACCCGGGACAATGGCCAGCTCCGCCTCCAGAAACCGGCACAGCTCCCGGACTTCCTCCTTGGTTGCCCGCGGATGTACGGGTACAGCAATTCCGCCTGCCAGGAGAACCGCCATTAAGGCTTGCAAATAGCCGGGTGACTGCTCCATCCAGATAACGGCCAGAAAGGTCCCGCTGCAATCCCGCTCCTCCTGCAGAATTTCGGATAAAGCAAGGGCTCCAGCATACATATCCGAATAATCCATCCGGATAAGCTTGCCTCCCTCCGAATACCAGACCCCTCTGCCGCTTCTGGCAGTTTCTCTGAACCATGAGCCCCATTTCCTGTCCATAGCTAAGCTCATCCCTCTCCCATTCCTGCTGTCATTCAGAAGCTCTCATTCCGTCATATGCAGGTGTTCGTTCAAGCTCTCGCAACCATTCCCGTTCTTCCTTCAAATAATGAAACGGCCGTTCCCCAAACCATTCCATGGATAGCCCATGACCAACTTGGAGCTCCGACAAGTGTCGAAGCAGCGGCTTATAGGAGATGGCCCCTTCCCCTAATGCCACAATTCCCTGCCGGGAGCCAAAGGGGGAATACACATTATTCGGCTCAAATACCGGCAGATAGGACGCTGCCGTAATATTCTTCAGATGGAGATGATACACGTCATCCTGCAAGGCGTCATAAGCCTCCAAGGGCGGTGTGCCGCTTTCCCAGAGATGCAGAATATCCAGGTTAACTCTCATATTCGGCATATCTACCTTCTGCAGCAGCCATTCGGTGGACTCCAGCGTATCCGCTAAGGTATCGGGATGGGTCTCAACGACCAGAACCATATCCTCCTTCATAAGCCCTTCCGCTGCCCGCTGAAGCATCCTGCAGGTGCGCTCCTTATATTCCTCCGGTGCTGCGGCGCTGGCCTTGCCTCCCGCAAACACCCGAATATGACGCGTCCGGAACAATAGTCCCAATTGCAGCCATTCATCAAGCTTACGGTCCAATTCCTTCCTATCAGCCTCCTCCGCACACCGGACAGCCTCCTGCGTAGGGCCGCCTTCAGCTACCCGCAGGTAATCGCTGATCATGTTAATGGACAGCCCGCAGGCATACAGCTCCTCCACAAGAGCTGCCGCGCGTTCCCGGGAGGCTTGCGCCATAGAGCGGGCATGAACCCCCCACAGCTCAATTCCCTGATAGCCCGTATCCTTGGCAAAACGGATCAGATCGCCAAAGCCGGCCAGCTCGTGCCGGAATGAAATGGTACACAGATAGCAGTTCATCACTATTTTCCTCCCAGCTCTGACAAACGGTATAGGAATGTACGTTCCGATTGGATGATGTCCTCATTTTTAGCCACAAGTGAATCAAGCAGATTTGGAAGCGGGTTGATTTTCAGCTTCACAAGGAGATAGTTAAACCGGGTCCATTGCTTCACGACATCGTCGAATAAGCCGGAGACGTCCTGTTCGTCCTTCTCCGGTATAACGTGAAGCCGCTTCAAGGCCTCCCATACCTTCTTTCTCATGGTAATGATGGAGGTCACCGTCAAAATATTTTGTCCGATCCAGTCCGGAAGCCTGGAAGGGTTCTCCTGCAGCAGCACAGCAATATCCCTGGTAAAGGAAAGTAGCGCATTGCGGCCGCTTCGGGTTTCCTCCGTTTCGAAATAATCCCGGTTGTTCCGGGCCGCATACAAAAACAGCTCCTGATTTGTATGCTTAGGGGAGGGTTCAGAGAAATGCAGCATGTGCACATAGAGCTGCCCTTTGTAAACGCCTGCCTGCAAGAGGATCTCCTCCGGCACCCAGCCCTCATATCCGGCTACCGGGTCGGCTACAAGAAAGCATCTGTCCTCCTCCCGGAAGCCGCACAGCAGAATGGAGTGGGTAAAGCCCGAGTCGTCATAACTTAGCATGGAGCTTGGAAAGAACGGCAGCCTGGAGGCCTTGCAGTCCAATAATGCCAATCCTCCGTCGGCAAAACGGAGAGTAAGCTCTTCGGGGGTAGTTTTGCGGAAGGCCACCTCTACTCCGTAAATGGTCTTCAGATTTTTCAGGTTCATGCTTTTTTTGCTGGAAACCAGCACCTTGAAGAAGTAGTTAATATTCCAATAATCCAGAAGGTACCATTCGGGTACCCGGCCCTTCATACCCAGAGCTGTCATGACGCAGGACGCGATACATTCCATAGGCGCCAGCTGAATCAGATGGAACTGGGGCTTATAAGCTATTTCTGCGGCTTCTCCCATTCTATACACCTCCCATACGTTCCCAGGAGTCTGTCCGACGGAGTTGTTTTAATGAATAAATATTCACTGGCAACATTCACTACCGGGATAGGCTTGGCTTGGAAGCTCAAACACGTTTTGTCGGCTTTGATTGGATTCGATTATTAAGGTGTCAAAGGCGCCAAAAAACTCGCCCTCAAAGCGTATGCTTCCGAAGCCAGTTTTCCTTACGGAAAACTTTTACGACCTATCCCTCCCGTTTCATGTTACTGAATATTTATTCACCATTTTCTTTCGTCGGACAGACTCCTAGGGTAGTCAAACCGGCACAGCCTGGCTCTCATCATCATGGGCCGCCAAAAGCGACTGGTACAGCTCACAATGACGTCCAAGCTCCTCATGTGTGCCCTGACCCACAATTTTCCCGCTGTCCAGCACGAAGATCTGATCGGCATTGCGGATGGTATCCAGAAGATGGGTGGCCACAAGAATGGTCTTCCCCTTCATCATACTGCGCAGCTCGCGCAGCACTTCTTCCTCCGTAATGTTGTCCAGCGAGGAGGTTGGTTCATCCAGCACCAGAATATCCGGCTTCTTCAGGAGAACCCGGGCAATTGCAATGCGCTGGCGCTGCCCGCCGGATAATTGGGCACCCTTGTAGTCCACAGGCGTATGGATGCCTTGGGGGAGCTGATCCATGAATTCCTTCAGGTTGGCGCTGCAGGCCGCTTCGTAAACTTCCTCCTCGGTAGCGTTCAGATTCCCGATGGCAATATTCTCGAATAAGGTCCCCTTGAAGAGGAAGGTATCCTGGAACACAACGCCAAACCGGGCGTTAATCTCGCTCCGGGATATGGAGTCCAAGGAGCTGCCGTCTACAATAATCTCTCCTGCCTGCCTGTCCACCAAACCAAGGACTGCCTTGAACAGCGTGGTTTTGCCGGAGCCGCTGCGCCCTACGAATGCGGCAGTTTGCCCCTTGGGAATACGGAATCTGACTTCATCCAGAATAACCTTCCCTTCACTTGCCACATGCAGGTCCCACACTTGAACAGCATCCATCTCTACCTCTGCTGCTGCCGGTGCCTGGATCATCTCGGTATTCTGAGCGGGAGGCTGGCTGGTAAAGCTTTTTTCCGGCGGTGTCTTCAGGAATTCTGCAATTCTGTCTGATGCCACCTCCGCCTTACGGATATCCCCATAGGAGTCGGCAATCGCGCGAATAGGGTTCAGTACGTTATTTAGATAGGAAATCGATGCGATCAGCACACCAATGGTGATGCTTTCGCCGATCACCTGGCGTCCTCCCATATAATAGGTCAGTACAATAATGACACTGATAATAAGGGAGCTGACCGAATTCATGGAAGAGCGGAACAAAGTTTCCTTAGTGCTGCTGCTGACCAGCCCTTTGTACATTTGCCGGTTACGCTCCTCCTCCCAGTGCTCCAGCCCGAATAAGCGGATTTCCTTGGAGCCGTCAATACACTCCACCAAATGCCCGCCTATGGTTTCGTTGTGGTTGCGCACCTGCTCGGCATACCTCCGGATCAGGGAACGGAAAATGCGGGGAACGGTCATAATGAGAACGGTGCTTACTCCGGCCATTAAGGCCAATCTCCAATCCATCAGGCACAGAATCCCCAATGCCATGGCCATCATAAGGATATGTGAAATCATGTCCACCAGAGTTTTGTTCAGGAAAAAGGAGAGTGAGGCGGAATCGAACCCGAGAAGGGCCAGATACCGGCCCGACCCGTCCTTTTCAATATGGCGGATGGGAATTTGCCGGATATGGCGGGTAAGCGTCTCCCGGATATCCAGCGTATTGCGGATGTCCAGGTAGCTGAACAGGCTCCACCTTCCCACAGAGGACCCGGCGGAAGCGGCAGCCAGCACCAGGGACAGGATAAGCAGCGGCCACATCTCATTGTGATGGCCCTGAATCAGGACTCTGTCGATAAACCGGGCGAATATAAGCGGCTGTATCAAGCTGAAGCCAAGATCCCCCAGCATACAGGCGAATCCGGCGATCCGGTGCCTGGGACGGGAAACGATGAGCGGCTTAATCGCTTTAATCATGGTATACAGAGACATTATCATAGCTCCCCGGAAAATGATGGATGATCGGCTTCGCCGCAGCAGCCCAACGCTCCCGGTCCATCCGGGTGCTGCGCAGCACGGTCAAAGGATTGCAGTTCAAAAGCTCCGGCTCCCTAAGCTCCGAGAGGCGGTACATCTCCGGCTGTTCTCCGATAGGCCGGGTAAGAAGGGCTGCCGGCAGGCCGGCGGGGTTATCCGTGGCTAAAGCCCTGTCGAGAGCCTCCACCACCCTAGGCATAATCAGCTTGTAGCTGTAGCGCTTGGCATTCCAGTGTGCCCGGTCCGACATGGAGCAGGCCAGCTCCCGGTCCTGGTACAGCCGGACAACCTGTTTGGCAACTTCCATGTAATCAAAAACCGGCGTATCTCCGGACCACCGGCAGCTGATCAGCAGTCCGTCCTTCCCATGCTCCGCCACCTCCCGTATGCCGTCCCAGCCTGTACATACCACGGGAATGCCCCAGGCCTTGGCTTCAAGCAAATTAAAACCGAAGGTTTCCCCTGGATCAGTGGACAAATTGACCAACACATCCGCCTTCCGGAACAGCTCTTCCTTTTCCTCACCCATAACCGGTCCTGTAAAGGAAACCGCTTCTTCTAACCCCAGCTCGTGAACAAGGCTCTGGAGCTTCAGGCGGTACTCCGTGATCTCCGTATGATCGGTGCCGGTATAATCCCCTGCGACCAGCAGGCGGGCGGATGGAATATGCTGCCTCACCTCATGAAGCATCAGAAGCTGCTTGTCGATATTCTTCACCTGCTCCAGCCGTCCGATGGACAGGATGTGAAAGGCCGGATCACCCTGCCTCCCCATACCCGGTTCCCCCGCCCTCTTCGGACTGTCCTCCACCCGGATGCACAATGGAATAACCGGTGAAGCCTCATAAACCGGAGACAGGTTTGTTAAAGCCTGCTTGGCTGAATGGGTGGCAGCCAGCACCACATCCCTGCTGCATAGAAAAGGGGTAATGCTCAGCCAATGCCGGAGCCAGTGCTCCGATCCGACGGAATGGGCAATCATCAGAAAGCCCGTTGGAAGTCCGGCCAGACTCCGCGCTGCCAGCAGGTAGGGGGTCAAAGCAGGCAAATTGGCATAGATGGCATCCAGCTCATAAGCCCGAACCAGCTCCGACAGTTCCTTCGCTATCACTCCCAGCTTTGCTGCCGACATATCGGGCCATGTATCAGCAGGACCCCCCATCAGCTTGATCCAACGGATGGAAGGAATTTTCACCACATCTGCATAACACCCTAAATACTCGATCCACTGAGTATCGATGGCACGCTCGTTGATTCTGCCGGATTGGCCGCCCACACATCCGATGCGCTGCCGCCTTATCCCCCTCATCCTGTCTTCTCCCGGTATTTATGGGACACAAGCTCTGCCAGTGTGGAAATGGTGGAGAAATAGGAGTGGTCCAGCTCCTCATCATCAAAGCAGATGCCATAATTTTGCTCCAACTGGACAATCAGGTTGATCATCAGAACGGAATCCACCCCCAGCTCCTTCAGATCATCTGTTGGGGAAACCTCTGTTCCTTCAACCAGCTCGGCAATCAGCTCCTGAATTTCGTCCGTTATTTGCTTAAGAGTAGTATTTGAAGAACTCATATATGTTTCCCCCACCCGATCCTAGATTTGCACCTTCCCCAGCACATCCCGGACAACTGCTGAGATTCCCGCTATATCCTCTTCTGTCAAGGCAATATTCATGGGCAGGGATAAGATTTCCCCCGCAATCTCCTCTGACGCCGGGAAGTCTCCTGCCTGATAACCGAGGTGCGAAAAGGCCTTCATACGGTGAATAGGCTCCGGGTATTGGATGGCGGTAAGAACCCCGTGCTTCTGCAGCTGCTTGCGGAGTGTATCCCGCCTGTCGGCTTCTATACGGATCACGTACAGGTGGTACACATGGCTTTCGTCGCCCCGGCTTCCGGGAAGCTTGACCCCGGAGCAGTTCCCCAGGTAGGACTCATACATGCCCGCAACCTCCCGGCGCTTCCCGGACCATTCGTCCAAATAAGCCAGCTTCAGCTGAAGGGCCGCTGCCTGAATGGGGTCCAGCCGGCTGTTCACACCGGGAAATTCATGCTGGTAACGAACCTCTCCCCCGTGGTTGCGCCATTTCCGCAGGCCAGTGGCAAGCTGGGGATCTGAGGTAATAACAGCTCCGCCGTCACCAAGGGCCCCCAGATTCTTATCGGGATAAAAGCTGAAGCAGCCTGCTGTTCCCATACTTCCCGCTTTCCTGCCCAATAAGGAGGCACCGGCTGCCTGTGCGCTGTCCTCCACCACAGCGATGCCCCGCTCCTCCGCCCAGGGAATAAGCGTGGTCAGGTCTACCATTTGTCCGTACAGATGTACGGGGATAATCGCTTTGGTTCTTGGCGTAACCAGACGCTTCACCTGCTCCAGATCAATCAGGTACGTATCCGGGTCACAATCGGCCAGAACCGGAAGAGCACCCGTATGATGAATGGCCTCCACAGTAGCGATAAAGGTGTTAGCCGCCGTAATGACCTCGTCACCGGGCCCAATATGGAGTGCCTTCAGCGTCAGATAAATTGCATCTGTCCCATTGGCAACGCCAATTCCATACTGTGCACCAGAATAGCTGGCAAAGGCCTCCTCAAACCGGGTAACCGGCACTCCCCCGACGAATACGCCCCGGGCTGCAATCTCCTCTACCTCCCGCAGCCATTCATCGCGGATAAGCGCAAACTCCGCCTGTGGCGAAGAAAAGGTTACTCTCATCTGGCTTCTCAGCTCCCTCTTATCCCGGCAGGAGTCTCCACGGCCGTTTGATCCGTGCCGCCCTGCCTGATCTGTTCCAATAAGCTCATCACTTGAATCGCCTGCTCCAGCGTCACCTCTGGAACCCCTTTACCCCTGATGGCTTGCACGAAGGTGGCATAGATCCGCTCGGCTGCGGAGCGGCTGTTGCTCTCCAGAGGAAGAACCACCGGCTCATGCCCCTTCTCCAGGAGAACAGCCTCCTTATCGCTGTTTACCTGGATGGTGGCCCGGTCTCCGCCAATGATCCATAGAGGAAGCTTGGCCTGAGAGGCAAAATTCACCTCCATGAAGGCAGTAATTCCGCTGTCGAACATCAGTTCTCCATGAACATAATCCTCCGTATCCCCCTTATTCCAGGAGAGGCGTTGTGAGAAGGAGCGGACTGTGGTCACTCTTCCCAGGGGCAGCATAAGAAGCTGGTCTGCCAAATGCACACCCCAATCCAGTATGGCGCCGCCGCCGGAGGATTGACGGTTCCGCCATTCGGGATCATAGGATTTCACACCGAATGAAGCCCCGGAGCCGAACATATGGTGCCGCCTTTCAATAAACAGCGTCTCCCCCGCCAGCTTTTCCTCCAAAGCACGGAGCACAAACATGAAGTCCGCATCGAACCTGCGGTTATGAAATACACTGACAACCCGTCCCACACTGTCAGCCAATCGTTTTAGCTCCACAGCCTCGCCGGTTTTTACCGTAACGGGCTTTTCCATAAGCACATGGGCCCCCGCCAGCAGGGCAAGCCGGGCAATCTCATAATGGGATACCGGAGGGGTAGCCACAAGCACGGCGTCCAAATTCTCCTCCAGAAGCTCTGACAGGGAGGGAAAGACCGGCAGCCCCCTCCTGGCAGCCAATGCAACCCGCTCCGGGGTGATATCATAAACACCGGCTACGCTGATGCCTTCCATTTTCTTTATAATGGGAAGATGGATCAGCTCCACAATACGCCCGAATCCGACAATTCCTAAACGGATCACATCGCTCATGGGCAACTCCTAAGCAATCTTGTGCTGGCGGAGCTCCTCAATGAAGGTAACGAGGGAGCCCAGGGTCTGGAATACCGCAGGATCCACATCCTCCTCCGGAACACTGATGCCGAACTCCTCCTCCACATATACAATCAGCTGCAAAACCATAATGGAGTCAATAAACAGGTCCTGATAGACCCGGCTTGCCTCCGTCACATTCTCGGGAAGCTTAACCTCCAGGTTCTGCTGCATCAGTTCGCATAGGGTATTCATAATTTGCTCTCTTGTCATTGTCACACACGCTCCTTATTTTCTAATAAAGTCCGGCTGATCTTCCCCCGCTCGTTCTTGGGAATCTCCGCTGCGAACTCAATATGCCGCGGAATCTTGTAGGGTGCCAGCTTATCCACACACCAGCTTTTGACCGTTTCCGGCGTCATCAATATCTCCTCTGCTACGATCATTGCCTTGACCGCATCGCCCCAGACCGGATGTCTGGACCGGTAAACCACCACCTCCTTTATGCCCGGACAAGACAGAATGACCTCCTCCACCTCTCCCGGAATCACCTTATAGCCCGAAACATTAATAAGCTCATCCGCCCTGCCGAGTATATGAAGATGGTTGGCTTCATCCCAATACCCGCAATCATGGGTCCGGTACCACTGTCCGCCAATTAAGACGGCTACCTCTCCAGGGTCTTCCCCTGTTTTGGAAACGCTTAAATAAACATGCTTTAGAGGACTCCCAACATCCGTTGTTGCAGATGGATTGAAGGACAAGGACAAAGCTCCGGTTTCCGTGGAGCCGTACTGTTGAAGCACTTGGATGGAGCTTCGTTTTAATTTTTCCAGTAATCCTTGAGTAAGCGGTGCGCCGGATGCGACCACCCGGTGGAAGGCAAGCTTGTCCCCTGATAGAGTAAGTAGCAGCTGGAGCATGAAGGGAACAGCATACACAATGCTTTGCGGAATGGATTTAATGACCTTAATGGCAAGCTTGGGATTCTGGCCCGTTATAATAACGGGATCGGTGCCCCGTTCCAATGCGGCAAGAACACCTGTAATCAGCCCGAAGGAATGGGACAACGGGACCAGCACAATAGGCGTTTCCTCCGGGCTTGCGCCAAGTGCGGCATTGTAGTGAACAATCTCCTCTTGCACACCTTGCCAGGTTCTGCGAATCAGCTTGGGCGTGCCTGTCGTCCCGGAGGTATATTGGTAGAGAGAGGCTTCCCCCCGGGCACGGTCACTCTCCAGTGGAACAATCTCCGGTGTACCGCCTGTCAGGAGCAGATGCGCTCCTGCATTCTGAGCCTGCATAAGCGCTGTATGGAACGGGGTATCCGAAGGCAAAAGAAGAACAGAGCCGTCCGTGGACATCGCATGCAAAACAGCTCCTAAATAAACCAAGGGATCATTGCTGCCAACCGCCACCAAACAACCGTCAAAGCCTTCAACCATAGGACGGATACAGGCAAGTACATCCGCTCTTGTGATCAATTGCTCATTGATCCGTATCATTATTCACGCTCCCTTGTCCGCTTTTGTATTATTATAAAACACAATAAAATTCCTATATATACCTTATTTTTAATATTACCCCTTATTATTAAGTTCCTGCCTGAATCATCTGCAGCACATTTATTTTCCTGTCCGAATATGCCGGAGGCCTCCGGTGCTTCTGCCTGTATTGCACCGGTGTAAGACCGGTGGATTGCCTGAGATGCAAGGCCAACGCATCCGGCTTGTTAATACCCACTTGACGGCAAATTTCTTTAATGGTGCATCCGGTGGTTTCCAAAAGCTGAACGGCAGTCTTCAAACGGAGCAGCTTCAGATAGCGCATAGGGGTAACGCCCATGATGATTTTGAACTCCTCGCAGAAATAATTCGGATGGTAGTTCACCGCCGCTGCAATTGCGGCAAGATCCAAATCCGCATCGGATAAGTGCGCGGTCATATAACGGACTGCATAAATAATAGGCCTGCCTTTAATATCCGTGGGGGCTTCGCGCTCCGGTTCAGGCTGTTCAGAACGGTCCTTATGCAGGACATACAGAATTTCCGTAATCAAGGCATAAAGAGCGGACGAATAAAGAAATTGCCCATGCAGATCCTGAGGCTCATCCATATCTGTCCGGAAGGTTTCCAGTGTACGCCGGATGGCGGAAGCCGGAGGGATAACCACCGGATGGCGGAACTCATTAAGCGCTCTCCCCAGAAAAGGCGCGGCACGGAAACGGATCATCCTTCCTTCGTTTTCCACATGCAGAAGGGGCACTTTCTTCGCAGGCGGTGGAACAAGGACTGCCTGATCCCGCTTCACCCGGATCTCGATTTCCCCATAACGGAGCATCATTTCCTGACTGTTGGGATAAAGGAGCACATACTCTCCCTGGACGGTTTTTACAGGCAATGCGAGCGGACTGGAACCAATCAACGTAACCGGCAGCTCCAGCTTCAACGGAACATCCCTCCCAGCTCTTATTGTCGACAGGAAACCATTCCCATCATCAAGTGGATTATACCAATAAAAGTTATTTCGTACCGCATAAAAAGGGTACATGTCGCATAAAAACGGTACATGCTGACGGATTTTGGAATGAGAAATGTCCTTTCTGGTATGCGAAAAAGACCACATATAAGAGATGCTTGCATGTAGTCCTTCATTTTTAAATTCGGTTTTCCCAAAGTACTCCTAAGCGTTACTTTCAAAAAATGAAACGGAGCCCTTTGATGGAGCTCCGCTTTAAAATCTATTTCGGCCACATCGCTTTCTTCAGCAGCCTATCCAATAACAACGCTGTTTCACCACGGGTTGTGGCCCGATCTTTTTCAAACTCAAATCCGTCATTCCGGACAAGAATATTTTGCTTAATAAGCATTGCCGCGGCTTCGATTGCCCAATCATCTACAATAACAGTGCCATTTAAACTATCAAGTTGGGCTTGTTGTTCCGAAATCGGCACCTGATGTAAAGAACTGATTAAACTTAAAGCATTTCCGAGCATCTTAATTGCTTCTTGATGTGTTATTGGTTGGTTAGGGTGGAATGTATCATCCTCGTACCCACTGATGAGCCCTGCATGAACTGCTGTATTAACAGCATCTTTGTACCAATCGGCAGAATTTACATCAGTAAAGGATTTTATCGTATCTTCAGGCAAAGAGAGTGCAAGTCCCCGAATTAGCATCGCTGCAAATTCTGCACGAGTGACGTTCGCATCTGCTCGGAATGTTTCATCCTCAAAACCTTCTAACACGAGACTAGCAGCCAGAGATTCTATCGACTTCGAGGCAAAATAATCAGCCTTAACATCGATAAATGTTTTCTTCGAAGTATATAAAACAAAGGCAGAGTTTTCGTTTTTCCATAAGATGGCCGACGCGGGTTCATTGGCGCTTCCTAGAACCAAGGTCATCGGCACAGGAATTAATTTGTTTGTAATCGGGTCCCAGGATGCTCCACTTATAGTTTCATTATCCTTTAATTTAAAGCTCTTAGGAAGAACCAGGGTATGTCCAATATACACCGGAAGTTTGTCTATTGTGCGGACTATTTGATCTCCTTTTACAAGTGAGAGTTTAAAATCTAATCCGTTTTCAACTAAAGTCCCTCCTACTTTTGCTAGTGCTTGGCTCACCTTCGTTTTATCTTCTTTTGATAACTGATCAATTGAAATCTTCAAATCGATGTTTCCGTTGTTTCCCGAACTCTTAAATGCCTCTTGAAGAACGTGAACAGGGAACTGTACGGTACCATCAGTTGTTTTAAGAGATATTTCAGCGTTATCTTTAAGTGAAAGGATATCCTTTAATTCTTGGGCTTGAAATTGAATTTGATAACCGGATGCACCAGTGCTCTTCATTTCCACAATTATCTTGTGATTGGCAGTGGATAACTGTTTTTCAGCAATCTTCTTAAGCTGACCTTGATCAAAATTGCCATGGACACGGACAATTCCATTGGTGTTGACTGTGTTCGACTTATAGTCCTCTGTGGGCATTCCACCACCACCGAAACCACCACCGCCGCCGCCGGCTCCTCCGCCTCCTCCGCCACCGCCAGCACCTCCACCTGTGGCAGCACTACCGTCAGCTCCATAAAGCTTACCAGTTTCCAGACTTTCCACCTTGCCAACAGATGTAACTGTTACATAAATCAATCGAACTTCTGGATCAAGTTGAGTAATGGATATTGTTGTTTTCGTTTCTCCATCCTTTACTTGCCCCTGCCCAAGCAAATTTCCGTTATAGTCATAGACGTTTACTACATCTTTTTCCAATAGATTGCTAATTGTTACCGAATCATTTTTTCCAGCGGCATAATTTTTAACATCGATTTCTGAAGCGAGCGGAGCTCTGGATATTTTTTTTGGTATTCCAATATACACTGCTTCCGGAGCATAATCCCCAGATGCGCTTTTCATCACAATTGCAAGGGAGGAAGCGTTAGCGGGAATTCCAATAGCGCTTGGTATATCAAAGGTATAACTGGATTTGGTGGCATCAATGCTATAAATAGGTGACCCTATTGGCAAATAGCGATCTGTATAATAAACTTCATACCGGTCACCTGGATATTGTTTTCCTGCAGCACCCCATGTTAATGAACCCTTGAGCTTACTCGTTTCTGCCTCTTGGTCGTTTAATTGAATATTACTTACTTGATAGTTCGGATAATCCCACAATGGTGAAAGTGAAGGCTGTTGAGAGAATACGACCGAGCCTGTAAAGTTTGTCCTAGAGTACACTGCAATCTTTAATCTAGCAGATGTTCCATTCAAAATGGAATCGGTCAGACTTTTATTCGTAACATTCACGTAATATTTTCCATTTATTTTGGCAGCTGATTTATTAACTGTTCCCAAATCAAACCGGTAACTCCCATCGTCTGCTAATGCAACCACACTGTAATGAGTGAGTAAACTTTCATCAAGCGCAGGTGCAAAAAAGATGGAGCCTGCGACGTTGTCTGTACGGCTGTCAACATCCATAAAGGATGCCTTGCCGGGCTTTAATGCATCTTTATACATGTATAACTCATTAAAGGTATTAAATTTGCGGACACGGTATAGAGGTAAATTATCAAAATCAGCCTGGGGATTATATTCATAAATATAAATTGAACCATCCGCTTTTATGTATGCTTGGCTTATCGGAACTGGAAGATCCATTATTTTTTGATATGTATCCCTATCATAAACAGCTTTAGTTGAGAAAACCAATTCATCCTTTGCGTACACGATGGCAGCATTATAGGAGCCCATAATCTGAGATAGGTTATTTGCATTAAAACGCTTACCTGATACATAAAGATTATCCCCATCCAATACTACTCGAGAGCCATAAGAATACGAAGACGATTCGTTGTATCTGCTTACAACTTCATAAGTTGAAGTGCTCACTGAGGAGATCCCAGGATTACTATATTGCCCTATGTAAACCAAACCCTTATCAGTGTTGATTTCCAGATCAGGACTATAATAACTGTAAGAATTCGTATGGAAATATTCCCCGAGAATGGTAACCTGACGGGTTTTCAGATCAAAAACACCAAGCTTATCCCACTGTCCCAACGTGTTCAATTCGTTAGTTGTAAAGAAGATACTATTTGGGGTAACGGCTATTTTGCTTGATAATCTGCCAATTTCAATATTGGATACTGCACCTTCCAAAGATGTGCCATACACAGTATCTACAACGCTAATTGACGTAGAACCAATGGAGGCAATATAAAGCTTCCCATCATCGCCTAGCACCATATCCGATGGGTTGGATGATACGGTTCTTTCCTTATCTATTTTCATCGTAGACGTATTAATATAAATCAGACGGTTGGAACTGCTGAGCAATGCATAAATGTATTCTCCATTTTCACTTGGAACCCAATTTGTTATCTTTTCGCTCAAATTAAGCACTGAGTTAGGTGCATCCGAATCTACCTCTCGATTTTCTGATGCTTGGGCTTTCTCCGTAATAGCAGTCCAAGGCATAATAACAAAAGCAAGTAAAATAAATAACCATTTTGGTCCAAAAGCTTTAGTAAAAAGGCGCAATCCGTATCCCTCCTATAATGGCTAACAATACCAATAATAATGGATTATTAACTTCTATTCCACACTTTTCTTGGGATTACCTTTCCATAATGAAGGTCAAAATCCCGCAAAAAAAGAATTGCCCATCCGCTCCATTCAGCAGATGTACAATTCTTTAGCGGTTTGGTAAAATTATACCAAGATTCTAGTACAGTTCGTTTCGCCCAAAAGCGTTACTTCTGACAGACCAATGAAGAAGGATTTTATTTTTTTGCGGTTTTTTTGTCTTTTTTTGTGTTTGTGCAATCCCGCATTTCACATTAGTCGTCAAAAATCCCTATTGGTCTTAGGGATTGAACAAAATACAGCCAGGATTGGCAGATGACGGAGTAGGCCTGCCGTCGCAGGAGACAGGCCTCTGGAAGATTGGATGGCCAGGCATAGGCAGGGAGCAGATGAAAGGCCGGGTGCTGCTCCTGCACGGCTCCATGGATCTCCACAACTAGCCCCGGATCAGATATACATATTTCTATTTCCATACCCATGCGGGAGGTGCCGGACAATGGACGCAATCGTCAAAGCACTGGTCGTTGACGACCATCCCCTGCTTGCTCATGCTACACGGGACATGCTGCACAAAACAGGGGAAATTGACGTAGTAAGTGTTGTAGGAACAGGAACGGACTGCCTGGAACAGGTCCGGGTGCATGAGCCCGGGCTGATCTTCCTGGATTACCAGCTGCCGGATACCACCGGAACAGAGCTGACCAAGATCATCAAGGCCGAATATCCGCACATTCATATCATTATTTTCACCGGTGTGGACTACATGGAATTCTACGACCAGTTGGTGGAGGCCGGGGTGAGCGGGGTACTGTCCAAGGAATCCGGCATCCGCACCATCCGGAATATGGTCTGGTGTGTGCTGGATAACCACACGATGCTGCCGATGCCCATGTACCATCAGCTGCGTCTGGGCAACCGGCATATGAACGATCCCCATTCGAAGCTCGATCAGGAGGAGCTGAACATCATGAATATGCTCCTCAAAGGTGCCACCTACGATCAGATTGCCGACAACATCCATATGAGCCGGCGCACCGTGGACAACTATATGAAACGGATTTTCGAGAAGATGGGAGTTAAGAACCGGCTGGAGGCCATTGAGGCGTTTCTGGTCAAGGGAACCAAATCCCCATGAACCAGGAGACCGCACAGGAAATGGCGCGTATTATCCGGTCACAGCCGTATGACGGCGAGTTCCAGGAGCTGCTGCTTTCATTCGTCTTGGAAAAAGCCAAGGAACGCGGCTCCTGGTCGGACATTGTCCGCTGTGTACATACCTTATACTCCGGGGCCAACCCCCGGATCGACACCATTGCCGCGGCAGCGGAATTAGCTGTATTGGCTTCAGATATTATGGACGACCTGCAGGATAACGACCAAACGGACAAGCTGTGGATGCAATGCCCCCCTGCCCATGCACTGAATGCGATCGTGGCGCTGATGATGTGCTTCACCAGTGAGCTTGGCAGGTGCGGTTTGCCGCCTGAGGCCATTGCGGATGCGGGCAGGATCATCTCCCGGTCCCTGCAGGGCCAATACCGTGACATCCGGAATACGGCGCAAACCCCCGACGAATATCTTCAGCTGGTGCAAGAAAAATCCGGCTCTCTCTTCCAGCTGGTGGTGCATCTGGGAAGCGCCGCAGCGGACGCCGGAGGCCCGCAATGGAACCTGTTGATGGACCTGGCGGATTGTACGGGGATGATCCACCAGATTCAGAATGATCTCCGGGACATCACCCGTCTGGGCCAAAAGAACGATGTTCTCCTGAAGCGCAGAACCTTGCCGGTTCTATATTTGCTTTCCTTAACCGAGGAATGGGAGTTCCGGCACTTCCAGCAGTATTACCGCGGTGAAATGGACTGGGAGGAGTTTCTGCAGCGGACCGGTGATTACGGGACTTTTATTGACGCGTCGGGATGCCTGGAATATTCAATGGTGGTTCAGGGCCTTTGCGTAGACCGTGCGGAGGAGCTGATGGTGCAGATGGATGCGCCCCCCTCCCGGAAAGAGCAGCTCAGAGAAATCATGTACGGAGCATTCGTGCGGGAATAAACACTTACCCATCCTTTAATTTCGGTTTAATGGAAATTTCCGGCATAACCCGGACAGCCCCTGTCATAAGTTGATGATAGACCAGGCTGAAAAGGAGTGGAGCCAAGTTCATGCAGCAATGGTGGCGTAAGATTGAACGGTGGTGGTGGCGGACCCGGTATACCATCCAGGCAGTCATGTTCCCGCTGATCTGCATTCAGTTTGTCCGGACCCTGTTGTTTCCCAATCCGGTGGATGTATTTCTCCTGTTTGCCTTATTCTTGTTTTATCTGGGCTTCTTATTTAAGGTTTATTAACAAAAGAGCCACCTGGCCGTTGATGGCCGGATGGCTCTTTGCTTTGTGCGGGGAGGTCAGCCTCAGACCGGAATCAGGAGGGTTTTGCCTTCGGCAATTTCCGCATCCTGAAGCCGGTTATACAGCTGGATTTCCTTGGGGTTCAGCCCGTAACGGGTGGCGATGTCCTCCAGAGTCTCCTCCTTCTGGACAATGCACACCTTCAATTGACGGACCCGGCGTTCTTCCTCCTGACTCCGGGAGAACAGCCTTTTCCACTCCAGCGCATCCGTACGCGGTGTTGGAGACACTTCCTCCTCCACCTGGGGCACAGCCCGGTAGTCATGCGGACTGGTATGTATCAGCGACTGCAGATGATACGATGTGTCGGTGGAGGGAGCTTTGCTGGTGAAGGCGATCTTCACCTCTTTTTTGTCCTCCTGGGGAGCGGCTTCAGCAGGCTCCTCCATAGCAGGCAGCTGCGTGGGGACCTCGTTATATGGAACGTTCTCCACTGCGCCTGGCATCCATTCGGGAGTCTCCACATTTTCGGACGGGTCAAAATAAACCTCTGCCTCTTCGTTATCCTCTACGGCAGCTTCTGCCGCCGGCTCCGCCACAGGCTCTTCCGCACGGTGCTCCTCTACCTTCCGCTGCTGGAAGGGGGTCCATGCATAAGCCGGCATCTGCACAATTTCCTCCTCCGCATACACCAAGGCCGGCTCTGCAGCGGCAGGCGGGGCAAGCTCAGGCAGCTCGGGAGCGCTGTGCCGGGGGACCTCGTGGACGAAGATGGTCTCTTCCTCCTCATCCCATGCCGAATCGGGAAGAGACAGCATTTCAATGCCCTGGAGGGTAAGCACCCCTGTCACATTCAGACTGCGCGGTGATAAGATGTCCACATCGAAGTTATCGATGTTCACGGATACTTGGCTGACATCCTGGATCCGGTTCAGCGGCAGCGTAATTTCCACAGGGATGAGATGCTCCAGCGTCCGCCGCGCCTCCCCCTCTGTTCCTTCATAGAGTCCCGTCAGATACAAATGCCCCTTAAGGAGGGCTTGCTCCTCCTCCGTATACACCTGTATATGGGGTACCAGCTCCACCTCGTCCAATTCTTTGACTGCTGCGGTGTCCTCGGATAGATGCACACGTTCATAGATATCAAATCTGAGTCCGGATTGCTGCTCTGCCACAGTTATATCCTCCCTTCTTGAATACCAGGAATGCTTGTTCAAAACAAGCCCTCTCTTCAATATATGGGAGGATTCCGCCCGCCATGCCATCTTTTTCGCGTCAGGGAGCAGTCCCTGCCAGCAGCTTGCTCCACAGCAACGCCATATCCTCGGGCATAGCCACCTCTAACAGCATGGGCTCCCCTGACCACGGATGGGCAAATTCCAGCTTGTAGCCGTGAAGCGCCTGCCTCGAGAAAAGCTTCACCGAACCCCCGTACATTGCGTCCCCTACCAAAGGGGCTCCGGCAAACTGCAGATGCACCCGGATCTGGTGGGTCCGTCCCGTTTCCAGCTCCAGCTCCACCAATACAGCCTCCTTGGCCTGCTCCACGATACGGTACCGGGTGCGGGCAGGCGCGCCGCTAGTGGACACCCGCCTCCGTTGGGAATGATGACGGTCCTTGCCGATGGGCTGGTCAATGATCCCCGCAGGCGGCGTGAGCCGTCCTTGAGCAATCGCCTGGTAGGTCCGGCGGATAGCCTTCTCACGCATGGCGTGATCCAGCACCTGCTGGGCAAAGTCATTCTTGGCGTACAGCACCAGACCCGTGGTATCGTTGTCCAGCCGGTGGATATGCCGGAGCTTGCAAAATTGCCCGGTGGTTTCATAATAATAGGCCACGGCATGGTCCAGGGTCCCTCCCTGCCCCGGCTGGGACGGATGCACAGGCATTCCCGCAGGCTTCATAGCCACCAGGCAAAAATCGTCCTCATGGACAATTTGCACATCCGTATATTCACCCTCGAGCTGCGCCGTTTCCCTTGGAAACAGCCGGAGCCGGAGCTTTCCCGCCTGCCGCTCCATTCCACCGTCCCGCTCCAGCTTCTGCAGGAATGCAGCAGGAATACCGGAGGCGGCCGAAAGGTTTGCCAGCTGCTCTTCATGGGAGAGCTCCGTACGGCCTGACTGCAGCTCCAGCCATTCCCCTTTGCGCCGATAATCTGTCATTTCGTTCACCTTCTATATGGGACATGCCCATATTTTACGCCAACAGAATTCTGGCGTCCATGTCTTATCGGGGCGCAGGTTCCATGATATAATCCACCTAGGAGTAAAGTCTGATAGACTTATGAGACTTACTGCCTACCAGCTAAAGGAGCGAAAAGTGATGCCGAAACGATCGAAATCCGTGGCGCTGGCCCTCGGGATTATCATGTTCATGATGCCTGCCGGTCCCTGGACCCAAACCGCCCTGGCCGAAGCTTCCCCCAGTGTTGTAGTGGACGGCTCCATATCGACATGGGGCAAGGAAACCATCATGCGCGACGGAATCTATTATTTGCCCATGCGGAGCTTTTTTGAACAGCAGGATTATAGAGTATCTTGGAATTCCTCCGCGGGCCGAATTATTGTGGAAAAACAGGGTCTTCACCGGCTGGAGCTGACAGCGGGAGATCCGTACATCGTTCTGGACGGCCAAAGCTTCCGGATCGATCCGCCTCCCGTATTGATCGACGGCAGCGTATACATAGCAATGGAAGGCTACAGCATCCCGGAGCTAATGGGCTACGGGATTGAAACCAACCGCTACCGGGGCAAGCTTTACCTTTCCACCTCCCTGTGGGATCAGATCAGGACCGCCTTAAACACCGGAAGCTACAGGCTGGAGGGGGTATATGGCGGCGTTTCCGGCGCAAACCGGGATGCCAAGCTCTATCTGGGAGACGAGCTGGTTTATGAAGGCCAGTGGTCCGGTGGCGGAATGAACGGTGCGGGCATTCTTTACCGTAACGGGAAGGTCATCTACAAGGGCGGCTTATCGAACAATTTGCCTGACGGCCCCGGTACCTTTTATGACATCGGAAACGAACGGTATGAAGGGCTGTTTAAGCACGGGCGGCCCAATGGCAAAGGAAAGCTGTATACAGGCGATACGCTTTTTTATGAAGGGGATTGGAAAGAAGGCCGGATGTCCGGCAACGGCAAGCTGTACGGCGCGGAAGGGAAAGCCCTCTTCGAAGGAACCTTTGACGGCGGGCTCCGTTACGGCTACGGGGTGTTGTTTGATAAGGACGGCAAGAAGGTGTATGAAGGCAACTGGGTCAAGGACCAGCGCTACGGCTACGGCAAATCCTTCAGTCAGGATGGAAAGGTGCTGTATGCGGGCAATTGGCTGGAGGACCACGAAAACGGGAAAGGTCAACTCCGCCGCTTCGGCAAGATTAAGCTGTACCAGCTTGACGGCGTAACCGCTATTTCTGAGGAGGAGGTGGAGGTCGCTTATGTATCCGATGTGGAATACCGGAACGGCATTCTGTTTAAGCAAACGGAATCCGATCTGGTGTACCGCGGCGAATTTAATGAGGCGGGTGAGCTCCACGGCGAAGGGGAAGCAGGACGGATAGTGGGAACTGTTTCGTCCAGTGCCGGAGTGTTGAATAAATGGGAGCCGCTGTACAAAGGGCAATTCAAGAACGGACAGATGACGGGCACCGGAGCCTTGTACACCGGCAATGGGACGAAGGAATACGACGGGCAGTTAAGCGGCGGTGTCCGGGACGGCAACGGCTTATCCTTTATGGCTAACGGACAAATGCAATATTACGGTCCGTGGGTGAACGGCATCAGGAGCGGCAAGGGCTGGGTTTATGGCTATGGCACGCCTGACTCTTCCGTAGCCAACACCAGCTTTACCCTGACGGAAGCGGAATTCAGCCAGGGCTCGCAGATTTCCTCCGGCAATGTATATCAGGTCTATACGGATGTGAAAAACGGCGTAGGCAAAAGCAAAGGCACCCAATATTGGCTTTATGACGCGGACAAAAAGGAAGACCTGACTGTTTTTAGCTCGTACGGAAACAAGGGACGGCTGGTCTATGAAGGGGATATGCAAAACGGGCTGCGCCATGGCTATGGAGAGGAAAAGCTCACCAACGGCACGTATAAAGGAAATTTCGCCTATAACAAATGGCATGGCAGCGGTGTGCTGGAGACGGTAAACGACTATGTTCACGTCAAATATGAAGGGATCTTCGAGAACGGGCGCAAAACGGGCAGCGGAAAGCTCTACGTTAATAAGATTCTTGTGTACGAAGGCCAATTCCTGAATGATGACCGTTCCGGATACGGCATCAGCTATTACGACAACGGCAAAAAGGAATACGAGGGCAGCTTCGCCTACAACAACCGGCATGGCATCGGCACACTCTATGATTACCTGGGCAATGTAATTTATAAGGGAGAATTCCGCGACGGCCTGACCTTAACCCAATATAAGGAACGGTATCAGTGACAAAGCCATGAAAAACGTAAGTTTCCTGGAGTCCGGAGGAATCCCAGGAAGCGGCATCCTATTATCATCCCGTTCGATTTATGCTAAAATGATAGAGTTATGTTAACTTACTAGAACGGGAGAGACATCCTTTGAACAAACCCCAAAAAGCCTTAAGCCGTGCCATGGCCCAAATGCGGAGCTGGAGCTGGCTGAAGCGGACTTATGCTGCTATATTTGCAATTGGCTTTATGATATCGAGCTTTTTGTTTTTGACACCTACGGGGGAAGCATCCCGGGAATGGATGGCGCAGACGGTTATCACTACCCAGCACCGATCCTGGGCCTGGATGTTCGTCGGCGGGGAGAAGCGGGACCGTATGGTGGCCCAGCTTCACCTGGACCGTGAGCTTATGGGCACCGAACGCCAGAATTTCGGCATGATTAATGTCGGGAACGGCCACAAAACGGTGAAGCGGTCGGCTGAAGAGCTGATCAAGGTGGAGGATATTTCCGCCCCTCTGTGGAAAGGCAAAAAAATGTACGTGTATGACCCCCGCGCTATCCGCGTGGTGGTGCCGTCCAAAAGCGGCGAAGGCGAACGTATCTCCTCCATGGTGGAGCGGACCGGCGCCTACGCCGGTATTAACGGCGGCGGATTCGTGGATCCCGACGGTTTGGGCAACGGTTTTGCACCCATCGGCTTTATTATTTCGGGCGGGGAGATTCTGTATACGGACCAGGACGGCAGCATCGCCCAGCACGTAGTAGGCTTCACCAAAGAAGGTGTGCTTGTTGTCGGCAAATATACCATTGACCAGCTCCTGGAGATGGGAATTTCCGAGGCGGTTATGTTTTACCCGCGGGTCATTGCCAACGGCAAGGGCCTGATAACCTCCGGTGACGGCGGCTGGGGCCGCGGCCCGCGGACGGCCATCGGCCAGAAGGAGGACGGCACCGTGGTGATTATGGTCATCGACGGCCGCCAGACCCACAGTGTGGGTGCCACCTTGAAGGAACTCCAGGATTTGATGCTGGAGGAGGGTGTGGTGAATGCCGGGTTCCTGGATGGCGGCGCCTCCTCGGAGCTGGTTACCCATACGGACGGGCTGATTACCAAACCCTCCAGCCGTTACGGAGAACGCCGTCTTCCTTCGGCCTTGCTGGTATTCGGCAATCCTGATGAATATGTGCCCAACAACCCGTGGGACGGGGTAACGAATATTGATCCGGGCGGCGCTTATGACCACCCGGACTTCCTGAAGGAGCAGGCGGAGAACAAGAACAAGCCCAAACCCTCCGTCTCCCCTTCCGCTTCAACCTCGGCAACGCCGAAGCCTGATAAAAGCACGGAGCCCAGCTCCTCGGCATCCGGTAAACCGGCTTCGCCGAATACCTCCGGCTCGCCCGGAGCCGGCAGCCCTTCCGGCGGCACACCCGCAGGCGGCGGAAGCGGCACTCCTACTGCTCCGGCTAATTCTGCCGGAGCAGGCACGGGCGGCACCGCAAGCCCCGGCGCCAGTGCAGGCGCGGGAGCAGGCGGTACCACCGCCACGCCCGGAACGGGCGCCAGTGCGACGCCGAAGCCGTCCTCTTCGGCGGGAGCCGGGGCAGGGGCGTCGGTGCAGCCTTCTGTGAAGGCGACCTCCACCGCGTCCCCCGGTGATGTGAAGCTGCCCGGCGCTTCCGCTGGGCAGCAAAGCGATGCCGCCGGCGTTGCGAAGCCTACGGCGCCGACAGCCACCACAGGCGGCGCCGGCACGGGCGCAGCCGGCAGCGGCGGTTCCCCGGCAGCAGCAGCCAATGCCGGGAACGGCGGTTAACTGCAACACCCCCATCCTCCTGCAGCTGCAGAGGATGGGGGTGTTTGTTGTTATGTGTGTGCGGCCTCTTGCATATTCAAACTTTGTGTCCTATAGGGACGCACGTGTAGGAACGTTACTCCCAACCTCTTCCGAAATGCATATGTGCATCTATTGGGTAAACAAACCTTCAATTTTACGGTCTATCCTGCAAAAGTGCAGTTATTTCCGTCAGATGGGAGCAAGCTGCCCCACGCGGCGGAAAATAGATGCATTTTTGCATTTGGGGTGCTTGGAGAGGTGCAATTCCAGCAGAATAGATGCACTTTTGCAGGATAAGGTTGGTGGAAGTTCGAAAAGCATTTGTGGGCGCCAAACAACAATTTTAGCGAATTGCATGTTCAACCTTTACTTTAGGGCGTGTCTGAAAACTCGTTGAAGGCATCTTTCATCGCCTTTTCGTCCCTTACTGCGTTATTTCACGTCCCGTCTGTTAGACGTGGGAACGCCTACTATCCCCTTTGTAATCAGCTCTCCACTCGTTTCCTCTCCCCTTCCTCCCACACCCGTATGGTATAATGTCATCACGTGCTTATATGCTGTCTGCCGGGAGGCCAACAATATCATGAACAATATAGGAGAGTTTGAGTTCCAGACGTACCCTCCACATGCCTTAATGGATTTGAAGTTTTATTATTGCGGAACGGAAAACTGTGTGCCCGGCCACTCGGTGGGACCGATGCTTAGGGACTACTATAAGATTCACTATATCCACAGCGGAACGGGGATATACTCCACAGGCGGCCAGACTTATAAGCTGGAGGCCGGACAAGGGTTTCTGGTGTTTCCGGAGGAGCTCTCCTACTATTGCGCGGACAAGGAGGAGCCCTGGACGTATTCCTGGGTAGCGTTCAACGGCCTGCAGGTGGAGCAGATTCTGAAGCAGTCCGCGCTGTCTGTAACTTGTCCCGTGTTCGATATAGCCCATCATGACGAGTATATCCGCAGCTGCTTCATCGAGATGTTCAAAGCCGACGAACCCGGCTTTAACCGGGAGCTGCGCCTTCAGGGAGCCCTTTATTCCTTTCTGGCCGCTATTCTGAGCCCGGACCGGAGCAGCCGCAGCCGGGAGGATATGCAGGCCCACTATATCAGCCGCGTCATCTCCCTCATCCAGCAAAACTACGCCACCCACGTGCATATTGAGACCATCGCCCAAACCCTGGGCCTAAACCGCAAGTACCTGTCCAAGATGTTCAAGCAGGAGATGGGCATTACGCCTCAGCAGTACCTCATCCAGTTCCGGATGAACCGGGCCTGCGAGCTGCTGCAGAATCCGATCCTGACCGTCGGGGAGGTTGCCTCCAGTGTCGGGTACGCGGATCAGCTGCTTTTCTCCAAGATCTTCAAACGCACAATGGCGGTATCCCCAAGGGAATACCGCCAGAGCAGATTGGCGGAGCTAAGCCCCGCCGCTTATTAGCACGAAAATGAGGGTATTAGCTGCTCCCCTCTGAGTTTTCAGACACACCCTAACCCAACGCGCGTTCCAGCGCTTTTCCTTGAGCTTCAATGGTCTCCTCAATATCCTCGTCCGTATGGGCGGTGGAGACGAACATCCCCTCAAACTGCGAAGGCGCCAGGCTCACGCCCAAATCCAGCATCGCCGCAAAATACCGCCGGAACAGCTCCAGATCGGAGGTTCGTGCTGTTTCGAAGTTGACCACCGGCTCTCGGGTAAAAAACGGACAAACCATGGAGCCGACCCGGTTGATGGTCACGGGCGCTCCCAGACGGGCCGCATTCTCCGTAAAGCCTGCCTCCAGCCGGGCTGCCTTCCGGTCCAGCTCGGCATATACCTCTGGCGTCAATAAAGACAGGGTGGTATAGCCTGCCGTCATGGCCAGCGGATTGCCCGACAGTGTGCCTGCCTGGTAGATAGGGCCGGAGGGAGCCATCCGCTCCACAATCTCCCGCTTGCCGCCATAAGCGCCAACGGGTAGCCCTCCGCCGATGACCTTGCCCATACAGGTGATATCCGGAGTGACGCCATAGAGCCCTTGTGCGCTATGGTAGCCCACCCGGAAGCCCGTCATCACCTCATCGAAAATCAGCAGACTGCCGTTTGTTTCCGTCAGCTCACGGAGCCCTTCCAAGAAACCGGGCGCCGGTGGAACCACACCCATATTCCCGGCAATCGGCTCCACAATAACAGCGGCAATCTCCGACCCAAACTGTGCGAAGGCAAGCTTGGCCGCTTCCAGATCGTTATACGGCACGGCAATGGTATTGGCCGCTACACTCTTGGGCACACCCGGACTGTCCGGCAGACCCAGCGTGGCGACGCCGGAACCGGCCTTAATGAGGAGCGAGTCCCCGTGGCCGTGGTAGCTGCCCTCAAACTTCAGAATCTTGTCCCGTCCAGTGTAGCCCCGCGCCAGCCGCAGGGCGCTCATGGTAGCCTCCGTACCGCTGTTTACCATCCGCACGATGTCCACAGAAGGCATACGCTCCGCCACCAGCTCGGCCATCCGTACCTCCAGCTCCGTCGGCGCGCCGAAGCTGGTGCCTCTTTCCGCGGCAGCCTTGATGGCTTCGATGACCTGGGGATGGGCATGTCCAAGAATCAGCGGTCCCCAGGAGCAGATATAGTCGATGAAGCTGTTGCCGTCAATATCATAAATCCGGGAGCCAGCCGCCCGATCCACAAACACGGGGGTCAGCCCAACCGATTTGTAGGCCCGAACGGGGCTGTTTACGCCCCCCGGGATCACCTGACGCGCCTTTTCGAAGGCTGCTTTGGATTTCTCGTCAATTCTTGCCCGCTGCATAATCAACCTCTCCCTTTGCCGCCGCTGTTCCGGCTTCCCCCCGGCGGATTACCTCGTCCTCCCAGGCATCCATTTCCGGAGTGAAATAGGAAACGCGGGTTTTCTTGTACTCCTTGGTAGAATACAGCGTAATCCGCTGGGTAATGCCTGTCTCATCCTCAATCGCCTGCAGAATGGACTCGCATTCGTCCACGGACCGCCCGTGCACCATCGTAAATATATTGTATGGCCAATCCTCGTACACCGGCCGCAGGTAACAGTGGCTGACCGCCTTGAACTCGGCCATCCGGTACCCGACCTCGTCGGTCCGTTCCGGCGGCACCATCCACACGCCCATCCCGTTAGCCGTATAACCCGCCTTCCGGTGGTTCAGCACAGCAGAGTAGCGGCGCATTTGTTTTTTGTCCACAAAAGCCTTGGCGCCCTCCAGAAGCTCCTGCACCGTCACTCCCGCATTGACAGCCCACTGGTCAAAGGGGCGGGGCACAACAGGCAGATCCTTCTGCAGCTCCCGGATCATCCGGATATCCCGCTCCGTGACCACACGGGAGGCCTGACTGCGGTCCTCCTCGCGGTATTGGGGGGCGGCTTTGGTTTTGGTCAGGTCCTGCTTGCCGGACATGTCCAGGTTGACACCGATTTTGAAAAGCTTCAGAGTCGGCAGCATCCGGATGGCCTCCACCCCGGCCTGCTCACCCAGGATGCGTACGGTTTCCTCCAGCCCCAGTCTGGAATTGGGGGGTACGGCAAGGGTGAACCACAAATTAAAGCTGTGGTTGCGCTTGTAATTGTGCGTAACCCCGGGATGACGGTTAATGATGGCAGCCGCTTCATCCAGACGCTCCGGAGCGATGCGTGCCGCCACCAGGCTGGAGGAATAACCTAAGGTCCGTGTATCGAAGATAGCGGAAATCTGCCGGATGGTGCCTTCCTTAAGCGCCCCGATGCGGGTCATGACTTCCTCTTCCGTCAAACCCGCCCGTTCCCCGATGGCCTGGAAGGGACGCTCCACCAAATCGATGCCTTCCTGCAAAATATTCAAAATCGCAGCATCCAACTCGTCAATATTGCGTGGTGACATGTCCACCCCTCCTATCTGGAAATAACTGCTCGGTGCTAATTTCTTGGCAGCTCCTTAAGCCACCTTGCCACATCCTTGGCGAAATAGGTCAGGATCACATCGGCTCCGGCCCGTTTCATACCGGTCAGCATCTCCAGCACCACCGACTTTTCGTCGATCCAGCCCTGTGCGGCGGCAGCCTTCACCATGGAATATTCACCGCTGACATTATAGGCTACTACCGGCAGATCAAAGCTTTCCTTCAACAGCCGGATCACATCCATATACGCCAGCGCCGGCTTCACCATCAGGAAATCTGCGCCCTCCACCACGTCGGACTCCGCTTCCCGCAAGGCTTCCCGGACATTGGCCGGGTCCATCTGATAGGTCCGCCGGTCTCCGAATTGGGGGGCGGAATGGGCGGCCTCCCGGAAGGGGCCGTAGAAGGCTGAGGCATACTTGACGGCGTAGGACATCACCGGCACATGCCGGAAGCCCGCTTCATCAAGGCCTGTCCGGATCGCATGGACGAAGCCGTCCATCATATTGGACGGAGCAATGATGTCCGCTCCCGCCTGGGCCTGGGAAACAGCCGTTGCCACCAGAAACTCCAGGCTGGCGTCATTATCCACCTCCGCCTGACCCAGCACCTCATTATGATGAACCACGCCGCAATGCCCGTGGCTGGTAAACTGGCACAGGCACGTATCCGCAATCACCAGAAGCTGCGGGTGGCGCTGCTTAATATAACGGGTGGCTTCCTGCACAATCCCGTGTTCATGGTAGGCTCCTGAGCCGCATTCATCCTTGTGCTCCGGCACCCCGAACAGCAGAATGCCCTGAATGCCCAGCTCCACAATCTCATCCAGCTCACTAGTCAGCATATCCAACGACAGATGATATACACCTGGCATGGAAGGGATTTCCTCGCGGATGCCGGTTCCCGGAACAGCGAACAGCGGATAAATCAGATCATGTACCGAAAGCGCATGCTCGCGCACAAGATTGCGGATAGCCGTATTGCCGCGCAGCCGGCGGTGGCGGATCAAGGGAAAGCTCATCATGCAAGACTCCTTTTTTATATGAAATGAGGTCTACAGTCGGGAGAGAGTGTCCACCAACGAATCGATGGTTGCTTCGGCAGCCATCGCATCCACACGCAGGCCAAACTTGCGGACGGTATCCGCCGTCAGCGGGCCGATGCATACGATAGCGGATTTGGCGAGTAAGGCGGCAGGTTCAGCAACACCCGCTTTACGCAGAATAGTGAAGAGATTATCCACCGTGGAGGAGCTGGTGAAGGTAATCACATGGATGTCCCCGCTGCGGAGCTGCTCCAGCACCTCATCGGACCGGTCATCCTCCAACACGGTTTCATACACATCCACCTCTGTCACGCCTAACCCCAATTCCTTCAGCTTCACTGGCAAATAATCCCGGGCAATATCCGACCGTGGCAAAAGTGCCCTTTGGCCCGGAAAAAGCTGGGGCAGGATAGCGTCCAAAAGCCCCTCCCCTTGGAATTTAGCCGGAAGGCGTTCCGCCATAATTCCCCGTTCCGCCAGCAACTCCGCGGTTTTGGGACCGACTGCCGCCACCTTGGCTTTATGCATGGTGCGAATGTCCACACCCAACTGCTGCAGCCGCCGGAAAAAGTAGCTGACCCCATTGGGGCTGGTGAACAGCACCCAATCGTAATCCCCCAGCCGGCCCAGCGCCTCATCCAGCGCGGCCCGGACCTCCGGGGCCTCCGGTTCCTGCAGGCGGATCACCGGAAATTCCACCGCTTCGCCGCCCAGCTCGTCAATTTGCTCCGCCAAGGCGCTGGATTGGCTGCGGGCCCGGGTGACCAGCACCCGTTTGCCGAACAGAGGCTTTTTCTCATACCAGCTCAAGGTTTCCCGGAGCTTTACTACCTCGCCGACAATAATGATGGCAGGGGACTGAAAATCCGCTTCCCTGGCCTGCTCCACAATGGTAGCAAGGGTGCCGGTCAGAGTCTGCTGCTCCGGCCGGGTTCCCCATCGGATCAGCGCCACCGGAGTTTCCGCGGCACGTCCGTTTGTAACAAGTGACTCGCATATGTAAGGAAGATTGGCAATGCCCATCAGGAAAATGCTGGTGCCGGTGGCGGTGGCAAGCTTCTTCCAATCATGGCTGCTTTCCGTCTTCGCCGGATCCTCATGCCCGGTAATAATCTCCAGTGACGAGGTATAGTCCCGGTGTGTGACGGGGATACCCGCATAAGCCGGGACCGCGATAGCCGAGGTAATGCCGGGCACAATCTCGAAGGGCACTCCCTCCGCGGCCAGCAGCTCCGCTTCCTCCCCCACCCGGCCGAAAATACTGGGGTCTCCCCCTTTAAGCCGGGCTACGGTTTTGCCGCTCAGGGCCAAATCCGCAAGCAGGCGGTTAATCTCCTCCTGGCGCAGGGTATGCCGGTCCGGGAGCTTGCCCACGTAGATCTTCTCCGCTCCCGGCTTCATATAACGCAAAAGACGGGGGTTGGCAAGCCGGTCATATACCACTGTGTCCGCCTTGGCGATACATTCCGCACCGCGGACGGTAATCAGCTTGGGATCTCCAGGTCCGGCCCCGATAAGGTACACGGTACCCTTGCGGTTCAAAGGCTGTTGTTCCTTATTCATGCGCTTCACTCCTCACCTTCGCCAGGATCCGGTCGGCTCCCCGGCTGATCAATGTCCCGGCTAACCGGCTGCCCATTGCTTCGGGATCATGTCCCGTAAGGGTATCCCTCAGCAGAACGCTGCCATCCGGTTCCCCCACCATGCCGGTAAGGGAAAGCTGGCCATCGGGAAGAAAGACAGCATACGCCCCAATAGGCACCTGGCAGCCTCCCTGCAGTGTATCCAAAAAGCTGCGTTCCGCCGCCACCGCCCGGCGGGTCTCCTCGTGGGTAACCGCAGCCAGCAGCTCCAGGATAATGGCATCCGCGCTGCGGCATTCAATGGCCAATGCGCCTTGGCCGACGGCAGGCAGACACAGCTCCGGCTCCAGATATTCCGTGACCCGGTTTTGCCAGCCCATCCGGTGCAGACCCGCTGCAGCCAGAATGACCGCATCCATCTCTCCGGCATCCAGCCTGCGCAGCCGGGAATCTATGTTGCCGCGAAGCACCTCCATAACCAGATCGGGCCGGGCCGCCTTCAGCTGGCATGCCCGCCGCAGGCTGGAGGTTCCTACACGCGCCCCATTGGGCAAGGCTTCGAAGCCACCGCCGCTCCGGGTGATGAGGCAGTCCCTGGGGTCCTCACGAGGGGGCACCCCACCGATGACCAACCCCTCGGGGAGCTCTGCCGGCATGTCCTTCATGCTATGTATAGCCAGATCAATCTCTTCCTCCAGAAGAGCATGTTCAATTTCCTTGACAAACAGGCCTTTACCGCCAACCTTAGACAAGGAAACATCCAAAATCCGGTCACCCTTGGTCACAATTTTCTTCAGCTCAAACTCGGCCTCCACCCCGGTCCTGCGAGCCGCTTCCCGCAGCAGCTCCACCACCTGTCCGCTTTGGGTCAGCGCCAAGGCGCTCTGCCGGGTACCGATTACAATTTTGCGCATGCTTCTCCTCCGTCGGGAGAAGCCGGTCCGGACGGAGGACAACCATCCATCTGGCTCATCACGCGGCTTCTCCATTCTTCAAATTCACCGTTTTTGATTTTCTCCAGCACATTCTCCTGCAGAACGGAGCGGTACAGCTCCTGCCTCGCCCGGGTATCCTGCACCCGCTCCTGGGTGCGCAGACGAAATTCGCTTAAGAAATCCAGGTAGGTCTCATACTCCTCACCGAAGCAGGCCTCAATCTGACGTCTAACGGAAGCGGCAACGGACGGACTGGCGCCCAGAGTGGACACGGCAATGACCAGCTTGCCTCTGCGCACAACGGAGGGGACAATAAAGTCCCCCAGCTCCGGCCGCTCCACCATATTGACGGCACGGTTATGTCGGCGTGCCAGCTCCAGCACCGCATCGTTGACGCCGGCATCATCAGTGGCGGCAACAACCAGGTACATCCCTTCCTGGTCCCCGGGCAAATACGCCCGCTCCACCGCCTCCAGCACACCCTCTTCCGCCCATTGTCTAATGGCTCCGGTTATGCTCGGGCTGACTACCCTTACCTTCGCCTTCGCCTCCATCAGCGAGGCAATCCGCCGCTCCGCAACCGGGCCGCCGCCTACAACCAGGCAGGGCTTGTCCTCCAGCCGCAGCAGCACGGGGAAATATCCTTCCATGCCGGCTCACATCCACATCCCATGATGAAAATCCTATCAGGAAAAGCCCCATAATGGCAAAAGAAACGGGTCCGCCTCACGAACCCGCCATTGCTTCCGTCCCGTTGCGTGCCAGCAGGGCCGGCAACCCACCCAGCTCCTGGCCGCTCTTGCCCGCCATCCGCCCGGCAATCGTGCCGGAGGGGGCCTCGTTCTCCTCTTGCTCCGCCAAAATCCCTTCCAGGGCGAACAGCTCCGTAAACATCCCCAGCGCCTCTTCCCCGTAACGGCCTCCGGCCATATCCTTCACCCGGAGAATCGGATCGCGCATCATCTGGTTGACAATGCTCTTGGCCAGCTTGCGGATCACCTTCTGCTCCCGTTCATCGAGACCGGGCAGCTTCTTCATCATACTTTCCATTGTCTCTTCGTAGATCCGGTTGGACTTCTCCTGGAGCGCCTGGATTACGGGAGTGACCTTCAGGGTCTTCATCCACTGCTGGAAGTGCGCAGCCTCCCGCTCAATCTCTGCCGTCAGCTTGTCCGCTTCCCGGCGCCGCCCGTCCAGATTGGACTCCACCAATGATTCCAAATCATCGATATCAAAGAGGTGCACACCCGGCAGCTCCCCGATAGCCGGGTCCAGGTTGCGGGGAACGGCAATGTCCACCATAAACAGCGGGCGGTTGGCTTCACGGCTTTGCAGTGTCTGGCGGACCTGCTCCTGGTCCAGAACGAACTCCTGGGAGCCGGAGGAGCTGATGACAATGTCCGCCTCCGGCAGCAGCTCTAGCAGCTGCCCATAAGGATGGGCGGTTCCCTGGAAGCGGGAAGCCAGCTGCATGGCATTCTGAAGTGTACGGTTTACCACCATCAAACCGTTGACGCCCGCCCCCTGGAGATGCTTGGCCGTCAGCTCACTCATTTTACCGGCGCCGATGATCAGCGCATTCTTATGCTCCAGCCCGTGCAGGATCCGCTTGCCCAGTTCCACCGCAGCATAGCTGACCGAAACCGGATTTTCACCGATAGAGGTTTCTGCATGGGCCCGTTTAGCGAAGGTCACCGCCTGTTTAAATAAGGTATTGAAGAGTGTTCCTGTGGCCCCTTCCCGTTGGGACATAAGGAACGCGTCCTTTACCTGGCCAAGAATCTGCGTTTCCCCAATGATCATGGAATCCAATCCGGACGCTACCCGGAACAGATGCTCCACAGCCAGATTATCTTCATATACGTACAGATAGGGCTCGAATTCGCTCCGCGGAACCTGGAACCACTGCTCCAGGAAGCTCCGGAGGAAAAGCCCCGATTTATATTTGCGGTCTACAGCCGCGTACACTTCAGTACGGTTACAGGTGCCCACGATGACACATTCCAGCACACTTTTGGTACCCTTAAGAACCTCCAGCGCATCGGGAAGCCGGTCAGGCGCAAAGGTGAATTTCTCCCGGATTTCAACAGGAGCTGTTCTATGATTAAGTCCCACCGTCACAATGTGCACATGTACACCCGCCTTCTCTTTGTCTGTAGATCTTCCTCTATATGTTATTGCAAGATTAACGCTTTGTTCAAATTATATCATACTTATTAGAATGATTCTTAAATAACTGTGTCCAAATCTTGAACAGGCTTACAGCCAGCGTTTACCATTTAGCTTGCCTTTCCAAGTTTGGAATCATCCGTCCAATGTTTATTTTAATTTCTTTTTTACCGTTTCTGCAAGCTCTGCATTCATTTTCTTCAACTCGCTGCCCGCGGCCTCCGAAACACTGGAGCTGCCGTCCATCAGCCTTCCGTATGCCGCCACCAGCTTGCCGCAAAGCGGGGCGGCTTGCTTCAATAGCTCAGCCTCCTCCTTCGCAAGGGGCCTCGCGCCTCCTATCTGCACTCTCGTAATCCATTGCATCAAAGTTTCCAGTCCCTCCAGCTTCGCCGGTACGCTGCCATGAACGGCTGTGCTTAACCGTTCATGGGCATAAGCCGCCGAGAACAGCGCCCGCCTCCACTCCTCCAGCTCCGCTGTGCCCGACGGGGCGCTTTTTTGAGCGATAGCGCTGCCCATCATTTCCATCTGGAACAATGCGACCTGATACAGTAAAACCACCGCCTCCTCCTTCTCCCGTTTGGCTGACCGCCAATCGGCCAGCTGCCACAGGGGCATAGCTGCAAACAGCACAAACAGCATAACGGCAAGCCAGAAGCCGGACCACCTTCTTCTCATCCCACTCTCTCCTTCCCATTCCCGATAGCCTGTATCTATTCTATGGCCCAAAAATGGGAAAAAGAGCAGGAAGCTCGAGGCTTCTTGCTCTTTAGACATTGCTCTATTTCCTCAAGGTGCTTTAGGCGCTTTAGGCGCTTCTTCCACTTGCTCCGCCGGCAGACCCGCCTTCTCGCGGATGATCTCCCAGAGCTCCTCCCGGCCTTTGCCGGTTTCCGAGGAGAACACCACGAAGGAATCCCGCGGATCAAAACCAAGCTTGTCCTTGATGATTTTGGCATGTTTGGGCCAATGGCCCTTGGAAATCTTGTCCGCTTTGGTGCCGACTACACAAACGGTCAAGCCGATATGCTTGGACCATTCGTACATGGCAATATCATCTGCGGTAGGGGGATGGCGCAAGTCAATGAGGTGGACCAGGAGCTTCAGTTCATCCCGCCCTGTTAGGTAACCTTCAATAAACTTGCCCCATTCCTCACGTCTGGTTTTGGACACCTTGGCATAGCCGTAACCCGGAAGATCCACAAAGTATAACAGATCATTAATGCGGTAATAGTTCAGGGTTTGGGTTTTGCCGGGCTGGGAGCTTGTCCGGGCCAGGTTCTTCCGGTTGATCAACCGGTTGATCAGGGAGCTTTTGCCGACATTGGAGCGCCCTGCCAGAGCAACCTCCGGCAGAGCGTCAAGAGGATATTGCGCGGGGCTAACCGCGCTGATAATAAATTCCGCGTTCATAATCTTCAAAGGATTCAACCTCTCCAACTTGCTTTTATCCGGCGCTCCCCCAAAAAAGCCCCGGATTGAATTCCAGTTCTTACATCACGTTTGGGGAATAAGTTGTACAAGAGCATGCTTCAAAACTTCATCCATATGCCCCACGGGAATAAAGGTCATGGCTTCCCGGATGCTCTCGGGGATTTCCTCCAGATCCTTCTCATTGTCCTTGGGCATCAGGACGGTCCGGATTCCGGCCCGGTGGGCCGCAAGGGACTTCTCCTTCAGCCCGCCGATGGGCAGCACCCGGCCGCGGAGGGTGATCTCCCCGGTCATAGCCACATGGCGGGAAACCGGCACATCCGTTAAAGCGGAGATCAATGCGGTTGCCATGGTGATGCCTGCGGAAGGTCCGTCCTTCGGAATAGCCCCTTCCGGAATGTGGATATGAACATCATTTTTCTCGTGGAAATCGGCCGGGATGTTCAATTCAGTCACTCGGGACCGGGTATAGCTGAAGGCCGCCTGTGCCGACTCCTTCATCACATCGCCCAGCTTGCCGGTCAGCGTCAGCTTGCCTGTGCCGGGCATCACCGTCACTTCAATAACCAGCGTATCCCCGCCAACCTCTGTCCAGGCCAAGCCAGTGACGGCTCCCACCTGGTCCTTCTCTTCGGCCATACCGTAACGGAATTTGGCCGGACCCAGGTATTCCTTCAGAAGCTCCCCGGTCATAATCACTTTCTTCTCCGGGTCCTTCACAATCTCCTTGGCGGCTTTCCGGCAGAGGCTTGCCACCTGCTGCTCCAGATTCCGCACTCCGGCCTCCCGGGTGTATTCCCGGACCACCTGCAGGAGCGTATCCTCGCCTGCTTGCAGCTGCTCCTCCTCCAGGCCATGCTCCCGCTTTTGCTTGGGCAGGAGATACCGTTCAGCGATTTTCAGCTTCTCAATTTCTGTGTAGCCCGGAATGTACAGCATTTCCATCCGGTCCAAGAGGGGCCGGGGAATATTATGCGCAGCGTTGGCCGTGGTAATGAACATCACCTTGGACAGGTCAAAGGGCAGCTCTATAAAATGATCGCTGAAGGTGTTGTTCTGCTCCGGGTCCAGCACCTCTAACAAAGCGGACGCAGGATCACCGCGGAAGTCCATGGCCATCTTGTCGATTTCGTCCAGGAGCACCACCGGATTCATCGTGCCGGCGGTTTTCATGCCTTGGATGATCCGTCCCGGCATGGCTCCCACATAGGTTCTGCGGTGGCCGCGGATTTCGGCCTCATCCCGGACGCCGCCCAGGGAAAGCCGGATAAACTGCCGTCCCAGGGACCGGGCGATGGAGCGGGCAATGGATGTTTTACCGACACCCGGGGGCCCTACCAGACAAAGGATAGGCCCCTTGAGGCGCTTCACCAGCTTCTGCACCGCCAGATACTCCAGTACCCGTTCCTTGGGTTTCTCTAGACCGTAATGATCCTCGTTCAGAATCTCCTCCGCACGGTTAATATCCAGATCATCCTCGGTCAGCTTGCCCCAGGGAAGACCCAAGAGCCAATCGATGTAGTTGCGGATAACACCGCCCTCCGCCGAGGAGGCAGGCATTTTCTCCAGGCGGTCGATCTCCTTCTCCACCTTCTCCTGGACCTTCTCCGGCAGCTCCTTGCCCTCCAGCTGGCTGCGCAGCTCCTCCACCTCGCCGGCCCGGCCTTCCTTCTCGCCCAGCTCCTTCTGGATGGCCTTCATCTGCTCCCGGAGATAGTATTCCTTCTGGGTTTTCTCCATCTGCTTCTTGACCCGCTGGTTGATCTTCCGCTCCAGCTCCAGAACCTCACGCTCATTGTTCAGGAAATCCAGCAGCTTCTCCAGGCGCTGACGCACATCCAGCGTTTCCAGGATATCCTGCTTATCCTTGATTTTAAGAGAAAGATGACTGCAGATCACATCCGCCAGCCTGCCCGGCTCATCAATGTCCGATACAGCCGCCAGCGTCTCCGGCGTAACCTTCTTGGACAGATTGATGTAATGCTCAAACTGGCCCAACACGGAGCGCATCAGCGCATCGATTTCAGGGTCCTCCACCGGCTTCTCATGCCATTCCCGGACGGCCACCTCATAGAATTCGTCGTTGTTGACAAACTCCATAATCTCGGCGCGGTTAACCCCCTCCACCAGCACGCGGATGGTGCCGTTGGGCAGCTTCAGCATCTGGCGCACGCGGGAAACGGTGCCCACGCGGTATATATCTTCTTTCGTCGGTTCCTCGATATTCATTTCGGACTGGGAGCACAGAAGAATCAGACTGTCCTCCACCATGGCCTTTTCCAGTGCTTTGACGGATTTCTCCCGGCCCACGTCCAGATGCAGCACCATGCTGGGATAAACAAGCAGCCCGCGCAAAGGCAAAAGGGGAATCTTGCGATACTTCCCTTTATTGGCATTCGGCACCATTGCATGACACCTCCATTTGGTCAAAACAACAAACTCGTGACCCCATTGTATCAAATGTTATTTTAAAACACCAATTCCGCGGCACTCCCCTACTCCCTCCTCTTATCATACCCAAAAGAAGACATTCCCCCAATAATGTCCGGCACACAAGATCTCCGCAAAAAAACCGGACCCGCCGCAAAGGTTCTGCGACAGCAATCCGGTTCCGGGTTTGGTAGACATCCATATGTTGCGTTATTCCTTCGGTCCTGCATGAAAAAAGGGTGGCGGAGCCGCGGTGAGTATATCCGCTGTAAGCACCGACGGGGCCGGGGCAGGCTCCTGGAATCGGATCCCCAGGGATTCCTGCAGCACCTCCTGGATGGTGTCCACCGGCACCACCTTCAGCCCTTGAAGGCTGGCGAAGGTATCCTGATAGTTTTCCTTCGGCACCAGAACCTTCACGGCACCGGCCTGGAAGGCGGCCTCTACCTTCGCCACAACGCCCCCCACCGGCTTGACGCGTCCATGGATGCTGACCTCTCCGGTCATGGCCAAACGGTTGTCCACCGGAATCTGGGTCAGCGCCGACGTAATGGCAGTCGCCATGGAAACCCCCGCCGACGGACCGTCAATGGGTATACCGCCGGGGAAGTTAATATGAAGATCGAAATCGTGGGGACGGAAGCCCAGGCTGCGCAGCAGGGTCAGCACATTTTCCACGGAGCCCCTGGCCATACTCTTGCGCCGCAGGGTTCTGGAGCCGCCGCCGATATCCTCCTCATCCACAACACCGGTGATGGTGAAGGTGCCTTTGCCCGCAGGAGCAGGAATAGCCGTCACTTCAATTTCCAGCAGAGTGCCGAGATTGGGGCCGTATACCGCCAAACCGTTAACAAACCCCACCTTGGGCTCTGCCGGCACCTTACGCTCCGGCCGGGGCGGAATCTGGCTGCTGTTCACCACCCACTCCACATCTGCCGGTGTCACCTCGCTGCGGTTATCCGTCATGGCCAGCCCTGCTGCCAATTGAATCACGTTTACCGCTTCACGGCCGTTGGTAGCGTACTTCTTAATAACCTCCACCGCCTGCGGATTCTCCGCATAGCCGATTTTCTTCAACGCGCCGGAAGCAATCTGGCCAATCTCATCCGGCAGGAGCGGGCGGAAGAAGATTTCCATACAGCGGGAGCGGATGGCAGGCGGAATCTCCTGCGGTGTTCTTGTGGTGGCTCCCACCAGCCGGAAGTCCGCGGGAAGGCCATTTTGGAAAATATCATGGATATATCCCGGAATGCCGTTGTCCTCCGAATTATAATAGGCGGACTCCAGGAATACCTTCCGGTCCTCCAGCACTTTAAGCAGCTTATTCATTTGGGTGGGGTGAAGCTCCCCGATTTCATCGATGAACAGAATGCCCCCGTGGGCTTTCGTGACGGCTCCCGGCTTGGGCTGTGGAATACCCGCCACCCCCATAGCCCCCGCTCCCTGATAGATGGGATCATGGACGGAGCCGATCAGCGGGTCGGCAATCCCCCGTTCGTCAAAACGGGCGGTGGTGGCGTCAATCTCCGTAAACTTGGCATCATTGCGGAAGGGAGAGGACTGGTTTTTCTTGGCCTCCTCCAGTACCACACGGGCAGCGGCGGTTTTGCCCACACCCGGGGGTCCGTAGATGATCACATGCTGGGGATTCGGGCCGCACAACGCCGCCTTCAGCGCCTTCAAGCCCTCCTTTTGCCCCACAATATCGGATAAGGACGACGGTCTTGTCTTTTCCGAAAGAGGCTTGGTCAGGGAAATGGAGCGCAGCTTCCTGAGCTTATCCAGCTCCTTCTTGGATTCCTTGTCCACTGCCGACCGGTTGCTTTGCTGGCTGCGCAGCAGATTCCAGAAATACAGCCCGATTACCACGGCAAAAAACAGTTGAACAAACATCAATACCAAGCTTAATGTCATTTCCATCCCTCCGATGACTATTGCATATACATGGTAGTATTCCCCTCATTTCCCCCCTTAACCGCATCCTGCGAAGGAATTCCTCCAAAAAATGTATGAAGCCTGTCTGGATGCGGGAGACTATGCGGGGATAGCGCTAAAGGACCGGAAACCATCAGGTGCCCCGGAGATTTCTTGCTAGGAGGAAACCATATGCGCGTTTTTTGGGCGGGAACTGTAGCAGCAGGGCTTCTGGCAGGCCCGGGCTCAGCCCCGGGGCTTCAACCGGAAGCTGCATCTCCCTCCGCACGCATTGTAATCGATGTTGGACATGGGGGAGTAGACGGCGGAACCACCTACGGCACCATTCTGGAAAAGGACATTAACCTGGCCGTAGGCTTGAAGCTGCTTTCCGTGCTGCAAAGCCGCCACGTGCCAACCAGTATCAACCGCACCAAGGATTACGCCTTAAGCGATGATAATCCGGGCAAAAACGGCGGCCGCCACCGCCGTGATCTGGCCCAGCGGGTGGAGGTCGCTAATAAGCTGAACCCGGCTTTTATGCTGAGCCTGCACGTAAATTGGACCTCCAACCCATCACGCAGCGGCCCTCTGGTGATTTACCGCAAAAATCAGCAAGCCGGCAAACGTTTAGCCCTGCGGCTGCAGCAGGAGCTGAACCGGCTTTACGGCACCGAGACGGAGCCCGTGGCAAGCAAAAGCTATTACGTGCTGACCCATAGCCGGGTCCCTTCCGTTATTGTGGAGATGGGCTTCCTATCCAACAAAAAGGACAGGCAGCTTCTCTTGTCTCCCCAGTTCCAGCAGAAGCTGGCCGATTCCATTGCCAAAGCCTCTATGGATGCATTGAAGGAGGACTTTCCCAGCTCCGCCGGAAGCAAAAAGAACCGCGCCGCTAAATAAACGGCCGGTTCTTCTTTTTTGGGGCGGATGTGCGCCTTAGGGCTGTGTCAGCTTCACCAAATCACGGACCAGGACAAACTCGGCTTTACCGTCCAGTTGCGGAATGATCTTCCTCAGGGCAAAGGCGGTTTTTTTGCCGGGAGGGCCTACATGGCCAATGGCAATTAGACTCTCATGCTTGTCCAGCTTCTTCTTGAACAGCTCCGCCTGCTTCATAATATGCTCCATTGTATATTGGTCATCGAAGAACAGCCCGTTTGCCGCCGTCGGCACTCCCAGCTCGGCCGCCAGCTCTCCAATGACACTTTTGCCGGTGGTACGGCTGTCCAGAAAATACAGCTGCCGTTCCTTGCAGACCTGCAGGATGATACGCATGATCCGCTTATCCGCCGTCACCTTGGAGCCCATATGGTTGTTCATCCCCACTGCATGGGGCACCTCATCCACCGCCGCCTCCACCCGCTTCCGGATTTCCTCGTCGGATAAGTCTGTGGTTATGGCTCCGGGTCCCAACCAGCTTTTTTTCCCCTTCACCGGCTCCATGGGCATGTGGATGATAACATCCTTACCCCGGCTGTGAGCCAGCTCCGCATCCTCCTTGCTTGTTGGCAAAAAGGGCATCACCGCCACCGTAAACGGAATCGGCAGGTCCAGCATTTCTTGAGTCCCCTGCATTTGATTGCCGAAGTCGTCAATGACAATCGCCGCTTTTTTGGCAACGGGTGGGGCTTCCGTTCCTTCTCCGCCTGCTTGCGTCGCCGTTAAGCCGGTTTGCGCCCCCACTGTTGTCCATCCTATCCAAAGGGCAAGTGCCGCGGCCATTATTTTAACCCATCGAGCTTTCCACATCCTTGCCATCCTTCCCTTCTGCTTTGATGGTTCGTAGTTGTTATGTGCCGGGAGGGAGGGGGTTATACACTCTGACGTCAAAAACCCCCAGCGCCCGCAGGCCTGGGGGTTCTATATTGGGGAATGTCAGAGTGTTACACGGTGGTCGGCTGCCCGGACTGCCCGGCAGCATGCTGCTTGCGGCCCGGAATTTCACCGGTGCGTTCATATTCTTCTACAATAAGGTCAATTTCCTTTTTCAGTTCGTTCACCAGCTCCGCCTCCGGCACTTTCCGGATCATCTCGCCGTAACGGAACAGCAGTCCTTCACCACGGGCACCGGCAATGCCGATATCGGCCTCCTTCGCTTCCCCGGGACCATTCACCGCACAACCTAACACAGATACCTTAATGGGTACCTTCAGCTTGGAGAGGTATTCCTCCACCTCATTGGCTACCTTGAACAGATCAATATCCAGACGGCCGCAGGTAGGGCAGGAAATCAGCGTAGGCGCGTCGGCAATCAGACCGAACACCTTCAGCAGCTCCCGGGCCACCTTGATTTCCTCCACGGGGTCTGCACTCAAGGAAATCCTCACCGTATTGCCGATGCCCATAGAGAGCAAGGCGCCGATGCCGGCAGAGCTTTTGATGGTGCCGGAGTAAAGGGTACCCGACTCCGTAATACCCAGATGCAGCGGATAAGAGAAGGCGGCAGCGGCCTTCCGGTAGGCTTCGATTGCCATAGGCACATCCGAAGCCTTCAGGGATACGATAATATCCCGGAAATCCAGCTCCTCCAGAATGCCAATATGATAAAGGGCGCTTTCCACCATGGCATCCGCTGTAGGATAGCCGTACTTATCCAGCAAATGGCGCTCCAAGGAGCCGGCGTTTACCCCAATGCGGATGGGGATGCCCTTCTCCTTGCAGGCCTTGACGACAGCCTCCACCTTTTCGCGTTTGCCGATATTGCCGGGATTGATGCGGATCTTGTCCACCCCGTTTTCAATAGCTAACAACGCCAGACGGTAATCGAAGTGGATATCGGCTACAAGCGGAATATGTATCCGTTGTTTGATGGCGGCGATGGCTTCCGCAGCCTCCTTATTATTAACCGTTACCCGTACAATCTGGCAGCCGGCTTCCTCCAGCCGGAGAATCTCGGCTACGGTTGCCTCCACATCTGCCGTTTTGGTTGTGCACATGCTCTGCACCACGACTTCATTGCTGCCGCCGATGGTGAGATTGCCTACACGAACCGGAACCGTTTGGGTGCGATGAAACATGGGGAATCCTCCTCTGAAATAACATGGTCCTACCTAGAGCAGCTTTATCTATCATAACACGGTTCACCTTAAAAAAGCTTCCGCCGCCCGGGTGCAGTTGCACCTGCCCGGGAGACGGAAGCTTTTACAAAACCGCGTATCCCTTACGCGCTTTCTTCCTTCTTCTTGGAGGACTTCTTGTCGTTGTTGTCCTTGTCCTTGGTTACCAGCTCCGGCACAATCTTCTGCTGGACCACTTCCTTGGTTACGGTGCAGCTAGCTACATCCGTACGGGAAGGAACCTCGAACATAACATCCAGCATTATGCCTTCGATGATGGAGCGTAGGCCGCGGGCGCCGGTGTTCCGTTTAATGGCTTCCTTGGCAATGGCATCCAGGGCGTCGGCTTCGAAGTTCAGCGCGACACTATCCATCTCCAGCATCTTCTGGTACTGCTTCACCAATGCATTCTTCGGCTCGGTCAGAATCCGGACCAGAGCGGCTTCATCCAGCGGCTCCAGGGTGGAGATAACCGGCAGACGGCCAACAAACTCGGGGATCAACCCGAACTTCAGGAGATCCTCGGGAAGAACCATGGACAGGTATTCACCCGGCTTCAGGTCTACCTTGTGTCCGTCGGTTCCGAAGCCGATCACCTTTTTGCCGATCCGGCGTTTGATGATGGATTCCAGTCCGTCAAAGGCACCGCCTACGATAAACAGAATGTTGGTGGTGTCAATTTGAATAAATTCCTGGTGCGGGTGCTTCCGTCCGCCTTGGGGAGGAACAGAGGCGACCGTACCTTCCAGAATCTTCAGCAAAGCCTGCTGCACACCTTCACCAGATACGTCGCGGGTAATGGACGGATTCTCGGATTTGCGGGCTACCTTATCAATTTCATCAATGTAGATAATGCCGCGTTCGGCTTTTTCCACATCATAGTCTGCAGCTTGAATCAGCTTCAGCAGGATGTTCTCCACATCCTCACCCACGTAGCCGGCTTCCGTAAGGGAAGTGGCGTCAGCAATGGCGAAGGGGACGTTGAGAATCTTGGCCAGGGTTTGAGCCAGCAGAGTTTTACCGCTGCCTGTAGGCCCAAGCATCAGAATGTTGGACTTTTGCAGCTCCACATCCTCCAGCTTATTCTGGGAGTTAATCCGCTTGTAGTGATTGTAAACAGCTACGGACATGGATTTTTTGGCTTGTTCCTGACCGATGACGTACTGATCGAGAATCCCGCGGATATCCTTGGGCTTCGGAACGTCCTTCAGATCCAGCTCTTCCTCATGGCCGAGCTCTTCCTCGACAATCTCGGTGCACAGTTCAATGCATTCATCGCATATATAGACGCCCGGACCGGCTACCAGCTTGCGCACCTGGTCCTGGGACTTGCCGCAGAAGGAGCATTTCAACTGACCCTTTTCATCATTAAACTTAAACATTCCATTCCTCCTCCTTTACGGTTCGAGAGAGATTTAACAGGCTAGTGATCCGGTTCAGATGCCTACCTTAAGATCGGTCCGGGTAATCACGTCGTCGATAAGCCCGTATGCCTTAGCTTCTTCGGCGCTCATGAAATTATCCCTGTCCGTGTCCTTTTCAATTTTTTCGTAGGGCTGGCCGGTGTGCTTCACATAAATCTCGTTGAGATTTTTCTTGGTGCGCAGAATCCAATCGGCATGAATCTTCATGTCGGAGGCCTGACCGCGGATGCCGCCTAACGGCTGGTGGATCATCACTTCGCTGTTAGGCAAGGCAAACCGTTTGCCCTTCGCCCCGCCGGTAAGCAACAAAGACCCCATGCTGGCCGCCATACCGAGGCAAATGGTGGAAACATCATTCTTAATAAACTGCATGGTATCATATATTCCCAATCCGGCCGTCACGGAACCGCCGGGGGAATTGATGTACATAAAAATATCCTTGTCGGGGTCTTGGGCGTTCAGAAACAAAAGCTGAGCAATAACGGTATTGGCCACGTCATCGTCAATCTCGCTGCCGAGGAAAATAATCCGGTCCTTCAACAGACGCGAGTAAATATCGTAGGATCTTTCGCCGCGGGCTTCCTGCTCCACTACCATAGGTATCATCGTCATCTCGGCCACCCCTTTACATAAACATACCCTTATTTTGAACCATTGTATCATGTTTGCGAATCAATGTCATTTTTTCGGATTCCAAAACCGGTAAACCCTTTTCAACAATGTGAAACAAAAAGGCACGTATGGAAACGTGCCTTGCTGATGCTTCATTTAAGTTTACGCTACAGTAGCTTCGGTCTTGCTATTGTCAACCAAATATTGTACGGTTTTGCGGGTAACCAGGTCACTCTTCAGAGATTCCAGGTTGCCGTTGGCAGTCAGGATGGCACGCAGCTCGTCCACTTCACGCTGGTATTGCTTGGCCAGGTTGGAAAGCTCTTCTTCCAGCTCTTCATCGGAGGCTTCGATGCCTTCTGCTTGGGCAACAGCTTCCAGAACCAGGGATTGAAGCACGCGCTTCTCAGCGTCGCTCTTCATTTGTTCCTTCAGAGCTTCTTCGTCTTGACCGGAGAATTGGAAGTACATTTCCAGGTTCATGCCTTGCATTTTCAAACGGTTTTCGAAGTCGCCGAGCATACGCTCTACTTCATCACGGATCATAGCTTCCGGAATTTCTACCTCAGCAGCAGCGGATACCTTCTCCACAACGGCGTTTTCGAGGTCACGCTTGCCGGATTGCTCCTTGCGCTCAGCAATACGCTTGGAGATATCCTGCTTGTACTCTTCCAGGGTATCGAACTCACTGACATCCTTGGCGAACTCATCATCCAATACAGGAAGATTCTTGCGTTTGATGTCATGCAGCTTAATTTTGAATACAACCGGCTTGCCCTTCAGCTCTTCGGACTGGTAGTTTTCCGGGAAGGTTACATCGATGTCCTTCTCTTCGCCCTTCGCCAGACCAACCAGCTGCTCTTCGAAACCGGGGATGAAGCTGCCGGAGCCGATCTCCAGGGAGTACTTCTCCGCTTTGCCGCCGTCAAACGGCACACCTTCGGAGAATCCTTCGAAGTCGATTACAACGGTATCACCGTTCTCTACTGCGCCCTCTTCCACAACCACCAGCTCAGCATGGCGTTGTTGAAGCTGCTTCAGCTCGTTCTCGATATCTTCTTCGGTCACTTCGGTTGATTGGGCCGGTACTTCGATGCCCTTGTAATCGCCCAATTGAACTTCCGGCTTTACAGTCACCTTGGCGGTGAACTTCAGCACTTGGCCCTTGCCTACTTGCTCAATGTCAATCTCCGGACGGTCAACAGGAGTAATGCCGGCTTCGGCAACAGCTTCCATGTACGCTTCCGGGAGGAGAATATCAAGAGCATCCTGATACAGGCTCTCTACGCCGAAACGCTTCTCGAACATGCTGCGCGGTACTTTGCCCTTGCGGAAACCAGGCACGGTAACCTTGGTTACCACTTTCTTAAATGCTTTATCCAAAGCTGCGTCAACGCGGTCGGCCGCAACCTCGACAGTAAGAACCCCCAGGTTCTTCTCTATTTTTTCCCAATTCGCTGTCATGATATGCTTTTCCCCTCCAACAAAATTCCCTTTTGGCAAATTTCCCTAACAATATAACCATTTTATTATATCATAAACCTTCCTGATTTCAAGGATAAGCCGCCAGCTGCTAGGTAATAGACGGAAAAACCGCCTTGGCAAAGTCCCGGAAAACCCGCAGCGCACGCTCCCATCTGACTTCCAAGGCTTCCGTTATCCCATAAATATCCTTGATTTCTTCCATGGATGCACTGCCCTGGGAGGTCAGCAGCAGCATATAATGGAAGGCTGCTGCCCACGCATCCCGGGCCTCCGGCTTCTCCGCCAAAATTTCGATATAGACCGGCGTTCCGAAGGCATAAGCAACAAACTCCGACCATGTCTCCTCGGCAAAGGCCTCCAGCGGAAAACCGCTGTTCATATCGGAACGGATCACCCGTTGGAAAATTTCCTTCAAGGCCCTCGGGTAATCCTCGCTGCCTGCCGGCACATCGGAGATATCCACCACATACAATTTGCCGCCGCGTTTGATTTTGATGGAGCCGCTTTCCCCCCGGGCCTTCAGAATCTGCAGCGTCCGGAACTGAAGGATTGGCGGCAAGGGCTGGCTTTCCAGCCATTTGCGCAGCACATCCCGAAGCCGGGGATGCTGCAGATATCGGAGCTGCTCTAAGGCTAGCACTTGCTTGTCCCAGGAATCCGGCCGCTCGAATACCGCCAAGAGCTTCTCCACATACTCCGGCTCACGTTCCGCCTTTTCCTTCATATGTATGTAAAACAATTCATCCTCCGTCAGATCCTGCTCCTGGCCCTCCGGAGGCGGGGGCATATGCAATTCCGGGATCATCGTCTGCATCCACTCCAGAAGCGACTGCCATTCGTCCCTGGCCTTCAGGTCCGAGGTGTCGCAGCTTAAGAGAAACTGCAGCATCTCCATGGTTTCCCGGTACCGCTCAAACTCCAGCAGCCGGGTTAATTCCTGCTGGTAATAGCCTATGGTTTGCGGAAGCAAATAAATTTTTTCCTGATTGTTGGCGGCCATAGGCAACCCTCCTCCAAAAGCATTCTTCTATGTAACAAGTCTCATTGATTTTACCCTTCTGGAGAGTCATTATAACAATTTTTTCCGCAACCTGGTAGGCGAAGCGTTTCCAGTCTTTTTGCCGTAAAGGAAATTCTCCTTATTTTTTCTAATGAAACCGTTGCACTTCCCCCCATGTATATGCTATTATAACAACTGTTCCCCTTTTCATGCGGGTGTAGTTCAATGGCAGAACGCCAGCTTCCCAAGCTTGAGGCGAGGGTTCGATTCCCTTCACCCGCTTACCGAAAAAGCCTTGTATATCAAGGCTTTTTTCTTTTTATAGATTTCTACTTTTGGGGGCAAAATCACCAGTTGGGGACGGATTGGGGACGAAATTTGAAATATTCGTTTGGAGGACTGGGAGAAAGGCCTTGTTTACGATGAGTATTATAATGTAGAAAGAACGCAAAAAAGCCCCCGCAAGCCTTTAGCCGCGGGGGTTGTTGTTGTATTATTCTGTTACCTCATATTCATTTACTTCAAAGGTAAGGATCTTATCGAAGATGACGTAGTCCTTCCGGTTCTTGAAAGGGCCTTTGTTGTTGTCGTGCTTATCGATGGCATAGCTTCCGGGACCTCTCCCGGAGTCACACTGATCATACCAGTTCAAAAAGGCTTCAACTTCACTCATTGGCAGATCGTATTCTTTATCTGTACCGTTTACTAATGTAATGGTTAGAATTGCACGATCTCCAGTACCTGGAGTTGGTGTAGGTGTAGCCGTTGGGGTCGGGGTCGGCGTTGTTGTTGGTATAGGCGTCGGTGTTGCTGTCGATGTAGCCGTAGGTGTTGGAGTTACTGTAGGCGTAGCGGTTGGTGTGGGTTCCGGTGTCACTGTTGGTGTAGGTGTCGGGTCCGGCGTCACCGTTGGTGTTGGAGTTGCAGTAGGTGAAGCTGTCGGTTCTGGAGTCACTGTTGGCGTGGGCTCCGGTGTTATAGATGGTGTGGGTGTCGGATCCGGCGTTACTGATGGATCTGGTGTTGCTGTAGGCTCCGGTGATGTTGTTGGTTTAGCTGTTGGCGTTACACTTGGTGTCGGTTCCGGAGTAGTCGTTGGTGTTGGAGTTACCGTCGGTGTGGGAATAGATGGGGTCCCAAAAAGATCAAATTCGGCAATAGCTACTATTGATGCCGTTTCCTTATCAATCATTACATAACTAACATTGTTATAATTTACATTAATGTAGTTATCAGAATTTTTGTCGTAACTCGCCCAATTAATCCGTCCCACTCTAACATTTGAATCATTATAAAAATCTATATATCCAGTACGGCCCGATGGACCTATTTTGTGGAAATACACTTGCGTTACATTTGCTGTGTAAGGTAAGTCAAATCGTTTGTAAGTTACATTTGTTGGCTCCCACTGGGTCGAGATATCATTGTCTGTTATAACTCCATGTAGCCCATCCAGGATACCTCCCGGCATAGCAAAAACTGATGCAGAAGGTATCATCATTAGCAAAACAATCATTATAGCAATTAATTTTTTCAACATTATCTCTCCCTTTTTTTTCTGAATGGTTAGTATTTTACATATAAGGGATGGTATAGTCCAAACATATTCAGGATAATTATGTAATTAATGATTTCTTATGGTGAATTTCATAATATAGTCAAAATAGCCCTACCAACCATTTGTCGGCAGGGCTATCCTTTTCATACGTCCGCCGGAAGTCCGGAAGCCGCCCGCAATTCGTTGGCTAAATGGTTCTGCCAATCCCGCAGCCCCTTCCACGCCTCCGCGTCCGCGGTGCGGCCTTCCTGCTCCGCCCGGATCCGCTCCGCCTCACACTCTTCCCAATGCTTTTTCAAAAAGCTGTCGATGATATTGACCGCTACCTCTTTATTGAGTTGCGGTACTGCTGGTTTAATTGCCATCCCCACTCTCCACCCTCCTGCATCACCGTTCGACTCACAGCGGTCAATGCCAATGCCGTTTACGATGACGTCATTTTGATATTGATAGATACTGTTATGCTCAAACACTTGCCCGCGGCTCCAGGCGTAGGTCTGCATAATTTTCCGGGTAATCCCCCGCTCATACATGGCCTTGCAGACGGCATAGGACCCGTACACGCCCATTTCATAGCCCTCAATCTCGGCATCGAACGCCCGGAGATACGCCTCGATGCGGTCATAGTCTGACTCCGGTGCATCGTAATCCACCGCCGGGTAAATGGTGCTGCCCTCCGGCTGGCCGACTTGCCGGGCCAGGGCAAACGCATGTCTTCCGTCCATTGCGCTTGCCTCCGCCCCTTCCCGAACCCGGGATGCCCACCGCTCATAGAAGGAGACGATGAACATCCCGGCATCCGTTATATAGTGGGCCTCTTGGGCCGTTAATGCCTTCCAACTGGTGGGGTTATCCAAATACCTGCCCACAAAAATAAAGCCCTGGGCGGCAAACTCCCGGGCTTTATCAATGGTCAATTTAGTTGCTGTGTCAAAACCCTTCCCCATTAAGCTGCCCCCCGGTTCTTCGTGTCCAGCTCCTGCCATGCCTTCTGTATGGCGGCTGTTACGTCCTCAACGGATAACCCAACCTTCTCTAGGTGGAGCCTATCCATCACATATCGGACCGCTTCCGTAAGCTTCTGCTGCCCCGATTCCGGCCCGTATTGTCGCTCTATCCATGCGTAAGCCTCTGCGGCCAGCTTATGGAGCAAGTCCCTTTGCGCAACGCTGGTACGGGCCACCAGCCAAGCTTCCACTTTTCTGCGGAGCTGGGCGATAAAGGCCAGAATAATCATCGCCAGCAGCCCGATGGATGCCGTGGCGATGGTTTCCAAGTAAGGCTGGGCGAGTTCAAATACTGTTTTCATACAGTTACCCTCCTTGGGGGTCAGCCCCCTATGATTTTAATAAGCAAGGTGGCGCAAGCAATGCCTGTACCTACCATAGTTACCGTCAGTCCGATCAGCCAACGCTGGGTGGCTTGCATATCATTCAGGCGGTGGTGGGCGGATCGGGAAGAGTTGGCGGTGTCGGTTGCTAATTTCTCCAGAAGTTCAATTCTCCTCGAATGGTCGGCCAACTCCCGCATTAGTGTTAATACCTCCCGTAGTTGCAGCCGAACCTCGGTCATTTCTTTGATTGTCTCTTTCAAATCCTCACCTGGTGCAGCTGCCACCGAGCACTCCTTTTGTGTCATGTCCCCCACCCTTTGCAAAAAAAGTAGCCCCCGGAAACCCATCCAGGGGCATAAAAAATACGCCTATGCGGCGCTCTGAAGGTTTCCATTAAGCAAGTAGAAATAGGAATGGAACAGATTTCTATTGGAATGGAACAGGTTGTTCTCATGAAAAAAGATATGGAGACTAGAAATAAACGGCTTTCAGTTGAAAAATCTATTGAATTTATTGAGAGATATAAAAATAATGTGTTCCCATTGAAATCAAAACATAAAAATGTGATGGATCAAAAAGGTTATGGCTACTTTGATAATGAAGTTAAAGATCTCAAAGAGTTCCCTTTTTCCAATGAAGAAGAATTTAAGCGTGCATATCAAAAAACTATTGATACTGATGTTGATAATATTTTTAATGAGTTGGAGTTATTTTCTTCAGCATTCACAAGTAAGTTAGCAGATGAAGAACTTGCCTTCCAACCATTAGGGAAAACATTTGTTAGAACAGTTGAACAAAATTATGATACATTTTGTATTTGTAGAACAACCGCTCCATATGTTAATACTTTAGAGCTATATATTTTATGGAAGGATAGGTTAAAGAAAATAGAATTGGAAAGAGAGATAAATAAATTAGAACAAGCTAGAAAAAAAATAAAGGAAACAAAATTAACACCAATTGGAGTTGAAAAAATGTAGAATTACTGGTCGAAGAATTTAGTGGTATCGTCTGACAGCTATATACAGGAAATGTAGAGTATCAGAAGAAGCCGCGCAATTGGAGGAAAGCTTGGAGATGTTCCGTTTGCTTAAGACCAAGCGGATGGCCGAAAGAAAGAATAAATAAAACGACACAGTTAGAAGGTGTCGTTTCTTTGTACTTTTATATTCCATTTTATTCTATATCATGGGACTTCTGTAATGATATAATATTCTTAATCTTAGTTCTCAAATATACTAGTGTTATATGAAATACGGGCAACTAAAAAAAGGAAGTGAATAGATGGAAACTCCTACTAGAAGATCTTTATTAGAAAGTGCAAGTAAAGTTATGAAAGCAGAATTTGAAAGAGCAAAAAATGATGTCCCTCACTACGGTGAAAGAGGAACAGAAGTAGAATATATCTTGATTAAATGGTTAGAACAATACATTCCAAAGCGTTTTTCAGTAACTAGTGGTTTCATTATTGATGATGGTGATAAAGTGTCACCCCAAACTGACATCATTATATATGATTCATTAAATTCACCAGTTTTAAGGCATTCTGAGAAATTCAAAATTCTACCCGCTGACAATGTAGCAATTTCTATAGAAGTTAAATCGAGATTGACTAAGGATGCCTTTCTTGATTCAGTCAAGAAAACTAATATAATTAAATCTTTAGGTAAAACGCCCATTTCTGATCTAGATCTTGTATCGAATGGGGCAAGGAAAATTATTCAGTCACAAACTATGAGCATTCTTTTTGCTTTTGAAAGTGATGTAACAATTGAAACAATCGCAGAATGGTATAAAGATAATTTCGTTAACGGGAGCCATTTAGACTTTGTATATATATTGAATAAGGGATGGTTAGACCTTGCAGCTAAGATGCCTGGTGAGCAAACAGTATCAACCATTTTAAGTCCAGAAGCATTATTCAAGCCAGCAAACGTGCCAGCTCCAATTGAAATATGGTTAGGTATGCATAAAGATATTGATAATTTGTTATTTAATTTTGTGAGAATGGTACTTAGTTATCTTCAAGTATTTCGAAATAAGATGTACATACCCTATAATGGAATATTTGATTATGAAGGTAAAGATGCTCATGCATTATATATTGGCTCTGTCAATGAAAGCAGACCAAACAAAAAAAATGTTCAACTAGTGCATAAGAAAAATTTCAAGTCTACTCGAAGATGAGACATACTTTATATAACACCGTATTCACGCTACGGGCCTGTCGGTGGCCGAAAGGAAGGACTGTCCGAAGAAGAAGCCGAGCGTTTGGAGGAATAACTTGGAGATGTCCGTTTGCTTAAGGCTAAGCGGATGGCCGACAGAAAGATAAGTAAAACGACACCGTTAATGTGGTGTCGTTTTTTGTGCATTACTATTCCATTTTATTAAGGTCCTCATTGTTAATTAATTTAGAAATTGGAGCAAAAGGTGAGAGTAATCTTTTGGTTCCGATTGGAGGAGGAAAAGTGATTGTAAGCTCGCTTGAATAATCATTGTTCTCAATAACTTTCAATATAATTCCTATTCCCCATTTTTTATGTATAATTTGTTCACCAACAGAATAATTAATATTTTGATAGTATCTAATCGGACGTTTGTATTTATTGTTTTGATATTCAGCTAGTTCTTCTTCAATTTCAATAATATCTTCTGGCGATAATTGAAGCTTAGTTTCAACATCATTATTTTTCATATTGTTTTTAATCTCATCTGATTTTCTGAGTTGTAATACTTCCTCGATAGCCGCTGTATTTACTTGTTGATTTAAGTAATTTTGGGCATATTCAATAAATTTTTCTGGTTGATACATGTAGAATGTTTGTGCGGTCTGAGTAATAAACTCATTTAATAATTCTGTTCGGGGACCTAAAGTGCGTCCTCTTATTCTCAACCACCAGTCTTCTTTGCTGTCACCTGTAACAAATATAATTGAATTTTGTGTTTTCTTGGCTTTATCAATAATTTGTTTCCAAATAATTAAATCGCCATACATGTCTTGGATAACTAAATCTTTGTAATATTTTATTCTCCCTTTCTTTTCACTCTCATCTAGATAACCTGGAGGGAACTTATCTTTATATCGCTGTTCCCCCTCTTGATAGATTCCATTTAGTTGTTCTTGCGTATATGGATCCCCAGTTTTTCCATCAAGTATATCAGTTAAAGAATCCAGTATCTCATCATTATTCATATAGTCAGGATGAATTGATTCTTTGGACGTCAGTTCTTTAGAAAAGTCAGAGAATAATTGCTCTATTCTTTGTCCAAATGATTTAACATCTATACTTGGATGTTGTTTTTTATAGTCCTTAATTTTTTTATCAAGTGTCGACACAAATTCTCCTGATACATCAGTAAGAATATTAAGAATGTTGTTGTATGAATCTTTTTGTTCAAGAATTACTTTTACTCTGTTTGAATGAAACTCAAGTATTGTCTGATGAGGAATCCATATTCTATCCTTTAATTTCTGGAATATTTCAATTAGTTGAGACCTTGTTGATTCTGTGTATCTATATAAATTCAAAAAAACATTGGTATCAAATACAAATAATGCATTATTCCAAAGATTTTCAAATTGCATTTCGTCTAACTTATAATAGATTTGAAAGTTTGATTTCACTAAAAACACTCCATTAGAACCGTTTTTTTTAGTATACACTAATAGTTGAATAAAAAGTATATAAAAGTAAATCAATGAATTAGGGGCATTAACTAACACCGTAGTCACGCGGCGGGCATACCACATAGCTATCCTAGGTGGACAAGAGCCGCGTATTCGGAGAAACGCTGGAAAATGTTTCGTTTGTTTTAGGCAAAACGGACAGCCAAGAGAAAGAAAGACTAAAAACGACACCAATAGAGAGTGTCGTTTTTTTGTACTTTATTATTCCATTTAATTCTATATCGTGGGACTTCTGTCATGATATAATAATCATAATCTTTATTCACAAATATACTAGATATGAGCAATTACTGCAAAGAAATGAGGAAATTAAAATGGAGTTTTTTAATTCATTAGAAAAAAAGGACCTTGTTACTTTAATAGGAATTACATTAACATTTATTGTTGGTTTTTTGACACTAACACAATCCCTTCAAAAGATTAAGTTGGATAATTTAACTCAACATAGAGTTGAATGGATTAACACATTAAGAAAGTACGTTGCTGACTTTTTATCTGAAATCGATATGTATAAAGTTCAAGTAAGTGTCAAGGAAAATACCCAATTAATGATGTATAGAGAGAGAATGACATATAAAGCATCTTTGATAATTTTACATCTAAATTTTAAAGGCTCTATTGATAAAAAGATTTTAAAAAATCTTAATGAAATAACAAATACTCTCTTCCTCACGCTATATATTAATAACTTGAAGCGGTATCTTTCACTAAATAAAAATCCGTCCTTAAACACACTCATTTTTAAAAATTTCGTAGATAATAATCCTGATAAAATTTTTATCAATTTTTTAAAGGAGTATGCTTCAAAAAATAACATTCACTCTAAGCTTAATAGTTTAAACATTGATGAGAATTCCAATGAATATTTAAAGGCTGTAATAAATGACTATACTTCAGTTGTTAACACAAAGAGTTATATTAATGAATTTCAAACAAAATTAAATAGTATTCTCAATGAACTTTTTAGTCAAATCACAAACAACAGAAACAATCTAACCAAATTAGTACAAATTTACTTAAAGGCAGAATGGACAAGGGCAAAGAAAGAAATTAGATTTATAAGTTACTATAATGAGGAAAAGACATTACGAAAATTAGAAAAGGAATGGTATAAATCTAATAGTTCAAACAGCTGACAACCTTGCATTGGCTAAATCCGTCGAAGCTGGGGCGGGGCCTTAAGCCAATGAAGGTCCGTGAATACAACAATGTGGAACTTCTGAAAGAGATCATTATATGGGGGTGATTCATAGGAGATGGTAAAACTAAACATTCTGAGTCTTATTGTAAGCTTTATAGGTGGGGGCGCTGTTGGTGCTGTACTTAACTGGATAAGAGCCAATCTCGCAGATAAACGAACACGGAGAATTAAGTATTTAGAAGATCAACTAAATAATCTATATGGTCCGTTATATTTTGTTATCTCACAAAGTGATAAATTACTAGAAATTCAGAAAAGATATCAAAAGGCATATAAAGAAGAATTTGTTGATAAGCATTACAGCCGGGAGCAGCGTACTCAGGAAATATTAATAGAAGAAGCAGATCAAACAATAAAAATTGGTAATGAATATGTTAACCAAGTGAGAGAGAACAATAACAAAATCAAGGAAATATTAGATACTAAGTTTTCTTATATTGATGCTGAAGATATTGAATTAATCATGAATTATTTTTATGAACACTTTACTAGATTGGAAACTGAAGATAAGAATAAGGTTCCACTATCGATTTATGAACATATAGGTAATGTATCTTTTTTAAGGCCAGAATTAATTGAAGGAATTAAGAAAAAGTTTATGAACAAGAAAGAAGAACTAGAGAAACTGTCAGTTAAATAATGGATCAGAAGCATCCGAAAACACCATTCCCCCCAACAGCTCAAGGCCATAGGTAATAAAGGCAGTTCGGCCATTGACCTGAACCGAGCTGTTTAATTCCCCTTGTGAGGATAAATGGCTGAATCGCCCGCCGCTAGCGAGACTTAAGCATCTATGCTACGTGAGTACAAGAACTTTAGGAGATATTATCAGGAAGTAGGGAAAATATGACCGATTCTGAATTATTATTAAACGTAGATGGAAAAATTAGTCTTTCAATTGAACAAAGTGAATCCAATTATCTCTATCATTATACAAGTAATATAGGACTAATGGGTATCATAGAAAAAAATTGCTTATGGGTATCTCGGGCTGACTTTCTAAATGATTCGTTAGAAATAGCATATTTAAAGGAAATCTTACACTTTATAATAAATGAAATTGAAAATTCTTTCGAAGGAATTGTAGATAAGAGAGATTCCACTGGTAGCATATTAAAATACATCATCGCACAACTTAAATCAGCACTAAAGAGGTATCCTAATCTATATTTACAGTATGCTAAGCAAACATTCATTCTCTCATTGTCAGAAAACAATGATTCTTTAACATTATTTTCAAATTATTCAAATGGAGATGGATACAATATAGGATTTAAAAGGGAGGACTTAATTAGGTTAATTAGTATTGAATCAGGAGATATTGTCCAAGCCGGTAAGGTGAGGTATAACAGAGAAGATCAGGAAAATATTATATATAACGACATAGTTGATAACTACGAATTCCTTATTGCTAGGTTATCTAATCGGTCAAAGCCACCAGAAGACTCTGAAATTTCGATTGAGATACGCAAGTATTTGAATTTGATTAATTATAAGCTCCTTAACTACTCTATGTTTTTTAAACATCCAACATTTTACCAAGAAGAGGAATTTAGAATAGTTTTTATGATTGATGAACAAGATGAACATAGGCGCATTAATTTTAGAGCGTTTAACTCAATTATAATCCCTTACATAGAGATTAAGTTAAAAAGTCGATTCCCTATTGAATTTATCACTATTGGACCTAAAAATAATTTAGATATAGCGCAGAAAGGAGTGGAGCTTTTTCTTAGCTATAATGGTTATAAAATTGCCCCTCCACCTGAGGTATCTATATTAAAATCGGAAATTCCTTTAAGATACTGATTAAGTGTTTAATATCAAACGAGACTTTTTTAATAAAGGGGAATGTATGTCAGAACAGCTTATATTTTCATTAATATCAAGCATAATCGCGGTAATAGCGTTAATCATTTCAGTAATTTCATTAAGAGAAAACTATTATATAAGAAAAACTTCAGTCAAACCCATACTTCATTCTGGAAATATAAACAAGTTCGATAATAATGATAATTTGTTTGTGTGTAATTTCGATTACCCAATAACCCAAGAAATCGGCAAAGTTAAGTTACTATATTTAGGAATTAAAAACATCGGAAAAGGTCCTGCAATGAATGTAAGAATTCTGTCATTTAGTTGCGATGCAGAAGAATTAAGTGACTTTAAAATAGGTACCAATACTATTGATATTCCCGAAAATATTTGTACACCTTTTATCGTTAGACTTTCAAGCAAGGACTTTATTGAATTTTCATTCGTTACATACACTGCTACCATCTCATATGATGATATTTACGGTAAGACATTTTATCTAAGTTTAAGGCTCTATATCAATCAAGACGAATTAGCAGTAATTGAATATAGTCATACTAACAAACCCACATGGAGAGAGTTTAATGCGGCTGCATGGAGAGAAATAGAAGCTAATGGTTTTTTTGAATTACGTACAATACAAGAAAACGTCAATAATAAGTAAATGTGGTTATATTAGAGATAACCGGCGATGTGACAGGAAGAATCCTTTAAGCTTCAACACCCCTTAGCAGAAGTGGCCTTCAAAAGAAATGTTATTAAGAGCACAGAAATGTGCTCTTTTAATTTTCAAAATTTCGATCAATTCTAACATATTATTATATTTAAGGAACTATTCCCATGGTATAATATTCCTATATTATGGTTTCACTCACAGTAGGACATGCCAAATCATATCCTAACCCACCTGGGGACACAAAGGGAGCTAACCACATGGAATTTGTTGACCAGATCAAAGCCTTAGCCAAGCGAGTCCAGAAGATGAAAGACAACATTCTTACCGAAGAAGCAACGAAAACCTCGGTGATCATGCCCTTCTTCCAGACCCTGAACTATGATGTATTCAACCCTGAGGAATTCTTGCCGGAGTTTACTGCTGATGTGGGAATTAAGAAAGGTGAGAAAGTCGACTACGCCATCATGCGCAACAAGAAACCGATGATCCTGATCGAGGCCAAATCCATTCAAGAGCCCCTGACCAAACACGATTCCCAGCTATTCCGGTATTTCGGCACCACTGATGCCAAGTTTGCCATTCTTACCAACGGTATCATATATAAGTTCTACACTGACCTTGAAGAACAGAACAAAATGGACGCCACTCCATTCTTCGAATTCAATCTCTTCGATATTCGCGACCATCAGATCGTGGAGCTGAACAAATTCCGGAAAGATGTATTTGATGTGGAGAGCATCAACACCACTGCTTCAGAGCTGAAATACACCAATGAGATCAAGCGCTTCCTTAAATCTCAATGGGAGTCTCCTTCTGACGAATTCGTTTCATTCATCCTCTCTGACGTCTACCCTGGCAAGAAAACGAAGCAGGTCATTGAGAAATTTAATGGCATTGTCAGCCGATCCTTTAAGGAGTTCGTGAATGACATATTGAACGACAAGCTCCAGTCCGCGCTGGCGAATACCAACTCGGAACCGATCGTAGTCAAAGAAGCTGCCGCGGCAACAGAGGTGACGCCTGTTACTCCAACAGCAGTCACCACAGAAGAAGAAATTGAGGGTTACATCACGGTGAAGGTCCTTCTTAAAGACATCGTGTCCCCCGACCGCATCAGCTACCGCGATAATCTCAGTTACTTCAACATCCTCCTGGATAACAGCATCAGAAAATGGGTGTGCCGGCTATTCTTTAATAGCACCAATAAATCCATCCAATTCAACGATGAATCCAAAACAACCGTCACTCTCGACAACGTCAGCGACCTGATCAGCCATAAAGAAAAACTGCTGGAGATAGCAAAGAAGTTTTCCTAATCCACATACATAAAAAAAGAAAAGCTCCTGGAGGGCTTTTCTTTTTATCGATAATCGATTCAATTTGGCCAACAAGGAGCTGCCGTATCTCAATGAACAAATATGCCCCATCAGCAATAAACGCCGTGCATCTCGTTCATACCACAGAAGCCCTTCCCCCCGAAGCATGGGAACTGGCAACCAGCGCACTATTCGGACAAGGAACAGCCGGACAAGTTAAAGGCTGCCCCCGCAACGCCTTCTTAGGGCTGTGTGAAGAAGGCCTGATCCGTGGTATTAAACCAGGAAGCTATAACAATAAGCCTAACTCCGCTAACAAGAGTTACGCCATCCGAGCAGTTGAGCTACTTAAGTCAGAGCCAGGCTTAACCAAAGACAAAATGAAATTATGGGCTGCCGTAGTCAATGGGGCCAAGAAACATAACTCCCAGATGGACATTGTTATTGCGCTTTGGGATAGTAAACTGATTGTGAATTGACATTGATATTAGCGAAGCCTCCTTACTACCAAAAAAATATAAGACAACTTTTTGATGGTTGTCGATATTTTGTGAATTATCCACCTATTTTCCCTAGTATAGTCATATGGGCCTGTTTGATCATAAATGGGCTCACTTGCCGATATAAAGCTAAAAATAAATTGAGGTCACGTGTGAGGTATTGTTATGACAAGAAAGAAACCAGCCGAAGAAAAGCCGAAGCAGGAAAGAAACTTTTTAACTGAGGGTTTAATGCTGGCGTATATTACCTTCCTTGGTTATTTAATTGGTTATAAGTATGAAGTGGCTTATAATTCATACTTCAGTATTCCAGATGATTATGTTCAGTTCAATCTCACAAGTATTCTTAAGCCCACAGAAACAATTATTTTTGCTATTATCATTATTTTCTTGGTCACATATGCGGTCGTGTGGCTAGAACACTACTTGGACTACGAACTATTAACTGTAAGAAATTTATTAAATTACATATATATATTAAGTCTAATCTACCTTCTGGTTAAATTATATACATCTAATTTTGTCGATTGGAGAATATTATTAATCGGATTGATAATTTGTATTGTATTCATAGAATTTCTGTATAGGTTAGGAAGATGGTTCATTAGGAAGATTGAAAACCGACATAACAAAAAAAGTTCTACCGACATTCCAAAATCAGCACCGCTTTTTCGAAAAGAATACTACATCATTGTTTCCATACTAATTTTCTCATTCTTCTCAATTGCAACGATAAAATATTTGGGTGAATACAATGCTAGGCATGAAGATACATTTTTCGTAGTTGAAAAAGACCAAAAACGTTGGGCAGTTCTTGGGAACCATGAGAAACTGCTTATTATCAGGGCTCTTGACCAGAACAATAAACTGACTAAAGAATTTCAATTTATCAAACCTGAAGAAGGTAGTTCCAAGAAACTAGAGATTATCAATGATCCCGTGCTTAAATAGCACGGTTCTTTTATTGTCAAAAATATAGAACATACGTTCTTATTTTGCTATAATAAACTCCATTCAGGAGGTGCATCAAGATGAATTTATGTCATTACAAGCTCTCCGAGCTTGAACAATGGATTGACCGCAAATATAAGGAACATGGTATCAATTCCGCTTCTGCATTGGACTTGCAGCATGTCGCTAGCATTTTTCACGTGAAATTGGTAAGATGGAGTGGACATTCTCACGCCCGTTGGGATGATGACTTCCGGGTTATCTTATTAAGCGAGCACCTCGATGAAGATCACGCACGGGAAGTCTTCTTCCATTAGCTTTGCCACCCCCTTAAACATGTTGACAATTAACAGCGAATGCCCCATACCTTCCACGACCTGCAGGAGATTCAGGCAGGCCTCTTCCAACTCTACGCCGCCCTTCCCTTCTATCTGATCATCCACTATGAAGATTTGCTTCACAGCTCTCATGCCGTCCCTCTGCTTGCTTATGAATTCAGGCTGCCCCCTGGGCTTGTTCAACGACGTCTGGAGCAGATCGCCGCCAGAATTCGGAAGGCCCAGGAGGAAGAGGCTATCTTCCAATCTGTGCCGCGCTACCCCAAGCCCCGGATTATTGCCCATTCCTCCGATACCCTGAAGCTACTGGGGAAGCTGTCGTAGCAATCCGCCCAGAAAGGCAAGCGCATCAACTGGACGGGCACCCGCTGATGAAGAAACCTTATGCTGTAAGGAGGTAAGGCTTGTCCAGCATTGAGAAACGAGGAATGAATACCTGGAGGCTAACCCTTGAATTGGGGGTTGATGCGCTGGGGGAACGGATACGGGAACGGAAATCCGTTAAGGTGGAGGACCCTGCCTTGTTGTGGGCCCCTAAACGGCTGAGAGAGCACCTGGAACTGGAGCTGGCCAAGTTTCACTTGGAGCTGCAGGCAGGGGTGCCGGTGAAGCAGGAGAAGTTTGCCTTCGCCGATTATGCAGAGATATGGCGAAACCAGCATGCCAAGAACCAGTATTCCCCCCGGACCTACAAGAACTACATAGACCGGCTGGACAGCCATGTGCTACCCTTCTTCGAGCGGATGTACCTGGATGAGATCATGCCGATTCATGTGCTTCAAGCTCAACAATTACCTGGCTTCTCCGGAAGCCCGTAAGGACGGCGGGGAAGGCGTTCTTGCGGCGAGCACGCAGCTGTTCATCTTCAAGGTGTTCACGGCCATGATGATCTTCGCCTGCCAGGAGCTGAAGCTGATCGAGGACAACCCTACGGCTACTATCAGCCCGCCTAAGCTCCCGAAGAACAAGAAGAAGCAGACCAACATCTACAGCTACGAAGAGGCTGTAAGCGTCATAGAGGCCCTTTTCCGGCTTCCGATGCTCTGGACCCTGTATTTCCTTGCTGCCATGATGGGAGGCTTCAGGAGAGGCGAATTATTGGCGCTGGAGTGGGCCGATGTGGATTTCCCCACCCGCTCCCTGTTCATTCGGCATAGCATCTCCTGGACGGAAAACGGGCAGTATGCGTTGAAGGGTACTAAGGAGGATAACGAGGAATGGGTGGTCATGCCCGGATGGTATATGCAGCTTCTGTAGGAGTACCGCCGGGTTTGGGAGTTCGATACATAGCTGTTTGCCTATTGTTCCCCTCAGAATGTTGTGATAGGTTGATAGTGTCTGGCCTGAGAACGTATCTATTATTCAGGAGGAAACAATGAGAGGGAAAATCGAACATCCACGAATTCATGTCGAGGCATTATCGGATGAACTGATACCGTTTTTGGAGCTTGAGGATGAGCTTCACGACCGCCTCATTGAAAATAGAACCATAGAAAATCTGGAAGCCGACAAGCGTTCCTTTGACCGGATGGTGTTTCGAAATGTGACGGTCACCAGCTCAGCCTTGGAACAAGCCGAATTCACGGATATCATCTTCGAGAATTGCGACTTCTCTAATGTAAATTTCTCGGGTTCTCTTGTCCATCGGACGGAATTCAGGAAATGTAAGATAATCGGTGCCGATTTCTCTAGCAGCATCCTGCAAAACGTCGAATTAACAGACTGTATAGGAGATTACATTAATTTCCGCTATGCAAAATTCAAGCATGTCCGGTTTGAGGACTGCTCACTGATTGGCTCGGACTTCTACGCTGCCGCTTTACATCATTTTTTTCTTATTCAATGCAATATTAACCAGATTGTTCTGGCAGGGACAAAGCTTAAGGGGATCGACCTGAGCCAATGCCAATTTCATTCGCTGACCGTCAATCTGGAGGACCTGGAGGGATGTACCATTGCCGCCGATCAAGCCCCCGCCTTCGCCAAGCTGCTGGGGTTGAATATCATATAGCTGTCTTTTATGAGGCAGGAAATCATTCCCTATTTGTCGAATACAGGAGTGAATACAACATAACCGGGGAGTGATTGGAATGGCAGGATTATTGGGTGGGTTATTGGGCAATTTTTCAGAGGTTTCGATTGAGGATCTGAAGAAGCAATACGGCATGTATCTGATGGAGAACGAAGAAATCCGAACGGGCTTTAAGCTGGTCAGAGACTCGTTTCTCATGACGGATGAGCGGATCATTCTGGTGGACCATCAGGGGGTGACGGGCAAAAAAACCCGGGTGGCTTCCATTGAGCTGAATTCCATCTTCGAAGTGACCATGGAAACGGCGGGAACAGGATTTGACGACAGCGAGCTGACCATCCATTACATCACATCGCCCTATTACAAAGCCAATGACGCCAAAACTGCCGCTTACAAATTCGAATTCGGCAAGAAGTTTAACCTGCAGCCCATTTATGTCGCATTGGTCACCATCGCCTCCCAGAACAAAAAGAAGCTGAACGGATAAAGGCTGCAACAGAAGTGGCAGGCGTGAGCAGCCGGGGGCTCTCGCGCCTGACCGAAGTGGGGTTACCGGTGCGTGGAGGCTTCGGAGGAAACGGCCGTTTCATTGCTTCATATAATATTTGCTTTTCAGGAAAATCTCAAGGGCTTGGGTCCTGCCTTTGACGCCCATCTTTTCATACATCTTGCGGATCCAGTTGTCCACGGAACGTTTGCTCATATGGATCTGTTCGGCGATTTGCTCGATGGTATATCCGCTTAGAATGTATCGCATCAGAGCCACTTCATTATTGCTTAGCTCCACATCCACCACTTCCTCCTGGCCCAGCAGCCCAGCCTGCCAATCGGATGCCCTGGGAATTACGGCGAATCCGTCAAGCACACTGGATACGGCATGAACGATGGTGTGCTGGGAATTTTCCTTGGACAGGATTCCATCAACCTTTGCCATGAGCAATTGGGGAACCATCGAAGACACATCAATGGAGCTGAAAATTACCACTTTCACGGAAGGCCAGCACGTGGATACCCGCTCGGCTACATCTCTTCCCGTCATGTCGGGCAGCTTATAATCCAATAAGATCAGATCCGGTTGTGATGCAGCGATGATCTCCAGACCCTGTTCTCCGTTTCGGGCTAAAGCATCCACCTTCACATCCAGCTCCTGCTCCAGCAGCTCTTTAGTGGCGTGCGCCATAAGCGGATGATCATCGATTATCACGACGCTATGCATCACAATCTCTCCTCTCTTTGCACAATCATGCAATGCCATGCAACTATTTTGCGTACTTTCGCCATAACTATATCATAAATTTTGGAATCCACGATATAACAGAATTCGATATGGAATTCTGTTATTGACAAATTTATCAACATATGATAAACACCACCTAAAATGTGCACGGAGCCATTTCAGGTGGTGTTTTCGATTGCATGTTTAACCTTCGCATATCCGGCACGGGAGCAGACAACCTTTTTGGTGGAGCCGGCGAAGCAAAAGAGCTGGCTGTATCCATCTTTTTCAAAATGGCTGAAATGGTTGATGTTAACCATTACGCCGCTGTCCACGCGGATAAAACCAAATGGGGCAAACAGAATTTCTAATGATTCAAGCGAACCCGTAATCTTGGATATATATTCCTCTTTGGCGGTTTGCATAATAATTTTGGGGACCTTCTTTTGATAAGCCAAAGATATGTATTGCACCTTGTTCAACGAGATAACAGCGTCCAAGTGTGTCAGCGTTGTGCAGGGAATATTCAGATCCAACATAAGCGGCTATTTCTTTCCTGCCTTCGGGGGTATGGGTTTGTCACCAAGAGGATATTTTTCCGTAATCGTAAAAATGGACGCTAACACACTCAGCACTAAGGATGCATACTTGGCAACCGCTCTCCTCATGCATCTTCACCTCCTTTGTGGAAATAATGTCAAGCATTGCGCCGCAAAGCCCAAAAAAAGGGGAGGATATAGCAGGATCATGTTAAGTGTCATCATCATCCCGAACATCATTTTCACCGGAATGGATGCGCTGGAGCGGAGGAATAAAACAACAATGAAAAGCGGAGTGAGGATGATCATCCACAGGGGGCTTATAGGAATAGCGGAGACTGCGAAGACAAACAGGGATGTGGCCAGAGTGCATAAAGTCATGGATTTGAGGTGGCAGCCCTTCAGCATAATTCTGCAAATAACGAATGTAGCCAGCATTACAGCGGTGGAAAATAAGGAATCCGTCGTATAGCCAAGCAGCAGGATAAAGCCCGTTGTCAGCAGGTTATTAAACAGGATGCTGAGGGTCGGACTCATTCTTTCCAGGTCATCGGTTTCCTCCGGGTTGGACCGTTTGATCCAACCCGCAGTTTTGAAGGCCACATAATCAATGGGGTCCGTCATATGGCATCCTGCTTCCGGGCAATGTACAGCAAAAACAGCAAGGCAATAAACTCAAGCACCATGATGGCATTGATTCCGAAGGTACCATAATTGATGGCCACATACACGGTAAAAAAGATACATAACACCGCTACGCAGCTGATGATCAGATTCATTTTCTCCTTGGGCGTAAATCTTCTTTTGCTGTCGTGGGGCGGGACGGACACAAAGGAAAAGCCCAGATTGAACTTGTACAGCAGAAAAGCCACCAGCGCGGCAAGCACCTGAACGGATATCTGCATAAAATATACGCCTGCAGACGTAGGGGTGGAGAAATCAAGCTCAATGTGGAACAGGGCAAACAGGTTATAGGTGATGTAAGCGATCTCGGAATAAAGGAATGAGCCGATCACCGATAACGTCAGGGCATAGTAAAAATTGACCTTCAGCAGAACCCTCATCAATACCAAAATAATGATGTTCTGCAGGATCAGGTCCACCTCAGGCACTCCGAATACAATTCTCGACAGATAGGATTCCAGCGAACACAAAAACGCAATAATCAGGGTTTCCCGGGCATACTGCCGCAGCGGCCACCGGAACACCTTAAAAATCAGCGTCATTAAAAGAAAAATATCCACAGTACCCAAAAGCAAATAAATGATCACATTCATAATATTGTCGTCACCTGTCGTCACCTTATGATGTATTTTATGACCAGATATTTCGACATATAGAAAGGAAACTCCTGCTTGTTTTTTGCCAAAACAACAAAAAAGCCCGCTGTCCCCTGCTGGGAGACACCGGAGCCTTTTTATGAACGATAATTACTTCACTTGAACCTTGCCTTCAGCGCCGTTCAGCGCTTCGATCTTTCTGTGGGAGTCGCAGGTTGCCAGGCCATCCAGGACAATGCTGTCCGAACGGTTGCCGGTAGCAACCAGGAAGCGGTCATCAGACTCGGAGCCGCAGCCGCTCATCCGGGTAATGCGGACATCGTTACATTGGTGCAGCTTAACCATCGGGCCTTCCTTGACTTGGATGTCCACGTCAGTCAGAGCCAGGTTGGTGGCATTGGTGCATTCCACGCCTCTGTCGGCAATAGCCTTGTAGCGGGTCAGAGTCAGACCCTCCATCGGCACTTCCACCAGTCCCTTGATCAGGAACGCTACTTCTGCGCCGGTGCAGACGATGTCTTCCATATGCAGATTGCGGAAAACCGGAGTTTCATCCGTAATCGGATGTTTGTCCTCGGACAGGGTGCCGGAGCCTTCCTTGCCTTCATAGAACATGGAGAAGGAAATAGCTTCGCCGTCGATGTTGATCATCCGGATATTCTTCATCAGGATATCCTCTACCACACCGCCGCGGCCGCGGGCCGTCTTGAAGCGGATGCCGATGTCGGTGCCCATAAAGGTGCAATCGGTAACTTCCACGCAGCGTACGCCGCCGGACATTTCACTGCCGACTACGAAGCCGCCGTGGCCATGGTATACGATACAGTTGCGGATAATGATATATTCGCTGGGGATGCCTCTTTCCCGGCCTTCCTTGTCCTTGCCGGACTTCATGCAGATGGCGTCGTCCCCTACGTCAAAGGTACAATTTTCAACCAAGGCGTAACGGCAGGATTCCAGATCCAGGCCGTCGCCGTTTTGGCCGTACCACGGGTTGCGGATGGTCAGATTGCGCAGTGTAACATGCTCGGACGCCCAAGGATGCACGTTCCAGGCCGGGGAATTCTGGAAGGTAGGCCCGTCCAGCAAAAGACGTTTGCAGCGGCGCAGGCTGAGCAAATTCGGACGCAGATAATCCCTGGCCGGCTCGAATGCCTTGGGATCCTTCACGCCTTCACTGATCAGACGGTCAACCAGCTTGGCGCCGTTCAACCCTTGCTCAGTCGGCCACCAGCTGTCTCCATCCACCACACCGGTTTTGGTCAGCTTATTCCATTGAAGCTCGGTCAGCTTCCACTTCTTCACATAACGCCATGCGTCACCGCCGCCGTCAAATACGCCCGGTCCGGTAATCGCAATATCCTCAAGCCCTTCCCCGTCCAAAGGCGAGGTGCAGCGTACTGTTTCCCAGCCCTCGTAAGTGGAGAGAATCAGCGGATAGTCGTCAAAATTGGTGCTGAACATGATAGTCGCACCGGCTTGAGCATGAAGCTCCAGGCGGCTCGCCAAAATGATGGGGCCAGTCAGCCACAAGCCTGCAGGGATAATAACCTTACCGCCGCCGGCTTCCGTACAAGCGGCAATCGCTTTGCGGAAAGCCTCGGTGTTGTCAGTTACTCCGTCTCCAACCGCACCAAAATCAGTAATGGTAAAGCTGTTGGACGGTATATTCGGAAGTTCGATTTCCGGCATAGTCCAGTTTCGTGTATTCGTTTCCTTAGTTATGTTCGTCATTTCCTTCACCTCGCCAATATCTTATCATATAATTATAAATTTTCGTTGATTTTTGTTGACTATTTCGTTAAAACTTATACTTACTTGATCTAACACCCCAAAAACTGCATCCATATGCTGCCGTTGGCACTCCCCGTTTAGCATGTCCACCGTCTCTACACTCAAGTCCGGTTTCCGCGACAAAAGCCGGCTCGGGTGGTAAGATGACCCTACCCGGGTATACTGAGTGGACGGAGTATTCATGATTATGCGGACAGGAGAAGCTGCTATGGGACCCGTTATTATTGTAGAAGGAAAAAACGACAAGAGCCGTCTCAGACGGCTTCTGAACGACGAGGTGCTGATTCTGTGCACCTTCGGAACCCCCAGCTCCGAGAAGCTGGCCGAACTGTGCAAACGCGCCGCGGGCCGGGAGGTCTACATTTTCGCGGATAATGACAGCTCCGGCAAAAAAATCCGCTGGCTGGTCAATGAGGAGTTCTCCGATGCGGTGCAGATTTATACACGGAGGGGATACGCCGGAGTGGAAGGCACCCCGGACGAATATCTGATCCAGCAATTAGAAAAGGCGGGGCTGGAGGACTACATCCTTTACCCGCCTGCAGAGTCACTTTAAGGAATAAAACGGAGGCAGTAGATCACGATGGTGACAGTGACAATGCTGAATACGGTGGAAGCAAAAACCGCCTGTCCGGCAAATTCGGGTTCATTGTCGAATTCTACAGAGAGCAGGACACTGGACAGGGAAGTAGGTACGGCACAGGACAAAACCAGCGCCTGAGCCAGAAGCCCCTCCAGCCCCATGGCCATGACAATTCCGAAGCCGATCAGCGGACCGGCTATCAGCCGCAGACCATTGGAAATCAGCACATCCCACAGCTGGTCAATTCTCCAGTGCATTTGCGCCAATTGAACCCCCAATGTCAGCAAGGACAAGGCCACATACCCATTGGAGATATACGTAATGGGCTCATATATCGGCTTGGGCACCGGAATCTGAAACCCGTTCATAATTAAGGCTACAGGAATGACATAGATGGCGGGCATACCCAGAATGGTTTTCATAATTTCTCGGGTATTGCTTTTATGGGCATTCACAGCGTAAACACCATAGGTATGCGGCAGCACACTCTGAAACACCATAACGATCAATTGAACCGACATGGTAAAGGGATTGCCGGCGAATACCAGCTGGTTCAAGGGAATAGCGTAATTGGCACTATTGTAAAAAAGCACGCTGTTGCGCATAGCACTTCTCATTCCGCCCCTTAAACCCCTGAGCCGGGCGACGCCGTCCACGATGGCATACAGCACCAGGAGGAAGAAGATGATGAAGCCCACAATCTGGAGTAGGATACCTGCAGACAGCCGGGATTCATACAGCATCTTGAACAGCATAACCGGAGTGAACAGGTAAAAAATCAGCTTCGAGAAGGTGCGGATATCCAGTTTAAATTTACGTTCCATCAACGCGCCGAGGCTGATCATCAAACATAAGGGAATCACGTTATGCGATAAAATATGCCACAAAAACATGGGGTAACAACCTTTCTGCCTTCAAGCAAGGGAGGATTTCCTATTAAAAATACACCAAACGGACTCGATCCGTCCATGTCTTTTCATAAATAAAGGAGGGAATCCCTTAAACGGGTCCCTCCTTATTCGCGTTTATTTGGCTACCGTATCAATTACCATAATGATGAAGAGAATGGTCAAATAATTAATCGAATAGACGAATACTCCTTTGGACCATTGGATATCGTCCTTGGCCCTAAAGCCTCGGGCGCATAACACCACCCAACCCAATCCCAGGATCAGGGAAGAAACCAGGTAGATCAGCCCCACATAATCGTACGTATAAAGAAGTAGCGAAACCGGCACCAGCGGGATGACATACCGCATCATGCTGATTTTGGTCCGGCGGTTCCCCTTCACTACCGGCAGCAGCGGATAACCGGCGGCGCGGTATTCCTCTTTTCTGCGGATACCCAACGCCCAGAAGTGGGGGGGCTGCCAGAGAAGCAGGATCAGGAACAGGATCAGTGCGCCTTCATCAATTACGCCCATTACAGCAGTGTACCCGATAACCGGTGGCACCGCACCGGAGATAGCGCCGACGGCCGTGCTCCAGACCGAGGTGCGCTTCAGCCAGGCGGTATACACCCACACATAAACGAAAAACCCCAGAAAACCCAACCAGGCAGTCAATGGATTCACCAAAAAGCCCAAAATATTCAACCCGGCCACAGCCAAAACGATGCCGTATACCAGAACCACCTTCGGCATCATAACACCGGCGGGAAGCCCTCTGTCCTTGGTACGCTCCATCTTGGCATCCATGTCCCGGTCCAGATAATTATTCAGCACACATCCGGCTGCCATAACCAAAGCGGTTCCCACTAAGGTCCACAGCATCAACAGCCAGTCTACCTCCAGCTTGGATGCAATCCAGAAGCCCCCGAAGGTGGTAATCAAATTCGACATCAGAATGCCTGGTTTGGTAACTTGTACGAAATCCCGCCAGCTTAGCTTGCGCGCCGCAGTACCGCCGGCAGTGGAAGCCTCTGCTGTTGCGGAGTCATAGCGGTCTTGCTTCTCTATCGCAGCTTGTTCCACGAAGCAACTTCCTCCCTTATGTCTTTCATTATAATGATTATAATAGCAATGCTCCGACCCTTTGACAACTAAACGGACCAACCAAGTCCAGGCAATTGTCCAGGCATAGGTCCAGTTCTGCTCTTTTTTTCAAGTTTCCTTCATTTCGGGTTTGTCCCCCATGAATGTTCAGACCGGGCATCTGCATAGATTGAACAAGAGGCTGGTTTTTTGCGGCGGAAGGAGTGACGGCATGGCAGTTATCAAAACAAACTCGGAGCAGACCAAACTTCTGGCCAGACTCATGCGTGCGGAGGCCGAGGGCGAAGGCGAGCTGGGAATGCTGATGGTGGGCAATGTAGGTGTCAACCGGGTTCTGGCCAATTGCCTGGATTTCAAGAACATCCGGGATTTGCAGCAGATGGTTTTCCAGCGTCCGGGTGGGTTTGAGGCAACGGTCAAGGGATACTTTTACCAGAAGGCCCGTGACCGGGACATCCGGCTGGCCGAGCGGGTGATCAGAGGGGAGCAGCAGCATCCGGCCTCCAATTCGCTATGGTTCTTCAGGCCTTCCGGAGGCTGTCCCGCCCAGTGGTATAATCAGCCGAACACTGGCAGGTACAAAGCCCATTGTTTCTTTTCCCCGACAGCTGAGAACTGCCCGGCGGTTTACAGGTAGCTTGCAGTTATTCACACTTTTATCCATTAAAGGAGGTTTGTAAGTACAATGATGAACTATCCCTACGGCAAGCCCACCCCTTATCCGTATCCGGGTGCCATGCAGGCCCAAGCGGCAGCGACTCCCCCGTTGTACCCCGCTTCCGGCTCCGTAATCCCCGGTGCACCCACAGCAGCCGCACCGGGCAGCCTTGTTCCCGGACAACTGCCGCTTGAGCAATCCTACATTGAGAATATCCTGCGGCTGAATCTTGGTAAAGTGGCAACCTTGTACATGACCTACGAAAACAACCGGGAATGGAATGCCAAGATCTTCAAGGGCAAGCTGGAAGCCGCCGGCCGGGACCACATCATCATCAGTGACCCGCAAACCGGTATGCGTTTTCTGCTGTTGATGGTGAATCTGGATTATATCACCTTCGATGAGCCGCTGAACTACTATTATCCGCTTCAGCCTGGCCAATCCCAGGCTCCGGCACAGCCGCGGTAAGCATATCGAACCATCAGAATATCAGAAAAAATAACGGGCTTCCGGAAATCCGGTGGGCCCGTTTTTGCTTATTCCTTTATAATGAGGCCGAAGAGCGGAGCCAATAATCCCGCTTGGGAGGCATCAATCACACAGCCCCTCAGATCCTCCGGCTCAGCCGATAAGGACAGGAAATCGCAGTTGCTCAGATCAATGCCCGAAAGGCTGGTTCCCGACAGAACCGTCTGTTCAAGCTTCATTCCCTCCAGCTGGGTATGCTGCCACGAGGAATGGTAACAGTCCGCATGAGCCATGGAGCTGTTCTTGAGCTGCACATGCCGCCAGTCATTAAAACGGAGAACGGTATAGCCCATATTGCACTCCTCTACCGTCACATCCCGCCAAACCGAATCGGTAAAATTGGTGCCCAACAGCTTACAATTGCGGAAGGACACACGGTGAAGCGCCCCCTCCTGAAAGTTCGTATTGGATAAATCGCAGTTTTCAAACACTACGTCCAGGAACTCGGTATTTTGCAAGGCCGCTCCGCTGAAGGACACATTGCGGAACAGGACGCCGTCAAACCTTACCTTGCGGGCCTGCCAGTGTCTCAGCTCCATATCCGCAAATTCAGCCGTCTCCACCAGCTGTCCATCCTCCGGCTCAGGGAAACCCTCATCCGCTTTGGTGAGCACTGACGGCAGCGTCGGAGCCGACGGACCGGGAATCTTCTTTTTGGTTGCCACTTTGTTGCCTCCTTGTCTCCTTTGAGGAAAAAAGGACACCCTTGGGCGTCCTGATAATACGTATGTATGTTCTACACTCTTCTAAAATCATTGTAGCAAAATGGGGCGGGTTTGAAAAGATATCCTTAGCTGCCCAGAAAAGCAATCAGCAGGATGCCCGAAAGGACAATAGCCGAGGCGGTTAGTCGCCTGGCTGGAAAACTCTCCTTCAACAACACCAATCCAAGCACTGTACCAAACACAATGCCGATCTCCCGCAAAGGGGCCAGCGAAGCCACTTCAGCTTCACGGATGGCGAAGAGAAACAGCAGATAGGAGCCCGGGGAGAGGATCGCTCCCAAAAGAATCCTGCCCCATCCGGAGGTTAAAATTGGCAGCATCCGCCGACCTTGTCTGATTACCGCCGGTGTCAGCCCCAGCACAAAGCCGATATTCGTCACCTCCAGGATCGCCAGCGGCGAAAGATGCTGCAAATTCCATTTATCCACCAGGGTGTAGCAGGTGATGGTGACGCCCACCCCCAAAGCCATAACCACAGGTTGTGTCCATTTGGAAGAGGCCCCGGCGTTTTCCGGTCCCTGGGATGCATCAGGAGGGCGGCTGCCTTTTCCCATCACGGCAAAACCCGCCAGCATCAGCACAATTCCCGCCCATCCCCACAGGGTGAGGCGCTCCCCCAAGAAACAAACCCCCGCCAGCGGAATCAGCAGGGTGGGGGTTCCCCGCATCACCGGGTACACCTGGGACAGGTCCCCCCGCCTGTAGGTATGCGATAACAGCCAGGCATAAAAGGCCTGCAAAGCTGCGGAGCAGACAAGCATCCCCAGTGCTGCGGGAGAGAGGACTGCCCGGCTCATCTCACCTGCCAGGAGGGGCAGTAAGAGGATGGTGGACGGCATAAAAATACACCATAAATAAACAGCCTTATCCGTACTGCTTTTGGTGAGCAAATTCCACACCGCATGGGCCAGTCCGGAGCATATCACTAGGATTAGGGAGAATGACACGGAGATCCACATCCTTTTATTCACATTGTTTTCAACTAAACACAACTACACACCATTAAATACATACAAACACACATTTTACTCCAAAGAAAACCTGACCGACGGCATACCGACGCCGATCAAGCCGCAACCCTCATTCATGCGCAGACTGTTATCTGCTGATTACTTCGATCCCCTTGCTCTTGAAAGACTCCGCGAACTCCGGCTCAACAGCGGAATCCGTAATCAGGCATTCCACCTCATCCGCTCCGCAAACCTTCAACAGAGACACGGCGCCGAGCTTGCTGCTGTCAGCCAGGGCAATGGTCCGTTTGGCGTTTTGCAGCATCACCTTCTTCACCTGCACCTCGCCGATGCCGTAGTCCGTCAATCCCTCCTCCAGGGTGGCCCCGCTGATGCTCATGAAGAACAGATCCGCATGAAACATGGCGGTAAACTGCTCCGCCAGCTCGCCGATCATGCTTTGCTCCTCATTGTGGAGCACGCCGCCGGGAAGAATAATCCGGTACCCTGGCACATCCGACAGTTCCTGGGCAATGGCCAGGGAGTTGGTAATCACCGTAAGCCGGGTGATCTGGTTCTTCAGCAGCCGGGCCAAATGGTGATTGGTCGTGCTGGCATCCATGGCAATGGACATCCCCTCGTTTACGAAACGGGCGGCAATGCGGGCTACCTCCCGTTTTTCCTCCACATACGCCCCTTCGCGCATGTTGAGCGGCAGCTCCTTGGTATAATCCAGCCGGGACAGGACCGCTCCTCCATGCACCCGTCGCAGGCGGCCCGCCTTCTCCAGATGCTCCAGATCCCGGCGGACCGTCTCGAAGGAAACGTTGAACCGCTCCATCAATTCGGAGGCTTTAATGGCCTTCTCCTCTTGAAGCCTCTCCAGAATCGCCTGATGCCGCTGCTGGGCAAACATATCCATTCCCCTTTCCGTGTGCTGGTAATGTCCATATTCTACCACAGCGCAGCCTGGGCGATCGACATGGATAGCTCAATTGCTCCCTTTTCAAGCACCTGCTTCCGCATGAGACAGTCTGAATAGCTTCAGCCTGCTGGATATGCTGTCCGGGGGGCTATCCGAGGAGATGCCCGGAGGGCTGTCAGAGCAGATGCCCGGGGGGCTGTCAGAGCAGATGTCCGGGGGGCTGCCCGGGGTTTATCCTGCAAAAGTGCAGTTATTTCTCACTACAGTGCCACATTTGCTCTCCTATCTTGCAAAAGTGCATCTATTTTGGGCTGAAACCTTCAGATGGGTACAATCCGCCGGAAATACATGCACTTTTGCATTTGGGCCCCCGCTGAAGCGGATAACAGGCAAAATACATGCACTTTTGCATGATGTATGCACAGACGGGAAAACAAATGCCTGCAATACGCTACCTCTTGCGGTTACCTTTATCCGCTCACCCAAACACGGGCGCCTCTCCGTTCCAGGCCAGCACCATCCGGCCAAGGGGCGACTCCTCCACCGTAAGCCGGCCGTCTTCCCCAAGCTCTGCCCGGATCATTCCCTCCGGCAGACACACGGCCCGGCCTGCCGCTTCATCATAATGAAAGAAGTGGAGGAACACCGTTACTCCTTCGCCCTCCACCCTGCGGACAAGCGTATGCCGATTTCTCCCTGCAGGATTGCCGGGCGTAATGGCACTGAGCAGAGCCGAAGGACGGGAGCACCAGCCATACTGAGTCAGCATGCCCCGGTCCGCCGCCCACACCAGAGGCCGGGCCGCCCCCCGCTCCAGGCAGAGACGGCGGGGATCCCGGAACAGAACCGGATCCAGACGGCAAAACCCTTCTTCCGTAGGCCCGCCCAGCAAATCCGGGTCCCCCTCCAGCATACCGTCCACATGCAGCAGAAAATCCGCCTGCCGGGGGTCAGGCAGCAGCACTCTTACGGCGTCCACCACCCAGTTGTCCCGGACCAGACAGGTTCTGGCCAGCTCTACCCCCTGATAGGACGGCTCATGCCACGGCCGCAGCTCTGCAGGAAGCACGATGCGGTCCTTAAACAGGTAATCCTCCCGCTTCCAGTCCACAGCCGCACAAACCCAGGAGCCCCAAGTTTCCAGACCAAAACCCAACCGCCTGCCGTCCGCAGGGGGCTGATCCATACCGTTCACCGCCACCGTATTATGGGAAAAGGTATGCTTAAACCAGCCGTAATGCAAGGGCATGGCATAAGGAACGGTTCCGGCATCCTCCAAAAGAGGAATGCCGCAGGCCGACAGGGATATATTCAGCTGGTCCATATGGTCATGCTCACCGCCGAAAGGGCCATGCTTCACCGTCAGATGCAGCCCGGCCGCTCCTGGCAGCCGGGTCAGACCCGAGCCTGCCGAGGACTGGGGCTGCTCTACCAACAGGCGCAGCTCCTCCATGGCCTCACCCGCTTCACCCGCTTCCTCCGCCAGATTCATGCCAAAGCATAGGGCAAATACCGAATCCCGCTCCACCGGCCGGTAACCCGGCAGGGAAAGCCCCGGCCCCGCCCCCATGCGCCCGTAAGCCGTCTGCAGATAGGCCCGGTAGCGGGCGTCCCCGAACCAGGACAGCCCCAGCTCGTAATACGGCGCATACGTGCCGATATTCGCCTTGCTGGTGGCGTCATGGCGGCGGAGAAAGGAGCCGTCGGGCTGGATAAACCGGAGGGGGAAATCCAGCATCCTCCGGATGGGCTCCAGCCCCCGGACAGCCCACGGCGTATTCTCTACCGCCCAGCCATACTGGAGAATGGGATGCAGAGCGTAGAAGTGGTAATTTACCACCCCTTCATACCACAGGCCATCCTCCAGAACTCCCCGCCGAAGCTGGTCCAACAGCCCGTATTCCCCCTCCAGTCCCGCACGGTGAAGCTCCTCATCTCCCAACAAAAAGCCCAGCAGGGAAATAGCGGAGGTGATCAGCACCGCGTGATTATGGATCTGGGCTTCCTTGCGGGCAATGAGGAATTCTGCACATGGCTGCAAAAGTCCCCGGCGAATGGCCTCCTCCTCACCCGCCTCAAACGAGCTGCGGACCATCTGAAACGCCAGCCCCAGCTCCAATATCCAGTGAGCTTCATCCAGAGTCTGGGCAAACAGCTTGCCCGGACCGTTGTAGGGAATATCCCCGTGGATCTCCCAGCCCGCATAATATCGGGCATAATCCAGCAGGATATCCCGCACCCGCCGAATATAATCCTCCCGGCCGTCCAATCTGCCGCACAAGGCCATGTGGAAGGCCCCGATACCCAGAGAATGATGGGCCAGCCCGATCCAGCAGGCATCGTAGCACTGTCCCGTGTACACCCGGCCGCATACGGTGCAGCGGTGCTCCTGGGGCCGGCTCCAGTCAAAGGCCAGCCTGGCCGCATCCTCCCGGCAGTGGTAATAGTGGCCCCACTCTCCTCGGTCTCCGGCAGACATGCGGAAACGGACGGCAAACGCCTCCCCGGCTTTCCCGCGCAAACGCTCCAGGGCGGGAGCGAATTCAGGCAGCCGGGCATTGACGCAAGCCCTCTCCAGAAGCCCGGTATGCGTTTGTTCCCGATTCATGCTTGACCCTCCTCCCCTAAAACGGGAAGGCTTCCCAGCTCGGGCCGATCCTGGAGAACCACCGCCGCCTTCTCCGTATGATGCAGCTCCAGCACGGTCAGCTCATTCCAGCCCTGCCGCAGAAGCGGACCCGGCAGATACAGGGTCTCTTGCGGCCCTGCCGACCAGTACCGGCCCAGATTAAAGCCGTTCACCCAGACAATTCCCTTGGTCCAGCCCTCCAGCCGGACGAAGGTGTCGCAACAGACCTCCGCGTGAAAGCCTCCCCGGTAAAAGGCAGGCCGGTCCCCTTGAAGAGCCGCAGATGCGGATGCAGATTCAGCCGTCCTGTCTCCTTCTTCGCCAGCCTCAAAGGGCAGCTTCTCCACCGAATCCAGAGGAAGAGGATATATGGTCCAGCCGAACTGGAACTGGTTATTCAGCCTCACCCCTTCGGTGATCCCCTTACGGTCCATCAGCTTAGGGCCATAATTGACCCGCCCCATATTCTCCGCCAGAATCCGCAGCCTTGCCCCCTCTGGCGGCACTGTCACCGGCAGCGGCCGGGGATCCCAACGCTCCACCGTGCCGATAAACCGTTCATCCACAAATACCAGCGCCCGGTCATGCACCTCTTGCAGATGCAGCAGCTCCTCCGTGCGCGGACCCGTCAGTTGGGTTTCATACAGAATAAAGCCGTAGCCCTGACCCAGGTCCTCCATCGGCTCCGGCGCTGTCCGGAATACCGGAGCGGACAGCTGCCCGGCCACATCCAGCAAGTCCAGCCGCTCCGTCAGCTCCACCACCCCGTAAGCGCATGTAGCCGCAGGGGCAGGCATCGCCACCGGGGCCGGACCAAAGTGCTTCTCCAGCACCTGCTTCACCGCATGATACTTGGACGTATACTCCCCGCTTTCCGAAAGAGGCGCGTCATAGTCGTAGCTGGTGACAGTGGCTTCATACTTGGCGTCATAGTTGGCGCCATTATAAAATCCGAAGTTGGTCCCCCCGTGGAACATATAAAAATTCACCGATGCCCCCAGCGCAAGCATCCGGTCCAGCACCTCCGCCGTATCTCCGGCCTCCCGAGTGTGATGAGGAGTCAGCCAATGGTCGAACCAACCGTTCCAATATTCCATACATACAAGCGGGTCCTCAGGCCGGTATTGGCGGAAGGTGCGGAAGGCCTCCTCCGGCCGGGAGCCGAAGTTCACCGTCGCAAGCGTCCCCGGCAGGGTTCCCCCTTGCAGCATGCCGTTCTCCGGGCCGTCCGACGTAAACAGCAGCACATCCACGCCGCGGCGGATAAGTCCCTGGCGCAGATAATCCAGATAAGCCGTGTCATTGCCGTAGCTGCCGTATTCATTCTCCACCTGCACCGCCAGCACCGGTCCGCCCCGGGTGGACAAAAGAGGCAGCAGCTCCGGGATCAGCGCGTCATAATAGGCGTCCACCTTGGACAGGTACAGAGGGTCCATACACCGCAGGCGCAGGCCGGGATAACCTAGCAGCCAGGCAGGCATTCCGCCGAATTCCCATTCGGCGCAGATATACGGGCTCGGGCGGAGGATCACATGAAGCCCCAGCTCACCGGCCAGCCGCACAAAACCCGTCACATCCGCCAGACCGCTGAAACAGAACTGGCCTTCCTTGGGCTCATGGAGATTCCACGGAATATAGGTCTCCACCGTGTTGAAGCCGCATGCCCGGAGCTTCAGCAGCCGGTCCCGCCAATACTCCGGCACCACGCGGAAATAATGGATAGCTCCGGATATAATCCGGAGGGGCTCTCCTCCCCAAAAAAACCGGCCGTCGGCCGTTTTTAGCATATTCATAACAATCCGTTTCCTCCTGTCTTCGCACAATCAAACGATCCGATTATCCGACGATCCGACTTTCAGACGCCCCCTACTCTCCCTTGCGGTATTGGCCGGGGGTAATGCCCTCGTAGCGCTTGAACACCCGGATGAAGGTATTGCTGTTGGTGAAACCCACCTTCTCCGTAATATCGTTAATGGTTGCGTTGGTTTCCGTAAGCAGCCGCTTGGCCAGCCGCACCCGCTGGTGATTGACATAATCAATGAAGGTCTCCCCCGTCTGCTCCTTGAAGAAGCGGGACAGGTACGGGCCGTTGAGATTAAACTCCAGGGACAGGGCGCCAAGGCTCAGGTTCATGTCGGCCAGATGCTCCTCGATATATTCCAGCACCTGCTCCTTCAAGCCGGTATTGTGGCTGCGCTTCCGGGCGTCAATAAAGTCGCATACCGTCCGAAGGAACTGGTAGATCATATTCTCCATGTCGGCAAAGGTTTCCCCGCCCAGCAGCCGGCTGATCAGCTCGCTTTTTTCCTGGGCCAGCCCGTCATCATGGGGCTCCATATGCTCGGTGGCCTTCAGCATGGTGCCGATGAGCTCGAACATCAGCAGCTTGCCGGACTGAAAGGACAGAATGCCTCCGGACAGATTGGTGGAGATCAGCGTGCTCACCGCCATCATGGCCTCCTCATATTGGCCGGTTTTAATATGGTTGATGAGCTGCCGCTCCATATCCAGCGGGTAAAACAGCTCGTTTTTGGAGATGCGGATGCGCTCATAGGGAATAATCAGGCTTTGGCCGATGACGAATTTATAGGACAACGCCTCCAGGGCCTCTTCATAACATTGGGGAATGCTGGTTTGGGACGAATGGATATTGCTCACCCCGATGGTCAGCTGGATCAGGAACTTGTTCTGGATAATCTCCTGGGCCTCCTTCGCCTTGTCCAGAAGACACGCCAGCGCCTCCGGTCCCTCCCCGTCCAAATTCACCAGAAAGGCGGCCATGCCGTCGACTTCCGCAGAATATACCGTATGCTGCTGGGCCAGCAGCTCCTCGGAGATATTGCTGACAATCAAATGGACAAACTGCAGACGGCTTTCCTCATCCATCTCCTGGTCGGGATGAAACAGCCCCTGATAGGATCCGATATGAAACAGCAGCACCGCAAAATGGCTCCCGGCAAACCGGTACCCGAAGGATTCCAGAGTTTGGGCCAGGGCTACCCCCCGCTCCACTCTGCCTTTAATCAGCCGGGCGAGAAAATGCTTGCTCAACGCTTCATTCTGCTGCCTGATGGTCTTCTCCGCCACGTCCAGATTTTGCTGATGCTCGGACATAAACCGGTCCAGCAGGCTAAATTCATTTTTGATCTCATGAAGATTGGCCTTCACCCGGGGAGATACCGTATCCACCATCCGCCGGATGGGCAGATAGTTGCGCCGGGTCAGCCAAAAGGACAAGCAGCCGCCGATCAAGAGAGACAGCGCCATGGACACATAGATCCAGTTCTGCAGCTGGCTGACCTTGGCGGAATAAATCTTCGTGGGCACAATGGAGACATACTTCCAGTCATGCTCCTCCGAAGCTACATAAGAGATGGTGTTTTGCTTGTCTACCACCGTCCCCAGGTCGCCCTCCAGCCCCTGGAAATCCATCCCGGAAGCCGGAATTTGTTCTCCCACCCACATAACAGGGCGGCCTTGGGCGTCCACAATGGCCACACTTCCCGATTGGGCAAGTTGAATGCTGGAGATGGCCGACTTGAGGCTGTCCGTATTCAGAAGCACCACCAGGGTGGCGGGAGCCTGGTTCATTTCCTGCAGGGGCAGGGACTGGATGTAGGACAGATCCCCGGCAGCCATACTTTCCATCACTCCGGGATAATTCTTCTCCATAAGAGCCCGCCATTCCGCCTCCGTCATCTCCTTGCCGCTATAGAAATTCCGGTACAGAATATCCGCTTCCGCCATGGAGGAGGTGCTGACACCCAGCTTCGGCTGCTTCAGATAAATATAGAAGTCCATAATATCCCCGTTGGAGGCCGCGTAGGTTTGCAGCGTGGGGATCAGATCCAAGGTCTCCAGCTTAAACGCGGGAGAGCCGTAATCCTTTTTCTCCAAATAACGGAGCACCTTGGGCTCCAGCGAAAGCTGCAGGCCCATTTTTTTCATATTCCGCACCTGGGCGTCCATGGACTGCTTCACTTGAATCAGCAGCGCCTCGTTGGAGCGGATCACCTCCGAATTGAGCAGATGCTGGGAGCGCAGGAGCACCGCCAACGTAATCATAATGGGAATGCACAGGATCACCAGACTGGAGCCAAGCCAGAATAAGAATACGCTGCGTTTCAACCCGGTTGCCCCCTTCTGTCTCAAGCTCGGAGTATTCCATAACTTAACATGGTTCTTATCCTGATTTTATTATACTTCAACATCGACAGAATCCGATAAAAATCAGCTGCCTACTCCTTAACTGCTCCCACCATTACCCCTTTGACGAAATACTTCTGCAAAAAGGGATACACCAGCAGAATCGGCACTGTTGCTACCATAATGGTGGCATATTTGATGCTTAGCCCAATCGCCTGGGAGTCGGCCACCGACACCTCCGTCATCATGGAGTCCGTACTGTTCATCACCAGAATTTCCCGCAAAATCAGCTGGAGGGGGAACAAACTTCTGTCCCGCATAAAGAGCATGGCGTTAAACCAGGCGTTCCAGTGGGCCACACCGTAATACAGGATCATCACGGCGATTACCGGCATGGACAGGGGGAGCACGATCTGCGCAAGAATGCGGAATTCTCCGGCTCCGTCGATCCGGGCGGATTCAATCAGACTCTCCGGCAGCGCCTCCATGGAGGTGCGCATGATAATCAGATTCCACGTGCTGATGGCAACGGGTATAGTCAGAGCCAGATAGCTGTTGCCCATATGCAGGGCGTTGTTGATGAGCAGATAGGTGGGAATCAGGCCGCCGCTGAAATACATGGTAAACACGATAGCCACCATAATGTACTTGCGCAGAGCGAATCTGCGGGACAGGGAATACGCCCCCAGGGTGGTGAAAAAGAGATTAATCAGGGTGCCGAAAACCAGTACAATCAGAGTGTTCATGTACCCTGTCCCGATATTAGGATTGATAAGCACCGCCTTAAAGGCGGCCCAGTTGAAGCCCAGGGGCCGGAGCAGCAGTCCGGAATGCTGGATCAGCCGGTTGGAATCGCTGATGGAGGCCACCGCTACATAATAGAAGGGATAGAGGGTGGCAATCATCAGAAGAATCATCAATATGCCGTTGACAATATCAAAAGTCCGTTCGGACGCGTTTGGTTTCATGTTGTCCTCCTGTTCGTGGGAGCTCTACCACAGCCGGTTGCCGGAGAAGCGGCGGGATATACTGTTGGCGCTGATCAAAAGCACAAAGTTGATGGCGGACTGGAACAGCCCCACGGCGGTGGTATAGCTGTAATCATTCCCTTGGGCCAGCCCCATCCGGTACACGAAGGAGGAGATGACATCCCCTGTTTCATAGGTGTTGGGGTTATAGAGCAGAATGACCTTTTCGAAGCCCACATCCATTAATCCGCCGATCCGCAAAATAAGCAGAATCATAATGGTAGGCACCAGCCCCGGCAGGGTGATGCTCCAGATCTGCCGGAACCGGCCTGCGCCGTCCACCCGCGCCGCTTCATACAGGTCCGGGTTGATGCCGGAGAGCGCCGCCAGATAAATAATGGAGGCCCAGCCTACCTCCTGCCAGACGGAGGAGGTGACGAAGATGGTGCGAAAATTGACGGGATTGTTTAAGAGCGAGCCGCTTTCCCCGCCAAAAAACTCAAGGATGGATTGGATGACGCCGCCGCGGTTGGTAAAATCGATAATCAGGCCGCAGATGACTACCAGCGAAATAAAGTGGGGCAAATACGATACGGTCTGCACCAGGGATTTGAACCATTTTACCCTGATTTCATTTAAGAGCAGAGCCAGGAGAATAGGTGCGGGAAAACCGAAGATCAGGTTATAGAAGCTGATGAGAAAGGTGTTGCGCAGCACGCGGCCAAAATAATAGCTGCCGAAGAAGTTCCGGAAATGCTCCAGCCCCACCCATTCGCTGGCCCAGATGCCTTTGGCCACACTATAATCCTTAAAGGCGATAACAGCACCATACATGGGCAGATATTTGAAGATGAAAAAATACAGTACCACGGGCAGCACCATCAGGTAGATGGCCCGGTTCTTGCTTATGTCCCTCATAAGATGTCGCATGGCTTGCATGGAAAACCACTTCCTTATCCGATGGTTCACAGGAAAAGGGAAGGGATGCCCGCCCCTCCCCTGCCTGCTTTTAGCGTTTGTTGTACCGGTCCACGGCAGCCTGCTGGATTTCGATAGCGCGGTCAATGTTCATTTTCTTCAGCTGCTCCAATACCTTGGCGTAATTCTCCACCTTTTCCACACCCATAATGGTCCGGGTCAGGGCTTCGTTCAGGTAGGTGTTCACCTCGGTCATGATTTTGGCCAGTTCCTTGGACTCGTCGGTGGTCAGGCTGATAGGCGGCATCAGCACGGAATAGGCATTATTGGCGTACTTGGCAAACAGCTTGACGGCATCCTTCTGCTGCTGGAGCTGGTAATACTGGTCGTTGTAGCGGTCATCGTCGATGCCGGAGAAGGAGTAGTTGGCGATAAAATATTTGGCCATGGCTTGGCCCAACGGCAGGTTGTCCGGATTCTTCAGGATCAGGTCCGTATACTTGGGCTGCCCGTTCACCATGGTGTAGGTTTGACCCTCCACCCCGAAGTTCTTCAGAAGCGATCCTTCCTTCCCATACAGATAATCCAGCGCCTTGACGGTTTCCTCCGGATGTTTGTTGGACTTGGTGATCACGGTGCCCACATTGTCATATTCCCAGGTCGCCTGGACAAATTTGGGCTCTTCCCCCTTGTTCAGCACGGGATACTGCACGCCCACCAAATTGGCCTTGGGCTGCTCCTTCTGAAGCGCCGGCAGGAGACTGCCCATGGTGCCGCCGATATAACCGAAGAAGGCGCCCGCTTTGCCGGAGGAAACCTTGGAATCCATGGTTTTGGAATCATTGGAGGCAAAGTCCGGATCAATCAGCCCCTCCTTGTACCAGCGCTGCATGGTTTCCAGATAATCCTTGAAGGCCGGCTGGTAAGGACCGAAGGCGACCTTGCCGTTGTTCATGTAGAAGCTGTTGGATACCCCGTACGCCCCGGCGAAGTCGTATTGGGCGATGGCATAGTTTTTGTTGGAGGTAAAGGGAATAGCGTTTTTCTTTTCCTTAAAAGCCTTCAGAACAGTTTCCCATTCGGCGATGGTTTCCGGGGCCTGGAGGCCCAGTTCATCCAGCCAGTCCTTGCGGAGCATCATGCCGCTGAAGGTTTTGTACTGTCCGTTTTCCCCGACTCTCAGGTGGGGCATGGTGTAGATGTCGCCGTTGTCGGATTTGATTTGTTTGGCCACCTGAGGATTCTCCTCCAGGATTTTCTTCAGGTTGGGCGCATGCTTGTCGATGAGATCATTAAGCTTGATAATGAGGCCGTCGTTGTACATTTTGGCGGTGCCGCCCTGTACGTTGGCCCAGTTCCACAGCATGGCGTCCGGCAGGTTGTTAGAGGCGATCATCACCCCGTACTGCTGAACCACATCAGGCGTCGTGGTGCCGGAGGGATGCTGGAAGGCCCACTTGACATTGGTTTTTTTCTCCCACTCTCCCACCATAGGCAGCTCGCTCAGACTTTTGATGACAGCCAGGGCATTAGGGTTCAGCGGGGTCCAGAAGGTCAGCTTCGCCTTCTCCACAGCGGCTTGGGAGGCGCCGGGGCTTCCGGCTGCGGGAGAAGCGGTGTTTCCACCGCCTGAGCTTCCGCAGGCTGCCGTTAAGGACAAGGTTAGAACAGAAGCGGTAATGGGTAACCAAGATTTTTTCATCCGTATTTCACTCCCCAGATTGATTGGTGCCGCTTGTTGTTTCATGTAGATCGGAACCCCTGACGCAAATCCGGAGTGTCCGGCGGCTTGATGTCCTGACTATACGATGCGGAACCCGTTTTCGTATATCGGCGATTCATTCCCGGTCCGTTTTTCTTTGCAAAGGGGAATCATCATTTTTTGCGCGGATGGCGTGCAGATGACATTGGCGACATTGCTGGGCCTTAGGGCACCGCCATGCCGGGCCTTGGACATCGTCTTTTTTTAAGTCTTCGTCAGTTGATCGCCTTTTATTGACGGCGTCGTGCGGCTGTGTTTACACTGACGTTGACAAGTGCAACCAGATACACGCACTAAAACATAAATCCACATGAGAGAAGGAAGATGCACGTGGCAAAAACGCTTCATTTCAACAAGGAAGGCCAGTTCAATATTGCCCAGTTTACGGATATCCATTGGAAGGATGGAGGTGCAAAGGATTTGCTGTCCCGGGCTCTGATGGAGCGGGTGCTGCACGACGAAAAGCCGGATCTGGCGGTATTCACAGGTGATGTGATTTATACGGGCCATGTATCCGATGGAGAAGCCGTGTGCACCGACCCGGTGAAGGCACTGCTGGAGGCTGTGGAAACGGTGGAGTCCCTGGGCATTCCCTGGGCGTACACCTTCGGCAATCATGATGCGGAGCCCGAGTCTCCGGCGACCAAGGAGGATCTCTTGCAGGCAATATTGGGCACGAAGCATACGGTGACTCCCCCTGCCTCCGCCCCAGGCCCCGGCACCTATAAGCTTGAGGTGTTGGGTGCGGACAATCAGGCTGCCGCGGTTTTGTTCCTGTTGGATTCCGGCAACCGTTCCGTATTGCCTGCTGTGCCGGGCTACGCCTGGGTGAGCCGCAGCCAGATCCGCTGGTTTGAGCAAGAGTCCCTGGCTCTGCCGCGGCGGGCGGACGGCAAACCCGTTCCCGCCTGCGCCTTCTTCCATATCCCGCTGCCGGAGTACCGGGAGATGTGGGAGACGCAAATCTGCTATGGGCACCGCCAGGAGGCAGTCTGCTGCCCGCCGGTGAATTCAGGCCTGTTCGCCGCCATGGCGGAGCAGGGTCATGTATTGGGCGTATTCGTAGGCCACGATCACGTCAACGACTATTGGGGCGAGCTGCATGGCATCCGGCTCTGTTATGGCCGGGCCAGCGGGCACAACACCTACGGACGGGAAGGTTTCCCCCGCGGGGCCAGAATGATCCGGCTGTATGAGGGAGAGCGGCGCTTCGATACCTGGCTCAGGCTGGAGGACGGAACCCGGGTTTCCGAGCAGCCCCGGCATGAACCGGCGAGGCTGGCTGACTAACTGGCAAGGATTAGGGCCAGATGGATGTATACGGACCCGGTGCAGGGAGCGGGGGTGAGGTGGTGTATACCGCAGGCGCTTGATGCGGGGTGGTGCAGGTATAGGCAGCAGGCGCTTGATGCGGGGCGGTAAGCTGGCGGGCGGTGTAACGGAACTCTGCTACTCTTAAACGCCGAAAATCGGCTAAAAGGAATTCTTACGGAACTGAGAAGCTCCTACAAGGCTAAATCTGCTTCTATGAAGCTGAGTTTTGCCTCTAACAGTCGCTCAGTTCCGTTGCGCGGCCGTCCGCACTGATTTTCGGCCGCTAAGCGCTTCCCAGTTCCGTTAGTGCAGCGTGCAAACCCCAAATAAGCCCATTACCGCCCGAAGCTGCAGATGGGATCGGCACGCTCCCAATGCCTCGTCCCCCCGATGAAACACAGCCAGAGCCTTTTCCCTCCTGCTGCTGAACCCCTGGCCCCAGGTTGCCGTTTCCGCCCCATGCTCAGCAAAAAAGAAGGCATCCTCCCCCTAGGAAGATGCCTTCTTTTTTAGCTGCGCTTCATTTATAAACTTCCGCAGCAGCCTTTACCGTTGGCCCGAAGCAGCAGCTGCAGCAGCCGCTTCGGCTCCCCTGTCCTTGTACTGCAGCTCATACAGCTTGTAATAATACCCCTGCTTCGCCAACAGCTCGAAGTGGTTGCCCTTCTCCCGAACCTTGCCCTTATGCATGACAATAATTTGGTCCGCATGCTGGATGGTGGAGAGCCGGTGAGCAACGATCAGTGTGGTGCGCCCCTTCGAGATGGTGTACAGCGCATCCTGCACCGCCAGCTCCGTCTCCGTATCAATATTGGAGGTCGCTTCGTCCAGAATCAGAATCTGCGGCCGGAAAGCGATTGACCTGGCGAAGGACAACAGCTGGCGCTCACCCAGGGAGAGGGTAACCCCCCGTTCACCCAGCATGGTGCCATACCCTTGAGGCAGCCTGGAGATCCATTCGTCCATATTCACCATGGCGGCTGCTTCCCGGACCTGCCGGTCGGTAATGCTCTCATTATTCAGCCGGATATTATGGGCAATATCCCCGGTGAACAGGAACACATCCTGCTGTACCACGCTGATAGTCCGGCGGAGATCCGACACGGGAATCTCCCGGATGTCCACACCGTCCAGCTTGATAGAGCCCTTCTGGATGTCGTAGAACCGATTGATCAGTTGGATAATGGAGCTTTTGCCCGCCCCGGTGGCGCCCACAAAAGCTACCGTCTGACCAGGGGCGATGGTGAAGCTCACATCCTTCAGCACCCAATCCTCGCCGGTATAGGCAAACCATACATTTTCGAACCGGATTTCCCCGTGCACTGCCGCGGGCAGCGGCTGCGGCTTCTCCGCATCCACAATGGCCGGCTCCTCGTTCAGCATATCCACAATCCGTTCGGCGCCAACCATGGCCGTCTGGATCTGATTATACTTTTCCGCAAGACTCTGCAGGGGCTGGAAGAACTGCCGGATGTAATGAGTGAAGGCGTAAACCACACCGAAGGTAATGCCGCCCTCCAGTACCTTGGCCCCGCCATACCAGAGCAGAAGCGCGATGGAGACATTGCCCAGGAACCCGATTACCGGCTGGAAAATAGAGTTGACCACCGTCCCCTTCATACCCGCCCGGTAATAAGCGGTATTGAGACCGTCAAACTGCTCCCGCTGCCGGTCCTCCCGGATAAACAGCTGGGTGATGCGGATGCCGGAGAGGTTCTCGGCCAGGAAGGAATTCAACCGGGACAGGATCAGCCGGCTTTGCCGTTGGGCCTCCCGGACCAGCCTCCGGTAATAGAAGGTGATGACCGCCAGAAACGGCAGCACCGCAAAGGCGATCAGCGACAGCTTCACAGACAGCTGCAGCATAATGGCCAGGATGCCGACAATGACGATCACGTCTTTGACGAGATTCACCAGCACCTGGGAGTACAGCTGGTTCAGCGACTCCGTATCTTGGGTAACCCGCACCACCAAACGCCCCACCGGATTCCGGTCAAAAAAGGACATGGACATCCGTGACAGATGGTTAAACAGCTGCTGCCGGATGTTGAAGATAATGTGCTGCCCGGTGTACTGGAGCTGGTTGCTCTGCCAATAATTCAGCAGCGCGCCTCCCGCTACCACCACAAGAAACAAAACCCCCAGCTTCAGGAAGCCGCTGTAATCTCCCGCCCGGAAATCCTTCAGGGCTCCGCTGGTCAGCACTTCGGCCTCGTACGTCCCCCGGTCGGTCACCAGCTTGGCGCCTTCCGTCCCGGCAGCGGCAGCGGTCTCCAGCTTGCCGGCATTTTCCTCCTCGGTCAGCCAGCCGCGGACCAGAAGCGAGGAGCCCGACGCATCCACAATCTGCGCCTTTTCCACACCGCCCTCCGCCTGTTGGGCTGCCGCGGCCTCCGAACCGGCGTTGATCCGTACGTAGATGCGGTCTCCGCTTTCAATAATATCTCCCCACCGGGACAGCTCCTCCCGCGCATCGGGCGCATTGGCGCTGGCGGCCAGCATGGGTTTGGACAATCCGCCGATATGGTCGTCAATGGCAATCTTCAGCAGATAAGGCCGGGCTAAATCCGCCACTACAATCAGAAAAGCAAGGAACAAACAAAACAAAAGCGATTTCCAATACGGCAGGGCGTACGCGGCCATCCGCTTCAGCAGCTGGCTGTCCTTGATGCCAACCTTCTCTTTTTCCTGATGAATGCTGCTCACAGCGCCAATCCCCCCTTGAGCTTGATACCCGGCTTCTGCTGCTCTACGCATTCCTCCGCCGGCAACCCCTCTGCGGCTTCATCCAGCTGCTGCTTGCGGTACAGATCGGCATAGATGCCGTTTTTGGCAAGCAGGCTTTCGTGGCTGCCCCGCTCGGCAATCACACCCTCCTCCAGCACAATAATCTGGTCGGCATGACGGACCGACGAAATCCGGTGCCCGATAATAATGGTGGTCCGGTCATTCATCACCGAATGGAGACCCTCCAGAATCAGATCCTCCGTCACCGTATCCACCGCAGACAAACTGTCATCAAAGATCAGAATGGAAGGTTTCTTGATCACCGCCCGGGCAATGCTGACCCGCTGGCGCTGGCCGCCGGACAGGGAAACACCCCGTTCTCCCAGAGTGGTTTCGAACTGTTCGGGAAACTCGATAATATTGTCGTACACCTGCGCCAGCCGGGCCGCCTCCAGCACATCCTCCTCGGAATGGGGACAAGGGTCGAAGGCGATATTCTCCCTGATGGTGGACGAAAACAGGAACGGATCCTGGGGAACGATCCCCACCTGGCCACGAAGGGTTTTTAAGGGAATTTCATGGATATCATGCCCGTCGATAAAAACCGTTCCTTTGGGCGGATTATACATACGGACCAGAAGATGAACCAGTGTGCTTTTGCCGCTGCCTACCCGCCCTACAATAGCAAGGCTGGTTCCTTTGGGAACAGACAGGCTGATGTTCCGGAGAGCTGGCTCAGGCGCTTCGGGATAAAAGAAGGTCAAATTCTTGATATCCACCCGGCCGTCCAGCTGCTCGATGCTCTCCACCGCCTCCGTGTCATCCACCACATCCGGCTCCGTCATGAAGATCGCCAGCAGCCGATCCTCCGAGGCTCTGCCGCGCTGGAGTTGATTCACTACCTTGCCCAGGTTCTCCACAGGGCCCATCAGCAAAGACAAGTACGTATTAAAGGCAACGAAGCTGCCCAGGGTAATCGTGCCGTTCAAAACCAACACGCCCCCAAAGACGACAGAGATAAGGAAGCTCAACCCCACCACCCCGGAGCTTAAGGCACCGAACAGAGAGTTGGACCGGGCGAACTGCCGGTTTTTCTCCACCGCATCCTGATTGTCACGGGTAAAAAAGTCCACCTCCGCCTTCTCCTGCACATACGCCTTCACCACCCGGATGCCTGCCACAAATTCCTGTACCCGGCTGGTGAGTGTGGCCACCGCCTCCTGCACCTCTGTGGATTGCCGCTGAATCCGCTTGTTAAAGGTATAAGCAAGAACACTGAGCATGGGCAGGGGCAGCATCGTAAACAAGGTCAGCCACGGGTCAACCGTGATCACCATGGCCGTCACCGTAGCCGTAATCAGCACAGCGGCTTCCATCACCATGAATGCACCGCCCATGGTCACCTCTCGGATCACCCCCACGTCGCTGATGGCATGGGACATCAGGTCCCCGATCCGCTGGTTATTGAAGTACTGGGCCGACAGACGCTCCCAATGGGCGAACAACTTGCTGCGGACCTCCATCTCCAGCACCCGGGCCAACCGGAATATGTACGTTCTGCTAACAGAACGAAAAAAAGCGACTCCGAAGCCTGCCGCCATAACCAGCAGCGCATACCGGACCGCTTGGTGGTAGGTAAGCTCGTGACCCTTCAGCTTGTCTGTGAATTGTCCCATGTATTCGGGAATCAAAAGCTGCAGCAAGCAAGAAATGGACAATAATGCAAAACCAAAAAAATAAGGTCTTCGTTTATTCACAAAGTATTCTCGAAAAATAGTGGCCTTTTGCACGGAAATTCCTCCTGTCAGCGGGGTCATGTATTAGGTTACACTGAAAACCCGACCCAAGACCATGGATTTCCTTGCCTGAAAACATGGACAATCGCGCTATTTCTGTCACACAGTTAAGAACGTACCCACACAACTTTAAGAGTTCAAAGTCATAACTTTTTTTATTTGTGTGGCAACAAGCTGCTTTTTACTAGGCAAATATTCCTTATAACACCAGGTCTTTTCCACTTGCTGAGGCAGCTGCACTAACCACAGCTCTTTGGCCCGTTCTCTTAAGATTAGAAGGTCTTCAATGTGCAAAAAACCCGCAGCGCCAAAATGGCTGCGGGTACACCGGCTTGCCTGTCTGCTACAGCTTCACATGCTGACCGGCGGGAATCTTCACTGCACTGCCATCGGCAGTGATCCAGAAATCCGTTGCTGTCGGGTTGTATACCCGGGTTTGGTCCACCGAGAACCGCAGGCTCTTCAGAGCCTTGACGTAGTCCAGCACCTCAATATTGGTGGCATACCAGAGCTCCGGGCGATTGCCGATCATGGCGCAGAACTTCTCCATATCCCCCCAGTTATTATTGTTTTCGAATTCAAAACTGTGTCCCCACAGGTAAAACAGCTGCATCCGGGAATGACGCGACGTAAGCTCGATAAATTCCTGCCCCTTGGCCAGCAGGTAGATCGGAATCATTCCGGGGCTGAACAGCATGGCAAAGGTGATGAAGAACGTGATGGGCTTCCGACCCAAAATCCGTTTTTTGGAAAGCGAATATGCCCCCATGGTTGTAAAGGCCAAATCCACCACCGTACCCACCACTGTATAGAACAACGTATTGGCGTAGGCAATCCAAATCCCCTCGTAATGGATAACCTTTTTATAGAATTCCTGATTCAGTCCTGAAGGCCATAGCCATACCTTCCCCTGCGAAACTATACAGGGTGGCAAAAGCAAGCAGCGATAAAAACAAATAGTTGAATACGTTAAATATCTATTCCCCGTTGGATAACTTATTCATGTGCCCCACCTACCATAACGAAGTCTCCAAAACCTTCTGCGATACCTTGACGCCGTGTAAATGAACATTATCCCGGATCCCATGGACGAAAACCTTTAAAAAGTAAGGCAACCAATCCACCTGGACTGGCTGCCTATTCGTGTTTTCACCATCTTCTCCTAATTCACTCTAAGGAAACAGCTTCTTCACTGAACGGGTCGACGGTAACAACAATTCGCCCATAACTAGTCATAGGCGGCAGCCCGTTGTTTGTCACAGAAAGCACAATATGAATGGTCTGGGGAGTATCCACCTGCGGTGCCGTGAACATCACCTGCTGCTCGTAGCCGCTCTCCAGAACCAGAGTGCCGCGGTAGGAGCCAGGCTCCTGGTACACGTCCCAACTGTAGCTGAGTCCGTTGCCATCCGGGTCTATAGAGCCAGCTGCGCTTATCATCACCCTTTCACCGGGACTCACCGTGCGCCGCAAAGGTCCACTCACCGAGACGACAGGCTCATGGTTCGCCTCTTCCGGGGACTTGACACACCAATCCATCCTCGCTTGGAAGGAACGCTGGTAAGCCGGCCGCCACCGGTATACGCTTGCCCATAATGCCGAATCCGAATGCTCCTCTACCAGATTCTCTACTGCATCGAAATAATGGCAGGGTGAGCCATTCGGGGCTGTCTGGAAGCGTCCTCCCCAGCCGCCGTATTCTGGATGCTCTGAATCACCCAGTCCATTCGGGATAAGGTACAGAAAGGTCGGCGTATCCCCCTCCTTGATCCCGTGTACCTTGCTTCCATATATATCGCCACCTTGATAGATCGGATACGCCTCTCCAAGTGGACCGTGCTGCTTGGTAATATTACCCTCCAACCATTCTGCCGTAACCAGGGAAACATCGCCTCCCTTATACATTCCCCGATAGTTTCGGTAACTTGTAATATAGAACAAATCCGGGTGCTGCTCTCGAATCCACGCGCCGATGCCGTATTGATCTGAAATGGAGTAGATGCGCAGCTTTGACACTATCCTCGCCAGCTGTTCCGGGTTGTTTCGGTTTCCTGCTCTCCATAAAGCCTGCGCCAGGTCAGTTGTGCCGCCCCAGACGAGAATCCATAGCGGCCTCTGGTCATCCTTCTCCGCCGCGGCAATAATCCACTCCGATGCCTCCGTATCATAGCCTTCTCCGACAAACTCTCGGCCGTCATGCGGGTTGCCTGCCTTCACCACACGCAGCAGCTCCTCCTTGCGGGGAAATGCCGGATCATGAAGCGATAGATTGCCATGCACTTGGCCATAGTGCTCCAAAATTTCACGGATGTACTCCGGCTTCCGGTCATTCCAGTGATTCGTATGGGTAGCGATAAGCCCCTCGATATCAAATTCATTCGCATACATCAGGAAACGCACAAGTGATTGGCCGTCATCCGGTTCTTTGAAGCCCCCTGTCACGCTGCTGATGTCCGTCAGTACGATAACACGTGATTTTACCTTATCCATGAATGGCATTTTTTCACCACCCTATCATTAGAAATGTGTTGCTCTGTCCATCATCATTTTCAGATCCTGCATGGGGGACATCCATACTTTTCTTGGAACAGCCGGATAAAATGGGGTGCCGCAAACCAGTGGTTCATTTCTTTCGATCCCGACAGGCTTGCCAGTACGTACTTAGAGTAAACAAATTGTGGAAGAATAGCAACGATCAACGTGAACACATTAAAACCCCAAAGTCGGTTCGAAAATTTTTCTTCGCCAAGTATCTATTTCATCGAAAAAATGGTTCATTTTCAGGGTACAGGGCAATGCTAGAAGGGTTCAAATCCACCTATTTGTTTACATGATTTTCGCCATACTGCTGCAACCACTCTCACCATTCAGACTGTGTATGCCATATACGTTCATGTGATCCCATCCATGCCCTCGGAAGCAGTTGGAGTAATAAGCGGCTCCTTCTTTAAATGTTTTTCCTTGTTCTAATTGGAAGTTAACAATTTTATCATAATACCCACACAAATTTGTGACTTCTGCCGATTTATTTTGAATGGTTATTTGTTACACTAGAACATATCAAGAATTATTCTAATGGAGGTTATGCCAGTTCATGGATACCGGAACACATCTTGTCTTCGGTCTTGGCCTTGCCGGTCTGGCCCATATTGATCCTGTCGTCGCCCAAAACTCCACTGTCGCATTCGCCGTTTTGTTGGGAACCGTACTCGGGCAGCAGGCTCCTGACCTGGACACCCTGTTTCGTTTGAAGGGAAATGCCATATACATCCGCCAGCACCGCGGAACGTCCCATTCGATTCCGGTGCTGCTCCTATGGGCCCTGCTGATCACCGCCGCCATCGGCTTGGTTATTCCAGGCCTGCCGCTCCTGCATGTGGGGTTGTGGACGCTGTTAGCCGTTGTGGTCCATGTGGCCACCGATTTGTTCAACACGTATGGAACCCAAGCCGTCAAACCGTTCTCACGAAAATGGATATCGTGGAACATCATCCATATTTTTGATCCGTTTATCTTCGTCTCCCATCTGACCGCCATTTTCCTGTGGGCCTTCAAGCTGGCGGAGCCGCAAACCATATTTCCCGTTTTGTACAGTCTCATTATCCTGTATTACATCTGGAGGACCCTGCACCACTTCTTCCTCGAGCGAAGTCTGCACATCAAAGACAAGGATTATATGCCCGGAGACCGCTACTATCTCATTCCGACCATCAACTTGTACGCTTGGAATGTGATGAAGCAGCATGCGGACGGCTCTTACACCATCGGCGAATTGAAGCAAAAACGTCTGATCTGGCTGGATACGGCTCAATGCGCCTGCCACCCTGCCGTGGATGCCTCCAAGTCCCATCCGGATGTGGCCGCCTTCCTGTATTTTTCCTCCTTTGCCTGTGCCGAGCTGAGGGAGCATGAATGGGGCTATGAGGTCCGTTGGGCCGATGTCCGGTACCGCCACCGCAAGCAGTATCCCTTTGTAGCCGCCGTGCTGCTGGACCGGGATATGAACCCCATTGATTCCTATGTGGGCTGGCTTTCCGAATCCCGGCTGTACAAGAAGCTTCGTCTGGATACCCCCTGATTTCATTCAAATAAACCCGGAACCTGCGAGCGTAAGCTGTTCGCCGGTCCGGGTTTTTTGCTTCCTTTTTATAAATTTATGTTATAATCATTCTAATAAACAAAGCAAAAGCAGCTCCCCACTAAAGGAGAGCTGCCCGCTTATTTCGGTTAAGCATCTTCAAAGCGCTTTGCGCTTAATTAAAACTTACCTGCAAGAGATTGCTCAGCGATTTGTACCAAACGACGGGTGATGTGGCCGCCGATTGCGCCAGTATCGCGCGTAGCCATGAATCCATAGTAACCGTCTTGAGGAATTTGGATGCCCAACTCTTGGGCTACCTCATATTTCAGCTGATCCAAAGCTTGGCTTGCTTGAGGAACCACCAGAGTGTTGCTGTTGCGAGATTGTCCAGTACCCATTGCGTAAGCACTCCTTTCAATCTGGTTATCTTAGTTGGATTAGCAAGCTCTCTTTCAAGCTTGCAAACTTATTATGGCAGCGTTAGCCGGACAATATTCATGAAAGCTCAACATTTTTTTAGGGCGTGTCCTGATGACTCCAAGCGGGTTATCGGACACGCCCTGGGATGGGGAAACTCCCGGCACTACGGTTCATCACGCTTTCAATACGAGGGGGAGAAGAGATGCCGCGGTGGATGGCTCTGTTGTTCGCGAGTATCGGAATTTTACTTCTGGTGGGTGTCAGCTTCTTTATCAGTCTGCGCAATCCGTGGGGGGTTGTCCTATGCGGTGTGGCGGCTTTCCTGTGGATCGGCTTCGGCTTCGGGATGAAGGCGAAGATGAGACGGAAGCAGGAGGCGCTGGGCAGGCAATCTTAAAGACATCTTAGCCCGGACAGTCCTAGCCTGAACACTTCAGCACTACCAAAAGACCCGTTGAAGCCTTGAGGGCTCCAGCGGGTCTTTTTGCCTTATTGTCCATCTGCCTATCCCTTAAGGAAGCAGGAAGCCCATCTTTTCCTTGACCGCATTGACCATCGGCGCCGCTTTGGCTGACGCCTTCTCTGCACCGGAGCGGAGAATGGCAGGAATCTCGCCGCTTTCCCGGATAGCCTTGTAGCGCTCCTGCATAGGCGCCAGCGCCGCTACTACCACCTCGGCCAAATCCTTCTTGAAGGCGCCATACCCCTGGCCCTCATACCGTGCCTCCACGTCCTTCAGCGTGAGACCCGAGCATTGGGTGTAAATGCTCATCAGGTTGGAAACCTCAGGCTTTTCCGCCGGATCAAACCGCACCTCGCGGCCGGAGTCCGTAACCGCCCGGGAAAGCTTCTTGCGGATTTCATCCGGAGTATCCAGGAGGGCAATATAACTGCCCGGGTTGGGATTGCTCTTGCTCATCTTTTTCGAAGCATCGTCCAAGGACATAATCCGTGCCCCTACCTGGGGAATGTACGGATCCGGCACCGTGAAGGTTTGTCCATACCGTTGGTTAAACCGTTGGGCCAAATCCCGGGTCAGCTCCAGATGCTGCTTCTGGTCCTCGCCTACCGGCACCAGATCGGCATTGTACAGAAGAATGTCCGCCGCCATAAGGGACGGATACACGAACAACCCCGCTCCTACCGAATCCTTGCCTGCCGCCTTGTCCTTAAACTGGGTCATCCGCTCCAGCTCGCCCATATAGGTCAGGGTGGTCATCAGCCACCCCAGCTCGGCATGCTCCTTCACATGCGACTGCATGAAGATGGCCGCCTTATTCGGATCAATGCCGGCTGCCACATACAGCGCCACGATCATTTCCGTCTGTTCACGGAGCGCCGCGGGATCCTGGGGAACGGTAACGGCATGGAGATCCACGCCCATAAAGAAGCAATTATAATCCTCCTGCAGCGCCACGTAGTTCTTAATGGCCCCGATGTAATTGCCGATGGTCAGCTTGCCGCTGGGTTGAATGCCGGAAAGCACAGTTTTCATGGGAATTGCCCCTCCTCATATTCACTTGAATAACGCTTTTTTTCAACACAAAAAGGCCTGCCGCCGCAAGGGACGAAAGACCGTGGTGCCACCCTCATTCGTTTGCCCGGGCCGTACGGCCGGATACAAACCTTTGAACGTTCCGCTAACGGGGAACAGCCGGCTGGGGCTCTCCCGGCTTGCGGGAGAAGCAGTCTGCTCAAGGACCCATTCGTCTGGCGCGCTCCACCGGTTTCCAGCAACCACCGGCTCTCTGAAGAAGCGAAATCCGACTACTTTTTCCTCTCATCGCATCCAGTATGCGTATGCCTCTGAATGAACCTTATTTTATACTGTGCCGCCGCATAAAGTCAATCACCGCCTGCATAGGCTTAAACAAGCCCTTAAGCCTGTCTCAAGGAGGTAACCTGCCATGCAAGCCGCATTTCTGCGCTGGGCACCACCGGCCATGGGCCTGGGCAGCTGCATTCTGTTAATTCTGATTGCGGCCACCAGACCACTGCCTGACTGGTCAATCCTGCTGCCGGTCTTAACCGGTCCCTTCGGCACCATTTTTCTCGGCATCATCCTCGACGCCCTGCCTTTTATGCTGATGGGGGTGATTCTTTCCTCCATCCTTCATCTGGCCGTGCCCGAGCATGTGATTCGCCGGCTGATCCCGAAGAATCCCATTCTCGGCATTGTGTTCGCCTGCTCCCTCGGACTCCTGTTTCCCGTATGCGAATGCGGCATGGTGCCCATTGTCCGCCGGCTGATGAATAAGGGGATGCCCGTCTATATGGCAGCTGTGTTTTTGCTGGCGGGTCCGGTGTTGAATCCCGTCGCGTTTGCCTCTACCCTCATGGCCTTCGGTTCCATACCCGAAATGGCTTATGCCCGGATGGGGCTTGCCTTTGCTGTTGCAGCCTTCACGGGGCTTTGTTTGTACCGCTATGCCGTGCGTTCTCCCCTCCGCCATTCTCTGGCCGGGCAGCGCGGGGAGCATGTCCATACCCACAGAAGCTTTTTGGAGGGAATACTGCGGCACGGGTCCGATGAATTTTTTGAGATGGGCAAATATCTGATCCTGGGGGCCGGGGCCACGGCTCTGATGCAAACCTTGGTCAGCCCCTCCAGCCTGTCCTCCATCGGCCACAGCGGGATGACCGCCCATCTTTTTATGGCGGGACTGGCGTATGCCCTGTCCCTTTGTTCCTCGTCCGATGCCTTTGTAGCTGCCTCCTTTGTGCCCGCCTTTTCCAAAAGCTCACTGCTGACCTTTCTGGTGTTAGGCCCCATGATCGATTTCAAAGGCACCCTGATGCTCCTCTCTGTGTTTAAGGTACGCTTCGTGCTGATCCTGTCGCTGATTGCCGGAGCCGCCATTATCGGCGGTGCGGTGGGACTGGGATGGCTCATTCCCGGATTTTCATAAAGGAGGACCCATGAACAGAACCGATCTGGCCCGCGCTGTTCATTACGGCTGCCGTACGGCCATTCTGGCCGGCTTCGCCACATACATCCTGTTTCTGGTCCGCCATGGCGGTTTAGGGGAAAAGGTGGAGCCGGGAATGACCGTTATCGTGAAGCTTTCGGCTATAGGGCTGTATGCCTTGGCTGTCTGCCAGCTGCTTCTGCTGGTGGAATCCGCCTGGGGAGGCTATGGCCGCCAGGAAGAGGATTGCGGCTGTGAGGAGAGTCCCCCGGCCGGTGTGGGAGCCTGGTTGAAATATGGCATCTTCCTGATACCTCTGGCCATCGGGATGCTGCAGCTGTGGAGGCTCTGAAACCGGCGGCAACCACGCAGGAACAAATTGGAAATTGATTTGCATGCATGATTTTCCCCTCCGCGACCATACTAGCATCAAACGGAGGTGATAATAATGGGTGCAGGACAAAGTCGTTCCAGCAATACACTCGTAGTGCCTCAAGCCAGCAAGGCATTGGATCAAATGAAGTATGAGGTAGCGCAAGAACTGGGCATTCAAATTCCTCAAGACGGATACTACGGCTTCATGGCTACTCGTGACACAGGTGCCATCGGTGGTCATATTACCCGCAAGCTCGTGCAAATCGCCGAGCAGCAGCTTTCCGGCAACGCCCGCTAATCGGACTTCTGCCGCAGCAGTACAAAAAAAAGAAGGGCCGGGATCACTCCCGGTCCTTCTTTTTTTGCGGGTCACTGGTTGTGGTATGCCCCTATCAGGCACCCCAAAACCAGGTCTTTCGCCTCATGCTATCGGTTCCATCCTAAAGTGACTCCAACGGGTGACAGATCAAACGCCTTATCTGGAGAACGGCGTAAATTCCTCACTGCCCAATTCAAGCAGCTTGGAAACGGGAATGCCCGTTTTGGCGTGGGCATCCATAACGGTGCTCTGCGGATGGCTTCTTACGTAGTCCCGCAGCTTCATGTACATCCGGTCATGAGAAGTTTGGCACTCGCTGCAATAGTCGCTTTTCCCTCTTAAGAACAATATTCCGCAATGCTTGCAGTTCGCAAGTGTCATCCCTTTTCACCCCGCTATCCCTAAATTCCGTCAAACATGAAAAACCTTGATACTACAAGGTTAGCCCATATTCAACAGGCGCGGAAGTGTGGAAAGAACTAACGGAAAGAACTACTTACCCGGAATAGGGAAAAATGAAACGAATGGGTCAGGAAGGATCCGTTAGCTCCAAAAATTCCTCGATGTCCTTCAGGGACAGCTCAATAGCCTGCAGCCAGAATTCCGGCTTGCTTAGGTCTACATTCAGATGTTTGGCTGCCAGATTCTCCACGCTCATGCTGCCGGTGTCTCGCAGGAGGTCCACATACCGCTCGCCGAACTCCTCGCCCTCTTCCTGCGCCCTGGCATAAATGCCTGAGCTGAAGAGGAACCCGAAGGTGTAGGGGAAATTGTAGAAAGGAACATCGGTAATATAGAAGTGAAGCTTGGACGCCCAAAAATGCGGGTGGTATTCCGACAGCATTCCGCAATAAGCCTCCTTCTGCGCCTCCAGCATTAGTTCGTTTAAGCGCTCCACGGATACAAGCCCGCTTTTCCGCTCTTCATAAAAGCGCGTTTCAAAGATAAACCGGGCATGGATATTCATCATAAACGCCACAGTGTTCTGGATCTTCTGCTCCAGCAGGGCAATCTTCTCTTCCTTGTCTTCCGCCAGCTTCAGCGCCGCATCACTGACGATCATCTCGGCAAAGGTCGAGGCGGTTTCGGCCACGTTCATGGCATATTCCTGGGCCAGCGCAGGCATATCGTTCATCACATGCTGGTGGTACGCATGGCCCAGCTCATGGGCAAGGGTGGAAACATTGTCCATCGTGCCGCTGTAGGTCATGAAAATCCGGGTTTCCTGCTTCAACGGGAAGGACGTGCAGAAGCCTCCCGGGCGTTTGCCGGGACGGTCCTCGCCCTCAATCCAGCCTTCCTCCAGAGCGGTCCGGGCGAATTCGGCCATCTTCGGGCTGAAGCGTCCGAATTGCTCCACAATCAGCTTGGCGCCTTCATCATAGGAGATATGTTTAGCGGTTTCGCCCAGAGGTGCAGGGACATCATGCCAGGCCAACCGGTCCAGCCCGAGGATCTGCGCCTTTCGCTCCAGATAACGCTTCACCGGCTCCTTGCTGCGGGAAACGGCATCCCACATGGCGTCCAGAGTTTCCGGCTTCATCCGGCACACGGACAGAGGCTCCTTCAGAATGGAATTCCAACCGCGGTGGCGGTACAGCTGCAGCCGGAAGCCGCCGAGACGGTTCAGGGCGTCTGCGCAATAATCCGCCTTCTCCCCCCAAGCTTCCTCCCACTTGCGGAACAGCTCCGCCCGAACCTTGCGGTCACCGGTATGCAGCTTGTTAAAGGCTTGTCCGGCGGACAGCTTCAGGTCCTTGCCATCCTCCTGATGCTGGATGGAGAAGTGGCTGACAACGGTATCATACATGCTGCTCCAGCCATGATAACCGTCCACAGCCAGATCGGCAGCCAAGGCCTCCTGCTCCGGCGGAAGCTTCTCCCGCGCGGCGGTTCTCCGCTCATCCAGATTGAAGGCGATGTGATCCCATTCCGGAATCCCCTTCAGCTCGGCCCATACATCATCCTCGATCCCTTTCAGAATCCGGTCCAGCTGGGTCAGCGCCGATTGGTAAGCGGCCAGTTGGGTTTTGATGCGGCCGTCCAGCTGCAGCGCTTTTTTGTCGGAGGTGTTGGCCGCAGCCAAACAGCCTACAAAGGATTCCGATTCCCGGACGCGGAACAGAATGGTTTGCATCAGCGAGACAGCTTCCATCAGCCCCCATGCGCCATCCTTGCTGGCAGGCGGCTCTCCGCCCTTCAGCTTGCGGGCCAGCTCGGCCACCAATTGGTCGGTTTCCTCCACGAATGCGCCAAACTCGGAGGAGGCGCTGCCTCCTTCAAAAATGCGGTCCATATTCCAGACTTGCGGCAATCCCATTTTCATCGTATGTACACCTTTCCTTCGGTTAAAATAGTGTAAAGCTGCAATACCTTCATTAAACCACAATCCCGCCCTCAATGCGAAGCAGATCCTGGGTAAAAATGGGTTATACCCAACCTTTCCGCCTCATTCCAATCCGGTTGAATCCGGCGGATTCGGGTATGGTAATGGTAAGAGGGCAATACTCACGCGAATGCCGGAGCATTATGGAAAAACTTGCGGCTTTGTCACCTCTTATGCTTAAATGAAAGCAACTCTTTGTGTCTGCTGGACCGACACAGTTTAATTCTTCCAAAATGGGATGGTGAGAGAGATGCCGGATAAAAGCGCAAAAGCGACGCGCATTGCCGTAATCGGCACTGGCGCCGTAGGCTCCACAACTGCGTACACCCTGCTGTTGCATAAGCGGATGTCCGAGTTGGTGCTGATCGATGTGAACAAGGACAAAGCCCGCGGCGACGCCTTGGACATGAACCACGGCCTTCCCTTTGTGGGTAATGTGCGGGTGTGGGCAGGGGATTACGAGGACTGCCGAGAAGCCGACATCATCGTGGTAACGGCCGGAGCCGCGCAGAAGCCCGGGGAAACCCGCCAGGACCTTCTGAAGCGCAACGTGAAAATCTTCGAAAGCATAATTGAAAATGTCACGAAATACAATACAACGGGCATTCTTTTGATCGCCACCAATCCGGTGGATGTCCTTTCTTACTTCTCCTGGAAAAAATCCGGCTGGCCCGCTAACCGGGTTATCGGCTCGGGCACGCTCTTGGACAGCGCCCGCTTCCGTTATCTCATCGCCGAAGAGCTGAATATCGACCCTCGCAGCGTCCATGCCCATATTATCGGCGAGCATGGAGACTCCGAGCTTCCGGTCTGGAGCCGGGCCAATGTGGCGGGCCTCCAGGTGGATATTCCCCGTGCAAGGCAGGAGGAGATCTTCCAGAATACCCGGGATGCCGCCTACGAAATCATCAGCGCCAAAGGCGCCACCTTCTATGCCATCGCCTTGGCACTGGACCGGATTTGCGCGGCGATTCTCCGCAACGAGCAGTCCGTATTGACGGTATCCACCCTCATCTCCGGGCATTATGATCTGGAGGAGGTTTACCTGGGTGTACCTTGTATTGTGGACCACAGCGGCGTCCGGGAGATTCTTGACCTGGAGCTGAGTGCGGAGGAGCAGGAGCTTCTCCGGAAATCAGCCCGTACATTGAAGAGCCACATCGATGAAATCTCCGTGGGGAAGGATGCGGATGCTCCGTGAAGCCTTTGCAAATATCGCCTGAAACCGCAGTAAAGCTTTCCCAAATGCTGAAGGTGCCGCTGGAGCATCTGATGCATATGCCCCAGCATATTCTATTGCAGAAGCTGGCCGAGCTGGCCAAGCAGCAGGACCAGGAGGCGGACGGCACCGCCTCCGCGGCTCCGGAACCGGAAGTGCCGCCGCAATGATTCCTTTTTCCCATACATGGCCCTACGAAACCCTCCGCCAGGATGTCTATGTGGACAGCTGCCCCTTCTGCAGCGCGGAGCGGGTCATTCTCCCCCTGAAGGTCAAGGATCTGCTGCCGATCCATGAGGGCCGCAAGCGGCTGCTGGTGTTTCCCTGCTGCCACGGCTCCTTCACTGTTGTGGATACGGACCGCGACTATTTACTGGCTGACCGAAAGCTACGGTAAAGCCGATCAACAAAAACAGCCTGCCGCCCCTTTTTGCGAAGGGATGCGTCAGGCTGTTTGTTTTATGTGTGTGTACGGCGGCGCATTACTTGCCGTTCTGCATTTCCTCCGGCAGCTCCATACGTGCGTTCAGCATATCCTCGCGGGTGACTACCCACTGCTCCCGGCTGGCCCGGATCATGGCCGAGTCCATGATGCTCTTGTCGTTGATGACCCTGGAGAACCATCTGACCGCCTCGTGGTAATTGCCCAAGCGCCTGTTCAACTCCCCGATGAGGTACATGAGACGGGCGTTGTTGATATCCTTTTCCGTTTCGTAAACCTGTATATATGAATCCAGCGCGAATTGGACGAAACGCCGTTCCTGCTCCACATCCTTCTTTTCCCGGTAGAGCCATGCAATATGGTGCAAAAGACCCGATATGAGCCTGACCTTCTCTTCCTTAATTTGTGCGCACAAAAGAGCCAGCTTGTAGGACTGCAGCGCATCCTCCCATGTGCGTTCCCCGCCGTAATCCCTTACAACCCAGTTGATCCGCACCCGGTTTTCGAACTCCTCCCGCTGTGCCGGAGTCAGCTTGTCGCTGAAGCTTTCGGTGGTGGCGAAGCCGCATTGGGGACATACCCGAACCACGTAATATTCAGGATTGGTTACTTTATACAGAATGTTAAAATCCGTTTCCGTACCCGCCGATTTCTTGAAGCTTGGCCGGACTCTGGAGGTCATGAACACATGCCCGCAGCAGATGCAGGATACCTTAATTTGAAAAAGAGGACTTACACCTTCCATTCCGTTACGTTCCCCCTTGCTGACAAATTTGCAGCATTCTTGAATTACTTTTGAATATTGTACCATAATCCCGTCCAAATCGCCTCTGCCTTCGGACATGTCTTTTGTTGATCTTTCATAAACATAAAGTATCCTGTACATGCTTGGAGGCTTTGTATGCGCCGTTTCATTCCGTTGAATCCCCTGGTTGCAGCCGCTCTGTTCATTGTCCCGTTTCTGGCCATGCTGCTGGCTTACCCCAATGAGGTGATCGGCGCCTCCATGCGGGGCATCCTGATCTGGTGGGATGTGCTGTTTCCCTCCCTTTTCCCGTTTCTGGTGCTGGCGGAGCTAATGCTGGGCTTCGGCATCGTTCATTTTTTCGGGTCGCTGCTGGACCCGCTGATGCGCCCCTTATTCCGGGTTCCCGGTATCGGCGGTTTTGTGATGACCATGGGTTTTGCCTCAGGTTATCCCATGACAGCCAAGCTTACGGCCAAGCTGTGGGAGGATAAGCTGATTAACCGGGAGGAGGGTGAACGCCTGGTATCCTTCGCCACCACCTCCGATCCCATTTTTCTCATTGGCGCCGTGTCCGTGGGTTTTTTCCACGATGCCCGTCTGGCGCTGGTGCTGGGTGCCGCCCATTACGGGACAGCGATTCTGCTGGGGCTCCTGATGCGGTTCCACAGCGGAGGCCGGATGTCTCCGCCTGCACAGGTCCAAGGCAAGGGACGGCTTTTAGCCCGCTCCTTCCGGGCGATGCACGAAGCACGGCTGATGGACGGACGGCCCTTCGGGATGATGCTTCAGCAGGCGATTCACGCCGCCATCCAGCTGATCTTCGTTATCGGCGGCCTGGTGGTGTTTGCCTCCACCATTCTGGAGGTGCTTACCATCGCGCAGGTGCTCCGGTTTATCCAGGATACCTTCGGCAGCCTGCTGGGGCTGGCGGGTGTCCCCCGGGAGCTGTCCCAATCGCTGGTGGACGGGAGCTTCGAGGTTACCCTGGGGGCCAAAGCGGCAGGCGGTGCCTCCGCTTCCATCCCGCTGGTGTATAAGGCAGCCTGTGGCGCCTTTGTCCTGGCCTGGGCAGGCTTGTCGGTCCATGCCCAGATTATCAGCCTGCTGCATAAGACCGATCTCCGCTACGGGCCGTTTCTTCTGGCCAGGCTGGCCCACGGTCTCCTCTCCTTCGCCGCCGTTCTGTTCCTATGGAACTGGCTCAAGCCTGAGCCGGCTCCCGCCCTGGCCCGGCTTGGGTCACCCGGCGGCGTCCGCTGGCTGGAGCCCGGCCCCTTGCCTGGCTTGGTGTGGCAAACCGGCTACGCCATCGCGGGTGTGCTGCTTGTGTATCTGCTGGCCGTCCGTTTTGTAAGGCGCCGTTCCGGCTGAAGCGGCAATGATCCTCTTAAAGAAGAAATTTCCTCCACCCCTGTGGTAAAATGGAGAAAGCTTCCGTTTGACCAAACCAAAGAGAGGTGGCAATCATGACCCAATATTCCGCTCTGTTGCCCGAACGCTTATCCCGTCTGGAGGAACTCGCCTACAACTTATGGTTCAGCTGGAATGAAGAAGCTCTGGAGCTCTTCCGCTCCATTCATCCAGTGAAATGGGAGACGGTTTACCACAGCCCCGTTCGGATGCTGCTCGAAACATCTCCAGAGGATTGGGCCAGATTGGCCGGTGACGAGGCGTTTATCGACCTCTACGAAAAAGTAATCGCCTCCTGGGATGCCTATACCGGGCGTAAGGCCTGGTTCCAGGAAACCTATCCCCAGCATATTGGCCGGCACATTGCATACTTCTCCGCGGAATTCGGCTTCCATGAGTCCCTGCCTATCTATTCAGGCGGCCTGGGTGTGCTCGCCGGGGACCACTGCAAATCCGCCAGTGATTTGGGACTTCCCCTGGTGGCGGTGGGCCTTCTTTACAAACGCGGCTATTTCAACCAAAAAATCGATCACCAAGGCACGCAAATTTCCGAGCAGGTTACCTATGACTTCAACAAATTGGCGGTACGTCCGGCCATCCGGAATAACGAGGAGGTCCATGTTTTCGTGGAGCTGCCCGGCCGGGCTGTACGGCTGAAGGTTTGGGAGGTCCGGGTTGGCAACGTTCCCGTGTATCTCTTGGATGCGGATGTAGACGGCAACAGCTATGATGACCGTTCCCTCACCGCCCAGCTTTACGGGGGAAATCAGGATACCCGGATCCAGCAGGAAATCATTTTGGGTATGGGCGGGATTCTGGCCCTCCGCGCTTTGGAGCTTTATCCATATGTCTACCATATTAATGAAGGCCACGCCGCCTTCCTGTCCTTAGAACGCATCCGGGAGCATATCCGGGGCGGGTTACCCTTCTCTGCAGCATTGGAGATGGTAAGGGCCAGCACGATTTTTACCACCCATACACCGGTTCCCGCGGGACATGATGCATTCCCTGTGGGGATGTTCGAGCATTATCTGGGTGAGCTGCTTTATTCCTTAAACGCGGATCGGCAGGCCATTGTCGAGCTGGGATTGGACCGCAGCAAAAATGTGTTCAACATGACCTATCTGGCCATGAACACCGCCACTATGCGCAATGGTGTAAGCGAGCTGCACGGCGCTGTTTCCCGGGATATGTTCAAGGGTTTCCACGGCAATCTGAACGCCTCGGAAATTCCCATCGGACATGTGACCAACGGGGTTCACCTGCGCACCTGGATGGCCCGGGAGTGGAAGGAGCTCTTGGACCGTTATCTGCCGGAGAACTGGCGGACTCACCAAAGCGGCCGGGAACAATGGGCTGCCCTGGCGGATGCACCGGAGGAAACCCTGTGGGATATCCGGCAGCGCCTGAAGGAGCGTCTCATCCTGTATGCCAAAACCAACGTAGAGGAGCAGCGGCGGCGCAATGGCCAGCCCGATGACAGCGGAAGTGTCTTTTTACGCCCGGATGTGCTGACCATCGGCTTTGCCCGGCGCTTCGCCACCTACAAGCGGGCGACGCTGATCTTCCGGGACCAGGAGCGGCTGGACCGTCTGGTGAATGATCCTGAACGGCCCGTGCAGTTTATCTTCGCCGGGAAGGCTCACCCCGCGGATATTCCCGGACAGAAGCTGCTCCGCGATATTTATCAGCTGTCCCAGACGGACCGCTTCCGCGGCAAGATTGTGCTGCTGGAGAATTACGATATGAATATGGCCCGCTACCTGGTCCAAGGGGTGGATGTATGGCTTAACAACCCTAAACGGCCCTATGAGGCCAGCGGTACCAGCGGCGAAAAAGCGGCCTTGAACGGTGTACTGAATTTCAGCGTGCTGGATGGCTGGTGGCAGGAAGGGTACGATGGGGAAAACGGCTGGTCCATCGACGCTGATAATAGGGCGGACGAGGAGGCTCAGGAGAAGGAGAACCAGGAGTCGCTGTACAGCGTGCTGGAGAAGAAAATTGTGCCTCTGTACTATAACCGGGAGGAGCAGGCTGCGGTTCCAGTCCAATGGGTTAAGCGGATGGTCCATTCCATCGAAACCCTGGCGCCCCAGTACAATACGGACCGGATGGTGCAGGACTACACCAATCTGTACTACACCAAAATTATGGACCGTTCGCTGCATTTCAGCGCGGATAATTACGCGGCAGCCACACGGATGGCCGATTACAAACGGTTTATCCGCACCAAGTGGTGGGCGGTGAAAATCGTCGGCGTTGAGGATCCTTATCCGCCGGTCAGCTTTGCCGAGTCTCTGGACAAACGCCTGTTGAAAACCATCGGTGTGATCGTCCATCTGGGCGAAATCTGGTATAAGGACGTAGCGGTGGAGGCCTTGTATTGGGAGGAGCAGGCGAACGGCGCATGGGTTCCGGTGGTGGTGCCCTTCTCCCTGTTTGGGGAAGCTGTTTCCCCCGGCACCTACAAGTTCGAAGGCCGGCTCCCGGCGCATCTGCGCCACGGGCCGCACTTCCAGCTCCGGGTGCGCCCCATCAGCCCGGACTTCGCCCATGATTTCGAAATGAACGAGGTAACGATGCTGTAGACTGGCGGTCCAGCTGATGTAAAGCAGGCTGAGGGTAGAACTGCTAACCACGGCCGTCTGGTGGAGCTGCTTAAACGGATGTCTCTGATGAATCATCGTCAGAGCATCCGTTTTTTTGTGTGGGCATGGGGGGATCGCTGAAGGCGGATGGAAAGCTGACTGGTAAGCGAGTTAGTGGTGGGGATTGCTAGCACTTTCACATTCTCAGTCCGTACCGGAATGTAACGGAACTGAGCGACGCTTAGACGGCGGATTCGGGCATTTTTGAATTTTAACGGAACTCAGCGACCGTTAGCCTTCGCCAAGTTACCAATTTTGTCTCGAATCCCCTCCTAAGGCACTTTAAATTCCGTTAGCGCCTGCATCTGACCAATTTTGCCCGTTAAGAGCTGCTGAGTTCCATTACACCATCATATCGTTATGAGGCAGACGGTTAGCAAGTTCTCCAGTAACAACAGCAAACGATTTGGAGAAGACAATTTCAACGGAACTGCATTGCTTGGCGGAGGCAAAAAGTTTATGATGAGGGTAGTTTACGGCTTTGGTCGGCGGCAAAACCCTGGCCGATGCTTACGATGCTGGTTTTCCTGGCGGTAAGTCCAAGCTTATGCTTACGACGCTGGTTTTGCCCGATAGCAAACCCAAGCCGATGCTTACGATGCTGGTTTTGCCTGGCGGCAAAACCCTTAGGAGGTACTGTTTTGAATTACTTTGTTGTCAACCGGGGCGATGAGGAGTCATGCAAGCTCGTGAAGGAGTTTCATCTTCTGGCGGCCGCCCATGGCATGACCGAAAGCCGCTGCGAGCCAAATTTTGTGGTGTCCATCGGCGGTGACGGGACCATGCTGCAGGCATTCCACCAATTCCGCGGAAATCTGGCTACAGCCTCCTTTGTGGGAATTCATACGGGACATCTGGGTTTTTTTGCCGACTGGATGCCCGGCGAAATCAGCCAGCTGATCACCCTGATGAATGCCCCTCCCCAAGCAAGCAAGCTCCGGCTGGTCACCTATCCGCTGGTGGAAGTGGAGGTCGTCAAGGCTGCGGGGGAAGCGCATTCCTTCATGGCCCTCAATGAGTTCACCATCAAAGGAATCGACTCTACGCTGGTTGCCCAACTGAACATAAATGACGAGCCGTTCGAAACCTTCCGCGGGGACGGCATCTGCATCTCCACCCCCTGCGGCAGCACCGCCTACAACAAAAGCCTTGGCGGCGCCATCCTGCACCCTTCCCTGGAGGCCCTGCAAATCGCTGAAATTTCCTCCATCAACAACCGGGTGTACAGGACCCTGGGCTCCTCCATGATCCTGCCCAAGCATCATCACTGTGACATTTATCCGAAATCGGAGGGGCGGTTTCTGATTACTCTGGACCATCTGTCATTTCAGGAGAACCAGGTTACCTCCATCCGGTGCCAGGTGTCCAAGGAAACCATCCGCTTTGCCCGCTTCCGCCCCTTCCCCTTCTGGAGCCGGGTCCGGGAGGCCTTTATCGGACATGACTTCAACTAGGTTTGGGGCCGCCCCGTCAGGTTTCTGCACAGAGGAACCTCGAGCGGGGCGATTTTGCACACTTCTATCCGGACTGAGGAGCCGTTAATCTCCCGAAATGGCCTGTTTATAAATTTTCGCGGACACACGATACGCTATTTGCTTCACTAATCGGCCAAACTGTCGATTGTCGCACGATTAACGGCTGCCGGGTCCGTTAGTTCAACAAAACAGCGATTTTCCGCTATTTAGCGGCCCCTGAGTCCGTTACCTTCTGCTGACCAGCACCCATCCGGATAGGCAGCACGCCTAAACCAAAAAAAGCCCAAGACTCCGAAGGCAGCCGCCTTCTGTCTTGGGCTTCGACACATTTCCCGGGCAATTACGTCACGGAAAATATTTTAATTCTTCATAATCATCCGTTATACCAGGGGCTCAGCCCGCCCCTTTTCCCGTTCACGGTCCCGGTCATTCCGTTTCTCCCGGTCCTTCTCACGGTTGCGTTGCTGCTCGCCGCCTCCGCCGCTGCCGCCACCGCCGGATTTATTCCGCGGAGGATGCTGCTTCGCCTTTTCACCCTGATTCTGCTGCCCCTGCTGCTTCCGCTCGCCGGCATGCTGGTCACGGTTGGGGCGGTTCTGCTGCTCCCGTTGGCGGGAATCCTGCTGGGATTCCCGGCGGCGGCCGTCCTGCTCCCGCTGCCTGCCGCCTTCGCCCTCGCGGCCGCTGTTCTCCCGCTCGCCGCGGGGTTTACCGCCGCCGAACTCCCGTTGACGGCTTCCATCGCCTTCACCCCGGGGTTTGCCACCACCCCCGTGGTCACGGTTGTTACGCGGACCATCCTGGCCGCGGCGGCTGTCGGGACTCTTTTGCCCGCTGCGGAAATCCCGCTCCCCGTCCCGTCGTCCTCCGCCTTCTTGGTTAGCGGACCTGCGCGCGCCATCGCCCACAGCGTGGACCGTGGCAGTGGACTTCTCCTGCCCTCCGCGCTGCCGGGCTTCAGCAGGCTCCTGCTGCTTGCGCTGGTATTGATGCCGGGGCTTCAGCTCATACTCCCGCGGACGCTCCGCCTCATACGGCTTTTCCCCATCCCCTTCGGAATCGTCGCCGTCCTCACGGCCTTCGGCATTTTTGCGGGAGGCCAGCTTTTCGATAATAAAGTAGGCGCATCCAAAATTGCAGTATTCATTCAAATAGTCATGGAGCAGCATAATGGACGCATCCTTGCTCCCCTTGTTGTTAGGTTCCTTGAAGAACCCCTTCAGCCGGAGCTGATTGTAGCCCCAATCCCCCACTATAAAATCATACCGGTCCAGCACCTCGCTGTACCTGTCCCGAAAAACCTCATAGTTCCATCCGTTCTTATGGTCCAAGACCACTGAATAGGTATTGCCCCCGATATGATACAAGACCGCTGCCTCCTTCACCATCTCTTGCTATACGCTATGTCAAACACACCGGAAACCCCATGATGCGGCCCCGCTGTGCACGAATATGTCAACCAGCCTTCCGAAAGGCGGACTTTTCTTATTATAACACGAAAAGGAATTTTCCACCTGCATCAGATTTGGCCCGCCAAAATCCTGCCTGCAACACATCCGGTCCAACAGACATGACACCGAATGTATGCTAAAATAGAAATCTGAACCTGTTTTATTTACAGATCATACCGCAATCACACGCCGGCTTCCTTCAAAGGAGCCGTTATTCGAACGGAGGGAATCGAAAGTGGAAAAAGCTTTGTCAATCGAGGAAAAGAACGCCCTGCTTGGCGATATCCTGCGTGGTATGGGACGCATTCTGGTGGCTTTTTCCGGCGGGGTGGACAGCACGTTTCTGCTGAAGAGAGCCCAGCAGGAAATCGGAGACCAGGTGCTGGCGGTAACCGCCGCTTCCGAAACCTTCCCCAGCCGTGAATTCGATGCAGCCGTGGCACTGGCGGAAGAGATGGGTGTGCGTCTCATCAAAACCGAGGTGAAGGAATTCGAGAATGAGAAATTCGTCGCCAATAATCCGGACCGGTGCTACCACTGCAAAACGGGACTGTTTACCCATCTGCAGCAGCTGGCCAAGGATCAGGGCTACAGCTATATTGTGGACGGCTCCAACATGGATGATCTGGGAGACTACCGTCCCGGCCTCCAGGCCAAAAATGAACGCGGCGTCCGCAGCCCCCTGCAGGAAGCCGGCATGACCAAGGCGGACATCCGCCAGCTTTCCAAGGAGCTGGGGCTGACTACCTGGAATAAACCCTCCTTCGCCTGCCTGTCCTCCCGGATTCCGTACGGGACCAAAATCGAGCGCTACAAAATCGATCAGCTGGATGTGGCGGAGGCTTATCTGGCCGAGCTGGGCTTCTATCAGGTCAGAGTGCGGCATCATGATAAAATCGCCCGTATTGAAGTGCTCCCGGAGGAAATCATGAAGGTTATGGAGCATAAGGAGGCCATCCATCAAAAGCTGACCTCCCTGGGCTTCTCCTATGTTACGCTGGATCTGGCGGGATACCGGACCGGCAGCATGAACGAGGTGCTGGCTCCGTCCCTGAAGCAGCAAAGAAAGGAAGTCGCCAAGTAATGGATATTGATCAGTTGCTGAAGCTGGTCCATACCGGGGATTTGAATCCGGAGGAGGCCAAGGTCCACATCAAGGAGCTGCTGAAGGCTAAGGAGCCGGACGGCACGGCGGACATGGGCTTCGCCCGGCTGGATGTGCACCGGGAACGCCGGACCGGGTTTCCCGAGGTTATTTTCGGTCAAGGCAAAACACCGGAGCAGCTCCGGGCCATTTTCCTGAAGCTAATGGAGCATGTGGACCGGGTGCTGGCCACCCGGGTTACCCCGGAGCAAGCGGAGCTGGTGCTGCAGGATGTGCCCGCCGCCCGTTATGATCCGGTAAGCCGCACCATCTCCTGGCGCCAAAAGCCCTTCGTCCCCTCCAAAAACGGTTACGTGGCCGTGGCCTGTGCAGGCACCTCGGATCTTCCCGTAGCGGAAGAAGCCGCCATCACCGCCGAAATGCTCGGCAGCCGGGTGGAGCGCATCTACGACGTGGGCGTGGCAGGGATTCATCGCCTGTTCGAGCGGATCAGCATCCTTCGTGAAGCTGATGCCATTGTGGTGGCGGCAGGGATGGAGGGAGCTTTGGCCAGTGTGGTGGGCGGTTTGGTATCCAAGCCTATTATCGCCGTCCCCACCAGCATCGGCTACGGCGCCAGCCTGAATGGGATTGCCGCCATGCTGGCGATGCTTAATTCCTGCGCCCCGGGTGTCACCGTGGTAAATATCGACAACGGCTTTGGCGCAGGTTACGCAGCCGGAGTTATCCAACAAAATCTGGAGAAGAAGGCGAAATCACCTTTATGAAAATCGTGTATCTGGATTGCTTTTCGGGCATTGCCGGGGACATGACCCTAGCGGCCCTGGTGGATGCAGGCGCGGATAAGGATTATGTGGAGCAGGAGCTGGCCAAGCTGCCGGTGGACCCCTTTTCCCTCCGTTGGTCCCGGGTGACCAAACGGGGCGTCTCCGCCCTGAAGCTGGACGTGCTCCTGGACGAGGCCAACCCGCCCAAGCAGCATCGCCATTACAAGGAAATTGTAGAAATGATCGTCCGGGCCGGCTTCAGCGAAAAAGCTACCGCCCTGGCGCTCTCCATCTTCGAGAAAATTGCCGTAGCGGAGGCCAAAATCCATGATGTGCCGGTGGAGCGTGTACACTTCCATGAAGTAGGCGCCATCGACTCCATTGTGGACGTAATCGGGGTTGCGCTGGCTCTGGATTCTCTGGAGGCGGATAAAATCATCAGCTCCCCGGTCCCCTTAGGCTCGGGCTCCATCCGCATCGACCATGGCCTTTACCCAGTGCCGGCTCCGGCCACCCTGGAGATGATGCGGGGCATCCCCGTTGCCGAAAGCCGCCTGCGAATGGAGCTGACGACACCTACAGGCGCAGGCATCATCGCGGGAGCAGCCACCGGCTTCCTCATGTCCCTGCCGTCCATGATCGTGGACAGCATCGGCTATGGAGCCGGTACCCGGGACCTGGCGGATCAGCCCAATGTGCTGCGTGTAGTGATTGGTCATACGGAGCCGTATCTGGACAAGTGGCATACCCAGCATGAGCTGCATCATGTGGAGCATGTTCACGAGCATGCCCATCACCATCACCACCATGACGACTCCCATGAGCATGTCCACCACCATCACCACGGGGACGATCATGAGCATGGACACGGGCATCATCACCATCACGGCGATGATCATCACGGACATACGCATGCCCATGATGAAGAGCATACCCATGATCACCATCACAGTGGTCATTCCCACTCCCATCCCCATGCGCATGAACAGGAGACCCTGAGCGGAGAAGCTGCCTGCGATACCAAGCACTAAACTGCCATCCGGCAGCCCAAATACAAAAAAAGTGAATGTATCTTCCGAAGAGGCCGATTGTACCGGTCGCCGCGGGACATCCATTCACTTTTTTTTGTGGACTTTCGTCAAACCAGCGGTCCCGCCGCGCTCCGGTAACGGCTTCTCACCTCTTCGTATACTTCCTTCAGGGGTACCTTGTGGAGCCGCGCGGCCTCCTCGCATTCCCGGAACTCGGGGGCGAACTGCACCACTTTCCCCTGGTGGTACCCCACCTTCACCGTCATGGGGCCGAAGCAGGTCTCCACCCGGATGAACTCCCGGCCAAGACGGTGGCATTCCGCCCGTATGTACCGCAGCCCCAGTGTGGTGGTTTCCGCAAAAATCACCTGCTCCATTGCGGCGATGCCTTCTTCGCCTACCAGCACATTCAGCATGATGCCAGGCCTGCCCTTTTTCATAATAATTGGAATCCAGTACACATCATTGGCTCCCGCAGCCAGCAGAAGATCCGTTATGTAAGAGGTAAATTCCGGATTCATGTCATCCAGATTGGCCTGAATGACCACCATTCCTCCGTCGGTGTGCTCTTGTCTGTGCGAATGCTCCAAGGCCGGTCCCTCCCATCAGGATAAAATTCGACTCCCTTAAACATGCTAAGTATAGCACACACACATGGAGTACATGCCAAATTGGCTTAAACCAGGAGCGGGAGGACGATCATATGGGACGGCGGCACCGATACGGCGGTCTCGCGGCAGCAGCGGCCTTCGTCTGGCTGGCCGGGGCAGGGCTTGCAGCTGCGGAACCGGCAGGGGCAGATGCGGAGGTCTCGTCTCCACAGGCCGCTGCAGCGGCCGATCAGGCCTATGGGGAACGCAAGGCCCTGTTTGAGGAAACCAGCACCATTACAGGCATCAGGTGGTTTGATTTGGCCGCGGCCGATCAATATGAACGCACCATGAACTTTGTGAAGAAGCGCACACCGGGCGACGGGCTGGTGGCCGTTTATTTCTCACCGGAGGACTGGGCGGGGTTGGCTAATCCGGACCGGACGGATACCAGTCCGTTAGGGATTGCGGCATTCGGCGGCAAAGGTCTGGACGGAAACGGGGATGGGCGGGCGGACCGGAACAGCGATCTGGACAGGCTGGCAGCCTTCGCGCGGCAGATTACCAAATTCGGGACGGATGAGGAAAACTTCCGGATCGGGTTATGGGAATATTACCAGAATAACCGGGCGGTCGAACGGATTCTCCAGTTTTCCAAAATTTATGCCGCCTACGGTACCCTGGATTTGTTTACCCACGCATTTCCTCTCCCGCTGGGGGCGGATTATTCGTACCGGGATACCTGGGGCGCCAGCCGCGGGTGGGGAGGCGACCGGATTCATGAGGGAACCGACCTCTTCGCCCACCATGGTGTTCCAGTCCGCAGCACCTGCTACGGAATTATTGAGGTCATGGGCTGGAATCCCTTCGGCGGATGGAGAGTAGGTATCCGGGATCTGAATAATGTGTATCATTATTACGCCCACCTCTCCGGCTTCAGCAAGGAGGTCAAAACCGGCGATGTGGTCAAGCCTGCACAGGTGATCGGCTGGGTGGGAAGCTCCGGCTACGGCAAACCCGGCACCTCCGGGAAATTCCCTCCGCATCTGCATTTTGGCCTGTACCGGGATAACGGCTTGGCCGAATGGTCCTTCGACCCTTATTCCCACCTCAAAAAATGGGAGCGGGAGGAACGGGCCGCAGGCCGCAAAAAGAAATAAAAAAAGCCGGGGGATCGCTCCTCCGGCCTTGCTGTTTATTAGTAGCTCTTAGCGGCAACGTACTTGCTGCTGTCCTTGGCGAAGGCGGCGCTTCCGCTGCCTGCATCCACGGTGGTATCTACAGTTACCCATGCCCCGTTCAGAAGCACTTCGTTCCAGGCGTGATATACGTTGACATATTCCGATGTGCCCATCATCAGCTTGGTGGGTACCCCGACGCTGCGGGTCATGGCGGCAAAAAGGGAGGAATAGTCGTAGCAGATGCCTGTCCCGTCCACCAATACTTGGCTCAGGTTAGGAATGTACCCGGTAGCAACATTGACAGCCAGCTCATAATCATAGGTTACAGAACCGATTATATAGTCATAAATGGCCTTGACCTTGGCTTCGTCTGTGTTCAAGCCTGTAGTCAATTCCTTGGCTTTCGCCACAACTTCCGGAGCAGCAGCCCAGTTCACATTTTGGGTGGAGTTCAGGTAAACGGCGTTGGCATCGGCCAGCACAACATCTTTGGTAGCCGAGTATACACTCTTGTACTTGTTGCCGGTGGTATTCTCCAGTACGGCAATTTTGTAGGTTCCATCGCCCAGTTGAAGCGGGAAGCTTTCTTCGGTTCCGTTATTCTTCAAGTCATAGGTGTAGCTTGTCCCGTCCTTGGTAACCATGACCTTGACCCGGGCACCGGAATCTGCTTGGTATTGGACGCCGATGGATCCGGCCGAGAGCTTGCTGTCATTCAACCAGGATGCGGCAGATGCGGCGGATGCATATGCGAAAAGCATACTTGCTGCGACAATAGACGTGATGAACTTCCGCATACAAAAAACCTCCTTCGGGAGCTGGCTGCCATTCTTCTGACGAAGGGAAGGCCCTTTAGCTTTGCGTCCCTGCTTTTCAGCAGGTTTGCCGTTATCGGTGTAGGCTTGGGTGATGCCTTTAAAAAATGAAAAAAGCCAATTGCATTCGGTAGCTGGCTGCCATCCTTCTTGGGAAGGGAAGACCCTGTAGCTTTGCGTCCCAGCCTTTCGGCAGGTTTGCCATTTATCGTGTATTGCCTTTGGTTTTAATCTATCAGAAATTCGACATTTTTTCAATAGAGTTGTAGAAAAATATGCTAGTACCTATAGCCTGTCCTTCACAGGAAAGACATTTTTTTGAATGACAAAAAAGCTGCCGGAATCTCTGTCCGGCAGCTTTCTTTGGCCTGTGATTTGGGTTACTTCTTCAAACGGAATCTCCGCAGGGAAACTCCCGCAACCAGCAGGCCTATTCCTGCCAATTGCCACAGCAATCTCCGCTCCTCGCCGGTTTGGGGTAAGGTGGCTATCTCCGGCGCTGGGGTCAAGCCTCCCAAGGGGACCTCCTCCACATCGATTTCGATAAGCAGGTCTTCCCCGTTGCCATCCTTGTCCACGATATTGACTGTAAAGGAATCCTTCCCGGTATATCCAGGGTCAGGCGTATACAGCCAGCTGCCGGTATCGTCCACGCTCAATGTGCCATGCCCCGGGGGTTTGGCAATATCCACCTTTCCTCCCTCCGGTACCGGTACGGAGCCTCCCTTAGGCGTGTCCTGATCCGTAATTTCGGTCAAGGGTGTCGGAGTAGGGGATGGTTTCGGTGTTCCAGGCTCCGGTGTAACACTGGGAGACGGGCTGGCCGAAGCCTCTGTGGTGGCTTGAGGCGTCGGGGTGGCCGTCACTGCAGGCGTCGGGCTGGCGCTGGGGCTGACAGTGGGACTGGGAGTCGGGGTGCTTGGTTCCTCCCCTGACCCGCCTGAATTCCCATCAGGTGTCGGCGTCGGCGTTGGTGTCGGCGTTGCCGTTGGTGTTGCTGTCGGCGTTGCTGTTGGTGTCGGTGTCGGTGTTGCCGTTGGTGTTGCTGTCGGCGTTGCTGTCGGTGTCGGCGTCGGTGTTGCTGTCGGTGTTGCCGTTGGAGTAGCCGTTGGTGTTGCCGTCGGTGTTGCCGTCGGTGTTGCCGTTGGCGTAGCCGTCGGTGTTGCCGTTGGCGTAGGTGTTGGCGTCACAGACGGAAGCTTCTCATTGGTCAGCACCGTGGTAACCGCGGCGGTATTGATGGTGATATTGTGGGACGCCGTGTCCAAACGGTAGCCAACCGGCGCCTTAACCTCCTTCAGCACGTAGCTGCCCCCGTACAACCGGGTAAATACAATTTCGCCCTGAGCATCCGTCTTCCCGCTGGCCACATAAATCTCGCCTGAACCGGATTTGCGGTACAGATCGAATTCCGCGCCGGCAAGCCGCACATTGGAATCCGCCGCATCCTTTTTCACAACAGTAAGATTGGCATTGGTGATGCCGCCGCTTCCGGTCCCTTCCCCGGAGGAAAATTTAACCACAACATTCGTGGTATTGCTGGTTTTGGTGCTGGTCACATTGGTGCCGGACAACAGGGCGGTATTCGACACCGTTTCATTGTTATTGGCAATGACCAGACTTTGATATTCCAGAATATAGGGTTTGGTGATGGTATTCAGGAAGATCAGCTCAAATACAGGCTTGCCATCCTTGTCCTGGCTGTAATTAAGGGTGTAATCCGTCCCCTTCTGCAAAAGAGTGGCCCCTTTGGTCACATTAACCTTGGTGGGATCGGAAGAATTCTGGCTGACCACCGTGTTGTACACCTTGAAGGAATCCTGTACAAACATCTGGTTGGCTGATCCCGTATCCGTAATAACGGCATTTTCGATGGTGGATTGGTTCCGGTTAATATGGATGGTCCAATTGATCCGGTCCCCGCTTTGGGCTCCCGACTTGGTGACATATTCATTGGTATAGGGAATGTTCACCGATGCAGTCAGATTTTCGGACTTGGGTACCGCCCCGTCGTACAGGTTAGCGGTATCCGACGCATTGGTATCCACCAGCACGTTCTCCAGGCTTGTTTTGTACACCAGGTAATAGCCCTTGGTAATCGGTTGGTCAAATGCCACTGTCAGCGTATTTCCGTTGGCAGCATCAGGAAGAGTAACCGTGAACCCGCTGGTGATCTCGGCACCTTTGGTTGTATTGCCATCCGGTGCAATGGTCATGGCGTAGACCTTAACCGATTGGCCAATAAGCTTCTGGGGCGCTTCGATCACATCCTTGACCACCGCATTCTGGAGCGTCCACAGGTTGTAGTTAAAGCCAACCTCCCAGTTTAGCTCCTTCTTCACGGCATTGTAGCTTCCGTTTTTGAAGCCGTTGTTTTTGGTGTACGCATTGGGGTCAAAAGGCTGGGAAACCGCCTGCTCATGGGGAGTGCTGTTCTCCGTCCAGGCCACATGGGCGGCGTTGGGGAATATTTTGCCCCCGGCAGTTTGGTTAGCCAGATCGAAGCCCGTGCTGTAGGTGATGGTGCAAGGACCTGTCAGGTCCACCGTAAATAGAAGCACAAATCCGTTGGCGTAATCGCCGTCCTTGGGAGCCAACGTGAAATCCGTTCCTTTGGCCAGGGTCTTATTATTATTTCCCTTGACCACCAGGCTGCCTTCATCAAAGGACAGGCCCTGCAGGGAGAAGGTATCCGTCACCACAGCGTTTTGCATGGTGTAGTAGCTGCCGTCCGGCTTTTTGTCGTTGTTCACAGTAATTTTCCAGCCGACGGTTTTGGCGTTATAGTCCCTTGTGGTGATGCTTTTGGTCAAAATGCTGGACTCCAGCTTTTTGGAGGCTGTTTTTTCGGTTCCGTTAAAATAGACTGTATTGGTAACCGTTTGGCTGCTGTCCGTGTCGCTGTCCGCATACACCCGGCCACTTGCTTTGGTCTTGTAGACGATGTTATACGCTTTGTCGATGGAGCCGATGAAGGTTACCCGAAACCCGGCTTGTCCGGGACGGGCGGGGTCGCTCAGGGGGCCCGTTACCGTATAATCCGTTCCTGCGGTCAGCGCGGTTCCCTGCTTAGGCCCTGTGCCGTTGGCATTGGGGAAGGTTACCGGGTATACCTTAACCGTGGACACATCCAGCGTCTGGTTGGCGCTGAACCAATCCTCCACCTGTGTTCCCGCTGAGGTCCGTTCATCATAGTTGACCTTCACAGTCCATTCCACACTCTGATCATTCTGGCTGTAAGTTCCGGCAGACTTATCCAGCTGCGCGCCTCGGGCAGGCTTCACGGTAGCTGTGGCGCTTTTGGGCAGGGACGGGCCTGTGCCTGTCAGAGTCGCCTTATTTTCAAAGGAGGTTTTGGTGAAATCCGTTATTGGTGTAGTAAAAGTAATCCGGTAAGCCGAGTCAATGGGATTCAAGAATGCGATATTGGCCGTTCTCAAGGCCGTATCGTAGCTATAGGAGTAATAAACTCCCTCCGTTACGGTCTCCCCCAGAGTGCCGGCGGTGCCGCCCATGGTGACATTCAGCTTATTGACCTTAACATCCTGGGGCGCCCCTAATCCTGCAGGGATCACATCCGCTACCGCTGCTCCGGCAATCGAGGCCATGGAGGTATTCACATCCACGGTCCAGCTGATATCCTTGGCGTTGTAGCCTAGCACCTCGCCCTTCTTGGCGATCAAAGCTCCACCCTTAGGCTGGAAAACGAGACTCACCGTCTCCATAACGCCGTTGATAGGCAGCTTAATCTCTTGAACCGACTGTTCGGTAACGGCATATTCCTTGAATTCCGTCTTAAAGGCCAGCATGCCGTGCACCCCGTAATTTTGCTCGATGTAATCATTGAAGGTCATAACAACCTTATGATTGCTCTGATACGCGGTAAAGGTGCCTACATTGCCGTCCACATCCGGCATTTTCAATTGGCCGGTCACATCATTGTAGAGCTTGAAGGCATCCGGCAGATCAAACGTGAAGGTATCACCGGCCTTGTAGCCATGGTCATCGGGAAGCTCCCAATTATAGTTCAGAATGACCTTGGACTGCTGCTTGTACACCGTTCCGGTAACCGGCTCGGTATATTGATCATCATTGTAGACCGCCATGGTGGCCGTGGTCAGAATATTCATTTGATTGCTTATTTCTGCAGCCGCTTGGGCTACATAAGCCGTCATGCCGTAAAGAACCTGGGCGCTTAAAAGAACGGCTGTCATGAACATGCCGATCCTTTTTTTCCACAATCTGGAGCGGTAATGACTTGCAAAGCGGGACTTTCTCACTGTAAGGACCTCCATTCAAAGAAGAAGTATAATGGACAAGCATTATTTATCCATCATAGCTCTCTTATCTGAACAGATTCTGAACAGAGAATAATCCTAATGTAGTCCCGTCATATAGGCGCATCAATCCGCTTTGGCCTGGACAATCAGCCGGTGGGTGGCGTTGACCACAGGATCGCAGGTGATGAGCGTCAGCACCTTATCCGTTTTGCTCCCCCGTAAGACCGACACATCCGTCGGCTCCACCAGAAAGGTTTTGAACACCGTGTATACGGTGCGCTCCCCTTTTTGATCCACGACAATCTGGTCGCCCTCTCCCAGCTCATCCAGCCGGTTGAACAGCCGGCCCTTGGTCAACGCCCTGTGGGCGGCAATGGCGGCGTTACCTGTTTGGCCCAGGGGGGTGGTTTCCACCATATGGCCGGCGGCCAGCTTCATGTTCTCCTCCGTTGCCCCTTCCAGTACCGGCAGCTTCAGATTGATCTTCTCGATGGTCAAAATGGCAATGGCCGGTTTGGGCGTAGGGGTCGGTTTGGGTGTGGCTGCAGGTGCCTCCGCTGCGGTGGAGGCCGTGGATGAGGCGGCATCCGCGGGAAGCGCCGCTTCGGCGGACAGCTCTTCGCCAGGCAGTGCCTGTGCCTCCCGCTGCATCAGCTGGGATAACTCCCGGTAGGCCGCCTCCCGTGCCGCTTCCGCCGCGGGGTCCTCCGCTTGGTACAGCTGCCGCTCCATCTCGCCGAGCAGCCGGTCCTGCCGCCAGTCATAATACCACTCCCGCGCATAGGGGAACAGCATCACCAGCAGGCCGGCGAATATGAGAACATAGGATAATTTTTTTGTCATGTGGTTGTCTCCTCTCCGTCAGGCTCCTATCTCCACTATAACGGTTTCTCCCAACGGTTACATCTCCAGGCGGGGAAAAGTTGCACGGGTGCAGGATGTGTGCGCTGGGGAAGGGAGTTTGCGGGGGGCGGGGTGTGCGGCAGGAGGGGGCTAACGGAACTCAGAGTACCTTAGAACCTCAAAATCGGATGATTCCGCTGTTAACGGAACTCAGAGCAGCTTAGAGGGGGTTGCAGACACATTAACGGGGTATGTTCGGCGGCTAAGAGCTCCTCAGTTCCGCTAGAAATTCAAAACCCGGTTTTGTGCGGCTAAGAGTCTCTCAGTTCCGCAACAGTGGCAACAAGTCACAATCGAGGCTCCACACACTCAACTAACCAGTCTTTGCAATTATTCGAATTATCCCTCTTCCACCAGTTTTACTCGGAGCACCATACACCTATTGTTCTTCTCGGCGTTTACAACCAACTTTGGTTGGGCATCTCCCATCGCTCATTTCGGCGCTTTTCCACCAACTTTGATTTGGCTTCTCTCCCACTGCTCCTTATCGACGCCCCATTATTCGCTACCCCCGAGGTTTCTGTGCTAACACCATCGCTGCTTGTTGCGGCTAACGGACACCAGCGCTCTTATTTACCTGGTTGGGCTCGATTTGGATTTCTAACGGACCCAGCGGCAGTTATTCCTTGATTTTGATGTCTCCTCGGCCCCGTTTCCTTCAAATAGAGGCGCTGGGGTCCGTTAGATTTTAGAATGGTGTGTTTTGGGGCAAATAGGGACTCTCATGTCCGTTAGCTCAGGGGTCGCGGCGCCGCCATGGGCGGCAAGACATGAAGGAGTCGCTTTGCTGCTGCAAAAAGGCTCCTTTGTGCTTGGCGGTGTCGTCCCGTTGGAGCCCTCTCCACCGCGGGAAACTGCTTCGCACGGGTGGTCGCGCCAGAGGCCTGTCGGCGAGCGAGTATCCGCAGCGGTGGGCGGACAAAGCAAAAACCGCCGGAAAAACTCCCGGCGGTTCCACAGCCTTATATCGACCAGCAACGTTCTGCTGCTCCATGCTTACTCCTTGCTATAGCTTGCGGCGCCGTCTGTGCACCAGCAGACCCAGGCAAAGCAGTCCGAAGCCGGTTAGCTCCCAGACCAGTCTGCTGTCCTCACCGGTAACCGGCAGACTGCCTGCCGTATTGCCGCCTGTTCCCGGCCCACCCAGCGGAGACTCATCGTCTCCCAGGATCACCTCGTCCCCGCCACCGGAACCATTGCCCGGACTGGTGCTGGGAGTAGGAGCAGGTGAGCCGCTTACGGCCGGCGTCGGTGTCGGAGCCGGGCTGGAGGTTGCTCCAGGTGTCGGAGTTGGTCCGCCCAGAGGTGGTGTTCTATCATCAATGTCCGTCTCCGTACCAGGCGATCCTGACGGAGTCGGCGTCGGAGAAGGTGTTCCGCCGGTGCCCGATGTAGGCTCCGACGTAGGCTCGCTAGTCGGTTCACTTGTCGGCTCCGACGTTGGTGTCGGAGTCGGCGTCACTGTCGGCGTCGGTGTTGCCGTCGATGTCGGTGTTGGTGTGGGTGTCACTGTCGGCGTAGGCGTCGGTGTTGCCGTTGCAGTAGGTGTCGGAGTCGGCGTTACCGTCGGCGTTGGGGTTGGACCTCCATTACCCTTCACCGGAATGGTATGGGTATCGCTTCCCCGGACTGTTTCCTCCGGCTTGGCGGTCACCGTATTCACCAGCTCGCTGCCCGCCATGTCCGCACTGGATACGATATAGTCATACTCGAAGCTGCGGTTTTCCCCCGGCTCCAGCTTCGGAATAACCGGAAGGTTCGCCACCTTGGTATCCGTCAGCTTCACCTGATGAAGCGTAATGGAGCCGGTGTTGGTTACGGTCACCCTGTACTTGACCGCACTTCCCGCCTGCGTGACTACCGCAGCATCTCCGGTTTTTTCTACGCGGATAGCGGCTACGGGAAGCTCTGCTGCAGCCTTCAGCGGCTCCGCAGCCTCATTATAGTAGACGGTGGCCTCGTTGTTCAGCGCCGTACCGTCCGCATCCGCCGCGGCAACCGTGTATTGCCCCTCCAGCCGGATGGTCTTGCCCGGATCGAGGCTGCGCACGGTCACATAGGGCTCCGCCACAGTCCCGTCATTGCTGATTGCACTGATAAATTCCGGATGGATATGGCCATTGCCGTTCAAAGCGGCTTCCTGGCCGTCATAGACCAGCTTGGTAAAGACAAAGCCGCTTTGCCCCCGGTCCAGCCGGTCGGCCAGCTTGATGTTATGCAGCACTACGGACGAAGTATTGGTGAAGGTAATGGCATATTTCACCACATTGCCTTCCGTTGCGTATGTCTTCCCTGCCGGCGCATCCGCCGCACTGCCCTGCTCTACGCCGGTTATTTCCTTCGTGAGCTTCGCGCTGGGATAACCCGGCCGGTCTGCTTCCACCAGCCCCAAATCTATGGTCCGGTTTTTCTCCGCCTCACCCAGGGTAATCCAATCCGTCCGGTAATGAGTGAGCCCTTCGGAAGAGGACCGCTTCGTTGTCAGATTGGAATCATTGCCGTTGGTGTGTGTCGGGTCAAGCCCTTCCGCATTGGCCAAGGTCAATGCGTATTCATTGGGAACCAGGAACTCCACCCGGTATTTGCCCGAATCCAGTCCCTGGAACAGGTAATAACCCGGATTGCCGCTGCTGTCATAACCTGTTTTGCTGGATTTGAAGGGCATCTCGTCGCCATCCCGGTACAAATTCACCGTAATGCCGTTGATCCCGGATTTCTGCGGATCGCCGTCAAACCGTTCGTTCTGCAGTCCGTTTCGGTCACTGTCAAACCAGACAAAGTCGCCGATCTCGCCCAACGGCAGATGTGCATCCGAGGGGTCGATGATAAAGCCGACCTTATTGGGTGCAGTGGGAAGCATCTTCAGGCCGTTATTGATTTCCTGGGCTTGGATGGCAAAGGAGTTCCAGGCGATTTTGCCCTTGGGCGCACCAACCGGGGCATCCATCTTCCAATCCAGCACAATGTAATCTCCGGCCTTCAGACCCGGGCCGCCGTCGCTGCCGGTAATGTTGCTGATCTCGAAATACAGGGACCGGATATCCGACAGATCGCTTCGGGTAAAATCCGCTTGAGGGACCCAGCCGGTTTTGCCGCCGGAGGCGTTGGTGAAATTGACCACCTTATCCTGGTCCGTGGATTTGCTGTAGAAGGTGTTCAGGTTGAACTGAACCGTTTTGCTTCCGGTGGCCTCGGATGACGTAAAGGTCTTCATCCCGGAGGGGGGCACCTCCGCCAGATTGGGCCGCCATTGGGAGCCGCGGGGACTAAGTCCCGTACCCGATACCCGAAGCGCCGCGTCGCCCACATAGGGAAGAATATCCAGCACATCGATTTTGCCCAGACGGGTGTTGCCGCTGTTGCGGATGACCACCTTGTAGTCGGCTGTGCCTCCCTCGAAGCTCACGCTGTAGCGCGGGAACTCTGTATAGGGCGGCGTTACCGGCGTATCCACGGGAAGCACCGGAACAGCAGGGGCTCCCACGTAGGAGGGGTTGTCGCTGGCCACAAATACCGGATCCAGATCTCCCCTGTTCCACTTGGTGGACTGAACCAGCGCCACCTTCACAATCGGAACCAGCGCCTGGTCATGCACATAAAATCCGTAATTGCTGGCGGAGGGCAGATTGGGATTAGCAATGGCTCCGTGCACCTGCTCCCAACGCTCCCGGTCATTCGGACCGCCCTGCACCGGACCATCCAGGTCGGGATCGCCGTTATACCAGAACGTAGCCGGTTGGGCCGTGGTAATAAAGACATCATTGGCATACCCCGCGCTGTTCTGCTCGGTGCCGGCTTTGACCTTGGCGGTATAGGTCAGCTGGAAGCTTTCGCCCGGATTCAGCTTTACCGGTTCATCCCAATACCACTTCACAAGGGTTCTGCCCGCATAAGCCGAGGACGCAGGAGCGGGAGGCAGAATCTCCAGCTTGGGCTTCGCCAGCCCTGCCGGGGCGCCTACCAGCTTGTAGGATTGGGCCAGGGCAGCTGCCGGATCGGCAATCAGCGGGTCGGTGTAATATTCGAATTCTGCAGGTAACACATCATAGATAACCGGATTATGATAAGGGCCGGTGGCCTTCAGATCATTGCCTACCTTAATAGTAAAAGGCACGTGATTCAGAGGCCCGTAAGTCATATTGGTGGCAAAGGTTTTGTCAACTGTCAGCCATGGTTTGGGCTCGTTGATCTTGAAGCTGGCGCTGGCGGTTTTCTGTTCTCCCTTAAGCACTGTGCCGGGGTTCACCGGATCCAGCAGCTTATAATCCAGCAAAGCATGGTTAATCACGGTTGTGCCGTGGACGATGGGAGCCGAGGTTTTGGGGTTGCGTTCCCGCACCTTGCCCTCCAGGGTGATGGGGGCGATGGTTTTTCCGGCATCCAGCTTAGCGAAGGTCCACTTCAAGCCGGTGAGATATTCCTCTCCCGTCAAACGGATGGGGCTGCCCACACCGGGGCCGATAGAGATTGCCCTCGCCGCACCGTTAGGATTGATGCCTGTGGCAGGCTTCCATACCCCGGGTGCCGCACTGGTTTCGAATTCAAGGGTGCTCAAGCCCGCAGGCACTGTAACGGAGGTGAGATCCATTTCCGCAGGCACACGGTCCACCAGCACCACATCGGTCAAGGCGCTGTTGGCGTTCTGCACCACATTGGCAATGCCGCTGATGGTGTAGGTTTGCCATTGGCCGGGATAGCGGAAATCGTATTGCACGGACTTGGACAAGGAAGGAGCCGCAGCTACCGGAGGGCCGAATTTGGCCGTAACCGAGCTGGTGGTGCCGCCAACCGTACCGTTACCGGTCACGCTGTAGGTGGCAAGGGTGACAGTGTTGACCTGATCAACAGGAGAATATACCGCATAGCCGTAATAATCCGGGAAGTTCACCTGAATCGTATCCTCGAAGGTCTGGCCTGCGTTTAAGCTGTATACACTCCACGTCACCGTGTTGGCTGCTTCATCGTACACACGGGTGCTGCCTCCGGGAGCCGCATTGGGAAAGGTAACCTTTACATCCGGCGGCAGAGTCCAGGGCAATTGGTCCACCAGCTGGATATCATTCAGGGTGCCGGAGCCATTGGTGCCTGCCGTACCTTTGATTCCCACCTTATATGTAACGGGTCCGCCGATAATCGGAACGGAAGGATCATAGCCTGTAAACTGGGTTTTGAAGGTTTCCCACCGGCTATAGGTTGCCTCCACAGGAGTAGGAGACGGGGTGGGTGTTGGGGTGGAAGGGTTGGGATCCGCCTTGATAATAACAGATGCGCTTGCTTCTGTACGGTGTCCCGGCTCGGTCAAATCCGTGGCCACCACCGTATTGACTGCCGTTACCGGGGAGGCCTTGCCTGTAGGCCGTACCTTCACCTTGAACTGGTGGACGGCACTGGAGCCGGATTCCAGCCGGAAGGAATAGCTGGGGCCCACGTAGGTCGTAAGCGTCTGTCCGTTTGTGGTCCAGCCGGGGGGCGGTGAAATCAGCTGGAGCTCGGGCGGCAGAACATCCTGAATTTTGATGTCCTTGCCAACGGCGGTGGGACTGTCGGCCTGGAAGGAGATGGTGTAATAAAACTCCTCACCAACCTGGACCTCCGTTTTATCCGCCGTTTTGAACATGCTGAAGCCCTCAATGGGCTCCGCCGCCTCTGCAAAGCTGAAGCCGGAGAAGGGCTGCAGCAGCATCTGGAGCAGCATCATGCAGATCAGTGTTAAGGAAACCCGGCTGATTCGTTCTGATTTTCGTTTCTGTCTCAAGCTAGTATTCACTCCTTTCTAATAGTAACAACAATATGCATTTATGTACAAAAAAAGGCACTAGGAACAGAAATATTCCATATGCCAAAGAAGAAGAACCTGCTATTTAATTCTAACACAATATGTATCATTGCGAAACAATTTTTGCTCCAAAATGTCGCAAATTTTTAATCATGCTCTGATTTACCCATTCTGCCTGCTCATGATTAATCCCATGCCCCGTGTCCGGCAAAATTTCGTATGGAATCCCCAGCGCCTCCAAAACCTGCCCGCAGCCTGGAAAATATGCGATCTTGTCCTTATCCCCTACCAGGAACAGAGCTCTCCCGGAGAAAATGGCGCCCTCCTCCGCCGTGAATCGCTTCTGAGGATGTTTGGTCATGGCCATCTTGTTGAAGTGGCGGAGAAGCTGGCCGTAGTGGCGCATGATCAGCTCATTTTCTGTAAATACAGAAGCGTTGGAGCCGGACAGCTTCAACAGCAGCCTCCTGGTATTCTTCTCCGTGGGAAACAACGCCTCCGGCAAAAAAACCGTCATGGAGCGGAGAGGATGGCTCTTCACACTTTGCAGCGAAGGAAGACCCGCCATGCCGACAATCCCCTTGATCCTCCCGGGCCATGCAACCATGAGGATCTGAACCAAGAGACAGCCCATGGAAACACCGGCCGCATAAGCCTGCTCCACTCCCAGACCGTCCAGCAGCTCCCCGAACCACAGCTTGTGGTCCATGCCCTGCCGCTTGTAGCGTTCATTGGGGCGGCTTTTGCCCGGTCCCCCGATGGTATCCACGGCGATGAGATGGAAGTGCTCCGCCAGCGCCTTGGCATTGTACACCCACATCAGGGCCGAATTATCCCCGACACCGTGAAACAAAAGCAACGGCGGGAGGTCGCGGCTGCCCGCCCGGATAATATGGGTCGTTCCGAAGGAGGTCTCCAGATCTTCCTCCTCCACCTCCACACCCCATTGCGTCACCAGCCCGTTGTAGGATTCCCATACCTGCTGCCGTCCCGCTTCCGATTTAAATATCTTCATTCCTCAGCCACGCCCCCTTCGGCTCCCATTGACTCCATCGCCCGGCTTAAGGCCGGTCTCCACCGCGCCTCCGGCACTCCCAGTCCACCGAAGCAAAAGGCCGCCACCTCTCTGGCCGCTTCCGCCATGCCGCTGTCCTCACGCTGGGAGAAGGATTGGTGACCCGTAACTCCCGCACCAATCATCCGGGTAAACTGGAACAGATTGGCCACATAGACCGTCCAGAAGCAGTTGGCGGCAAACACCGGATCAACCTGGCGGATCTCCCCCTGCTCCACACCCTTCCTGATTGCAGCGGCAATCGCCTCCAGATGAACCGCGGACCGTTTCATCCCCTCCTGCCACTGGTCCGGGCCGAATACCGCGTGGGCGTCAAAGGGCAGCCGCATGGAAAACTGGATCACCCGGGGATCACTCCCCGCCAGCCCGAACATCCGCCATGTATATGCAGCCAGCCACTCCACCGGACCGAGTCCGGCGCATTCCGAAGCAAACCGGTGATGGAACGCCATAGCCTTGTCCATCACTTCCTCGAACATGGCCCGGAACAGCTCCCGCTTGGTTTTGAAGTAATAATACATCAACCCCTTGGCCAACCCGGCCTCCGCAGCCACAATATCCATATCCGTACCGTTATACCCCAAACGCACATATACGCTTAAAGCCGCATCCAGAATTTCCTGCTTCCGTGCCTGGCGCACCTGCTCATTCTGCTCTTTTTTCCGCGGTGACATAGGACGCTCCCTTCCGATTCAATCTTTGACTTAATTTTAAGTCAATTATAGAAGCGGCAGCAACAGCTGTCAATGCCTACTGTCATCCTAGCTGCGAATCCAAAAAAACAGGCCAAACCAGGTATCACTTGGTTTGGCCAGCGTCCATAGGGCTCTTTTTCTGAAAGGCCCGCTGTTCTCTGAATATCTGGTAAATATCCTCCGTCATAATCAAATCGTCCCTGTTGTTGGCATAAAAGCTGCGGTACCACTCATCCACATGCCTCCCGCCCGCTTTCTCCCACATCGCCTCCGCCTCCCGGCGGGCTTCAAGGGTAGAATAATCCGGGGTCAGAATCGCCTTCATCCAGATATCCCCGTCCACACTGGCATGTCTGGTGGTTTGATCCAGAATAGCCTGGATCTCCTGGGGAGGCTGCGGCAGCTGCTCCGCATGGGTGGGGCCGGCCACCTCCAGATCGAAGTTCACATAGTCCGAGTTCCGATCAAACATTTGTTTTACATAACGCTGCAGCGGCTCCTTGTCATCCAGCTTCTCCTTGCTGTAATAACAGCCTCCCGAAAGAGTCGGAGAGGTCAGCATGCCGAAATCCCCGGCGCCGAAATTAAACTCCTTGCGCAATTTATCCATATCCGTTACCTTGGGGCAGCCGCCGGGCTGGGTTTGGCTGTGGATTCCCTCGAAGCCGAAATACATGGTCTTCATAAATTCCTCCGATGAGGCAAAATCCACATATCTCATCACCGCCTCCGGATTCTGGGTTTGGGCATTGACGACTGCGGTCATCTGGATCGGGTTGACGAAGATGGGATTGAATTGCCCTACCGGCGTGACCGGATAAGGAATCACATCAATTTGGGCGTCCGGCACATTTTTTTTGAGAGGCAGATAGAAATCCGTATAGAAGGCGAACGGGACATTGAACTGGTCCAGATAAATGCCGATTTTACCATTCAGAAAATCCTGCTTGGCCCTGTAACCGTTTTTGTCGTTCCAAAACTCCCGGTCTGCCAGACCCTCGTCATAGATGCGCTTCTTAAAGGCGGTTACCGCCTCGATATTATCCCAGCCGTGGACCAGGTCCCCGTTACGGTTCACATAATCCGGATAGGTGACTCCGAACATCTCATTGAGAATCGCCCCGGAGTTGCCGGACAGGGCAATCCCGTAGGTATCCCGTTTGCCGTTGGCATCCGGATCCAGCTCCGTGAAGGCTTTGGCCGCCAGATACAGCTCCTCCGTCGTCCGCGGAATGTCCAAATGCAGCTTCTCCAGCCAATCGGTGCGGATAAACAATCCCCGCATGGGAATGGTTTCGTTGATCCGGCCAAACTGGTACAGCCTGCCGTCCTTCCCGGTTCCCTTCTTCCGCAGGATGGGATGCCGCTTCAGAATTTCCTTGTAGGTGGTGCTGTATTGCTCAATCATATCGTCGATGGGACGAAGCAGCTTTTGGTCGATGAAGGTATTTTTGATTTGCGGGGCATATTCCAGAATCAGATCCGGCGCCTCCCCCGCGGCAAATAAGGCATTCAGCTTTTGCTCGGATTGATTCCGGGTCACAGGGATAAAACGCACATTCACCGGACCTGCTTCATTGATCCAGCGGGTGATTTTGTTGTTGGTGACGGAGCCTTCGCTGGAGGGAACATTGGCCCGGTCATAGGCGGTAACGGTAATCTTCGGTTTAACTGCCGCCTTGCGGGAATCCCGGCCCATCCCTCCGCAGGATGCCGTCCCTGCCACTAGCAAGCAGACTGCAGCGGCCACCGCCACTCCGTAATAGACCCGGCGACGCTTCGAGTATCGTTTATCCAATCCGTTCCCTCCCTTCATCTCACGCATACCCCAACCGCTCTGCTTACATCTGATGCCGCTTCCGGTATTCCTTCGGGGTCAATCCGCTGAACTGCTTGAACAGCTTGGCAAAATAATTCGGCAAATCATACCCGACGCTCCCGGCAACCTCCGTCACATTCAACCCCGTGTTGGCCAGAAGCTGCTTGGCCTTCTCCATCCGCAGCTCAATCAGGAAGGTGACGAAGCTGCGGCCGGTTTCCTTCTTAAACAGATGGCTGAAATAAGCAGAGCTCAAATGGGCTTGGAGAGCCACATCCGTCAGGGTCAGCTGCTCGGCATAGTGCTCCTCCATGTAGCGGACGGCGGCGGCGATGGAGCTTCCTCCGTATTTCTGCTGCCATTCCGATAAAGCCGCGAGGAAACGCCCCGTCTCCTCGGCCAGCCACTCCCGGAGCTCCGGTAATCCTCCGCATTCATGGAGCAGCCCGATCCGGGCTGTGACGGAGCGGGGCTCATACTCCGCTTCCAAGTGGCGCCGGGCGGTTTCGTGCAGGGCAAAGGCCAAGGATAACGCCTCCATCTTCCATTCATCCCTGCGGGAGCCGCACACCTCCCCGGTCAATTGCTCCAAACAGCTCTTTACCCCTTCCGTCTCCCCGTTGCGGATCAAGGAGGTTAGCTGGGCGGAAATCATCTGCTGCCTGATTCTGCTGGCGGTCCCGTCCGGAAGAGGCAGCCCCTCCCGTGCCCCCTCAGGCGAAGAAGCGCCGCCTTCCTTCTCACCGCTGCTCCGGACGCCAAACAACTCCTCATAGAGATCGGGAAGCTGGTTTAGCGTGCTCACGGTAACAGCTTCCTGAGACTCCACCCGTAAACCAAGGAAGCTCAGCACACTTTCGGCTATGGCGGTGCGCAGCAGCTGCTCATGCCGGCTGTCCATATGCTGTGCGAACAGGGCGAACCGGCCTGTCTCAATAATAAGCAGATCTCCCGATGTCCCGTAAACCTCCGCCAATTCACCGATGATGTTCAGCACAGCAAACTGCAAAAGCGGCATATCCTTCTTCAGATACTGCTTATGAACGGGAAAATAATCGGCAATCCGCAGCAGGATTAGCTTGCTCCCGGCAATCTCCCGCTCCAGGGCAGCCGCCACATCAGGACGGCAGGGCAGCCGCAGAAACAGCTCCCGCAAAGCATTCTCCTTGCGGCGGCTCTGTTCCCTCTGCTCCCGGCGGCGCTGCTCCAGCTTTTCGGCCACCACAGCCTCCGCCTTGTCCAGCACCAGACAAATATCCTGCTTGCTGCAGGGCTTCACCAGAAGATCCAAAGCCCCGCTCCGCAGCGCAGACTGGGCATACTGGAAATCCTGGTAGCCTGTAATCACAATGACGGCCACGTCAGGATGACTTGCTTTCACCCGTTTCAGCAGCTCCAGACCGTCCATCAAGGGCATCCGGATGTCTGTAATAATCAGATCCGGTCGCAGCTGCTCCACAAGCTGCTCCGCCTCTTCCCCGTTCTCGGCTTCGCCGCATACCTCCCAGCCCGTCCCCAAGCCACCGATCATCTTGGCCAGTCCCTTGCGGAACATGGGCTCATCCTCCACCAGCAGAATCCGCATCCTGCTCACCTTCCTTCTTTTCCGGCTCCGTTAGAAAAGGCAGCCTCAGACTCATCCGCGTCCCTTGCAGGAGAGGATGAATCTCAAGCCCGTACGCGCCGCCGTGCACCAAATAAATCCGTCTGATCACATTGCGGATGCCAATGCTTTCCCGTTCCCTGCTTTCATTATGGCAGGTCTGCTCAGCCAGCAGCCGGCGTACCATCCCCGCCGGTATCCCGCAGCCGTTATCCTCAATATCAATCCGCAGGTCCCCGCCCTCCCGGTAAGCGCGGATGGACAGCCGCTTCTCTCCAGTCATATCGCGGAAAGCATGGATGAACACATTCTCCACCAGGGGCTGCAGCAGCAGCCTTTGCATGCCTCCCTCCTCCAGTCCTGCCTCCAGTCCGATATGCACATGAAGATCGCTTCCGTAGCGGGCCTCCTGAATTGTAATATAGTTGCGGATCTGGGCCAGCTCCTCCTGTAAGGTGCTGGGTGTGGTCACCGGCTCCAACGAATATTTCAGCAGGTCCGACAAGCTGGTGACCAGAGAAGCCGTTTCCTCGTCATCGTAGAGCAGGATGATTTTCCAGTAGATCGTATTTAACGTGTTATGCAAAAAATGAGGGTTTAGCTGGGCCTGCAGCGCCTTCAGCTCCGCCTCCTTCTCGCTGAGCTTGCTGACGTACACCTCCTGGATCAGTGTATCGATATTGGACATCATCCGGTTGAAGCTGTCCGTCAGGAAGCCGAATTCATCGGCGGAGGCCTTGGGGATGGCCACCTGCAGATTCCCCTCCCGCACCCGGTGCATAGCCTTCACCAGCACCTGCAGAGGCTTGAGCATTTTCCCGCCCAGGAATGAAACGCTTGCCGTCATCAGCAGAATGCTGATAAACCCGGATATGAGCGCCAGCTTGTAGACATTGCGGCTTTTCTTCTGGATTTCCGACAGGGAGACGCCGCTGAGCAGCTTAAACGCCCGGGGCTCGTACACACTGGTAACGGCCAGATAATCGGTGGTGCTGTTGCTTTGGATGAAGGTGCCCTCCCCCTCCTCCAGCTCCGGGCGGAAGACCGGGGAACCGGGTGGCTCCCTGCTGTACAAAAGACGGTTATACTGATCGTAAAGATAGGCCCCCATGGCTTGATCGGTAAGCAGCGGATCCAGGGATTCCCCGAAGAAGGCTTCGTCGATAATCAGAATGACCGTGCCGTACAAGGTATGCTGCTTGGTAGATTTCAGCTTCCTTGCTGCCACCAGGTAGCTTTTTTCCCCTGTGGGCTCCAGCCCGTCCCGAAGCATCAGCCGCTGCCACACGATCTCCGCCGAGGAATTGAGCATGCCCTTTTCCACCTGCTTATAGAATTCCGGGAACTGGGGGGGACGCGATATATTGGATTGGCTGTAGTACAAGTTGTTGCCGCGCACGTCCGTAATGTACACCGCCCGGATATGCGTGGTTTCACTCTTGAGGGGAAGCAGCACCTCCGCCAGCTCCCGCTCGAGCAAATAATTGCGGTACGCCGCGCTTTCATGCTCCCGGGCCTCCGCCTGCATATTGAGAATCAGCTGCTCCACATACGGGTGAAAAAAAATAAAATCCGTAATCCGGTAGATGTCCTGAATTTTGTACCCGATCTGCACCATGGTTTGCCCGCTGGTTTTCAGGTACTGGTCGCTCAGTTCCCCTTCGAACAGATTCAAATTAATCCGGTAGGAAATGTAACCGGTTACCATTGAACAGACTGTAATAATCACAGATAAGCTGATTATCAGCTTTACCTTAAAGTGCTGCCGGATGTACTGGAGCAAAGGACGCCGTTTTATGATCATGGGAACCTCCGGATAGCAGAAAGCGGAGAAGCTGCTTTAAGCTCCTCCGCCAAATACAGTTATTCATATTGTAGCACCGTCTGCCGCGAACTAAACAGCAAAAATTTAACTGCAAACGGATAAAATCTTACGATCTGTCACAGTGCCTGGGCTGCTCAATCGTTGCGGAGCTCCAAAACGGATGCATATTCCACTGCCGCCTCCGCTTGTACGAGAGCGCATAAGGGGCTTCCATCCGCCGGAAAACGGGGCGGCATGTCCATATAGATGGGGTCTGATGCACGCAGCGGATAAACCATCACCTTGAGCTCCGCGCCGGACAGCCGGTCCGCGAAGCGCCTCAGCCCGATCTCCCAGGTTTCTCCGTTGTAGAACCAGTCCGCTGCTTTTGCCCCGTTGATGAGGAAATCCGCCCGGTCCCCCAGGAAATCCAGCCTCAGGAAATAATCCTGGACCGCCTCCCCTGCAAACGGGTCAGAGTCCAGCTCCAGGAGGTAGGTTTTGCTCCCGTCAGCAGCCGCTTCCGTCTCACGGACAGTTAGCTTTGGCTGCACCTGCGGGAAGCGGACTTTAAAGTCTGCAAAGGCGGGATGCGCTGCAGCATGGGAGCCAATCTGCGTGAGCTCTGCCGCCCCCTCCGCAACGGCGACGGATGACGACGGATACAGCGCCATATCGAGGCTGGCGCTCCGCGAGGAAAGCTGTGCTGTTCCCTGCCGGATGGATACCCAGTCTGCCCCGCACAATACCAGATGCTCTCCTCCGGCAGCCGACTGCTGCTTCCAGGCGTTAGCGGCATCCAACCGGTTTAGTGTCACCACGTGAACCGTTTCTCCTGCTGCGGTGGTGATTACCGTGATCTGCCGGGTGGCCCCTTCGTTCAAACGGACCGTCCAACCGGCCTCCCCCTCCGCAACCTCTCCGCCCTTATGCGAGATGGAGGCGATGCCCTCCCGGGCGTACCGGTACTCTGAGCGGTTGCCGTCCAGGGCGAAGAAGACATAGACGTCGGGCATTCCGTCACCGCCGACGCGGCATAGAGGCTGCACATTGGCGGTGTGCAGCAATACCTCTGCCCCCAGCCGCATGCGCAGGGGCATAAAGAGAAAGGACTGCCCCGGCAGGTTCACAGCCGGGAAGCGGCAGGTGTCCCCGCCGGGCAGGGACACCGCCAGCTCTAGCCCGTGCTTCGCCGCCATAGGCGCGAAGCGCTGGTAGTTGCCGGCGAAGACATAGCCGGCTCCGTCTTCGCCGATGCGCAGCGAATAGCGCAGCGCATCCGGGTCCTCCGGCGACTGGGACGAGTCCGCCGGGAAGATACAGGCCGTGGCGGCCAGCCCTTGGCCGAAGTCCGCCGCGAACAGCCCCAGCCGCTTCAGATGGCGGTACGCGGCGGAGATCTGCCCATATTCCCGGATGGGCGCCTGGAAGTCATAGGACAGCTCCGGCACGTCGTTGGGGTACCCGCTAGCACGGGATTCCTGCAGCGTAGTCAGCTTACCCGCCGGATTGGTGCCCCCGTGATACATATAGTACCCCAGCAGATTGGCGCCGGAGGCCAGCTTCGTAAAGGCCAGCGCTTCTGTATCATCCGCTGCCAGCAGAGGCCGCCGGTGGCCGGTTACCTGGATGCCCCCGCCCAGCTCGGCGGTCAGATACGGCTGGGTCCGCACATCGTAGGAATACTCCCCTGGTGACAAGGGCTTCACCAGATCCGTCCCGATATCCGAGTCCAGGAATACCGGGCGGATGAGATATTCCACCGTCGGCTTCAAGGGCTCCACATTCCGGGTCCACGGCGCGTCGGCGTAGCCGCCCAGCACGGGCAGGGTCTCTCCTTCCACCACAACCCCGTTCCCCCAGCCGGTGGAGGTGTAGAAGGGCGCCTCCAGACCCAGCCGGATAGCCAGCTCCTTCAGGGCAAGCATATGCGCCTTGCCGGCTTCACCGTTCAGACCGCCGGCATGGCCGTACTCATTCTCCAATTGAATGCCAAGCACCGGCCCGCCGTCCTTAAACAGCAGCCCCTGCACCTGGCTGCGGATTTCCGTCCAGAGCCGCTCCACATGCTCCATATATAACGGATCATTGCTGCGGTGGGCGATGTCCTCCGCAACCAGCCAATCCGGGAAGCCGCCATTGCGGACCTCCCCGTGGCACCAGGGGCCAATGCGCAGAAACAAAGGAAGCTTGTACGCAGCACACAGCTCAATAAACCGGCGCAGGTTCCGCTGTCCGCTCCAGTCGAATTCCCCGCGCACTTCCTCATGGTGAATCCAGAATACATACGTGGCAATAAGCGTCACACCGCCGGCGATCATCTTGCGGATAGACTCCTCCCACTGCGCCTCCGGATACCGGCTGTAATGAAATTCACCCATAATCGGCATCCAGGGAGCCCCGTCCTTCAGCAGATGTTTGCTGTTCACCGCAAACTCCCCCCACGCCGGATGAGCCCCGCCGAAGCCCGCCATCCGCTTTTCCGCCATCCGGGGGAGCGTGTCCACCCCAATATGCTTTTTCATCCCTTGATCCCTGCCTTCCTCATCCTTATTGCCTGTTTGCCCCCAGTATAACATCCCTCCGGGGCAACAAGAATGCAGGAAGTAAGGATTCTCATGGAGGATATTTTATTGCTGCTTATGGTTTCCGCTTCACATCCGGTCGTATTCCGCTGCAGCAAGCAGGAACGCCCCTATCCCCTTGTGGTCATCGGTGACGATGGGCTCGCTGATATAGTATGCAAACGAGCCGTCCCGGTAAGGCTGACCGGGATTGTACCCTCCCAGTCCGGCTACTGCGCAGTTGCGGATCAGGTGCACCAGACCGTCCTTACGGGTGATGACGAATTTGTTCAAAATACCGGCATAACCCTTTTCGGCAGACGCCCGGTAGGTTTCGGAGAGAACACCCAGGCGGATCGCCTTGAGCAATGCATACACGATCATGCAGGAAGCCGAAGCCTCCAAATAATTGCCTTCCCGCGGCCCCTGGTCCAGAACCTGCCACCATACACCGCTCTCCGGGTCCTGAACCTTCAACAGAGCATCCGCCAGACCGTTAAAAATAGAGATTATCGCCTGCCGGTCCTTGTGGTCAGCCGGCAAATTTTCCAGCACATCCACAACCGCCATGGCATACCAGCCTACAGCCCGTCCCCAGAAGTGTGCGGACAAGCCGGTTTCCGGGTTAGCCCAAGGCTGTTCTCTGCGCTCGTCCCATGCATGGTAATACAAGCCGGTTGCCTCATCCTTCAAGTGCTCCCGGGCCAGCAAAAGCTGATTCGCCACATCGTCAAAAGCCTCCGGCTCCCCAAACAACCCAGCAAATTCCGCATAGAAGGGGGCGCCCATATAGAGGCCATCCAGCCACATTTGGTGGGGATAAACCGCCTTGTGCCAAAACCCGCCTTCAAGGGTCCGCGGATGGGTCCGGAGCTGCTCCCGTAATAGATATGCCGCCTCCCTGTATTTCCTAGCGCCGGTTTGGCGGTAAAGGAATAGAATCGCTTTACCGTTATTGATATGATCGATATTATGCTCATGCGGTTCATAACCGCGGATGGAGCCGTCCTCCTGAACGAACATGTCCAAATTGTCTTGGATGTACCGGAGGTATCGGTCATCCCCCGTATTCCCGTAAATTTGCTCCAGCCCCTTATAGACCACACCATCCACATAGTGCCACTTGTCCTTCACGCGGGGCATACGCTTCAACTGGTTTTCGGCCATCCGGACCGACCAGCCCTTAAGCTGCTCCATACCTTTAACCCTCCCTATATCTTCCGCATAAATACTAATAGAGTCTGCGCCCGAAGGGGTTCGCCGGTTTCGGCCAATTCTTGTCCGGACTGCACACTGTCTTCTTCAGCGCCCCATTCTCCAGCATGGCGTAGTCCCCGTTGTCCCTGCACCAACGAATCAGCTCTGTCCGCATCGTCTCTATGACGCTCTCGATGCCGGGTTCCCCGCTTTTGGCCAAATTGTCCATTTCTGCAGGATCAAGCAGCTGGTCATACAGCTCCTCCACACCGCCAAGCTGGTGATAGATGTACTTGTAACGCAGCGAGGCGACCATATACTGCTGGTTCGGATCATCGCCACATTGCCCGATGTAATAGCTCCTGACCTCTTTATCCTCCATTAATACCGGGGATAAATCCATGCCGTCAACCGGAACGTCCAGCGGAGCTCCGGCAAGAGAGAGCAGGGTCGGCATCAGATCCTGCAGCCCTACAAGCTGCCCGGATACTTTTCCCGCCGGAAGCTTCGCAGGATAACTGATCATAAGGGGCACGCGGACAGAGCCGTTATAGAAGTTTTTCTTAAAATATAAACCGAAGTCCCCCAGCATCTCCCCATGGTCAGCCGTATACACAACGATGGTGTTCTCCCGGAGGCCGTTTGCCTCGAGAAAATCTATAACTCTGCCGATTTGCTTGTCTTGATGGGAAATCAGGCCGTAGTAGTAAGCCTTGATCACCTTTTTGGCCTGCGGCGACAGAAGATCCCACATATGGCCATAATGGGTTTTCACTTCATTATCAAGGCCCCGATCCTTCAGAATATCAATGCTGCCCGACGGATCCGGCATATCCCGTGGATCATACATGCTGTCATAAGGACGGGGCGGATCGAAGGCGGAATGCGGCTTCGGGAAGGAGACCCACATAAAGAACGGGGTTTCTTTGTCCCTCTCCACATGATCGCGCATGTGGGCTATTGCCCGGTCCGCCACCCAACTGTCCACATAATGCTCCTGCGGAACCGGACTCGGAGCCGGGTACACATCATTGTTACCCAGCCCATGGCCACGGGTATATCCTCCCCAGCCCACGGTATGGAGATAGTCATGGTAATCCTCCAGCCCGGTGATCTGGTTCTCGGGATCATACTTACTAAGGATTCTGCCGGATTCCGCAAACTCCGTGGTCCGGATGCCATGTGTGGTTCTCGCTTCGCCGGGACCCCGGTAGGGATTGTAGTGGAGCTTCCCCATGGAGTAGGTTTCATACCCGCGTTTGCTTAATTCCTCTCCAAGCTTGGGCAGTCCCTCCTTAATCGCTCCCGAATTGTCCTTCACCCCCGTACACTTATGCGGATAAAGCGCCGTCGTCAGGCTCGCCCTTGCAGGCACACAGATGGGATCCGGTGTAAAGGAATTTCCGAAATTGATGCCGCTTTCGGCAAGCTTGTCGAGATTGGGTGTATCTACAATTGAATTGCCGTTGCATCCCAAGGCGTCATGACGCATCTGATCGCACATAATGAACACAATATTGGGCTTCTGCAAGCTCTCCCCTCCTTTTGTACACATATCTCTACCTTAAACTTTCGGGGCTTCTATGTTAATGTAGAAATCAATACGGATTTATGTAAAAATCGAAACGGATGTGACGGTCCCACTGTGATACAAGTCGATCTCAACCGATTGTACCTGCATATTTACTTTATCCTGCGGAGAACAACCGAAGGAGGCTGGAGCGGAAGCCGGAAGCATCTCTCCGGGCATACCCTTTATTGGATCCACGAAGGGGAAGGCACGTTCATTGCCGGGGAAAAACGGGAGGTTACCGCAGGAAGCCTGCTCTATGCCCGCCCGGACATGGAGGTGCAATACCGGTCGAGTGAAAGACGACCACTGGACTTCACCATCATCCGGTTTGAATGTATGACGGTGGAGCCCAAAGAGGACAGCTGGAGCACCAGTCCGGTTGTGCATTTGCCTCTACCCTTCTGTATGCCCGCCGCCAATGTGGACCGGCTGGAGGCAAGCAGGCTGATGGAGCGTATTATCCGCGGCTGGAACCCGTCCGCGGCAGGTGGAGAGGTAGCTTCCAAGGCTGCACTCAGCGAGATGCTTCTGTACGCCGGGAAGCATTTATCCGGCAGGAAGCAAGAATCCCGTTTTACCCTTTTCGAAAGGATCAAGGAAGCCATACAACTCCGGCACACCAGCAGCCTGAGCGTGGAGGAATTGGCCAGAACCTACGGCATCTCACCTGTTTATTTGCGGAAGCTGTTTCATGAATATGAAGGATGTTCGCCGAAGCAATATCTGGAGACGGTCCGGCATGAGAATGCCCTCCGGCTGCTGCTGCACTCCGACCTTTCCCTGCGGATGATCGCCGAGGTATGCGGGTACACGGACGAATTCCATTTCAGCAAGGTGTTCAAAAAAAGAACGGGGCAATCTCCGGCGAGGTACAAAAGATTGTCCGTATAGAAGAAAAATTCCCGTTCCAACAAATGAAGCGTGACCCGCTCAGAGCAATGGAGTGCCTCCTTGAGGGTCACAATTCAAATGTAGAACGGGATACTTGTTAATCGTTTCTAATGTTTGTTGTACAAAACCGGCAGTTTGATATGGCTGGGGTACTCCCGGTTATGGTAAATCGTCTGGCGCACGATCAGCGGTTTCTCGTCCGCATACGGATCGTTGCCGGTATTGGTGTTGGGGAAAGCCACGAACTTGCTGGAGGAGGTGACTGTTACCCTGATCCGGTGTCCCGCCGGGAAGGTGTGAGCGATATTTTGTAGGAAAATATCATACTTCTCCACCTTGCCCGGCTCCAGCAGCTGCGGATGCTCCAGACCGTTGCGGTATCTGGCTCTGACGATATAGTTGGACAACCGGATGGAGTCGCCGTTGGGATGGACATCGCTTAAGGTCACCACCCAGTCCGTGTCCTTGCCTGTGCTGGCCGCATACAGCACCGCCGACAGCTCGCCCGCCACCGTCAGCTCCTCCGCCAACGGTTCGCCGGTATACGCCAGAATATCGCTGCGCAGCTCATGCCTGCGCATATTCTCCGGCTCCCGCTCCCCCTTGTCCGCTACCGGTTCGGCGGGATTGTAGATGTACGTGTCCGCAGGCGAGAGTTCCTCCGGCTCCGCCGCCAGTCTGCCGTCCCCCAGGGAGGAGTTGGCCCGGCCGTCCCCGCCCAAATAGAAGGGCGTCACCACCGCCTCCGCCGGAGTCCAGTCTGACGAGGTCCGCCAGCGGTTTTCACCCACCACATAATAGGAAGCCCGCGGCTCCTGATCGATGCCGTTGGGGATGTCCTTCAAGAAACGGTCAAACCAACGCAGCACCGATACGTCATAGTCATAGACCACGGCATCGTTGCCCAAGGCCACATTGGCCAAATCCCTGGCCCGGTTGGGGTTATGCTCCCAGGCGCCCAGCCGGATTTTGCGGTGGGGGACATCATGCTCCGTCAGCATCCGCCAGGTCTCCGACACTCCCGGGCTGTCACCGTCATACCACCCGGAGATCACGTACACCGGCGCCTTAACCTGATGGCCCAGCTCGCTGTAGGTGCAGTTTTTCCAGAAGTCATCATAATCCGGATGCTGGCTCCACAGCTCCCAGGGCCCTGACTCCTTGCCGATCATCTGCCTTGGGATATCCCGGATGGGCCGGGCATCCACCGCCGCTTCTGGATTTACAGTTACACCGCCGAAAATATCAAAATCCGTCCGCGTCCCCACCGATTGGGCCAGGGTCCAGGAAAGAAGCGGCCAGGAGCAGAGCGTTCCGCCCTTGCGGGCCGTATCCGTAAAGGGAGAGCCTACATTCACCTCATCCACCACCGCCAGCAAATTGGGATGCCCGCTGGTGGCGGCGGCTGTTACCACGTACCCCAAGTACGAGGCGCCCCACATGCCGACCTTGCTGTTGCTCCAGTCCTGGGCAATGATCCAATCGATGGTGTCGGAGCCGTCATCCCGCTCGTAGTAAAAGGGCACCAGTTCCCCCTCCGAATCCGCCCGCCCCCGCACATCCTGGTTAACCACCGCGTAGCCCTTATTGGCCCAGCGTTGGAACAGCTCCTTGCGCCCGTTGCGGTCATAGCAGGTCCGCACCAGAATAGCAGGCCACCTTGTCCCGGCTGGAGCTCCCTCCGGCAGGTACACATCCGTAGCCAGCCTGACTTCATCCCGCATGGGCACCATAAATGTCCCCAGGTCGTTGATGCCATATTCCGGCTTGGACAACAGCGGGTCTTCATATACCCGAAGAGGAGTCAGCCTCTCGCACCCTGCCTTGACGATCAGCTCCAGGCCATACCGGTTGGGAGCTGCAAAGGCGACTACCTCCCCGTCCAAGGTGACTACATCCACTGCTGTACCGCCGCGCATGGCCCACACCTGTGAGGTCCGCTCTACACCAGCTGCATCCGCCGCTGTATATTCCATATGCCGCTGATACACCGTACCATGCTCCAGGATAACCTCTTCCCCTGTCCACTCCCCACGGGCATAAGCCTCCAGCTGCTCCCCTATACGGGCCAGCGGTAGAGCATACTTGGCCTGGGGGTCCAATACATGCTCCTGCATTTGCGTCCGCCTGCGGGGATCCACCTTGGCGTGGAGCACTCCTTTTTCCGTAAACCTGATTTTACCGTTATAGATGCCTGCACAATAGAAATGAAAGATGGTGTGATGCAAATAGGTTGTCATTTGTGCTGCCTCCTATCCCCAAACCTGCTCGAATACCCGCAGCCAGTTGCCGCCCATGATCTTGGCAATGTCCGCGTCGCTGTAGCCCCTTGCCACCAGCCCTCTGGTGAAGTTGCCGAAGCGGCCGTAGGTTTCCAGCCCCTTCACCGTTTCGGTGGAGGGGCCGTCCCCTTTGGCAAAACCCAGCCGGGGCGCAATATGCTCCTTGAAGTAAATAAGAGACCATTCCACGTCGCTCATGGGCCAGTCCGTGCCGATGCCGACATAATCCACTCCGGCCAGCCGGACTACGTAATCGATATGATCCAGCACATGATCGAGAGTCGTGTTCGCAGGGTCCCCGTGGACAAACCACGGCATGGCAAAAATCCCCACTACACCTCCGGTTCCGGCCACCGCCAGAATCTCCTCGTCGCTTTTGCAGCGCATATGAGGGTACAGGCGCTCCACTCCCGTATGGGAAGCGATCACGGGTGCAGAGGATACCCGGCAGGCATCCAACGTGGTTTGTTTGCCGCAATGGCCCGTATCCACCACAATCCCCAATTGGTTTAGCCGCTCCACAAACTGGACGCCGTAATTGGACAAACCGCCGTTAGCCGCCTCTGCACAGCCGGAGCCCACAAGATTCTGGTTATTATACGTAAGCTGGAGCACCCGCAGCCCAAACTGGTGCAGCGTCTCCAGCAGCCCCAGGTTCCGGCCCAGCCCATCTGTCTCCTGAGCAGTGACAATCCCGGCTTTCCAGCCGCTCTGTTTGGCCGCCCGGATATCCTCGGCCTTCCTGGCTTTAACGAGCCAGTCCGCTGCAGTGTCAAACTGCAGCTGTACCTGGCCCATGCTGTCCAGAATGGTCTCCATATCATTTAAGTGAAGCTCCCGGTTGCCCGCCGTAATGCCGGACCGGTACCACTCCTCTTTATACTGGGGCAGTTCACCAGCCGCCATCATCTTGACCAGAAGCTTAGCGGGCATATGGCTGTAGACCATAGGCTCGTCCCTGTAAGGCTCGCAAAGCTCCTTCAGCCGTTGAGCCACCGCTTGGGGTATGGCCTTGGGAGACAACGGTCCCTGAAACAGCAGGTCGATGTTGATGTTCTCCTCATGGAGCCGGGCCGCACGCTGTTCTTGCTCCTCCGTCAAGTGAAAGTCATACCGTCCCTCTTGCAATTTTTCCTCCATACCGCCTGCCCCTTCCGTTACCATGGGATGTCCACTCCCTTTTGCCTCAGCACCGCCTGGTTGTATATGTAATGAGCTGCTGCCAGATCCTCAATGGCTAAGCCCAGACTTTTGAAAAGCGTAATCCCGCCGTTATCTGTCCTGCCTTCAATCCTTCCCTCCAACAGCTCACCCAATTCGCCGACAATATGCGTATCCGGGATAACCCCTTCCTGAAGCGGGATCAGATAGTCCCCTGCTTCGTTCCGGGCGGATTCCATGCGGTCCACAAATAGTCTGGAGGCAGCAACCAGCGCCGAATCCAGCTCCCGGTCAGGCGCACGGCATGCGCCGACAGCGTTAATATGTGCCCCAGCCTTCACCCATTCCCCCCGCAAAACCGGCTCTGTGCTGGCTGTTACGGTACAGATAATATCCGCATTCTCCACCGCTTGCCGGACAGAGTCAGCAGCCGACGCCTCTACTCCCTGCAGGACTGCTGCCTGTTCTTCTATGAATCGTCGGGCATTGCCGGGTGTACGGCTCCAAACCCGGACCTGCCGGATCGGGCGCACCTGAAGGTTGGCCTCCAGATGGCTGGCCGCTTGCTCCCCTGTGCCGAGAATAGCCAGAACAGCACTGTCCTCCCTGGCCAATGCCCGGGTTGCCACAGCGCTGACCGCCGCTGTACGGACTGCCGTAATGGCCCGTCCGTCCACCACTGCCAACAATGTCCCTGTTTGGGTATCAAACAACGCCACCGCCCCCTGATGGGAGGGGTTTCCGTACACATGGTTATGGGGAAACACGCTGATCAGCTTGGCCCCCGCCACCCCGTTCTTCCGCAGAAACCCTGGCATCAGCCCCAGCAGGTTGGGCTTGTCCAAAGGCACCACCTGCCGCAGGCTCATCTCCGCCCGGCCAGCGGACAAATCCGCCAGAACCTCCTCCATTACCGGAATACACGCCTCCATGGTCAGAAGCTCCGCCGCCGTTTTGTAATCGATCACCCGCATATTTCCGCTCCTCTCTTAGGGTGTGTATACACTTAGAATACCGGAACTTCTTTTTCCATCACGTAGTCATCCATAACGTACCCGTTCCCGATATCCGCCACCTGTTCGCGGATCGTCCGGAAGCCCTTTTTCTGATAAACCCCGATGCTGGATTCGTTATGCCGGTTGACCGTCAGCCAGATATGACTTAACCCCCGTTCCCTGCACAGCTGCTCCAGGAAGACCATGGCTTGGCTGGCATAACCTTTCCCCCTGTTCTCCTTGCTCACATAAAACTTGCTCAGGAACAGCTTACCGTCCTCTTCCTTTACCGAAAGATAACCGGCTATGCCCCCCTCGTCATGCATCACATAATAGTCGTAGCCTTGATTTTCGATCTGGTCTTGAACCGCCTGGGCGGATTGGTATTTCCCGATCATATAATCAATCTGGTCCATGGTAATGATGGAAATGTAGTATTCCCGCCAAATCTCCGCTGCTGTCCGGGCAAGCTCCGTAATGGCCTCCGGGTTGTGCGCCTGTAAACGTACCATATCCATATTATCTTCCGCCTTTCTATAGCTATCTCTTATTCTTGTAAAGAAGAATACCATGAAATCCGCGCCAAGGGTCAGTTAGTTTTAATCAAACTGTACATGGAAGCTCCCGGCCGCACCCTGTTACAATGGGAAAAAGCAAGATGTTAGGAGATGTCCGTATATGGAAAATCTCATAAAGCATATGAACAAAACCTATGCTCTCGATATTGGCCAAATGGAATTGCACCGTGAACTCATCGGGCAGGTTTACATCCTGCAATCCGGGCAGCAGCAGTATGTTCTCAAGCTGTTTCCCCCCCACAAAACGGCAGATGCCCTGCATGCTCTAAACATTCTGGACTTCCTCTTTCAACAGGAATATCCGGTAGTTTCTGTTGTTCGCACACGGGAGCAGATGAGCCACACTCTCCTTCCCGGTGATGGCCGTGTGGCTGCTCTGTTCCATTATGTGGAAGGCGCCGATGCGGACGGGAGCCTGGAGGCAGAAGCTATCGGTGAGCAAACGGCGCGGCTGCACAAGCTGATGGAGGGGTATCCGGGTACACTTCTGCACAGAACCAAGGCGGAATATATCGATGACTTTATTTCCATCATGAAGCAGAAGGACTGTGAAGCTAGCGCTATCAACGATTTGGTGCATTACGGCAATGAGTTATGGAGTCGCATCACCCTACTTCCAAAAAGCTTCTGCCACGGCGATCTCCATACAGGCAACATGATTAAACAAGACGGGAACTATATTCTTTTGGATTTTGACGATGCATCGGGGGACTACCCGAGTATGGATGCAGCCTATCTTTCGGATGTCACCCATTTCAATCAGTTTCATGCTTCCTTATACGATGCAACCATGAGACAATTCGAGCGTTTCTATAAGGGATACAGCCGGGTCCGTATCTTAAGTGACGGAGAATGTAGTGCCGTTTCCAATTGGATAGCCGTACGACATTACCAGATCACGGCGAGAATCGTGGGCTGTCAGGGGTTAGGGAGTGTCTCCCTTCGTTTTTTCGAGGAACAACACCGCTGGCTGATGGAATGGAGAGAGCTCTGTGTCCGGAGAAACTGAAATAAACCAGGATCGTAACCACTAAAGCCGTTGCTCTGCTGCCCGCGGCAGCAAAACAACGGCTTATATATGGATCAGGCTTCACCCGATCATGATCTTCTCTTCCGGATACCTGTATTTTTGCTTGTCATTCTTTTGCGCCAGAGCCAGGACAAGCGTAAGCGGCCCCAGCCGGCCGATATACATCACGATGGTAATAATTACTTTCCCCCAAACCGACAGCTCCGGAGTTAGTGCCATGGAAAGCCCCACCGTTCCAAAGGCGGAGACCGCTTCGAATAACAGGTCAAGAAAGTCCCTGTTCAAATTATGCTCCGTGATGGTCAAGAGGAAGGTGGCCGTGATGACCACAATCACCGAAACCACCATTATGGCTAAGGAGCGCAAGATGATACTGTGGGGAACTCTGCGCCCCATTAATTCCGTATCCCGCTGCCCCTTGACGATAGCCACAATGGTCAGAGCCAGCACCATAAAGGTGCTGGTTTTGATACCGCCGCCTGTGGACCCGGGAGATGCCCCAATAAACATCAGGATGATCATAAAAAATTGGGAAGCCGGGAGCATCTGGGCAATGTCAATGGTATTGAAGCCGGCTGTCCGGGTAACCACCCCTTGGAAGTACGATGCCCATATACGCTCTGGCCAGGAAAGTGCACCGAAGGTGTTTGAATTGAATATTTCGATCAGGAAGATCCCGATAAAACCCAGCAGACACAGTACTCCGGAGGTAATGAGCACTAATTTGGAATGCAGGGCCAGGCGCTTCCAGCTGCGTTTCCGGAAAATATCAAGGATAACCGTGAACCCGATTCCCCCGATAATAAAAAGCAAGGTGATAACCAGATTGACCAGCGGGTCCCCGACGTAGCGGCTTAAGTTATCCGACCATAACCCGAAGCCTGCATTGTTGAAGGCGGATATGGAATGAAAAACACCATAATAAGTGGCTCTCTTCAGCCCAAGCTCGGACTCCCAGCGCAACGTCAGCAAGGCGGCGCCGAGCACTTCCACAATAAATGCGATCAGAAAAATGCTAAGAGAAAGCCTCACTACCCCTTGTGTGGATAAGGAATTGGAGGACTCCTGGATCAGCAGCCGCTCCTTTAGCCCGATTTTCTTGCCCATCACAACGGCTATCAGCACGCCGAAGGTCATGAAGCCCAAACCGCCCACCTGAATGAGAAGCATGATGACCATTTGTCCAAACAAGGAGAAGTCTGCACCTGTGTCGACGACGGCCAGACCGGTCACACAGACGGCGGAGGTGGATGTGAACAAGGCGTCCAGCCAAGAAATGTCCCCTCCTGTAGAGGCGATGGGCGAAGCAAGCAGAATCGAGCCGATTAAGATCAGACAGGCAAAACCCAGAAGAATGATTCTGGATGAGCTGAGGGTGAAGTGCTTGATGGAATAATGCAGCATCTTTTTCGTGAGCATGGTATTTGAACTCCCGGTTATGTGATATTCATGCTTTTCTACTTCCGCCATTATACAATCTTCCGTGATAAACACAACACGGAATTCCTATATTAACCTGAAGCTTAAGAAAGAGCCTCCTCGGAAACGAGGGGCTCTCTAAGGCATCTTTTTGAGGTGATCGCCTAAACATATTCTTGATCCTGTACCATAGCCAATCCACAGTAGCATCAATCAGGGTCACCTGGCCGGAGATATAAGCGGTGGAGGCCAAATTGTAGCTGCCGTTAATAACGGTGACATCCCCCTCCACATTCCCGTCGATCTGGATTTTCCCCCGTTTCACCTTCAGGTTGCCATACACGGTTACTCCCTCGGGAACAACAAGCGTATCCCCGCTGATGAATAATTGATCCAAGGCGCCCTGAACTACCATATCGCGGTCGGAATACACGCGTGACGTATAATGAGCCAGCATAATTACCAAAATGGCGCAGGCTATGACGGCGATGGGATGCTGCTTCAGCATTTGCCCCCAGCGGCTTCGTTTTGCAGGCTGTGGCAACGCGCTCATGATGCTCGCTGTCAGTCCGACCGGAGGGGCACTCCTGACCGGAACCCTGAGCATCGCCTCCGTGCTTTCCATCTGTTTAAACAGCTGCCGGCAGGACGGGCAGATTTGCAAATGCTTTTTGAGGGCAGAAGCAGCTGCAGCATCCGCCTCCCCGTCAAAATACTCATGCATGACAGTGATGGCCTCCGAACAGTTCATGTCCGTCACTCCTTTCTTACAAAGGCATACCAATACGTCTTACGGATCGTGACGGCCCTTGGTTTCGTTTTTTATGGGCATGTGCTAGATTATAGACAAATATGTAACGTACAGGAGGGCTTAACCTGTGGAAACACATGTCTTTCAAACCAAGGATGGGTTAATGATTGAATACTCCATACGGGGAGCGGGAAGGCCTATCCTTGTTTTCCATGGCGGACATTCCAATTGCCGGGAGGAATTCGGCTATGACGAGCTTCTCCGGAGCGGCTATTCCCTGCTCACTCCCTCTAGGGCGGGATATGGACAGACCTCAGCCGGAATAGGGAAAAATCTGGGAACAGCCTGCCAAGCCTATTCAGAGCTGCTGGATCACTTGGGTATGGATAAAATCGATGTTATTGCCGTCTCCGCCGGTGGTGCCAGCGGCATTTATTGGGCCTCGCATTATCCGCAGCGGGTCAGAAGCCTTACCTTGCAAAGCGCTGTATCAGGAAGATGGCACTCTCCCCAGGATAAAACCTACAAGGTGGCACAACTCCTATTCGGTGCCTCCATGGAAAAGTATACATGGGCTGCCGTCAGGTTCATGAGCAATCATTTTGCCCGTGTGATGTTCAAGCAAATGGCGCCCTCCTTCAGCATCCTTCCTTATTCTGAGGTACTGGCCCGCACAAGGGAGGGCGATATCCTTGCATTCTGCAAAATGAACAACAGGCAGCGGTCCGGCCACGGCTTTCTCCTGGACCTGCCCCAAATTAACTCCATCACGGAGTCCGACCTGAACAATATCCGTTGCCCTACCCTCATCCAGCACAGTCCTAACGATGGAGCCGTGCCCATTGAACATGCCCGCCGCGCCCATCAGCACATAACCGGCTCCAGACTGCATTTACTTGATACCTGGGGCCATCTGATATGGCTGGGCAAGGGTTCGGAAGCCCTGCATCCTGAGCTGCTGGAATTTCTGGCGCAGGCTTAACGCTCACCGGGAAGCCAGTCGTCCTTTAGTCCCCGGTTGACCTTGATATATTCCCGCGGTTTAAACGAATTCTGCCTGTAATCCATGTGCAAGGCACGGCTTTGAAGAGTGTCGCCGGATGGCGGCTTTGCTGCATTCCGGTCAGTTGCCGGAATTAACATGGTATTCAAAAACCACCCCGCGGCCAGCCCGGCCAGAAACACACCTGCACACACAGCAATCTTAAATTTTAGCATCCAAACGGCCTCCTTCCTATACATGAAGTGATCTCCAGATCGGCGGAGGCTTATACGCCCGGCTCACGGAGAATGACTTTACATAACGGAACGAAGACGCTATAATGAACAAGGAATTTTATATGGATGAACCCGGAGGAGCCTGCCAAAAGCGGGCTCTTTTTGTCTTTTTTCTGCTTCCAAAAAAAGGCATGGATTTTGGAGGATATGGGGGAAGCTATAAGCAAGGCATTCAGCAAAAGGAGGTTATGGCTTGTCTTTCCTGCACGCTGCTATTCTCATTCCGTTTCTTTTCTGCATTCTTGTGCTGCTGGTCCACCGATTGGCTCCCCGGCTGCATACGGGCTGGGCCGTGCTTCCAGCTCCATTGTTATTGTTTGTTTATTTCATGCTGCAAATTCCCGGCATTCAGGGAGGTGAGGCGGTTGCCGCCTCTGTCCCATGGATTCCCTCTCTGGGAATCCGCCTCCAGCTTTATCTGGATGGGCTGGCGCTGTTGTTTGCGCTTCTGATCACAGGCGTGGGGACGCTTGTGACGGTGTATTCCATTTTTTATTTGGATAAGGCCAAGGAAACTCTGCATCTCTTCTATGTGTACCTGCTTTTGTTTATGGGTGCCATGCTGGGCGTTGTGCTGTCCGACAACCTGATGGTGCTGTACGGATTTTGGGAGCTGACCAGCATCTCCTCCTTCCTGTTGATCGCTTTCTGGAATCACCGGGGAAAATCCGTGTACGGCGCGCAAAAGTCTCTGCTAATCACAGTGTTCGGCGGCTTCGCCATGTTCGGGGGATTTCTTCTGCTGTATGTTTTGACCGGAAGCTTCAGCATCCGGGAAATCATCAGCCAGGTGGGCGCCATCTCCAGCCACAGTCTGTTTATTCCCGCCATGATCCTGATCCTGCTGGGGGCGTTCACCAAGTCGGCCCAATTCCCTTTCCACATCTGGCTTCCTGATGCCATGGAGGCGCCCACTCCGGTCAGTGCATATCTGCATTCCGCTACGATGGTGAAGGCTGGACTGTATCTGGTAGCCCGCTTCACACCGGTGTTTGCCGGGCAGGGGGCATGGTTATGGATCGTCGCTTCGGTGGGGCTTATCACTCTGCTGTATGGGGCTGTGAAAGCCATCCGGCAAACGGATCTGAAGGCGCTGCTGGCGTATTCCACCATCAGCCAGCTGGGACTCATCATGTGCCTCCTGGGCTTAGGCTCCGCCTCCGCCTTCTATACGGACCCGGACCAGGCGGCTTTCTTTTCCAAAGCAGCCGTCGCCGCCGTCTTCCATCTGTTGAATCATGCCATGTTCAAGGGTGCGTTATTTATGGTGGTGGGCATTATCGACCACGAAACCGGAACCCGGGATATCCGCAATCTGGGCGGGCTTATGACGGTTATGCCGATTACCTTCACAGTGGCGGCCATCGGCGCGTTTTCCATGGCGGGGCTGCCGCCGTTCAGCGGCTTCCTAAGTAAGGAAATGTTCTTTACGGCAGTGCTGGACATCCGCAGCATGAATGTGCTCGGTTTGGCCCAGTGGGGAACCCTCTTCCCTGTGCTTGCCTGGCTGGCCAGTATCTTTACCTTTGTGTACAGCATGATCGTGGTATTCAAAAGCTTCGGCGGAAAGCTGCAAAGGGAAAAGCTGGAGAAAACACCTCATGAGGCTCCCTTGGGATTGCTGCTGCCCCCGGTTATTCTGGCCTCCGGAACGGTCATCTTCGGTTTTTTCCCGAATGTGCTGTCCCGGTACCTGATCGAGCCGGCTCTTGCAGCCATATTGCCGGCAATGGGTGGGAGCTACCATGTGCACATCTCCTTCTGGCACGGATGGACGCCGGAGGTATTTATGACCTTGGGCGTGATTGCTGCCGGAACGGCGGTTTACCTGCTGCACAGGTATATAAAACGCTTGCAGTCTCCCGGTTCCCCTCGTTATTCGTTGAATCAGCTTTACGACAGCGGACTGGACAGCCTGGAGCGTTATTCCAACAAGCTGACCGGGTTCTACATGACCGGTTCTGTCCGCCATTACCTGATTTATATATTCGCCTTTCTGATTGCCGCCTCAGGCGCGGCTTTGTTCACCTCGGATTCGGTCAGCTTCCGTATTCCCACGCTGGCAAGCGTCTCGTTCTATGAGGTGCTGCTGGTGCTGGCTATGCTGACGGCAGCGGTTGCCGTGCCCCTGGCCCGCTCCCGCATGTCGGCTATTATCTTCACCGGAGCCGTAGGGTATCTGGCCACCCTGTTTTTCGTTTTGTTCCGCGCGCCGGATCTGGCCTTGACTCAAATCATTGTGGAGACGGTGTCTGTTACCTTGTTCCTGCTCTGCTTCTACCACCTGCCGGAGCTCAAGAAGGAAAGCTTCAAGCTTCCCTTCAAGCTGACCAATTTCCTGATCGCAGCCGGAGTCGGCGTTGTAGTTACGCTGATTGCCCTGGCAGCCGGCGGAAGCAGCCCCTTCCCGTCCATTGCGGAGTATTATCTGAAGGAAAGCCATGATCTGGGCGGCGGCGACAATGTAGTCAACGTCATTCTGGTGGACTTCAGAGGCTTCGATACCATGCTGGAAATTTCGGTACTGGGGATTGCGTCCTTGGGCATCTATGCGCTGATCAAGCTCCGGCTGCAGCCCGGGATGGTCCGGAAGACGGCAGATCTTGTCCGTTCGCGGCTCCCCCTGATCAAAACCAATGACGTCATTCTCCAAACCATAACCAAAACAGTGGTGTATATCATCCTGACCTTCTCCCTGTTCCTATTCCTTGCCGGACACAACAATCCGGGAGGCGGGTTCATCGGGGGTCTGATGACATCGGCTGCGCTGGTTTTGCTGGCTATCGCCTTCGGCATGAAGAATGTGGCCCAGACTGTTCCCCTGGATTTCCGCAAGGTGACTGCTATCGGTCTTTTGACCGCCTTTTTGACCGGAACCGGATCCTTTTTGTTTGACGTTCCCTTTATGACCCATAGCTTCGGATATTTCAATTTGCCCATCCTGGGAAAAACAGAGCTGGCCACGGCTGTGCTCTTTGACCTGGGCGTCTATATGGCCGTCGTGGGTGTAACCATGACGATTCTTTTCACAATAGGGAGGGACAACTAATGGAGGTGCTTATGGCGGTGACCATCGGCATGCTGTTTGCCGTTGGTGTGTATCAGCTTCTCTCCAAAAGTCTTTTGCGCATTATTCTTGGTACGGCGCTGCTCACCCACGGGGTGCATCTGCTGCTGCTGACCATGTCCGGCTTGAAAACAGGGGCTGCCCCCTTCCTGGGCCAAGCGGCAGATGCCTATACGGATCCCCTTCCCCAGGCTCTGATTCTGACCTCCATCGTCATCAGCTTTGGGGTCACGGCCTTCTTCTTTGTTCTGGCATACCGCTCCTACCAAACTCTGGGCACCGACAACATGGAAGAACTGAGGGGGGAGACGGATGAATAACTGGCTTGTATTACCCTTGTTATTGCCTCTGTTCACCGCTGTGGCTCTGATTTTCCTGAAGGAGCGGATCCGGCTGCAGCGGGCTATCAGCCTCGCAAGCGCCCTGGTGAATATTGGGATTACGGCGGGGTTGGTGTACCAGGTCTGGCAAAACGGGATTCAAACCCTGTTTATGGGCGGCTGGCTGCCTCCATACGGCATTGTGTTTACGGCAGATATGCTGGCCGCCCTGCTGGTGCTCAGCACGGCAGTGGTCAGCGCCGCCTGTCTGGTGTATTCCTTCGGCAGTATCGGGGAGGAGCGGGAACGGAACTATTTTTATCCGTTCTTTCAATTTTTGCTGGCGGGTGTGTCCGGCTCTTTCCTCACGGGGGATATCTTCAATCTGTTTGTCTGCTTCGAGGTGATGCTCATCGCCTCCTATGCCCTGATCGTCCTGGGCGGAACCAAGCAGCAGCTGCGGGAAACCCTGAAATATATCCTGATCAACATCGTCTCCTCCACCCTGTTTGTCGCTTCGGTGGCGTATCTGTACGCGGCGACGGGGACCTTAAACATGGCCCATCTGTCGGTCCGTATCGCAGAGGCTGGTCCGGGGGGTGTGCTGACGGTGGTGAGCGTGCTGTTCCTTATCGTATTTTCCCTGAAGGCCGGATTATTCCTGTTCTTCTGGCTGCCCGGCTCCTACGGGGCGCCGCCTGCAGCTATCGGGGCCTTGTTCGGAGCGCTGTTGACCAAGGTCGGGCTGTATGCCCTCATTCGGACATTTACTCTGATGTTCTACCAGGAAACGTTAAGCAGCCACACTCTGATGGGCTGGATGGGTGCGGCCACCATGATCCTGGGCGCCGCGGGCGCCGTTGCTTACCGGGATGTCCCGCGGATTATGAATTACAATGTGCTCATCAGCATCGGCTTCACCGCCTTCGGCATTGCAGTGGCCAATGGGGATGCCTTAAACGGAGTGGTGCTGTATCTGATGCACGATATGGTCGCCAAAGCTCTGATGTTTATGCTTGGGGGGCTGATCATCCAAGCGATGGGAACCCGGCGGATTACCGAAATGGGCGGACTTATGCGCAAGAGGCCCCTGCTGGGCTGGATGTTCTTCATTCTGTCCCTGGCTGTGGCCGGAGTTCCGCCGTTAAGCGGCTTTGCGGGCAAACTCCTGATCCTCCGCGGCGGCCTTGACGCCGGCATGTATCTGTTCACCGCCATAAGCCTGTCCACCAGCCTCATCGTGCTGTACTCCATGCTCCGTATTTTCATGCATGCGTTCTGGGGAGAGGAGAAAACTCCCATCCCCGCCAAAGCTCAAAACCAGACGGCCATGACGGTTGCTGCGGGGAGTCTATTCTGCCTGATTATTCTGATGGGCATCGGGTCCGAATGGCTGTATGATTTGGCCTCCCGGGCAGGGGATATCCTTCTTCAGCCGGAGAATTACATTGAAGCTGTATTAGGGCCTGTCTTCAAGCCCACTTGAGGGCATCTTTCACCGCCTTTTCGCCCCTTGCTTCGTTACTTCCGTTTGACGTACCCCCGGTACGCCTTCACGAAAGTGCCTTGCCTGGAACGAAAATTCACCAAAATCTGCTCCTCTCGGAGTTTAAAGACAGACCCTAAGGAGGTAACCGGCATGGGCTCACAATTTAGTCTGAATATCGTGATTGCGGTTGTATGGATGTTTCTGTTTAATGAGATGTCCGCTCTGCAATTTTTCATCGGCTTCACAGTAGGTGCGCTGATCATTCTGGCGCTGAGGCGCTTCCGGCCGGCGGGCTTTTATCTTACCCGGCTGTGGCCGGTGCTGAAGCTGCTGGGTATCTTCATCCGGGAGCTATTCGTCTCGAGCCTCGTGGTTGCGCGTCATTTGCTCCGGCCTAAGCTTGCGGTCCGCCCCGCCATTTTCGCTTATGAAACCACGCTTCGGTCCGACTGGGAAATCACACTGTTGGCCTGCCTCATCTGTCTGACTCCGGGCACGTTGACTCTGGAGGTCTCACCGGACAAAAGCACGTTATATATCCATGCTATGGACATGGGGGATGTGGACGAAGCCGTTGGCCAAATCAGAAGCACATTCGAAAAAGCCATTATGGAGGTGACCCGGCCTTGACCGATTTCCTGCTGCTTGTTTCGCTTTCGATTCTGGCCTTGGCCATTCTGGGCTGCACCTACCGCTTAATCAAGGGACCGTCCATGCCGGACCGGATTGCCGCGCTGGATGCCATTGGCATTAATCTGTTGGCGATTATCGCCATCGTCAGTCTTTTACTGGACACACAGGTGTTCATCGACATTATTCTGGTGATCGGCATTCTTACGTTTATCGGGACCACAGCGTTTGCCAGATATATTGAAAGAGGGATGGTGATGGAGCATGGAGATGATAACGAGGGGAATTGAGCTGTTCGCTGTAGTGGTGATCTTCATCGGGGCTTTGTTCGGGGCATTAGGCGCCTTCGGGCTGATCCGGCTGCCGGATGTGTATCTCCGGTCCCATGCTGCTACCAAAAGTGCAACCTTAGGGGTATTGTTGGTGCTGACCGGCGTTTTCCTGTACCTTTTGATCAAAGACGGCCATGTCAGCATCAAGCTGCTTCTGGGGATCATATTCGTGTTTATCACCTCTCCGGTTGCGGGGCATCTCAACGGGCGGGCCGCTTACCGTTCAGGTGTGCCTCTTGACCAAAGCACCGTGAGAGACGACTTGAAGCGGGCAGATAGTAACGGGATTCCAGGAGATATCGGGAACGGTGGGGAAGTTGTGAGGGAGCGGTAATGCCGGAGAAACGCTAACGAATCTGTGCCACGCTATTGGGCTGCAATAGAGCCTATTTGAATTCTAACGAACCCTGGCCACGCTATTGGTCCGAAGGAGCGCCGAAATGGCCTCTAAACCGGAGAATAGCGTGGCTCAGATTCGTTAGATTTTTGTGCATGCCTTTTTTCACAGAATAGCGTGGCTGAGATTCGCTAGAAAGAAAGCCCCCAAACTGGCTTCGCCGATTCAGAGGCCTCTAATCAAACCGTACGATTCCGGGAAGCCCCCCAGCCGCACAGAAACATCAAGCCGGTGACAACAAGCAAAAGCAATAGCGGGATGCTCCAGCCCCCCGTTACATCATGAAGCCAACCAAACAGGGTCGGTCCGCTTGCGGCTAACAGGTACCCCACCGCTTGGGACATGCCGGACAAGGAAGCCGCATCCTGGGCATCCTTCGTCCGCAGCGTAAGGAAAATCATGGCCAAGGCAAAGGAGGTTCCTCCGCCGATGCCGAGGAAGATGATCCACAGCGGAATGAGCGTGTTGCCGCCCAGGTCCAGGTACAGTCCGCCTAATGAAGCGAGCATTAATACCGCCATGATAGCCACCAAGAGACGCTGGTTTTTCATACGGCCTGCAAGGATCGGCACCAGGAAGGTGACCGGCAATTGGGATAGCTGCAGCAGGGAGATCATCCAGCCTGCACTGCTGTCGCTTAACCCCCGGCTGACCAGTAAATCGGGGAACCACGAAATGGTTACATAGAAAACCAGAGATTGCATTCCCATAAAAAGAGCCACCGTCCATGCCAGCGGTGAACGCCACAAGCTTCTCCGCTTCACCGCCCCCGGCATCAATCCGGATGCCCCACGGCCGGACCGGATTTGAAGGAACCAGAACAGCGCCGAAATGGGAACAAGCACTCCCCATATGCCTAATGCGCCATTCCAGCCCAGACTACGAGACAGCGGGACACTTGTCCCGGATGCCAACGCCCCGCATAAATTCATGCTTACCGTATAAACACCGGTCATAATCCCGACCTGCAGGGGGAAATCCCGCTTCACCAGACTGGGGAGCAGCACATTGAATACCGCAATGGCCAATCCGATCAAAACCGTGCCTCCAATTAAGGGAACGGTGGCAGGCATCAGGCGGACGGCAAAACCGGCCATCAGCACAAACAAGGAATACAGCAGAACCTTTTCCAATCCAAAACGCCGGGACAGTCCCGGGGCAAACGGAGACAGCGCACAAAAGGCCAGCAGGGGCAAGGCGGTGATCAAGCCTGCCACTGTATTCGTTAATCCAAGCGCTTCGCGAATGGAGGATAACAGCGGGCCCACAGAAGTAATGGGGGAGCGCATGGTCAGAGAAATCAGAATAATGCCGATCACGATTGTCCATCCCGAAGTCATGGACAGCTTTTTTTCTCCCGGCAAGGAGCTGCTGGATGTCATCTTGCCCATGTTGCCTTGCATACTCATGAACGGTCTCCTTCTTCAATTGAGATGAAAGTTTTGGATTCCAAAATATAACGCTGAACCGCCGCTACGGCCTGGTTGCTGTCCTGTGCCACAACCCCCTCCACCAGCTGCCGGTGGATCTCGATGAACATTGGCTTGACCTCACTGCGGGTCAGGCTTGCAATGGAATCATGCAGCGCTTCTACAATATGGTCGTACAATTCAATCAGGATGTTATTGTGGGACGCCTGAAGAATCATCTGGTGAAGACGGATATCCTCCGTCACATACGCATCCAGATCGCCGAGCTTCGCGGCCGTTTCCCAGCGTTCGAAATGAAGCAGCAATTCCCGGGCTTCATCCTCCGTCCTGCGTTGGGCAGCCAAAAAAGCCCCCTCCCGTTCCAGCGCATGCCGGACCTCTAAAGTATCCATCGTATCGGTGCGGACAATACGCTTCTGCAGCACGGCTCCCAGGGCACTTGACGAACAGACATAGGTGCCGTCGCCTTGTCTGGTCTTTAATAACCCCGCATGGGTTAACGCCCGGATGGCCTCCCGCAAGGTATTGCGGCTGACATTCAAGTCCGCCATCAGTTCAGGCTCAGCCGGGATGCGCATTCCTACCGCCCATTGGCCCGATTCGATCAGTCCTTCGATCTGTAAGGCGACTTGCTCTACCAGTGTCAGCCGCTTGGTTTTTTGAAGCATAGGCACTCCCCCCATTCCAGACACCTGTCTAAACGTAGGATGTTTGGTTTATTGGCTATATTAACACATCAATATGTGAAAAGGAAGCAAATTCGAATAAACCCTTATCAGTTAATTTCAGCTCGGGAATAACGGGAAGCGTCAGGAACGCCAGCGCCAAAAAAGGATTAAAGGCTTTGTGCGAACCGATATGGGCAAGTCCTTCATGTAAGGTTTGCAGCGTTGTATTCACGGTATTGTAGTCCATATCAGACATTAATCCTGCGACAGGCAGAGCCAATGAGGCCACAACCTCCTCCCGCTCCACTACCACCAAGCCCCCATTCATCCCTTGAACATGGCGGATAGCCGCCAATATCTCCTGATCCGAGGTGCCAACCGCCACAATATTATGGGAATCATGCGCCACCGTACTGGCGATTGCCCCCCGTTTTAGCTGAAATCCCTTCACAATAGCCGCTCCGATATTTCCGGTAGCAAGGTGCCTTTCTACCACGATTAATTTCAACAAGTCATGCTCAACGGAAGGCTGAAAAACACCGTCACGGATTTCAACCTGCTCTTTCAGATGACGGGTAACCAGGCTGTTGGGAATGAGCCCAATCACATTGCACAATGTGGATGTCAGCGGAATTTGCAGGTCGCTTAGTGCCACTTCCTTAGCGTTGATAGTGGGCAGAGACGGCCGGTCGGTATGAGCCGTTAATGCCGCAGGAAATTCGGCTTCCACCAGCTGCCCCCGGTCCACGATACATCTTCCTTTTTTATAAACCCGATGAATGGAAATGTCATTGAGGTTATCCAGCAGCAGCAGATCCGCCTGGTAACCGGGCGCAACAGCCCCTACATGGCGCAGTCCGAAGCATTCGGCTGCATTCAGGGTAGCCATTTGAATGGCAGTAATGGGGTCTAATCCCTTGCCGATGGCCAGCCGGACAATATGGTCGACGCTACCTTCCTCAATTAAATCATCCAGGTGTTTGTCATCGGTCACGAACAGGCATCTCCGGGAATTCTGCGGGGTGACGGCGGGAAGCAGAGCCTCCAAATCCTTGGCTACAGTGCCTTCCCGGATCATCAGATACATCCCCAGCTCCAGGCGGTCCTTGGCTTCGCGGCTGTTAATGCTCTCATGATCGGTGCGGATGCCTGCCGACAGATAGATATTTAAGTCCTCCCGGCCGATGCCCGCGGCATGACCGTCAATGACACCACCGTTCCGCTGTGCCATACATAGCTTGTCCATCATTCCCTGATCCGCACGGGCAACAGCCGGAAAATCCATCACCTCCGCCAGACCCAGAACCCGGGGGTCCGCCATAAAGGGAGCAAGCTGCTCAGCCGCAAGCGTTGCTCCATTGCTCTCAAAGGACGTTGCGGGTACACAAGAGGGCAGCATAACGAAAATATCCATGGGCACTCCCGCGGCATCATCCAGCATGTATTGAATCCCCTTCTCCCCTGCCACATTGGCAATTTCATGGGGATCGGTGATCACCGTGGTTACGCCGTGCTGAAGCACTACCTTGGCAAATTCACCCGGCAAAAGCATGGAGCTTTCGATATGGATATGCCCGTCGATAAATCCCGGGACGATCATTTTTCCCCTGGCATCCATCACCTCATGGCCTTCATAGGAACCAATGCCCGCGATGATTCCATCCGCAATGGCAATATCTCCTTCCATCAATTCCCCCGTAAAAACATTTACGATAGTCCCGTGTTTGATCACCAAGTCTGCAGGGATTTGCTTGCCTGCTACTTGAATGCGTTTAGTTAATGCTGACGTATGGTTGGACATAAGAGCTGCTCCTTTTATTGGAATTTCATATGTAGATAAATAAAAAAATCCCGATTACAAATAACATACACACCACAGTGTGCATCTTACTGTAATCAGGATTTTACGGTTCCTGGTAGAGACCCTTATACCATATCTATAAGGTTATACGATGAATATGGAATTTTTTACTTTTAGGAATTATAACAGCCTCTTGACTGAAGTGCAATAACGTTTTACGCAGTGAATAATCTGCCTGCTTTTGGCTGAAATTTCAGATATGCCGTTGACATTCTGAGCATACGGGAATATACTTCGGATATAACAAATGAATGATTGCTCATATGTTTTAGTGATCATAAAAGAGAAGGTGACTATCATGGAACTGGCAAAAAAGGAGTTATTGCTGGAAGGTCTGGATTGCGCCAACTGTGCGATGAAAATTGAAAATGAAGTCAAAAAGATTAATGGAGTAACCTCCTGCACGGTAAATTTTGCGACCACGATGATGCAGATTGAAACTGCCGCTGGCGACGAAGGTCCCGTAATGGAGGAAGCCATCAAACGGGTCAATAAGCTGGAGCCACACATCAAGGTGAAGGAATTCAAGAAAAAGGTGTCCCGGGGTTCGGCCAGAGCCAGGCTTGAGGCAGCAGCAGCCCAAAGCAGCGCAAGCGTTAGCCCGCATAGCGGCCATTCCCACGGAGATGCATGCTGCAGCCATGATCATGCTGATCATGATCACAGCAATAAGCAAAACCACGGGCACGCGCATGAGCATGGACATGATCATGAGGATGAAGACGACGGTCACGGCCATTCCCATGGGAATGAAAACACCACCAGAATGATAACCCGGCTGCTGGCTTCCGGAGCCGTCCTCGCCGCAGGTATATTGGCTCCCGTTTCGGGACTGGCGGAATTAGCGATCTTCGTAGCGGCGTATGTCATTATCGGCGGAGACATCGTATGGCGGGCTCTCCGGAACATTATCCGCGGCCGCGTGTTCGATGAGAACTTCTTGATGGCGATTGCGACAATCGGCGCCTTCGCCACCCGACAATATTCGGAAGGCGTAGCGGTTATGCTGTTCTATCAGATCGGCGAGCTCTTCCAGGGCATTGCCGTGAACCGCTCCCGCAAATCCATCAAATCCTTGTTGGATATCCGCCCCGATTATGCCAACCTGAAAAGCGGCAATGATACCATCCGCGTTTCACCCGAGGAAGTAGAAATCGGAGATATCATTGTGGTCCGCCCCGGGGAAAAGGTTCCGCTGGATGGCCATGTGGTGGAAGGTGCCTCCGCTATGGACACCTCCGCTCTGACTGGGGAATCCGTGCCGCGGGAGGTAGAGCCGGGCAGCGAGGTGCTGAGCGGCTTCATTAATAAAAATGGCGTGCTGACCATTGAAGTAACGAAGGATTTTGGGGAATCCACTGTTTCGAAAATACTGGACCTGGTGCAAAATGCCAGCAGCAAAAAGGCGCCTACGGAGAATTTCATTACCAAGTTCGCCAGATACTATACCCCTGCCGTAGTTATTATCGCTCTTCTGCTGGCCCTTATTCCTCCCCTTGTTCTGGCGGATGCCAGCTTTAGTGATTGGATTTACCGGGCACTGGTGTTCCTTGTAATCTCGTGTCCCTGCGCGCTGGTGGTCTCCATCCCTCTTGGTTTCTTCGGGGGAATCGGCGCCGCCTCCAAAAACGGCATTCTGGTGAAGGGCAGCAACTATCTGGAGGCCCTCAATGATGTAAAGTTTGTGGTTTTTGATAAAACCGGCACTCTCACCAAAGGCGCTTTTACGGTAACCGGCATCCACCCCGAAGGGGGCTTTACGGAAAATGAGCTGCTGGAGTATGCCGCCTTCGCCGAAATCCACTCCAGCCACCCTATTGCCGTATCCGTCCGGACTGCTTATGGCAAGGACATTCCGGAGACCGCCATTAAGGACTACAACGAAATCTCCGGACATGGCATCCGGGTGTTGGTGAACGGGAACGAGGTTCTGGCAGGCAACGGCAAGCTGATGAAGGCTGAGCAGATCAGCTTTGGCCAGCCGGATGTGACAGGCACTCTGGTGCATGTGGCGGTAAATAAACAATATGCAGGTTACCTGGTGATCTCCGATGAGCCCAAGGCCGACTCGGCCAAAGCCATCCGCCAGCTCAAATCCATCGGCATCAAACGCACCGTCATGCTGACAGGCGACGCCAAGCCTGTAGCAGAAGCCGTCGGTAAGCAGCTGGGTCTTGATGAGGTTCACGCCGAGCTTCTTCCCCAGCACAAGGTGGAGCAAATCGAACGTCTGGGCCGGCTGAAGAGCCCCAAGGAGAAGATCGCCTTTATCGGCGACGGCATCAACGATACCCCCGTATTGGCTCAGGCGGATGTAGGAATTGCCATGGGCGGTCTGGGATCAGATGCAGCCATCGAAGCAGCCGACATCGTCATCATGACCGATGAACCCTCCAAGGTAGGAGAAGCTATCCACATTGCCAAACGGACCCGGACGATTGTCTGGCAGAATATCTTTTTCGCCATGGGTGTGAAAATCATCTTCCTCAGCTTGGGCGCCTTCGGAATCGCAACTATGTGGGAAGCCGTATTCGCCGACGTAGGGGTTACCCTCCTCGCAGTTCTGAATGCCATGCGGGTGATGAAGGTTAAATCCAATACCGCGGCTTAACGGTTCCACTCTTTAACAAAAAGCAGCCACTCCACAAAGGAATGGCTGCTTTTCTGTTGTTATTCTTCTTCCGCTTCCAGCGTCCCATGGTTATGGGCGATATGGATAAGCGTCTGGGCAAGGATTTGCTCCACATGGCTATCGTCCAAGGAATAAAACGCCGTTTTCCCCGCTTTGCGCCTTTTGACAATCCGCATATCCCGAAGATAACGCAGCTGGTGGGAGATTGCAGATTGGTTCATGTCGGTTAAGGCGGACAGATCCGTCACGTTTAATTCCTTCTGCAGCAAGAGACTAATCAGCTTCAGCCGGGTCACATCACCAAAGGCCTTAAACCAATCTGCCGCTTCAACCGCTATATGTTCATCAATCATATTTTTGCGAATCTCATTTAACTCATGCTCCGAGCAAGTTCCCGCTTGGTCCTGCTTAAGCTCATTTTTTGGATCCAACCCTCACCATCTCCATCCCCTGTGTACCATTCCCGTGTAAAAATTACTCTTAACGAGTGCATGTACCCAGTTTAATGCATTTGGCGCTTGAATACAAAAGCCTTCCTATAATATAGGCTGTATTCCAAATGATGCACTAAAGCATATACCCTGGCCCGGACAGCAACCTTGCTGCCCGGGTTTTCTTTATGCCAGGTCTCTTAAGATATTCTTCATAGTTATCACAGGTTAAAGCCCAGCTCCGGTGTCAGGCTTACACGGATAAAGACTCCAATACAGGGGGTTCCTTAATCCGCATAAAGGAGCTCATTATTGATAAAGAGAAATTAATGATCACGCTTAAGGATAAACCCATTACCCTTACTCCCTTGGAGTTTGCCATTTTGGAGCAAAAGTCCAAAATGGAGCTTATTACGGGAGTCTCTCATGACTTAAAAACACCCTTAACCAGCATTATCGGGTACTTAGAGCTGTTACGAACGGAATCCTATCAAGACCAGGAGGAATACAACCGGTTTCTTCAAAATTCCTACAACCGGGCGATGCACCTCAAGAAGCTCATTGACGATTTATTCGAATATACCCGGCTCACGACGCCGGATGTCCAATTAAGCTTAAAAGCAGTAGACGTGTATGAGCTGCTGGAGCAAATGTTAATTGAATTATGTTTCCATTATAAAAAAATCGGCTTCTCGCCCCTTGTGGCTACAATAGACAGCAACAAATTCGCCAGAGCCATAGATAATTTGCTGATGTATGCTCTCAATATTCTGAAAAACCGTTTATATTTTTTTTATCGCTGTTCCTTTAGATAGGAACGAAATCATGCAATAAATCACTTAATTTTCCCGCACCAGAGCTTCAATGATCTTGACCTTATTCAGCCTGCGCATGGGTTGAACCGTTGCGGCAAATGTCGTGATCATGGCTCCTGCACAGGCAATGCCGATGCTGCTCCAGGGAACCGTCCAGACGATTTCCACAGCATCCATAAACAGACGGTGTATGCCATAGCTTACAGCCGTACCGATTGCAGCACCGTAAACTCCAGCAATTACCCCATAAAAAACACCTTCTAAAAGGATCATCCTGTTCATTTGCCGTTGTGTCATACCGATCGCCTTCAGAACAGCGAATTCCTTGGAACGCAGGATCAGATTGGTGCTCACGGTGTTGACAATGTTCAAGAACGAGATAAGAGCAATGACTCCCATAAAACCGTACAGAAAGATACTGGCGATCATGGCATCATTCTTCGCTTGCTCCAGCTCTGCCACCCGATCCGTATAGTTGTAGCCGCCATCGTACTTGGTTAACGCGTGAAGGTAGTCCGTTATCGGTTTATGGGGGCGGTCAGAATAGGCAAGAATGAATATTCTGGCGAAGTTATCGTTGCCAACGATTTTCTCATAAACGGCGGGCGTCGTAATGAAACCAAGAATAGCACTCTCACTGGGGCTGGAGGATAACAAATCCTGTTCAGCAATACCGGCCACCGTAACGGTTTGATATCCTTGCTTGGAGTCCATAGCATAGATTTTGATTTTATCTCCAACCTTGAAGGTGGTCTGGTCGATAATTAACCGTTTCCCTTGATCCGTGATCGTGCTTACTTTTTGAACAACAATGACACCATTCTCCCTTTCCATACTTTCTTTGTTAAGGGTTCCGGAGGTAAGCTTCGACCGCCAAGCATCCAAGCTGTTATCCCCATAGGAGAAAAGAAAGTTGTTGCTTGTCCGGTATCCCCCTTCAGCCTCCACACCATGATTTAACCCTCTGAGTTCAATGTATCTGGGGTTAAGCTTCTCTTTCGGGATAACAGCCATCACTTGACTATTGTAAAATTTATAGGCATGCTCTACAGCGTCCAGTTTGAGAATATCCTCATAAATGGAGTCCTCTATCCGTTTGGAGGGGCCCTCATACATAAGAGAATACGAATATTGGCTGCCCGACAGCTGCGTGGTTTGCTTCAAGAAATCAATCAACCCATTGCAGACAATAAACAACACGATGCTGATTACCATGGAAAATGCCGTTATACGGAAGCGCTTCTTATTGCGCTTCAGATTCCGCATGGCAAATTGGCCTTCCATGCCAAAGAGCTTCTGGACAAGGATAGATTTTTTAGCCCGTGCAGCTTTGTCCGCCTTGGACGTATCCTGTTTCTGAACCGCTTCAAGAGGAGATACCCGCGACGCCATTCTGGCTGGTCCGATGGCTGAAACATACACACTGACCAGCCCCAATACTCCGGCCAAGATTAATACCGGGTAAGAAATAATCATTCTCATGCCATTTAGAAGACCCAGCTGCAGAAAACTGATATAGGAAAACAGAAGCTTCATAAACACAGTCCCTGTAAAAATCCCTATAGGGATACCGATGGAGCTTAATATTGACGCTTCTTTGATAACAATGCTGCGGATCTGGGCCGGAGTAGCACCTAAACAGCGCAGCATGCCGAATTGGGAAATCCGTTCCACCACAGAAATATGAAAGGTATTATAAATGACTGCTATGGTGCAAATCATGATAAAGGCGGCCACAGCAGTGTAGGCCAGGATAAGACTCTTATTTACACCCTCGTAGGTGCTTTTCCCATACAGCTTCAGGAATTCGTTATTGTACTCCACTCTGAAGGTCTCCACACCGGATTCCCGGTATAACTCTCTGGCGGAATCCTCTGTCACCTTACCGACGCTCAAGGAAGACAGGATGGATTCTGTCTTTTCTTTTATTTGATCCATTGTTTTCATTTTGGTGTAGACAAAGTATTTCTTCGCCCCATCAAACGTCTGGTTATCGTTAAATGTGATGGCCGGGAGTATGAATGTGGATGACCAGCTGCCGCGGCCGATCTCCTCCATATATCCGACCACCGTATAGTCATGCTGGGTTTGGGCTTCGAAGCTCTCGTCCAGATCCCAACCAAAATCGCCCAATCCATTAATAATCCTCTCTTCGCCAGTGGAAGCTACCTTGCGTATACCCAGGTTCAGCTTTATCCGTTCGCCGAGTTGAGGAGGTACCGAAAAATGACTCAAGCTTCTTGAAGAAAGAATAATTTCGTCCGGTTTCTCCGGCAGTCTGCCAGATTCCAGCCGTACCTGAAGCATGTCCATGGCTTCCGAATCGTACCCCTTAATGTTCAGGTAGCGGTAAGGGGCAGCATTGGGGTTTTCCCGTTTTTCCTTTTCACTTGTTTCATTAATGACAGCATATCCTTCCCGGCTAATAACCCCTGCTCCTTCAACCGATGCATGGAAGGTTACCTTGGAAACCGCTTCTCCTGGAATGCCGTTAAAGGAAACATGGTAATCGCCATAATCCTGGATGGTATGCCTGATTAATTGGTCTCTATAGCTCACTCCAATGGTTCCGATGGCCGTAAATAACGTCACCGACAACACGATACCCAATATGGTCAACAACGATCTTTTTTTCTGACCCTTTATATATTTCAGGGTTAGGCCCGTGTAGCTGTTCACTGTCCACTCACCTCATTTTGCACGATTGACCCGTCTTTAATCCTCACCACACGGTCTGCGCGCTCCGCAATATTCAAATCATGGGTGATCATGATCAAGGTTTGATTATATTTCTTCACCGAAAAGGTAAGCAGGTCGACGATTTCATTGCTGTGTTTGCTGTCGAGATTGCCTGTCGGCTCATCCGCCAAGATAATGGAGGGTTTGTTCATTAATGCCCGCCCGATCGCCGTTCTTTGCTGCTGTCCCCCGGATAGCTCGGAAGGCAGATGATGTCTTCGCTCTTGCAGTCCCAATACATCCAGCAGCTCTTCCACATAGGCTTCATCTGTCTTTTTGTTTTCCAGCAGCATGGGCAGCTTGATATTTTCCTCCGTGGTCAGAACCGGGATCAGATTATACGCTTGAAACACAAACCCGATCTTGCGTCTTCTGAATATGGCAAGCTCGTTTTCACTTTTGGTGTAGAGGTCCGAGCCGTCGATGATGACTTGTCCGCTTGTCGGTCTGTCTACTCCCCCAAGTAAATGAAGCAAGGAGCTCTTTCCGGAGCCGCTTGCGCCTACAATGGCAACAAACTCTCCTTGTTTCACAGATATATTTACATTTTTCAAAGCCTCTACCTTGGCTTCTGCATGTCCATAGATTTTACTCAAATCAATCGTTTTTAAGATTTCCATTATTTTTACCTCCAACGCTGTTATTCCCTGCTTGTTAGTCATTATAAGCGCCGGGTCTTACGTTAAAGTGAAGAGGAAGCTTACATATTCGTAAGCTTCCCCTTCATTTGGTGCTTTTAAGAAACAGGACCCGGAATTCCGTTCCCTCCCCGTGTTTACTGAAGACGGAAATTTGCCCACCCTGACCTTCAATCAAGACCTTCGACAGGGATAATCCGATACCTATGCCTTGGGACTTCGAATTGCTTTTGCCTCTATAAAACCGTTTGAAAATATGGGGCACATCCTCCGGGTGAATGCCTTCCCCATAATCTTGAATCACTACCGTGGAGAACAAGGAATGCTCCTCCAGACGGACGTGAATCACTCCCCCCTCAGGCGTATGCTCCATTGCATTTTTCATCAGGTTAATGAAGGCTTCCTTCATCCACTCGTCATCTCCCTGGATAAGCAGATCCTCGCCGCCATGGATTTGAAGGGTCTGCTTATTTTGCTCCGACAACAGCTGCAGGGAAAAGGCGGCATCCTCGATCAAATCCCGGATTCTAATCTCATTCTTACGGAAAACAATGGAGCCCGCTTCAATTCGCGCCAGCTTCAGCAAACTGACGATCAACCATTCCATGCGGTCCAGCTGCTGCCGGCTGCGTTCCAAAAAGGAAGCCTTCATGTCTTCCTTCATATTCGGATCCTTCAGCAGATTCTCGTTATAAATGATCAGAGAGGACAGGGGGGTTTTGAGCTGGTGGGATATGTCAGAGAGTAAATTCTGAAGAAACTCCTTCTCCTGCTGCAGCAGCTGCAGCGTGTTATTTAACCGTCCGGCCATGGCATTAAAGCTTCGTCCTAAAGCTCCAAACGCACCTTCCTCGTCCTCGGGTAGCGGCTCGTCAAACTGCCGTTCTACAACCTGCTCCGCGGCATGGGAGATCCTGTTGATTCTGCCGAACACCTTTCGGTATTCCCACAGCAATAGCAGCATTAGAGGAATAACAAACATCATGACCAGCACAGTCGCCTTCATGGGTAAGGCCAAACCGGAGAGCGCTGGCTGGTCCTCAATGGATATGTCCGAACCGTATCCGTAAGTGGCCAGAATTCGTTTGCCTTCCTCTACTTCTGCCGGTTGCACGCCTTGGGTGATGTAGGACACAAGCTCTTGTTCAAGCTGAGGATCCTTCTTCAGCATATGGCCCATTATGGCGGCGTTCTGCTCCACAATAACCTGATTGACCCGGCCGACCTGATGGTTCATAAAGAAAAACATGAGCATGCCTAAGACCAGCTGCAAGGCAATGAGTTTGACGGCAACAGATTTCCATTCCGGGTTGCGAACCACGTCAAGCATGGCTCATCTTCCCGACACGTCCATGTTCCATTTGTATCCAACTCCTCGAATCGTGACAATATATTGCGGCGCGGCAGGTACATCCTCCACCTTTTCTCTTAACCTTCGGATATGAACGGAGAGTGTATTGTCATCAATGAATTCCCCTGACATGTCCCATAAGTGACTAAGGATGGTACCACGGCTGCAGATTTGCTTGGGATGCGTAACCAACAAAAGCAGCAGCTTATACTCCAGCCCAGTAAGGATAATTTCCTGCTTGTTTTTATACACCGATCCTTCAAGAACCCGGATTTCAATATCCTGTGAGTGCCACACGTTAACGTCCTGCTGCTGCTTTATGTTCCGCCTCAAGACAGCCTTCATTCTCGAAACAAGCTCCTTGGTCCGGATGGGCTTGGTCATATAATCGTCCGCTCCCAGATCTAGCCCGGCCACCACATTCGCCTCCTCATCCAAGGCGGTCAGAAAAATAACGGGAATCTGCGAGGATGCCCGGATTTCCCTGCATAATTCATAACCGGAGCCGTCAGGCAGATTGATGTCCAATAAAACAAGCTCCACTCCGCCAGCCGCTAATTTTTGTCTTGCTTCCTCCAAGGTACCGGCAACCATGACCATATACCCTTCACTGGATAAGGTATATTCTATGCCAAATGCCAAATTCGCATCATCTTCAACCAGCAGAATCTGTGTCATTGTTTTCCTCATCTCATATTACATTTCTAAAAGCAGAATAAGCATACGATATGGTTATCTTACCAAACGGATATGGCGTAAACAAACCGTGATACCTCAAAAGAAGGAGCATATTGGCCCCATCACGAGGGTCCAAATTTGCAACTGCCCATTTTTTGCCCACCTCGCACCAACATATGCTGCCCTTCATATGATGGATTTGACTGTATCCCTATACCTTGTATCCGACAACTACCCAGGCAAGGAGGGGTGACTACATTGAAGGGCATCGATCACAAGAGCAAGTTCATCCTTACCCACCGCGAGCGCGAAGTATTCGAACTGTTGGTTCAGGACAAAACCACCAAAGATATCGCGCAGCAGCTTTTCATCAGTGAAAAGACTGTCAGGAACCACATCTCTAACGTTATGCAAAAATTAAACGTTAAAGGCCGTTCGCAAGCGGTCGTGGAACTGATCAAGCTTGGGGAATTGAAAATCTGATAGACCAATCCGCATACCCCATCCTTGGGCCTGTTGCCCGCCTTCATCATGAAGGCGGGTAGGGGCTTTTTTATTTTGAACAAAAAGGAAATGTCTTCCTTCAAAACGAATGGTATACTGCACGACAAACGGAGGAGGTTATGGGCGTATGATTACTATTTATGATTGGTTTGGTTATGAGCTGCCGATTCAGGAGCGGTATCGTGCTATAAAGAGAGCCGGATTTGACGGGGTGTTATTATGGTGGAGTGAGGGTTTTGGCCGCAATGATTACCGCACGGGGCCGCATCTGGTGCGGGAGGCCGGGTTGATCATTGAGAATATTCACGCACCGGTCCAACAGCAAAACAGCCTCTGGCTGGATAATCTGGATGGTGAAGCCTTAAGCGATTGTTATTTGCAATGCGTGGCCGATTGTGCCGAATTTGATATCCCGACTATGGTGGTGCACCTGCCCAACGATAGAAGACCCTATAACGCCCTGGGACTGGACAGGGTCAAGAAAATCGCAGAAAAAGCCGAGAAGTTAGGCGTCAATGTGGCACTGGAGAATTTGGAGAACTTGGCCAATGTTTCCTATATGCTGGAGCAGGTGGATTCCCCCCACCTCGGATTCTGTTATGACTCCTGTCATCACGTTAACTACAACCCGGACAAGGATCTAATGGGCATGTACGGTTCCCGGTTGATGGCCCTGCATTTGCACGATAACGGCGGCAGCCGCGACCAGCACCAGCTGCCCTTCGACGGGCGTATTGATTGGTCTGTCACCATGAGGAAAATTGCAGAAACGAACTATGCAGGGGCAATTGCGTTAGAGCCCATGAATTGGGACTATCTGGATGTTTCGACAGAAGAATTTTTACATACTGCATATAAACAGGCGAAACGGCTTGAGGCATTGAAGCTGAGTGTTCCGGCTGCCCTGAAATAACAAAGTCGGCCTCCCCCGTTTTTCCAATATGACAATAGATGTCGTATTCCCGGCCTATAATAGAAGTAAGAACAAGGCGAAGGGAAGCGAGGCGGCAGAATGAAAGCATTATCCGGAAAAGTGGCGTTGGTGGCCGGGGGTACCCGGGGGGCAGGCAGAGGGATAGCCGTGGAGCTGGGGGCTGCAGGCGCAACGGTGTATGTCACCGGACGCACCACACGGGCAGGACGTTCGGAATACAACCGGCCGGAAACCATTGAGGAGACCGCCGAACTGGTGGACCAGGCGGGCGGCAAGGGAATTGCGGTGCAAGTGGATCATCTCGATCCCCTTCAAGTCGAGGCGCTGATTACCCGGATTGAACGGGAGCAAGGGCAGCTGGATATACTGGTCAATGATATTTGGGGCGGCGAATATATGGTGGAGTGGAACGTTCCCGTGTGGGAGCATTCGCTGGAGAAGGGCTTGCGGATGCTGCGCCTGTCCGTGGACACACATATTATTACAAGCCACTATGCGCTTCCGCTCTTAATCCGCAAGCCGCACGGCCTGGTTCTGGAGATTACCGACGGCACCCAAGCGTATAATGAGGAGCATTACCGGCTGTCGCTGTTTTATGATTTGGCGAAAACGTCTATTCTGCGGATGGCCAAGTCCTTGGCTCACGAGTTGGCCCCTTATCAAGGAACGGCGGTATCCGTATCTCCCGGTTGGCTGCGCTCCGAGATTATGCTGGAGACCTTCGGGGTAACCGAAGCCAATTGGCGGGAGGCACTGTTACGGGAGCCGCATTTTGCCATCTCGGAAACACCGCGTTTTATTGGCCGCGGCATCGCTGCCTTAGCCAGTGATCCGGACGCCGCCCGGTGGAACGGACAATCCACCTCAAGCGGTGAGCTTGCCCAGGTGTATGGAATCACCGATCTGGACGGCTCCCGGCCGGATGCCTGGCGTTACATGGTGGAGGTGCAGGACAAGGGCAAACCCGCCAATGCGGAGGGGTATAGGTAAGGGGGCTTTATGCAGCAAAGCTTCTATGCCATATATACAAAATAGACCAAGGGATGCCTTCCTCTGACGGAGAGTTTCACTTGGTCTATTTTCCAAATTCAATTGCCATAGTTTCGAAATCCACTTTGCATTTGGCTCTCATCATAAAATCTATACCAATAATTCCGTCAAAGCCATAAGGCTCTTGAATCGAACCAAGCTGAATTGGAAAGTCAGTCAGAGCAATATGCTCAATACATAGGTCAGAGATCTGTTGCTCATAGCATAACCCCATACATTCGCTTGGCTTGTCCATTTATAAAATCAATGTAGATCCCTATTACAGCTAACGCATCGGTATCAAAAACAGTTGCCGCACAGCCTGTATCGAATAGAACATTGGATAAAACGATGGATTGATTATAATGGGTTAAGGTCAAAGAAACGATTGGCAAACCATGCTCAACTTGTAATTTCATGTCCTCTGCCGTACTCCTGAGAAAAATTCCTCTACAACCTCCACGTTGTTTCTACTCGTATGGAAAACATACAATTCGCGTGCGGGATTGAGCTTATGCAGCTCTTTATAGCCGCTCCACGCTTCTTGCGGATTATCATAGTCTTGAATGACCGCCATATCCTCTAATTGACGTATACGGTTATGGGAACTCACTTTAATCGCTTCTACCAGCACAAAACGGCCTGGATGCAACTCCGTAATCTCTCCCCATTTCATCAGCTTCACCTCACTTGGTTTTTCATAGTTGTATTATAACATAGTTACACAGTATGAAGGATGGGTGCTCGAATGATTAGCAGATTACAATCTCTGCCCGATTTCATAAACAGTCCGCAGATGTTTTTCCCAATTGGAGGTTCTCACAGAAGCATTGAATTTAGACATGCTGTCCAACACTATCATTTCCTTCTGCGCCGCCCGGTCAAAAATCCGGTCCCCCAGCATAACGGATTGCATACTCTCCAGGTGTCCGTGCTCCTCCAGATGCGGCAAAGACCGACCAGCCGTACAAATCACAATGGCCTTGTCCAGCTTCTTCATGCTTCTATTCCCATAAGCGAAGCCATAGGACCATACCCGGTTAAACCAACCCACCAATTTAGCGGGGGCCTCCGTCCAAAACACAGGGTAAATAAACACAATACAATCGCAGCTGTTAATTTTCTCCTGCTCCTTCGATACATCGCTACTTATTGGAAGTTCACTGAGGTAATTAGCCTCACGGTAATACTCCCTCTCCGTTAAGTCCGTTTGAAAGTTCATGGCGTATAAGTCCGAGATTACGTAGGAATGGCCAGCTGCCAGCAAGCTCTTGATGAACTCCTCTTTTACGGCAAACGTAAACGAGTCCTCGCTGGGATGGGCGTACACAATAAATACCTTCAATTATTTATCCCCCTCAGTCCAACCTCTATTACCATTCGACGAACCCTAGTACGATTTCATTATATTGCAATTTTAAATCTACCGGTATTGGATTATCATTACAAGTAAGTGAGTTTAGGTCTGAAACAGGCTTGGGGGAGTTTTATGAGGGTTATCATTTTCGGGGCGACCGGCATGGTTGGCCAGAGTGCATTACGCGAGTGTTTATTGGACGATGGGGTGGAGCAGGTTCTTACTCTGGGCCGCAGCAGCACAGGAGAGCAGCATCCGAAATTACGGGAGATTTTGCTTCCGGATTTGAAGGAGCTGTCACGGGTTGAACAAGATTTGACCGGTTTTGATGCCTGTTTTTTCTGTTTGGGAGTGTCTGCCGCGGGGTTGAAGGAGGAGGAATACCGGAAAATCACCTACGACCTCACCCTTTCGGTTGCGGAGGTACTGGCCAAATTAAACGCGGATATGACGTTTATTTATGTTACGGGAAGCGGGACAGACAGCACTGAGAAGGGATGGTCCATGTGGGCGAGGATAAAAGGGGAAACTGAAAATGCGCTGCTGCGTTTGCCCTTTAAACAGGCCTATATGTTCAGGCCAGGAGGCATCATTCCCTTGTATGGCGTGAAATCGAAAACCAGGCTGTACCAGACCATGTATGATCTGCTTAAGCCATTAAACCGTTTACTCCTAAAATCCAGTTTGTTCATCACATCGGAGCAGCTGGGGAAGGCGATGATTATCGTGACCCAAAACGGGTTTGCCAAGCCTATTTTGGAAAGTAAGGATCTGAAGCAGCTTTAATTTGAATAGTACAATCGCCTCCTCTCATACCTTGTGAAGATAAAGCTCGTGGGGGTGGCATTATGGAACGGATTCATCAGCCCAAGGTGATCTTCATTGCCATAGAAAAATCGACGCTGCAAAAGATCCTGCTCATCGATATCATCATCGGGTCAGGGCTGTATGTTATCATTAAAATCATTTCCTCCAGTCTGCTCATTGCAACCATTGGCAGCATGGCGGGCACCGAAGGAATCAAAACCATTCAGCGCCCCGCTTCTGGCGGAAAGAGAAAATGAATCCGAAGCCATCCGGACAGAGGATCCGCTATTCCACGTAAAATCAGCGTTTTTCTGATCATACGGACTGAGGATCCTCTATTTGACCAAAAAGGTCCAATTTCAACGACGATTTGAAGCAATAGCGCATCCTGTGTCCGTGAAAACTTCAAAACCGCTTGAATTGGCAAAATAACGGAACCACAGTCCGTTACTCCCAACCTCTCCCCGCTCCTCTTTCCTCTTTCCTCTAGCCTCTCTCCCCGCACCCCTCTCTACTATCCATCCCCTCTCGCTTCCCAGCAGCACCGCCTCTAACGCCCTACCTTCACCGCAGCAGCCGCAATCCGCTCAGAATCACCAGCAGGGTGCTGCCCTCATGGCCTACGACCCCGAAGGGCAGATTGATGCCGCCGAAAAAGTTGGACACCACCAGCACCAGTACCACACCGATGGCGAACGCCAGATTTTGCTTGATCACCCGAGCTGTTCGGCGGCCAAGGGAAATGGCATAGGAGATTTTGGACAGGTCATCAGCCATCAGGATCACATTCGCTGTTTCCAACGCCACATCCGTTCCCGCAGCACCCATGGCGATGCCCACCGAGGATACGGCCAAGGCCGGAGCATCATTCACGCCATCCCCGATCATGGCCACCTTTCCGGTCACGGACAGTTGTTTGACAATAGCGACTTTATCCTCCGGCAGACAATCCGCGTAGACCTGATCGACTCCGAGCTGCCTGCCGATAGCCTGAGCCGTTGCCTCCCGGTCCCCCGTCAGCATCACCACCTGCATCCCCATCTGCTTTAATGCCGTTACCGCAGCTTTGGCACCTGGCCGCACTACGTCCTGAATAGCCAGGATACCGACCAACTGCTGATCTGCCTCCACATAAAGAACGGTTTTCCCTTCACTCTCCAGCCGTTTGGCAATACTCACCTCCAGCTCGGTAAGCACCGGGTTATGCATGAGTCCGATTTTGCCCACCTTGCACATAACGCCGTTCACACTGCCCCTTACCCCAACACCTGGAATGGCGGTTAGCGCTTGCGCAGTCTCCAGCACCACCCCCCTATCCTTGGCTTGCTGGACAATCACCTTGGCAATGGGATGTTCGGACAGGTTCTCAATAGATGCTGTCAGCCTAAGAAGGGCTTCCTCCGTATAATCCAGCAAGGGCACAATATCGGTCAGCTTGGGCTTCCCTTCCGTCAACGTGCCTGTTTTGTCAAAAGCCACCGTATTCACATGCCCGATATGCTCCAGATGGACACCGCCCTTAAACAGCACACCCTTCCGGGCGGCATTGGAGATTCCGGACAGAATGGCGGGCATAATCGACGAAACCAGGGCGCATGGCGAAGCGACCACCAGGAAAATCATCGCCCGGTAGATAGTTTTATCCCAATCCCAGCCCAGGATGAAGGGCGGCAGGGTCATCAGCAATACGGCGGATGCGACAACGATCTTCGCGTAAATACCCTCGAACCGCTCCACAAACAATTGACTGGGGGGCATTTCGTTTTTGGCTTCCTGCACCATATGTATAATCCGGGACAGCAAGGTTTCCTCTGCCGGCTTGGACACCTGAATCTTCAGCGCCCCCTGGCCATTGATGGTCCCCGCAAAAACCTCGTCCGCCGCCAGCTTGTCCACAGGGATGGACTCTCCGGTAATGGAGGCCTGGTCTACGGCGGACTGTCCCTCCACCACGTGACCGTCTGACGGAATCCGCTCCCCGGGACGCACCAGCACCATATCCCCCGGTTGAAGCCTCTCCACCTTCACCCTCCGCTCAGCTCCCCCGTCCAGGACCACCGCTTCCTCCGGCCGCAGCTTCATAATGGATTGGATATCCTGGTTGGTCTTCTCCATGGTGAAGTCCTCCAGCGTTCCGCTCAAGCAGAAGATGAAGATCAGGATGGCTCCGTCCATCCAATAGCCGATGCTAGCCGCCCCCACTGCCGCCACAACCATCAGAAGATCCACATCCAGATCCTTTTCCTTGAACAGGGTTTCCAGTCCTTCGATGGCTTTGCGGTGCCCGCCAATCCCATACGCCAGCACATAGAACGCCACTTCCGCCCCTGACCACCCGTTCCGCCCCATGAGCCAGGCCAGTATAATGAACAGCAAACACAGAATAGTGATCACAATCGAGCCGTATTTTTCCCAAAAGGTACGGAATAAGTCCGGTTTTGCTTTGTCCGAGCCAACAGCCTGCTCCATAGTTCCCACGTCTCCCTTATCACATATACGGTATACCCCTATATGGTATGGTAACTGAGAATTATTGTCAATGTCTCAAAAATGAAAAAATCTTGACAGCAACCTGTGCCGTCAAGATTCGTGGGTTATACCATTATTAGTTTCAGTCCAGCCGCCCGAATGCCCGTAAAAACAGCAGCTTCTCAAGCGCTAATCCCGCCTTCCACCAGTTTTCGCTGACAGCAAATTCACGTTCATAGCCGGCCCAGCTCCAGTTCAGGCTCCAAATCCCTTCCGGGTTCCGGTTGGCAAGCACATAGTCCAGTTCCTTTTCCACAATTGCAGCATTGTCAGCATAACCCAGACCTGCCGGACTATGGATAAGTGCTGATGGTTTGCAGGCATATCCGCTCCAGTCTCCGGCATCCCGTTCCAGCAGAGCGGTAATCCGCCGCGCGGCAGCTGCCTTCATTTCATTATAAGCGAATTGCTCCTGCAGCCCGGCCAAAAAGATATACTCAAGCAAGGTAACTACGCATTTGAGCGGATGCATCTCCAGATCCGTCTCCTGCAAAAAAAGCTCCTCCAGCTCCTTGGCGGTTCTGACCCCGCTTGCATATAACAAGCTGTTCCTGTCAGCATACTGCAGAATAAAGCCGGCCAGAATGGCAGTCGGATTAAATCTGCTGCGGGCTGTGCTGTCCGAAGCCGTATTCCACCAGGGCGCATGGGGATATTCATTGTTGGTGGCAATCACATTCCGCCAGGTGTTGCCATCCTTTTCGTCTCCGCTGTCCAGAAATCTCAGGATCCCCTGAATAACCGGGTGGCCCCGGTCCTCTATATGAAGCTCCAGCAGTATCTCAGCTGCGGTTGCTGTCTGAATGGGCGAAGAATTGGGATTCCAGGAATCCGCCTCCAGGGCATGCCCGAACCCGCCGTCCTCATTCTGATAAGCAGCCAGTGCCGCCAGCACAGCAGCCTGTCCGCCATTCTCGAAGTGATACTGCCATCTTGCCAGATCAAGCGGGCGGGCGTTACGGTAAAACCAGTTTTGTATAGCTTGGAAATCCTCCCGTGCAAGCTTCATCCTGATTCTCCTTTTATCCAAAAAAAATGATGGACCTGTCTTACCCCATCCGTGAAAAATGCTCCACCGCTTTGGCAAAATCGGCAATGGTTTTTTCCGCGTCTCCATGCTCAATGCCTTCACGGACACAATGCTGCAGATGCCCCTCAAGAATCACCTGGCCCACCTTGTGCAAAGCCGCTTTGGCCGCATTAATCTGCACCAGAATCTCCTCGCAGGGAACGTCCTTTCCCGCCATATCCGAGATGCCCCGCACCTGTCCTTCGATCCGCTTAAGCCTTGCCTGCACCTTGGTTACATCCATGCATTGTTTCATCTTAAACTCTCCATTCCTCTTGATCACGCTCTCGTTATCTATACGGTATATGAACGGAGAAGCCTCTGTCAATCTTCCGCTTCCTTGCGCTGCTGTCTTTTGATAGAGAACACAACTGCAATTATCATGGAGCTGAGGAACGTGGTCAATGGCACGTAATACAAAAAAACCGGCATAAAGATATTTTTGGTATCCACGCCGGTGATATGATTTTGCTCCACGATGTATTGCCCGACCACTCCGCCGATGACGGAATAAACCATGAACAGCCCCATAAAACTGATGATAAACACCAGACATCCCATAACAGCTATTCCTCCCGGCCAGGCCGATCTCTATGGACTTTCGGTTTTAGGACAACTTCATGGTGGTAACACAGGTACGGTCGTTTTCGTTGGTGGTCAAAAGCTCCTCGGAGGATTTCCCGTCATAATCCACCTTCACCTTCACCTTTTCCCCCCGTGGCACCCATAGATCCAGGAATCCGTTCTGGTAGGTTTGCACTTCCTTGTCCACCAGCACCTTGCCGGAGGTATCCTTTACGCTCACATGCACGGTTTTGTTCGCCAGCTCCCCCTTGCAGGTAGCGAGATTGTGGTTATAGCAGTTATGCGTATGCTCCACAAATGGGGCAATGGAGAGATAAAATTCATCCTTGGGCATGGGATAGGTTGTTTGGGAACCGTCATTCTCTACAACCACAAGCTCAGACGTTTTGGCGGATACGGACTTGGCCGTCCGTTTGGCTGAACTGAATTCCTCTATTATTTGTTTGGTCTTTTCGCCGTTGGGAGAAGCCGGAGCAGCAGCCGGGTCACTCTTCCCGGAGCAGGCCGCCGCAAATACGAGAACCAGCAATATCAAGCTTTTTTTCAAAGGGAACCACCTTTCCAATACCAATATTCTACTCATTTATAGTACAGCCGTTTATGAGCCGCAGCAAGCTTCAAATCCGGTCCATCGGATATGCAAATTCATAACTCTTGGCTGCCGCCCATGCAAAAATCCGGTCCAGCTTCGTTTCCATATCCGCATTCCAGCACTGCTCATGGGTGAACAACACCAGCGTTTGCAGCTTTCCGGCATAAGCCGGGTCTCCAGCCCAAGCTGACAGGTCTGCAGCCGGATCGGACCAGTTTTCCAGCCGCGGCATGGTTTTGATAAAATATAACGCTTCCTTCTCATCATAATAAATGCCTTCTTGCTTCAACGCTTCACGCTGGGCCTCATCCAGATACATATCCACTTTCCTGCCGTCGTCACTGGCCAGAAAACCTTTGGCCCCCGGCGTGCTGTCCCGCCACACCCTGACGTTAACCAAGTTGCCCGAGTTATAATGTGTCCTTCCCAAGGTATCGATATTGCTGTCCGTTGCAAAGGACCGGAAAGCCGCCATGGTGTTCCGGTAGTGGGAGCGGGCTTCCTCCTCCGGGCATTCATTATAATTGTCCTGCCTAGTGTTGGCATGGAAGGCCAGCCGCAGCCAGTGGGCATGAGCGGCAAACTCCTCCTTAAACCGTGTTGTCATCTGCCCTAAATTCCAGGTAGCCGGCTCATCGGAATAGAAGCAGTTGAAGGTAACCACTGCCCCGTACCGGTCATGGAATGCCTTCAGGCACGCCAGCCGCGGATGGTCAAAGATGGAGGAGTATGTTTCCGCTTGGCTGTCGATTTCCCGCAGCCACAGATACACATCGTCGATGGAAAAATGAACATATGGATTGTCTCTGCTGATCAAAAGCTCTCAGATCCTTTCTCAACCTTCACAAAATAATCGTCATCCATCATAAGTTCCTTGTTCAGCGGCTGATATCCTTTTTTTGAGCAAGGAATTTATTAGGGCGTATCTGAAAACTCCGAGGGGATCAGATTTTAGCGAATTTCGGCGATGAAAGATGCCCTCAACGAGTTTTCAGACACGGCCTAGGTACAACACATTTCAGTAGAGTCACAGCGGTTATACTCCTGGAAGCAGGCGATGCCTGCGAGGATTCGGTCCGTCACATCAGCGCCGTCCACACCATCCTCCAGCCAAATCCGGTTGACTACAAGCATGTTCCGTTTCGGATCAGTCTCCATCTCCAGACGTCCCACCAGCTCACTGCCGCACAGGACCGGCAGCACATAATAGCCATACTTCCGCTGGGCAGCGGGAGTGTAGACCTCCCATTTGTATTCGAAGCCGAACAGGTCAGCAATAAGCTTCCGGTCCCACAGCAGGTTATCCAAAGGCGCAAGAATTCTGGCACAGCCGGTTGTATCGGAGGGCTGGGCGGCTGCGGCTTGCAGCAAATCCAGATTTTCCGCGGCCATATATAAAGGTTGCTTGCTTCCCTCCACATCAATCCTCACGATTACGCCCTCATCCAGTAAGGTCTGGAAAGCCTGGATGCGCTCCTTGCTTTTGAGACCGTTGATCCCGAGCCATGCGTCACTGGGTTTGTTCCACAACAGCCCGACGGCATTTATCCTGCGGAGCACGCCCCACTTGAAATAGTCCGCGTCTGTCCGGTAGGGAGGCGCCATGTTGAAGTATTCCGCCGGAATACACTTCTCGGCCAGCGCATAATACCGGCGGGTGCCCTTCTTATGATGGACTACAGCCAACCCGGCATAACACATGGCCTCCAGCGCAGCCTTGGCCAGCCGTTGGGGACCGTAGTGCCAGTCCACCTTCACATCATGGGCAAAATCCGACGAACAAGCGGATTCATGCTGCTGCAGATAGTCTGTGATCTCGTCTATGACCGCCTGATGCTCCCGGCACCATACCAGGAAACGCCTGCGGAACCGCTCAAAGCAGGACCAATCCGCCACTGTGCTGATGGACATATTCTTGTCCCACACGTCGAACAGAACTCTGTCCTGATACAGCAGCGGCTCTATATCCCCCTTCCGGTAAGAGCGGCACCTGGCCTGGAGCACCAGATCTGGATTCCTGCCTACCACATCCAGCGGGTCATACTAGATACATCCGGTTTTGCGGATATAGTTTACGATATCCTCTCTACCCTGGAGAGCCGAGTCGTCGCTCAGGTGATGGTACCGCACCAGATACCTGCGTATCTGTTCCTTGTCATAACGTTGGGTAGGGATGGGAATCGCCTGCCTTTTTTGAAGGGATTAACAGCTTCAGCTTCATTATACCAATGAAATGCGACAACAGGCTGTCGCTTATAAATAGATAATTATATATAATGATTCTAAATTAGAATAAATGGAGGGCTTTTATGGGATTGCCGGTTCTTACCGAAGATGTGGCCAAGCGTATCCTTCAATCTGAAACCCGTTATTTCACCTCGAGAATCAGCTCTATCGGCGAAAGAGCCGGGAATCCGGAAGGAGTAGAAATCAGGACCTTCGGGCAAACAGCAGCTTTTTATATCAAAACCATGCCTTGGGGGCTGTTCAACTCTGTGAAGGGGTTCTCCCCGGATGACTCCGGCAGTCTGGAAGAAATCATTGCCTTCTACCGGGAGCGCAACCGCTCCTTTCAGTTGGACATCAATCCGCCCGGGATGGGTCCCGAATGTCTGAAGACATTGGCCGAACACGGGCTTTACCAAACAGGCTTTCACTCTGTCCTCTATGGTTTGCCCAGCTCTGTGTCTCCTAAACTCCCCTCTCCAGTAACAATAATCGAGCTGAAGCAGGAGGCAGACTTTGATCTCTACGCAGGTGTGCATTGTGTCGGGTCCGGTATGGATATTGCCCACAAGCACCACTTTGCCAATAATAACATCGGCCTCTTGAACCGCCCCGGCTGGAAGCTCTATCTGGCTTTGTGGGATGGGGTGCCTGCTGCTGTGGCCATGATGCATACCGGCAATAACATCGCTTCGTTCACCTTGGCTGCAACTGCCCCTGATTACAGACGGAAGGGCCTGCAAACGGCCTTATTGCAATGGCGGCTGCACGAAGCATACAAGGCCGGCTGTGAGCTTGTGGCGGCACAGGCAAGCTTCGGAAGCTCCAGCCAGCATAATATGGAGCGGGCCGGTATGCAATTGGCTTGGACCCGGGCCGTTTGGGCGCCTCTATGAGCGTTAGCCCGGCAACAGAAAAGCCCTTCCCCCACCCCCGAAAAACGCGGGCAGGGGAGGACTTTGGACGCTAGCTAAGATGAACGTAAACAAAGGGCAGCCCTCCAAATTGCTACTGTCGTAGGTTAAAATGGAAAGTGACCACCACCCATTTCAGAGCTACATAGCAAAGGAGAGCTGTTACTATGCATTCTA
>JAEWIS010000032.1 GCA_023386955.1 Bacillota bacterium
TGGCTGTTTGTCGCCGTGGACTGATATGTAATATAGCTGACCTGACCGTGTGGTATGTTGGTTTTGACCTGGTCGTAGCCTGACGGTGGAGAGGCTGGGAGCGTTTCCGCCGCAACTGAACTTACAGGTATTGCGAAAAGTATAGCTAGAAGTACAGCGATTATGGAAAATGTTCTTCTCAATTTATTGCTTATTTTTTTCATTAAGTTTTTTGATTCCATGTTTATATCTCCTTTCTTTTTTGTTGATTTGTTGTTTTGTTGTTTTTTATTTAAAACCTACCTTTAGATTAATTTCATCGTTACGTCTGCATTTTAACCTCCCTTCTTTTTTAGTAAGTACACTGCACTCGTATTACTTATCTTTAAGTTCTCATAGCCCCCCTTTCACTACCTTATTGTGTAATATAAAATAAGCTTATCTTTAAACCGCCGTTATTCCAAAGGGGGAGATGGACGTTTTTTTCCTTTACATCATGATATAAATTCATAGTCATCCGATGTTTATATTACATGTAAGAAATGCGGTACAGTGCGCCATTTTTTACTACTCCCCAATGAAAGGATTATTTTTATTGTGAATTCACATATATTAAAAAGAAAAATTAAAATGCTTTGTAAACTAAATTAATATTTAAAAATAGTGTGATTAAAAAAGCGCACAATAAACATTATTTTGTTGCAATAAAATACATCTATAAGAAGCCTCCCCGACACATATCCCCGACCAAAGTTCAATGTTTATGGTGGTAACCTCTTATAGATGTATCCTATTTATATCAACTATTCATTTACTTCTATATTAAAATGTTACAGCTTGAATACAAACGTCCAGATTGTGGATTTAATCCATTAATCTAATTTGCATGTTCCATCAGAGCAATACCCATCGGACGATGGTCCAGATTTATTCTCCTTGGTCTTAGCATTGTCATAGTCTTCTTTCCATACCTTTTGAAGTATCTCTAAAAAAGTCTCGCTAGGTTGTGCTCCAGTGATGGAATATTTATCATTTATAATGAAAAACGGAACACCCTGAATACCGATTTTTAATCCATCCGCCCTGTCTCTTGCAATATTTTCACTATACCGATCGTCTGCTAAAGCGTCCAAAGCCTCTTTCTCATTAAGCCCAATTTCGCCTGCCAGTCCAGCAAGTGTGGCATAATCGCCAATATCCAGTGAATCTACCAGATATGCCTTCATAAGGCGTTCCATCATTTCTTTCATTTTGCCTTTCTCTTCTGAAAAATATGAAAGGCGGAGCGCGTCGTAGGAATTAGTAGGGATTAATGTATCAAAATGATAATCCAGTCCAATTTCTTTCGCTTGCTGTTCGAGCTGATAATTCAGTTGCTTTGCTTTTTCATATGACATACCATGCTTGCTAGATAAAACCTGATGAATATCCATGCCGGTATTCTTTTTCGCATAAGGGTCTAGCTGAAAACTACGGAAAGCAATTTTGACATCCTCCTTATGCTCAAACTGCTCCAAAGCTATTTCCAGGCGTCGCTTGCCGATATAACAAAACGGACACGCAATATCTGACCAAATCTCTATTTTCATATTCATAAAACTCCTTTACTCTTACCACCAACTGTTATTTCTATTTAGAGTCGGTCGTAAAACCTGTTCACCTGTTACAAATACTTTCAATTAAGTTTAAATACTTTCAATAAACTCTTGTAGTTTTGTAAGATTTTCTCCTTGAAGCTCTCCTGTTTCTTTCCCTGTCTGCCCTTTATCAAGAAGTCCTAAAACGTTGTTCAGCTTAAAGCCCATAGCCGCCACTTCTTCTTTCGCCCCGCTGGCATCTGAAAACGCGCCAAGCACAACCAAGCTAAGTTCAGGTATTGAATCTTTATTTTGCTTCAAGTAAGTTCTGACCGCTGGAGCGAGGGCAGGCCCCCAATTAGGTGTGAATACAAGAATTTTATTATAACTCTTTGGGTCATATGTCGTAGCGGAAAGAGTTGTATCTCCTTTGATGAGAGCATGGCGAAAACGTCTAACAAACCCGATACTCCCAGACCATTCTGAGTGGTCTTTTAGTTCTTCCACGTCTGCGCTTAAGAGCTGTGCCGCCTTTTGCGCAAGCAGTCTGACATTACCTGTCCTTGAATAGAAAACAATAAGTGTTTTACTCATCTGAAAATCTCCTATTAAAAAAACTTCATTGAATTATTATAGAGTTCATTGATGAATATATGAGATGATAAATATCTAATTTATTTGATCGATTTTATCTTCTGTAACATATTCTTCAATGCGATCTTTTTTGGTATACATATCATACCAAATATTCGCAATTTTATCTTGAACTCCTGAATTCGGCTGCATCCAGATTCCAATTGATACATGCCCCACATAGATACCTTTGTTCTTTAATTCGCTGTTCAAATTAAAGATATAATTACGCAGACCGGAAATTGCAATTCCAACATTACCCATTCCAGGCGTTGGATTAACTGAAGATCCTCCTGTCGTAAACAGTAAAGCCCCACTCTCTTTATCCAACATATCCTGAAGAACTTCTTTAATAGTGGATATCGCACCTAATACGTTGAATTGATATTGATATAGTGCATTTTCTTCTGTTACATCCAGAGTAGTTGCTACTGTTTCTATACCAGGTGTTGGACTGTATTCAAGTACATCAATAAATCCATATTTCTTTTTAACAGCAGCAATCGCTAAACGAATTTGATCTTTATTTAGTATATCTGCTTGAAATGACGCCACTTTGATGCCTTGTTGTTCCAGTTCATTAACTTCTTTGTTCAACTTTTCGACATTTCGGGATATAAGCGCTACACGAAATCCATTTTGTCCGAACTTTTTTGCAATTGACATTCCTAATCCGGGTCCCGCCCCAACTATTACTAATGTTTTCATTTGACATCTTCCTTTCATAAATTAAAGCAGCTCATCGAGTTTTATATAAATAGTTTATTGGAGACTATTACTGCACCAATCGTTTTCCCGCTTCATACGCCTCATCCAATAATTCCTGCGGGATTTTATAGTCTGGTACACCACTTCCATAAACAAGCAAACTGCTTTCAAG
>JAEWIS010000045.1 GCA_023386955.1 Bacillota bacterium
GCCTTTTGATTCGTAGTCAAACGCTCTATCCAGCTGAGCTAAGGGTGCATATGGAGCGGACGAAGGGATTCGAACCCTCGACCCTCGCCTTGGCAAGGCGATGCTCTACCACTGAGCCACGTCCGCATCTGATTTTTACTCAGGAATATCAGTATAGCATCATGTGTGAGAAAAGACAAGCATTTTTGTTAGGAGAAATCGGCTCATACGCCCTCGTATGGTGGGTGGCTCTTCATGCGGACAGGGAATCCGTTATTTGGCCAAAAACCGGGCTTTGCGTGATTTCGCGGACACACGGTACGTTATTTCACCATCCCTCCGCCCAAACAAGCTTTTATCAGGCAGATAACGGATCCTGTGTCCGCTTACCCTGACATCTAACCCTTTACGGGCCAATAACGGCTTCTCTGTCCGTTTAGACCGTGAGCCAGCCAGGTCAATAATAAAAGGTGCAAAGCCAATGGCTCTGCACCCTATGCCGCCGGATCGCAATTAATAATTTTCGCTGGCTACCTCGAAATAGTCTTTTTCAGCCTGACAGGCCGGGCATTTCCCGGGAGCCGCCGGACCCTCGTGGATATAGCCGCACTTGTCGCATTTCCATTGGACCTTTTCTTCCTTCTTGAAAACGGCGTCCGTTTCCACATTGGCATACAGCTTGCGGTACCGCTCCTCATGATGCTTCTCGACAGAAGCGATCAGCTTGAAAGCGCCGGCCACCTCCGGGAAACCCTCTTCCTGGGCCACCTTGGCAAATGCCGGATAATGCTCGGTCCATTCTTCATTTTCGCCCTGGGCGGCTGCCGCCAGATTATCAAGCGTGGTGCCCAGTGCAACCGGATAAGCAGCGTGAATTTCAAGACCGACGGGAAGCTCACCATCGAAGCCCGCTACCAGCAGATTGTAAAAGCGTTTGGCATGCTCTCTCTCATTTTCTGCAGTTTCCATAAAGATTTTTTTGATTTGATGGTAACCTTCCTTCTCCGCTACCTCCGAGAAAAAGGTGTACCGGCTTCTGGCTTGGGATTCCCCGGCAAAAGCCTTCAGCAGATTCTCTGCCGTTTGTGTGCCTATTAAGCTTTTCATTGTGTTATCCTCCATGTTTCTCTATCTATAAATATATGTATCAAAACTCCTTCTATATTGTACCATGTTTCACAAGGATAAATCGCTATGCGGCAAAGGTTAGCCAATCGTTCATATTTCGGAGCCGTTCTGCGCGTCGGACTCCCCAACACCGGCAGAATCCGGTACAATAGACAGGCGGCCTGCTGTGGCGGACCTGCTTTCCATTACGTACATTAGAAAGGAAACCTTGTATGCGTTCCAAGCCATCTTTATACAATCAGACTGCCTTGACCCTGCAATTTAATTTCACATCCGATACGAAATCAGGCTACATCCAGGTCCAAAACCATGGTGAACCGCCTGCATACGATGAAACCCGGGGCTGGGGCTTTGTCCGCGAAACCTGCGCGGTTCCGCCGCGGCCGGTACAATGGGAGGGTATTACAGCGGAAGCAACAGGCTTCTATGCCGCCGCCCAGGATTTTGATGCTCCCGCCGGATTGGAGCAGGAGCATTACAACCGCTTCGGAATGGCTTTCCGGATGCGTATTCCCCCCGGAGCCTACCAGATTGAGGTCATCACCGCCACTCCTCCGGAGACAACAGATGTGTCCGTTTCCGGTATGCACCCGGGCCGGCTCTTGGACAAAGGTTACTGGGATGCCGCGGGTCTTGTCCCTATCCGCCATCACGCCTCCCGTTCCACTTCCTCCACCGAACAACTGTGGCGCTGCCATTATGTAAACGGGCGAAATTTCCTGGATATTGAAATTGAGCCCACCCAGCCCGATTCCGCCGTAGGAATCAGGGAAATCCGGATTACCGCACTTCCTCTTCCGGAACGGCCGGCTGGTGTGCTCCCCGCCGTCTATACCCTTGGGGACTCCACGGTCAAATCCTATACCTTCGAGGAAGCCCCCCTCTGCGGCTGGGGACAGGTGTTTGACGATCTGTTCGATCTGGACCGGGTTCGGGTCATCAACTACTCTATGGGCGGCCGCTCCTTCAAAAACAGCTACTGGGAAGGCCGGTTTAATGATCTCCTGCTCTCCTCCTATCCCGGTGACTACCTCCTGCTCCAATCCGGCCACAATGATGAACGGCAGGATGAGCTGCACCGCTTCGGCCGGGGCAATACGGAGGTCACCTACGAAGAGTACCTGCGGGAGGTGTATCTGCCCGCCATCCGCTCCCGCGGCGTAATTCCCGTATTGGTTACCCCGGTATCCCGGGTGAACGGGAAGGCGCAGCCGGGTGATGTGTTCGCCGATTCCTTCCAGACCCGGCGGTTTCCCGTCATCATGAGGCAGGTGGCCCATGAAGAGGGAATCACACTGTTGGATTTAAACGCCCGTAGCGTAGAGTATTACAACGAAATTGGAGCGGAAGCCACCATCGCCCTGTTTATGTCCCTGGAAGCCGGGGAAACGCCGGGCAAAACCAATGACGGCAGCTTCGCCAACGGCCACCCCGCCAACAAAATCGACGCCACCCACTACAAGGAAGCGTTGGCCCGGCAATTGGCCCGTATGGTAGCGGAAGAGCTGGCGGAGACAGGCTCCCGGGGAGACCGGACAGCCGCTGCCATTGCTGCATTCCTGCGGCCTGAGGTGAAAGCCGCCATAACGGGGCATAATTGGGCTCCGCTCTTTCCCCAGATGGCCGCAGACACTACCACCGGACGGGGCGCTTATTACCGGAACCAGATTGAGAAGCTGCTTCAACTGGGCGTGCTGGAGAAGAATGCGGACAACTGCTTCCGTCCGCTTGAACCCATGAATATGGAGGAATTTGCCCGCGCACTAACTAAGGTTCTGGGTATAACCACTCCCTCAATCTCCGGCTTCCCCTCCGGAGACCTGACCCGGGAATGTATGGGTGTGCTGCTGGCCAGAGGATATCACGCCGCATTTACCGCAAAACCCGCCTATATGACGGACTATAACGGAGCCACTCTTTTGCCCGGCATGCCCGGTTATGATCCCAATCTGAGCTCCGGCGCCCAAGGTGTCCGATATGATCCGCTGGTTCCGTGGGAGCAGCTGAAGGACAAGGACCAGGCGGATGCCAAGCTGGCTCCGGAGCTGAAGGACGCATATGAGCTGGGGCTGATCCGCTCCGAAAACAGCCTTGTCCGCGGCCGTATGGAGAACAGCGACCTGTTGGAGCCCAAGTTAACCGTCACCCGGGAAAAAGCCGCCAAGACCCTTTATTTCATGTGGGTGCTGGCCCGTCCCGTTAAGCAGGAGAATGACTTGGCTCATTTATAACCTGCAAAACGAAACACCGCCTTCGGGCTCAAACCGGGGCGGTGTTTTTGTAGTCAGCGCATCACGCGGCTGTACGCCTCCTTATATTCCCGGGCAATTTGGTTCCCGCCGGCCAGCCGCCAGCGCTCCACCTCCGCCTTCCAGCCCTCCTCGTCAATTTTCCCCATGATATAGAGGGTCTGGGCATCGGCAATCTGCAGTTCCAGCTCCTTGCCCCGCTCCGCATACGTAGGGGAATCCAGCGTCAGCGCCGGATTAGGAACGGCGTACTGATCGTTCTCATAGCCGATCTGCTTGCTTTTGCGGGCCAGCGCCGTATCCTTGGAGGGTCTGTCCATATGATACTGCTCATCCCGGTTGGGGAAGGTGTCCCGGTATGGCTTGACCTCCCGGTAGTCCAGATCCTTGTCCAACGGAACCGTAAACTCTCCCTCTACTCTGTAGTGCCTGCCTTCCACACCCTTCACCAGCACATTAACCATAGGCGGATCCAACAGCTTGTCCAGAAAACTCAGGATCTGCCGGAGCTCCTGCTCGGTTTTGACAGCGCTTTTCGGAAAAACCAGCATCCCCGCATTGCCGCCTTCATCGGGTACGCGGATACCACGGGGGCCCTCCAGCGGCGCACTGTCCACCCGAGCGGTGGGATTCAGCTTTTCCAGCCGGTTTTGGATCGTCTGGGCATTGCCCCCGGTCAAGCGGAAGGCGGCTTTGCCGGATTCGTAAGCCCTGTCAATGGTAGAGGCGTCCACCACGGCGAAGTCCGGGTTGATCAGCTTCTCGGCATAGAGCCGCCGGAACAGCTTCAGGGTATCCAAATATTCCGGAGCAGCAAATTCGGGGATGAAGTTCCCCGCCTGATCCACTCCCCATTTGTTCGGGGCCCCCTGTGCAACCGCAAACCGGCTTAAGGTGGAGGCTGTGCCCTGGTTGTAATTTTTGTCCAGCATCATGCCGTAGGTGTCCTGCTTGCCGTTGCCATCAGGATCCTCCAGTGTGCCTGCACGGATTACCCGGTACCAATCCTCCAGAGTTACCGGCAGCGTCCCGCCTTGGGCGTCCAGCCAATCCTTACGGTACACAAGGGAAACCCGGCCCATGTTACGGAACAGGGGAATGCCGTACAGCTTGCCCTCCACCGCCACATTGTCAAAGAAGGCCCGGGGCTGGGCGGAGAAGTTCCGGTACTGCTGCAGATAAGGGCCGATCTCCCAGAACAATCCCGCCGCAAGCGAGCCGATCACGGCAGGGGTGTAGTTCACCTTCAGAAGCTTGGGCAGCTCCCGGGACGCAATCATCACATTAATCTTGTCGTCGTATGCAGTGGACGGTACCCACCCGATCTTCAACCGGACACCGGTATACGCCTGAATGGCCTGCTCGATGGGATTGCCCTCCTTGGGGATTTCCCCAACCTGGTTGGTCACCATGCTGAGTGTCACAACCGGCTCCTCTTCAACCCGGGTTCCGGCTCCGCCGCCATTCCCCCTAAGCCCATATGCGGCCACAGCCGTCACAAAGACTCCTGCCACTGTCACTGCAGATAACACGGCCAGCCTTTGTCTCATGGCTCCTCCCCTCCTTCCGCCGCATCCTGCGCGGTACTGCCGCCGCCCTTGTCAGCATGCTCCCGGTACTGGCCCGGAGTAATCCCGTGCACCTTGCGGAAGCTGCGGATAAACGCGCTGTTGTTCTTATATTGAAGCTTGGCGCCGATCTCCGCGATCTTCAAATCTGTAGTTTGCAGCAGAATTTTGGCCATATTCATCCGGTACTCCGACACATAGTCGCTAAAGGCAATGCCCATTTCTTTTTTGAACACACGGCTCAGGTAAAAAGGGTGAAAATGCATCATGGCCGCACAGGATTCCAGCGACAGCTCCTTGTCGTAATGGCTGTGGATGATGTCGGCCATTTGCTGGGCGATATTGGTATATTGATGCTCATTGCGTTCAGTGAGCAGTTGGATCAGCGGGGCAAACAGCCTGGTCTGGAACCATTGGAGCAGCTCCTCTCGGGTTTGCAGCCGCAGAAACCGCTGGATTTCCTTTTCCCCCTCGAGAACCTGATGAACGGGAACACCCTGATCCTGGGCAATCTCCAACAGCCGCATGGCCAGCTGCAGGAGCGGGATATGATACTCCGCCCGGTCGCTGCTTTCATCCAAGAGCATACCCATATACTCCCGCAGCTCCTCCTCCGCTTTGTGAGGCTTCAGCTCCCGGACGGATTGGGCCAGCTGCTCCTCCACCAGCTTCAGCCGGGAATAAACGGCAGCCCCAGAACCCTTCCTAATCACAAAATCATCGTAATGCACAATAATGTCCGTTCCAAGATTGATCCGTGCCTTCAGCGCAGCCACGCTCTCTCCGTACGCGCTGACAGTGCCCGAGAGGTGGGTAAAGGGCCGGCTTAGCCCAATGCTCACCTGGAATTTCAGGTAATGGGCTACCTGGGAGCGGACGATTTCCGCGAAGCTGTAGAGGATGGCTTTCCCCGTTTCCTGGTCATCCGTCTCCAGTGCCAGCAGCGTCACCTGGGAATCATTCAGGAGGATGGGATTGAAGCGGGAATGGGCAGGCAATAGCTCCTCCACCATATTGTTGACGGCGAACAAAAGCAGCTCCCGGTCCTGCTCCTGAAAACGGCTGTCCGGCATGAGATCGATTTGCAGAGCCAGCACACCAAGGCTTTTCCATTGGGCGGGAAAGCCATACAGGGCGGATTTGCGCATATATTCATCATCCGACATCTGGCCTGTAAACAGCTTCAGCATATAAAATTCCCGCAAGTGGGCAGTTTGTGATTTCATCTCCTTGTCCAGCCGGTTGCGGGAGGTGGAGAGAAACTGCAGGCTCTCCCGGATCTGCTCCAGCTCGTTTTGGCCCGTGCGGTCCAAACCATCCCCTGGCGCTATCCCCTTGGAGAATTCCAATAAACGGCGGATCGGGCGGTACATGTGACGGGTGCCCAGGAGCGACAGCAGCAGAACAACGGTAAGAATCAACAGGCAGGCCAGCACAGTGGCCCAGGCAATTTTGGAGCTTTCCCGGGTGATATCAGCTACAGAAACCGCAGAAACGTATGTCCAGCCGTTCAAGCTGGAGGTCCGGTAGGTAATGCCCGCCTTGTGGCCGTTTAATTCCGAATAGAAAAATCCGGTCACCGGCTCCAGCCCTGCCGCTCCCTCCTCCGAAAGCCGGCTAACCTGACTGGAGATACGGAGATTGATAGCTTCATAGTGACGCATTTCCTCCACCGGGGAAAGGAAAGCGCTGCCACTTCGATCCAGAATATATTGGGTGCCCAGGGCATTATCCGGTGTCAGCAGGCTCCTGATATCCGCGGCGGAAATTTGCAGCACCAGCAATCCTTTTGGCGTGGTGCTGCCGGGAATCATGGGGATTTTTTGGACCAGCCGGATCATATCCGCAGGGTTAGCCACAGCTTCCTCTTCCTCTGCCCCTGGCGTTCTGCCAAGACTGCCAACGCTGTTGAGACTGCCGGAGGACCAGAAGAAATCCCGGCCGTTCCGGGCATATGACAGAAATTCAGCACTTTCAGGGTGGTCCCACAGCGTCTCCAACGCCTGATGGTTAATCATCCAGTTATGCTCCAGATTCACCAGATAGGCCTGATTGATAATCGTTTGGGTCTGCAGTTGGAATAGCTCGGTCATGAGGCTGCGCACGTCCCTAAAGTCCTCTGCCGTCATCGGCTTGTCCATGGCCGCCTTGACCAGGCTGGAAGTGGCGAACTGCATGGCCGACATCTCCATAGAGCGCAACGTCTGCTCCACTCGGAGCTGGGTCTGGGCCAGCAGCTGCTCATTGGCTTCATTTACTTTGTTTTTAATATCATGGGCAGCGATGTAATAAGAGATGACTCCGATCAAAATCGCAGGCAGCGCTCCCAAGAGCAGACTGTACATTAATAAACGGGTCAGGTATTTATGCATGGGCGGCCCCCCCCTTCTCTGCAGCATGCACCTCTTCGAACAGTCCGGTTACAGGAAAAGCAGCCCTACCGCAAGAAATGGCCGGCAGGGCTGCAAACTGGACACGTGCTACTCGTCGTTCAAAGGCAAATATTCGAAATAGTCGAAGTCGGCATAATTGCTACTGCCGATTCCATGGGAGGTAGCATACAGGCCCATCACGGAGCCCGTAAAGCCTCCTGCCACATCGGAGCTGAGGAGGGTGCCGTCTGCGTCTTCCACCAGCGGCTGCCACTCCTCGGACTGGGTGGCGTAATAGAAGCTGTAGCTTTGGCCAACCGCCTCCACCTTCAGGTAGATCCGGCTGTCCGGCTCCGGGAGCGGCCCTGCAGCCAGCACCTCGTCGGTACCTGCCGTTCTGCGGATCAGGCGAACCGACTTACTACCACCGGCCAGCGCCACTTCCATCCGGTACTGGTACTCCGTATTCTGCAGCAGCACCACACCTGCGGCCTCCTGCTCGGTTTTCGGCTGGAACTCTAATGCAGTCCGTGCGGCGAAGCTCATATGCTCTTGGCGCCGTCCGACAAAGGCCGGATTGGCCTCCTGCATCAATGTCTCCGGCTTCAGCCGCAGGCGCAGATAGCCGGGACGTTCCTCCAAGGACCAGAAATCCCCCCGCGGCGTACGAATGAACATCCAGGTGCAGGCGAGACGGCTGCGGTCAAAATGATCACAGGCCGGAAGCGGCGAGAACCGCTGCTGTGGAAGATTGGGACGCTCCATCTCTATCTCCACCATACCTTTACCGGCATTGACCACCGGCCAGCCGTCCTCCCATTCCACCGGTACCAGGAAAGATTCCCGGCCCAGGTTGCGGTAGTAGCCGCCATAAGGCCGGGAGCCCAGGCAGACCATCCACCAGTCGCCGTTCTGGGTTTCTATTAGATCACCATGTCCCACGTTGGAAATGGGGTAGCGTTTGCCCAGATGGCGGTGGGTCAGAATGGGGTTCGACTTGCAGCCCTCGTAAGGACCAGTCAGGCTTTGGCTGCGGGCAACCGTTATGGAATGGGTGTGCCCGGTGCCTCCTTCGGCAATCAGGAGAATGTACCAGCCGTCCACCTTGTACAAGTGGGGGCCCTCCTGGGCATGGATAAATTTCAACGCACCGTCCCAAAGGCTGTACTTCTCGCCCACCAGCTTGCCTTGGGCCAGGTCCAGCTCCTGCAGATAAATCTCCATATGCTTGGGGTACTGCTGTCCGCCGGGAGGCTGGCGGTTGGCCATAATGTAGGCCTTGCCGTCATCGTCGAAGAACAGGGAGGAATCGATGCCGGGCGCCTCCGGCAGCCAAACGGGATCGGACCAGGGACCACTGGGGTCCTCTGCCGTCACGTAGAAGTTCCGTCTGGCTCCGGTGACACTCTCCACGAAGGTAGTAATCATGTAGAAGATGCCTTCATGGTACCGGATGGTCGCGGCATAAATTCCCTTGGAGCAAGGAGTGCCGTCCAGATCCAGCTGGGACGGCCGGTCCAGCACATGGCCGATCTGGCGCCAATGCACCAGGTCCTTGCTGTGGAAGATCGGCACACCCGGGAAATATTCGAAGGTGGAAACCACCAGATAATAATCATCGCCTACCCGGCAGACGGACGGGTCCGGATTAAAGCCGGGAATAATCGGGTTACGAAATGTCGCCATAGGGTTTATACGCTCCTTTATCCGCTTACGCCTTCAAGAGATCGAAGCGGAGCCAATCCACATCGGCATAACCGCTCTCGGTACCGGCGGTTGGTTTCAAAGCGAACAGTCCTACCTTGGCTCCAACCCAGCCTCCGGGTACAGCCGTAAAGGCTTCGCCAAACGGGATATAGGTTTCATTGTCCTGGCTGTAAGAGAAGGTGAAGACCGCTTCCAGTCTGCATTCCGTCCGGAGATACACGGTTTTTGTGCCGCTTGGCAGGTCAATCACCGCTTTTCGGCTTTCGGCAGGAGCTGTTTCCTTGTCCTTGTTGCCGAAGCTGTCCACATAAACAAGCTTGAGGCCGTTATCTGCCGCTTCCACAGCCACATAGGCATAGTCATGTCCAAAGGCAGTCAGTCCCGCCGATTCGCCTTGAGCCAGATTCAGCTCCAGCTTAGCGGTAGCCGCAAACTCAGGTGCCGGAAGCTTCTGGCAGAGAACATGGGGAGCATGATAAAGAATGCTGCCTCCTTCGGGAAGCGCCTGGGTGTACAGCCGCAGATGTCCCGGATTGGCTTCGAGGGAGTACCACTCTTCCTTGCGGTTGCTTTGCCATTGCCACTGCAGGCCCAGCATGGCTGCGTTGAAGTCATCGCTGGTTTCCGGAACTGCAGCGGGATATTCCTTGCCTACATTGGGCTTCTTGCACACCAGCACCGGCTCGCCGATACCGTCTTTGTTCTGGTTCACACCCATAACCGGCCAATCATTCTCCCAGCCCATAGGCTGAAGGTGGACGATCCGGCCATATGCCTCTCTGTCCTGGAAGTGGACAAACCAGCTTTCACCGGAATCCAGATCCACGTAGCCGCCTTGGTGGGGCCCGTTCACCGGAGTTTCTCCTTGATGCAGCACAATTTTGTCCTCATAGGGGCCGTAAACGGACTTGGAGCGCAGAATGGTCTGCCAGCCTGTCGGTACGCCGCCTGCCGGAGCGAAGATATAGTAGTAGCCGTTACGCTTGTACATCTTGGGGCCTTCCATGGTCGGATGTTCTATTTCCCCGTCAAAAATCACTTCGCCGTCGTCCAGCAGAGCAGTGCCGTCCGGCTTCATTCCACACATCTTCAGCCGATGCTTGATGCCGCAGCGGCTTCTGGCGAAGGCATGGACCAGGTAGGCTTTTCCGTCATCATCCCAGAACGGGCACGGGTCGATCCAGCCCTTGACCTCTTTGACCATATGAAGAGGTGTCCAGGGTCCTGCCGGATTCTCGGCGGTGGTCATATAGATGCCTTCGTCAGGGGCGCTGAAGTAAATCCAGAACTTGCCGTCATGGTAACGGATGGCAGGTGCCCATACACCGTCGCCATGACGTACACAGCCGTCATAACCGCCAGGCATACGGTCCACCGCATGTCCGATAATGGTCCAGTTGACCAGATCCTTGGAATGAAGAATCGGCAGCCCCGGCGAGCTGACGAAGCTGGAAGCCGTCATATAGAAATCGTCGCCTACGCGTACAATGTCCGGATCGGAATAATCCGCATACAAAATCGGATTCTGGAAACGTCCGTCTCCCAAATCCGCCTGCCATACAGGGGTAAAGCTTTGCTCAGTTGTCATCTGTGGTTGTGCTCCTTTCACAAAAGAACGCCTTGTAATGGGTGTCTGATCTCAATAGTTTAACATACATGCATAAAAAATCTTTGAATTCAGTTGATTACTTTCTCATTTATTATACATATTTGTTTGTTCATTAAACAAATTAACTTCGCAACTTTTTGTGGCGCTGCAGTTTTGGCAAGGACCACCTTTTTTTCTGGATTATTATCCATTATACACCTGATGTCCCTTCTTAGTTTAGACCTTTCCCGCCGGAAAAACCGGAAATTTCACTTTATTCCCCAATAAATTTCCTTTTCCATTTTCCTCTTATCTCATATACTAATTATGGATTGAACTAAAAAATTTGAGAGAGCAGGTATATCCATGTCATTTGTCAAACACCGATGGAGATCCAGGTGGACGGCGCTGCTGGTGGCCGGCGCGCTGCTGACCTCTATCCTTTCTCCGGCTTTGCCCGCAGTCCAAGCAGAGGAAGCCGCTTCAACGGCCAGAACTGCCCAGTATTCGGATTTAGCCTCCAGCTATGCGGCCAAGGAAATTGCCGCTCTGACGGCCTCGGGTATTCTCGACGGCTTCGATGACGGCACCTTCCGTCCGGCTGAACCGGTCACCCGGGCCCAATTCGCCAAGGTCATCGCCAGCATCCTGAAGCTGAAGGCAGAGCCGGAAATTGCCGCCCGCTTCCGCGATGTCCCGGCCAATGCCTGGTATGCCGGTTATACGGGGGCGCTTGTGAAGGAAGGGATTACCGACGGCGTAAGCGAAAGCGAGTTTGCCCCGGACCAGCTGGTGACTCGGGAAGAACTGGCCACCTTCTTCATGCGTGCGCTCAAGCTCAGCAAGTCAGCCCAGTCCCTGCCTTTGGACTCCTCCACATTTGCCGATTTCAACGACATTTCCCCCTGGGCCCAGCACTACGTCTCCTTTGCCTACAAGATCGGGCTCCTCCAGGGCTCCCAGGATGCAAACAACAGCCTCGTATACCGCCCCAAGGCGCAAGCCGACAGGCAGGCACTGGCCAGATTGGCATATGAGCTTCTGGAGAACAAAGATACATATCTGAACAAAGCGGCTGGCCTCACCACTCCGGCCGCTTCCGTCAGCCCCACTCCTTCCCCGTCCCCGTCCACCGGTTTTATGGGTGGGGGCGGCGGATTTGGCGGCGGGGGTGGAACCATCCCTTCACCAACGCCTACTGCAACTCCTACTGCAACTCCTACTGCAACTCCTACTGTAACGCCTACCGCAACACCTACTGTAACACCTACCGCAACGCCTACTGCAACGCCTACTGCAACGCCTACCGCAACGCCTACCGCAACGCCTACCGCAACGCTCACTCCTGCTCCGGCAGATGGCAGTACGCTGAACGACCTGCCCGCCGGCTCCTTCACAGGGAGCTTTACGGTTGCGGCAGGTTCAACTACATTCGGACCTGAAACGGGAACAGCGGTTATTTCTGGTACACTGACAGTGAATCCGGGACAATCCGGCCAAGTAACATTGCGTAACATACAAGCAGCTAACCTGAAAGTACTCTCCGGTTCAGATCACTCCATCATTCTCCAAGGTGTGAATATATCCGGCACTTTGACCGTCAATACTGGTGACCAGGATACGCCAGTGCGTATTCTCTCCCAAGCAGGCACCTCCATTGCCCAAACCTTACTGGAATCGGGGGCTATCTTGGAAATACCTGCCGGTTCAGCCGGTGATGTAACCATAGGGAATTCTGCCAGCGGAAAAACAATTGAGCTTCGCGGCAGCATCAACGGAACTGTCCGCAGCCTGGCACCCGGCGCGCATATTCTCGTACGGGACGGCGCCTCTATACATAGTCTGATCATGGAAGCCAATGGCCGCGTTCAAGCCGATGGAAATGTCAGCGGTTACGGCATTCTAAATTCCAATGTACAGGTGGATCTGAGTGGTGCCCAAGTAGCTGTACTTAAGGAAAATACAGAATCGGCGGCAACGGCATCGATCCAGGCATTGGGATACGCCTCCAACCTTACTCTTGAGCATATAAAGAAGGTTTTGGAAGCCCGGAGCCAATATAATGCACTGAAGGCATTGGGCTTAGCCGATGGATTCCCAGGCCCACTGAAGCAACAGCTGGAAGCCGCCCAAGCCCAAATAAGGACCCTCGCCAAAGCTCAGGCGGAGAAGATGCTGGGTGAGTTGCCTGCATATGAGAATTTCAACTGGTCGGACAGAGCCAATTTAGAACCTCAGCTGATTGCTGTCCAGCAGACTGTTGATATTGCCGTATCATGGGGAAATGTAGACTGGGAATTGACCGGCTATCAAAACTGGCGCTTTTTGAAGGATCTTTTCTCCTTCAGATACCTCTCCTTAAACATCCAAATGATAGAGGGGAACATAGCCGTAGCAGGAACCTCCGTTCCCCGGGCATTGGTTTCCTTGGACAAAATCGTCGAGTCCCCGGAAATCAAGGTGGTCCATCTGGGAGAGACATTAACTGATGACAACGGAAATTTCTTGTATATGGATGATTCTCATTTCCCTCTTAAGGGTGGGGAGAAAATTAGCTTAACCGTCAGTAATCCGGAGACAGGCTATTCCACTCAAACAATTTACATGGTCTCAGCTTCTTCATCTAAAACCGAATCGCCTCCTGTCATAAAGACTTACTATGAAGGTGATCCGCTGGAAATAGACTACGGTTTAAATTTTGCCGATTATCAGTATTTGTTGATTTTAAATCAAAATAAACAAGTGCTTTATAGCGGAGTTGCAGTAGCTCATAACAAGCTTTCTCTTTATTTCGATGGGCCGGTAAAGCCTGTTCCTGGCGAAACACTAACTGTTTATGCACAAAGCCAATATTATTCCAGAGCGATCAGTGATCCGGTACGAGTCAAAGTGTTAGCCAATTCAGGAAATTCCCAACAACCAGTTCTATCTGAGGTTTATGATGGGGACTTCATGATTACCCTGCCCGCTACCGAAGGCACTAATGTTACGGTGGAACGCAGTGGCCAAATCCTTAGACCTATTGGGAATTACAATGGTATAGTGTTAGTGCAGCTAACACAAGAACCACTGAAGCAAGGGGAAGAAATTACTGTCATTTCTAAAGAACCCGGCAGAAACCCCAGTATCCCGGTTACGAAGCAAGTGCTGCCTACTGTCGGCCAATCTATACAACCTGCTGCAACCCTGACAGAAGGGGAGGGCATGGTTACCATTTTCGGCAAATTTCCCAGCGATTCGTCGCTTCTGATCCGATGGGGCGACAGCAGCACCTCTCCGGCTATGGTTTTCCCATTAGGATCGTCACCAGACGGCACCTATAATTTTCACATGAATTTCTCTACAGATTACATGTATGATAAATCGGTCTACCTGTTTCTTAAGAGCCCTGGTAAAGGAATTAGCACTGCCCAGAAGCTTTCTTTTACCCCAAAAACAAAATTGCTTTCCTCCGGGGGTACCCTCTTTACAGACAGTGTAAATCTGAAGGTTACTGCTGAGCCTGAGTCTCTTGTATCTCTAAAGAAACAGGACGGGACCATCGTTTACGAAAAGCGAGGAACTGCAGACAGTAAAGTGATCCTTCTGGACAGTATGCATTTGAAGCAAACTCTGCGGGACGGTGAAGCTGTTCAACTTACAGCTACCGCTCCAGGCAAAAAACCGAGCAAACCGGAAACCCTCTATGTTGCATCCAATCAACAAAAAACTGCAATTCCTGTAGTGGCCGGTACTCTCGTGCGTGGAATGGAAAAGCCGGTACTCTCCATTCTTTCGCAAGCCTATAAATTTGAAGCATTTATTGAAACGCCTGAAGGAGTGGAAGTCAGCGTAGATGAATTGTCTCCAAGGGCAGAATTCGGCCTGGACAAACAATTCACTCTGGACCCGCAGCTGATAAAGGGCGCAACCAAGCTGCTGGTTTCCATTAAGGAGCATGGCAAGGAGAAAAGTGACCCTGTCGAGGTCCCCATTTATGATGCACCCAAAGGTACTTTTTTGCAGACTGTTACCCAAAACGTCTATCAAAGCACCAATGCTTCAGAATTCATAAATGGCTATGCGGACCCGTTTTCAACTGTTATTGTGCAGACTGCCGATGGACAAACCATCGCACAGGGAGAGGCCACTATACTGGGCAGCTTCCACTTGAATGTGCCTTATAGTAATCTTGTGCCGGATACCCTGCTTCATTTGACGGCAAAAGCACCCGGTTTACCTGACAGCAATACTGTTACCCTCGCTGTATATGCGGCCCAAGGTGAAACCTCGAAGCCTATTGCTGCGGATTTTGTGGAAAGCGGGGGAACCATGATCAAGCTGGATTTGGAGGCCCCTGCCGGTTCTTTTGTTACCATCTACAATCACGACGGGACATTGCTCGACAGCGGATATTGGAAGGGTGCAGCCGGCAGCGGCAGGGTAAAAAGCACCATCTATTTTGATGTCGGGCAATTGGATCAAACCTTGAGAATCACTGCACAATTACCCGGTTGCAATGTAAGTGAAAATACCTGGGTGCATGTCCGAACTAGTGAGATGCCCGAAAACATGTTTTTTCCTGCGATTACGAAGACGCAATATGATTATCCTTCGGGCATGACAAAAATCTCAGGATATACGCAAGAACCCTTTACCCTTATCCGAGGGGGCGTTGTCAAAACAAATTCCGATGCCAACGGCAATTTCGAACTTTACGTGCGCACAATCCCGTTGATTGTAAAATCGATTGAATTCCAAGCGCCCGGCAAAAAGTCCGTCACCTATCCTATTTATATGATGCCGGAAACCCCCTATATGTATGAGCAAAATGATAGTGGCAGTAATGTTGGTGGCGGCGGTGGCAGCAGTATTGGGATAGGTCCAAGCCCTGTCAGTCCCGGCGGGGGTTCAGAAGTAACCAATCCATAACTTTTGTTACTAGAAACAACACAGAGTTCTTTTAAAATAAATAGTGAGTACCAGCTAAACTTTACCGCTTGTTGCCTGCCATCCGCAGCTGACAAGCGGTTTTTTATTATATGGACGGAATTACAAGCTGGATAAAGGTTCTTCGGGTGGATTATAGGCCTTATCCCAAGTAGAACCGGCCAGATGGCTTTTATTCTGTCTCCTAGCCTCTAGCGGAACTCAGCGACGCTTAGAAGCGGAAAAAAGCGGTTTTCAAAAAATAAAGGAACTGAGAGACTCTTAGCGGGGGCAAGTTGCTGATATTACTTGCTCCAGCAGCGCTAAGAGTCTTTTAGTTCCGTTACAATTTAAAAACCCGGAATATTCGTGTTTAAGAGCTTCTCAGTTCCGTAAGCGCGGCGCCTACGTTTTATCCCATAGCGTTTGATCCAGTAGAGCGCTAAAGCTATGCAAACCTACAGCCACACGAAGCGTCATGTTCCCGCTAGCGCCTACTGCGGACCTTCCTTGTACGCGGAAGGTCAACCTTTGCCCTTGCCGCCGCGCCCGCCAGGCTTCACGGCGCTTACCAGCCGCGCCACCAGGCGGCTGGCCCGCTCCGGCGGCCCGCCGTCGGCGCCTGCCGCCCCGCTGCGCCCGGGCGGCTCAACCCCATAGCGCGCCTCGCCATATTGGCGCACCAGGTCCCCCAGCGCATCCCGCTCCTGCCTTACGGCGGGATGCGCCTTTTCCAGCCGCGCGGCATACTCCCGCGGCGTCTCGGCCGGCTGCGCCGGCCAGCCCTGCTCCTCCATGCCCCGGAGGAGGGTTTGGTACACCTGCCGGATGCCCGTGGCCGCCGGCACATAACGGAGCCGCTGCGGCGTTGGCTCCTTCATCCGCACCAAACGGATGGCCGGATTGGCCATCACCTCCGGCGGCTTCACCCGGGAGCGGTAGCGGTACATAGCCGCCAGCAGCAGAACCACAACGATGGCAAGCCCCAGCCAAACCACGCCCGGAATATGGGCGGACTCCGCCAACGCTTCCAGATCCTTGGGATCTGGAGGCGCCTGTCCTGCAGGGTTCTCCGCGATCTTCTGTTCCAACGGGGACATGGTAAAGGTAATATCCACCCCCAGCCACTCCAGCAGCATAAACACTCCTGCCCCAACAGTTGCAAAAGCCAGCATGGCCCCCGGAAACACCAGCAGCAGCGCAAGCAGGGCAAGCACAATCCCAAGGAGCAGCAGAATGCCCCTCAGTCCCGGCATGCCGTAGGCGCCGTCCAGCCGTTGGGCGTAGATAAGGCTGAAGCCGCGAATGAGCAAATACAATACAGCTGCAGCCGCCAGAAGCGGCTGATCCGCCGTATGGCCGAAACCAACGAAGATCAATACCGGAACGGCAAAACATTCCCACAGAAAAAAGCCTCGTAACCGTTCACTTGCCCTTTGGGAGCCCTCCAGCCAAAATCCCGCCCGGATCACAAAAATAAACCCAAGGGCCGTCTCCCAAACCAAAAACCCCGACCGGTCCAGCAAGGTCAGCATGGAAACGGCAGCGATGAACATAACCAGAAAAGCTCCGATTACCGCAGAGCGGGCACCATACAAACCAGACAGCCGGTTCATTCCCAGGCCCAACAGCATCACAAACGGCGCAAACACCAGCAGCATAACCCGTTCAGCGACCGCTCCAGCGGAAACAAAGGGCAGCAAACCGCATAACAGCACCGCAGCTTCCAAGGCAAAGAACAGCCACTCCTTCATCCTCCCGTTCTTGCCTCCAGCTGTTCCAACCTCTTCCTGGCTGCCCCCACCGTTTTCCACATGCTCCTGGCTCGGCTCATTACGGTAAACGCTCACCGTACTTCCGCTCCCTGACTCACTTCCATATCCGTTCTCTCCACGACCGTTCCTCAGTTCGCTACCATAGCCGTTCTCCAGGCGCCCATTCCCCAGCTCACTCCCATTACCGCTCTCCGGATGCCCACTTCCATACCCGCTCTCCAATCGCCCGCTGCTCCGCTCATTTTCGCTCCTATCCCCCATACGCCAACACCTCCTCCCGGCCGGGAGACTGGCCGTCTCCCGCTTCCCCGGCTCCGCCGCCGCGGGTATTCCCGCCCTCCGGTGCCAGATCAATCACATGCACCGGACAGCCCTGCTGCCGGAGCATGCTCAAAGCCCGGGTACTCTCGGCATCCCGGTAATCCGTCACCAGCACCACCGTATCTCCGGGGCGCATGGCCCGGCCCGCTGCCTGGAGCAGTTCGGCCTGGGAGCGGGAGGTATACCGGGACAAGGAGCCCAGCCGGTTAGCCAGCCGCTCAGGCTGTACAGGCCCCGCGGCGGGCAGCAGCTCCGTAGAGCCGCCCAGACTGTCCGACAGATTGGTCATAAACCCAACCTCCGCCTCTTCACCCGCCAGCTGCACAGCCAGTTGACGCACACGCTCACACAGCCGGTCCAGCCGGTCCCGGACCGCTACCGCCCACTGCTCCTTCCCCATCTGGCCGTTCAATAAAAGCCATATCCGGGCATCCGTCGTATACCCGAACTGCTTCACCATCAGTCCGCCAGTACGGGCAGTGGCAAACCAGCTCACGTTCTTCAGCGGGTCCCTGCTGGTATACGGTCGCACTCCGGTAAACAAACTGGGATCCTCCTGGATAAAACGGCGCACGCGGATTTCGCCCATCAGCCCGTCCAACAGTCTGCGTTCCGCCCCCGGTGCCAACCGGGCAGGCCGGACAATGACCTCCATTTGCGGATAAACCGTCAGGAAGCTCTGCTGCAAGCCCAACAGGTCCATACATTCCAGCATCGCCTGATTCCACCGGGCCACTCCCCGCCGGACCGCTACTGCCGGTACGATCAGCTCCGCTGACTGACGGGCCAGAAGATAGGTATCCAGCCGGACCCTGCGCTCTCCGTTGCCGCCCACCACCGCAAGCTCATCCGGCAGCACAAAATCCAGCCGGACCTTGGGGCAGGGCAGACGGGTGGGATTGACCACCCGGATCCGGATCTCCAACTCCTCGCCGGGGTCGGCATAATCCCGGGATACCCGCACCTCCAGCCGGATGCGGGGGTATATCCGCCTCTCCCAGAAGTTAGGTGCAGCCCACAGTCCAATAAGGAGCATAACCAGTGTCAGCCAAAGCAGCAGCCACATGCCGCCCCCCTCCTTCCTCCGGGAAGGGACAGCCTGCCCCATCCTTTTGCACCCTGCTCCAGTGTTCCTTTCATAAACCCTACCTCAAGCCCCCGCCTCATACAGGCCTTGCCGCCAGCTCCGTAGGAACCGGAATTTCTGCCAGAAGTGCCGCCAGCACCTGCTCCTCAGTAAATTCCCGGGCGCGGAATTCCGGCGTTAACTGGACACGGTGGGCAAAAACCGGAATGACTGCTTCCTTCACATCATCCGGGGTCACATAATCCCTTCCGTCCAGGCTGGCCAAGGCCTGAGCCACAGCCAGGAGCGCCAGGCCCGCACGGGGGCTGGCCCCGAACAAGAACCGCTTGTCCTCCCGAGTGGACCGCACCACACGCAGGAGATAGTCCTCCACCTCCTGTGAGGTCCGCACCTGCCGGCATTCCAGACGGCATTGCCGCAATAGCTCCGGGGTAATCACTGCCTGTGGCATCTCCGGAGCCGAAACCGAACGGAACCGGTGAAGAATACGAGACTCCTCCTCCAGGCTGGGGTAACCCAGACGCACCTTCAGCAGGAAACGGTCCAATTGGGCCTCCGGCAGGGGAAATACACCCTGGGATTCTACCGGGTTTTGAGTAGCGATAACGAAGAACGGCTCCTCAAGCCGCTCAGACAGCCCGTCCAGGCTGATTTGCCCCTCCGCCATCGCCTCCAGCAGGGCAGAAGCAGTGCGGGGCGTAGCCCGGTTTATTTCATCGAAGAGAAGAAACTGTGTGAAAATCGGCCCCTTCCGCAGGCTGAACTCCCCCGTCTGCGGCTGGTAAACCAGCCCGCCCAGCAGATCCTGGGGCAGCAGATCCGGCGTAGCCTGCACACGCGTGAACCGCGCGTCGAAGCCGCCGGCCAATGCTTTAGCCAATGTAGTTTTTCCCGTACCCGGAACATCCTCCAAGAGCACATGACCCTCCGCCAAAAGCGCCGCCGTCATCAGCCGGATCGCCTGCTCCTGTCCCACTACCTGCTTGCCTATCTCCGCACGCAGGCGGTTGTACAGCTCCTTTATTCCCAGCATGCCCACAACCAACTTTCTAGTAGATTTGTTAATAGAAGGATACCACAAACCCGTTGGCATCCGACAAGTAAAATTTCCTCCGGCATGGCAGCCGCCTGCCTGCTTGTATCCCCCGCATCCGATCCACTATAATGGGAGAGAACTGACGTATTGTGCTTTTTCTGGAGGAGAATGCAATGATCACCCTGCTCAGCTGCGGCTACAATTATGCCCATCCCAATGGAATACGGATCGTCCGCCCCAATGGTTCCGATGACTATGCCTTTGTGCTGTTCCGCACCCGGGCTGAGATCGTGGTCAATGACGTGCCTATGACCGTTGACAAGAATACCTATATCCTCTTCCGGCCGGACACCAACCATCTGTACCGGGATGTGGAGCTGCCTTTTATTAATGATTGGTTCCACTGCAAAAAGGAGGGGCTGGAGCCTTTCCTGGCATCACTGGATTTCCCTCTGGACACTCCCGTCAAAGCCGCCGACCCGCTGCTGATTTCCAAGACCATTATGGAGCTGCAAAGCACAAGCCGCCAAACCGGCCCTTACCGGGATTCCATTCTGGATGCCGACTTGCGTTCTCTGCTTATGAAGCTAACCGTGTGGCGCACCCATGATCAGGCCCTTCCGGAGAAAACAAGCCGGTACTACCGCCAGCTGACGGACCTGCGCAATGAATTGTACAGCTCTCCGGGCAACCGGCATAAGGTGGAATCCCTGGCCGCCTCGGTAAACTTAAGCAAATCCTACTTCCAGCACCTGTATAAGGAGCTGTTCGGGGTTTCCGTGATGACGGATATTATTAACGGCCGGGTGGATTACGCCGGCTACCTGCTGAACAATACCCAACTGTCCGTCACGGCCATCGCCTCCATGTGCGGCTACGACAATGACACCCACTTTATGCGCCAATTCAAAAAAGTTACCGGACGCACTCCCAGCCAGTTCCGTGGGGGGCCCGTGTAAAAACGCCTGGAGTCTCGGAAAAGCTGTACGAACCTGCCTGATCTGTTTCGTCATGTGTATTTCCGGCGGTGACCTTAGTCCTTGATGATTCTAACGGCGGCCACAGCCGCTATTTCAGCGAAAACATGCCTTCCAAAAATCTAACGGCCGCCACAGCCTCTATTAGGCCCCATTGCCCCATCGTAAGCCCCTTTTTAACCCAATAACGTCTCCTGCTTCCGTTAGATTTTATAAACTCCTGTTTTGGTGCAAATAGCGGCGCTCACCGCCGTTAGAAATAAAGCCATCCGCAAACGACAGCACACGCAAGCGGCACTCCTTCACCAAAAAGGAGTGCCGCTTTCTTTTACCCGTTGACGGCTCCCTTCCACAGTCATATAATATATCGTAACGATATATCGGAGGGATACATACAGATGCTCAACTACATCGTATTAGGCATGCTTTATAACGGCCCCTTAACTGGCTATGATGTGAAAAAATGGATCGAAAACGGCATCGGCGTTTTTTACAAGGCCAGCTACGGCAGCATTTATCCCACCTTGAAGCTGCTTTCCGAGCAGGAGCTGGTGCGCCTTTGTCCGGAGGAGCAAGGCTCATCCCGGCAAAAAAAGCTCTATGAAATCACCCCGAAGGGCCGGGAGACATTCCTCGATTGGCTCAGCCAGCCCATTGAAGCCGAGGATAGCGGCGGCAAACAAAACCATCTAGCCAAGGTTTATTTTTTCGACGTGCTGCCGGAAGAGATTGCTTCCCAACAGCTGGCGGAATATGAACGAAAAAATCTCGACTACCTGAACCGCCTCCTGGCGCTGGAGCGTTCCTTTGATTCCCCGGGCAATCAGAAGCATCATTATTATAAAATGTCCACGCTGTATTATGGCATAGGCATTGTGCGGGAGACCCTGCGCTGGTGCCGCCACGCAAGGTTGAAGCTCCCCTTCCGGGAGCTATACGAAGGAGGTATGGCTTATGAAACCGAGTGAGAACCGGATCATCCCCATTGATCTTGGAGGAGTCAACAGCTATCTGGTGGAAGCGGAGCAGGGATTTGTGCTGGTGGATACAGGCGGTCATCTAGTCCTGGACCGTACCTTTGACAACCGGAGGCAAAAGCTGCTGGACGCCCTGGAGACGCATGGCTGCACCCCGGGCCGCCTGCGCCTTATTCTTCTGACCCACGGGGATAACGACCATGCCGCCAACGCCGCTTACCTGCGCCATACCTTTCAGGCCCCTATTGCTATGCATCCTGCAGACCTGCCATTGGTGCAGAGCCCGGACCTGCCGCTTCTGATGGCCAGCTTCCGTTACCGGTCCCCAATACTCCGCATTATCTTCCGGGTGATGAAGAGCAAGATTACGCTCGTCACCCGCAAAACACTGGATGACTTCGAACGTTTCCAGCCGGATCTTCTGCTGGAGGACGGAATGGAGTTAAGCGGCTATGGCATTCATGCCCGTATCATCAGCCTGCCCGGCCATACCCCCGGCTCCGTGGGCCTGCTTTTCGAGGACGGCTCCTTTCTGTCCGGCGACACCCTGGTCAACAACAAAAAGCCCGCCGGCGCTCCCAACGCGGCAGACTTTAAGGCTTTATCGCAAAGTATAACCCTGCTTAAGGGCATGAACATTCAAACCGTGTATCCCGGTCACGGAACATCCTTCAGCTTCCGTGAGCTGGGATGAGCCCTAGTCCGCAGACTGAAGCTTTTGTACATCCTTATCAAGAGAAATAAGCGGCGGATTCCCGCACAACAGCAGCCATGGGCAGATGATAGGGACATTTCTCCTGGCATAAGGGCTGCTCCCGGCAGGGCTCATAGTCTGCGCAGGAAAGCAGCTTATCTTTATGCTTCTGGTAGAAGCCGTCTCCCTTCGGCAGCAGGCCAAACTCATCCCGCAGCCGGCTGGAGATCATCACATCGGGAATCGGGATCCCCAGCGGACAGGTGCAGTAGTTGCACCGGCGGCAATCATGTCCCCCTAAACGCCCTGCCAGGGCCTCCAGCTCTGCCTGCTCCTGCTCCTCGACCTCCTTCTCGAAGGCCCGGAGATTCTGGCGGACCTCCTCAGCGCTTGCCATACCGGACAGCACCACATGGACATCCTGGCTGTACGGATAACGTAAAGCCCGTTCCACAGGCTGGAAGAAACCTCCCGACAACGGCTTCATAGCCACTCTGCCCATCCCAAGCTCGGACAATGTAGGGATCAGGTCATTCACGGCGAAGGGCTGGCCCAGGTTCAGGTGAAACAACGTCGTATCAAAACGGCCGGAGCGGACCCAGCGGGCCAAAAGCTCGGGACGGTGTCCCGTAATCCCGATAAACCGCACCTTTCCTTCCCGTTTGGCCGCAAGTGCTGCCTGGTAGGCACCATCCTCCGCCATCGCCGCGTTATATTCATTAGGACGATTTACATAATGGATCTGCAGCAGATCAAGGGTATCCGTCCTCATTCGTTCCAGACTCCGCTCAATCTCCGCTTTGGCGCCGGCATAATCCCGCTGGGCCGTTTTGGTGGCCAAGAAGAATTCCTTCCTGCGGTGGGAGATGGCTTGTCCGATAATTTCTTCGCTATTCCGGTATCCCGCCGCGGTATCCACATAATTGATGCCCAGGTCCAGAGCCTCATTCAATGCGGTATGTGCCTGTTCATACGGCACGCCGGGGAGATTCATAGCTCCGAAGCCCAGAGCCGATACATTCCAGCCGGTAGAGCCCAATTCACGGTATCTCATCAGCATGCCCTCCTCGCTTAGTTACTCGTTACGACCAATCGGATCGTTAGCAGCTAATCCTGATTTTAACACAGCACATGAGGATTTTCCTGCGAATTGAACCCAAATCCTTAAAGGCGGTTACCCTCAAAAAAAGCTGCCGAAGAATGGAATTGATGTAAGCAGCTATTGCATGAACCCCCGTGTCCCCCGGATATCATAAAGCCCCGGCGCCAGCCTTCTGGCATTCCGGGGCTAAACACATGCTACGGCCGCATCTGCTGATACAGCCGGTAAATCATAACCGCCGCCTGGGCGCGGCTGGAAGCTTCATACGGAGCAAACCGTCCGTCGCCCACACCATCCGCAATGCCGGTTTGCTTCAGGAAACGGACAGCCTCCCGGGCATATCCGGCTAACTCCTGCTCATCGGCAAACGCGCTGTTTTGCCCTTCCTGCTTCAGCTCGCCCTCCAGCTGCCGGATCACGCGGTACAATACCACCGCCATATCCTGGCGGCTGATCTCTTCGTGGATGCCGAAGCTGCCGTCCTTCCTGCCCTGCACAATACCCAGCTCCTGGGCGGAGGCCAGTGCGGCGTAATACCAGCTGCCCTGCTCCACATCCGCCAGTGTGGACTTCGCTTCCGTGCGGGTAAGGTCAAACGCATTCATCAGCATGGTGACAAACTCCGCCCGGGTGACCCTCCCCTCAGGGTGAAACTGTCCTGCGCCGATGCCGCTAACCGCCTCCCGGGCGGCCAAGGCTTCGATGCCCTCCTGTGCCCAGCCGAACCCTGTCAGATCGGTAAAGGCTACCTCGTGGTGTACGGCTGCAAATTTGCCCAATTCATGCGGCTGAAGCAGTATTCTCTTCGTTGCCGGATCATAACGGCTATTTTTCAGCACCTTCAGTTTTTCAGCATTATCGCTCCATGTAAAGACAATCACTTTATGGGGCTTTTCTCCAGGCTGAAGGGAATAGTCCAGCTCCACCTTCACTTTGGATGTACCGAAATCTGATACCTGCCTCCCGTTCAAGGTTAAAGCAAGGTCATACACATCGGCCCCGTGCAGCATAGCTTGGGCTTTCCCGTCCGAATCAGACCCGGCTGCCTTCGCGATCTGCAGCTTAACCTTCACACCCGCTTCCCCCTGAACGGCAAGCAGCTCTGCCGGTAAGGTCACAGAAGCTAAACCGGCGGCATGGATACGGATAGCTTTTATGTTGCCTGCTTCCCCCCGGCTGGCGAAGGTAATGGGCAATTCCACCTCCAGTCCCTGCAGCGGCTCTGTGGAGGCAATCTCGATATCCACTGTGCCCGAAAGCTCTCCAGCCTGCTCCACTGCCTTCTTTACATCCGTCTCCCGCAGGACCAGACGGGAGATACCGCCGGCAGCAGGAGTCACGGTGACTGCAAGCTTTCCTTGGCCGACGGAATCAGCAGCCTTCCCCGGATCTGGCGAAGGGCCTGAGCTGCCGCCGGAATAGACTGCCGGAGCTTGGGGTGTTCCGGTGACCGTTATGCCGGATGACAGGTTTCCTGCCTGGTCCCGGGTGCTGATCCGGTAGGTGTACGATATCCCATTGTCCAGGCCGGATATGATGATGCTCCTCTGCCCCGCAGGGACATACACCGCTTCCGTAACGGAAGGCACGGGGTTCTCCCGTATGATGCGAATCGATGCCAGATCCTCATCCGGGGGATCAGACCAGGCGAGTGTCAGCTGCCTGTCTCCTGGGCTTACAGCAGCTGCGGTCACCTCACCAGGGGGTGTGATATCCGTTTCACCGGGCTCGACTGGCCCTTCCACCCGGATGTTCACCTCATCCGTCCATTGCCCATCTGCACTTATGGCTGTGACTACTGCTTGCCCCGGACTGACAGCCGTCACCAACACATGAGTTTTCCCGTCGATAGGCTGGTATACAGCATCCGTCACCGTGGCTACTGCGGGATTGCTGGTTGTAAACTGTATGGTCTTGTCGCTGGCATCCTCCGGATGAACCGCTGCCCACAGTGGAAATTGATCCCCCGCCTGGATAACAGCAGGCATTCCGTACGTATCAATGGTTACACTGGTTGCCGGCACAGTAGGAATAACAGCTTGGAGGGACAAGGCTGCGGAGAAGGTCTGACCTCCCCGCTCCACGGCATCAATTTGAACCTGATTGGCGCCTTCCTGAAGCGGAAGGTTCAGACGGAAGGTATTGACATAATTGCTGCTGTACGGTGTGGGAATTTCCGTTCCATTCACCCGAACCTTCAACAGGGCTCCTTTATTCGTCCGGCCTGACACCCCATACACCAGCCCTGTTACCGTACCGTCCATTTGATCCAGCTTGATGATTGGCGGTGCCGCATCTCCGGCGGTTGATCTGTTTTCATGCGTGGCACCGTAAGGATCTGTTGCGGCCAGAGAGAACTTCACGGCGTCAGCAATGGTGATGTCGGTTCCGTTGGTGGTCAATTTCACATATTGTCCGGTGCCGGGAGCAAATTTGTATGTGCCCAGGTATACCCACATATTGTCAACGCCATTTTGATGAATGCGTATGGAATTGTCCTTCCCGCCATCATAGGCAATTTCCAAGGGAATGTTGTAGCCCCGGCTGCCTGGCGAATTCCAAAGCATGTATACATTGTATTCACCGGCTTGTGTAACATAAGGCGTCCACTTGGCCCATTTGCCGGCAACATTGTTGTCATGGAAATAATTAAGGCCAAAGCGTGATGTCGTATATTGGCTTACCGACCAGCCGCCGTCCGACGTAAACCCGCTGTCCAGATTGTCTACAATCATCTCCACGCGCCTGTCCGGAGATGTCCTCACCGCCAGCTCCGCAGAGGCTCCGGACATCAGCCTGTTGATATCCGCTGCCTGGAGCTTGTAATAATAGGTAGTATTCTCTTTAATCCCGCTCCAATCGGTATATTGGCTTGCTGTCAGCATCGTACCGATCCGGTTCGTTTCCGAAGGCTCAAATTCCGGCGTTTCGCTGCGGTACAAATTGTAGCCCAGCAGGTCCGCCTCCTGATTTGGCTCCCAGGCCAATCGAACCTTTACTGCTGTGGATTCAAGAGCATGCAAGCCCTGCGGTATGGAGGGAGGTGTTGTATCCTTCGCTTCCTGTGTGGTTGCAGTCACAATAGCGCTGAAGCCGGACAGATTGCCTGCATAGTCCATTGCCTGGACCTTGAAGCTGTAGGAGGTTTTCTCCGCGAGCCCGCCCACACTGTATGAGGTTCCGTATGTTTCCGCAAGAATTGATCCATTCCCATCGGAGATCCGGTACCCCTTAATCCCCGAACCTCCGGTATCCGTTGCCGCATTCCACGAAACATCCACAGATGCTTTCTTGGCAGCTGTCACCCGCAAGCCGTTTGGCACCGAGGGAGTTTCCGTATCCGTATAAACGGGCGCAGCAAGCGGCTCGGTTCTGGCGCCGTAGAGCAGACCGCTGCCATTGGTGCCGACGTAGACCCGGCCGTGAACCTGGCGGTCTCCGGTCATGGCGTTGGGGTCATTTCCGGGGAAGGGCTCATCCACACTGGCCTTCACCCAGGTTTCCCCCATATCATCGGAGCGGAATATGGCTTCCTTGGCATGCCCCGCCACCTTCCCATAGACGAATACGGCCGGATTCAACCTTCCGGGAGCATGTTTGCCAAAGCTGAACAGGAATGCCGTCTCTACGCCCTCAACCTTCGCGAAGCTTTTTCCTGCGTCGCTGGAACGGTATAATCCCTGGTTATTGAGGCCGACCCAGACCTCTCCCATGATCCCGGGAGCCGCCTCCACATTATGCCATGCAGTGGATTGTGCAGGCAGGGCTCCTCCCGGACTCCAGGAAATGCCTCCATTAGTGGTGACGTACATGCGGCCGGACTTGTCATACAGATAAAAGATACTGCCGTTCACCTTATCCGAGGACAGCGGCTGATAATAATTCCCGAACACGTTGTCACCGGACAGTCCCCCCGACGGTGCTCCCACACCCCGCTGCCAGGTAACCCCCCGGTCAAGCGTCACATACACATCACTGCGCTGGGGCATCCAGATGATGTTATCGGGGCTGGTAGCTGATACCGCCACTCTTCCTCCCTGAGCCTTTTTGTAAGGCAGCGTAGCGAATCCGGTATAGTTTACGCCTCCATCCAGGGAATAGGCGCCGTTGCCCGGGCTTTCCCGGTTATCCCCATTCCACCCGTACGTTCCCACACGCACGACATATTCCGGATCGGTTACCTGCACATCGATGCCGGTAGTGGTCATCAGTCCGATTGCGCTGCTGCCCGTAAAATAGGTAGATGCAGGAAAATCAGTCAGCGAAACATGATCGAACCCCCCGTTATCGGCAATGCCGCTGTGCAGAATCGCTCTCCCCCCGGGAGGGCTGGTCAAATTACTGACATTAACCGTAGACTCCAGGCCTTTGGCATAATTGGTCCATTCCGAAGGCGCCACCGTAATGTCATCAGTCCTCCAAGGGTAATACCAGTCCGTAAACCACACCCGCTTGGAGTTGTAAGGGTCAATCACAATCGAAGAGGTTTCCGAGGACCAATGCCAATCGGGCATCCATGGCGTGCTAATATTGCGGGTATAGGTCAATTTTGTCCAGGTGGCGCCGCGGTCTGTGGAACGGTAGATCGGATTGTTATGCTCCCCCATACCACGTGCTGTCATGATGACGTTCTTATCCGCATGGTCCACGGTGATGCCGATAAATATTTTCCCCGCTTCCCCTGGAGGTGTCAAATCCACCCAGCGATTGCCCTCCAGTCTGGCAATGCCTGAGCTATGGGTGACATACAGGTAGCCGTCCTGGTCGATAAGGGCCTTCTTAGGCTTCACCGGGCTGCCGGACAGCAGCGTCCAGGTTGCTCCTGCATTGCGGCTGACATATACACCCGTATTGAAAGCGCCTGCATAAATGGTCTGACTGGGCTGCCCGTTTCCTCCTGTAGCCGGATCGAAGGCAATAAAGGTAATACCGCTATTGGTGCTGTCGGCTAATGCCGGGAAGGAAGCCACCTTCTCCCAGCTTCCGCTGTTGGCTGCGGCAGTGCTGCGGAAGAGCCCCTTGGTCCGGGAGCCGTAATAAATCACATTCCCATCGTTGGGATCAACTGTAATCCGTTCCGTGATTTTATTAACGCCGTTGGCATTCATAGGGACATCTGCCCCGCCAGCCTTCAGATTGGTTCTGGTCCAGGTTTCTCCCCGGTCCACAGATTTATAAATATCGCTGGGCGACCAATAATCATACTTGCCTAATGCAGCATAGAGAATGTCGGGATTGCTGGGGTCAATCGCCATGCTGTCCACCCCGTACAAATTCACCTCACTGCGGTCGGCAAAACCCACCAGTTGTCTCCAGGTTTTCTCCGCCTCATTCCAGCGGTACATGCCGCCCACATCCGTCCGGATGTAAACCAGATCCTGTTCGGCCGGATGGGCTACCATCCCGGTCACGTAGCCGCCCCCGCCGATAGGGACGCCACTCCATTCATAGGGGTCCTGCGCCACAGAGCCTTGGGCATAAGCAAACCTGCTCCCTCCGGAAAAAGGAGCTATGCCTCCGCAAATCAGAACAAACGCCAAAAAGCATAACGCCAAACGGGGAGTGCCTTTCCAACCGCGTCTTTCATGCATCCGTTCCCTTCTCCATTTCATGAACGCTAATCTCCCTTCCGGTTTCAGCTGCAGCTCTTATCAGCATGATGAGTGCATGTTCAATTATAGGCAATCCGCAGGTCCCCTTACAGGTGACAAACCTTCAATTTCTGGTGGATTCCTATAGAGGCTCCATACCCAGACCATTCCCCGAATAAATCATAAAAAAAAAGACCTGCTCCGTTAGAGCAAGTCCCGGTCAACAGGTTACTGGAAACACCCGTTACTTGATGCTGTCCCGGTAAGCACTGGGCGTAACGCCAGCTATCTTCTTGAACAGCTTCGTAAAATAACTGGGGTCGGCATAACCTACCGCATAGCAAATATCGTACAGCTTATTCCGGGGGTTGCGCAGCAGCTCTTTCGCCCGTTCCATCCTGACCTGGGTCAAATAATCGTTGACCGTCCTCCCGGTCTCTTGCTTGTATAATAGGCAGACATAAGTAGGCGTCAAGAATACATCCCGGCCAATATCGGTAACTGTAATATTCTCCGAATAACGGGCATTGATGATCGCCTGCACCCGCTCTACCAAATTACCGGACTTTCCGTTCCGCCGTTCCCAAATCAAGGCACACCGTTCAGAAAGAAGCTGCTCCAGGGTACGTTGAAGCTCCTCAAACGTTTCTTGCCTGGCCAATATCTCCCAAACCGAGGACTCTTGCGCATACGGTCCTTGTATCCCCAGCTCCAATAGGAGCTGGTCAGCCAGAAGGGCCAGCTGCAGGCTGAGATTGCGGATATAGTCTGCTCCACTTCTCCAGCTTTTGGCCAACTGGCCAAAAATACAATCCAGTTCTTCCTGCAGCCGCTCCGCATCTCCTGCCTTCATCAGGACTGTAAGGCGCTCGATTCGCGTGTGATCCACCCGAAAAACCTGCTCCTCGGAAGGTTCCGGACTGTTTGTAGTAATGATGCGGTTTTTGCCTAAATACCATTTCCGTTCCGCTGCGTCCCTGGCTTGAGCGTAAGAGTGGCTGATATGCCCCAGCCCCTTGCTCCGATCCCCCACACCAATGGTAACCGTCAAAGCCAGCCAACGCTCCAGGTTATACCGGATCGCTTCGGCTAACGCCAGCAGCCGTTCCTCGCAAAACCCTTTGCTCTCTAAACAGAGAATACACGCCAATTCTCCGCTCCGCACCTCAAAGACATATCCGCCCATGTCCAGGTCCATAAGCTCCTGGCAAACATTAACCGCGGCATACATCAGCAGTTGCCTGTCCCGTTCATTGCGGGAAGCCAGCATTTCCGCATAATCATCCACACTGATGACCAATACTACATAATCTGCCGACACCGGCAGGTTGAGCTCCAAAAAAGCGATCCGCTCCTGTATCAAACCGGGAGACAGCCTCTGCCCCAGAAGTGCATACAGGAACCGCTCACGCAAAAGCGGCAAACTTTCCCTCAGCTTCACCTGCATGTCCCGGGCCACCTGCAGTTGTCTTTCCTGCTCTGCCAGCTCCATGGTAATCCGCCTCACCACCTGGCGAAGCTCACGCAGATTGACTGGTTTAAAAATATAATCCACTGCATTCAGCTGCAAGGCCGACTTCAGATAATCCGCCACAGTATGCTCGCTGACAAAAACAATTTTGATTCGGGGGTAACGTTCCCTCAGCCTCCGGGATAATTCAATTCCGTCTAAATGATGCAGCCGCACATCCGTCAATACGATATCTGGCTTCAGACGCTCCGCCTCTTGTAGGGCCGACTCCCCGTCCTCAGCCTCCCCCGCCACCTCAATGCCGTATGCACTCCAATTCAAATAATGGCGAAGACCGTAGCGTACCCTAGGCTCATTATCTACAATTAACAGCTTATACATGGGCGTTGTCCCCGCTCTCCAGTATTTCCTTTTATTATACGGGAAGAAGCAGGAGCCTGCAGGAAAATGGCAGATCATTTCTAACGAATATCAGAAGCCTTATTTCCTCTGACTGCACTCATTTGAGCCGATTATCACGGAATAAGCTTCTACAGATTCGTTGAACAGAAAAAGGGGGGCGAACGGACGATATAACGTTGCTGAGATTCGTTACAAAAACCGTAGCCATTGTTAAAAAAACCGGAGCTAACGAAGTCGCCTGGGGTCCACTGGAACCTGAATCCAGCGCGTCTGCCAATTCCGCCACGATTGCATATGAAGTTAGAGTGGAAGGTTGGATCAAAAAAAGTGCCTATATTACGCGAAATGGTAATGGGTCACCATTCACCCGGTGGCGAAAAAACTGCATGAACGAATTCCTTCTTTTATTTCGAGCAAATCCACAAAAAAATCCATGATAGCGGCATCAATAAATCCGGAATTGAAGTTATTGCATTGTGAGGATGGATATTTTTATTAACGACCATTTCCCGTATATGGTTAATGCCGGCTAAAATAAATAATGGTGTTACAAGGACAATGGTTGCAAGCCAGAATTCCTTGCCGTACCAAATGCACATGATTCCAGCAATGGCAAAACCAAGTTCAGCATAACCAAGCTCCTTCTGAAATGGACTGCCTTTACTCCAGCCTATTTGATCGGCAATCATGTCAGATTTAAAGACATGTCCCCAGAATCCGATTAATCCCGAAAGTGAAATGGATACCGTTAATTGATAAAACAAAAGGTTAGTACAAAATTCTTTGAACGTATCTATATTGGGATTGAAAATTGCTGTAATTAAACCGATAGCAAGACCCGCCACCCACGTTAATATAAAAATCATCTTTCTTCGTCCACTTCCTTTTTTTCTGTTTTTGTTTTTCATATTAAACCTTATTATAACGCGAGTAATTACTCATATTAGTTATGTTATTCTCTTACCCTTTATTTGTCAACGGAAATATGAGTAATTACTTATGTTTCTGTTGACAAAATAGGTTCAGCATCCTACCATAAATTATGGAACTCTTAACCTTGTCATAACCAGGGACAAAAATGCTCGGCTTTGGGGGCAGTTCCATATCTAAATGCTCAACAGGAGTGGATGGAAATGATGCCTAAAAACCTGGCAAAACCAAATAAATCAATCCGTAAACCGAAACAATTACGAAGCATCGGCATGAAAGACAAAATACTCAGTTCCGCTCTTCAGTTGTTTTGTGAGAAAGGATACTATAACACTACAACGAATGAAATTGCTCAGAGAGCAGAAGTTTCAATCGGAAGCCTCTATTCTTACTTTAAGGACAAGGACACCATTTTTCTGGAAGTACTGGACAGATATCACGACAAATTTGCGTTGGCTAAAAATGAAGTCACCAGTAACCTTGACCTATTAAAAACAGACAACAAAGCATGGCTACGTGCTCTTATCGAAAATCTTATTAAAGTACATGAAGAATCCAAGGAGCTGAACCGGGAATTAAATGTACTATCTTATTATAATCCAAAGGTTGCTGAAGTCCTGGAGGAACAAAAAAGACACACCTTGCAGGCAACCATCGGTTATTTTATACAGCTAAAAAATGATCTTAAATCAGAAGATATAGAAGCAGCTGCAATTGCCACCTTTGACCTGATTTCAGCAACTGTTGACAGAATTGTTTTCGGGAAAAATGAAATGAATAGAGAAAGATTGATAAATGCAACAATAGATATTGTTTATAAGTATTTTGCAACATAAAAACAAATGAAAAACCACATAATGCCCCAAGGCCGCTTGGCTCTGGGGCATTATACTTCATTTTATTAAGCGCCCAATCCTGCAGGGTATGAAAAAGAGGCTATCCCCCAGTCATCTTCATGACCTTCGGGACAGCCTCTTCTGCTGTGCTTTAGTGCGGTCGAGAGGACTCGAACCTCCACGGAGTATTAGTCCACTGGAACCTGAATCCAGCGCGTCTGCCAATTCCGCCACGACCGCATATGAAGTTAAAATGGCGGAGCCGACGAGATTCGAACTCGCGGTCTCCTGCGTGACAGGCAGGCATGTTAGGCCTCTACACCACGGCTCCGCAGTAAAAAGGTAATTCAATTGCGGGGGCAGGATTTGAACCTGCGGCCTTCGGGTTATGAGCCCGACGAGCTACCGGGCTGCTCCACCCCGCGTCGTAAAATATGGTGAACGCTAACGGGTTCGAACCGCTGACCCCCACCCTGTCAAGGTGGTGCTCTCCCAGCTGAGCTAAGCGTTCAAAAATGGTGACCCGTAGGGGATTCGAACCCCTGTTACCTCCGTGAAAGGGAGGTGTCTTAACCCCTTGACCAACGGGCCATCTATGTATGGAGCCTAGGGGGATCGAACCCCTGACCTCATCGCTGCCAGCGATGCGCTCTCCCAGCTGAGCTAAGGCCCCATATGGATTGCAGAGCTTGTGCCCTGAAAACCGGATGCGAAACGAGGTCACCGAAACCTCTTCATCTATACCACTGCTTACCAAGTGAGTGTGGCTACCGCCACTCTCGTAGGTTAAGCCCTCGACCGATTAGTATTCGTCAGCTCCATGTGTTGCCACACTTCCACCCCGAACCTATCTACCTCGTCGTCTTCAAGGGGTCTTACTAAATTGGGAAATCTCATCTTGAGGGGGGCT
>JAEWIS010000027.1 GCA_023386955.1 Bacillota bacterium
CTGTTCGCCCATTAAAGCGGTACGCGAGCTGGGTTCAGAACGTCGTGAGACAGTTCGGTCCCTATCTGTCGCGGGCGCAGGAAATTTGAGAGGAGCTGTCCTTAGTACGAGAGGACCGGGATGGACGCACCGCTGGTGTACCAGTTGTTCCGCCAGGAGCATAGCTGGGTAGCTACGTGCGGACGGGATAAGCGCTGAAAGCATCTAAGCGTGAAGCCCCCCTCAAGATGAGATTTCCCAATTTAGTAAGACCCCTTGAAGACGACGAGGTAGATAGGTTCGGGGTGGAAGTGTGGCAACACATGGAGCTGACGAATACTAATCGGTCGAGGGCTTAACCAAAATGCCCCACAAAGTGAAGCAAAGGCTTCGTAGAGTACGCAGGTACTTTGCGGGGACCCCGGGAAACCGGGAACTTCACAAGGGCGGTAAGATATATGATTTAAGAGGTTTCGGTGACCTCGTTTCGCATCCGGTTTTTAGGGAATAAGCTTATGACGAGTCTGACAAGTGCGGATTCCGAGTGGGCGAAACGGTTCTTGGCGGTATCGTTCCTGATTTTACATAACGACGTTTGGTGATGATGGCGGAGGGGAACCACGCGTTCCCATCTCGAACACGACCGTTAAGCCCTCCAGCGCCGATGGTACTTGGACCGCAGGGTCCTGGGAGAGTAGGACGTTGCCAAGCACGAAGAAGTCTCTTTGCAAAAGCAAAGAGGCTTTTTTGTATGTTGACGTCCATGGCAGTGTCTGAGCCTACATCGAAGGATATGCAGAGGAGCAGTCCCGGGGAGGCTCAGACGCCGACCACCCGCGCGAAGCAGGCGCCTGCGGCGGCGGGTGTCGGTGCGGAAGGACGTCGCCAAGCACGAAAAAGTCTCTTTGCACAGGCAAAGAGGCTTTTTTGTATGTTGACGTTTGGAAACAGAGTCCGAACCTCCTATCGAAGCAAATTTAGAGAAGTAGGCACGGCCCAAGCGGAAGCGTTGAGGTATCCGTGGCAGAGTCCGCAGCATCTGAGCTAACGGACCGGAGAGACGCTATTTGGCCAAAAATAAGCTTTTTTGAAATCTAAAGGACCCCAGAGCCTCTATTTACCCGAAATGAAGCAAAAGATGCATCGGTTGAAAGAAATAAGTGCTGCTGGGTCCGTTAGAATTTCAAATCGGAGCCTAACAGGCAAATAAGGTCGCTCCAGTCCGTTAGGATCACTAACCAGGCCGGGAGTTAGTCTGGAATGCTAAACAATCGTTAATTTTTGGTGGCGCTGATGCTAAGGGTAGAGGTCAAGATATACGGCGAGTGAGCGGGTGCATTAATTATTGTACCCCATGCTTGCGGAAATCGGAGGGTGTGCGGCCGATGTGTTTGCGGAAGACCTTGGTGAAGTAAAGCGGATCCTGGAAGCCCGCGGCAGCCGCTACGTCTGCGATGGGCAGGTCTGTGTGAGACAGGAGCCGGGAGGCTTTTTCGAGCCGGTAGAGGAGCAGGAATTGGTATGGCGTCTGGTGCAGCTCTTCGGCGAATAACTTGGCGAAATAGCTCCGCTCCAGCCCCACATGCTTGGCCAGCGAGGAGACGGTCAAGCCTTGCATGGCATAATGGGCTTGAATGTAAGCAAGGGCTTTGTCCAAATACCAGCTTCTGCTCAGATTGGTGCTGGTACAGGCAGGCATTTGGCCGATAAGGGAGTTTTCCACCATGGAGGCCAAAAGCCGGTACAGGATGCCAACGGCATGGAGCTGGGAGGCGGGAGACGGGGCAGCCCCATACTCCATCAGCTCCGTAATATAGGCCTCCAGCCAATCCGGTTCGGCATGCTGGTAGATCGGATTCCCCGGGGTCAGCCCCGCCAACTCCATGTAGTGAGAGAGCCCCTCTCCCGCGAAGGCAACCCAGCTGTATGCCCAGGGGTCATCTGGATCCGCCTGATACGCACCGGGAATACCGGGGAAGAGCAAAAAGCTGTTCCCGGCTCCAAGCTGATAGCTTCTGCCCCCGCAATGGTAGGTTCCCTTGCCGCTGTGGATATAATGCAGCAAATAATGGTCCCGCATGGACGGGCCCCAGCTATGTCCCGGCGGACATGGCATTTGCCCGCAATAATGAACGGCGGTTCCTTTTGCTGGCAGGACCCGTAAGCTATGCTCCATTCTCGCACCCTCCTTTTGCACACAAATGTACGTGGTATTCCACACAAAAAAATATAACTCTTCCCCTGCGGTGTAATCTATGATGGAGACATTAAACGTCTACAGGATGGTGCTGCAAAATGATAAGCTGCCAAACGGATCCTTACCTCATACAGCTAATAGGCGAACGTGCAGAATTTGAAATCAGCCTGGATACCGAACGTATAGGCGAGGGGCTGGAACAGGTTCATTTACATATCCGGCGGGAGGAGGCAGGAATACCTCCGCAGCTTCAACTGGTCTGGACCCATCCTGTCCGGGATATCGCCGGCTACTGGCATCCGGGTGCAGGGAGGAATAGAGGCCTGCAGGTGGATTGGGGAGAAGGGAATGCTTCACGGGGAACCTCCTCCGCTCCGGTGGGATGTTTATTCAGCGGGTCCGGACATAATCGGCTGACCTTTGCTTGGTCTGACGCACTGAATCCGGTCAGATTTCTGGCCGGGGTTCACGAAGAGACAGCGGAGCTCTATTGCTCCGTCACGCTTTTTCAGGAAGCCGCTTATCCCCTCACCGATTACCGGGCCAGTCTGCTTCTGGATACGCGAAATTTGCATTTCACCGACAGCCTCCATTATGTGCAGGATTGGTGGCAGCAGCAATCAGGCTATTCCCCTGCAGCTGTACCCGCCGCGGCCAAACTCCCCATGTATTCCACCTGGTACAGCTTCCACCAGCAGGTAAGTCCGGAGGAGATTGAGGAGCAGTGCCGTTTGGCCAAGGAGCTGGGCTTTGGCGCTGTGATTGTAGATGACGGCTGGCAGACGGAGGATGGGGCCCGGGGATATGCCTACTGCGGCGATTGGGAAGCCAGCAGTGCCAAAATGCCGGATATGGCCGCTCATGTAAAACGGGTGCAGGGTATGGGGATGAGCTATCTGCTGTGGTATTCCGTCCCCTTCATCGGCTACCGGAGTAAAGCCTGGCAGCGCCTGCAAGATAAACTCCTCTACCGTATGGACAGTATGGGGGCAGGGGTCCTGGATCCCCGCTATCCTGAAGTGAGGGAGTACCTCACCAGCATCTATGAAAAGGCGGTTGCGGAGTGGGGACTGGACGGGCTGAAGCTGGACTTTGTTGACAACTTCAGGCTGCCTCCGGGAGAACATCCGGCAAATGGAGATATGACCACTCCCAACGGATTGCCCGACGGCCGGGATACCGCCTCCATCCAAGAGGGAGCCCACCGCCTCCTATCGGGTGTAACCGGACGGCTGCAAAAGCAAAAGCCCGGTATTCTCATTGAATTCCGGCAGCCGTATATGGGGCCCTTAATGCGGAAATACGGCAATATCCTCCGGGCTGCAGACTGCCCTAATGACGCGGTGGAAAACCGCATCCGGATCCTGGACCTGCGACTTCTCGCAGGCGGCACGGCAGTTCATTCCGATATGCTCATGTGGCATCCGGAGGAAACGGCAGAGCAGGCAGCGCTGCAAATCATCAACGTGCTGTTTGCGGTTCCGCAGCTGTCGGTGCGCCTGGACCTCTTGCCGGAGCGGCATATGGCCATGGTCCGGTATTGGATGGGCTTTTGGCTCATGCACCGGGATATTCTGTTGGAGGGACGGCTGCACCCGCGGCATCCTGAGCTGTTGTATCCGGTGGTAGAAGCCCTCCTCCAGACCAAACGGCTAACCGTGGTGTACCAGGCGGATGCAATCGCGGTAGAGACTCCCGCAGATACCGGTAATGAATCGTCTACTCACCGGAAAACCACCATCCAGGAATGGATCTTAGTCAACGGCACCTCCAAAAACCGGCTGGTCGTGGAGCTGCATCAGGAGTGGACCTCCATACAAATGGAAATAACCGATTGTACGGGAGTAGTGGCCCAACAGAAGATCGATAGTCTTTCACCAGGTCTCCATTCTCTTCCCGTACCCGCTTCCGGTACAGTCCGCATCCAAATGCAGCCCGCCCATGAGAGCTAATCAGCTCTGCCCCTCAGTCCCGTTTCACTGACCTAAAATGGGCCGTCCCACCATCAGCCTAATTCCGGCAGGGGACAACGATTTCTACACAGGTGCCGATTCCCGGGCCGCTGGCAATACGGACTCCAAAGGACTCCCCATAATGGAGGCGAACCCGGGAATCCACATTGCGGATGCCGTAGCCGATCCGCGGCCCCTCCGGGTCAAGAATGCGGGGGATGGTGCCCGGGGACATGCCGATTCCGTTGTCAATGACCTTAAACACCACCTCATGGCCCCGCCTCACTACCACAAGCCGGATGCCCAGGCTGCTGCCGAACCAGGCATGCTCCAGGGCATTTTCGATCATAGGCTGGAGAATCAGCTTCACTGTGGAGCAGGACAGCGCATCTGGATCAATGTCGTAATACACCTGAAGGCGGGTCCCGTGTTTGATGCATTGAATCGCCACATACGCCTTGGCATGCTCCACCTCCTTGGCTACAGTGGTCACAATTTCTCCCCGGTTGAGGGAGAGCCGATAAAACTTGGCCAGCTCCTGCACCAGCAGTTGGAGCTTCTCCATATCCCCGAATTGGGCCAGCCTGCTGATGGAGGAGAGGGTATTATACAAGAAGTGGGGGTTAATCTGGGCCTGCAGGGATTCCAGCTCCGCTTCCTTCTTCTGGAGGTCGGCCATATAGTTTCGCTGGATCAGCTCCTCGATGTTCATCCCCATTTTGTTGAAGGCGGCGGCAATCTGGGCGAATTCGTCATTGCCCCGGAAGGTGATCCGCCGTCCCAAATCCCCGTCCCGGAAGGCGTTTAGCGATGTGATAATTCGCCGGATCCGCCTGGTCAAATAACCGGAAACTGCCATCCCTAAAAGTGTCATCGCCGCCACACTCACCACACAAACCATTACGGTCATACTCCGGACACGGCGGGCGCTTTCGTCGAAGAGGCTCTCCGGGATGGAGGCCTCCAGCCGCCAGCCTAGCCCGTCCAAAGGCTCCGTCAGCAGCAGCCGCTTCGTATCTGCCAAGCTGCCCTCCGGCCCGGCATCATCCGGCGCGGACTCCATCATAACCCTGCCGTCGGCATCCCGGACAGTCAATGTGCTGGACCCTCCGATATTCCGGTAATCCACCGCTTGCAGCAGATCCTTCAGCTGTACTGTCACCCGCAGAACCCCGATATGCTTCATCTGCTGGATGTCGTCAAACCGTTGGAGCAGAGAAATATTCCCGTATGGCTCATCATTCTGCACCTGCCGCCACTGGTGGTTTTCCGCGAACTCGCCGGAGAGTGCCAAGGTTTTATACCAGCCCTCCTCCTCAATCCGGCTCAAGTGAAAGATTTCATACCTTTTTTTACCCAACAGAGGGTTTACCTCCGTATCCGAATAATACAGCTCCGGCAGGGTATCGTTCTTGAGATAGACCGAGAGGCCAATGTTGAAGGATGTGTAATTCAACAGATTTTCCAGTGTAGGCATCATGGTTTTGGTCATGGTTTCGTAGCTGTACCAGCCCTGCTCATACCGCCGGAGGGCGCTGTGAAGCGACTGGTTAAAATACAGCATATCCGTAATCCGTTCCAGGTCTGACGTGTGGTAGTGGATATTGTCCCGGATCTGACGGAGGGTTCCCTGGAGGTTGTCCCGGGTTTTGTCCCGCATGGTCTGGACGGAGTTGGTATAGGCGAACAATCCTACAGTCAGTACGGAGATCAGGAGAAGGAGGAGATAGGAGAGCACCAGCTTGTAGCTGAAGGGCCAGTCGCGGACAGGCTTCATATTACAGCTGCCTCCTGAAATCACCCGGGCTAAAGCCGAAATAATCCTTGAACTGTCTGCTGAAATGGGACAGATTCTTATATCCCACCCGGTGGGCTGCCTCGTATACCTTCAGCTTCGGATCCATCAGCAGCAGCTTGACCCGTTCCAGCCGTCTGGCGGTGACATAGTCCGAGAAGTAGGTGCCCGTTTCCTCATAGAATATCTGCCCGAAATGATTGGGGGAAAAGGCAAAATGGTTGGCCGCATCCCGCAGCATCAGCCCGCCCTCCAGGTTATTTTCAACATAAGCTTCAATTTCCTCCACCAGCCGCCGCTTTTTGCCCTGGCGCTTGCGGTGGAGCAGCTCGGATAGCTCAAACATACGGCGGCGCAGCCAGGATTTCATGTCCGCCAGCGTTTCGAAATGATAGAGGATATTGAGATTGCGCATCTCCAGCCCCAGCATGCCGTAGAAATCCTCATTCAGGGTATGCAGGTAGGTATCCAGCCGGGAGACGATATGCAGGAACAACTGGTAAACAGCCAGCTTCGTATCCATGGCCCCTGCCAGTACGAACAGCTCCTCGATGCAGTCGTCCACCTTCAGCAGCTCATAGGCGGACATGGCGGTGCACAGAGACTCCAGAATATGATCCAGATTGCGGACATTGTCGGACATGACTCCCTTGCCGTCCGTGTGGCGGATCAGCCTTCCTTTGCCGAGAAACAGCTTTCTGGACAATGCCTCCTTGGCCCCGGCGCAGCTCATATGCAGAAGGGACAGATGGGAGACCATAGGCCCGATGCCGATGGTGGCCGTCACCGGTGTGGCATTCCCGATCCGGCGGATCAGCCTTTCCAGGCGCTCCTCCGTATACCCCTCTTCCAGAATGAGGGCGTGGCGGAAGGAGTCCAGCCTGCAGGATTCGATTGTCTCCTCCCGGCAGAAGCCGTCCACCTCTAACATCAGCTTTGCTTTTACATCCAGCTTCACGGACTCCTCAAACCCGTTCAGCTTCCAGCTAAGATCATCAGGCTCCAGCACCGCGGCCACAAAGCGGGAGGAGTGCCAGGAGATGCCGATGCTCTCCAGCAGCGACAGCACCTGATCCTCTCCGGCGGTTCCCTCCAGCAGGTTTAAGAGCAGCTCCTGGCGCAGATGGGATTGGGATTCGGAGAAGTATGCTTCCAGATGGGAGCGCTTCCTTTCCTCGTCCAGCTCGCTTTTTACATCGGCCAGGGCTTTATGCAGCTCCGCATTATCCACGGGCTTCAGGACATACCCGAAGGCATTCAGCGAAATAGCCTGCCGGGCATAATGAAAATCCTCATACCCGCTGACAAAAATGACCTTCAGCAGCGGCTGTTTCTCCAGGGCTCTGCGGGCCAGCTCCATGCCCGACATGATGGGCATCTTGATATCCGACACCATAATATCCACCGTGTGGCTGTCCAGCATCTCCAACGCTTCGAAGCCGCTGGCGGCGGAGGCGCAAACCTCCATATCCAGACTGCTCCAATCCATAAAACGGGCCAAACCCTCCAAATCCAACAGCTCATCGTCTACCAGGAGCACTTTGTACATGATCGAAACCTCCGGGCGTCAGGGATGGGAACATTCACAGGAATAGACAAAGGGAGTATACATGGTCACCAGTATACCCCACCTTGTCGCAGGAAGCTTTATTATTTTTTCATTTTGGCCAAGTTGCTTTGCCACCGTTCGGTCTGGAATTTAAGCAGCTTGTCGTAACCTGCGCGTTTGGCATCCTCTTCCGCTTTCTTCAAGAGACTTTCCACTTCCGCATCGCTTTTGGCGTAGAGGGCCTTGGCATATACCTCGGTGTAAATATCGTTGACGATGGTGGCGATGCTGCCTTCCGCCGAATCGGGGAGAGGGTCCAGATTAACGAATTCGGTAAAGTCCTTGGAGGTTTTCCAGGTCACCTTATTCTGGGCCTGGGTGGTCCAGTTTTGCTTTTCCGGCGGAAGCAGGGTATCCATTTTGGATTTGGTCTTGTCGATGAAGGTGGTATTGCCTACCCAGTTAAAGGAGCCCAGCTTTTCCTTGCTCTTCTCAGCCTGGGTAGCGGTCAGAAACTTTTCGTTTTGGACCGGTGCGCCATCGGCGTCGGTTTTATCCCAATACAGTCCCGGAGGTCCAAAGTTGGTGACCCGCTGCCCTTCATCGCTGGTCACCCAGTCCAGATAGGAGAAGACAGCGTCGGGGTCCTTGGCTTTTTTGGTGATAAGAAGCACGTTCCATCCCAGAGAATTGAAGCTGCTGGGAGTAATTTTCTTGGCGTCCAAGCCTGCCTTGTGAATAGGCCAAATCACATCGTAGCCGGCTTCCTTATCCTGCTGCTGCAGGGCGGTAGTGGCGCTTCCTCCGGGATTCACCACATCTCCGTCCACATAAACGGCCACACGTCCGGTTTTCAGCTTTTCGCCAAGCTGGTCGCTGGTTTGGGTGAAGAGGTCCTGGGTAATCAGCTTTTCCCGGAAGAGCAGGCTGGCGAACTTCATATTCTCCATAAAGACGCTTTCGGTAAAAATGGATTTCAGCTCATTGCCGGCAGGCGCCGCTTTTTTGAGATAGGGCTTGTTTTCGGCAAAGCCGCTATACATAATATCGATTCCCGCCCCTTTGGGCCCAACCTCTAGGGGAACCACGTTGGGATACTTTTCCTTTACCTGCTTCAGATAAGCGTAAAGATCATCGAAGGTTTCCAGCTTGGGGGAACCCAGCTCCTTGTAAATTTTGCGGTTAATGATCCAACCGCTGTTGCCGTTGGGGGAGGAGGTGTACCAGTTGGGAATCTGGTAGAGCTTGCCGTCATCGGCCCGCAGCATATTCAGAGTGGCGGCACCTACGTTTTTCTTGATATTGGGGTACTTCTCCAGGTATTCATCCAGCGGGACAAGCATTCCGGCCTGCCGCAGACGCTCCACACTGTTGCCTCTGTCCGTCATCACAACATCAGGCAGACTGCCCGAAGCAATCATGGTGCTGAACTTGGTTTCGGCGGCTCCGCTGGATTGGATGGGGGTCACATTGACCTTCAAATTCTCCACGATCCACTTGGAGGTGGAATCGTTGCCCCACGGGTCCATGGTAAACCAGTCATAGTTGCCGTAAAAGCTGAAGGTGACCGGCTTAACCAGGGCGTTGCCGGTTGCTGCAGCAGGTGCGGATGCAGCTGAAGTGGCTGCTGCTGATGGTGCTGCGGCCGGACTGGCAGAAGGTGAAGGTGCGCTGCTGTCTGTGCTGCTGCAGCCGATTGCGGTCAGCATACTGGCTCCCAGCAAGGCGGCCGTCAGGGAAATGCGGTTGGCAAGCTTCATGAAGATACCCCTCTCATGTATATTCGTATGGGTGGGCTCCCGGATGTACCGGGAAGCGGACAGCCTATTCCTTCAGCGAGCCGATGAGCACGCCTTTTACAAAATATTTCTGGAGAAACGGATAAACCATGATGATGGGCAGGGTGGCTACCATGGTGGTGGCCATGGACAACGAACGGGTCGTCACCGATTGGGCGGTAGCCAGCCGGTCCTGGGCGGCAGCATTATTGCCAACGGATTGCAGAAGCTGCTCCGTGACGATATTGGAGTTGAGGATTTGCTTCAGCAGCGTCTGGATGGGAAGGAGCCGGGTATCGTTGATGTAGATGGTTGGTGAAAACCAGTCATTCCAATGCCATACGGCTGTAAAAAGGGAGAGGGTGGCGATAACGGGACCCGAGATGGGTAGCACAATCCGGAACAGCACCCCGAAATGATTGCACCCGTCCATTCGCGCCGATTCCTCCAGCCCTGCGGGAAGCCCCAGAAAAAACGTGCGGAAGATAATCATATTGTACACGCTGATAAGCCCCGGGATAATCATAACCCAGAAGGTATCCATCATGCCCATGCCCCTGATCAGAAGGAAGCTGGGAATCAGCCCGCCGCTAAAGTACATGGTGATGATGCAGAAGATCATATAATATTTCCGGCCGATGAGCTCTCTTTTGGATAACCCATACGCAAAAACGGCTGTAAACAGTACGGAAAGCAGCGTGCCGCTCACGGTACGCAGGGCAGAGATCATAAATGCCTGACTGATCCGCCCGTCCCCGAAGACCAGGCTGTAGTTCTCCAGGGTAAATTTGCGCGGCCAGAAGGTAATTCCCCCCAGGGAGGTATCCGACCCCACATTGAACGAAATCACAAGTGAATTCCAGAAGGGGTAAAGGGTGCTGAAGCCCAGCACGGCCAGAATAAAGCAGATGATAACCTGAAGTCCCTTGTCTCCCCACGACAGCTTCATGCGGACACGCCCCCTTCTACCATAAGCTGGACCCCATTCTCCGCGCTGCGGTATTGGCCAGCACAAGCATCCCCACGCTGATTACAGCCTTGAACAAACCGGCTGCCGCCGCATAGGAATAGCGGTTATTGAGAATGCCCATCCGGTAGACATAAGTGTCGATCACATCGGAGACATCCCGCAGCACCGGGTTGGTGGCCAGAATCAGAATGTCCTCGAACCCCGCGTTGAGAATATTGCCCACGGCCAGAATCATGAAGATAATGATTACCGGCGCAATGCTGGGCAATGTAATCAGATACACCTGCTTGAAGCGGCTGGCTCCGTCGATGGACGCGGCTTCGTACATGTGGGGGTCAATACCGGCAATGGCGGCCAGGTACACGATAGCGGCGAACCCGATTTCCTTCCAGACACCGGTTCCCACCAGAATGCCCCAGAAGTATTCCGGCACCGACAGAAAGCTGACGGGCTCTTCAATCAGGTTCAGCCCCTGGAGCAGCATGTTGACACTGCCGTTATCCGTGGACAGCATAGAGGTGACGAATCCCCCGACGATGACCCAGGATAAAAAATGGGGCAAATAGCTGATGGTTTGAATCACCCGCTTGAACAAAAGACTCCGGACCTCGTTTAGCATCAACGCCAGCAGTATCGGGGCGGGGAAGCCGATGAAGAATTTCAGCAGGCTGATCACGATAGTATTGCGCATCACATTCCAGAAGTCCGGAGATTGGAAAAAGGCTTCGAAATGTTTGGTTCCCACCCATGGACTGCTGAAAAAGCCCTCATGCAGCCGGTAATCCTGAAAAGCCATCAGAACGCCGTACATGGGCAGGTAGCTGAATACAAACACAAACAACAGGGCGGGTACCACCATGAGCTGGATATCCCATTGGCGGTACAGCCGGGACCACCACGTCCTGCCGGGGGATGCCCGTTGGAAGGCGGCTTGCTGTTTGGCTTCCATGGTTTTCATCCGTACGTTTCCTCCTTTCTTTCCTCTGGTTTTATCATAAAAAAAGGAAGGAAACGCTTCCAGCACCGCCGTCAACGAAAAATGTGCTCCAGCAACGGCGGTGCCCTCTTTTGTGTGGAACGGTTTATTCGGGAACGGGAAGTTTCACGGCGCGGATGTTATCGATATATAAATTTCCGCTGCCTTGGCTGCCGCTGCCTTGGGCGATGTAAAAGGCAAACTCCTTGATCGAGCCTAGATCAATCACGCCATTGCCCCCGGTGGACCAGCCGGGACGGGCAAAGGCGGTAAAGGGCAGGCGCACCAGCACGGGAGTGGTGCCTGCCAGCTTATAACCGGCCTCCCACACCTCACCGTTGGTTTCGTGGAACTGGACGGCCAGCTGGCGGTTGGAGCCGTCAGGCGTCAGCCAGAATTCGATGGCCTCCATGCCCGGCCATTCAGCGCCTAAGCTGCGGAAGGCTCCGGCATAGCCCGGATTGCCCACCGTATAGTCCAGCTTCAACCCATAGGCTCCGCTGCTGATGCCGTAGGTGGATAACGTGACGGTAAGCGCGTTGCCGGAGGTGTTGCGCTGCCACTTGCTGCGCAGACTGCCGTCGGAGCCTCCGTATTGTTCGAAGTCATCGATGATATAGCTGTCCACAGGAGGCGGCACGTAAGGACCGTTGGGTGTAGGGCCTTGGTTTACAGCCCGTGGATGAGCGTATACGGCCTGGATTTGGCTGAGTGAATTTTTGTCTGTCAGATAGCCGGGCCAGGTCATGAAATAGACATAGCGGGATTGCTTGGCAGCCAGCATATCCATGTCCGGGAGCTCGCCGTTTTCCCCGATGGCAATGGGGCGGCCCCCGCTGAGCTGCACCAGCTTGTCATAATAGGAATCCCGGTAGTCGTTGTTATAGATGTCCATAGCCAGCACATCCACATACTGGTGGCCGGGATAATAGGGAGTGGAATCATAGGCCCAGGCGCTTTCCGCATTGGGATTCCACAGCCAGATCAGATTGTTCAGCCCGTGATGCACCGCCAGCCGCTGATAGGTATTGATCCACAGCTGCTTGAATAATTCCGGCCGTGCGCCCCACCAGAAGAATTCTGCGTTCATCTCATGATACGGACGCCACAGCACAGGCACTCCCGCATCCCTCAGCTGTGCCAGATACCCGGCCACCTCATCCATCTGTGCTTCCCAGCGGCTGTACAGAGCGGTGCCCGGAGTCACGATCTCCTGCATTTCCGCCTCGGTGACATCGGCGGTTACACTCTCCCAGCCCGCCGTGGCCGGATCGGAGGGGCGGGGCTGGTGAAAGGTGAGGGCGATGACCACACCCTGCTGGCCCTTGGCTATGGCGGTATTGGTCATAGCCTGCCGCAATCCCGCGAAATCCCCACCCGTGTAATAGGCGAAGTCGGAGCCCCACAGGGCAGGGTAAAAGCCGGACAGCTCCGCCGCTTCATCGTACCAGCGCTCCGGCTCCTCATAATAGTTGTGCTGGCCTGTCAGAACACCATTGCCTATTAGGGCATACAAACGGGCAAGAAGTGCGGCGGCCTCCGGGGAGGCGTTGGGGTTGACAGGAAGCATCGCAGTGGTTAGAGCTTGGACCGCTGCTGCTGCCGAAATCAGGGTTCCTTCGCTTAAAGCCTGAATCTTGATATCATATTGGGTTTCCGGCGATAATCCCTCCAGCTTAAAGACAACGTGAGGGTTTCCGATGGTTGGAGGGAGCGTTAGCTCCGACCATTGGGAGCCGGTGGTTTTTTTGTAGCTGATTTTGTACCCCGTAATACCCAAGGGAGCGGCAGGAGGGTTCCATTGAAGGTTTGCCGACACACCGTCCGTGGAGATAACGGCAAGTCCGCCCGGCACAGAAGGCTCTAGACTTCCGGGCAGCTCGGGCATTTTGCCGATAAACACATCATCCATAAACATATCCACTCCTGTGTTGTTCCAGACGGACAGCCTCAAGAGTCCGTCGGCGGGGCCGGAGCGGAGGGGGCGTTCGGTATAGGACCAGGTTAAGGTAGGTTCGGGCAAAATAGGAGTGCGGGTTTCCACCGGACCCATGAAGGTGCCGTCCAAGCCGAACCAGCCTCCCGGCTGTGAGGAAAAACGGGACCAGTAGCTGAAGAGGTAAGAGGTATTCGGCTCAGCGGTAATTTTTTTGGTGCCGCCTCCCGTCAGATGTTTGATCCAGAGGGCATATTGACCGTTGTGGGGGCTGCTTTCGGTTACGGAGAGGCTCTTCCAGACCTCCCATGGCGTAACGGAGCCTGACTCCAAATCCGGATTCGCCACTAAATTGGGACCTGGGGTGGCTTCCAAGCCCAAAAGCGGCGCGGAGCGGTTGCCTGCCCCGTCCAACGCAAGCAGCCGGATGGCATAGACGGTATAGCTGTCCAGTCCGGACAACGTATGCGTATATGCGATCTGGCCTGTCGTATGGGGCACCGGCAGCGTGGTCCACTGCGGGTCCGCCACTTTTTTGTAGGAGAGCTCATAGGAGGCCACCCCTATATCGTCAGTAGAGCCCTCCCACCGGAGGGTCAGGCTGTCAGGACGGTGCTCGGTCTGCCATTGGCCGGGAGTGCTGGGATTCTCTATATCCACATTCTCCCGGATCACCGCATCGTCCATATAATAATCTGCCGCTGTGCTGTTCCAGAAGGAGATGCGGATATGCTGGACCCCTTGGGGCGGAGTATACAGGAGCTGCTTGTATTCCCACTCCGTGGAGCCGGAGAAGGTCAGGCTCTGCTGACCCTGCTGGGTGCCGAAGGAATCCATGGAGATGGTATGTGTTGAAACTCCCGCTGTGGCAAACTTGACCCATAGCCCTACCCGGTAGGTTTTGCCGGGCTGTACAGCGACCGACATGGAGGCGCCGCCGGTATTGCGTTTCACCAGCAGGGATTTGCTTCCGCTATGGGCAGCGCCTGTTGTGACAAGGGGACTGCCCCATTTTTCCCAATTGGCGTCTCCCGCTTCAAACCCGGGATTGGCAAGAAGATTCTCCCCTGCGGCCAAGCCACGGCTTGGGCTGATCAGCCCCCCGGTCCAAACAGCCGCGGCCAGAGCGGCCGCAAGAAGCAGGCGGAGCCATGTGGTGGAGCGTCGTGTGATGGTCATAAACTTCCTCCTTTAGACAGTTGATGTCCGGATACGCGGAATACCCGGCGATTATAATGTAAGCGTTTGCTTTTTATCTGGCAAGATTCCCCAGCAACGAAAACTATTCCGGATCAATGAATGGCTTGGACAACAACCCCCAAAAAAACGCCCTCTCCCGGATGGGGAGAAGGCGTTTAAGGATGATACGGATATTGTGCTGCGGAATTGCTTATTTCAGGTCTGTCCACTTCCAGCTTTCCACTTCGGGAAGGTCATAGCCTTCCTCACGGATGAACTGGTGATGCTTCTTGATGATGGCATCCATTTCGTCGGCGATGGCTTTATATTGGGCTGCATTTGGCAGGCTCAGAACGGCTTCCTTGGCCAGATCGAAACGGTCCATTTGATTCAGGACACGCATATCGAAAGGAGTGGTGATGTCGCCGTTTTCCCGGTAGCCGTGGACATGCAGGTTATGGTTGTGACGGTCGAAGAACAGATCCTTGATCAGCCCTTCATAACCGTGGAAGGCGAAGATAACAGGCTTGTCGGCGGTGAAGTAGCTGTCAAATTCCTCGTCGGACAGGCCACGGGGATCCAGCTTTTGGCTTCTCAGCTTCAGCAGGTCCACAATGTTGATGTAGCGGATTTTCAGCTCCGGCAGCTTCTCGTGCAGAATGGAGATGGCAGCCAGGCTTTCGATGGTAGGCTCAGTACCGGCGGAGGCAAAGACCACATCCGGCTCCTGGCCCTTGTCAGTGCTGGCCCAATCGATGATTTTCAAGCCCTTTTCCACCAGCACGGAGGCTTCTTCAGCACTGAACCATTGCGGGCGGGGATGCTTGGAGGAGACGATCAGGTTGATCTTTTGACGGTCATTCAGCACCTTGTCGAATACGGCCAGCAGGGAGTTGGCATCGGCAGGCAGGTATTCACGGATAAATTCCGGCTTTTTGTCGGCCAAGTGTCCCAGAAGTCCCGGGTCTTGGTGGGTGTAGCCATTGTGATCCTGCTGGAACACGGTGGAGGTAGCCACCACGTTCAGGGAAGGAATATCTGCACGCCAGCCTTGATCGGTAGCCTTGCGCAGCCACTTGAAGTGCTGGGTGATCATGGAGTCTACAACCCGCAGGAACGCTTCATAGCTGGCAAAAAATCCATGGCGCCCAGTAAGCACGTAGCCTTCCAGCAAACCTTCCGCCTGATGCTCGGACAGCTGGGAATCGATGACACGGCCGTAAGGAGCAAGGAATTCATCCTGCGGCTCCTGGATGGCATCCATCCATTGACGCTTGGTGACTTCGAACACGGGTCCCAGACGGTTGGACATGGTTTCGTCCGGACCGAAGATGCGGAAGTTGCGCTGAGCTTCATTGAGCTCGATAACTTCCTTCATATATTTGCCCAGCACCAGCATGTCTTGGGCGATGATTTGGCCAGGCTTGGAATTGTCAAGGGAGAACTTGGTGAAGTCGGGCAGCTTCAGGTCCTTCACCAGTCTGCCGGCGTCGGTAACCGGGTTTTTGCCCATTCTTCTGTTGCCGGTAGGCAGAATTTCTTCGATTTCCGACAGCAGACGGCCTTGGTCGTTGAAAAGCTCCTGCGGACGGTAGCTGTTCATCCATTCCATCAGAGCGGGGGCATGCTGCATGTTCTTTTGGTCTACGGGAATCGGCACCTGGTGGGCACGGAAGGAGCCTGTGTTAGGAACGCCGTCCCATTCCATCGGACCGGTCCAGCCCTTGGGCGTGCGGCAGACAATCATCGGCCACAGTGGACGGGTTGTGTTGTTGTTTTCACGGGCATTCTTTTGGATGGCTTTGATTTTCTCGATAACGGTATCCAATACCTTGGCCATCTGGGGATGCATCAGCTCCGGATCAGAACCCTCCACATAGTGGGGCTCCCAGCCCATACCGGTGAAATAGGCATCCATCTCCTCCCGTGTTTGGCGGGACAGGATGGTGGGGTTGCTGATTTTGAAGCCGTTCAGGTGAAGAATCGGCAGTACTGCGCCGTCGGTGATGGGGTTGATGAAACGGTTGGAGAACCAGGATGCCGCCAACGGACCGGTTTCGGCTTCGCCGTCGCCGATGACAACAGCGGAGATCAGCTCCGGATTGTCGAGAATGGCGCCAACGCCGTGGGAGAGGGCGTAGCCCAGCTCGCCGCCTTCATGGATGGAGCCCGGTGTTTCCGGTGCGGCATGGGAAGCGACTCCGCCCGGGAAGGAGAACTGCTTGAAGAGCTTGATCAGGCCGGGAATGTCCCGGGTGATCTGCGGATAAATCTCGGTGTAGCTGCCGTCCAGATAGGAGTTGGACACCATAACCTGGCCGCCGTGGCCGGGGCCTTCAATGTAGAACATATCCAGATCATACTTGGTAATAACCCGGTTCAAGTGGGCATAGATAAAGTTTTGGCCGGGGATGGTGCCCCAGTGGCCGATGGGCTTTACCTTCACGTGGGCATCCTGCAAAGGTTCCTTGAGCAGGGGGTTGCCCTTCAGATAAAGCTGGCCTACGGAAATGTAGTTGGTTGCGCGCCAGTAGGCGTCGAGCTTATCCAGATACGCCTTGGAGGAGTAATCCAGAACTTGAGTAGTCAGTGTCATTTCTTCCACTCCTATCGAAATTTTGTTTCTGTCTGATCTCTCCGTAATTTCAAATTCATAATAACCACTTCAGAAATTGAAATCAATCATTTTTGAAAGTAATACGGTCCAATTATGTGAAAAAATGAACTTAGTATGAACTTTGTCGAATGATGGCGTTTACATAGGTGGTTATCGGGGTGATGGTTTGTGGGATCGGTGGCGTGAAGGAGGGAGCAGGGAACGAGGACACGGAGGCTGGGGAACAGGAAATAGAGGGTGAGGAAACGATGGGAAAGAGCGGAAGAAGGGAAGGAGGGAAGGAGGTGGGTGGAGCCCGGAGGAACGAGGGAAGAGGAATAGCTAACTTGGGGGCTCCTTACTCTAACGGCGGTGAGCGCCGCTATTTGCCCCAAAAGAGCCATACAAAAATTCTAACGGCGGCTACAGCCGCTATTGGGGGCAAAACATCATGCGGATGGGTCAAAAAACCCGAATAGGGTCTCTCACCGCCGTTAGAATTTCGAAACCCCGTTTTTCAGCCAAATAAGGTCTCCTGCTTCCGTTAGAATCCCCCATTGCCTGGAGGCTCATCGCGTCGGTGTTAAAAACAGGGGAAGACAGATGCCGCGGCGGGGCTGTAAACCGGTAACAATCTCTTCCAACACATAAAAAAAGACCGGACGTTGTCCGATCCTTATTCCTGCACCGATACGAAGGTATTGAACTTCAGATACTTGTAGTGAAAGCGCATATTGGAGAACTCCAACGGCGTGCCGTTATCCAGGAAGAAGATCCCTTCCATAATCCCCACCGGCTCATGCTCCTTCAGGTCCAGCAGCTCCCGGTCGCGGTCATCCGAGGGTTCGGCGTAAACGGAGAGGAAGGACTTGGTTACCGCCAGATTATGGGCTTCCTCCAGGTAGTTAAAAATCGAACCCTCAATAATCGTCTGGTTTAGATTCTGGATGATCTTGATGGGAATGTAGCCGGTTTCGATCATAAACGGCGTTTCGTCAAACAGGCGAAGCCGGACAATTTTGTACACAAAATCATGGGGCTGGAGGAACAGATCCCGCTGCAGCTCCTCCGTCGGCGGAATTACCTCAAAGCTCAGGACGCGGATTTTGGGCTTGACCCCGTGCATCTGGAAATTATCCGTGACTCCCAGGTTGGAGCCCTCGTAATTGAAGATGGATTCATTCTTGATGTATAACGGGTTGATAAAGGTGCCGGAGCCCCGTTTTTTGAAAATGATGCCGGCATGCTCCATCTTGGTCAGCGCCCGCTTGATAGAGCTGCGGCTGACCTGATAGGTTTCACTGAGACTGCGCTCGTCCGGCAGGCGCATATCGGGAAAATCCCCCGCGAAGATCTTCTTCTTGAGATCGTCGACGATTTGCTTATAGACGAATTGTGTCATGGTAACTCCTTCTTAAGGACCCTGGAATGATGTCCGTGTCAACCGGCACTTTTACTATATCATAAAGAAAACCGCCGGTCTCACCGGAGGCCGGATACCGTGAAAAACCACCGTATCCGGTCGATGGGCAAGGTTTACAGCGCTTCAACCTCTTTCAGCCACAGCGCGCCGGAGGCGTCACTGGGCATCCGCCAATCTCCCCGCGGAGATAGGCTGACCGTCCCCACCTTGGGGCCGTCAGGCAGACAGGAGCGTTTGAACTGCTGGGAGAAGAAGCGGCTGTAGAACACCCGCATCCAGGAAACCAGCTGCTCCCGGGTGAATACGCCGGCGAACGCCTCCTCGGCAAGATACAGAATCTTCGCCGGCGGGGCCCCCGTCCGCAGCATGTAATACAGATAGAAATCATGGACGTCGTACGGTCCAAGAATGTTCTCTGTCAATTGGGCAATTTCGCCGGTTGGCGAGGGCGGCAGAAGCTCAGGGCTGATGCCGGTGGCGATAATGTCATGCAGGAAACCCTTCACCGCATCGTCCGCTTCATAGTCCGCATACCATTGCACCACAAACTTGATCAGGGTTTTCGGGATTCCCCCGTTCACACCGTACATGGACATGTGGTCTCCATTGTAGGTGCACCAGCCCAAGGCCAGCTCCGACAAATCCCCCGTGCCGATGACGATACCGCCGTTTTTGTTGGCCAGGTCCATGAGAATCTGGGTCCGTTCCCGGGCCTGCACATTCTCATAAGTAAGGTCATGCACATCCTTGTCATGGCCGATATCGGCAAAATGCTGCAGGCAGGCGGCTTTAATATCCACCACCATCATGGAAACACCCAGAGCCTTAATGAGGCCTACGGCATTGTCGTAGGTCCGGTTGGTGGTGCCGAAGCCGGGCATGGTGACAGCCAAAACGTCACTGGCCGGACGACCCAGCCGCTTCATGGCACGGACCGCAACAAGCAGCGCCAGGGTGGAATCCAGGCCGCCGGAAATACCGATCACTGCCTGTTTGATGCCGATATGGCGGATGCGCTTCATAAGCCCGGAGGTCTGGATGGACAAAATCTCTTGACAGCGTTCGTCCCGCAAGAGCGGATTGCCGGGTACAAAGGGATTCGGTGCCACCTTGCGGGCCAGCTTCCGCGGCTTGTCTACTGCTGTGGCCGCGGCAGGGTACGAGAAGCCGATAACCCGGTAATCCCCTGCGCCCCGGCCCGCCCGGAAGGTGCCCATGACGGTGCGGGAATAATGGAGCTTGGGAATATCGATATCGGCTACGGTTAGCCGGGTTTCATGGGTGAAGCGTTCCGACTCGGCCAGAATTTGGCCGTTCTCGGCAATTAGGGAGTGGCCGCCGAACACCACATCCGTGGAGGACTCGCCGGTATTGGAGCCGGCATAGACGTAAGCCGCCACGCAGGAGGCGGATTGCCCGGATACCAGCTGGCGGCGGTAATCCGCCTTGCCTACCAGCTCGTTGCTGGCGGAGGGATTAAACAATAGGACCGCACCAGCTTGGGCCAGATGGCTGCTGGGCGGAATGGGCACCCAGAGATCCTCGCATATTTCCACGCCGAACAAGAGATTTCCGTCCTCCCGACAGGCAAAGATTAAATCACTGCCGATGGGAACGGTTTTACCATCCCAAACAAGGGTGTCCGTCTCCAGCTCTTCCGCAGCGGCAAACCAGCGTGGCTCATAGAACTCACTGTAGCCGGGGATGCAGCTTTTGGGGACAAACCCCAGAATGTCTCCGTTCTGGATGACGGCTGCGCAATTGAACAGACGTCCGCGGATATCCAGGGGCAAACCCAGAACCACGATGATGGATTGCCCTGCGGTGGCAGCGGCGATCCGGGTAAGGGAGGCTTTGGCGCCGTCCAGGAGGGTCCGCTGCAGGAACAGATCCCCGCAGGTATAGCCGGTGACGCATAGCTCGGGCAGCACCAGATATTCTGCTTGCGCCTGAACGGCATCTTGAATCGCTTCTATAATCTTTGCGGTGTTGAAATCACAATCCGCTACCTTCAGCTCTGGTGAGGCGGCGGCTACACGCGCGAAGCCGTAATGCTGCATGTGATTCACCTGACCTTTATGGAAGTGTGGGAAACAGGAACGATGGGGTTGGGTTCAACTTCCCGGAATTGCTTCGATAAGAGCTTATTTTACCATAAAAAACCGATCGGGGGGAAATGACTTGTCCCGGGATCGTCTGAATGCAAAAAAGACAGGAGCGTGAATCCATCCGCATCCTGTCTGCCGATTCATCTAATCTTTTAGTGCCCCGCCATCATAGAGGCTTGGGCTTGGCCTGCGCCTTCCTCGCTGTCACCGGGAATAGCCTTGGGCTTGCGGAGAATCAGCGCCAGAAGAGCGCCCAGCGCCGCGATGCCTGCTGCAACCAGGAAGGTATCACCATAAGCATTGGCTGCCGCCGCCAGGGGACTGCCGCCGGATTTGGCGTGTACGGTAATCTGGGAAGTTAGGTAACCGGTAAGGCCGGCCACGGCGAAGGAAACCATGACCTGTTGGGCTGCGGTAGTCAGCGGTGTGACCCGGCTAACCAGATGTTTGGGTGCCGATTGCAGCACGTGGGTATTCACCGGCATCATGGTCAGACCCATACCCGCGCCCATGAGGCCCAGGAAGCCCATGATATAGAACAGACTGGTGTCCGGGGTCATCCGGGAGAGCATAAACATGCACAAGGTAATGATACTGAGCCCGGTAACGGCCAAAGGACGCGCCCCGATCTTATCAAACAGCCTGCCGCCGATGGGCATCACCAATCCGGAAGCCAGCGCCTGGGGAAGCATGACGAGTCCTGTTTTCAGCGGGCCATAACCTTTCACGGTTTGGTAAAACAGCGGAATAAGAACCATTACGCCGAACAAGGCGATTTGCATAAGCCATGCGATAACAATGCCTCTGGTGAAATCCGAGGACCGGAACACCCGCAGTTCCAGCAGGGGCTGCTTTTGGTTAAGCTCCACTATAATGAAGAGGATCAGCGCAACCCCGCCGATGGACAGCCCGGTCAGGGTGGAGGTGGAGGTCCAGCTTCTTCCGCCTTCGCTGACTCCATAAGCCAGCATGGAGAAGGCTACCGGAGCCAGGAGAATGCCGAGAATGTCCAGGGACGGTACGGATTTGGTTTCAAAGGCGGGCAGATACCGCATTCCCACCAGAATGGCGATGGCCCCCAGGGGCACATTGATCAGGAAAATCCAGTGCCAGGTGGCATATTCCACCAGCCAGCCCGACAGCACGGGTCCAAGGGCCGGAGCCAGCAGCATCGGAATGCCCAGCATGCCCATGATGGAGCCGATTTTGTCGCGGGGTGCAAGCCTGAACACAATGGCCATACCGATCGGCGCAACCATGCCGCCGCCGATGCCCTGAATAATCCGGTATAGGATCAATTGCGCCGGGGAGGCTGCCAGTGAGCAAAGGGCCGAGCCCAATGTAAACATAATAATCGTAAGCAAGAAAATCCGTTTGGCGCCGAACCGGTCGGTCATCCATCCGGCTAAGGGGATTACCGCGGATAACGCCAGCGTATATCCTGTAATGGCCCACTGCATCGTTGTCACAGAGGAGTTGAAGTCCTCCACCAGACGGGGCAGCGCCACATTTACTACGGTACTGTCCAGAATAACCATCATCATACCCAGAATCACAGCCATTAGCGGGCCGATCAGCTTTTTGAGGGAAAACTCATTTCCCTGGGTTTGGTTTTTTGCATTCATTGACTGTTCCATCTCCTGTCCTGAATATCTCTATATCGTCAAAGTTAATGAACATGTGGTATAGTAATAAACACAGTGTCCATTAAAAGACTATATGCCTATTATAGGGAGATTCGCGGCAAATGCAATAGTCACTATTTTGCAATCTGTCCGGTAATCGCCACAGGATGCGAGTATGTTGATTAATTCGGGGTGGTATATACATGACAACAGATGAGTCCACGGTGGACCGGCGTATTCTGCGGACCCGGCAGATGCTGCGGGATGCGCTCATTGATCTGATCGAGGAACGGGGTCTGGAGGGGCTGACCGTCCGGGATTTGACCCAGCGGGCGGGATTAAACAGAGGGACGTTCTATTTGCATTACCGGGATATTCAGGATTTGCTGGAGCAAAGTAAGGAGGAGGTGCTGAAGGGGCTGACGGAGTCGGTGATGAGAGCCTCGGAACGCAACTGCTCCGAACCGGGGACAGGTAATCCTCAGCAGATTACACAGCCTGGCGCAATAGGGGCATTCGAATATTTTTCCAGGCATTCCCGTTTCTTTGCGGTTATGATGGGTCCTAATGGGGATCCCTGTTTTTTTCTGGAGTGGAAAAAGGCCATGATGGAGGATATGAGGAAAAAATCGATGAAATTCCAGCCGGATGACAGTCGACTTTCTATTCCGAGAGATTATCTGGTGGCTTATATTGTGTCCGCTCATCTGGGGGTTATCCAGCATTGGCTGGAATCTGGGATGAAGCTTACCCCGCAGGAAATGGCGGCTCTGATGACCAAGCTGAACGAGCTTGGACCCAAACGGATCTTCCGGTCGTCCAGCCTTGATGAGCCGCCACAATGAGAGTTTAGGCGCCGCTTGTTTCTTCCCGGGGGTTGGCCGCGGGTTTGCGGAGGCGGAAATAAAGGATGATGCACACGATAGGAATAAAGGCTAGAACTCCGCTTAATATAAAAGCCCCGTCCGGTCCCAGATGCTCCGCCGCGATCCCGGCAAAGAAGTTGCCCAATGGAGTAGAGCCGGTAAAGACTAGGGAGTAGATGCTCATAACTCTGGCCCGGTATTCGTCCTTGGAATGGATCTGCAGGGTGGAGTTGCAGCTGGTGGTGAACAAAATATTGCAAATGCCCAGCACAGCCAGCGCCAGGCCTGTCACATACAGGTTGCGGGTGAAGCCGATGGTGGACAAAAATACCGACACCAGCACGCTGCAGGTAAGGATCAGCTTCATGCGCGGCCCGCCTTTGCTGCGGACGGACAGGGTTATAGCACCGATCAGCGAACCTACCCCGATGCAGGACATCAGGAAGCCGTAGGTGCCCTCCTCCATATGCAGCACGCTTTGGGTAAAGGAGGGGATCAGCACGTTGAAGTTAAAGCCCAGCACACCGATGACCACCAGGAGCAGCAGGGTCTGGGACAACACCCGGTCATTGGCGATGTAAACGAAGCCATCCCGGATTTCACTCCAGATGCCGGTGCCTGGTTTCTTCGGCCGGACATACGGCGTCGCCTTGATGCGGGTCAGACTGAACAGCACTGCCAGAAAGCTGAAGCCGTTGAGCAAAAAGCACCAGCCCGCACCTAAAAATGCCATCATGGAGGCGCCAATGGCAGGGCCGATAATTCTAGCCAGATTGAAGGTGGCGGAATTCAGGGCAATGGCGTTCATCAGATCGTCCTTGCCCACAATTTCAATGGTAAAGGCTTGGCGGGTAGGCATATCAAAATTATTGTTCATGCCCAACAGAAAGGCCAGCACCAGAATATATCCGTACTCTACCTTGCCGCTGAATACCAGGGCGGAAAGAATAAAGGCCAGAAGCATGGCGACGGTCTGGGTCACCATCAGGATGGTTCTTTTGGGAAAACGGTCGATGACTAGTCCGGCAAACAGGGAAAAGAAGGTCACCGGCAAAAATTGAATGGTGCCTACGAGCCCCAACAGAAAAGGGGAGCCTGTCAGCTTTAGCACCAGCCAGGACTGGCCGATGTTCTGCATCCAGGTTCCAATGAGGGAAACACATTGTCCGAACCAATAATACCGGAAATTGCGGTGGGTTAACGCGTGAAAATGATTGTTGACCAAACGTGAAATCGGACTTCCTGCAAGTCTAGGCTGTTCCGTTGTCAAAACCTCCGTTCTTACGTTATTGTTGCAGCTTGCGGCCTCCGCGCCCATTCGACTTTTACCAGTATAACATACATTTCCTGCAGGGAGACAGCGCTGTCACGGGGAAAGAGGGGGATAACCGGGTTGGAGGAACGGGTTGAGGCGGACGGGGGATTGGATGGTTGACCGGTTGTTGGCGGGTGGATGGATGTTGGCTAGCGGGATGGATGCTGCTGAGCGGGAGAACGGATGTTTTGCGGAATGAGGATGGTTAGCGGAATGCTGTTGGCCGGTGAGGCTCTTGGATGGCTGACACACTGTTGGTTGTATATGAAAAAGCGAGTATAAATTTGTAAATACCCTCAGATGGAGAGGTTATATATGAAATTTCATATACAATCCAGGGAAATCGCAGGGGTAGGGCCATTTATATATGAAATTTCGAGTATAAACCGCTGAAATGATAAAATCGGCGAAATTATATATGAAATTTCGAGTTCAGCTGCAAGAGAGCCCTTCGATTTGGCTTTGCCAAATCCGAAGCTTCCTAAAACTTTATCCGGCCTCTAGCTCGGACCAAAGGTATGAAAGAGGGAGTGACAAGGTAATATGCTTGACATCTGCACAAGGATCCGCTAATATAGTCAATGTTCGGTGTAAAGGAGTGAACCTTTACACGCTCCGGCGGGGCTGCTGCGGTTGCCGCGTCCACTCCCGGATGCGAGGTGCATTCGGAACGGGAGGGTCACCTGAAGATGGAAGATGACACGCTGCTGGAACGGACGAACCGGGTAAACACCTTGTTCGACTTCTACGGAGCGCTGCTGACGGACAAGCAGCAATCCATCCTGTCCTTGTACTACCAGGACAATTTTTCCCTCGGGGAAATTGCGGCGGATTTTGAGGTCAGCCGGCAGGCGGTTTACGAACACCTGAAGCGGGCCGAGCAGTCGCTGGAGGATTACGAGGGCAAGCTTCGGCTGGCGGAGCAGTTTGCCCGCAAGAGCCAAGCGGCAAGTGAGCTGGAAGCATTGATTAAACGGCGGCAGGGGGAAGACAGCAGGCGGATGCTGGAGCTGCTCTCCCGGCTTTTGACCATAGAAGTGAAGGACGATACCCCATGAGTTGGGGCCGTATACAGAATCATTAGACTTGCGGGAGGCGGGGCACATGGCATTTGAAGGATTAGCCAGCAGGCTGCAGAATGTGTTCGGAAAGCTGAAGTCCCGGGGCAAGCTGACGGAGGATGATGTCAACGAAGCCTTAAGAGAAGTGCGCCTGGCCCTGTTGGAGGCGGACGTCAACTTTAAGGTCGTCAAGGACTTCATCGCCAGGATCAAGGAACGCGCCATCGGCCAGGAAGTGATGAAGAGCTTCACGCCGGGCATGGTGGTAGTAGATATCGTCAACAAGGAGCTAACCGCTCTTATGGGCGGCACTCAGGCCAAGCTGGCCCGGTCTAACCGCCCGCCTACCATTATCCTGATGGCAGGTCTGCAGGGTGCGGGTAAAACCACCTCTACCGGCAAACTGGCCAAATATCTGCAAAAGCAGAACCACAAGCCTCTGATGGTGGCTGCGGACATCTACCGGCCTGCCGCCATCAAGCAATTGCAGGTATTGGGCGAGCAGTTGAAGGTGCCGGTATACGCTCCCGGGGCGGACGTTAATCCGGTGGACATTGCTACACAAGGCATCGCCCACGCCAAGGAGCACGGTCATGATTATGTGCTGATCGATACTGCGGGGCGTCTCCATATCGACGAAGCTCTCATGGAGGAGCTGACGATGATCAAGGAGGCTGTCCAGCCGGACGAAATTCTGTTTGTGGTGGATGCCATGACCGGCCAGGAGGCCGTGAATGTGGCGGACAGCTTCCATAAGCAGCTGGGTTTGACGGGTGTCATCATTACCAAGCTGGACAATGATACACGCGGCGGCGCAGCCATCTCCGTTAAGGCGGTTACCGGCTGTCCCATTAAATTCGCTGCTACAGGCGAGAAGATGGATGCTCTGGAGCCCTTCCATCCTGAGCGGATGGCCTCCCGGATTCTCGGCATGGGGGATGTGCTGACCCTGATCGAGAAGGCCCAGGCCAACATCGACGCGGACAAAGCCAAGGAAATGGAGCGCAAGCTCCGCAAGGCCGAGTTTACCTTCGATGATTTCCTGGAGCAGATGGAGCAGGTCAAGAAGATGGGTCCGCTGGACCAGATCCTGGATATGATGCCGGGTATGGGCAAGATGAAGGACCAGATGAAGAACGTGAAGATCGACGAGAAGCAAATGGCCCGTACGGCCGCCATCGTCAAATCCATGACCAAGGAAGAGCGCGCCAAGCCGGAGCTCTTGAGTCCTACCCGCCGCAAGCGTATCGCTTTGGGCAGCGGGAATACGGTGGTGGAGGTCAACCGCTTCATCAAGCAGTTCGAGGATATGCGGAAGATGATGAAGCAGTTCTCAGGCATGATGGGCAACGGCAAGAAAAAAGGCGGCATGTTCGGCAAGATGGGCAAGGGCGGACGGTTTCCTTTTTGAAAATATAAGGACATTCCTTCAATTTTGCTTTGCCAAATTCGAAGCGCTGTGTAACATTATCTGGCCTACGGCACGGACCATGTTACCGCGTTATTCTGTTAAGGAGGTGAAACAACAATGGCAGTTCGCATTCGTCTGAAGCGTATGGGTTCCCACAAGGCTCCCGTTTATCGTCTGGTGGTATCTGATTCCCGGTCTCCCCGTGACGGTCGTTTTATCGAGGAAATCGGTACTTATAACCCGCTGACCGCCCCTGCTACCGTCGCAATCGACGAGGAGAAGGCGCTCAAGTGGCTGGGCGACGGCGCGCAAGCGTCCGACACCGTCCGCAACCTGTTCAGCAAAGCCGGCATTATGAAAAAGTTCCATGAGTCCAAATTGCAGAAGTAATTTGGCTTAACGGAGGGCGGCATATGAAAGATCTGATAACCGTAATCGCTAAGGCGTTGGTGGATCATCCGGAAGATGTCAGCGTAAATGCCGTGGAGCGTAGTCAGGAAATCGTGTACGAGCTTACCGTGAACCCCACCGATATCGGCAAGGTGATCGGCAAGCAAGGACGCATCGCCAAAGCTTTGCGCACAGTTGTCACATCGGCTGCTGTCAAGGAGAACAAGCGGGTTAGCGTTGAAATCGTATCATGAGCAATTTGAAGGGGTGAGGGCAACCTTGCCCCTTTTTGCATCATCCAACAGAATTTGAAGAGGGTTTTCTTCTGTTCCGGACAAGCGGGGAAGAAAGCCGGCTTGAAATGCTGTAGCTATAGAATGGACCGCATTCCACATATAAGGAAGTGTATATTGCATGAGCGACAAGCTATATAATGTAGGGAAAATCGTCAACACCCACGGCATCCGGGGGGAATTGAAAATTCTGTCCCAGACGGATTTTCCGGAGCTGCGGTTTGTGAAGGGAAGCAAGCTGATTCTGGTGGAGCCGGAGAGCGGCAAGCAGATCCAAACCCAGGTAGAGCAGGCCCGCGAGCATAAGGGGATGTTCATTACCCGTTTCCAGGGATGGGATAACATCAACCAAGTGGAGCAGTACAAGGGCTGGCTGGTGAAGGTGGATGAGGAGAGCCTGGCCGACTTGGACGAGGACGAATACTATTACCATGAGATTCTGGGCTGTACGGTGGTGACGGCTGGCGGGGAAAAGCTGGGCGAGATTAAAGAAATTCTGACTCCCGGAGCCAACCACGTCTGGGTGGTCAAACGCCCCAAAGGCCGCGATCTGCTCCTGCCTGTTATTGACGAGGTCGTGCTTGAGGTGGACGTGGATAACAAGCAGGTTACCGTTGAGCTGATGGAAGGACTGCTGGAATGAAGATCGATGTTCTGACCTTGTTTCCCGAGATGTTCGAGGGGGTATTCGGCGCGAGTATTCTGGGAAAAGCCCGCCAAAAAGGGCTTGTTTCCCTGTCCACCTTGAATTTCCGGGATTATGCCAACAATAAGCATAACACAGTGGATGATTATCCCTTCGGCGGCGGGGGAGGGATGGTGCTGAAGCCCGGCCCGATCTTCGCCGCGGTGGAGGAATTAATGGAGCGCCATTATCCCGGTACCGTTGACAGAAACGATGTAGAGGGTCTGATGGACGTGCAGGAGAATCCGTCCGCAGAAGTGCCAGAAGGTAAGCCGGATGAGCCGCTGGTAGACCTGCCCAACGCTGAACCAAAACCGCGGGTGATCCTCATGTGCCCGCAAGGGGAGACCTTCACCCAACGGAAGGCGGAGGAGCTGTCCCGGGAGGAGCATTTGATCTTCATCTGTGGCCACTATGAAGGCTACGACGAACGCATACGGGAGCATCTGGTCACCGATGAGCTCTCCATCGGAGATTATGTGCTGACAGGCGGGGAGCTGCCTGCTATGGTGGTCATCGACAGTGTAGTGCGTCTGTTGCCCGGGGTTCTTGGTAATCAGCTGTCTGCGGTTACGGATTCGTTCAGCACGGGGCTTCTGGAATATCCCCACTACACCCGGCCGGCCCAATTCCGCGACTGGGAGGTGCCGGAGGTGCTGCTGTCCGGCCATCACGAGAATATCGAGCTGTGGCGGCGCAGACAGTCTCTGGAGCGAACCTACAGAAGGCGTCCGGAGCTGCTGAAGGATGTGGAGCTGTCGAAGAAGGACAAGGAATGGCTGGCGGAGCTGAAGCGGCAGGCGGCTTTGAACAGGGAGCAGAAGTGAGGCGGACGGCTGGTAAATAGTTATCAAAAAAAGATGAGACAAACATTGCTATGCGCCTGCAGATATGTTAGTATATTTAATGTTGTGATTTGATAACGGTGGTCCTCTACGCGGTTGCGGTTCATCAATTGGGATGTAGGCCGATAAGCGGAATGAACACCTGTGTGGAAGGAGGAAGTCAAATGAATTTGTTGGTTCAAGAAATTACCAAGGAACAACTTCGCAAGGATATTCCGAGCTTTCGTCCAGGCGACACCCTGAAGGTGTACGTGAAGGTTATCGAGGGTTCCCGCGAACGGGTCCAGCTGTTTGAAGGCGTTGTGATCAAGCGTCGCGGCGGTGGCATCAGCGAAACGTTTACCGTTCGTAAAATCTCTTACGGTGTTGGTGTGGAAAGAGCATTCCCGCTCCATTCCCCGAAGATCGATAAAATCGAAGTAGCCCGTCGTGGTAAGGTTCGTCGCGCTAAGCTCTACTACCTGCGCGCACTTCGCGGCAAGGCAGCAAGAATTACCGAAATCCGATAAGATTGAACAGGGGGCTTGGGCACAGCACAAGCCTCCTTTCGGTTTTTTGAGGAGTTTTAGGGATGGAGGCTCACGAGAATGGAACAGGAGCAACAATTGCCCGAACAACCGGCACAGGCTGTTTCAATGAAGAGTGAAGCGTGGGAATGGACGAAGGCGCTGTTTATCGCCGCCGTTCTCGTTATTATTATCCGCTGGTTTATTTTTGCACCGTTCATTGTGGACGGGCCCTCCATGGAACCGAATTTCCATACCAGAGAACGGCTTATCGTGAACAAGATCATCTATAATATCCGTACTCCCGAACGTGGTGAAGTGGTGGTGTTCCATGCGCCCACGGGTGTGGATTATATTAAGAGGGTCGTTGCTCTGCCCGGTGAGAAGATCAAGATCCAAAACAATAAAGTGTTTATTAACGGGGAAGAATTAAAGGAACCCTACTTGCAGGAAGCCGTTGACGATTACAAGGCCCGGACCAACAGCAATTACAACGTGGACTTTTCGGAGATCACGGTTGAAGAAGGCAAGGTATTCGTCATGGGCGACAACCGGGTCAACAGCCAGGACAGCCGCGCAATCGGCACCGTTGCTTTTGACAAGATTGTCGGCCGTGCGGATGTCCGCTTCTGGCCCCTGGCCAAGCTGGGATTTATCAAGCATTAAGGTGAGGTGAGAAAGATGGCAACCATTCAGTGGTTTCCCGGCCACATGACCAGGGCGAGACGGCAGATTGAAGAAAAGCTGAAGCTCATCGACGTGGCCATCGAGCTTATCGATGCCCGTGTCCCCCTGTCCAGCCGCAATCCGATGGTTGATACCATCCTGCAGCATAAGCCCCGCCTGGTACTCTTGAACAAGCTTGATCTGGCCGATCCGGCCGCTACTGCGGACTGGGTCGCTTTTTTTCAGGAGAAGGGATTGGATGCGCTGCCCATTGACGCGGTAACCGGAAGCGGTACGCGGGACATTGTGCCGCGGTGCAGGAAGCTGATGGCCGAGAAGATGGAGGCCCGCCAGCGCAAAGGAATGAACCCCCGGGCGATCCGTGCTCTGATTGTAGGCATTCCCAACGTGGGCAAATCCACGCTGATCAATAAGCTGGCAGGACGCAAGGTGGCCGCTACAGGAGACAAACCGGGCGTCACCAAGGGCCAGCAATGGATCAAGATGGCAGGCGGAGAGCTGGAGCTTCTGGATACCCCGGGTATCCTGTGGCCTAAGTTCGAGGACCAGCAGGTGGGTTTGCGTTTGGCAACCATTGGCTCGATCAAGGAAGAAATTATGCCGGCGGATGAAGTGGCTTTTTATGCCGTTCGATATATAGCCGAGGCATACCCGGGAGTGCTGTCCGAGCGTTATGGCATCGGAGAGCTGCCTGGGGACCTGTCCGAGGCTGAAACCGTCATTGAAGTGATGGAGAACATCGGCCGCAAACGGGGCTGTGTGGTCTCCGGAGGCCGTGTGGATCTGGGGAAGGCATCCACCCTGATTCTTCGTGAGCTGCGTGCCGGAAAGCTGGGGCGCATCAGCCTGGAACGTCCGGATATGGCGTAGTCTGAAGCGGCTGTGGAAAAAGACGGTTGCACACCGGATAAGCAGATGCAAACCGGCTGTGGATCCAGCAGCGGCAGCAGCATAACATACGGTGCAGATGGAACCGCTCCTGATGGGGGCGGTTTTTTGGTGATGGGGCAGAACGTTGACACAGCAGGTATAATAAGAAAAGGAACATCCATTGTTTCTCACGCACGGAATTTGTCATGGATAGGGGAATAAGGAATGCTGGATTATGAAAAAGAGCTGTGGGCCAGCGGCTACAGCCTGATTGCCGGAGTGGACGAGGTGGGGCGCGGCTGTCTCTTCGGAGATGTGGTAGCGGCTGCGGTTATTTTGCCCCAGGGACTGGTGATAGAAGGGGTCAACGATTCCAAGAAGCTTTCGGAGAAACGCCGGGAGGCATTATACGATATCATCAGCGAGCAGGCCCTGGCCATTGGCATCGGGTATGCTAACGCGGAAACAGTGGACCGAATCAACATCAAGCAGGCGGCCCGCCTGGCGATGAAGCAGGCCTTGGACAAGCTGGAGACAAAGCCGGATTATCTTTTGGTGGATGCGGAAAAGGTGGATGTGCCGCTGCCGCAGCTGGCGATTATCCATGGGGATGCGCTCAGCCAATCCATCGCCGCGGCTTCGATCATTGCCAAGGTAACCCGGGACCGGATGTGTCTCCATTGGGACCTGGACTATCCGGAATACGGCCTTGCCATACATAAAGGTTACGCAACCAAGCAGCACCGGGAGGCTTTGGAGACCCATGGCCCCTCTCCTTTGCATAGAAGAAGCTTTCTCGGTAAAATCCTGGCTCAGCAGCAGGAGCTGTTCTGAGTATTAGGTTATACTGCAGCTCATCAGGAAAAGGGTTTTTGCCGATAAAGTAATACAAGATAAATCATAGAGCCGGTGACGCCAAAGAATCGCCGGTTAAAAATAAATCCCGGAAGATCAGCCTAGGAAGGAGGGGGAAGCCTTGAATATCAGCCAATTGCTCCGCAGTGTGATTGGAGACAGCCACGTATCCGATGCCAAAACCTTGGAGCTCAAGGTAGGCCAGATCGTGCGGGGGGTGGTGCTTCAGATGCTCTCCGAGCAGGATGCGTTGATGAATATCGGCGGCGCCCATGTTCAGGCCCATCTGGAGGCGCCTCTGGCCAAGGGGCAGTCGGCGCTGCTTCAGGTCCAGCCGGAGTCTATGGCCGGGAAGGTTGTGCTGAAGCCTGTGGAGGTATCCCAGGTGCAGATCCCGGAGCCTTCGTTAGCCGAGCTGCTGAAAAGCTTCGACTTGAAGGACACTCCCGCCAACCGAAGGGCGCTGCAGGACCTGCATCAGGCCAAGCTGCCGCTTACCCGGGAAAATGTTCAGAGCTACGCCGAAATGGCCGCCAGCCAGCCTGAAGGCGCGGCAGACGGCGAGTGGCGGCAATCTGCGCTATTGGCCATGAAACGGGGCCTGCCCTTGACCCAGGAGACGGTGGCTTCCCTGCACCGGACGGTTTTTGGGGGCGGGGTAAGCCGGACCATCGAGAATTTGGGCAGCCAGCTTGCCAGCTTCCTGGCCAATGATGCTCCAGATGCCGCTGTCAGTCCGGCTACCCGGCAGCTGATGGCGCAGGTGAAGCAGGCGCTGGAGGCCCTGCCCGCTATGCCGCAGGCTGCGGACGCTGGCGCAGCCCCTGCGCCGGGACCGCGCACCGCGGGCGAAGCCGCCCAAGCCGCGCACGCTGCCCGCG
>JAEWIS010000052.1 GCA_023386955.1 Bacillota bacterium
GCACAAGGAATATGTACGGCGCCTATTACGCAAGACCCGAAAACAAGCGCCGTGTCAAGGATTGGTACGATTTATTCAAGAAGATATACGAAGAAAACAAATCCGCCCCGCAGACAGCTCTCGACAAAATGCAGAGCGAGATTGACAACTATGTAAACAAATACTGGGAGGTCGCAGCAAGCGACTGGGATTCATGGATAGACGCATATGAAAAGAACGGCAAGCTGTCCAAGTATCCGTGGCCGTCGGAGAGCGACCGCAAAAAAATATCAAGCAATTACAAAGCTGAGATCTATGATTACCTTCAGGTTATGTTCCAGTCTCTGAGCCGGGATATGTATTTTGATGCCCTAACTCAGCGGGAAAAGGAGTATAAAGAGCTTGCCGCACTGCTAAATAGGGTATACACCTTGAACTTCAGGGAGGATTATGACACTGAGAAGGCAAAATGGGCCAACGCATATGTCAAACTGGCCCCGCTTTCCGATAAAACCACGGCAAAAGAGTGGACCATCCGCCTTGACGACGAAGCAAACGGACAGATGAAGTTCACTCTGGGTGCCCATGAAACGGCGAGATTCCCTATGAAGGTGGAATTCTATAAAACAGAAAAGGACTTGGAAGAGGGTAAGGTTGCCTTGAGTGCCAAGCTCAAACCCTTTGTAAAAACCGAAATGGAGGTCATTTTAAATACAAAAACCAATAAGGTGGACTATTCCGGAACATATACAGGGGTCATGAATGTTACGGAAACAGGTAAGGATATTGATGTGACAACTGTAGTCACATTTGAAAAGGATTTTGGAGACGGCTCTTACTATAAAATCGTCTGCTCAAATAATGAAACCCAGAGCACCTACATCAACGGCAGCTATTTTGTGCGGTGGTCGACAGGCGAGGCAAATATTGCGGGAGCAAAATTTGTATTCTCCGCTGACGGAACATCGTTCAGCGCCTCAATGCGAGACCATAACGATAAAGAGTGGGGCGTGATTACCTGTCAGAGGTAAAAACGACCCCAAGCACAAGATATGTCGGCCAACATGAGAAAACAGCGCACAATAATCGGATCAAACAAACTGGAGGCATATCCATGAGAGATAATATTCCATCTGCGGGCAGAGGCAATAAAATCTTGCCCGCAATACTGATCGCGGCCAATCTGCTGATGCTTGTGATAGGCGTTCTCACCATACCGCCCAATTTGCCGTCAGCAGCAGTAAAGGAATCTCCTGCGCCGAGGACGGAGCAAACAGTGCTCGTTACACCGGCATCGGAGAAAGAAACCCCGCCTGCGGCCACGGAAAGCGGTAGTATTCCCGCGCCGGAGGTAACAGGCGTGAGCTTATCCACGGAGGAACGCCCCGATTTGGAGGACTTTCTCTGGTACACAGAGGACGTGGTTTATGACGGAGTTCCGTCTGACGCAAATATCATAGACAGCATCGACCTGCTGACTGGGAGCTGGAAAGCGATCATTATCTATGATCCCGATAACGAATATGACGCGGGCGCTATGGAGTTTCTCAATATCGTCCTTGCGGGTACGGCGGAGGACTTGAGTCTTACCCTCGACTGGTATCAGATTTTTTGGGCCAATGAGGGCGAGAGCTTCGATGAAACGGATATGGAGGACGGCGTATTCAGCGGCAAGTGGGAAAACGGCGGTCTGTGGGCGTCCGGCGCGGGAACGATGCGCCTGACGCAGTTCTACGAGCAAAGCGGAAAACAGTACGCCGTCGGCACGATGGATACGCCTGACGGGATACCGGCGCTTGTGGCGCTGGTGCGGCCATAAGGAGGTGCAGATATGGGAAAATATTGTACGAATTGCGGCAAGGAGCTTCATACCGGCGCTCGCTTCTGCGCCAAATGCGGCGCAGCGGTGCTTGACGCGCCTGTGAATCCTGCTCCCGTGGTACAACCCAAGCCTGCGACGCAGCCGCAGCTGACAGCCAAGACACAGCCTCAAAAAAGCGCCCCACCTGCTGTGCCGCCAAAACGAAAAAACGCCGCAGCACCGAAGAAAAACGGCGGACGCAATACGCTGTGCATTGTGTTGTCCGTCCTGCTCGTGATACAGATCGCAGCGGTGGCGCTCTACGGCTGGCCGGGATTTATGGTAGGCGGCGGGGTTAAGCGCCCTTCTGTACAGAAAAGCGACAGCTTTACCTTACAAGAGGGGCAAACCGCAGTTTCGACAGACAGCGGCGTGACGGTAGACTTCGGCCCATATAACGCAATGGACGGAGAAAAGGTGTCGGTCAAGGAACTGTCCGCCGACAGTGACAGCATAGAGGGCGGCACACGCACGGCTTATGACATTTCTGCCGGTGAACGCACTGAGTTTGACGGTCTTTTGACTATCACTCTGCCCTACGTCGAGAGTGAAACCGATCCCTCCGATGAGGAAGGCTCCGTGCTTGCGGAGTATTACAACCCCGAAACCGGCGAATGGGAGCTTGTAGTCTACACCGTAAACACCGCAGACAACACCGTTACCATCACCACCGACCATCTTTCGGAATACTGCACAGTCACCCTGCGGGACGCAGGTTCGCCCTACGCTCTGCTGTCCA
>JAEWIS010000035.1 GCA_023386955.1 Bacillota bacterium
GTCTTTTAAAATCTTCGCTATACCGTTGCCGCTGCTCTCCCATGTGAACACCCTCCCGTTTATTTTCATTATGGGTCTGTCCGTTAATAGGTGTCCACTTTTTATTCTAGCTCCAGTGTGTCCGTAAGGTGGCCAAAATGCCGATTAAGGAACCAATAGCGGCTCCTGAGTCCGTTACGCACCCCGCATCAAGGCTCCCGCTCCCCGCATCAAGGCTCCCAAACGCAAAAACAAGCGCCTCCCCTACTCGGGGAGACGCTTGTTTGGCGTAGATGCAGGAAGACCCTTGTTCGGCGTAGATCAGGAAGACGTTTGTTCGGCGTGGAAACCACCATCACCATTCATGCCGCTGTACCCGCCCCAGTCAGAGCTCCCCCAAATACCATGTGGGCACCGGATTGTCCATGTTGTCAAACCAGGCCAGCACCTGCCCCGCCTGCTGGAGCATCACCGCCACCTCCTCCTCCCCGAAGGGCATAGCCCAGGGGATGGAGGATACCGCATTGGTCGCAATGTAGAATGCCAGCAGCCGGAAGAACAGCTCCGGGGGTCTGCCGCCGAAATAGCCGTTCAGCTGCCCCGTGGCAAAATGCGGGCTGACCGCCGCACACCACACGATCCGGTTGAACTCCTCCCACGGATCGCCGAAATCGCACCGGTCAAAGTCAATAATGGTTAGCTCCTTTTCCCGGGAAATGACCATATTGCCCACATGATAGTCGCCATGCTGATAACATTGGGGGCGGTTGGCCAGGAGATGGAAATTCTCCTCCAGATAACCGATGATCCGCTCATCCCTGTCGAACCAGATGCCGCAGGCCTGATACTTTTCTATTTTGCTCCTGGCTTTTCTGCCGAACCGCTGCTCCCAGTCCTCCAGCTCAGGCGGAGCCGGAAGGGAATGAATCGTCCTTACGATTTGCCCCGATTGCCAGCCCAGCGCATACTGCTCCGCTTCCGTCAGGCCCGGCAGCACGGCCTCCGCATCCTCCCCCTCACACCAGGAAAAGAGGGAATACACGCTCTGCCCGTCCTCACACCGTCCGAATTCCACCGGCTGCGGCATCGGCACGCCCAATGCGGCGGTTTTGCGCATCATATCGAATTCCCGTTCTCTGCGGGAACCCGCCGATGCATTGGCTACTCGCAGAAGGAACATGGCACCGTCCGCTGTTTCGGCCACATATTTTTTGTCGCTGGAAAACCCCTTCTGAAGCGGCTCCATTTTCACAAAGCGCCCTCCAAAACCTCTAAGCTCCTCCATCCGTCACGCCTCCTTATGCTGTAAAAAGTATGTTTATGGCATCACTCCGGACAATCAGTTTGCTGATTATACCATATTGCGCAACCGGGAGATGAGAGTATACTTTTTTTATAGCGAAATTAGCGGTAAGGAGGCTGGAAAAAAAGCATGAGCAACTGGCACCGGGTGATCTGGATCGACGGAAGGCTCCGAACGGAGGCCTATCCCAATTGTCAGGCCATTGCCGAGGAGTTCGGCATCTCCCTCCGGCAGGCGGCTCGGGATGTGGAGTATCTCCGGGATTCCCTGGGGGCGCCCGTTGAATATTGCCGCAAAAACAAAGGCTACCATTATACCGAGGCTACCTTCGCCCTGCCTGCCATGCTGCTGACGGCCTCCCAAGCGCGGAATCTCTCGTACTTATCCTACCGGTACGAAAAAACCGGCGACCCCGAGTCCCTGGGCATGGCGGAGCTGTTCCAGAAGCTGGCGGTGGGTGAGCTCCGGAAGGGGGAGGTCACCGAGGAAACCGGGGGATTTTTGGACAAGCATATTCCTGTACATACGATTCAAGTTATGGAAACGGAGAAATTCGAGCTGCTGGCCCGGGCGATCCGTCTACAGATTAAGGTACGGCTGGATGTCCGGGAGCAGGGGGAGCTCAGGAGACTGGAGCATTTTGCGCCGATGCAGCTGTTTCCGTATGATTCCGAAAATTGTCTGCTGGGCTTCGACGAAGCGGCCGGTATGATCCGGCTGATGTTCCTCCGGTCTGTGGCCAACGTGTCCCTGCGCGGTGAGCGGTACGCCATTTCCCCTTTGGTTGCAGCGGGCGAGGTTGTGCCTGTAGCGGTGGAGGAGCCTTACTCCGCAGTGATTTACATGGCTGTACCGGAGTATTTGCCCTTGCTGCGGCACCGGTATGAACAGCTGGAGGGGCGGCGCTACCGGGTGTTTTTCCGGGATGCGGAGAGTCTGGGTTCGGTGCTGCTGGGCTGCGCCTGCGAATACCGGATCGAACGGCCCGGGTGGCTGCGCAATATGATGCAGAACCGGCTTCGGCATATGCAGGCTTCTTTTGAGGGGAATGTGCTTCCCTAAAAAAAAGGACAGCAAAAGGTACGATGACATTATATGGCAGAGTGGCGTGTTAGGATGGGGTTGTCGGACCGATCCCATTAGAAGGAGCGTGTGCTTGTGAGCGTTGTGCTGAACCGGTTGAAGTACAGGAATTTTTGGGTGACCCGTCTGGGGGCGCTGAAGGCGTGTATGGAGTTTTTGGGCAAAACGGATTCGGATGCGTGGCTGTTCGGAGCCACTGGACATGCCTTTGTCCTGAATGTGGCGCCGGACGGCTGCAGCTCCGGGCCTACCGCATGGAACTGCGATATGATCACCAATCTGGCCCATAATCTGGGGGTCAGCGTCAATGCGGTGAACAGCTGGAGAACGGAGCATGATTTTGCCCTCAAGCAAAAAATCGCTTGGGAAAACACCAAACGGGCCCTGGACAAGGGACTGCCCTGCTACGGCTGGGAGCTGGGTATTCCGGAGTTTTACACCATTTGCGGCTATAACGACCATGGTTATTTGTATAAAGGCATCGGCACCCCCACGCTGCAGTTTACGGCGGATATGGGCGTATGGGAGGAAATTGTCCGGGAGGAGGATGGCCCGCTATTGCGTGAGGCCTTCGCCGCACAAGGGATCACGCTTGACGGAGGTGTTAGCTTCGCACCCGGCGGCTACGGGGACATTGTGATCCGCTGCCAAGGGGTGGAGGGGGAGTTCTGTGCGTTTCCCATGAACGGTCGGGTGCAAATCCATGACGACTATTCCCGCCACAGCGAAGGGTATAAGCCGTGGGAGGAACTTGGGAATACCTCCGTAGGCTGGCTTCATGCGGGTTGGCTGGAGGCAGGAGCGGCGTCCAATGATTTTACTACTGTGCTCGAGGCGTTGGAGTTTGCAGTGGAGTTCGCCGGCAATCCCTCCAAGTGGGTAATGCCCGGCTACAAATCCGGCTTGCCCGGTTATGACAATTGGCTTCATGCCGTGGAGCATGCGCCGGAGGAGGCTGACCCCGAAGGTTTGGCCTACAACGGAGAAGTGTGGGCGGAATGCCGCCGTTATGCGGGAGCGTTCCTGGATGAGGCGGCGGACCGGATCGGCGGTGCTGCGGGAGTGCTGCTGCGTGAGGCAGCGGGGCCATATAAGGAGGCTGCTGGAGAACTGGTCCGGTACCGGAACCTGATGCCGTTTTTTGGCCGGAAGCCAGGAATGCCGACAGAGCTCCGCCGGGAGCTGACGGATGCGCTGGTGAACGCACGGAAAGCGGAGGAAGCAGGGCTGGCCGCATTGAAGAAAGCCTATCTCGCCATGGAAACGGCTGCTTCTGCAGGTTCTAGGCTTCCATGACATTATCCGGCCTGCGGCTTGGACCATGTTGTTTCAGAGTAGGGGTGGGTACAGGTGGAGTTGCTGCAGCGCAAGGAGTGGAACCGGCAGCATAAGAATTTGAATGAAATCATCGGTAAATCCGGGGAGCATAGCAGGGCAGTGGAACAGTTTCTGGCTCTGCATGAATGGCTGTATCCGGAGGAAATGAGCGGCTGCGGGTTCCTCACCTATGAGGATGGGGTGCTGGAGGGTTTGGAGGAGCGGACCTTCCGTGCTTATCCCGCCCCTTCTCCGGATACGGAGAATTCCATCGCCTGGCATCTCTGGCATCTTACCCGGGTGGAGGATATGACTATGAACCTTCTGGTTGCCGGCGGGCGGCAGGTGCTTTATGAAGGGAGCTGGCCGGAGAGGTTGGGCATTTCTTTTGAACACAGCGGCAACGCTATGGGAAAAAAGGAAATAGCGGAGCTCAGCGCCGGAATCCGCAGGGAGGAGCTGCGGGCCTACCGGATTGCCGTAGGCAGGCAAACCAGGCGGATTATTGCCTCGCTGGAGCCCGGCGCCTTCCGAGAGAAGGTCTGGCCAGAGCGGATTGAGCGGTTGTTCGATGAAGGAGCTGTTCTTCCGGAAGCCCGGTGGATTGCCGATTATTGGGCCAAAAAGACGCTGGGTGGCCTTGTGCTGATGCCTGCCACCCGGCATCATCTGGTGCACTTGAACCGGTGCGCCCAGATTAAGCAGAGGCTTCAAGGCGGGCGGGGAAAAGGGGGGATATTATGCGGATGGACAGGCTGTTGAATATGGTGGCGCTGCTGGCGAACCGCCGGCAGATGAAGGCCCAGGAGCTGGCCGAGTATTTTGGCGTGTCGGTGCGCACCGTTTACCGGGACGCGGATACCATCAGCCTGGCGGGTTTTCCCATTGTGTCGTATCCTGGTGCCGGGGGCGGGCTTGGCATTGCCGAGGGTTTCAGGCTGGACCGCACGGTGCTGTCTGAGGAGGAGCTTTCCAGTGTGCTGCTGGCTCTGCACAGCACCTCCGGCCTGTGGCCCGGCGAAACCGGCTCCGCCACGCTGGAGAAATTGAAGGCGGTGCTGGCAGGCGCGTGCCGGGAGGAGGCGGGGCATACCCGGCTTCTGGAGGGGATGGACAGCCTGCATTATGATCATACGCCGTGGAACCGTCCTGGAGGCTATACGGAGGAGCTTGGACTGCTGCGGCAGGGTATAGAGGCCTGCCGTCTGGTTCGTTTCCGCTATTTCAGCGCCGGGGGAGAAGCGGGAGAACGCATGGTAGAGCCCTATACCCTGGTGCTGAAAAGCGGGCAGTGGTATCTCTATGCCTATTGCCTGCTCCGCCAGGGCTTCCGGCTGTTCCGGCTTTCCCGGATGCGGGAGCCGGAGGTAACGGCGGAGCAGTTCCGACGGAGAGAGACGGAGCCGGAGTCTCTGCCATGGAACAACCACTGGCCTATGGAAGGCAGCCTAGTGGAGCTGAAGCTGCGGATTCCCGCACGGCTGCTGCCCCTGACCGAGGAGTGGTTCGGCGGCGGGATGGTGCGTGTGGAGCCGGCGGGGGTGTCGGGACGGATGGAGGCAGATTGCGGGGCGGCAATGCCTGTGCCCGGGAGGGCAGCGGCGGGAGAGTTTGACGAGGCTGGCGAGACCGGTGGACAGGGAGTAACTGGAGAGCCGGGAGCAGCTGGAGAGTGTGGAGGAGCCGAGGAGGAACTGGTGGCGACAGTGCGGATGCCTGAAGACAACCGGCTGATCGGGTTCCTGCTCAGCTTCGGCGAGTTGGTGGAGGTTCTGGAGCCGGAGCGCATCCGGCGGAGGCTGCGGGAGACGGCTTTGGCCGTAGCCGCCCGGCACAGGGACAGGCCGGAGTGAGGCTTGGTCCGGCATTCGGACGAGCAGGAGTAAAGGATTGATCCGGTGCTCGGGGAGCGTGAGGATTGGCCCGGCACAGGGACAGACAATGAGCCATGTATTGCGCGCGGTTAGGTGTGGGCGAAGGCTTATTTGTGTTTTAGGCTGCGGCGGCAGGCTCCATTGCCGGGTGAGAATTTCTAACGGCGGCCAGAGCCGTTATTTAGCCCAAAACAACACCTATAAAAATCTAACGGCGGCCAGCGCCGCTATTTGAGTCAAATGGCCTACCCAAGGCCAGTTTTGGGCCCAATAGCGGCTCCTGCTTCCGTTAGATTTTTTGACCCCGTGTTTTGGAGTAAATAAGGGCTCCCACTTCCGTTAGATTTGCTGCGCGGATGGCCGCCTGGGGAAAGCTAGAGTTTATAAGAACTGCACCCCTCTCCTTCCTGAGCGGAGGGGATAATACAGTATAAAGCCGAGGGGATAATACAGCATAAGGCTGAGGGGATAATACAGCATAAGGAAGGGGAGAAACGCCTGCTGTTCACCTCAACGCTTTGGCTTCCCCTTACCTCAACGCTTTCACCTCACCCTTCACCTCAACGTTCTCCGCTAATTCCTTAAACTAAACTTCCTCACAACTCACCATTGCGGCGAATCCCGTCATCCCTAAAACTAACCAGACTCCCTTGTGCCACCAGTTCCAAGCATTCACCAGTTCCACGCATCGTTACCTCCTCCGCACCTCCAACCTATTCCCCCATTTTGAAACCTGACCATCTGTTGTCACATCGCCGGGGTATACTGGGGAGGAGAAGTCACAGGGAACCCAACCAAGGAGGGTGTGCCATACAATGGAGAAGCTGGATTTGAAGAAAACTTACCGGGAGCTGTACCGTGCCAAGCCCGAGCCGATGCTGGTGGAGGTGCTGCCCCTGCAGTATCTGATGATCGATGGGGAAGGGGACCCCAACACCGCGCTGGCCTATCAGCAGGCGGTGGAGGCGCTTTATTCCCTGTCCTACACCCTGAAGTTTATGATGAAGCGTATGCCGGAGGGAGCGGATTATGGTGTCATGCCCCTGGAAGGCCTATGGTGGAGCGAGCCCATCGAAGCGTTCAGTCTGGAGCGCAAGGGGGACTGGAAATGGACCTCCCTGATCCTGCAGCCGGATTTTATCACCCCGGCTCTGGTAGAGGAAGCCCGCCAGCAGGCCGCTGCAAAAAAATCGTTGCCCGCTCTGCCTCTGGCCCGCCTCGCCCGCTTGGACGAGGGGAAATGCGCCCAGGTGCTGCACATTGGTCCTTACGCCGAGGAAACACCTACGATTGAGCGGCTGCATGCTTTTATCGAGGAGCAGGGTCTCCGGCTCCGGGGAAAGCATCACGAAATTTACCTGGGCGATCCCCGGCGCGCCGCTCCGGACAAGCTGCAGACCATCATCCGCCAGCCGGTGGAGTAGGAGCTTAAGGAGGCGGCAACGATTTGACTTTGGCCCTGGGCCGGTTTTATGCTGGGAATAGAACAGTCACACACGCGAAGCACACCCCGATTGCCGTTTGCAGCAGGGTGTGTTTTTGCTATAGAGGAGGATGTACCGATTATGTACGAGTCCATCATCGAGAAGGTCAAGCATACCCACCGCCATCTCCGGCAGCAGGCGCTGGCCACCATGTTCGACGAGTTCGACATCCGCATTATGAAGCTGGACCAAACCGGCCGGATGATGAAATACAGCAAAATGGCAGAGTCGCCGTATTCTTTTTTTAGAGGGAGCGCGTACCTGTTCTATTCCGATGTCTCCCGGGAGTGGTTTCCCTACCATACGGCGGAGAACCGGCCGACTTGGGTGCAGGGGGATCTCCATCTGGAGAATTTCGGCGCCTTCAAGGATGAAAACGGGGATCTGGTTTACGATATCAATGACTTCGACGAGGGCTGCCTGGGCTCGTACCTGTACGACCTGCTGCGGATGTCCGCAAGCATTGCCTTGGCCGGCAAGGAGCTGGAGCTGGATGAGCATGAGCGTATCGAAGCCATCGAGGCGTATGCGCAGGCCTATTACCGGCAAATCCGCAAATTTGCCGAGCGGGAGGAGAACCCGTCCCGGCTGCAGTTCAGCGAGGACAACACCGACGGAAGCATCCGCAAGCTGCTGCGCAAGCTGGGAAAACGGGAGCCCCACAAGTTTATGCTGTCGGTCACGGCAGGCGGGCAAGACCGGCAGTTTGTCCGTTCGGAGGAACTGGTGGAGGTGGAGGCGGGAACCCGCAGGGCGCTGTTGGCAGCCTGGGAGGAATATATAGCGGTGCTGGGACGTGAACGGGAGCTGGAGCCCCACTTTTTCAGGATAAAGGATATGGCGGTGAAAAAAGGCTCGGGTACGGCGTCCATCGGACTGGACCGGTATTATCTGCTTATTGAAGGGGGCGGGGCGGCGGATGCCATGGACGATGTAGTGCTGGAGGTGAAGGAGGCAAGGGTGCCGGTGCCGGCCTACTTCTTGCCTTACCGGGAGGAGTTCTGGCGGGAATTCGGCCATCAGGGCAGACGTGTGGCGGCCACCCAGCAGGCCATGCATCATGAGGCGGACCCGTTCCTGGGGTATTTGACCTTCGGGGGCAAGCAGTATTACATCCGGGAGCGGTCCCCGTATAAGAAAAAGCTGAAGCTGTCCGATCTGGAGGGAAAACAGGATTTCCTGGAGGCGCTGGAGATCATGGGGCGGATTACGGCGAAGGCTCATGCCCGGGCAGATGCGGATGTGGAAAATGGCGTGCTGGCGTATCACAGTGAGGATGAAATTGCGGAGGCCATGGGGGAAAAGAGCGGTGTGTTTGCCCGGGACCTGGCCCTGTGGGCGGTATCCTATGCCAGACAAACGGAGGCGGACTACCAGCTGTTTCTGGACTGGGTGCAGAAGGGGGCTCCGGCTGCAGGCGAGCTTCCTTTGCCCGGAGAGCGATGAGCATAAGGGGAGGACTGTCGGGCCAACTGGAAAACGCCGGGTTTGGAGTGCCAACCGCGGTATGGTAAAATATCCAATTAAAGACCGGTCGCGCAAAACGGCATCCGGCATAAGCTTGCATAACCGGTTTTCCCCCGCGGAAAGCCTCGGGAGGTCCTACGGATGGGCAATCGCTTCAGGAGCACAGTAACCACAGTAATCGTCACGGCGGTGGCCGCCAGCGGCTTAACCTTCGCGTATACCCGCAACCAGTATGAAAAGTGGGACAAGCTCGATGCGGTCTATGAGCATCTGTCCGCCCAATATGTGGAGCCTGTCGACAAAACCAAGCTGGTGGACGGGGCGCTGGACGGCATGATGAAGGCGCTGGATGATCCGTACTCCGTTTATATGAACCAGGAGGAATCCAAAAGCTTCGGTGAGGTGATCAGCTCTTCGTTTGTGGGTATTGGAGCGGAAATTGAGGAACGGGACGGGCGGATCGTCATCGTTTCTCCCATTAAAGGTGCACCTGCCGAAAAGGCGGGGCTGAAGCCCAATGACCGGATCATCAAGCTGGGGGATACCAGTCTCATCGGCATGAAGTCGACGGAGGCTGTGAAGCTGCTCCGCGGCGAGAAGGGAACGAAGGCAGAGCTTACGATTGAAAGACCGGGTGAGACTGACCCCATTCAGGTCACGGTTATCCGGGATGTGATCCCCATCGAAACGGTATACAGCAATTTGCTGGATAATGGGATCGGGGTGATTCAGATTTCCTCCGTGTCGGAAACGACGGGAGCGGAATTCGCCAAGCAGCTGACCGACCTGAAGGCTAAGGGCATGAAGGGGCTGGTGCTGGATTTGCGGCAAAATCCGGGCGGATTGCTGGATCAGGCGGTGGAAATCGGCGAAATGCTGCTTCCCGCAGGCAAAACTCTGCTGAAGGTGGAGGACCGCAACGGCCGCACCCAGGAGTACCGGGCCAGAGGCAGCGGCAAAAACCCCAGTATTGACGGGCTCCCCATGGTGGGGCTGATCGACGGCGGCACAGCCAGCGCCGGGGAGATTTTGGCGGGAGCCCTGCAGGAATCCGCGGGAGCCAAGCTGGTAGGGGAAAAAACCTTCGGCAAGGGTACAGCCCAAACCATCATGAACCTGAAGGACGGCTCCACTGTGAAATACACCAATGCCAAGTGGCTCACTCCCAATGGCACATGGATTCACAAAACGGGGATCGCTCCCGATGTGGAGGTGGCTCTGCCGGAATATGCGTCCCTGCCGTATGTGAGCCCCGACAAGGAATGGAAGCAGGACAGCTACGCCACCGAGATGAAAAGCATTCAGGTGATGCTGGCGGCGCTGGGTTTTGACCCTGGCCGGAAGGATGGCTACTTTGACGGGAAAACGGCGGAGGCTGTGAAGGCATTCCAGTCGGCCCAAGGTTTGCAGGCCACCGGCGCGGTGGCTGGAGACACCCTGCGGAAGATGACGGAGCTTCTGGCGGCGCAGCTGAAGCAGAATGACCCGCAGCTTCAGGCGGCGGTGAAGCTTCTGGCTCCTTGACGGGGCGGGGAGGGGCTTTGAAACCGCTGTTAAAATACGAACTATATTCACTCTCTTCACACAAACGTTCGGTTTTTAAGGTTGACATAGCCGCTGCACGGCTGTTAAACTTAACATGGACAAGTAAACTGTTATATTTTGCATTCGCTGTTTAACTCGTATATATTCGGGGATAGGGCCCGAACGTTTCTACCCGGTTGCCGTAAATGACCGGACTACGAGCGAAGGATGCTTTATTTGGGTCTGTCCTGCGGGATTTTACGCGGCAGCCATATTCGCTCATATCCGTGAATTGCTTTTGTGTGTGCAGCCGGCGCCCCGGTTTACCGGGTTTGTGTCCAGTCTGCATGCGCGTAGGGCGTGTCCAACACGCCCCGGTAAACCGCCGGGAAGGCCGGACCCTTTGGGGTCCTTCCTTTGCCTTTTGCCTGCGGCGATCTGCTTTTGCGGCCACAGGTGAATATTGGCTAGCCGCGTTGTTTTTTTATGAAGCTGCTGTTTCTTGCACATCTTCACCGGGGGCTCCCCCAAAAGTACCCGGAATACGCTTTAGAGCATCTCGTCACATTTGGGGGATTTTTGCAGGAAGGAAACGGTTTGGAGGCCCTGTCCGCCGGATGCATTCATATTATAACTGTCTCTACGGAAAGAAGGTCGTTCGCATGACGCCAGTTGTCGGAGTAATCATGGGCAGCCAGTCGGATTGGGAAACCATGAAGCTTGCCTGCCAGCCCTTGGAGGAATTCGGTATCCCCTACGAAAAGAAGGTGGTGTCCGCACACCGCACGCCGGATCTGATGTTTCAGTATGCGGAGCAGGCGGCGGGACGCGGAATCAAGGTAATCATTGCCGGAGCGGGCGGCGCCGCCCATCTGCCGGGAATGGTAGCGGCGAAGACGGTACTGCCGGTGATTGGCGTCCCGGTGAAAAGCTCCACCTTAAACGGGCTGGACTCCCTGTTGTCTATCGTCCAGATGCCCGGCGGCATCCCCGTAGCTACTGTCGCCATCGGCAATGCCGGAGCCACCAATGCCGGGCTTTTGGCCGCCCAGATTCTGGGCGCCTTCGACCCGGAGCTGTCGGCCAAGGTAGCGGCACGGCGGGAGCGGATCGGCAAGGAAGCGGCGGAGAGCAGCGACCGGCTGGTATAGGCGGGACACCTGCGGCGGTTGAGCGGACCGGAAGAACTGGATTCTGCCGGGATGCTGGGCTGCTGAGGGGTATAAGGGAAAGGTGGACAGGTCTGTGATGAACGGAAATGACAGAACGGGCGGACAGGGGAAAGTGATCCTTCCCGGCAGCACCATCGGGGTGCTCGGCGGCGGACAGTTGGGCCGGATGCTGGCTTTGGCAGGCACCCATATGGGCTACCGCTTCGCCACGCTGGAGCCCTCGCCGGATTCGCCCATGCAGCAGGCGGGAGCCCGGCAGATCACGGCGTCCTACGGCGACGAAGAGGCCGCCAGGGAGCTGGCGCGGATTTCGGATGTGATTACCTACGAATTCGAGAATGTCAGCTCTGGGGTAGCGGAGATGCTGGCCCGGGAATCTTACGTGCCTCAGGGCAGCACCCTGCTGCACACCACCCAGCACCGGCTGCGGGAGAAGTGGGCCATCGAGGCCGCCGGAGTGCCGGTGGCCCCTTATGCGCCGGTGGGCAGCCTGACGGAGCTGGAGGCGGCGGTAGCCCGGTTCGGCACACCCTGTGTGCTGAAGACGGTCTCCGGCGGCTACGACGGCAAGGGCCAATGGGTGCTCCGTTCGCCGGACGAATGCGGAGCCGCTTATGCTGCTCTCCGCCAAAGCGGCGTGGAGCTGGTGCTGGAGCAGTTCATCAGCTTCCGGCAGGAGATTTCGGCCATTGCCGCCAGAAGCCCCCGGGGCGAGGTGAAGGTCTTCCCGGTGGCGGAGAACATCCACGTGGGCAACATCCTGCACCTGTCCATTGTGCCGGCACGGATTCCGGCGGAGGTGCGGCAGCGGGCCGAGGCACTGGCCGCCCGGCTGGCGCAGTCCCTGGACATGGTGGGCCTGCTGGCGGTGGAGATGTTTGTAACGGAATCCGGCGAGCTGTACGTCAACGAGCTGGCCCCCCGGCCCCACAACTCCGGCCACTACACCATGGAAGCCTGCGCCACCTCCCAATTTGAGCAGCATGTGCGGGCCGTCTGCAATTTGCCGTTAGGCCCGGTGGAGCTGTTATCCCCAGTGGTGATGGTGAATGTGCTGGGCGAGCATCAGGTGCCACTGCTGGATTGGCTGGCGGCGCAGGAGAAGGAGCCGGAGGGAGTGGCGCTGAAGCTCCACCTCTACGGCAAGGCCGAGGCCAAGGCCCGGCGGAAGATGGGCCACGTGAACCTGCTGGCTGCCGATACGGCGCAGGCGCTGGCCTGGGTTCGGGAGACCGGCATCTGGGCGGAGGAATGCAAGGCTTGGAGCTAGAGGGCAGCTGGCTGTCCTCGGCACACTCGTGCAGCACGCAGCCCAGCCCGGCTTGTGCCCGGCATGCAGCTGATCCTGGCTCATACCCGGCACAATAGCATTCTCGGTTCGCGTCCGCCACACCAGCCCATTCTGCAAAAGTGCAGTTATTTTGTAAACTTTGGCCATAGAAGCCGGCTATCATGCAAAAATACAGTTATTTTGCGGAAATGCCCCGTTTGGTAGCCGAATGACGGAAATTAACTGCACTTTTGCAGCAAGACCCCGTTCCACAAGGAAAACGGGCGAAAATAACTGCACTTTTGCATTTGGCCACACTAACGAATACAAGAATTAACGTAATCGCCGGACCCACCGGCGCAACCATACAAGCAATAAGCATACCATTAGGAGGTTCCACATGCTGGAGCGTTATAGCCGCAAGGAAATGTCGTCCATTTGGACAGAAGAGAACAAATTCAAGGCCTGGCTGGAGGTTGAAATCCTCTCCTGTGAAGCCTGGTCGGAGTTGGGGGTTATCCCCAAGGAGGACGTCACCGCTCTCCGCGCCAACGCTACCTTCAATATTGACCGCATCTACGAAATCGAGCAGGAAACCCGCCACGACGTTATCGCGTTTACCCGCGCGGTGTCCGAATCCCTGGGCGAGGAGCGCAAATGGGTCCACTACGGGCTGACCTCCACAGACGTGGTGGATACGGCCCTGGGTTATCTGCTGCTTCAAGCCAACCGGATTCTGGAGAAGGACCTGGAGAATTTTATCACCATCCTGAAAGACAAGGCCATCGCCTACAAGGATACTCCCATGATGGGGCGCACCCACGGCGTCCATGCGGAGCCGACTACCTTCGGGCTGAAAATGGCCTTGTGGCATGAAGAAATGAAGCGGAACCTGGAGCGTTTCCGCCGCGCGGCCGACGAGGTGCAGTACGGCAAAATTTCCGGTGCAGTAGGCACCTACGCCAACATCGATCCCTTCATTGAAGAGTATGTCTGCAGCAAGCTGGGTACAAAAGCGGCGCCGATCTCCACCCAAACCCTCCAGCGGGACCGTCACGCTCAATACATGGCAACTTTGGCGCTCATCGCCACCTCCATGGACAAGTTCGCCACCGAAATCCGCGGACTCCAGAAGAGCGAGTTCCGCGAGGTGGAGGAGCCCTTCGCCAAGGGCCAAAAAGGCTCCTCGGCCATGCCCCACAAGCGCAACCCCATCGGCTGCGAGAACATCTCCGGCCTCTCCCGGGTTATACGCGGCCACATGCTGTCCGCCTACGAGAATGTGCCGCTGTGGCATGAGCGGGATATCTCCCACTCCTCCGTGGAGCGCATTATCCTGCCGGACGCCACCGCGCTTTTGGATTACATGCTGAACCGCCTGGGCAACATCATCAAGAACCTCACCGTGTTCCCGGAAAATATGAAGCGCAACATGCAAAGCACCTACGGCGTGCCCTTCTCCGGACGGGTGATGACCAAGCTCATCGACAAGGGCTTTAGCCGCGAGCAGGCTTACGATACCGTTCAGCCCAACGCCATGAAGGCGTGGGAGGAGCAGCGCCAGTTCCGGTCGATTATTGAAGCGGACCCGACTATCTCCAAGACGCTGACCGCCGAGGAAATCGACGATTGCTTCAATCCCTCGTGGCATCTGAAGCATGTGGACACCATTTTCCGCAAGCTGGGGCTGACCGAGTAAGGAGCTTTAGCCTTTTCCGGCTGCCGGGGGCTTGAGACAGTTCCGCGGCGGCTGTGGCCGAAGCTTTTCACCTATCATGCTTCACCTGGTTTACCAACACCCGGCGCCTGCGCCGGACTCTATGCCCTTCCGTTTCATGGCGTGTTAGCCAACACAACCTAAACCGGAGTGGCGCAAAACAGGAGGTTTCCTTAACGTGGTAACAACAACATTGTCGACGGCGGTGGAATTGGTCAAGGCTCCGCTTTTGTACAAAGGCAAGGTGCGGGAGCTGTATGATTTGGGCGAGGAAATGCTGCTGGTGGTGACGGACCGGATCTCTGCGTTCGACTACATCCTGTCCCCGGCGGTTCCCGACAAGGGGAACATGCTGAACCGGATCAGCGCATTCTGGTTTGAACAAACCGCCTCCCTCCAGGAGAACCATGTGGTGCATACGGATGTGGAGAAGCTGGGTGACCTGGTGACGGCGCCGGAGCTATTGAAGGACCGGATCATGGTGGCCAAAAAAGCCCAGCGCATCGACATCGAATGCATCGTCCGCGGTTATATCACCGGGGGCGGCTGGCGCCAGTACCAGGCCACCGGCGAGATCAACGGCCGCAAGCTTCCGGAGGGGCTACGCAAGAACCAGGAGCTGCCGGAGCCGATTTTTACCCCATCCGCCAAAAACGATGTGGGCCACGACGAGGATATCTCCATTGCGCGCATGAAGGAGCTGGTGGGTGCAGAGCTCACCGACGAGCTGGAGCGCCGCAGCATTATGTTGTACAAGGCCGCCCATGAATACTGCCGCAAGCGGGGTATTATCCTGGCGGACACCAAATTCGAGTTCGGCATCCTGGACGGGCGGATTATTCTCATCGACGAGATTTTTACGCCGGATTCCTCCCGCTTCTGGGCGGTGGAGAATTACGCCTTGGATACGGAGATCGACAGCATGGACAAGGAACCGGTGCGCACCTATCTGGCCGGCTCCGGCTGGGACAAAAACAGCCCGCCCGCGCCGCTGCCCAACGAGGTAGTGGAGGCCACGGCCAACCGCTACCGGGAGATCTACCGCAGGCTGACGGCAGCGGAGTAGAGTTGAATGTGTGGGGCGAGTAAGGGGACCGATGGAGCGGAGTAAGCCGGTCGATGGCCCCGCACTAGCGAGTGAGGCGGGCCGTGGCCCCGCACTAACGGACGAACCGGCAGCTTCGCGGACTCACGATCCGCTATTTCGCGGAAACGGAGCTTTTGCCGGATCTTACGGACACAGGTTCCGCTATTCCGCCCAACACACTGCTTTTTGGCCTACTTTCGGCATAATAACGGAACTACGGTCCGCAAAGCAGCAGAAAAGCCCGATTTTGGCAAAATAACGGAACTACGGTCCGTTAGTCGTGTTGGCGGATGGCATCGCGAATCGTATGCCCAGCTGGCCGACAGTATCGCGAATCGTATGCCAAGCTGGCTACAGTATCGCGAACCGTAAGCCCAGTCGGCTGGCGGCATTATGAATAAAACACAACGCCCCTCCGCGCCGGCACAACTTAGAGCCACCGCGCGCGCCGGGCACACTATGAATGACTTTCGGGAGGAATCCGGCAAATGATCAAAGCGACAGTTTACGTGACCATCAAGCAAAGCGTGCTTGATCCCCAAGGCAATGCGGTTCAAGGGGCCCTGCACTCCATGGGCTTTAACGAAGTGGGCAAGGTGCGCATTGGCAAGTACCTGGAACTGACCCTGAACACCGTTGACCGGAACGAGGCGGAAGCCCGGGTGCGGACCATGTGCGAGAAGCTGCTCGCCAACACCGTCATCGAAGACTACCGCTTTGAACTGGAGGGTTACTAAAATGAAATTCGCAGTCTTGGTCTTTCCAGGCTCCAACTGCGACCTGGATTGCTACAAAGCGGTAGAGTCCACCATCGGCCAGCCGGTGGAGTATGTCTGGCATACGGCGACGGACCTCTCCTCCTACGATTGCATCATTGTCCCCGGCGGCTTCTCCTACGGGGATTACCTGCGGTGCGGCGCCATTGCCCGCTTTGCTCCTGTCATGGGCGCATTGGTAGAGGCGGCGGCCCAAGGCAAAACCATCATCGGCATCTGCAACGGCTTCCAGATTCTTACCGAAGCCGGACTTCTGCCGGGCGCGCTTTTGCGTAACCAAACCCTGAAATTCCGCTGCCATTCCACAATGCTCAAGGTGGAGAACAACAACACCGCCTTTACCTCCGAATATGCGGCCGGGGAAGAAATCGACATCCCCATCGCCCACGGGGAAGGCAATTTCTACTGCGACGAGGCGACCCTGCGGGAGCTTGAACTCAATAACCAGATCGTCTTCCGTTACGCCGGGGAGAACCCCAACGGCTCCGTCGGCAACATCGCCGGCGTTTGCTCCAAGGATGGCAACGTGCTGGGCATGATGCCCCATCCCGAACGGGCGGTCAGCCAACTCCTCGGCTCCGAGGACGGCGTGCGGATTTTCAAATCGATTTTGAACACCTGGAGGGAAAAACATGGCGCAGCAGCTATCGGCTAAGGAGCCCAACGCACAGCAGATCGAGGAACAACAGATTTACCGTCAGTTTGGTGTAACCGACGAGGAGTATGCCAAGATCTGCGGCTTCCTTGGACGCAAGCCCAATTATGTGGAAATCGGCGTGTTCAGCGTCATGTGGTCGGAGCACTGCTCCTACAAAAATTCCAAGGTTGTGCTGAAAAAATTCCCCGTTACCGGACCGAAGGTCCTGATGGGCCCCGGCGAAGGTGCGGGTATCGTGGACATCGGCGACAACCAGGCAGTTGTATTCAAAATCGAAAGCCATAACCACCCTTCGGCAGTGGAGCCGTACCAAGGCGCTGCAACAGGGGTGGGCGGCATTATCCGGGATATTTTTTCCATGGGCTCACGGCCGATTGCACTGCTCAATTCCTTGCGCTTCGGCAAGCTGAACAACGAACGGGTGAAATATCTGTTCGAGCATGTGGTATCCGGTATTGCAGGCTACGGCAACTGTATCGGCATCCCCACCGTTGGCGGGGAAGTAATGTTTGACGAAAGCTACGAGGGCAATCCGCTGGTGAACGCCATGTGCGTCGGACTTATCGACCATGACAAAATCCAGAAGGGCGTCGCCCAAGGCATCGGCAACCCCGTGTTCTACGTGGGACCGGCAACCGGACGGGACGGCATTCACGGCGCCACCTTCGCTTCCGTTGAACTGACAGAGGAGTCCGAGGCCAAGCGGACAGCTGTTCAGGTAGGCGATCCTTTTATGGAAAAGCTGGTGCTGGAAGCCACATTGGAGCTGATCGACTCCGGTATTGTAGTCGGCATTCAGGATATGGGTGCAGCGGGACTTACCTGCTCCAGCTCGGAAATGGCCAGCAAGGCCGGCAACGGCATGGAGCTGTACCTGGACGAGGTGCCTCAGCGTGAGGAGGGCATGACTCCTTACGAAATGATGCTCTCCGAATCCCAGGAGCGGATGCTGTTTGTAGTCAAGCCGGAGCATGAGGCCCAGGCCAAGGAGATTTTTGAGCGTTGGGGACTCCATTGCGCCAAGGTGGGCAAAGTAACCGATGACGGCAACCTGAAGCTGTTCCACAAGGGTGAGCTGGTAGGCGACATGCCGGTAACGGCCTTGGTGGACGAGTGCCCCATGTACCACAAGGCTTCTGAAGTGCCTGCTTATTATGTGGAAAATGCAGCTGTAGACACTCTGCGTTACCCGGCCCCGGCCAATCTGGAGGAGGCGCTGCTCAAGGTGCTCGGCTCTCCGACTGTAGCCAGCAAGGAATGGGTATATAACCAGTACGACTTCATGGTGCGGACGGAAACCTTCGTGCAGCCAGGTTCGGATGCGGCGGTAGTGGGTGTGCCCGGCACACGGAAGGCGCTGGCCATGACCACGGACTGCAACAGCCGGTTTGTTTACCTGGACCCTGAGGTGGGTGGGGCTATTGCCTTGGCCGAAGCGGCCCGGAATATCGTATGCTCCGGCGGCGAACCTCTGGCGATTACGGATAACCTGAATTTTGGCAGCCCGGAGAAGCCGGAGATTTTCTGGCAGTTGGAAAAAGCAGTGGACGGCATGGCGGAGGCCTGCCGGCGTCTTGGCACGCCTGTTATCGGCGGCAACGTGAGCTTGTACAATGAGAACAACAAAGGTGCGATTTACCCCACGCCGGTGGTAGGTATGGTGGGTCTGGTCCATGATACCGACCATATCACCACTCAGGGCTTCAAGCAGGAGGGGGATGTAATCCTTCTGTTGGGTGAAACCCGCGCTGAACTGGGCGGCAGCGAGTTCCAGTATGCCGTTCACGGTGTGACCGAAGGACGTCCGCCGGTGATTGATTTGGATGTGGAAAAGAAGCTTTTGGACGGTTTGCTCTCCGCGATTCAGTCAGGTCTGGTGGCTTCGGCCCATGACGTATCCGACGGCGGCTTGGCTGCGGCTTTGGCAGAGTCTTGTATCAGCGGCCGGGTTGGCGCTAGTGTGAAGCTTGCTTCGGAGCTGCGTGCGGATCACCTGCTGTTCAGCGAAAGCCAGTCCCGGATATTGGTGAGCGTGAAGGCGGATAAGGCTGCTGCGCTGGTTGCCCATTTGTCCGCTGCCGGTGTTCCCGTAGGTGAGATTGGCCGTGTGGCCGCTGCCCGCGGTGATTTGAAGATTGAAGTGAATGGAACCACGATCCTCGACACTCCCGTTGCGAAGCTAGAAAAGGTTTGGAAGGATGCGATTCCATGTCTGATGAAATCCTGACCCACTCCGACCAGCCCGCATTATGGACAGGCCGGTATTATAACGAGGGTGTAGACTCTCAGGTGTTCGACAAGCTGAAGGAAGAGTGCGGCGTCTTCGGTGTGTTCAACCATACCGAGGCGTCGGCCTTGGCCTACTTCGGCCTTCACGCGCTCCAGCACCGGGGGGAGGAATCCTCCGGCATCTGCACCACCGACGGCGAGCAGTTCTACGTCCACCGGGGTATGGGACTGGTGAAGGAAGTTTTTGATAATGACAAGATTCTGTCACTGAAGGGCTCCACCGCTATCGGGCACGTGCGCTATTCCACAGCGGGCGCCAGCAAGCTGCAGAATGCGCAGCCGCTGGTGTTCCGCTTCCGCGGCGGCGATCTGGCCATTGCCACCAACGGCAATCTGGTGAATGCCGATGAGCTGCGCCGGGAGCTGGAGGAGGCAGGCTCCATCTTCCAGACCACCAGCGATACGGAGGTGCTGATCCACCTGATCGCCCGTTCCAAGCACCATGATCCGAGGTTGGCGGTAAAAGAAGCACTGCAGCGGGTGGTGGGCGGCTTTGCCTTCCTGATTCTGATCAACGACACACTGTTCGTGGCCCAGGATCCTAACGGCCTGCGGCCGTTAATGATCGGTACCCTGGACGGGGGATATGTCTTCGCCTCCGAAACCTGCGCCTTCGAGACGGTAGGTGCGGCGTATATGCGGGATGTGCAGCCGGGTGAGCTGCTGATTTTTGACAAGGACGGCATGACGGAGGACCGGTTCGCCGAGATGACCCGGCGTTCCCTGTGCGCCATGGAGTTCATCTACTTCTCCCGTCCGGACAGCGATGTGGACAATATCAACCTGCATATGGCCCGGAAGCGGATGGGGATGCGGCTGGCTATGGAAAGCTTTGTTGACGCGGATGTGGTGACCGGTGTGCCGGACTCCAGTATCTCCGCGGCTATCGGCTTTGCCGAACAGACGGGCATCCCGTACGAGATCGGGCTGATCAAAAACCGCTACACCGGCCGGACCTTCATCCAGCCCAGCCAGGAACTGCGGGAGCGGGGCGTCAAGATGAAGCTGTCCGCGGTGCGCAAGGTGGTGGAGGGCAAGCGGGTGGTCATGATCGACGACTCCATTGTCCGCGGCACTACATCCCTGCGGATTGTGAACATGCTGCGGGAGGCAGGGGCGAAGGAGGTCCATGTACGGATCAGCTCGCCGCCTTATATGAACCCCTGCTTCTACGGCATCGATACGCCCAGCCGGGAGGAGCTGATCGCCTCCAGCAAAACAGTGGAGGAGATCCGCCAGGCTATCCACGCGGACTCGCTGCATTTCCTGTCCAAGCAGGGCCTGATCGAGGCCATCGGTCGGTCGGCCGGAGAGTACAACCGGGGCATGTGCCTGGGCTGCTTCGACAACGACTACCCCACTCCGGTGGAGGATGCGGAGCAGGCGGGCTGCGGGTGTTAGTTGGTGCGGGCGCGATGCGACGCGGCGACGGCGTCTTCACACAGTGATGTTGCCTTGCACAACGGCGCCGGCATAACACAGCTATTTTGCCCAACACGAAATTACGACATTTTTTGTCTGTTATTCGCCTTTTCCCGCTGAAAAAGCGGAAATAGCAGCATCTTTTGTCTGCTATTTCTGTCAAAGTGGCATGATTGGACAACTTTTGTGTGGATAGCAGACATTTCATGTCGTTATTTTGCCCCGCGGGGTCAAAATTTTTAAATAGCAGACATTGTTTGCCGCTAACATCCTCCCCCAACTTTAGCAGAGCAGGGAAGTGGAGGGCATTCCGGCAGCATGCTGCACAACCATATATTTATTTACCCAAAGGAGCGAATCCCGGTGTCAGAAGCCTACAAAGAAGCTGGTGTCGATATAGCCGCAGGCAATGAAGCGGTGGAGAGGATGAAGAAGCACGTCAGCCGGACCATGCGTCCTGAGGTGCTGACGGGTCTGGGCGGCTTCGGCGGCCTGTTCGGACTGGACAAAAGCGGCTACAAGGACCCGGTTCTGGTTTCCGGTACGGACGGCGTGGGGACCAAGCTGAAGCTGGCCTTCGAAATGGACAAGCATGATACCATCGGCATCGATGCGGTGGCCATGTGCGTCAACGACATTGTGGTGTCGGGCGCCGAACCCCTGTTCTTCCTGGATTATCTGGCTTGCGGCAAGCTGGTACCGGAAAAGATTGAAGCGATTGTGTCCGGCGTGGCCGAGGGCTGCGTTCAGGCAGGCTGTGCGCTGATCGGCGGCGAAACCGCCGAGATGCCGGGTATGTACCAGGACGGCGAATACGATATCGCCGGTTTCTCCGTGGGCGTCGTGGACCGCCCGAAGATTGTGGATGGCAGTGCTATCCGCGCAGGTGATGCGGTTATCGGGCTGGGCTCCACAGGCGTCCACAGCAACGGCTTCTCCTTGGTGCGCAAGCTCCTGCTGGAGACTCAAGGCTACAGCCTGGATGCCCGGATAGAAGGCTTGAACGGAACCCTCGGCGAGGTGCTGCTGACGCCGACGAAGATTTATGTGAAGTCCATCCTGGCGCTTTTGCGGGAGGTAGAGGTTAGAGGCATGGCCCACATTACCGGCGGCGGATTCCTGGAGAATATCCCGCGCTGCCTGCCGGACGGAGTCAATGTGGAGATCGACTACGGCTCCTGGCCGATCCATCCTGTGTTCAATTTGATGCAAAAAGACGGCAACATCACCAACAACGATATGTTCCGCACCTTCAACATGGGCATCGGCATGGTGCTGATTGTGCCGGAGGCGGACGCGGAGAAGGCGTTGAAGCTGGCAGAGGAGCACGGGGAAAAGGCATACCGCCTGGGCCGTGTGACTGCCGGTGAGAAGATCGTCACCTTTACGGGTGCGGAGGTATGAGAAGCGAGGCCTCTTTTTCGGGAGAGGCGTTGGGCGGAGGGACCGCTGCCAGCCGGGATCAAGCAGCCTTGGCGGAGCGCCGGCGGGGGCAGCCTCTACGGGTAGCGGTGTTTGCCTCCGGCGGGGGCAGCAACTTCCAGGCGCTGGCGGATGCCATCGCAGACGGCAGGCTCCAAGCAGAGCTGAAGCTGCTGGTCTGTGACAAACCCCAGGCCCCGGTAGTGGAGCGGGCGGCCAAGGCGGGTGTGCCCGCTTTTGTCTTTCGGCCCAAGGAATACCCCAGCCGTGAAGGCTACGAGGAAGAGATTTTGCGGCGGCTCCGTGAGGCTGACGTAGAGCTGGTGGTGCTGGCCGGGTACATGCGGATTCTGACGGATGTGATGGTGCAGGGTTATTGGGGGCGGATGCTGAATATCCATCCCTCGCTTTTGCCGTCTTTTCCCGGGATGCATGCGGTCCGGCAGGCGTTGGAGTACGGGGTCAAGGTTACCGGTGTAACCGTGCATCTGGTAGACGGCGGGCTGGACAGCGGCCCCATTGTGGCCCAGCGGGCGGTGGAGCTCCGGGAGGATGACACGGAGGAGACCGTCAGCGAACGGATTCATCACATCGAGCATCAGCTATATCCTCAAGTGGTGCAGGATATCGCAACCGGAAGAATCGTGCTGGAGCAGTTGGCGGGACGGAATCAAATTAAAAAGGACGGGATATGAACTCATGAGTCAGAACGCGGAATCCAAGGAATTGACCCTTCGTTACGGCATGAACCCGCATCAGAAACAGGCTAAGCTCACCCATGATGCAGCCCTTCCCATTAAGGTGGTCAACGGGGACCCGGGTTACATCAATCTGCTGGATGCCCTGAACGGCTTCCAGCTGGCCCGGGAGCTGCGACGCGCCACCGGGTTGCCGGCGGCAGCATCATTCAAACACGTGAGCCCTGCGGGAGCGGCGGTTGCTGTTCCGCTGACAGAGGAGCTGGCCAAGGCGTATTTTGTGGAGGGGCTTGAGCTTTCTCCACTGGCTACAGCCTATGCCCGTGCCCGGGGAGCGGATCGCATGTCCTCATTCGGCGATGCGGCCGCTCTGTCCGATGTGGTGGATGCGTCCACGGCTCTTCTTTTGAAGCGGGAGGTATCCGACCTGGTAGTGGCTCCGGGGTATACGGATGAAGCGCTGGAGATTCTGAAGGCGAAGAAGGGCGGCAAGTACCTGATTCTGCAAATCGACCCCGAGTATGTGCCCGATCCGGTGGAAAGCCGCAAGCTGTTCGGCCTGACCCTGCAGCAGGAGCGCAACAATGCGGTGATCGACGAGGAAGCGCTGACCCATATTGTCACCCAAAACACAGATCTGCCGGAGCAGGCCAAGCGGGATTTGCTGATTGCTCTGGTTACGTTAAAATACACCCAGTCCAACTCCATTGTGTACGCCCTGGACGGACAAACCATCGGCATCGGCGCCGGACAGCAGTCGCGGATTCACTGCACCCGGCTGGCCGGGGACAAGGCAGACCGCTGGTTCCTGCGGCAGCATCCGGCGGCGCTTAGCATGAGCTTCCGCCCGGGCCTCTCCCGTGCCGAACAGAACAACGCCATCGACCTGTGGCTGGAGGAGGAGCTGACTCCGGTGGAGCAGGCAGCATGGGAAGCAGCATTCGCCGAGGTGCCGGCCAAGCTGACCCGCGAGGAAAAGCGGGCCTGGCTGAACAAGCTGACCGGCGTATCCTACGGCTCGGATGCGTTCCTGCCCTTCCGGGACAACCTGGACCGGGCCAGCCGCAGCGGCGTCAAGTATGTAGCCCAAGCCGGCAGCTCGATGCGCGACGAGGAAGTGGTCCAAGCCGCCAACGACTACGGCATGGTTATGGCCTATTCCGGTGTCCGTTTGTTCCACCATTGATATCTGACAATGGCGCGCCCTGCCAGCCCTGGACCCCTTGTAACCAACCTGGGTGCAAGGGGGCCAAGCTCTAACGGAACTCAGAAGCGCTTAGCGTGCTAAAATGACCCGATAGAAACTCTAACGGAACTGAGAAGCGATTAGCAGGGGAAAACGGGGGGTTGAGAGTAAAATCAGGCTCCTAAGGATCGCTGAGTTCCGTTTAAATGCAAAGTTACTCCAAAACCGCCTGGAAGAGTCGCTGAGTTCCGTTAGCCGGTGGGTACAGCATTATGTGAACCTAAGCATGCTGTCGGACGACAACGGATTAAGCTCTAACGGAACTTAGAAGCGCTTAGCATGCAAAAATGACCCGATAGAAACTCTAACGGAACTGAGAAGCGACTAGCAGGGGAAAACGGGGATTTGAGAGTAAAATCAGGCTTCTAAGGGTGGCTGAGTTCCGTTAAAAACCAAAGTTACTCCAAAACCGCCCGTAAGAGTCGCTGAGTTCCGTTAGCCGACTGAGTGCAGCCTCGCGGGACACCGGCGAGCCAAGCAAGGAATTTTTTGAAGAAGGAGGCACCAGGCATGACAACCAACCATACCAATAGAGCCGCGCTTGCGGATGCTTATTTGAAAGAGCTCCAGAACAACTCGTACCCCGGCCGGGGCATCGTCATCGGCTTGTCCGAGGACGGAGAGCAGTATGTTCAGGTGTACTGGATTATGGGACGCAGCGAAAACAGCCGCAACCGGGTGTTTATCGCCGAGGACAACGGCTTTCTGCGGACGGAGGCCCGCGATCCCGCCAAGCTTACCGACCCGTCGTTGATTATCTACTATCCGCTGAAGCATCTGGGCGGTGCCCATATCGTCACCAACGGTGACCAGACGGACACCATCCACGAAGCGCTCCAGCATGGCGGCAGCTTCGAGGGTGCCTTGACCACCCGGACCTATGAGCCGGACGGCCCCAACTTCACCCCGCGGATCAGCGGGTTCACGGATCTGGCGGACAGCCAGTTTGCCTATAAGCTGTCCATCCTGAAGTCCGCCGGCAACACCGAGGACCAAACCCTGCGCCACACCTACACCTACGAAAAAGCGCTGCCCGGCTTTGGCCACTGCATCCACACCTATGAAGGCGACGGCAATCCGCTGCCCTCCTTCACCGGAGAGCCCCGGCTGGTGCCTTTGCGCGGCAACGCGGAAACCATCGCCAACACCTACTGGAGCCTGCTTAACCCGGATAACCGCATTTCCCTGCTGGTCAAAACCATCCGCCGGAACAGCGGTGAAACCGGACTTGTCATCATAAATAAGGAGTCGTGACCATGCGGATTTTAGTCATTGGCAAAGGCGGCCGGGAGCATGCCATTCTGTGGGCGCTGGCCAAAAGCCCCAAGGTATCCAAGCTGTACTGCGCTCCGGGCAACGGCGGCATTGCCTCCTTGGCGGAATGTGTGCCCATCAAGGAGCTGGAGTTCGAGAAGATCAGCGCTTTTGCGTTGGAGCAAAAAATCGATCTGGTGATGGTTGCCCCTGACGACCCGCTGGTAGCCGGGCTGGTGGACCATCTGGAGGCGAAGGGCATCACCGCTTACGGCCCCCGCCAAAACGCCGCCCTCATCGAAGGCAGCAAGGTGTTCACCAAACAGCTGATGATCCAATACGGCATTCCGACGGCCGCCTATGCCAGCTTCACTGGCTACGACGAGGCAGTGGCCTATGTGCGTGCCCAAGGCGCGCCAATTGTGGTGAAGGCTGACGGGCTGGCCGCAGGCAAGGGTGTCATCGTGGCCAAAACAGTAGAAGAGGCGGAGGAAGCCCTGAAAAGCATCCTCTTGGACAAGGTGTTCGGCGCCTCCGGCAGCAGCGTAGTCATCGAGGAATTCCTCGAGGGACAGGAAATGTCCCTGTTATCCTTCGTGGACGGCACCACCGTGAAGCCCATGGCTCCCTCCCAGGACCACAAGCAGGTTTTCGACAACGATCAAGGCCCCAACACCGGCGGTATGGGCACTTATTCCCCGCTGCCGCATATCCCCGAGTCGGTGGTGGAGGAGGCGCTGGCCAACATTGTGCGCCCCATGGCCGAGGCTCTGGTCAAGGAAGGCCGCCCCTTCAAGGGCATTCTGTACGCCGGACTGATGCTGACCAATAAAGGTGTCAAAACCATCGAGTTCAACGCCCGCTTTGGCGATCCGGAAACCCAGGTGCTTTTGCCCAAGCTGAAAACGGATCTGGTGGATATCATGCTGGCTACCCTGGACGGCACTTTGGATCAATTGGACATCGAATGGACCGATGAAGCTGCGGTTTGCGTCGTACTGGCTTCCCCCGGTTATCCGGGCTCCTATCCCACCGGTCTCACCATCAGCGGTTTGGATCAAATAAGCCCTGAGGCCATGGTATTCCACGCCGGAACAGCGCTTGGCCAGAGCGGAGAAATTGTAACCGCCGGAGGCCGTGTGCTGAACGTGGTCGGACTGGGCAAGGACATTGCCGAAGCCCGGGAGAACGTCTACGCCGAGGTGCGCAAAATCGGCTTCGACGGCGCCCATTACCGGACGGATATCGCAGCGAAGGCACTGAAGGGATAATCCTGTTTATCTGAACAAACGGCCTGATCATAAAGCGGTTCTCCTATGCGGGGCCGCTTTTTTGATGTACTGTTTGGCTTTGCCGAAGCGTGAGGGACTGATTTTTTTGGTATACTGGTAAGAAAAAAAGGAACCGCGACCATGGACGAAAAGGATTGGACAATACTGGATATGTTGGCCCAGGAGCGCAATATTACCCGGACGGCGGAGCGGATGTTCCTGTCCCAGCCCTCCCTGACCTACCGGCTGCAGCAGCTGGAGCGGGAGCTGGGGGTACCTCTTCTGGTGTACCGCGGCAGGCGGGGCATCGAGTTTACCGGGCAAGGGGACCGGCTGGTGGAGTACGCCAGGGAGATGCTGAAGCGGTGGGGCGAGATGAAGGAGGAGCTGGCTCAAGGTCAGGGTGAGGTGCGGGGCACACTTCGATTGGGGGTATCCCGGTCAGTGGCGCTGTACCGGCTGCCGGATGTGCTGCGGCGCTTCTCCCAGCAGTACCCCTTAGTGGAATTCGATATTTCCACGGCGCTAAGCCAGGATTTGGTCGGTTCCGTCTCCAGCCAGAAGGAGCAGATCGGGATTGTCCGGGGCAACCCTCAATGGCCTGATACCATGGAGATGCTGGAGCAGGAGCAGGTGTGCATCCTGTCCTGCATGCCCATTGATCCGGAGGAGCTTCCCAACAGGCGGAGAATCGCCTTTACCACGGACCCGATGCTGAGCCGGATTATCGAGAACTGGTGGAAGCAGCGCTACAGCCAGCCCTCCAATGTGTTTATGCATGTGGACAATGCGGAGATTGCCAAGCGTATGGTGCAAAATGATCTGGGCTACGCTATCGTTCCCTCCATTGTGCTGGACGGGGATGACCGGGAGCTGTACCGGCTGCCATTGGCCGGAGAGGATAGCGAAGCCATTCTGTGGACCACCTGGATGCTGTACCGGCAGGAGCTGCTGGAGCTTCCGGCGGTAAAGGCATTTGTACATTTTATCCAGGCTAACTACCGCCAATCCATTCCCTCTCTCTATGCAAATCCATAGAAAATGACGATTTTTCTCCTGCTGCCTGCGGCGTTACAATGGAGGGACGAAGACAGAAGGGTTCGCTGCATATGTTTCTGAATGTGATGGTATTAGGCATTGCGTTTCAACTGATTCTTAATTTATCCAGACCGGCTGTGCCCTTGTACGCCGCTTCGCTGGGGGCATCCACGCTGGATATCGGGGTGCTCACCGCCTGCTACGCCTTTCTCCCCATGTTCTTCTCCATCTCCGCAGGCAAAATAGCCGACCGCTTCGGCGACCGGCTGCCGGTGCTGTTCGGTATGGTGGGCTGCGGCATCGGCATGGCACTGCCCTGGTTTTTTCCTTCTCTGTGGGCCTTATACGTGTCCCAGCTGATCACAGGATTTTCCAGCATCTTCATTGCTATCTCTCTCCAAAATGCCCTTGGACACGCCGCCCCCGAAGGCAAACGGGATGATTATTACGGCTGGTTCAGCACCGCCAATTCCCTTGGCGCATTCCTGGGGCCGGTAACGGCGGGTTATCTGATCAGCCATATTTCGTATTCTGCTGTGTTCGCTAGCGCCCTGGCCGTATTCGGGGGTTCTTTTCTATTTGCCTGGAGGCTGCCCGGACAGAAGCGGAACAAGCAGCAGCTGAAGGTGGGACTGACGGATTCCCTGGTGCTGTTGAAGAATGCCGACCTGCTCCGGGCCTTGATCGGCAACGCCTTGGCCCTTTACTCCCGGGAGATCTTCACCGCATATTTTCCCTTGTACGCAACGGGGGAGGGCATTTCCGTCTCAACGGTAGGGTGGATTTTGTCCATTCAGGGGCTGTCCATGGTGCTGGTGCGGTTCTTTATGTCCCGGCTGCTGCAGAAATTTTCCCATAACGGCATTCTTATCGGGTCCATTCTGGTCTCCGGAGTGGCCTTCCTGCTGGTAGCCTTCACATCCCATCCGGTATGGCTGGGCATCTGGAGTGTGCTGATGGGGCTGGGGCTGGGCTGCGGGCAGCCGATCTCCATGACGGTGGCATATAACTCCTCCCCGAAATCGAGAACGGGTGAGGTCCTGGGGCTGCGGCTGTTTATGAACCGGATCTCGCAATTTACGGCGCCGCTTTTTTTTGGACTGGTGGGGGCATCGCTGGGGCTGGTTTCGGTCTTCTATGTAAGCGGGGCTTTTCTGCTGGGAGGAACGCTCTTGCTCAAGCCGCCGCGAAAAAGCAAAACTACAGACTACGCCAATCCGCAGGAATCGGCGGAACTGTGACCGGACCAGCCGCTTATGGCTCAGGTTTGTTGTAGAACAGCCGTTGTTTGTGGCTCCAGACAAAGGCCACTGCAGCGCCTGAACCAACCACTAGAGCCAGGAACAGCCAGTGATTCCGCACAAAATCCACCATAACCCCCATTGCGTTTCCCTCCTTTCCCGATAGTTGGATTGGTTATAGTATGGGTTCCCTGAAACGGACCTATGCTAAGATGTGGAGTTTGCCCGGTAAGCTTCCTTTAGGGACAGGTAATAAAATGGCAGGCTTTTGTGATACAATGGTAGAAGGACAATTGGCAAGGCTCATATTCGAACCGAAAGGTGGATTTTCAAAATGGATGTTCAATCCCGCCCGATTGCGGTGGACATGGAACGGGAAGCGTATAACGATCCGTTCCACAAGCTCATGCGTATGTTTACGATTTCGGTCCTCATCTCCTTCATCGGCACGGCTATCGGAACCATGGTTCCCCCTGCGCTGTTCCTGCCGCTGGTGGTGGTGGAGTTCGTCATGGTGATTTCGGCGTTCTGGATCCGCAGAGGCAAAAAAGCCATCGGCTACCCCTTTGTGTTCGCCTTTACCTTCATAAGCGGCGTAACGCTGTACCCGACGATTGCCCATTACGCCAATATCGGCGGCAACTCGCTGGTGCTGACCGCCTTCTCCGTAACGGCTGCGGGTTTTGCCGCGCTGTCCTTCTATGCGTATTTCTCCAAGCGGGACTTCAGCTTCCTGGGCGGCATGCTGACCATCGGCCTGTTCACTCTGGTAGGATTCAGCTTGGTAGGCCTGTTCACAGGCGGCTTCGGCGGCGGTTTGGGCCTGGGCATCTCCGTGCTGGGTGTGCTGATTTTCTCCGGCTACATCCTGTATGACATCTCCCGTTACCGGCAGGGCCTCTCCGACGAAATGATTCCGCTGGCCGTGATGTGCCTGTACCTGGACTTCATCAACCTGTTCCTGTACGTGCTGCGCATTCTGGGCATTCTCAGCTCTGACGACTAAGGTTTGGTGGGGAAAATACCTATCTGGTTAAAATGACAGCAAGCCCCTTCCGCATTTCCGCGGGAGGGGCTTTTTTCGTTGGTTGAGGTAACCGGGCGGCATCAGCCGCTCCTATGGAATAACGGAAGGTATTTTCCGTTATGCGGCCCAGCATGTCTGCTACGGGGCAATAGCGGAAAGGAATTTCCGCTATTGCTCCTCCTGGGGCCCATCTGCGGGGGGAACCTGCGCGATAGCGGAAATTTGCTTCCGTTATTGCGGTGCCGGCATGGTGCAGCGGGAGAATAGCGGAAATCCGTTTCCGCTATCCTGCGTAGACGCCGAATATGATACGGGAGCTTGCGGAAGCATTTTTCTGCTACAGGCCGGGAGCGGGAGCACCCTCTATTCCGTCCGCTGGAAGGACCGTCGGAAGCGGTGGGGGCTTAGGCCCACATGCTTGCGGAACATCTGGCAAAAGTAGGAGGTGTTCTGGAGGCCGACGGCCTGGCCGATTTCCTCCATGCTTTTGTCCCCGGTCCGCAGCAGGAGACAGGCCTGGCGCACCCGGACGGCCGTGAGGTAGTCCGTGATGGTGCTGCCCACTGCTTGGCGGAAAGCAGCGGAGACGTGGCTGGGCGTCAGATGGACCGCCTGGGCCAGCTGCTCCAGCGAGAAGGGCTCGGCGTAGTTCGCCTCGAGCCATTCCATCACCTGCTCCGCCACGGCGGAGCCCTGGGGCGGGGGAAGCCGGTGAAGCAGCAGCTCCGGCTCCTCATGACGCTTCAGATGCCCCAGCATATCTGTCAGACAGAGCATCTGCTCCTCTAAGAGCTCTGCCTGCGCCGCAGACTCCATCCGCTGCCGGTACTCCTCCAGCTTGTCCACTGTCCGCGCAAGCGGCAGGTTCTGGAACACCTGCTGCTGCAGGGGCTCCTTCCACAGCCGCTGGAGGAATTGGCGCAGGGAGGGGAAGGCTTCCAGGCGCTCCGCCAGCTCTCCCGGCTCGAATACCAGCAGGGTACGGATATAAGCACCGCCCGGCTCTGTCCGCATAATCACCCGGTGGAGCTGGAAGGGGCGGAACACCACCAGATTGCCTGCCGTCAGGTCAACTATCTGGCGGTTTACCACGACCCGGATCGTACCCTCATGTACAAACAGCAGCTCCATGCCTTGATGGGCATGGTAAATCTCGGAGAACTGCCGGGTCCGGTCTACCCGGAAGGAGCATTGCACCGGATGCTGGTTCAGGTTCAGGTAGTTGAGAATTTTCATACGTATATTCGCCGTCCTCACCGTAATGTAACAACATTTTATCATAATAGACCCGGACTTTGCAGACTTCCCCTCTGGTAAGATTCATTTATAGATGAAGGAGGAATGTACGATGCAATCCATTACATTGACAGAAGGCTGGGAGCATTACAGAGGCGGGTTGGGCGGAATTTGGGAGGTCTGGCGGGCGGATAAGCTGCCTAACAGCTTTTTTCATCTGCCGTGGGAGAGGGTGTCCCTGCCCCATTGCTTCAATAGCCACGACGGCGTTGATCCGGATGTGAAATATTACCAGGGAGAGGGCTGGTACCGGACCCGGCTCCAGGTCAACAATCCGTATCCCGGCGGGCGGACGCTGCTTCATTTTGAGGGAGTGGGCCAAAAATCGGCGGTGTTCATTCATACCGAGGAGGTCGCCCGGCATAACGGCGGGTACGATGAATCTACGGTAGATATTACGGAGGCGGTGGAGCGCATCCGGCAGCATCCCTTGTATGGAGACAGTGTTCCGCTGGCCGTAGTGGCGGATAATTCCCGGGATCTGCAGACAGTGCCCTCGGATATCAGCGATTTTAACCTGTATGGGGGCATCTACCGCCATGTGCATCTGGTGTATGTGCCGGCGGTATCCCTGGAACGGGTGCATGTGGAGGTGAGGACGGAGGCGAAAAGTGGCGTCGGTGAAAAAGAGGCAGCCCCGGCATCCGCGTTAGCCACCGGAGACGCGGGGACGGCCGCGGCCGGAGCAAACAACACATCAACGGCACAACCCGGCTTCCGCGCGCAGATCTCCGTCCGGGCCAGGCTGTACAATCCTGAAGGCCTAACCGGCGAAACCCGGCTGACTGCGGTTATCCGCGATCCTTCGGGAGCGGAAATCCGGCGCTTTGAGAAGGCGTGCAGCCTGCCGCAAGACGGGATGGAGGAGCTGGCTTCCTTTGGCCTGGAGGAGCCCGAGCTATGGAGCCCTGACCAGCCGTCCATGTACACATGCGAGGTTACCCTCACCGGAGCATCCGGAGACACGGGGGTGGCAGAGCGTTTTGGGGTGCGGCATTTTGAATTTGTGGAAAAGGGTCCTTTCCGCTTAAACGGCCAACGGCTTCTTCTGAACGGCACCCAACGCCATGAGGATCATGCCGGAGTTGGGGCGGCCATGACGGAGGAGATGATCCGCGCCGAGATGCAGCTGGTGAAGGAGATGGGCGCCAACTTCATCCGGCTGGGGCATTACCAGCAATCCCGGCTGGTGCTGGAGCTGTGCGACGAGCTGGGCCTCCTGGTATGGGAGGAGATTCCCTGGTGCCGCGGCGGACTGGGCAATGAGGCGTACAAGGTGCAATGCCGGGACATGCTCCGGGCTATGATCGACCAGCATTACAACCATCCGTCCGTCATCATCTGGGGGCTGGGTAACGAGAACGACTGGGAGGGGGACTACGACTATTTTGACAAGGAAGCTATCCGCAGTTTTATGAAGGAGCTGCATGAGCTCTCCCATCATCTGGATGACTCCCGGGTGACGGCCATCCGGCGCTGCGAATTCTGCAAGGATATCGTCGACGTCTATTCCCCCTCCATCTGGGCCGGGTGGTACAGGGGCATCTATACCCAATATGAAACCTATACCCGAAATGAATTCGAGCAGACCGACCGTTTCTTCCATATGGAATGGGGCGCGGACAATATGGCGGGACGCCATGTGGAAAAGCCGTACACGGGCTTTGCGGAGATTGCCTCAGGGACGACTGCGGAGGAGCGGGACGGGGATTTCTTGATGTCCGGCGGTGATCCCCGGGTTTCGGTGCTGGGGGACTGGTCGGAAACCTACTTCTGCGATCTTATCGATTGGCATCTGAAGTGCCAGGAAACCATGGGTTGGCTGACGGGTACCGCCCAATGGGTGTTCAAGGATTTCTCCACCCCGGTCCGCCCGGACAATCCGGTGCCGTATATGAACCAGAAGGGTGTTGTGGAGCGGGATTTGACCAAAAAAGAATCCTTCTATGTGTTCCAGTCCTACTGGAGCAAGGAGCCGATGGTGCGGATTTACGGGCACTCCTGGAAGGTGCGCTGGGGCAAGGAAGGGGAAAAGAAGCGGGTTCGGGTCTACTCCAACTGCCGCTTTGTGGAACTGTTCGTCAACGGTGAAAGCCAAGGGGTGAAGGAGCGGAACAGCCAGGATTTCCCCTGCGCCGGTCTGCGGTGGGATGTGCTGCTGCCGGAGGGAAGCAATGAACTGAAGGCTGTAGGCTGGGGCGGTACCCTCGGCAAGAACGACAGCGTCAACACCGGAGCGGGGAATGGCACCGCTGTAGGGTTAGAAGCGGCTGTGGAGGATCAGGTGCAGCTGCATTACCAGACGGCTGTTTGGTCGGCACCGGCCCAGCTCCGGCTGACCGCCCGCCGGGTGGCGGAGGACCGGGTGCTGCTGGAGGCGGAGGCTTACGACACCAATGGGGTGTATTGCGCCGATGCCGCCTGCTTCGTGCGATTCTCCGGGGCGGGTGACGGCAGGCTGCTGGATAATCTGGGCACCGCCCGGGGCAGCCGCCTGGTGCAGCTGGCCAACGGTCGGGCTGCCATCTTCGCAGAAGTGAAGCCTGGGGCGGGATTTGTGGCGGCTGTCTCCTCGGCGGGACTCCCCGCTGCCCATGTTGTGGTGGAATAAACAGAAGACAAACGGAAAACCGGATGGGGACAAAAAAAGTCCCGCATCCGGTTTTTTCATGGCTGTATTCGTTCGCTTAGCATCAAGCCTGTTCGGATAGAGTGTTGCTGCTTGGGTATATGTTTATCTGGGGGCATTGGGGTGGTGTACAGCTGTAGCCTTCAGTCCGTCAATTCCTGCACAATCCGCCGGATTTTTTCGGCGCTGCGGGACAGGGTCTCCAGCACCTCCAGCCAATGGTCTCCCGCCTGGAGGTATTCGCTCTCCGGATCCAGCACCGGCTGGTTCAGCGCCAGCACCGCCCCGGCCTGATTGCCGCTGTCGAAGGCGGCCAGGCTGCTCCGGATGGCGGCGATGCTGTAGTTGTTCTGCCGCAGCATATAGATAATCCGCAGCCGGGCCATATCGCTGCCTCCATAAATCCGCTGCCGGTTCGTGCCGGACCGGGAGGGGGCGGTCAACCCGTTGCGCTCCCAGTTTCGCAGAACCTCCGGGGTTACCCCCAACAGCGCAGCCGCCTCCTTGTGGCTGTATCCCTCTCCGGGAACGGCCAGGGTTTCCCCTTCCGCCCAGGCCTTCAACAGGGCTGCAGTTTCCAGGGCAACGGCATATTCCTTTTCCAGGAGCCGCTTATATTCGTCCGTCAGCCGCCGGGCCTGGGGCAGGTCCCATTTCCTCAAGGCCTCCACAATCCGGAAGGCCGTTTTCCGCAGGGTGCTGTTGGTATACGGATCCCCCAGGATGATCCGGCAGACACGCAGCTGTGCCAGGTGCCGCACCGTAAATTGCCGGTAGCCGTTGGCACCGCGTCCGGCCTCCGAAAGCAGTCCGCACCGTTCGTAGAAGCGGATGGTGTTGGGATGCACCCCTGCAATTTGGGCCAGCTGGCCGGTGGTGTAGAAGCCGGACTGCCGGGCGGGGCTGTCCCGGTGGTCCGCCGGGGGCGGGATAAAACGGATGATGTCCCCGGCCCCGCATTGTAGCACCGTGCAAATCCGGGCCAGAACCTGGAGATCGGGGCGTTTGATTTCATTCCTCAGGTATAAATTCAGCTGGCTGCGCTGGATGTCCGCCTGTTGCGCCAGCCGCGCCGGGTCCATATGCCGCAGGCGAAGGGCCTGCTCCAGCGTAATTTCAACCTCTCCCCATTCCTCCATCCTAACCGGCCTCCTGTGAACAGCTATTTATCCTAGGGTCTGTCCTCAAACTCCGAGGGGAACAGATTTTGGCGAATTTTCGTTCCAGGCAAGGCACTTTTGTGAAGGCGTACCGGGGGTACGTCAAGCGAAAGTAACGACAGCCTGGGACGAAAAGGCGGTAAAAGATGCCCCCAAGCGGGTTTGAAGACAGACCCTAACCCTCCAACTATACACCACCCTGGTTTGGGTTTGCTATACTGGGATCCGAATAAGCTGCGATCAAAGTGGAGGTGGGAATATGCCGCATATTATGGCGGAGGAATTAACGAAGATTTACCGGGTGCCTGTCCGCAAGGGAGGCTTGAGGTCAGCCTTTGCCAGCCTGTTAAAGCCCGAATTTATGGAGGTAAAGGCGGTGGACGGCATCAGCTTTTCCATCCGGCAGGGAGAGATGCTGGGGGTCATCGGCCCCAACGGCGCAGGCAAAACCACAACGCTGAAGCTGCTCTCCGGCTTGCTCTGTCCCACAAGCGGCAGGGTGGAGGCGGCAGGTTATGTCCCTTGGAAGCGGGAAAAACGCTATCTGCAGAGGATCAGCCTGCTTATGGGAAACCGCAGTCAGATGCAATGGAACAACACCGTGTTCGATTGTATGACCATCTTCCGGGATATCTACCAGGTTCCGGAGGCAGCCTTCAAAACCCGGCTTACGGAGCTGGCCTTCATGCTGGATGTGGATAAGCTGATGCCCAAACGGGTGCGGGACCTGTCGTTGGGGGAACGCTCCAAGTGCGAGCTGATCCTGGCTCTTTTGCACCGCCCGGAAATCCTGTACCTGGATGAGCCGACACTGGGGATGGATGTGACCATGCAGATGCGGCTGCGGGAATATATCGGGGAATATAACCGGAGGTATGGGGCAACGGTGATTCTGACCAGCCACTATATGGCGGATATCACCTCCTTATGTCCCCGGGTCATGCTGATCACCGGAGGAAGGCTTTCCTTCGACGGTCCGTTGTCGGGATTGTCGGAGCAGCTTATGCCTTACAAAATGATCCGGCTGGCCTTGGCGGAGAACGGGGAGCTGACCCAGGAGCTGCTGGACAGCCGGGGGATTCCTGCGGAGCTGACCGAAAGCAAAAGCGGCGCCTATTCGCTGCGGGTGCGCAAGGAGAATGCGGTGCAAGCCAGCGCGATGCTGATGCAGACAGCCGATTTGGCGGAGTTCAGCATCACCGATCCGCCGGTGGAAGCGGTCATCGACAAGCTGTTTTCTGGGGAGGTGGCCCGATGAATTGGCGTGGGGGATGGGCAATGATCCGGGCTCAATTATTTGGATATCTCTCGGCAAAAGGCTTCTTCTGGACCCTCGCCTTAGGGTGGATGACCGGGCCATTGATTTATCTGTTTGTGTGGATGACAGCCGCGGGAAACGGCACCATCGGCACCTATGACCGGAACGGCTTCGCTGTTTATTACCTGTGCGTCATCGTCGTCAATCAGCTGACCTACCCAACCACCCACTGGTCCACGGCCCAGATGATCCACAACGGCTCCATCTCAAGTGCGCTGCTGCGTCCGCTGCCTCTTGTCTATGGTGCTATCGGGCAGGAGCTGGCAGTAAAGCTGGTTTGTGTGCCCTTTGTGCTGGCAGTGGCGTTGGTTTTGGGGGTATGCCTGGGGGTGGACACCGGCATGGGTATTGGCCCGGAGCATATCCCACTGGCTGCAGGGGCTATGCTGCTGGCTGTGGGAGTCCGCTTTTTGCTGGCGTATTGTCTATCCCTTGTGGCCTTCTGGACCCGCCAATCCGGCGCTTTGCTGAGTGTCAACGACACCTTGTTTTATCTCTTGGCCGGGCAGGTGGCGCCGGTGGCGCTTTTTCCCGGTGCGCTGAATCGCTTGGCCTCCGTGCTTCCGTACCGCTACATGCTCTCCTTCCCGGTGGAGGTGCTGATGGGGAGCTTGTCCGGTCAGGAGCTGGTCCGGGGCTTCGCCATGCAGGGGATCTGGCTGGCCTTATTTACGGGCATCTGCCTTTATATCAACAAACAAGGCGTACGCCGCTATTCCGCTGTGGGAGGCTGAGGCAAAACATGAAAGAGCTGAAACTGGTGGTGACCTTTATCCGGATGGCCTTGCAGGAGGAATCGGCGTACCGGCTTAACTTCTTGCTCCATCTGCTCAAGGCGGTGCTGGAGCTGGCGGGCAGCATCGGCGGCATCTGGGTGCTGTTCCGGAACAATGAAAGCCTGAATGGCTGGACCATGCCGGAAACACTGGCTGTACTGGGTGTATACCTGCTGGTGCAATCGGTGAAAAATCTGGTGATTGGCCCGAGTATGAACCTGCTTGGGGGGATGGACGGCGAAATCGAACAGGGAACCTTCGATTATACCCTTCTGCGCCCGGTTTCCAAGCAATTTTATGTCAGTCTGCGAAAATGGTCCCCGTGGTCCGTTTTTCACATGGCTGTCAGTGTGGGGGTTATCATCCTGGCTTTGGCCAGTATGGATAAAGCTGTATCGTGGGGGGCCCTGGTGGTCTTTGCCGCTGCTCTTGCCGTCGCCATCGGCATTCTCTATTCCCTGATGCTGTTTCTCAGCTCCATGGCTTTTTGGTACAGGGGGACCTATCTGCTCTGGATCATGGAGGATCTGATGCAGGCGGGACGTTACCCAATGGGGATGTATCCCCGGTTTGTCCGGCTGGCGCTAACCTGGGTGTTCCCGTTGGGCTTCATTGTATCTGTGCCGTCGCAGGCGCTTGTGCAGGAGCCTCCCCTGGCGGCGCTTCTGGCAGGAGCAGGGATTATGGCTGTTCTGTTTATTGGAGCCTCCGTATTCTTCACGGCCAGCCTCCGCAAATACACCAGCGCCTCCAGTTAAGAAAAATATATTTTCATTCTCCCTGTCCAGGAGTATAATGGCAAAAACCAGTGTGTCTGGAAACTCTGGCGGGTTTTCAGTCACACCATATAGGGAGAGAGACAAACATGCTGCAATTCGGGGAAAATGGAGCTTTTACCATTGTGCAATTTACGGATATCCACTGGAAAAACGGTGAGCCGGGGGACGAGCAGTCCTACGCTCTTATGAAGCGGGTAATCGAGGTGGAGAAGCCGGATCTGGTGGTGTTTACCGGCGATGTCATCCACAGCGAGGCCTGCCACGATCCCTTCGCCTCCTACCGGAAGGCCGTTAAGGCGGCAACGGAGTCGGGTGTGAAGTGGGCTGCTGTGTTCGGCAACCACGATGCCGATGCCCATGACGTGTCCAAGGAGCAGCTGATTGCCCTGCAGCAGGAACTGCCGGGGTGTGTGACGGAAGCGGGACCGCAGTTGGAGGACAGGCTGGGCAACTGCTGTCTGGAAATCCGTTCCGGTGACGGGCAGCGGCCGGCGGCAGCCTTGTACCTGCTGGATTCCGGCGGGCATACGGATCATCCTGTGGGCGGTTACCAGTGGATCACCCACGGCCAGATCGGCTGGTACAAGGAGCGGGCCGGCCGGCTGCAGCGTGGAAACGGCGGGGTCCCGGTTCCGGCCTTAGCCTTCTTCCATATCCCCTTGCCGGAGTACAACCAGCTGTGGGATTATCATACCTGCTATGGTGTCAACTACGAGGGGATGGGCTGTCCCAAGGTGAATTCCGGGTTGTTCACCGCCTTCTTGGACATGGGGGATGTGCGGGGGGTATTCGCCGGGCATGACCATGTCAACGACTTTTGGGGCGAGCTGCACGGCATCCGGCTGCACTATGGCCGGGCTTCGGGCTGTGGAGAGTATGGCCAGGAAGGGGCCTATGGCAAGGAAGGCATGCTCCGGGGCGCCCGGGTAATCCGGCTGGATGAGGAGAATCCGGCGGAGTTCGCCACCTGGCTGCGGCTGGAGGATGGTTCGGTGGTGGAGACCCAACCCGTGCATCCGCCGGAGAAGGTGTGGAAGCGGATTTAGTTTGATGCGGATAGCGGGGCGGGCTCACCGGCGCACCCTTCCGCACTTGTGCGGAGGGGGCTGGTTGGCGGACAGTGCGCCTATCGGGGAGCGAGCCTAGCGGACAGTGCATCTAGCGGACAGTGCGCCTAACGGGGAGCGAGCCTAGCGGACAGTGTGCCTAGCGGACAGTGCGCCTAACGGACACAGGTTCCGCTATTTCGCTGAATCATGCCATTCTGGCTGCTGAACGGACAGAGAATCCTTTATTTGGGGAAAAAGATGCGGCTGGAATGTCCAAAAGCCGAAATAGCGGATTGTGTGTCCGCGAAACGGCCAAAAAGGCGCGAAATGGGAGAATAACGGAACGACGGTCCGTTACACCCCGGGGGTACGTCGACGAAGCGCGAAAACAAGGAAAAGAGGCTTGCCATCGGGCAAGCCTCTTTCTATTGCCGCAAGCAACCGCCGCAAGCAACCGCCGCAAGCTACTGCACTACTGCCGCATGCTATTGCGGTATGCTATGGCTGCATCGTTCACGCATGAGCTACTGCTTCTTATAAGCGGCCATTCGCAGCAGCAGGGTAACCGCCTCTGCCCGGGTGGTGGAATCGGCGGGGGCATACGCGCCGCCTTCCTTTCCTTGGGCAAGGCCCGCTTCCTTCAAGGCCGCTGCCGCGCCCTTGGCCCAGGCAGGGATTTGCCCGTCATCGGCAAATCCGGAGCCAGCGCTGCTGCCCGCCGCATCAAGGCCCAAAGCGCGTGCCGCCATCACGGCCATCTCGGCCCGGGTCACCTCCGCCTGGGGACGGAAGGTGCCGTCCTCATAGCCGGAAACAATGCCCAGCCGCTGCGCCTGGCCGATGGGCTTCTTCGCCCATTCCCCGATGGCAGCCTCATCGGCGAAGGACACTGCCGCAGCGTCCGCATCCGGCAGCTGGAGGGCTTTCACCAGGATGGCGGCAAACTCCGCCCGTGTCACCGCCCGGTCCGGCTGGAAGCTGCCGTCCGGGTACCCCTCCAGCATGCCGCTGCCTGCCGCTTGTTTAATCACGGCCTCGGCCCAGTGGCCGGATACGTCTGGGAAGGACACGGGGATGCCAGGCAACCCGGACTTTTCTTGAATTGCCATAACCGTATACTTGCCAAAACGGTCGGTGGATGCGGTCATTTTATTGCCCTCCACCTTGCTGTCCTTCAGCTCAACCCAGGCGTTGGCTGCTTCATCGTAATAAAACAGCGCTGTTTTGCGCCCTGCCGGTATTTTGGCCGGATCGAACTGAACGGTCAGCGCAAAGGGCTTCGTTAACGCAGAGGAACCCTGCTTCAACACTTCATACACCCCGCCGCCCAAAGCCGAACCGGCGGGAAGCACGGGGATCATGTCCGCCTTCACCTGCTCCACCGTTAAGGTGATTTCTCCGGCTGCCGCTTGGGACGGCACGGATACTATAACAAGTCCGTTCAGACTAACCTCTCCGGCTTGCCCGGCAGCAAGGGTTTTCGTGGAGGAGCTGCCGGTTTGGACCGGCTGGCCGCCGCCCATTGCCGGACCCGACCCCGGGGAGCCGGTATTATCCTCATTCGGTTCCTCAATCACCCCTGCTTGCACCTTTATGGGGTGGCTGGCCGCTGCCTGCTCCAGAAGACCCGGTGCCGCAAACCGCCCGTCCACCGTGGTGGCCGTAATCACGGCGTCTCCTGCCGCATGGCCTGTTACATTGCCCTTGGAGTCCACGGATGCAACACTGGGGTTGCTGGAGCTCCATATAACCTCCTTCACCAATGCCGCTTCCGGCGTCACCTGAGCCTGCAGCCCCACGGCGGAGCCGGCAATCACGGATGCCGGGCCTGTAATGGCCACGGCCTCAGGAGGCGCATAGGAGGAGATGCCTCCCGTAAGCAGCGGACGCAGCCGCCAATAGACGCTCCACGCGTTGTTGCCTGTGCCGGTGGTATTGCCGTTTCCGGCAATCCGGATGAAGCGTGCCTTCACAGGCTCGTCGAAGGTAAAGGTCTGCAGCGTATTTTCCGCCGCAGAGGCGCTTCCGGGGTTAAGGGTCAGTGCGTTATAGTAAGTCTGCCCGTCGGTAGTCCACTCCACCGGTACGGATTCCGTCCCGCCGCCTGTTACGGTGCCGGAAGGGACGAAGGACCAATTCTGCCCGTCTGCCGAATATTCGATGCGCAGCTTATAGGTGCGGGGGCTGGTCGCATGCTGGGTGAAGCCCACCTGTACCCCGTGCAGAGTCTGCTCCTTTTCCCCCAGGTACATTCTGATCCATACGGCTCCGCTGGCTGCCCATCTTACGGAGGTTGGTCCGGCATAGTCATTGGGGTTCAGCACGTTCACCGCATAGTTCTGATTGCTGGCATCCACCTGCTGGTCGCTGGCCAGAACAATGGGGGATTTAGGAGTGGAGGCAAAGCTCACCTTGTAAAAATTCTTTACACCGGTGGCATCAGTCAGCGTAATGAGCACGGGTTCGCTGCTGTTATGCTGCGGATAGGCAATGTCTACAGCAATTCCCGGCTCCGCAACAGCGGTGATGACCGGCGGCTTGGAATAATCGTAATCCAGCGGCAGGTGATAGCTGTAGCCTGAAACCTCCGGCGAGAAGCCGGGCAAGGTTTGGCCCTCCACCTGCAAATCCCTTAGCTTGGGCTTGTAGGAACTGGACCGGTCGATGATGGGAGGAACAGTATTTTCCTTAATGACAGCCGCAGCCTCTGCACCGTGGCTGTTAACCAATTGCTGAACGTACAGGCTCTCCGGCAACCGGTCTCCTTGGGGAGACAGCTTTTTATTGATCCCGTACTCATAAGCCTCAAAGTTGGGGACCATACCGCCGTTCATTTTGGCCGCTGTCATATTCTCGGATGTGCCCTTGTCCGTCTTCTGGCGTCCGGTTTCCGGATTGGTGGCGGAGCCCAGGCGGTTGGTCGCGCTGTCGAACCATTGGCCCATGATATAGTTCGGTGTAAGCTGGGGCTGTGTCACCATAAAAGGCCCGGTGGAATTGTAGATCAGATAGTTGACGCCCGCCCAGCCGTGGGAGGTGCCCATGTTCCACCGGTTCTGGAGATAAAACCGTGCGGTGGTGCTGTCGTACAATCCCCCGGAGGACCAGCGGAAGTGGGGCTCCGAGGCATTGGAGGTATATTCGCTGCTGCTGTCATAGAACACATTGGGACCGGAGGTATAAGAGTCCACAATAAAGGCATGGCGCATATACCGGGCATGTACCCGTTGGGTAAACATGAATTGGGATTTTCTGTAATATATGGAGTATCTGCGCTCTCCGGCATCCATCAGGCTGACCGGGTCCAGCACATAACCATCCTGAACCGTAATATTGCGGGAGCTGCCGTCGGTGACAAAGGCGCTGTCGATCTGATAGGTGACGAAATTCCGCATCCACCCGTCGCGCACATTCACCATAGCCACGAAGACCTGGGCATGGTTCTCATCGTTATAGGACAGGTAATGGGAGCCGTATTTCTGCAGGGCGGGTTTGCTGTCCGTATTGTAGAAGTGGGAGATACCCTGGATATTCTCCACACCCACATGATTGATCCGGTTGTCCTCCGGTGATTTGGCAAGAGTGGAAACGCCCCAGCGCCGGTCCAGATTATCCGAGAGGGGTTCGGCGAAGGTGATGGTTCCTGTTGCCGCATCAATGGCAAGAATTGTCCGTTCGGCGGAGAAAGGAATTCCGGCAAAGCCGCTTTCCAGCGTGCCGTTGGTCAGCCAGCTGCTGGCGCCATCGATTTTGTCCATGTACATGGCCTTCACCCAGTTGGTGTTGACGGCCTTTCTTACGGAAACTACATCCCCCACGGAGAAGTCGTCTGTACGTGCAACATGAACGGAATTTTGCCCGGCTCCTACGTACTGGTCCGTAATTTCCACCGTCACATTGGCGGGAGTGGAGGCTTTGGGTCCCGTAATGTAAATCATGGTACCCTTCATGGACTTGTCATACGGACTGCCCCCGGTTGCGGAATGGTTGGCCGGCGGTGTATAGGACGGGCTAAGGGTCCACGTGGCAATAAGCTTGGTGGTATCCGGCTCTTCCTCCTCATTGGCGATTTGCTGGTTGTAGGGGTTAGCTGCAGAACCGTCGCCTGCAACAGGAGTTGGGGTTCCGGCACCCGCTCCACGCAGCACCACGCCGGAGGCTGCAATGGTCAGAGGTTTGCTGATGCGGAATACTCCCGGCTCCAGATAAACCGCACCACGGAAGCCATCCTCCTGAATGGGATACATGGAAACATAATCAATGGCATCCTGAATGGACTGCCAGGCATCCTGGGTATTGTCCGCAAGCGGCGCTACCTTGGCGCGCACCGGCACGTTGGGGATGGCTGTACCGCCTCCCTTGTAGCCGACATCGGAATAATCCATGATCCGGTTGCCCTTGTAATCCGGGACATAGGCAATCCTGCCCGCATCATCCAGCTGAAGGGCGGGATAAGCTTCATTTGCCCAGGAATCGGGACTCACATTGGCTACATTGGCATTGCCGGAATGAAGCGGATGGGTAACCGACTTGTATAAATCAAACCGGTCAATAGCCGTGAAGTAAAAGGTGTCGTAAAGGGCTCCGCCCTGGTTGGTGAGGGTGAAGGAAACCTTGTAGGTGCCGTTGGCCAGAGCAACGGTGTCCGGTACGGTGAGCTCTGTCTGTGTGTCTGCGTTCACGGCAGGAAAGCTGTACGCTGCAGCGCCTCCGGGGCCGTAAAGCGTTCCGGTAATGGTGGTGCCCGGCAGAGCTTTCACAATGCGGAAGCTTGGGAACTTGCCGGAAGAGGCATGGGCATCCACTACAGCCGGACGGCCAACAGTCAGGCTCATTCCCGGATAAGAGGGCTCGATCAAAGCGTAACCGCTGCCATAATCATTCATGTAAACATCCGAATACAAGGGTGATGTGACATTCAGCTCAAAGGGCACTATCGTTCCCCCTGTGAATTGAAAGCCCAGTGTAGTGGTCCCTTGGGGGAGAGTCTCCAGATATCCGGCTGCGAGCACAACCTGCTGGATTCCGCCGGAAGGGGCAGACAGTGAATAATCCTGTCCCATCACCAGGTAAACGGCCTCCGCTACGGTGGGGCCTGCCTTTATTCCGGCAAGAGTATCGCCCTGAAGCTGGAGGTTGGCTGTTACTGTGCTGCCGCTGCCCTTTTCATAAGAGGCGGATACAGGAACAACAGCGGGAGAAGCGGCGGAGTCACCAGCACTCAGCACCGTGAGGCCGGAAGCGCCCAAGGTGCCCGGATTGCCCGGAATTAACGTAAAATGGATAAGGACATACCGTGCCGACACCGGAGCCGACAGAGGACCTGTGGAGGTCGCTGTCCAAGCGGAATTACCGGGTGTAAGAGAGGCGCCCCAGTTGGGATCATCGGGTGTAACAGCTGCCGGAACGGCAACATGCTTGGCCAAGGCCCATGCATTGTTGGACCAATCCAGGACACTGGCGCTTGAGTTGTTGGTGGCGGGCAGGTTTGTCCAAGCTTCTTCGCTTGTGCTGTACAGCACCTCATAACCCGACATCCGTTTTTGGGCGTTGGAGAAGCTGGTAGGAATGTCAAAACGGAATTCATTCACAGCTTGAGCAGAACCCAAATCTACGGCTACCCACAATGAAGCGGTATTGCCTGCAGTCGGGAAAATGTTGGCGGCCGAGCCGCCATACTGCCAATAGCTGCTTCCGTCATGGGAGGCGGCCAGAGGGGCCTTGCGGTTCGTATTTTCCGAGCTGACCTTTACATTCTCCCCTGTTTTCAGCGTTATAGAGGCCAGAAGATCGGTTCCCGGCGCAGCCGCATGAGCGCGGGAAGACGGGATCAGACCCATTCCCATACCGGATAATAAAGCGGCAACCAACATGATAGACAGCGCTTTCGAAAAGAATCGTTTCAAGCGTGTAACCTCCTGTTCAGTCATTTGGGCGAGCTTTCATGGTATACCATACCATAAACCCTATTTCATTAATGTCGCCGGATCATGTGAAAATATCGTTCAAATACGATGGTGTTTGGCCGGAAGAGAGGAAGGACCTGAGTCCAGGGATGGATCAGGTCCCGTTCCAGCCAACGGCGGCTATTGCTTCAGATAACGCTGGTAGGCTTCGTTCTTGATCTTCAGTACCTCTTCAATGCCCAGTGTCTTCAGCTTGCTGACATAAGCGTCATAGGTGGCTTCCAGAGGCTGGGCGCCGAGAATCCATTTTTGGCCCATTTCGCTGGTATAGGTGTTGATGGAGGCCTCCATGTTCCCCAGCTTCTTCTCCTCCTCCGTGGTGTAAGCCAGAATCGGAATCTGCTGGCGGATATACTTATTGTTGATGTATTCGCTGATACCCTTGTCCGCAATGCTGTTCAGGTATTGGCGTTCATATTCGAAGTCCTGGTGGAAGCTGAATTGAATTTGGGCGCCATATTTGTACAGGTTCTGGGTCACTTGACCGCCTTGAAGAATTTCATCGGTGAATTTGGGCTTGCCGTCCACCATGGTGTAGGTCAGTCCTTCCACCCCGAAGTTGGCCATTCTTCTGCCTTCCTCGGTGTACCAGAAATCGAAGAACTTGATGGTCTCTACCGGGTGTTTGTTGCTGGCGGAGATGCCCCAGCCGTCGGATTTCACCACTGCCCGCGCTGTGGGCTCCACAATCTTGCCCTTGCTGTTGGCAGGAGGTGCGATGGGCAGGAATTTGAAGCCGGTAATCTTATCCTTCAGCGTATCGTTAAAGGAGGCGTTGCTGGCGAACCAGTCATGGTTGGAGCCGCCGGTATTGTTCCCGAGAAGAATATCCCGCGCTTTGGTGCCCCTTGTGAAAATTTCCTTGTCGATCAGCCCTTCCTTGTACCACTTGGCGACAGACGCGATCCCCTCTTTGTATTCCGGCTCCAGAGGGCCGTAGACAATTTTGTTGTCCTTCAGGGCATAGCCTTGGTCGGCGGCCCATAGCGAAAGCAGCTCATAAACACCCGAGGCGGAACGGCTGAAGAAGGGGATTTCATCCGGCTGGCCGTTGCCGTTGGGATCCTTCTCCTTAAATTCCTTCAGCACCTTATAATAATCATCCACCGTTTTGGGGGAGGACAGGCCCAATTTATCCAGCCAGTCCTGGCGGATAAACCAGCCGGAGGCTGCTTCACCATCGGGGGCGAAGGGCAGGAAGTACATTTTGCCGTCGGCGGCGGTGCCCACGCTTCTTACGTCCGGGCGTTTGGCCAGGAAGGCCTTGATGTTGGGCGCATGTTTGTCGATCAGGTCATTCAGGGGAACAAAGGCGCCCTCTTGGCCGAATTTATCCATATTGGCCTTGGTGGACATGACAATATCGCTGATTTCCCCGGAGGCCATCATCATGTTGAAGGCCTCCTTGCGGTCCGTTACGGTTTTGGGGAGAGTGGCCTTCAGGGAAACATTGGTCAATTCAGCGGCTCTTTTGAACACGGCCCAGGATTCGTTAAATACGTTCCCGTCGAACATCAGGTGGACCGACAGGGAAAGGGGCTTGTCACTGGCCTTTACGCTTGTTTGCGGGGATGCCGCCGCTCCTGCAGGAGACGGGCTGCCTGCTGTTGGTTCTTCCGCGCCGCTATTGCCTCCGCAGCCTGCCAGTAAGGAGCCGCCCAGGGCCAATGCCATGATGGAGCATACTGCAGGACGGATGATGGTTTGTTTCATGAAAAAAACCTCCCTTTTTAGTGTTGCTATGCTTTTATGGTAACGGTTCAACTAACCCTTGATAGAACCGATCATAACGCCCTTTACAAAGTATTTCTGGATAAACGGATAAACGGCGACAATCGGCACCACTGACAGGACAATGGTGGCGTAAATAACGGTTTCCTGGCTGAAGGCGGCCACGTCAGAGGTCATCATCATGTCCTCCGTCGGCTTCATACTGACTACCAGCTTGTTCAGCAGCACCTGCAGCGGAATTTTATCCTCATCCTTCAGAATGACCATGGCCCAGAAATATCCGTTCCAGCGGTTTATGGCATAGAAGAGGGATATAGCGGCAAGGGACGGCTTGGAGAGGGGCAGCACAATGCGCCAAAGAACCTGTGCGTCAGTGGCACCATCCACCTTGGCCGCCTCCTCCAGATCCTCGGGAATGGATTGGAAGAAGGAACGAAGGATCACCACATTAAAGGTGCTGATGGCAAAGGCGAAGATAATGGCGGTCCGGGTATTAATGAGCCCCAGCTCCCGCAGGTTCAGATAAAACGGGATCATACCCGCGCTGAATAGCATGGTGAAGGCGATAAAAAAGCCGATGGCGCCCCGTCCCAGGAGACGCTTCTTGGATAGGGGATACGCACCGAAGATGGTAAACACCACGTTCACTACCGTACCGACCAGGGTGTAATAGATCGTGTTGGCATACGCCATCCACAGGGAATTTTCCTTCAGCACCTGCTTGTAGGCGTCGAAGGTAAGGTCTACCGGCCAAAACATAACCTTGCCGGTAACCACGGCATCCCCCGAGCTGATGGAGGCGGATAACACATACAAAAAGGGATACACAGTGCTGAGCGCCAGCAATGCCAGAAAAATATGATTGCATATGGAAAATGCTTTTTCACCCTTGGACAATTTCATAGGAGGACTCCTCTCTTTACCATAAACCGCTCTCTGTGAATTTCTTGCTGAGCTTGTTGGCGGCAATCACCAGGACAAGGCCCACGGCGGAGTTGAACAGGCCCACAGCGGTGGTCAGGTCATATTGGCCCTCCCTGATCCCCGCCCGGTACATATAGGTGCTGATGACATCCGCCGTTTCGTAGGTGGCCGGCTGGTACAGGAGAATAATCGCCTCGTAGCCTACATCCAGAATATTGCCGATCCGCAAGATCAGCATGATCATCACTGTGGGCAGAATCCCGGGAAGGGTGACATGCCAAACCTGCTTCCACTTATTGGCCCCGTCAATAACGGCCGCTTCGTACAGCTCGGGGTTGATGCCGGATAAGGCGGCAATGTACAGGATCGCGCCAAAACCGGCTTCCTTCCAGATGTTCATGGAGATGAGGATGGTGCGGAAATATTCGGGAACCGTGAGGAAATAAATCTTTTCGAAGCCGAGCTTGGCCATAATAATGTTCACCAGCCCGTTGCTGGGCGCCAGGAAGTTGGTGACGATCCCCGCCACCACCACCACGGAAATAAAGTGGGGCAGATAGGTCAGAGTTTGGACCGCCTTTTTAAACAGCACATTGCGGACCTCATTGAGCAGCAGGGCCAGAATAATCGGCGCGGGAAAACCCCATATCAGACTGTAGAGGCTGATCAGGAGGGTATTGACTAAGGTGCGGACAAAGTACGGACTCTGAAAAAAGGAGATAAAGTGGTCAAAGCCGATCCATGGACTTGCTGCAATGCCTTTAAATACGCTGAACTCCTTGAAGGCAATCTGCAGCCCGTACATGGGCTTGTAGGCAAACATAAGATACCATAGAACAAACGGGATCAACAGCAGATAAAAAAATCGGTCTCTCTTCACACATTTGGCGATTCTCCGCCAATCCGGGTGGAAGCCGGTCAGAACCGTCCGGTTCTTGAGCTTAGTTTCCATGGACGACACTCCTTGTCTGGTTGGGGCAGCTTTTTTTGAAAGCGCTTTAGATTTATATTAGCAACAGGGCTTCCGTGCCGTAAATCGCTATAATCGCGGCTCTCTCCAAAACCCACATTCCACACGGCGGGAAGGCTTTTGCAATCAGGCACAGTATAGATTCTGTCGATGAGTATGGAAACTGGAGATTTACCTGGAAGGCCGGCGTGGGCTATACTATTGCTTACATCTCGGAGTAAAAAAAGAAGAAATTAATGTAAGCGCATTCTTTTGGCCTGCTACAGGGGGAACAACATGAAAAAGAGATTTTGGAGGAAGCTGCTGGCTGCCTGTATTACCATTACGCTGCTTTATACGGTTATTGCCGGACTGGTGTTTGCTTTTCAGAATAATCAAATCATTCAGACAGAGCTGCTTAACCAACGGAGGGCGTTTATGGACCAGGCCCGCACCCGGATGGATATGAAGCTTAACGCGGCTTTTAATTATGCGGCCCAGCTCCGGGTGAAGAAGGACATCCTTTCGTATGCCCGTGAACAGGAGAAGGATTATTTTGTCATCACCAATGTGTTTAATGAGTTGAAGGCAAATATGAATGCTTTTACAAATTTTGGGTATCAAATCGATGTGGTCAAGCAGGGCGGGGATTTGATCATTACCCCCTACAGTACCATGACCCGGGAGCAGTATTACCGGTTTATGAATTTTGACAGCGGTACGGCAGCGTGGCTGGAGGCCTTCGAGGAAACCCGTGCTCTTCCCTCCACGGCCATGGTGCAGACAAAGCAGGCCGCTGGCAGCAGGAGTCCGGTTACGGAAAATGGCGAGCCCGATTCGAGAGGGCCGCTGGTCACCTTTGTGCAGCATGAGCCGCTCCCCAACGGGGAAGGAATTATGATCGTGATTTCCTTCTATCAGGATCAGTTTTATCCGGTTTCCGGATCGGATCAGGAGAGCTTCAAGCTGCTGTACGACAAGGAGTGGATGGGAGCAGGGGACGCCGCAGGGGAACATGTGCATCAAGCGGAAGCGGTGCTGGCGGGACTGGAGGAGAATGCCCGTTACGCCGAGTTCGAGCTGGACGGCAGGCAGGTGTTCATTGCCAAGTCGGACAGCCTGGGTAAGCTCTATTACGTGTATTCGCTCCCTGAGCATACCTGGGGACAGGGGCTGACGGGGGTCCTGAAGAAGCTGCTGCAGTTCTACGCTGTCATGATGGCTTTGGGTGTTGCGGTTTCCTTGGTGGCGGCCAACAAGCTGTATAAGCCGGTCCGCGGGGCGGTGAGCTCCTTTTCGAAGGATGGGGAGCCCATGGTGATGGACGAATTCGCCTTTATCCGGGAGTATGCCGGGCGTATACAAACGGCCAATGACCAGCTTCAGGAGATGCTTCAGCATAACCGGCTCCCCCTCAAGAAGAAATTCATGCGTGACCTGATTCTCGGATTAATGCCGGGTGGTCAGGCAGAGGCAGGGATCCGGCGGCATGAGCTGGAGTGGCTGGAGGGTCCTTCTGTGGTGGTGGTGCTGGAGTTTATGGAGGATAAGCTGTGGGGTGAGGCGTATACCCTGGAGACAATGCTGGAAATCAAAGCCCAGGCGGTGCTGATTGTTCTGGAGCATCTGAATGCGTATGGGCCCAATGACAGCGTGGAGCTGGATCATCTCCATTATGCCATCCTGCTGAAATACAGCGGCACGGAAGCGCTGCGCAAGCTGGTGCTGAGTGCGGTGGCGGGTGTGGAGGAGCGGTTCGGCATCCGGATTACGGCCGCCGCGGGACGTCCGGTTGAGAGTGGGGCGGTGCTGAAGGAATCGTATGTAACGGCAGTGAAGCTGCTGGAGGAACGGCAGGTTCAGGATCAGCACCCGGTCATCACCTTCGAGGAGATGGAGCACCGGTCCGGAATGGGCTGTTATTATCCGTTGGATGCGGAGCGGGAGCTGACGGTGTGTGTGCTTCAGGGGCGGCCGGAGGAAGCGGCGGAGCTGTTCGACCGGGTCTGGGAGGAGAATGAAGGAAGGGCGAAGGACCGGGAGGAGACGCTGCAGCTGTTCCTGTATGCCATGATGACCACCATCAGCCGGATTCTGCATCATCTGAACAAGCCGGTCTCCGAGATTATTCCCGGCGGGCTGCCCGTGTACCCCGCGGCAGACTCTGGTCGCCGGACCGTGGAGCACCGCGGCCAGCTCCGGGAGGTGCTGCTGCGGGTGGCGGTATATGTCCGCGACCGGAGCAAGGAGCAGGATCACTCGGTGGCCAGCCAGATGGTGGCTTACGTGCATGAGCGCTACCGGTTGGACATCTCGCTGACGGATATGGCGGAATCTTTTAACCTGTCGCCCAATTACATCAGCCAGCTGATCAAGGAAAAAACCGGGGAGAGCTTCAAGGATTACCTCAGCGCCTACCGGGTCAAGCAGGCCAAGCGGATTATGAACGAGCAGGCGGAGCTGAAGATCCATGATGTGGCCGCCCTGGCCGGCTGGAGCAATGTGAACACCTTCATCCGGGTGTTCAAAAAGTACGAGGGTGTGACGCCCGGCCAGTACAAGCAGGAGATGGAGCGCTAAGGCGGCGGCGCGGACGTAGGCCTGCGGCGCAGGGTGGTTGGCGCGGCTGGGGGCCGGGAGTGGGGCCAGGAGTGGGGCGGAGCCCGTCCGCCCTGGCTGATGGGGAGAGCGCTAACGGAACTCAGCGACCGTTAGACGCTGAATTTGGCAAACTTCGTGTTTTAACGGAACTCAGCGACTCTTAGCGCCGGAATTTGCTGCCAAACGGCTGCCCAAACCCCTGTAAGAGCGTCTAAGTTCCGTTAGCCGCAGAACAAGCCTGTTTTTAGCGTCTAAGAGCGTCTGAGTTCCGTTAGCGGTGGGGCGGGGGTGTGGAGGGCATAAAGTTGGTGAGGGGCCAGTGTGTTGAGTAACCATAAGAGCTTCTGAGTTCCGTTAGCGGTCGGGCGGGGCTCAGAGAGCGTAAAGCTGGTGGGAAGGCGTGGGGTTGAGTAACATTAAGGGCTTCTGAGCTCCGTTAGCGGCGGGACGGGGGCTCGGTGAAAGGAACCACAGAAAACGAAAACCCGGCAATCCTATTGAGGAGAGCCGGGTTCTTTTGGTTCTGCCGCCGCGGTGCGGGTGGGCAGGGAGGTTAGTGGCGGATTACAGAGTTACGCCATCCTTGAAGATGGAGATTTCGCGGTAGCCGTTGATTTCGTTACGGGTTTCCTTGCCGGAGGCTACTTCGAGCACAAGGCTGAAGAAATCGTCGCGCACGTTCGGCATGTCCTTGCCTTCCAGCAGCTGGCCGGCGTTGAAGTCGATCCAGTTGCTCTTGCGGGTAGCCAGATCGGAGTTGGTGGCAACCTTCACGGTCGGAACCGGAGCGCCCAGCGGGGTGCCGCGGCCGGTGGTGAACAGAACGATGTGGGCGCCGGCTGCCATCAGAGCGGTAACCGCTACGATGTCGTTGCCGGGGCCTTGCAGCAGGTTCAAGCCGGGTTTGGTGGCATGGTTGCCGTATTGCAGTACGTCCACCACGTTGCCGGTGCCGCCCTTTTGGGTGCAGCCCAGGGATTTTTCCTCCAGGGTGGAGATGCCGCCTTTTTTGTTGCCTGGGGACGGATTTTCATAAACCACTTGGTTGTGGCGGATATAGTATTCCTTGAAGTCGTTGATCAGGTTGACGGTTTTGTCGAAAACCTCTTCGTTCAAGCAACGGTTCATCAGAATGGTTTCCGCGCCGAACATCTCAGGCACCTCGGTCAAGATGGTCGTGCCGCCGTGAGAGATCAGGGTATCGGAGAACTCGCCCAGAAGCGGGTTAGCTGTGATGCCGGAGAAGGCATCGGAGCCGCCGCACTTCAGACCCACAATCAGCTTGGAGGCCGGTACAGGCTGGCGCTTGAAGGTTTCGGCATAGCCGACCAGCTCGTCGATCAGGCCCATCGCTGCTTCCAGCTCGTCATTTACATCCTGGGTGGACAAGAAACGGACGCGCTGTTCATCATACTCGCCCAGGAACTTCTTGAACTCAGGAATGTTGTTGTTTTCGCAGCCCAGACCCAGTACCAGAACACCGCCGGCATTGGGGTGGCGGACCATGTCAGCCAGGACCTTTTGGGTCATGGTTTGGTCGTCGCCCATTTGGGAGCAGCCGAAGGGATGAACGAAGGAATACACGCCGTCTACACGGCCCTTGTATTTCTCCGTGGCTTCCTTGGCCAGCACCTCAGAGGTTTTGTTTACGCAGCCGACAGTGTTGACGATCCAGATCTCATTGCGGATGCCCACCTCGCCGTTTTTGCGCACAAAACCATTGAAGGTTGCTTCCTTGCGGGGTTTCTCCTCGCTCAGGTTGGGGTTGTAGCTGTATTCCAGCTTCCCTTCCAGGTTGGTCTTGATGTTATGGGTATGGATATAGTCACCGGCTTGGATCGGTTCCTTGGCATGGCCGATAGGAAAGCCGTATTTGATAATGTTTTCGCCTTGGGGGATGTCCCGAAAGGCAATTTTGTGACCCTTGTCGATATCTTCACGGGCGGTAACGGTGTAGCTGCCCAGGGAAACGGTCTCGCCCTTGGCAATCGGCACCATGGCGACTGCCACGTTGTCCGCAACGTTGATTTGAATCAGTTTATCGCTCTTGATCATCTTAGATCACGTCCTTCAGTGTGGCGGCTACGCCGTTAGTCAGGATGCTGTGCAGGTAGTCGGATACCAGAGAAGTGAAGCCTTCAACCTCGTTCAGGTTCTTGCCCCACATTTCGGTGTGGGAGAGAACTTCTTCAACCAATGCGCCAGCTGCTTCGCGACTGCCGTCGTATTTGCTCCACAGGGAAGCGAACATTTGCAGGACCGGAAGATCGTCGTTGATTTGGTACTCGTTGCCGGCAGGGCGTTTGCCCACCAGAGCATTGTCCTTCAGCTCAGTGCCTTGGTAGAAGGCCAGCAGGGCAGCCAGGGAGAAGGAAAGCACCTTAGGCAGCTCGCCCTTGCGGTTCACGTACTCCAGAATGGACGGCAGCACGCGGGTCTTGAACTTGGAAGTGGAGTTCAAGGAGATGGACAGCAGATAGTGACGGATGAACGGGTTGGCAAAACGCTCGGTAACAGCTGCAGCAAAAGCCTTCAGCTCGCTATCCGGCAGATCCAGAGTCGGGATAACTTCGTTGTAAATCCCTTTTTCCATGAAGGAACGGATCAGCTCGTCGTCCATGCACTCCTTGACAGTGTCCAGGCCATACAGGTAAGCAGCCAGCACGGTCATGGTGTGGGCGCCGTTCAGAATCCGGACCTTACGGGTACGGTACGGAGTCATGTCGTCGGTCCAGATCACGTCCAGGCCAACCTTGTGGAACGGAAGCTCCTCGGCAAAACGCTTGTCGCCTTCAATCACCCATAGGTGGAAGATTTCAGCGGTGTTCAGCAGCTTGTCCTCGTAACCCAGCTTTTCGGTCAGAGCCGCGATTTCGTCACGGGGATAGCCGGTTACGATACGGTCAACCATCGTGTTCAGGAAGTAGTTGCTGTTCTCAATCCAGGCGATAAAGCCGGCGCCCAGGTTCCATTCTTCAGCCAGACGGAGCACGATTTTCTTCAGGTTGTCGCCATTGCGCTCAATCAGCTCGCAAGGAATGATCACAAGACCCTTGTCTTCAGCGCCGTTAAAGGCGGTGAAGCGTTTGTGCAGAAGCACAGTCAGCTTGCCGGGGAAGGTTGCAGGAGGAGCGTCGTCATAACGGTCCTCGGCGGAGTATGCGATGCCGGCTTCAGTGGTGTTGGAAACCACGAAGCGCAGATCCGGGCTCACAGCCAGCTCCAGGTAAGCGGCGAAATCTTCATATGGGTTAATGCCGCGGCTGATGCAGGAGATGATGTCCTTTTCCTCAACGATTTGGCCGTTTTGGATTCCGCGCAGCAACAAAGTGTACAAACCGTCTTGTTCGTTCAGCATCGGAGTCAAGCCTTGAGCAATGGGTTGAACCACGGCAACCCGGCCGTTGAAAAGGTTTTGCTCGTTCAGCTTGTGGATCATCCAATCCACGAAGCCGCGCAGGAAGTTGCCTTCGCCGAATTGCAGAACTTTTTCCGGCAAAGCAGCAATTGCTTCCGGGTTGGCCAGCTGAGTTTTAGACAATGCTGTCATTTGGGTAGTGCCTCCTAGTAAGTAAGTATAATTTCACGTTATTGTTAACGTGTGCATGATCAAAGTATACCATATGAATGGGGGGATGGGAATCCCTCTTTTGGCGCTTGTGACAGCTGTCACAAAATATCCACCCATGATTCCGCTTCATTTGTCAAAAAAGACGAAGGCCCTTTCGGTAAAGGAAACGGAAAGAACAGAGCGGCCTCCAGATGCGGTCCCGGTGAAGTCCGGAGCCGGTTACCCGGGGGTGCCTGTTCCTTCCGGATGCAAAATGAATAGGAATTCTAGGCTCGTCCTCTGGCCGTATCCGAATCGGAGCCCCGTTTAATCTTAAAGACCTTGCGCAGATACGGAAGCACAAAATAGTCGCCGCCGAACCTTCCCGAGTTGGAGCTGCCCAGAAGGATCAGAATGCTGAAGATGATCAGCCAGGGGTTGGAGGACACGGTGCCCGCCAGGAGGAACATGAAGTTCATCAGCATGCCGAAAAAGGCGGCGACTACGGTAAAGGTACCCAGGATAAGCCCCAGTCCCACCAGAAATTCGCCCCACGGGATCAAAAAGTTGAATAATTTGGCATTGGGTAAAGCAAAATGTTCAAGAAACGAAACGAAGCGGGGGTAGATGGCCTCTTTGGTGGCGCTGTCTACGGGAGGTTTGGCGATGGCATTCTTCAGGAAGCCCGAGGCGTCGAAGCCTCCGGTGATTTTGTGCCAGCCTGCGTCCAGCCATTTCCAACCCAAGTAAATCCGGGCGATGAGAAGCAGCACGGAGGCCACTACACTTTCTCTTAACCATCTGGTAATCATAAGCTTGCCGCCTTTCCATCGTAAATTTTGGTTGCCCAACACGACCAAGCAGAAAAGAGGGATTGATGATGAGAAAAACAAGGCTTCCCGTGCTCCCCGGCATGTGTATGCTTGCAGGTGTGCTGGTTTTTGCCGCTGGCACTGAAGTGTCTGACGCTTCCGCACTCCGCGTGCCTGTGGCCGCAGGGCATGTCCGGTCCGAGGCGCTGCCCGAGGATGACCGGATGAAAGCCGATTACAGTGTACAGTTTCCCCTAACGGGGTTATTTTCAACCGGGCAAAAGGATGCCCGCCCCATCGCGGTTATGGTGGAAAATTCACCCGCTGCCCGTCCCCAAAGCGGACTCGGCGATGCAGATGTGGTGTATGAGATTCTGGCGGAGGGGGATATCACGCGTTTCGCCGCCTTTTACCACAGCCGGAGTCCGTTAAAGGTGGGGCCTGTCCGGAGCATCCGGCCGTATTATGTGGATGTGGCCGCAGCCATGGATGCGGTGCTGGTCCATGCAGGCTGGAGCCAGGAGGCTATGAACCGGGTGGACGCCGGGGGTGTGGACCACTTCGACGAGGTTTATGGGGACCGGGTGTACTATTGGCGTTCCCCGGACAGGAAGCAGCCGCATAATCTGTACACTTCTATAGAAGGGATACGCCGCGGCATGGACAAAAAACAGCTCCGTACCGCATGGACTCCCGTGTTGCCAATGTTTGAAGCAGGAGAGGCGCGGCCTTCCGGAGCAGAGGGGAGAGCAGCCGGTGCGGAGGGGGAGGCAGTTAGCGGCGAACCGGCAGGCTCGGCGTCGGCCGATGCTTCTGTAGCTGCGGGGGCCGGAGGAACCGGCGAAGCGGTGCGGCTGCCGTACTCCGCCGGGTACGCGGTGAGCTATAGGTATGATGACGCATCGGGCCAATATTTGCGCCGGATGAATGGCGTGCCCCACACGGATGCGGAGACGGGGCGGCAATTGGCCGCGGCCAATGTGCTAATCTGCCGCTCCAGCCACAAGGTCACAGACAGCGCAGGCCGCCGCCGGGTGGATGTGCAGGGACCGGGCCGCGGCTACGTCCTGAGCGGGGGCAAGGTGCAAGCCGCGGTCTGGCAGCTGCGGGACGGGCTCGTCCGCGCCTACGCCGCAGACGGGCAGCAGGAGATCCCCCTCGCCCCGGGAGTCACGTGGATCCAGTTTGTGCCCGAGACAATGGCGGTGGAGCTGGCAACGGAACTGAGAGGCTCTTAGCGGGCGAAACCGGGGGGTTGCCGGCTGTAACGGAAGTGAGCGACCGTTAGGGAGGGGAATCTCCCGAAATCAGCCGCCAATTATGCTGTAAGGGCCGCTGAGTTCCGTAAGATTACAGCGGAGGCGGTTTTGGGGCTGTAAGGGCCGCTCAATTCCGTAAGCGGAGGTGGCCGGTGTTATAAGCAGATGCGGAGGGGCCACATATCCGCCCCTCCCTATGCCGCCCCTCAACGTTTACCTGCGGCGGCTCTTATACCGCGTCCCGGTCCCCTTGCGGACCACGGGGCGCTTTTTGCTTTTGCCGCTTTTGCGGCTGTTTTTGCGCTTGCGGGAATAACCCTTGCCCTTGCTGACGGAGTTGGCTGCCGCCTTGGCCCCGAAGGAGCCCATCAAGAGCTTCAGCATCGGCGCCATCTGCTGGAAGCTGGAAACCATCTTCTGTACGCGGGTCATGGTGCCCACGATCCCGTCGATGCCGCCCATTTTGTCCACAAAACCCTTGATCTGGTTCATGTTGAGGGAGCCTAACAGCCCGCCTCCCCCTGAGCCGCCGCCTCCTCCTGCCGCACCCCCGCCACCGCCGCTAATGAGCTGGGTCTGGGGCGAATAGGGAACAGGCATGTTGGAAACGCCGCCCATATAGGGGTTTTCCAAACCGGGATAAGGAGAGCCGCCGGGAAACTCGTTGTACGCGCGAATTTCCGGCCCATAAACATCCTGCTGACGGATGTACGCCATTTCGTTTGGTCTCACAGTTGTCACAACCCTTTTTTGTGTTTTTCCCCGTACCGTTCGGGCGAAGCTGGCTGCAAAAGTGGTGGGGGGCTTCACTTATCGGGGCGAATTTACTATAATCTATGTCATGGGCAAACGTTTGGTATAGACGAATGTCCCGGTTGGTGCTGTCTTTTCAGTTTAGTCCGGTGACGCATAACAATTTTACAGTTTTGAAATTTTACAACCGCAAAGCAGGGATTCGCCAAAGAACGTCGAAATCCATCTAAGCCACAGTGAAGAGCAGGGGATGATGAGGATGCAGCTGAAGAAGCTGAACGATAAAGCCATCGAGCAATTATTTGAAGCGATTCTTACCTTGAAGGATATGGAAGAATGCTATGTGTTTTTTGATGACCTGTGCACCGTCAACGAGATCCAGTCTTTGTCCCAGCGGCTTGAAGTAGCCCGGATGCTGCGCAAGGGCTGCACCTACAACCAGATTGAAGCGGAGACCGGGGCCAGCACGGCCACCATTTCCCGGGTGAAAAGATGCTTGAATTACGGCAATGACGGGTATAAAATGACATTAGAACGGCTGGGCAGATAATCCCCGGCCGGTGAACTTTTTCCGGTTGGCTCATGCCCGGTTTTGAAAGCGCTCCGCTTCATCGCGGAGCAGATACGGCGTGTTGAGAACGATGAAGGAAGCTTCGCTAAGAAGCTTTTTTCTGCTGTTAAGAATGATTTTCCTGGCCGGAAACAGGCTGTGCTTCTTTACCGGATCAAGAAACGGGTCCCGTCTTAAGCGGACGGAGCAGCCGTTTCTTCTCATGTTCGCCTGATTTCCCGCTAGTCGGTTTGACTTTAAAAATTCCTTCCGCTAGCATGGTAGTACGTCCGCTATGTCATGACCGGGAGGTGCTTTGTTACATGAGCAAGTTCGGTGTATTGGTCATTAGCCACGGATCGCGCAGCAAGGAATGGGTCCGCCTGGTAGATGATGCGGTGGCCCAGGTCAGGCTTCCTGCGCAGGTTCCGGTGGTGTCGGTGTTCTTGGAGCTGATCGAGGGGCGCCTGATCCAGGATGGTATACGGATGCTGGAGGAGATGGGCGTCACGGATATTGTGGCGGTGCCCTTGTTTATTTCCTCGGGCAGCACCCATATCGACGAGATCAGCTACGCGCTGGGCGTCATCGACCATCCAACCCTGCCGACGGATATGGTACCGTTCGAACGGAAGGCAGTCATCCATTTTACCCCCCCGATTGATGATGATCCGGAGATTGCCGGCATACTCTATGAGAAGGTCCGGGAGCTGTCCGCAGACCCGTCCCGGGAGCTCTTGCTTCTGGTGGGACACGGTTCTGTAGAGAAAGGCTTCCACAGCCGTTGGCGGCAGGTTCTGGAGGGACTGGCGTCCCGTGTGCAGACGCTGGGAGGCTTCGATGCGGCGGATGCAGCCATGCTCCTGCCGGACCAGATCAACTTCAAGCTGCGGCTTTGGCAAAAGCGTAAACCCGGCCACCGGGTGATTGTGGTGCCGCTGTTTTTGAGTGAAGGATATTTTACCAGGGAGGTTATCCCTTCCCGGTTGAAAGATTGGGCTTACAGCTACAACGGACGGGCGCTGCTGCCTCATCCCCTGATGTCCGGGTGGATCGAAGGCCGGGTGCTTACCGAGCTGCGGGCCAAAAGTGAACTGATTCTGCGATAACGGGTGAGTGGAGAATGGCCAAACGTGCAAGACTGATTTACAATCCGACGTCAGGGCGGGAGGAAATGAAACGGCGCCTTCCGGAAATTCTGCAGCGGTTGGAGCGAGGAGGATTGGAAACCTCTACCCACGCGACTACCGGCGAAGGGGATGCGACTTTGGCTGCGGCGGAAGCGGTTGAACGCGGATTTGATGTCATCATTGCCGCCGGCGGGGACGGCACCCTCTATGAGGTCATCAACGGGATGGCTGAACGGGAGAACCGGCCGCCGTTAGGCCTTCTGCCCTTGGGCACCACCAATGACTTTGCCCGTGCCATGTCGATTCCGAAGAATCTGGAGGCCGCCTGCGATATCATCATCCACGGGGCCACCCGGGTGATCGATCTGGGCAAAGCCAATCAGCGGTACTTCATCAATATCGCCGGAGGGGGCTCCTTGACGGAGCTGACCTACGAGGTTCCCAGCAGGCTGAAGACTATGCTGGGCCAGCTGGCTTATTATATGAAAGGGCTGGAGAAGCTGCCACGCCTCCGCCCTGTTGAGATTGTCCTGAAATCCGAAGACCGGGAGCTGCATGAAGAGGTGATGGTGTTCCTCATCTCTAATACCAATTCGGTGGCGGGCTTCGAGAAGCTCTGTCCCGATGCGGCGATAGACGACGGACTAATGGACATCATTCTGGTCAAAAAATGCAATCTGGTGGAAATGATCCGTGTGGTGACACTTGCCCTGCGGGGAGAGCATCTGAACGATCCGCATATTATCCATTTCCAATCCAAACAGATCCAAATTACGTCTCCGGACTATACCCAGCTGAATCTGGACGGGGAATTCGGCGGTACACTGCCGGGAACCTTCTCGGTGCTGCCCTCCCATCTGCAGATTCTGGTGGACGAAACCGGCAATTCCAAATATAAAGGCAAATAACGGAGGCTTTACATGAAGAAGAACGGCAAGAACGGGCGGCAACGCAGCCCAGAAGCGGGCGGCAGACCGTCCGGCAGCCGCGGCGGCAGCAGTCAAGCTGGTGGTGGCCGTCCGAATGGCAGGCAGGATGGCAGAACGCCCAGGGCTACAGCTGTGGATGCTCCCGTATCCGTGGGCCAGGTGGTGGACGCAGAGATTATCGGAATCGGACATGACGGAGAAGGGGTAGGCCGGACGGCGGACGGCTTTACCCTTTTTGTGCATGGAGGGCTGCCGGGTGAGCGGGTGAGTGTCCGTGTGGAGCATGTAAAGAAGCAGTTCGGCTACGCCAAGCTGCTGCATGTTACAGGGGCGAGTGCTGACCGGCAGGAGCCGCCTTGCCCGCTCTATGCGGAGTGTGGCGGCTGCCAGCTCCAGCATATGGGCTATGATGCCCAGCTGCGGCAGAAGCGGCAGATCGTGGTGGACGCGCTGGAGCGTATCGGCAAGCTGAAGGTGGCGGGAGCCGGGAAGGTGCCGGTTGGGAACGGGGACGAGCCATCCGAAGAAGAGCAGGGCTCTTCCGGAATTGTGGTCCATCCCACCATCGGTATGGAGGATCCCTGGCGTTACCGGAACAAGGCTCAGGTGCCTTTTGGCCAAGTAGAGGGCGGACTGGTTGGGGGCTTCTATGCCCAAGGCAGCCACCGGATTATCGACATGAAGGAATGCCTCATCCAGCATGAGTGGAATGACCAGGCGGTAGGTCTGGTGAAGTCTCTCTGCGGTGAGTTGGGCATTCGAGCGTATGATGAAGAGACAGGCCGGGGTGTGATCCGTCATGTGGTGGTCAAGGTGGGCTTCCGCACCGGAGACATTATGGTGGTGCTGGTCACCAACGGGGACGATTTCACCCGCCGCCGGGAGCTGGTGGAGATGATCCGCCGGGAGCTGCCGGGGGTCAAGAGCATCTGCCAGAATATCAACACGGCCAAAACCAACGTCATCTTCGGCCCGCGGACAGAGGTGCTGTGGGGCGAGGAATATATCTACGACTATATCGGGGATGTGCGCTTCGCCATCTCCGCCCGGTCCTTCTACCAGGTGAACCCGGTGCAGACCGAGCGCCTGTACGGCAAGGCGCTGGAGTACGCGGCTTTAAGCGGCGACGAAACCGTCATCGATGCCTACTGCGGCATCGGCACCATTTCGCTGTTCCTGGCGCAGCACGCGGAGCGGGTTTACGGCGTCGAGATCGTGCCGGAGGCCATCGAGGACGCGCGGCGCAACGCGCAGCTGAACGGCCTGGAGCACAAGGCCGAATTCGCCGTGGGCGCAGCCGAGGCCGTGATCCCGGCCTGGGCCGAGTCCGGCATCCGCGCCGACGTCATCGTCGTCGACCCGCCGCGCAAGGGCTGCGACCCGGCCCTCTTGGACTGCATCGCCAGGATGCAGCCCCGCCGCGTGGTCTACGTCAGCTGCAACCCGGCTACACTGGCGCGCGACCTGCGCATCCTGGAGGATGCAGGCTACCGCACCGTCGAGGCGCAGCCGGTGGACATGTTCCCGCATACGGTGCATGTGGAGTGTTGCTCACTGTTAGTGCGGAAAGATTAATATACAAGATGCAAAGGTGTCTAGCCCCCTCATTTCGAGGGGGCTTTCTTTTGCGAGAGGTAAAAATTGGTCATTAGGTGTGCGAGTTATGATAATATAGAAATGATGTAAACTACACGATTTTATCTAAAAAGGTGAGTCTGTGAAAATCAAAGTTGATGATGAAGAGCGACAAGTAATAATTGATGATTATTTTCATATCGGTGGGGCGGTTGTTCCAAATAGTCATTGTGAAAACTGTGGGAGTGTAATTATCTATTACGACAAATATGATAACGAGTTCTGTCCGTCCTGTAACAAATGGATGTCTGCTCCATGTGGAGATTCATCTTGTATTTATTGTAAAGTTCGACCTATTAACCCTTTAGAAATCCAAACTCTTGCTGATAAGTCTCATGAGAATATGGAGTAACAAACTATGCAAATGATGTGGTGTTGGCGTTGTAAATGTGAAATGCCTATGTTAGATGAAGGAGAATATGCTCGGATTCATGAGTTGTATGGTGATTGTATGAAAGCAACAAAGGAGTTTAGGCAAGAGCATGGACTATCATTAGAACAGATATCTATGGATGAGAGATTTAGTCCTGTTGTAAAGGAATACGAAAAAATAACTGGTGTTTCAGGCGTTCATCATAATGCAATTATGCACCATCAAATATCTTTATTTGGCGACCCTTGCCAATATTGTGGCAAGCCATTGAGAACGCCAAACGCAAAGCTGTGTGCTAGCTGTGGTCAGCCCAAATAATAGTTGATGACTGAAAAAGAAAGGTAATTGTCAAATGAATCGGCAAAATTGTCCCTGTTGTGGTTATCCCACACTAGAGGAAAGACGAGGTTGGGAGATTTGCTGTTTATGTAATTGGGAAGATGATGGACAAGATGATCCCCACGCAGATAAAGTTTGGGGCGGTCCAAATCAAGACTATTCACTTACAGAGGCTCGGGAGAACTTCAAAAAACACTACATCATGTATAGAGATAGACGAAGAATCTTAAAACAAACGGATAAAGAAATTCAAACAAAGAAAAGTTTAATTAATGCATTTGAAAAACTTAGAACCGCAAATAATGAATCTGCTCAACAAATATGGCAGGAAATCGACTCCTTCGAAAAGGTACTAGATGATATTGTTCACGAAAGTACAGAACGCTACAGCAATAATATAGAGAAAAATCAAGAAATTATAAACCTAATTAATTCTGATAACCCCGATACAATAGTAAGAGGCTTGCTTTCCCTAGCATTAAATGCGGATGATGGAGAGTTCGTACAAGACCTGATGGTCCGATATAGTCAGCACAAAAACGAAAATATAAGAGGGATAGCAATTCTTTGTTTTGGTCATATTGCTAGAATACACAGAGCGGTTAACAAGGAACTGATTATTCCACTTATTAATGATGCATTGAATGATGAGAGTAAATTTGTTAGAGGACATGCTCATTCAGCTTTAGATGACATAAAAATGTTTTGTAAGTAGTCACGCTTCAGGGATTATCTCTGAGGCGTTTTTTTTTATTGAGGGGGTGGGTGACGATTAAACCCAATTTAGCCTCTTCAGTCAGTATAACCAGTATCGACCCTGTATTAGTTTTTTGTTAAAGTCTTGTGCGTACAATAATGCTTTAAAATTATAACCTATTTTTATTAAGAGACGGTGAGAACTGTGAAAAGACTAGTTACCATCATTAAACGGTGTAATTAGCCTACCTTCGCTTTCTCACGTTTTTGTGAAATTAAAATAAAAAATGCACTAATCGCAACACAATGCATAGTCGCCACGATAGATACGGTGAGAAGGTTAAGAAGTGTATCGCAACTAAGCGTTAGGATACCCCGACCATTCTTAGTGTAAGGACTAATTGGCTGTGCACACCAATTCGAGTTCCTGTAACACCTTAAATTACTAACAAAATTTTAATTTTACAGGGAGAGATTTGTTGTGTTTGATAAATGCATGTGTAGACAGAGGATTAACCCCCCAATGGTCTTGCGTGGAATCCAACTTAGCCTCAAAAAAACTGGTTGAAAAGGCGGGTTTTGAATTTCTAAGGCAAGGTGAAGTATATTGGTTTCGCATATAGTGGGTTTAATTATGAAATATCCATTTCCATAACAAGCAATCACATTTCAACATGTGGTTGCTTTTTTTATTTCAGGAGAAGGGATCATTCTGAAGCTGCAAAATGGTTATAATGAAAATCGCCCTTGCCTGACTTAGTCACTTTGCTCATGATTAAAATGAGAAGATAGCAGTACACATTTTATTGCATGGAAGAGAAGGGGTAATGTGGAAATGGAGTTGGAAGGATATTATGGAGGTATTTACACAAATGAGTCGGCCGGAATCGCGGCAATGGCAATCAAAAACTCTCATGTGGTATTTGAAGATTACATGGGTCTTGCTAACTGTGAACATAACATTCCTATAACGTCGGGTACTGTATTTAACATTGGTTCTGTATCCAAGCAGTTTACAGGTATCGCCATATTGCAGCTTATTGAAAACAAAAAGCTTTGTGAACAGGACCCGTTGGTGAAATATATACCCGAGTTGGCCCATTACGCACATGAGGTCACATTATATCATTTGGCGCATCATGCTTCCGGATTGGCAGACTATAATGACTTGCTTTGGCAAAAAGCAAGAAACAATGCTCTGCATTCTACAAATGCCGAGGTGTTGAGTCTGCTTGAGGCCCAGCGGCAATTATGCTTTAAACCGGGCAGTAAAATGGAATACTGTAATTCCAATTACGTACTGTTGGCGATCATTGTCGAGAGAATCACGGGCATGAGCTTTGCAGATTATATGAAAAGAAATGTTTTTGACGCAGCAGGCATGAAGCATACTTTGGTTTTTGACGAAAAACAACCTGTTGTTCCAAACAGAGCCTACGGATATGAGCGATGCGAAAGTGATTTGAAATGCTATTATGTAGATACATTTGCAACAGGCTGTGGCAATGTATTCACCTCACTTTTGGATATGAAGCTATATGATGATATTCTCTATGACAATAAAATATTAGGTCAGGATGTCCAAAAACTGATTTTTGAAGAGGGCATCAGTACGAACGGAGAAGCTCTGTCTGATGGCTGTGGCGGTTACAGCTATGGCTGGATGATCCAAAATCGATGCGGGCAAAAGATCCTGTGGCATACCGGCGGAGATGCCGGATTTAGGAGTATTTATGTGAGATTTTATGAAAAAAGGTTCAGTGTCATGCTATTTTGCAATTGCAGCAATCTTGATTGGGGCAGCACCTATAACCTTGTTGATGATTTGTATTACAGATTCAATCGTGACTAATAAATCGATTTATTCGGCTACTTGTAAGGTTTGAGCAAATCAAGAAAGCTGAGAATCCTGAAAAAACGATGGCGAGCTTTAGCGCCTGTATTGCCAGAATCAACAGCAAGGAAGGCTATGACGAATATGCCAACAGTTGTTTTTCAAAATATAAGCTAAGATTTCTCTGGTTGCTGCATATCTTACGATTAATTATGTTATAATAACAACAGCAAGAAAGGAGCTGTTGATCATGCCTAATATCAAGCCGGTTTCAGATTTGAGGAATTATAATGAAGTGCTGCGGGATATAGCCGAAAATGAACCTGTTTTTTTGACCAAAAACGGCAGAGGGCGATACGTCTTAGTGGACATTAAGGAATATGACAAGTTGAAGGCATCCTTAAAATTGATGTCCCAATTGGCTGAAGGTGAGCAAACTGGAAAAGAAAAGGGATGGATGAATATAGAGGAAGTTGAGCAGGCGCTTGGAGTTGATCATGCTTAAGCTGAATATTTCTCCATCAGTCCTGAACGACCTGCAGGAAATAAAGCTATATATTTCGCAGGAGCTTGATAATGAGCAAGCAGCTGTTAAACTGATTTCCCAAATCATGAACAAGATTAGGAATCTTCCTTCTTTTCCGCACATGGGCTCACCCATTTCCTCACTAATGGATGTGCGGACAGACTATCGGTTTCTACCCTGCGGCAGCTATTTGATATTTTATCGAGTTGATCATGATGGGATATTTGTATCGAGGGTCTTATACGCTAAGCGTGATTATATCAAGATTCTGTTGGGGAATGTATCGGAAGAAGAACAATGACATGCAGCGGAAAATTCATTAATGAGCATATGTGGAGTGCGTAATACAATATTTTAAGTTTGAACATTAAAGAAAACGCCCTTCGTCGGCGTTTTCTTTTTTATATAGAGCAGCCATTGCATGTAAGGCGTTCTCAAAATAGCTATATACTTCATTTGCAATTCCCAAAAATTCTTCAACAAGTACATTACTATCCAGGTAACAAGCATACAGATAATCAACTAAAGCGGGGTCAATCTCACAATAGTTTAATATGGCATACTTCATCTTCATCATGTCATCTTGCCATACCCCTGTATCTTCTAAAACCAAAGAGTATAATGCACGAATTAATCTCTTAGAGTAACCTTTAATATACCTAGTTTTCATTGTGTTATCACTAGCATTAGAAAGTAAACGATATATACGACCTACTTCCTCCTTGGTCTCTGTATTTAACTCTAAAATGAACTCTGGAGAAATAATTATCGGTGGTACTTTTTCACCAACGTCATGACCATATATGCAAATACAAATTATTTTAACCCAAAAACCCCACTCATTTGGTTTGCTTAATACATCGTCAATCGAGCAAATGATCGTATCAATCTTAGTTACTACTGGGTATTCCTCCAAAAGCCTGTCTTTAATATTTGACAATCTTTCGTAATCAATATCCTTGGGATTTCCACATACGATTGTAAAGTCTGCATCTGATTTAAAAGGTTTAGCAGTTCCTTTTGGAATCGAGCCACACATATAAATGCTATGAATCTTACCTTTAAATTCAGCAAGTAGATTATCTATATACTTATCAACAAAATCCTTATATTCACTTTGCATTTCAATTCTATTTATAACTTTTTCCAATATCATATAGACTCCTCCTAAATAACGTCAAAGTACAGAATAAATATAAAAAACTTACCGTTACAGATGCCGCGATAACCGTGTCATATATATGTGGTAAAGCATAGGAGGTGATTGTACAAAAATCGATTACAGCGGAGGGATTAATTACACCACAATCAACATGTTAGCCGTGCACTTCACCTGGGATGTTTTCCAAGATGACAGAGTATTTACTAAAAAACTATAAAAGAGGTGTTTATTTATGTTGAAAAAGTTAAAATTATTAAGCTTAATGATTTGTATGCTGGTCAGTCTGTTCACTGTCGTTCCTTTGACAGCAAGCGCGGCTACAGTTGTAAGCTATCCATTACCGTCGAGCTATACCACGACCAGTCAATACACGGTAACAGCAGACTCTACGAATATACCGGTCATCGATACTTCGGAAGTATTTGTAAACTATAATTATTGTAATTTCTCTTTTTCAGGGACGACTACCATCACCATAACAGCAAGCGAGCCAATCAATACATATAGAATTTCTCCCCTCGCTTTGGGAATCACGGCAACTAAGAGCGGAAATACACTTACCTTTACACTTTCATCACCACAATATCTGATCGTTAAAATCAATAACCTGAAGGATCTGGTTATTGCGGCAGATGCTCTTGAAACCAATGTTCCGGCTTCATCCGGTACAGGGATATACAATGTGAAAACTCAATACGGTGCCGACAGTACCGGTAACGCTATGGCTACAACTGCTATACAAAACGCCATCAATGCGGCTAACGCAGCAGGTGGCGGTATCGTATACGTTCCAGCCGGAGTTTATAAGTGCGGAAACCTTGTGTTAAAAAGCAATGTTTCGGTTTATCTGGAGGGTGGTTCGGTTATAAGGGGTTCAGGAAATCCCAACGATTACACGACCCATTTTCATAAGAATTCTCTGAATAAGGATGGAACATGGTTTATTTATACGGAAACCAATGCAAACAATATTAAGATCTACGGCAGGGGAACGATTGACGGCAATGGCCATTATATGAGGAATACAAACAATTATTTGAACAATATTCTTGTACCCTTGCAGTGCAGCAACTTCACAGTGGACGGCATCACCATAAGAGACAGCGGTGGCTGGGCTACCATCGTTACAAGATCCAATAATGTAACCTTCCAGAATACAAAGCACTTCAACAACAATGAACATGATTATGAAAATGATGCAATCGACATACAAGAGAGCCAGAATGTACTCATCAAGCACACTGTAGCCGTATCGGAGGATGACACATACTCCTTTAAAACATGGGATGTAGCCACTACGGATATAGCTGCAAACTGGCCTGGAAGTCCTGAAACCCAGTCCAATGTCGTTGTGGATGATGCTTTGGCTTGGAGCAGATGTGGAGCATTCAAGGTGGGAGATGGGGTTAAACAGCTTCAGGATGGCATCGTTGTTAAAAACTCTTATGTATACAGGTGCTGGCGCGCTTTAGCGGTAGGTCATCTTTATGGGACTCCGGCAGCACAAAATATCATATTTGACAATATAGATGTAGAAGGCTTCTGGCCAAGATCCGGTGTTCACTCCAGATGGTTTGATCTTTCTGCAAAAAGCGGTCCGATCAAAAATGTGGTCTATAATAATATCAATTTACGCGCTTTAGGTGAAGTTTCCATAATGAAGGGGTGGAGTGACACCTCTACTGTCTCCGGCGTTACAATAAACAATGTTCGCGTCGGTGGAGTTGCGGCAACTACATTGACAGAATTGCAAATCACAGATACGAACAGCTATGCTGCAGCTCCAAAATTCAACACATTGAAGTTTGAAGCGGAAGGCTATAACCTGAGTTCAGGTGTTATTTCCTATGAGGCATGCACGGATGGCGGGCTGGATGTTGGCGGGGGGAGTAATGGCGACTATATCGCATTCAAGAATGTAGACTTTGGCAGTACAGCTAAAACAAGTATTGATTTGAAGGTTGCATCCGCTAATTCCGGCGGAAGGATAGAATTCCACCTGGACAGCCCTACAGGCCCTATGCTGGGTTATTGGACGGCAGAAAGCACAGGCGGATGGCAGACATGGTCACTCAAGAATATCCCGCTTAATGCCGGGACAGCTGTAGGAACCCATACTGTATATGTTACTTTTGTGAAGTCAGATTCAACCACAGTTGCAAATTTAACTTGGTTCCAGTTCAAATAGATGCAATAAGATGGATAAAGGGGTATATCACATGATATGCCTCTTTGGCATGCGCGGGACAACCACGCCCAAAGACAATAAGCTTTGCAGTGCTATACTATTTTCCCCAATTCGTGGCCAATCTCCTCGAATTTCCTGTACGTATGCGGGATATGCAATGCATCCAAATATAAATGTAAAATTTCATTATCGCCAAATAGTATGTCAGCTGTGCCGATATGAATATCAATGTTTAGTTTGCCGCGGATTTGTTCCGCATTTTGCCGTACCAAGCATAAAATATTGTTTTCCTCCAAATACCATTCTTCTCTCATCATCTCTTCGTATAACCCGGGGACTTTTTCCGGTGCTACCCCCACAGTGCGGTATTCCTTGAAATACAGATGGTGATAGGTTCCGGCGTAAGGGGTTACAGCACCAAACAGCTCGGGGTGCTTAACGGCATAATAAAACGCCATGTTGCCGCCCATCGAAAAGCCGGACAGCATTCTGTTCTCCCGGGTGGTGTCTGTTCGGTACTGACTATCGATATGGGGGATCAATTCCGTAATAAGGATGGATTCAATTTGCAATAAGGCATCGAAATAATTCTCTTCCGACGAAATCGCATTGAGAAAAACAGTAATGGCCCGTCTGTTTTTGCAGACCTCCTCCAGCGGCCATATCTCGGAGGATTCGTTGCCCGTCCAACCGTGGATGTGGTACACAACGGGATAGGTTTCGCTGGAGTCTGTGTACCCCGGCGGAAGATAGATGTTATAGCCGATTTCGTGATGTAATAGGTGGCTGTAAAAGGTTTTATGAGTCACATGTTGAGGTGATTCTGCTGGTGGATTTACAAAGTTCATTTAACACGCCTCCGATATTGGCTGCTATAAATATTGTTATAATTTGATTATATTACTAGACACACGGTTTTCAAGTGTAAGATAAATGAGCATATGGACGGCTCTAATTGCCCAGTTATGGATGTACCTAAACGGTCCATACCTTGTTAAACTAACCTTTACAGAGATGTAGAGGAAGGAGACCGGGAATGATGAACCATTTTGTGGAGGAAAATCTCAAAAGGGTCAGAGAGCAGATGGAAGCGGCCTGTGCCAGGTCGGGGCGTCAGTTGGAGGATGTGAAGCTGCTGCTCGCCACCAAAACGGTAACGCTGGAAAAGCTGCAAATGGCGATGCAGGCCGGGGAGGTGCTGTTCGGGGAAAATAAAGCCCAGGAGCTCCGGGACAAATTCCCGCTGATGCAGCAATACAACCGGGTAGAATGGCATTTCATCGGTCATTTGCAGACGAATAAGGTGAAGGATGTAGCCAAATATGTGACGCTCATTCATTCTGTTGACCGGTTGAAATTGGGACAGGCTCTGAACCAGCAGCTTCTGAAGGAAAACAAAACCATGGACATTCTGGTGCAGGTCAATACGTCTTACGAGGAGAGTAAATTCGGAGTTCCGCCCGAATCCGCTCTGGAGCTGGTGGAGCAATTAGCGGCGCTGGAGAGGATCAGGATTAAGGGACTGATGACAATCGGGAAGTGGAAGGGAACGCCTGAGGAGATACGGCAATGCTTTCGGCTGCTGAAATCCATACGGGATCAAATCCGGGAGAAGGGTATCCCGCATGTGGGGATGGATGAGCTTTCCATGGGAATGTCCGGCGATTTCGAGGCAGCCATTGAGGAGGGCGCAACAATTATTCGTGTGGGAACCAAAATTTTTGGAGAGCGGTACTTGCCGGACAGCTATTACTGGAATGAAAATATACGCGGGAATGAGTAACCATCAGCCCTTCCGGGCGCCTGCAGCTCTTTCAATTAAGGAGCCGTGCTTCGAGCTACACGAAGCACGGCTCCTATTAGCGTTGGATACCAAAATTTAGCTGCACGTGTGAACTTAAAGATTTCTTTAACTTTCTCACAGGGGCTAATCCGCCATGATACAGTAACAGGATAGGATAAAATCCGCTAATAGAAGAGCAAATATGCAGCTTGAAAGGTCGGAATTTGATGAAATATATCCGAATGGCAATCTTTTTGTTGCTTCTTCTTTTTGCAGCACCTCCATTGGCAGGGGCACAAGGCTCAAGCGATGCAGAAGCGCTAAACCGCTTGGGATTGTTCAGTGGAACGGAGAATGGATACGAGCTTTCGAGGGTGCCTACCCGGGCAGAATCCCTTGTGATGATGCTTCGTTTGTGGGGGAAGGAAGAAGAACTCCTGAAAGGCACCTACACAAATCCATTTCTCGATACTGGCTGGGAAAGTCCCTATGTGTCGTATGCCTCTGCACAGGGTGTAGTGAACGGAATCAATGAATATCATTTTGGCGGCGAGCAGCCAACCTCTCTTACCCAATATTGTGCAATGGTTTTACGGGTTTTGGGATATTCCGAGTCAAAGGGCGACTTCACCTATGAAACCGCGGCAGCTTTTGCCTCAAGGGTTTTAGGAATAGACCTTACAGAAGGAGCTGAATTCAACCGGGGCACTCTTGCCAGAATAAGCAGCTATGTGTTAAACACAAGACCCAAAAACCAGCTTGCAACACTAGGCCAAATCCATAGTGAAGCAGGTGTTTTTACAACGCAGGGCTTAAACGAGGCAAGGTCGCTTTGGGAGCAAGATAAGCAGGTGGAGTCATCGACGATTTTAATCTATGCCGTTGGTTCTGACCTTGAATCACAGCAGGGCCGGCTAACGGCTGACCTGGAAGAAATACTTCGCGGCCAGCCAAGCAAACATACGAAAATCCTGATTCAAACAGGTGGAACGCTCAACTATCACAATACATATATGACGAATGGAGCAGCAGAACGTTTTGAGGTTAGCGGTGGCCAGCTTAAAAAGCACGAAGGCCTTATCCAAACCGCCGCATCAGACCCTGCAACACTGAGGGATTTTCTCGTTTGGGGAAAAGCCGCTGCACCGAGTGAGCGATACATATTGATTTTATGGGACCACGGGTATGGGACGATGGGCGGATTTGGGGCAGACGAGCTAAACGGACGAAAAACCATGAAGGTTTCGGAGCTTTCCGAGGCAATCGGTGCATCGGAGCTGTATTTCGACTTAATCGTCTTTGATGCATGTCTGATGGGCACAGTGGAAACGGCCTACGCCCTTAGAAACCATGGCAGCTATCTCATCGCTTCTGAGGATGCAACCCCCGCAGCAGGATTGTATTATACGACCTGGATCGGTGCGATGGAGCGAAATCCACGAATTAGCACGGAAAGAGTGGGGCGGTTAATGTTAGATTCCTTTACCCTTCATTCGGGGCTTGAAGGTAATAGGGCAACGACAATGTCAATGATGAAGCTTTCGCAGGCTGAATCACTGGTTCAGGCAATCGAAGAGGCAGCATTCGATTCTCCACTGACAGAGCTTGCAAACCACTCCGAGCTATTAGGTAAAAACGAGGGGATATTTGACCAATATGATCTGATCGATATCATGGGCGAATCATCAGAGATCACTGCTGCAGCCCAAGCGCTGGCATTCGAAGTAAGAAATTCGGCAGGCTATAAAAATCGCAACGGCGTGGCGCTATATGTCCCTAACAGAAGAATCGAACAGACACCTGAAATGAAAGAAGAGCTAAAAGCCATTGGCCTTGGCTCAAAATATATAGCAACTATTTTCAATAAAGATTAGATCAGGACTATACGAGGAGGTACTTTTATGAAGAAGATTGTAAGCTTGATGCTAGTCCTTTCGCTTCTAATATCAGTAGCGCCTGTTTATGCGAATGTAGCAACAGAGTACACGTATGTGTTTGGGGTGAAAACAGGAGGAAACGGCGACGGCGGAACAGGCGATGATATTTACATGGGCGTAAGCACCTATGAATCGGGAACAAACTCTGATCATGTAGCAAACCTTGGCGGCGCTGCGGCTTGGTCTGAATCACAACGTACATATAAAATGCAAGATATTCCACCCTGGAGAATGAATGAATTGGTTTTTTGGCTGGTGGGCAGTGACGACTGGTACGGAGAGTCTGTGGTTCTGTGGCTTCCTTATCTGGAGGGGAATACAAATCCAACACAGGCGAAGACCATTCGACTAGACACATGGACAAAAGACCGCGGCAGACTTTACCGTGATATTTCGGACGTAACCAAAAGAAAATTCACAGATATGGGTTATGTTGATGCGCTTGGAGGAGAGTTCTATCTGGATGCCAATTCGTCAGGCTCTGAAAGCGCACAATGGAACAAATATGTCAGGGATCAATATGGTCACTATGACATTATGCAATATGAGGATGCTCCGGTTTTCAGCTATAGCGTTTCGGACGACGCGGTAGGAAGGGATTGGCTAACCTTCCAGGAGCCAACCAAAACAAAAACGTTTCAGTTGGATATTGACCGCAAGAAGCTTTACGATCAAATGGTTGCACAGGACAAAGCAGAAATTTCGCTAACCTACAGGGTAGCGCTGCTTGCCCAGTCTACCAATGCGGAAAGCCTTGGGGGAACCTTCGCCCATACAACCTCAGGAAACCCCGGGGTAAAAACCTATTTAACAACAAAGGTAGGGCAAGAGGATTACTATTATAAGGATATAACGTATACGTTTTATCGCAGCATCTATAACCTTGGCAACCCCGATATCAGCCAGACGGTTACCTATTCGCCCAGCACAGACAATAAATATATAAACCGTAAATTTACAGATGTTACGATCACAGCTGAAGCGGTTTCCATACATAAAAAAAGCATGACCCAGGAAGTGAAAACGGAGCTTATCACAAACCTTCAAGCAACCCCTGTGTTATATCTTGGAAACAGCACAGAAACACCCCTTGCTAACCTTACCATGACCAAGCTGCAAGGCAATGACGGAAAGCCAAACGGCAAGCTTCAGTTTACGGGGAAAGTGCCGCTGGATGTCAGCGCAGTTGAAAGCGAGGGTGTAAGACTTCAGCTTAACAACGTGTCTACCCATTTAATGAAAAATGGGCGGGCGCAGGCCTATCAATTGGAATATCCAACGCCAGAATCCGCAACCTCCCAAAGCTTTTATTTTTCAACTCACAAAGTGGACACCAAAACCCCAACCATAAGAGTGACCGACGGCAATGGAAATGACCTTGTAGGGTCGAATTCCATTCAAAACCATATCAGAAAGCTGCATGAGTTTTATATGGTTTCAAGCGAAACCCTCTATCCGGAGGGAAATGTCGCCCACACCACCTCGAATCAAAACTATTTTAAATATGAGCTGTACAAGAAAACCAATGATTCCTATGAACCGGCAATGACAAGAATTAAAAACTTTGACGGTACAGGAAACAGAACAACGGTGACTGCACCTATTAACACGCAAGTGTTAAACGGAGTTAGCATAAAACTCAGTCCCATCGATCCGACAGAAGGCGAATTTAAGCTTCGGCTTTATGGATGGGATAAAGCTGACAATCCGCTGGGCGGAGATGCCGGATACGCAGAGATTGAACATATCAAAATCGATAGCCTGGCGCCGCGAGTGACCATTCACGAAACGGTACAACCGCAGGATGCGCAGCTTCGCAAAAGAAATGACTATCGTTTCGAAATGAATGACCTGCAACAAAGCAATAACGGCTGGTCAAGGACGTATTATACCTTTATAAACGGAGCAGCGGCGCCATCTGATACTCCAATCGATCAAATTGAGCCTGTATCAGGAGAGATCGCTTCCACTCAAGGAATGTGGGCATTTGTAGACTCAGAGGGTGACAGCGCAACGGCTATGTTATCCATTCCAAAGGGTGAGAACTTTGACGGAACGCTCTATTATTTCACCGTAGACTCACTTGGCAACGATTCAAGAAACGAACAAGCGTCAAGATACTATAAAAGACCTGTGCAGATTTTCAATGGAAATGTTGCCGACACCCTTATTACGGAGGATTTCAGCCTTCCAAAACCACGGTTTGATATCCGTTTCGACACAAGTGATCCAAACCTTGAAACAAGCTATAGATGGATTGCACATCCCAGCAATACCTGGTCGCCCACCTTTACACAAAACCTATGGGTTTATAATGGACAAGATGTTGGCGCTGCTTCACAACGTAATGCTGCGAATGGAAGAATCATCACGATGCACGAAAGATACATCCTTGAATATACGGTTACAGATAAACTATCTGGAAACACGGCCGATTTTTCAAGAGTATATTATTTTGACTCCGAGTACCCCGAAATTAGCTATACCGTCGGAAGTCAGCATGATCTTTTTAAATCATCCCATCAGTTCAACGTGAAAGTGACAGATGACAGCGGAATTGCAAGTGCATTTTACTATTTATCCAGGCCAGACACAGATATTAGAATCGAGGATATGCCAAACTATCCTTTGACTCTGACATCTAACAGTGAAAACATAGCAGAGGTTAATCAAACCTTGACCATGACAGGGCTTCCGTCAGGTGCGTACAGTATTGTTGTTGTTGCCCAAGACCCGCATGGCAGAGAAAGCAAAAAGGTTTCTCCCTATTTTGGCATGAGGTCAGGACCAGCGAAGATTGATGAATTAAAGCATACCCAACCCAAGACGTTAAACGGAATGGGGACAACAACGGATGGAACCTATAAGATCTCAGCTGTTTTGAGTGAACCGCATAAATCATGGACGATTGATAGCACGAAGAAATATCAAAACCCGGTCTATTATGCAACAACGGACGGTATGCCCACAGATAACGGCGTTTTAGTGCCTACGTTTACAGCGGGCAATAACTTTGGCGGATATTATCTCTTCACACTCGACACACCTGTGCCGCTTCAAGAGGGTGTCAACACCATCTATCTTCAGTTCGGGCTTATCAATTATCCTGCTGATGAAAAACCTGAGTTTCTGACAGAAGCAAGACCGGTCACCATTCTTTATGATAGCCAAGCACCAACCTTTGAATTGCCGGACTATAGCACCATTCAGCCAACAAACGCATCCGTGACAGCCAGAATAGCAGCGTATGATGCGGGTACAGAAATCAGCAAGCTGACAGTGGAGCCAAAGGATGCAGACATAATCACGGTTTCTCCCTATTCCAACGGCGGATTCACAGTAACGATCAGCGAAAACATTACAACAAATCTCATCCTGTCCGATGAGCTTGGAAATCGTGTTTTGGTTCCGGTTTCCGTTTCTAACATTGACAAAGCAGCTCCATCTGCGAATGCATCAAGTGAAATCGTGACAAAAGGAGCAAGACAGGATGGTACGATTACCGTTGATGTTTCAGACAAGAGTGACACAACCGTTTCATTTGCACTGATTAAGGACCCCGAACAAAACCATATTCTAACAGAAGCTGACTATGCGTTGTTTCAATCAAGCCCATCTGTGGACATGCAAAGCAGTCCGGCAGTCGTGGATGGCGAAGGGAACCAACAGAAAACCTATACCATCAATCTGAAGGGACTTAGCGGCACCTATGCAATTGGGATAAAAGCCGTTGACACATCCGGAAATGTGATGGAAAAAGTGTTCTTCGACTCCAAGCTGGACCTGGTGGACGCCCAAGCATCCATTGTAAGGGTTAGCGCAAGCCCTACAACAACCAAAACTACCGCAACGGCTTCCGTTTATTTTAACGTCCCCGTCACTGTAATGCCTTACGCGCCTGTAGAGGGTGATGTTGTGGGGGATATGGCAAGGTCGAACCTTCTTCATACCGGACTGTTAACAACATCCGCTGATTATGGCATGGTCTATGATGTTGTTGTTCAGAACAATAATCCGATCAGTCTCTATGTTCAGGACGAGGTTGGAAGGGATAAGGTTTTACAATTCACACCGGATGTTGAGTTTGTTACAGGCTTCGACATTACGGGGCATGTAGAGAAAAATGGTCAAAGCATCCAAAACGGAAGGTTTATATCCTATAACCAAGACGACACGCTTTATTATGTTGTCGTTCCCAATCCAGCGTATTCGGGGCAATATTTCTTTGTTGAAAACGCAGCGTATTCCGGATTAGAGCTGCATACAGAGCTAAGTGTTCCTGAGCCTTCATTTACAGAGGTAGAAGGAAGAACAGCGTATTCCAAGCTTGTTTTTAACGCGCTAAGGGATGGCACCGTGACCAAATCCGTTTATTTCGAGGCATACACCACAGAAGGGATGGAAGCGGACCGGATGGAAGGGGAGTATGCTGCCATTACAGTCGTTGACGAAACGGCTCCTGTTGTAAAGGTGGACTATTCGAATACGGAGTTAACCAACCACAATGTGTTGGCAAAACTGGCCATATCTGACCCGGAAAGCGGAATCCTGTCCTTGGAACGTTCGTATGACGGCATCAGCTTTAGCCCGGTTGACTCTATGGTTTCCCATACCGAAACCTTCGAGAACAATGGGACGGTATATTTCAAGGTGACCAACAAAGCAGGCATGGTAACCGTTGAACCCGTCACCGTTTCAAACATGGATAAAACGCCAATCGAGCTAGACAAACACTACACGGTTGAATACAGCTATGAAAACTATCTGGGAGATTGGGTTCCCATCAAGGAAGGAAAAGCCTATAGAAGGGTTATGGCCACGCTCAAGTTTACCGGCGGCGGAAAAACTCTTTCTATGACAAACAACAACGCGGCACTCTCAAGGATTCTGACTCCAGAGGTGAACACCTTCACCTTTGAGTTCAAGGATCAAGCGGGAAACACAGGCTCTTATAAGGCTGGCTATAACCAATTTGACAACACAGCCGGTCAAACCTCCTATGTGTTATCGAACACATCCAGGACCAACCAAAACATCTTCGCGACCATCACGTTATCGGATGATTCAGGTGAAATCGCATTTGCCGAGGTGAAGAAGGGCGATGTGGTGTACCCGTTCAAGGGTGAGCCCCTTGAAAATGAATATGTCGTGGAACTTGACAGCTCAGGCATTTATTATGTGACAGCCTATGACAATGCCGGCAACCGTTGGACGACTCCAATCACCGTTTCAAACATTAACAAAACGGCGCCAACGGCAACCGCAAAAACGTACAGCACGCTTCCAACCACACTTACTGCACAAAGCGTAAATGTGGAGCTGACACAGTTTAGCAAGGATATCAAAACCATAACAGTCACCGGTGTAGAGCCAACCGGAAGCCTGACTGCCAACGATATCGTGCATATTCCCGGCACAAAGGCTGTCCGTTTTAGAAAGAATGGCACAGTGACCATGTTCTTTGTTGACGACTATGGCAACCAGGGACATGAGGTGATTACCATTTCGAATATTGTATCCACGCCGCCGCGGATCGAAGCACTTGCAGCATTAGCAGAAGATAAGCTGAGCGTGAATGTCACATTTGACCAAATCCGTGATGCGGACGGTGTTCCGTTGGACATTCTCCGAAAGCTGACAGACCTTACCGTGTCTTATCGTGGATATGAACATGCACTTTTAACTGAGGTAAAGGATGAAAATGGCGTTGGGTCCTATAAAAATACGGTGATCAACGTAAACACCAACGGGGAGCATGTCTTTCAGGTTCGGGACCCGGCAGGTATCACGCAAAAAATTCTATTGACGGTTGAAGGCATTGAAGTTGGAACACCGGCCGTTAAGGAAGTTCGTTGGACCTATAAATATCTGGAGCAAAACCAAAGCGGCGAATGGGTGGAAAAGGAGCATCATAACAAGATTATTGTTGGTGAGGACACATCGGGCAAGGAAAAAGGATACGTTGTGGGAATCGACAAAAACCCGGCAACGAACCAGAATGTGAATGTCACCGTCATCACGGACAAAGATGCCAAGTTCGTGGGCGGAAACGACCCTTGGGAACAAGAGAAGTCCATGAACTATCGAGAAAACGGACTTTACAATTTTAACCTTGAAGGAAGAACAGGGGCCTATACCTCGTACGGTGTGAACATCGGTCTAATCGACAAAACACCTCCTGTGTTAAAGCTTAAAAATGGCGAAGAGCTGATCTTCATCGAAGGAATGACGCCTAACAAGGATGCCTCCATTGCATATGACAAGGCTAAGCTTCTGGACTTCGAAGCGTGGGACGCGGTTGCCGGTGATAATGTAGATCTGACAAACCGGGTCACCATAAACTACGGGGCAGGCGGGAGGATGTTTAACCCTGACAGCATCTCAGCCAATGAATTTGTCCGCTCCAACCCGTACTATATCGACTATACAGTAAGAGATGATGCCGGAAATCAAACCACCATTCGCCGAACTGTTCGCCTTGTGGGTCTTTATGACACCATAGCCCTTGTTAACGGAGTGATGCCGGACAGCTCCAATACGGCAACCGTTCTTGGAAACAAGGTTGAAATTTCACTGAAGAACTTCTCCGGAATCTCGTATGCACGTTATGAAAAAGGGATTCTAACACAAGGTCAGATGAAAACAAAAGGAACGGTGCTTCGGGAGAAAAACGGAGTGTATACCATTGAAAATGTCCCGAACGGTTGGTACACCGTATATATCCAAACGGATAAACGCGACTATTTCAACATTTCTGTATATGTTTCGAATCAAGGAGGGAAATAGGCAATGACGATTCATAGAACAATGAAACGCAGCATAGCTGCAATTCTATTTCTATCTATGCTATTCACTTTTGCAGGTTTCCCTGTTCGTGCAAATGCCAGCAGTGCGGATTATTCCATTGCGAACGAGTTTATGAAGTATTCGATCAATTCAAGAACGGGTGGTTTTTCAATTGAAACCATGGACGGTCATCCGCAAAAGGCCTTCGACAACAATATTCCGCTGCTTTATCGGGAGGATACGGCAAGGAGCAATGGCACATCCTTCACAACTGTTCGTATCGACGGAAAGGATTATATTTTCGGTCAGGAATACGGCTGGTTTGGAATCGATACCAAGCTTCATGAACCGGTGGTTTCAGAGCAGAACAGGCTTTTAACCATTGATTGGGATATCAAGGGTTACACCATTACGCAGAAGGTGTCCATCTCCATTGATCCTAACAACTCGAGGGCTGGAAACATTGGTATTTCCTATGATGTGAAGAATAACAATGCCAAAGTCGGAACGGTTGGGATTCGTCTTCTTCTAGATAATGCGCTGGGTTCAGCAATTGATTCCCCTTATGTGTTGGTTGATCCAACACAACCCACAATCGTTGAAACGGAATATAGCGGTACAAACCTACCGCAGCAAATCAGATATGTGGATTCTCTTTCCGCTTCGGACAAAATGGCATATGCCCTTTTGTCCGGCTGGAGCGGCAACAAAGACGTAAACGTGGATAAAGTGATTGTGGGTCACTGGGTGAATCTTGCCAATACACGGTACGATTATACGCCAAACCCCAGTGTTGACTTTACCAATTATTCAAACAAATATTTGGTTCCCGACACGGCAACCGCTTATTATTGGAACGAAAAGTCAATTGAGCCGGGTCAAGTCAGAATTTCCGAAATGCTCTATGGGATCGGCAACTTCTCGGAGCAAACACAAAAGGAGCATGTTTCGATTGGTATCCAAACCGAAAATGTTCTCTTGGCTGCCGACAAAAAAGCATATGAAAACAACGGGACTTTTAAAGCAACGGTAACCATTGACAACAGTGTTTCGGGAGCAAGAGAGCTCCTGGAACCTATTGTGAGGCTTAGCCTCGATGAGGGGCTGGTTTTTGCAGCAACGAAAACACGGGAATACACGGTGAAGATTTCGGGCGGTCTTAACATTGGAACGGTGTTTGATATTCCTAATGTGGAGATTATTGCAGAGACTCAGTCCATGATTACATCCAAACGGATGGTCGTTTCCTTAAACGCCACAGAAATTATTGATTCCAGCACCCATAAGGTAGTGGATTATAGTGCCAATACGAACATTCTGATTCCTGCAGTGGAAGGAAAGCTTCCGGAAGTCTCCATGAAGCATATTTTCCCCGCGTCCGTTTATTATGAAGGCGACAAGAATATCACCGTTTCTGGCGATATGAAGGTTTTGGCCGGGGCCCTTTCGGGAAGTAACGGCTGGAGTCTTTATCTTGTTTCATCAGCAAGCGGTGAGGCTGTTTTGATTGACAAAAGAAAAATAAGCTTCATTGAAGAAGGTCAAACCCTTGCATTTTCAACGAACCAAACCATGGCAGTTGGCAAATATGACATTGAATTCAGATTTACAAATCAACAGCTGATCGATGCCTTTGGCACAAAGGTGAAAGCAGCCGCTACCTTGGATGTTACCAATAACGCAGCGGATAGAAGTGCAAGCTACGGTATTGTTTCGCTGGTCCGGTTTACCAACGCGGCAAACAATAGACAGCTGTATGACTATATTAGCTTTGCAAACGAGGATGCAATGAAAAAATTTGTATCCGGCGGCGTTCATAAAGACGGTATTCTTAACAAGGGCATCACATTCGAAGAAGACAAAACAGAAATTCTGTTGACCCTGCGCGGGAAAATCCGGCTGATGGATACGGGGACAGAGAAATATTACTCGGCCAGCAGAGCCGATGGCGACATTACCATCAACAATATCCTCACCTATGACAGCAACCAGGCCCTGAAGATGACAGTGGACAGCAATGGTGCAAAGCTGGAAGGCGATGGCACCATTAAAGTGATTAACTCCATTAATATTTGGCATAATAAGTGGCATTTTGAAGCCAAGAATGGAACCAAATTCAGCCTGGACCGGGAGGCTGTTTCCGAGAAGGAGGCTCAGGCTTTTGAGCTTCAGCTTGGCGATGCCGGTTCTATGCTGCAGAATATTGCGGGTTTTCTGATCAATATTAAATATGGTGTGATGACCCGGGATAAGGATGATTTTGGAATCAGCTTCGGCGGAAGGATTTCCATGCCTCTAAAAGCTGCTGACCCATCCAAGGGTGAGGAGCATTATGACTATAAAGGATCATTAACGGCAAACGTTGAAGATGTGCTGTATGGAAGTGACGGGAACGATATCGGCTTCCGCGGCATTAACACAACGTTGTCCGTTGAGCTGCCGAAGGATATTCTAGGACCGTTAGTCGGAAACGAAGCCGGTGTGAAGGCCGAAATCACCATTAATACCATTGAAGATATATATAGCATTAATGCCGGTGTTTCCATAACCATGCTGGAAGTAGAAGGGTCCTTGGCGCTGAAAAAGGTTCCGATTAACGAGGTTCCCAAAATGATGCTCGATAAGCTCACCTTCTTTTTAGCGCCATCCACTATGAAAATTCCTGTGGTTGCCCCTTATGTATTTATCACCGGTCTTGGCGGAGGGATCTCCAATCTTGCAGATACCGTTGCCGGAGACCCGGCCGGCGAGCTTCCGCCGCTTACCATCCATCTCCAAACAAGGCTCTTAATTAATGCCATTATTGTAGGCGACTTTAAGCTGGAGGCAAAGCTGTCCGGTCTTGCCATTGAGGGTACTGGCCGGCTGGCAAAGGACGAAGAGGGAAGGCTTTTGAATATCCGGGCGGGCATGAATGTGCAATGGATATCGCCTTTTCAGCTTAATGCCTTTGGCGACATCAGCATTCACGCCGGAGCCATTCGCGGTGGGATAACGATAAAAATCACGGAGGATTATTTTTACGGGTATGTTTACGCAGGGCTGTTCATTCCGGACTCCATCCCGTTTGTGGGGGGCAAGGAGCTTGCAGGAGTTGAAGCAGCTGTTTCATCTGACTTTGTTGGCGCAAACTTCAAGGTCATTGGGATAAAGCTTGGTTTTATCTATTATTGGAACGGGGACCTCAGCTTTGGCGGATCCATCGACCTGTCTTCAAGAGGAAAGGCCGTTCACTATGTCCACGCGGAAGCGCTGGACGAAAGCGGCAACCTTGTGCCAACCACCACGATATATGGATCGAATATGAGAAGACTCCCTACAAAGGCAGTGGCTGCAACCCGAGCGGGTAATGGCATTACCAAAGAGGTTAGTCCAACAACGAAGGATTCGCTCCTCTTTGAAATTCCGCTTCGCGGATTTGTCAAACCTTCTGCATCAGAAATCCTGGTCACCAATCCGGATGGCACCCCATTGACAATGGTTGAAGATGATCATAACGGCAATGGAAACTATCTTGTTCAATCCTTGGATGGTGTTAATTATCTGTACATTTCTATTACTGACCCATCCCTGATCGTTCCTGGAAACTGGTCCATTTCCGTTGCAACACCTGAGGTTTATATCGATAACTTCGAAGTCAACAGTGTTGATTATATGCCGGAGCTTACAGGGATCAGCGCGTCTCACAGCGAAGCTTCAAGCCGTGATATCAGCGTTTCCTGGACCACAGATAAAGAAAGCCAATATTCGGGTGCGCTGAATGTCTATGTCACAAAAGACCCGTCCGTTATGCAAACTATCGAATCCGCGAACATTCAAGACACTTCATCACTGATTAGTATTGGCAACCTGGAGCTGAATCAAATTGAATCCGGCTCTCATGTGTTCACCCTTCCCGAGTCCTTTCCTCAAGGGGACTATCATGTTGTTGCCATGCTTGTGAACCATCAGGGCGGGATGAGTAAGAAAATCACCTCTTCCCCCTTCACCTTCACAAATCCATTGCTTCCTCAAAAACCGCAAGCTGTTTCTGCAGTGTACAGTGGTGACGGCTATGTGAAGGTGGATATAACGGGCACTGACCCAACGGCAACACATTATCTCGTGGCGATCCAGGACGAGAATGGTGTTGAGGTGGAGAATTCCTTTGGCCAATTTAAGGTCGGCAGTGACATCATACTCAAACCATTAGAAGAGCAAACAAACCGGCCTCTGTTACAGGAGGGTAAGGCCTATGTTGTTCAAGCGCAGGCGCTCAGAATTGTGGAAACTCCGCTTAACCATGCGGAATATTATCGTTCAACTGAAATTGCAGCCTCGCCAAGCTTTGTTATGCCTTCCATGGATAAACCTCAGCTTTTAGGGGTTGAAACAAACATTAACCAATCCAAAGACCGCTATTATGTAAACACGGACCGGTTAGAGGCAACGTACACCTTCGACCGGCCTGTCAAAATGACCTTAAACCTGAACACGGAGGATAAAAACACACCTCAAGAGTTTAAGACGGTTTGGTCATTTGAAGAAGGTCTGGAAGACGGCCAGCAGCTGATGGACTTCATAGCGGTTGGCGAAAACCATGATACCATCCAAGGCAGCAGGTCATCGGGTGCCATCGGGTTTACCGTCGACACCAAAGCGCCTGTGTTACTCCTTAACGAGGATGTTCAAAAGAGCCTTGACAAGGAGAACGTGGACAATACCGTCAGCAATCAAGTTGTTTTTGTTGGCCCGGCCTCAAGCTATCGCTTCCATGGTCTGACAGAACCAACCGCAACATTAACATTAGACGGCAGTTCAGACGGAATTGTTATCCATCCGGACGGAACATTCGTTGTTACTCGGAGCACCTCAAGCCAAAGCCCGGACCAAACCCTGATGCTTAAAGCGGTTGATGATGCCGGGAATGAAACGGTGGTTCAGGTTTATCTTGTGAACCGTGCTTTGACAGAGTTTGAAAGCATTAGACTCATCTCTGATCTTGAAAGCTCCGAGGATCAGCCTGATTCCATCGAGCTTGGTTTAGGCGGCAAAACGGCGCTTTCTGTTAAAGCCCGCCGCACAGCTGGCGACACCGTCTTAGAAGCAAAGGACGTTGTGTGGCACGTGCTTTATAATCAGAACATCATCAGCCTTTCACAGGACGGGACAATTGAAGCATTGGCTCCCGGCGAAACGGCAGTCAAGGTGAGCTATAGACTCTCTGCTTTTGAAGGTATGAATGGGGAGACGGTCTATAAGGAATTGTCGGACGTTATCAAAATCAATGTAAAGGATCTTGGTTACCGTTACGAGGTCCGCCAAACACAAGGGTTCTCGTTGTACACCCTCTACACGGAAATAAACATGGGCAAGGCAACGGTTGTGATTGAAGGAAACAAACAAACGCTTTTTTATGACAACCGTAAGAAAGCCTATATTGGCTCCTCCAAGGGGCTTGTCACAGGCGAGCAATTAACGGCCAACCTTGTTTTTGAACCCACGGTGAAATCGCCGATTCTTCTTCGTGGAGACACCGATGGCAGCGGTGCAATTGATAGAAGCGACATTTCCGCAACCCTGGATGCGATTCTGGACAATGTTTACAACGGGTTCAGTTCTCCGGAAAGCTGGATGAGATCGGATAAAAACGGTGACGGCATTGTGGATATTACAGATGCGCAGCTCACCCTGATGGAGGCACTCCAAAGATGATCAAATACTTGAAAAGCATTTGTTGCCTCATGCTGCTATGGGCTGTTTTACCATCCTATGCCTACAGCGCCAACGATGCCGCGGACCTTGGTTATCGTGTACACATCACCGTAACGGACAGCTCGGGTGCCTCCAAATCATCCTTTGAGGTTGGCGAAGAAATGTTTGTTACACTAAGTGTTTCCTATACTGGCGCCGGAAGGGCGCCGGTATACGGATTTCAGGGAAAGCTGCAGTTTGATTCCTATGTTCTGAAGAACACCGGTGTTCATATGGAAAAGGATATTTCAATGAAATATTCCGATGGTGCCATTAACTATCTCTACCTGGATATGACCGCCAACGGAGCTGAGGATTCCATGCTTCAAAATATCGGAACGGCTGTTTTCCAAGCCAGAAACAACGGAACCTTCGACTTTTCTGTAGGCAGCTTCATTCTGACCAACAAGGATGCCACACACCGGTATATAAAGCCGTTTGAGAATGTGCAAATCGTAGTTGGCACCGGAATAAAGGAAGCCTCCAAGTCCCTGCTCTATGAAGACATTGTGGCTGCAAAATCCTTGCTTGCTTCCGTTATCATTGCAGATAATCCCAAAACCATATATAGTCCGGATTTTTGGTATCCGACAAAAGCTGCTCAAGCATTGAGGAGTGTGATTGCCGAGGCTGAGGCTGTTTTGGATCAAGCAGATGCTGTGGCTTCGGAAATCTCAGCGGCAATCGAAAAGCTTGGCGTTGGCGTTGCCAATTTCGAGAACTCCAAAATTGTCGGTCCGAAACGTTGGGCTGCCCCGGATGAAAACGATGATACTGCCGTTGTTCTGAAAGACCTTAAATATTTGGTTCGTGCCTCTGTTAAAGGCGGGAATGGTAAAATTGCCGAGGGTTTTGAAGCTCAAACGGTTCGTGCCACCACCTCTGCAACCATCCGACTGATTCCTGATGAAGGGTTTGAAACTGAATATATCTTCGTCAACGGTGAAAAATTTATAGGCCGCGACATTTACACCATTCCAGAGGTGAGCCGCGATACAACGGTTGTTGTGACATTTGCCAAGAAACCTCCGTTTACCGATATCGCACATGACGATTGGTTCTATTCACCGGTAAGGTATGTGTACAACAAGGGGTTATTCACGGGAACCACTGAAACAGAATTTAACCCCTCCGGGAACATGAGCCGGGCCATGCTTGCTACTGTATTATACCGGATGGAAAATCAACCAAATGTAGAATTTGCCGATGTATTCTCTGATGTTCAAAGCGGTCTCTGGTATTCAGAGCCGATTATGTGGGCGAACCAAAGCCACATTGTTGACGGATATGGCGAGGGGATATTCGCCCCCAATGCTGCCATTACCCGCGAGCAAATTGCGGTTATGCTCTATCGGTATGCGAAGGGGAAACATCCTGATCTTCCTGCCGAAGTGTCAAGCCTCAGCTTCAAGGATGCACATGAAATCTCCGACTTCGCCAAAGCGTCCATTATTTGGGCGGTATCAAAGGGGATTATGGAGGGCAGCTCTGATTTGACGCTAAATCCTGCCGGTCTTGCCACCAGAGCAGAGGTTGCCACTATGCTCCAGAGGTTTCATGAGTTAAATTAACGATTACAATGCAAATACCCCTTAGAATTGGAGAACCTCATGGGTAATCCGCTATGCTAAGGGGTGTTTTTTTATTTTTGGTTTGCATATTCACTATTTTCAAGTGCCTTCGTAAGACGCGGCAAAGGGATGCCTGTCTTTTTGGCTTCCCTCACCACTTCAAGTACCGCAAACCCTGCTTTGCTATTGTTGTATTCCATGAACAGCCGCGGCAAGCTGCCTTTGGCAAACACAACTCTGTTAAAAAGTACGCCGAGAAGTGCGGGCGGAAGCTTAGTCAACAAAAGAGTAATGGCATCCGGCTTTGCACCTCTTGCCTTCAGCACAGGGATCATTTCCCTTATATTCAAACCCACATTGGAAAAGGAGTCCTTATGGTTCATGATCGCTGGAAAGCTCCCCCGTTTTAACACCTCGGTCTCCATTGCCGCATTCATGGCAAAGTGATTCCACAGCCAGTTTTGTATATCCTTCACCCAATTAATTTTAAAATGGGCGCTTTCAAAGCATGCTTGGATCAATTGGTTGATATGCTCGGTACCAACCCGCGGTTTTTCAAGAAATACCATTTTGAGAAAGCCGCCTCTAAGCCTGTTGTCTGCTATGCCGCCTCCTGCTCCGGGGAAGCCAAACACAACATTATTCATTGATAATGGTGCGATGGATGATTTCAAATCCTGCCATAGGTTATTGAATATGAGGATAGGAGTATTTCCTGCAGCAGTGGATAGGAATTGTGCCGCTTCGGGAAGCTGCTCCGTATTGACGCTCACAATAATGAGATCATAATGGGGAAGGATCTCCTCATGCAGCTTGATGCTCCAGCTTTCCTTGATGAGCTTTTTTCCTTTTCGTGCGTCCCACATCTCAAGCTCAATACGGCTTCCGAAGGTTTCCTTTCTGCCTTTTCGAACGTAAAACTCAACGGTATGCCCCGCCTGTTCCAATGCCCACGCATATTGGGTCGATATTAAACCTCTGCCAAAGAATAAAATTCTCATGTTTGCCTCCTCCAAAAAAGTCGATAGTTCCTTGTTGATGATCCAACAACGTGTTGTATAATGATATTGTATGTGCTCACTATACGGTCATCAACCATCAGATTTTTAAGATCTGTCGGATCATCTATGGAACGGAAGAGAGGCCAATCATGAAGAAACAACCGGAAATGACGGACAAAACAAGGCAAGCCTTTATCCATGTGTTCTGTGATTTATATAGCCAGAAACCAATTGAAAAAATATCGATTCAGGAGATTGCCAATAAGTCGGGATACAACCGCAGTACCTTTTATCAATATTTTACCGATATCTATGCGTTGTTGGACTACGTGGAAGAGAATGTTCTGAAGTCCATTCACGAGGAAATGGCCAGCAGAGAGTTTTCTACGCATACGTTCCAGGATGCACTTCAGTGCTTGGAGAATGCAGAAGAAATTCTGGTCCTTAAAGCCCTCTTGGGGGACTATGGTTCTGTTCATTTTGTTGAGCGTCTGAAACGCGAAATCCCCTTTGAGAAATTGATGGCAGCCTTCCAAACCAATGATAGCGTAGCGCCATACCTGATGGAGTTTTATATCTCCACCTTAATTTCTATGTTTCGCCTTTGGATACGCAACGGCAAGGATTTATCGTCGGAGGAATTGGTCAAGCTGATCGACAGCCTATTCGCAAATGGGATAACCCCGTATCATATCCTGATCAAAGGGAAGAGTTAGTTATGCCAAAAAATGAACATATGCTTTCGATTCTCTGGATGTTGAATGCAGGAGAGAAAGTAACGGCCAAGCAAATATCCGAAAAGCTGGAGATCCACATCAGAACCGTGTACCGGTATATCGATGCCCTATGTGCCAGCGGGGTTCCCATTATATCCGATGCAGGGCATAATGGCGGGTATAGCCTGCTGCATCATTTTATCCAATCGCCTCTGCTGTTTAGTATGGAGGAAAAGAAGACCTTGCTTCATGCTGCGCAATTTGCACAAGAAGCCGGATATCCGTTGAGTGAGGCATTGGAGCATGCAACCTCCAAGCTGCAAATGTATTCGAATCCGGAGCAAGAAAGGATATTAAACCATCATGCAGCCGGATTTAGCGTCATCAACCGCAGGGGATACCCCGCTCTTCAGCCGGTCCTGCAGGAATTGGAGCACGCGGTGGCACATGAAGAGTCTGTAGAAATTTCGTACCGCAACAGTCATGACAAGCAGTCCTCCAACAGGGTCATCGACCCCTATGGTGTGGTGAATTGGAACAATAAATGGTACACCGTTGCATTCTGCCGCCTGCGCAAGGAGATCCGCAGCTTCCGGGTAGATCGAATTCTGGACATCGCACGCACGCCATTCACATTTAAGCGTCCCGGGGATTTTTCAGCGCGTGCTTTTTTTCTGGACAAGCTGCTGCCGGATGCAGCCGGTAAGCCCGGATTGATTTCTTTCGTTGTTGGGGGCCGGGCAGAGGCGTTGGATGATGTATGCATCCACTGGTTTTTGGAGCATCATTTGCAGGAGCGGACAGCAACGCAGGCCACCTTTTTAATGGAGGAGATATTGCTGTATACGCATGTTCCTAATATCCTTCTTCCCTACGGGAAGTCCATTCATGTGATTGAGCCGCAGAAGCTCAAGACTAAGCTTGTGGCACTTGCCTCCGAGTTAATGGAATATTATCAAGCCTAACAACTTCACTGACAGCTGCTGTCAGTGAAGTTGTTTTATGATAGGAATTGTTAACCTACTACACTTGATGAGGAGCACGTAAAAATGAATCGTACCGTCTATCTTTATGTATGTGATACCATGTCCGATTGGGAAATCGGGTATGTAACCGCCGAACTGAACTCGGGAAGATACTTCAAAAAGGGGCTGGCTCCAGTCCAACTCATCACCGTTGGGATCGAAAAAACTCCAATCACAACCATGGGCGGATTGAAGATCATGCCTGACCTTACAGTGGAGGAGTGCAGCATTAAGAGCGGGGATGCGCTGATTTTACCCGGTGGCAATACATGGACAGAAGCGATTCACGCGCCCATATTAAACCTGGCCAAGAGGTGTCTGGAGGAAGGGATTGTTGTCGGGGCCATTTGCGGGGCTACCTTCGGACTTGCGCAAGCAGGATTGTTAGATTCCCTCAGGCACACAAGCAATGATCTGGCCTACCTCAAAATGATTTGCCCTTCTTACACGGGCGAAGCAAATTACAAAGCGGAATCCGCTGTCACCGACGGGACATTGATCACCGCATCCGGAGTAGCTCCATTGGAATTTGCCGTTCATGTTCTGCAAGCGCTGGAGGTATGGTCGCCAGCCACAATAGATGCTTGGTATCGTCTGAATAAGACGCATGAGCCTCACTATTTCTACGAGTTAATGAATTCCATCCAGTGACAGTAAAAAAAGATTGTTGAGGCGAAATCCGCGGGCAGGAAGGATATATAAATAATATGAAGAATATGGATATGTCGAAGATTTCTTTCTTCTTATGGAGGTGTTGGTTATACCCCAAATAACTAAGGGTGGCAAATTTGTTTTCGGATGGTCGGTGGTGCGAAGTAATGGCCAGGTCAGGCTTCCTGATATGGCTTCGGACGAATATCATGTCACTTCGGAAGGCAAGGTAATCCTTTTTACAGGTAGTGCCAAGACCGGAGGCTTCTGTGTGACACGCCGCGGATTGCTTCTGGAATCTCCGATGGGGGTATTGCCGGATAATCCGGATTTGGACCGTTATGAACGTCCGGAAGGCGTTTTTGTAAGCTATAAGGGACGAAAGTATTGTTGGCTCACGGTCTCCGAGGACCGGACCTTATCGTTCACTGAAGAAATGCTGCGGATTCTTGGAATTGGCCCGGGCTCCCGGTTGCTGTCCATTCGGGGGAGCTGCTTCGCATTTGTGATGGGGGCGAAGGGACCGCTATTGGAACGGGCAAACCATTATCAAGGTGATATCGATTGTTTTGCATAGTAAATCCTGGACAAGCTCTCGGCTATCGGGAGCTTGTTCTGTCAATTCTGTTGGTCCACGCATATCCATAATAAAGGTTCCAATTTCATTTGGTGTTCTATGTATAATGAATGAATTGAGAAAGGAGATAGGGAGGAAGCATGGTAGAGAAACATATAACAATAGACGGAATTCCTGCTCTTTTGTGGGGCGGGGATAGTCCGAAGGTAATCATTGCTGTGCACGGCAACCTGTCCTCCAAGTCGGATGCTCCGATTCGGATGCTTGCGGAAGAAGCTGTTCCGTTAGGCTATCAGGTGCTTAGCTTCGATTTGCCTGAGCACGGAGACAGGAAGGATGATCCTGCACTCTGCAAGCCCCAACATGCCGTGCCGGAATTAAAGCAGGTGTTTGCATTTGCATCCGCACGAGCAGACTCCATCAGCTTATGGGCCAATAGCATCGGTGCCTATTTTAGTTTATTGGCCTATACGGATGAGGTCATTAAACAGAGCTTATTTCTTTCTCCGGTGGTGGATATGCAGCGGCTGATTCAAAATATGATGACATGGTTTGGCGTGACGGAGGAGCAGCTGCGCGGAGAACAGGAGATATCCACCCCAATGGGCCCTACCTTGTATTGGGACTACTACCAGTATGTTCTGGAGAATCCCATTATGAAATGGCGCGCTCCAACCTCCATTTTATACGGGAAAAAAGATGAGCTTTGTGAGTATGATGGAGTTTCATCCTTTTGCAGCAGGTTTCATTGCAGGCTTACCCTGTCAGATCATAGCGAGCATTATTTTCATACGGAGGAAGATTTGGCGATATATAGAGAGTGGCTCCGGCAAACCATTCTCAGCGAATGAAAATGAACATACGAAAGCGGTGACCCAATGAATGTAGAAGCTATTTTTGACCAATTCCCGGTTCTGGAATCGGATGAAATCATATTGAAGAAGATTGAAGACTGTCACATCGACGGGGTTTTCGCCATCTATGACAATGACACCGTATTCGAATACTGCGGCATCATCCCCAAGCATAATAAGGACACTGTGAAGAACATGATCGGGCATTTCCAGCGGGATTATACCAAACGGTCAAGGGTGAAATGGGGGATTTTCTCTCCGTCTCAGCCTGATCAGCTGCTGGGGATTATCGAAGCCCTCGATTTTAATCAGAAGGTAAACGCAGTGACGATTGGTTATTTCTTGGCCGAAGCCCATTGGGGCAAAGGGATTGCTGCCGAGGCAGTAAAACGGCTGGTACATTTTCTATTTGTGGAGGCCAAGGTCAACAGAATTCAGGCTGAGGTGATGCCTCTTAATGAAAAGTCAAAGAAGGTGCTCCTCAAAAACGGCTTCATCAAAGAAGGCACGTTAAGACAAGCCACCTTATGGTCAGGCAAAGGGATTATCGATATCGAGCTGTACAGTATGCTAAGAGCGGATTATCCCCTATAACCGGATGATCCGGCGAAAATGTAAGTACCCGATCAGATCGGGCCAATCCAGCTCCCCGGCATAGGGATCACGGTAAAACGTAGCGGCAGGCAGGTAACCGAGCAGAACGCCCAAACCGCCGCAGATCGCGGTGCCGCCGTCGCCGCCTTTGCCGCGAACAATCCCATCCTCTGAAACGGTAAGCTCGCATTGGTAGGGATCACCGAGGAAATGCAGCCCGAAGAAGTTGGGCAGCTCCAGGTCGTAGGGACGTTCAGGGCCCGGGAGGCCGTTGTCCGTGCGGGTATCCCCATCGGCTCCGGCGCGGTCCAGCTCCCCGAAGTGACGAACCTTCATGGTGTAGTCGAAGCTGTCCCCCCAGGGGAACAGGGTCCGGCTGCCTCCGCCGTAGAGGTATTCCCATTCATCCTCCGTCAGAATGGCGAAGCCTTCCGTAAGCGAAGTCTCGGCCCATTCGGGATAGTCGTCGCTGGTCCAGAATAGCTCCACCCGAACCTCTTCGCCCATCCGGGTAAAACGGTGTGCTTCATGTAGCTCATAGGCATTGTAGGTTGACTGGAGGAAAGTATCCAGATCGGCCTGCAGCTCGTCATCCTCCGCCAGCTCTTCGGCAGTTGCGTCCTCCCAGCTGACCGACTGAACCTGGTGTTCCACCAGCATCGGCCCGATGGTCACCTGCCGCAACGGCGACATCTGCTCCCGCAGCAACTCCGGGGTTTTCTCCAGCCTCCTGCCCATCTCCTCCAGGCCCTTCTCCAGCTCTGCCCGCGTTGGAGCATCCATCCGGTCGATACGGTTTTCCCAGCCCAGGGTAACCCGGTCTCCCGGAATGAAGACGAACTCGCGGCCCTCGTAACCGAATATGCCAGTTTCCAACTGTTGGCCATACCGTGCGAAGGTATCCATACGCAGCAGCGAGAAGCCCCCGGGCAGCGGCAGCGCCCGTAATTCCGACTCCTTCTCCGCAGTAGTCAAGGCTTGCCAGACAGAACGTTGATGGGTGTGCATCGGATTCCTCCTATCATGACGGTAGATGATTCTATACTAGCAAGCCCGCCCCATGTGGGCAACTGATGTATACCAATAAACCGAACTTCAGGGGAGATCTATGAAAAAAACAGAGAGACAAAACGGGATCGTGCATTTATTACGGGTACGCAAGAAAATGACGGCACATGAGCTGGCCCGTTATTTTGAGGTGAGTGAACGGACCATATACCGGGATATTGATGCCCTTAGCCAGCTTCAGGTTCCCATTATAGCCTATGAGGGTTTGGGTGGGGGTTACGAAATTCCCCCTTCTTACTTCATGCCCAGCATTAAGCTCAGCGAGCAGGAAGCCCTTATGCTGCTGATGGTATTGAAGGCAGGCGAGGAGCTTCATATCCCCAATCTGGCCACAGACTATAACCTGCTCAGCAGCAAGGTGATGAATGCTCTGTCGGACGAGGAGAGACAACAAGCGGCTCAGGTCATGTCTCACATCGAGTTTAACATCATCCGCATTATGCCGAAGGGCTACATTGAGGATGTGCTAAAGCCTATACTGGAGGCATTCGGGCGGTCCTGCGATCTGCAAATGGGGTATTATCATCCGGAGCGGAATGAGACCGAGCACCGGCAGGTTTCGCCGATCAGGCTGTTTTTTACGGATGGGGGCTGGTATGTGAAGGGCTTCTGCCATGTCAGACAGGCCAAACGAACCTTTCGGCTGGACCGCATCGTGTCCCTGACTTGCCTGGATGTAGAAAACCGCTATATGAACAAGGAGCTGAACCTGCCGGATCAGGACAGGTTTACCTGGTTCACCTACGAGCTCCTCATTGATCCAGCCCTGTACCGGATTATCAAAGAGGATGCCTATCTCCAGCACGCGGAAGTGAAAACGGCAGCAAACGGGCTGCATCTGACGGTTCGGACTCCCTACAAAAACGACATCCTTCAATTGGTCTTACACCATCCGGAGCAGGTGACGGCTTTACAGCCGGAAGCGTTCCTTCAAGAAATCGAAGCAATAAGCCAAGCCATTCATAAGAAATATTGTAAACCCTGACACTCTGATGTCGGGGTTTATTGTTTATGCTGGAGGCGCATCGGTGAGTAATAGAACCGGATTGAGTCCACAAGGAGGAAAAACGATGATTCATACAGTGAGAGGCCCCATCCCAAAGAGTGAGCTTGGTCTGACCTTAGGGCATGAACATTTCAAGTGGGAATTTGACGAGTGCAAGGCAAACAGCATGTATTTTGACAAAAGCTATTCAGAGGAGGAGATTCAGTCAGACCTGAAGGTGATACTGCCCATCCTGCTGGATATCAAAAAGAAAGGAGGCCAGGCCGTGGTAGAAGCCTCGCCGCCAATCGGCGGGCAGAATGTCCGCTTATTAAAGGAATTGTCGGAGCAAGCGGATATGCATATCATCCCGTGTACAGGATGGAACATGACGAAGCAGCTCTATGAGGTGTTTCCGAATCAGTTCGAAGAGCAGCTGGCCAACCGTTGGATCAAGGATTTCCAAGAAGGGCTGGATACCATCGACGGCCTAGTAATTCGTCCGGGACACATCAAGCTGCTGCTGGACAAGGGTGTGTTGTCCAAGGTGGATCAAGCCATGCTGGTTGCCGCGGTAAGGGCCAGCAAAGCCACAGGGTTACCCATTCACTGCCATATCCTCGAGGCCAAAATGGTTTCCGAAGTCATCCGGGTACTGGACGCAGAGCAGGCGGACTATCAACAATTCCTGTGGGCCCATACGGATAAAGAAGCCCATAAGGAAACCATCAAGCTCGCCGCCGAAAAAGGCATGTGGCTGGGCATGGACACGATCAGAAAGGGAACCAGCCCGGAGCGATTCGAGCTTCTGCGCTACATCCTGTCATTGGGCTATGGACATAAAGTGCTGCTTTCCCAGGATTACGACTTCTATGCAGAAGCAACAGAATCCATAGAGAATCATCCGTGTACGGTTATCTTTGAAGAGTTTATTCCTTATTGCGAAGAGAACGGAATAGAGAGGCAGGAGATTATACGGATGATGACAGAGAATCCTGGGGAGTTTTATGATGTAGGTACAAAAGCTAGATAATTGGTATAATGATGGTAAAGTTCGAGAAGCAGAAGATAATGAGGGCGGGGAGAAAGAGATGGGAGAGTTTCAGATCGGCTCAATCATGCCCTTCGGCAGCTATCAATGGCGCATTCTGGATATACAGGGCAATGCGGCCTTGATAATAACGGAATCCATAATTGAACAACACGTCTATCATAATAGCGCGGGTGATGTAACATGGGCGGACTGCGCCCTAAGAAACTATCTGAACGGTGAGTTTTATGACAGATTCACCGCATCCGAACAGGCAAGGATCATTCCCGTATTGAACCAAAACCACGACAATCCGTGGTACGGTTCAACAGGTGGAGAGGATACGCAGGATTACATATTTCTGCTAAGCATCGAAGAAGCAGTGTGCCACTATTTCGGGGACAGCAGGAAAAACCTCGAAAACCGCAGCGCCAAACAACGATACTGGTTTCAAAAGAAAGACGAAAACAACGCCAAGCGAAGAGCGACACTCCATGGGCGTGGATGGTGGTGGTGGCTCCGGTCGTCCGGCCGAGACAATCGAAGAGCCGTATATATCCACGGCGACGGCAATATAGGCATCCAGGGAAACGGCACCTTCCGCTACAACAGCAACACGATCCACCCTTCAACAGGCGATAACAGCGGGGGCGTTCGTCCTGTTGTGTGGGTGAGGTTGGAAGGGTGAATTTGGACCAAAAAAGGGAGCTGCGTGACTGCAGGACACGAACATAGGGTTTGTGTGTTGTTGGTTAAGGAGTAAAAATAGAGCCGCATTTACCAATGGAAATATAATAAAATAGATGTCCTTGGAACTTTTATTAGGCCAAGGGCATTATTTTTTTGTCAAGAGATTGATACTGGATTGGTATTTTGCATGAATAGCAGGAAAAAGATAGCAGGAAGTCGAAATATGCTATTAAAAAATTCTTTTTAAATTGAGGTGGAAGTATGCCTTCTGACCTAGAACAAACAATAATAGATATCGACTATAACCTAAATAAAGATGATATTATTGATGCAAAAAAAATTGAACCATATTATAAGATGTTTGGAGTATTCAACATTCAAGATCCTAGGATGACCACTTTAGTTCTAGCTTCAGCGAGAACAATCTCGCGACATGGAGGAAATTTATCACGTTCGGAACTTGATGACATACTTAATTACATGCAGAAAAGTATGCGTAGGAAAGTCATTAGCTATTTAATTAAATATGAGTGGATACTTTTTAATGGTATCGACTATCAGATGCCTGGTCGTATTGTTTCATTGCTTACTCATGGTTTATTTGGATCTGTGATTCGCGGAGAAATGGATTTTGCTCAAGAAATTTTACTTGTTGGAAACGAAGCTGAAATATCTGACTTGTATAACTTAGATCAAGAAACAATAGAAAAAAACTTCCATATTCATATGAGACAATTGAATTATATTAGAGACAATATTGAGCGAACGATCCAAAGACGATCAAAAAGAGAGATAAGAGAAATCATTCAAACAAGCCCTACAATACTAAGTGCTATCGATGAGCTAAGAAAGAAGATAAAAAGAAGAAATGATCTATCGAGTAGTTTTCAGAAAAGAAACGAATTTTACGAAGTTTGTGGACAGATTACAGCGTTAGTTGCCCAAACATTGGATATTGCTAGAGATAATCTATTGCAAGATGTTAGTGCTTTAGGAAAATATATTGATCCCGAGAAAATGGAGGAGTTTCTTAGAGGGACTTCGGTTGAGTATCTGACCAATTTGGCTACTAATTATTTTTCCGCGCCTAAGCAAACTCCACAACTAAGAGAAGAGACCCTCATTTATAAAACTAAATCATTCTTTCTACAAGAATATAATGAAATAACAGAGATTCCCCCTCCTCCTATTATTGATTTTGAAGAAGAAGAGATCATTTTTGAAACAAAAGATAATCCCCTCGATTTATTACATCATGAATTAATATTTAAGCTCAAAGATAGACAAGATGCTCCTCTAGATGAAGTTTTGTTTTCTAAAGGTGATAACTTTGGATTAGCGATGTATCGGACAGGACAAGCTGTCAAGCTTGTTTCTAACCTTCAAGTATCAGAAACAGTCATCAAAAAAGAAACTTTGGGTCTCGAAGTAAAAGATAATATGAAATCTTTAAAAAATCGTTCTATAAAAGAAATGACAGAAGCTTATATTAGGAGGGGGAATTATGGAGGAAACAACTAATCCAGAGGTGCAACGAATTTGCTCACTTTTTCATTATGGGTGGGTCTCTAAAGAATCAGTAGGAATTTTAGAGAAGAACTTGACTCTATATAGAGAAGTTCAACAAGCGTTAGGTACGATGGGGTACGAGCTTATTAATTTTCCAAATTGTGAGTGGTATGTAATTCGCTTAAAGAAAGAATTTGATGATGACGCTTTTGATAAATTTCATCGAAAAAATAGTGGTTTCAACCAAAGACATATGGCATTGATAACTATACTCTTTATAAAGCTAATGGTACCCCGTTTAATAGGAAACTATGGAGATCAAGAAATTTATACAACCTTAGACGAGTTGACATTAAATTATGGAGAGAAATTTCGTTTTAGAAGATGGAGCCCCCGTAACTCAATTGAATCTCTAATTAAAATGTTAAAAAAGCATTGGTTTGTTATTGAAAAGGGGAAAAGGTATTACGCTGGACCTGCAATGTTTATGCTCCATTACAACGATTACCTTCAGAATATTACACAGGATATGCTTCAAGAGATGATGGAGCTTACTCAGCAAGTCGCTAAGGATTTATCAGAGGATCAGATGAAGGCAGATTAAAAGAAAGACCTGGATAGAGAGGGGGAAGAGCAGTAAATGATTAAAGACTTTTCGACTGCTTATTGGGGGCTACTACCGACCACATCTAAGCCATATCCAGCACATCCAAAAGTTAATGCCTTTGTTGGAGCTTCAGGTCATGGCAAAACCACCATCATGGATGGACTTCGCTTGCTTTTAGGAGATGCTAAATTCGAAAATAATAGGGATGCGCTTCATTACATGCATGAAAGGAGTAAGTGGTCTGTTGTTCGGGCTTCTTTTTATAATGAGTCAGTGAATGGGATGCGACCATTTGATAATGCAGGCTGTCAAGATGATGAAGTTACTTGTTGTTGTTTAATTACAATTAATTCGAATGGTCGGCCAGAAAAAGATTATTATGTGTTTGATGGCAGATTTACTGAGATAGTTGAATTAGGAAGAAATCCAAAAGCTTATAGTCAGAGTCTGAGAACACAAAAGCAATATAAGCAGATTCTAGAAGAATGTCTAGGAGTAACACCGGCTTTTAGAAATCTTATGTCGATGAATCCGACAACTGTTAAGAATCTTGTTCATTTGGATTCTAATGACCTTTTTTTAAAAGTCTTCGAGTTAAAAGGGGTAAAAAAGATTCATGACAATTTTAGAGCGGCCAAAGATGAGTTAGGCAGGCAAGAAGTAAGTTTGCATCATGCACAAAATTCACTTAATGAGGGATTGGATAATTTCAGTAAACTTCAAATGAAATCTGAAAAGTTTAAAGGATATCAATCCAATAGGTTAATATTACAATCTGTTAAACAGAAGCTGTTAAAAGTAGAGTATTGGGAAAATAGTACTTCAATTATGGTATATGAAAAAAAAGACTCAGCGCTTAAAAGTGAGGTTAGGACAAACCAGGATAAAAAACTTAATTTAGAAGTAGAAAGGCGTTCTATTCAGTCGGAAGTTTTTAACATGGGAGAAGAACAAAAGCAGTATAGGACTACTGTATCTGAATTTCAAAAAGAGATTGGACAATTAAGGGAAAAAATTGGTGAGATATCATCGGAAAGAAAAATAACAGATCAAGATGTGTTAGAGCTAAAAAAAATTAGGCCTTTAAACAAAGAAGGTCTTATTCAAAACTATAGAAATGCTCATGAAAATATGGAAGAAGCTAAAATAGCATGGCGCAAGGAGAAAGATAAGCTTTACAATCTTGAGCAGAGAAAAAAAGATTTAGATCAGGATAAACCACATCCTGATTTTGTGTACGAGTTCACCTCAAAACTCAATGAAAATAATATTAATTATATTCTTTTAGCCGATGCCATATCTCTTAAGCCCGAATATGAAAAATGGCAAGTAGCAGTTGAGGCGTTTTTGGGGAATGAACGATTTAGAATAATTGTTAATAAGAATCAAGAAGTAATAACGAAAAAGCTTCAGGAGAAATATAGATATACTTCCAGGGTAAGTATTTTGAAACCACGCGCAGAGATTCTTTTTAAGAGAAATATTTCTTTTCCAACAATTAGTTCAGTAATCGACGTAGCATTTCCAGACAAAGTCGGCGGTTATTTAACTCGTTTGAATGAAATTTATTTGGTTGAAACAGTCGAAGAGGGTCATCAACTTCAAAAACAAGGATTAACAAGTATTACACTAAAGGGCTTACTGCAAGACCATGATGGCTCTATTTTTAGAAAATATCACCGATTATGTTGTGGCAAAATGGCCATAGAGAAAGAAAAAATGTTAATCAACATTGAAATAAACAACCAAAAGAAAATATGTCGAGAAAATGAGGCCCTAGTAACTAATTTTGATGAGGAAGTTAGACAACTTCATGCTAGCATTAAGGAACAGAATGAGTTAGAAAAATTACCAATTAAAGAGAAAAAACTAAATGATCTGAATAATGATTATCAGAGTCTTTTGAATGAAATAGATCAAAAGGAAAATTTGTGCGAAAAAATAAATAGTAAACAAGAGAAAATCACAGGGTTCCTTACCGAAAAGAAAGTTACTGAAGCTATATTTGAACAACAGGAAAAGCACTGTCAGGAAGAAATCGAACGATTAAGTCGAGAAATAAAAGTTGTATTACAAGAACTGACAATTAAAAAGATAGATCTGGAAGAATCAAAGCAAAAGCTCATTGTATTTGGGATTTCAGAGGATGATATAGAATTTATATCTGAAGATATAAATTCATCTTCTTTTAAAAATGAACAAGGTGAAGTATATTCTTCAAAAGAGTTAAAAAAAGAAAGTGATCGTATTTCTGAGTTTATTAATAGTTTCATAAAAGAAAATCCAGATATTGATGAGACAATAGTAGAACTTGTAAAAACACAAGAGGTTTTGGTTAATCAATTACAAAGCCGATTTAACTTCATCAAAGGAGAAAGAGATAGTTGGGAACAAGAGTGTAATAACAGTCTTGCGGCACTTCAAAGTCATATTAAAGAAACAATGAAAGACTTTATAGAAGAATTCCTTATGATGGCTGATCTAATCGGGGCTAACGCCGCGGGTCGACTCGAACCACGGGGGGAAGATCCAGACTTGTGGGAGTTATATCTATCTATAGGGTTCGATGGGAAGAAACCTGTCCTTATTAGTAGTCCTGGATTATCTTCCGGACAAAGGGCTCGAACTAGCCTTTTAGTGTTGTTGGCTGCAGTAAGCAGTAAAAGGAGAGGAGAAAAGCTTTCCATTATGTTCTTAGATGAGCCTAACGCTGAGGTTGATGACTATAGTGGAAACGATATTGGTCAGGTCTTCCAAGTAACTGATATTCAATATTTTATAACGCATCAAACGGGGGAATCTCTTAAATCTATACAGTGGATAGACCATTCTTTTATATGTAGTCAATGTCCCCCGGATTCGGATTTCACTAAGCCCCTAATAGTCCAAAAAATACGGAATGACTAAATTTCATAGTTTATGAATGTAAGGAACACTTAATGGGGGAATGATTCAAATGGCTGCAGATCATATTTTTTTAATTGATGATCGCGATACTGGCCTAGAGGTAAAGAAAAATTTTAGAGATGAATATCGTTTCCCAGTCGAAATGTCCGTGACCGGGCGAAAGTATAGTGGAGTAGAAGCTACTCTTAACAAGCAGCATGGTAAGAAGATACTTATGGAGTTTATTTTGAAATTACTTTTAAAAGGTCCAAAGCAATATGAATCATTTGTTAAAAAAGTGCTTCAAAGATTTAGTTGGTTTGATTTAAGTGATTCTTTGGAGATTCTCTTGTTAGATGGTGTGATACAGGTTGTTTTTAAAAACTTAAAACCTCGGAAAGCAGTAGATTGGGTACCAAAAATAATACAGCTTGATCCCAGGGCTTTAGAGTTTTTAACACTAGAAAAACCAGACATCAACCTGGAACTTGCAAAACTAAAAAAATCAGTGATCGAATTAATCGCAAATGCCAAAAATCCGCTCAGGCAACAAATCTTTCAGTGGATTGCAGAAACAGAAATAAAAGATGGATCAGGTGCTGTAATCGCCGATTCTAAATCGTATCGAAAATATAGATCAATTATTCTTACAATTTCTCATTACATCTATTTGAAGGAACGTGGAGAAATAATACCTTTACGTCATTTGTCAAACCAACTTTGGGGTCAGCCATTTTTGTTAAGCACTTATAGAAAAGATATTGGTTTTGCAGCTAACATACCCTCGGATGAGCTTGATTCTGTGCTTCTTGCGGATATTAATAGTGAATTGCATGCTCCTCTAGTCTCAATTTCACCAGTTGAAGAATTACAGAAGCTTTTGAGTAAACTTTCGGAGCCTAAGATTTCATATGATGTCATAATATTAGCCATGAATGATCATATAGAGAAAATTATTGAATTGATAGGTGATTCCAAGAATGAAACTCTAAATACTTTTTTGTTAGATTATTACGATTTTAAATCCAAGTTTTTTGAGAGTAACTCGCAAGAGAACATATCGTCAAATTTAGTAGAATTCGAAAAATCTATTACTACCTTTAAAAGAGAAATGCTTAAGATAGAGAATATTAGGCATAAATATGAGATGATCGTATTGGAAGAGTTGGGAAGTGGTTCTTTTGCCAGAGTTTATAAGGTATTCGATCCGGAATTAAATAATATTGTAGCATGTAAAATTCTTTTCCCAAGAAGTCACTTTAAGCAAGTGTATAGAAATGAGGGGGATGAATATATACTTCGTTTTAAACGAGAGGTCAGACTGTTGACTAAGGAGCTGCAACATAGAAACATCGTGGATGTCGGGAAGATACAAGTTGAAGGTTCAATCTTTTGGTTTACTATGCCATTAGCAAGTTTTACTTTAGACAAATGGATAAAAGATAACCGTAATGCTTCTGTAGATAAACGTATGGAAATCTTTAAACAGATTATTTCTGGTGTTAAATACTTACATGAGAGAGAAAAATACCATCGGGACTTAGCTCCAAATAACATTTTATTATATGAAACAGATCATGGATTAGAAGTAAAGATAGCTGATTTCGGACTGGCAAAAGATATTAGGTCAGAGTCATTTTTCACAGCTTTATCAAAGAGAGGCTATGGCCAGATAGAGTTTACTGATCCTCAGCAACGAAATAATTTAGCCGAATCCACACATTTATCGGATATCTACTCATTAGGAGCACTGTTGTATTATATATTAAGCAATAAATACCCCAAAAAAAGGTTTTATGTGAAAGTTATATGCCAAGATGTAGTTATGAAGGCAATGGATAAGCGAGCTATACGTTATCAAACAGTTTATGATTTTGAGCATGAACTATACGAGTGTATGAAATTGAGTGATAAATAGGTTGTATATAAAATTAACTTTCGGAGTTCCCTCAATTTTGTATAACAGATAAGGAAAAGCGGTAGTACTGCCATTGATATTCCCTTAGTGATTATTGGGATTATAAGCATACTCTGATTGATGAAGAGACCATATGGCACCGCGGCGGCGAGTCAATTATCCGCGCACATGTGGAGCATGCGGTGTAGATGTGTCGAGTCGATACCTAGGAGTCTATAGTTGCCAGCTTAGAAGATGTCATTCTCCTATGCGAATGATGATAGACTATAAGAATAAGAAAATTTGAGATGCGATTAAGTTTCGATCATATCGGATTTTGAGAACAATTTCTAAACAATTAAGAGAGCACCGAGTCTGTAAAATATTTTTATGTAAACTCTCAAAACCAAATCTAGTAAACTAGAAGGAAGGTCGGTTAGAGAGGATGACACAAGTGGCACGGTTTAGCAAGGAACAGGTGAAGGCATTCGTCGAGGAAAACAACCTGAAGACCATGGATGACGTGCAATCTGCACTCAAGGAATTGTTTGCAGAGACGCTTCAGTCCATGCTGGAGGCCGAACTCGACACGGAACTTGGATATGAGAAGCACGATATGAAGAACAAGGCGACCACTAACAGCCGCAACGGAAAAACGAAAAAGACCGTCACTAGCGAATATGGTGAAGTGGAAATCCAAGTTCCGCGTGATCCTAACGGTGAGTTTGAGCTCATGATCGTGAAGAAGCATCAGTCGAATGTGACGGGTATTGAGGACCAGATTATCGCCATGTACGCCAAGGGTGTGAGTACACGTGACATCCAGGACCATTTGAACCGGTTATATGGCATTGATGTCTCCCCTACGATGATCTCAATCGTAACCAACAAGATCGTGCCCCTGATCAAGGAATGGCAGAATCTCCCGTTGCAAGGTGTATATGCCGTTGTATTCCTGGATGCTATCCACTTTAAGGTCAAGCAGGACGGAGCGATTGTGAACAAGGCTGCCTACATGGTTATCGGGATTGATCTGGATGGCAACAAGGACGTGTTGGGCATGTGGATTGGGGAGAATGAGTCCGCCAAGTTCTGGCTTAGTGTTCTTAACGATCTCAAAAACCGCGGCGTACATGACATTCTTATCACCTGTGTAGACAACCTGACGGGGTTCTTTCAAGCTATTTCCGCCTGCTATCCGAAGACCGAGATCCAAAAGTGTATTGTCCACCAAATCCGGAATTCCACACGGTACGTGTCCTACAAGGACTTGAAGAAGGTTACAGCGGACTTAAAGCCGATTTACAAAGCCACTACGGAAGAGGCCGCTTTGGTCGAACTGGATCGTTTCGAAGAGGCCTGGGGAACCAAGTATCCGCTCATTATCCGCTCCTGGCGTAACAATTGGGACGAGCTTGCTACGTTCTTTAAATATCCCCCAGAGATTCGGAAACTTATCTATACGACCAACATCATCGAGAGTTACCATCGCCAACTCCGCAAAGTCACAAAAGGGAAAAGCATCTTCCCCTCCGATGAAGCGTTGTTGAAGATGCTCTATCTGTCCACCATGGATGTGGTTCGGAAATGGACGGGGCGGGTTCAGAACTGGGGACAAATGCTGCTGCAGCTTTCCGTCTTTTTCCCTGATCGGGTCTGCCAACATTTACGGTAGACAGGCCAACTCCTCCTTCCCGGGGTAATTCCCTATAAATGAGTTTACAGAAAAATATTGACAGACCTAGAGCACCCTTTCACCGGGTGCTTTCTTTTTTATGACAAGTGTGCACAACAACGTGTTATGTTTTTTATTAGGCAAAGTCAACAATAAATCGACATAAAAGGCCAGGCTATTCAACAAATTATTTGAACACAATGTCAGAAAAGTATGAAACGTGCCAAAAATGTAATTGACAATATATATAGCTTACTCTATAACATGAGATGTGGAGTTGGATATATAACCATCCACAAAACATTAAAAACACGAAAAGAATTGAGTTTATGAGAAGAAAATCTTGCCCGTGTATTGAATATTAGTTTTACGACAGCAAAAGCGTACCTAACAAACTAACTCGAATGCGGCATGTTGAATGTTGTAAAGGAAAAGAAATATTAAAAGGAATTATTGATATTTTGGTAATGGAGCAGTTTATGATTCTGTCAGAACCATATGAAGAGGAGAAAGAATAAATGGATAATCAGGTATATAATCAAATTGTAAGTTTTATTTGGGCCATTGCAGATGATTGCCTTCGTGATGTTTATGTACGAGGAAAATATCGCGATGTTATACTACCTATGACGGTAATCCGCCGTCTAGATGCGGTGCTTGAGGAAACCAAAGATGAGGTTCTGAAAATGAAAATGATGCTCGATAACGCGGGTGTTGCCAATCAAACAGAAGCCCTTTGCAATGTTGCAAAGCAATCTTTTTGTAATGACTCTGAGTTTCGTCTTCGCGATCTGACGAGTCGAGTAAGCCAACAGAAATTGAAAGCCGACTTTATTGCATACTTGGACGGTTTTTCACCTAATGTTCAGGAAATATTGGCCAAATTTAAGTTTCGCAATCAAATTGATACCATGGTAGATGCAGATATCCTCAGCTCAGTTATTGAAAAGTTTGTATCACCAACCATAAATCTTGCGCCGTTCCCGGTATTGGATGATAATGGTGGTATTCGCATACCCGCGTTGGATAACCATACGATGGGAACAATCTTTGAGGAATTAATTCACCGCTTCAGCGAAGAAAACAACGAGGAAGCTGGGGAACACTTTACACCACGCGATGTCGTAGAATTAATGGCGGACTTAATATTCTTACCCGTAGCTGATCAAATCAAAGATTCTACATATTCGGTGTACGACGGCGCAAGCGGCACCGGCGGCATGCTTACTGTGTCTCAAGACCGTCTGCAGGAGCTAGCGCGGCGTAATAAACGCACTGTGTCCATCCACCTTTTTGGGCAGGAAATTAATCCAGAAACTTATGCAATTACAAAGGCTGATTTGCTTCTTAAAGGCGAAGGGGCGGAATTGGAAAACATTTCCTATGGATCTACCCTTGGTAATGATGGATTTCCGAGCCGGCAGTTTGACTTTATGCTTTCAAATCCACCATATGGAAAAAGCTGGAAAGGTGATGCTGAAAAAATGGGGGGCAAAAAAGGGATTATGGATCCCCGATTTGTTACTAATTTTGCAGGCATTCCTGACTTTAGCATGATCCCACGCACAAGTGATGGCCAGCTTTTGTTCCTGCTCAACAATGTAAGCAAGATGAAGGAAACCACTGAGCTTGGTTCTCGTATTGCAGAGGTGCATAATGGCTCTAGCTTGTTTACGGGTGATGCTGGTCAGGGCGAGAGCAATGCCCGCCGCTATCTCATCGAGCGTGACTTGGTCGAGGCGATAATTGCTTTACCTGAGAATATGTTTTATAACACGGGAATAGGAACATTCGTTTGGATCCTTTCCAATCGTAAAGCCGGGACGCCTCGCGAGGGTAAGTTGCAGTTAATTGATGCAACCAGCTTAAAATCGCCTCTGCGAAAGAATTTAGGCAAAAAAAGCTGTGAACTAACTGGAGGCAAAGATGGTATACGACGTCAAATTGTTGATTTGTTCTTGAAATTTGAAGAAAACGAGTATAGTAAAATCTTCGATAATACTGCGTTTGGATATTATAAGGTTACTGTTTTACGTCCTCAACTGGGCGAAAACGGCAAGCCGTTACGTGATAAAAATGGAAAACTCATCGTTGATAAAGAACTAACCGACACCGAGCAGATTCCGCTGAACTACGAAGGCGGAATTGATGCGTTTATTTCCAAGGAGGTGCTTCCTTATGCACCTGAGGCGTGGGTGGATGAAAAGCAAACAAAAATCGGCTATGAAATCAGCTTTACTAAACATTTTTATACGCCTGTACAACTACGTGAGCTTTCTCAGATTGTCGCTGATATTCGTGCGCTGGAAGCGGAAACGGATGGATTGCTTGAGGAGGTTCTGGGAAATTGAACACCTACGAAACATATAAGCCCATCAGTCTACCTTGGCTTCATTATGTGCCATCCCATTGGGACATGGTTCGTAATAAAGTTGTTATGAAAGAATCAAAAAACACTGTTGGTGATGAGTCATCAAAATACACTCTCTTGTCATTGACAAAAAGTGGTGTTATTGTTAGGGATTTAACGCAAATGAAAGGCAAGTTTCCTAGTGATTTTAGCACCTATAAAATAGTAGAAGACGAGCAGATTATTTTTTGTCTCTTTGATATAGATGAAACTCCTCGTACCGTAGGGCTCTCACATCATTCTGGAATGATAACAGGAGCTTACGATGTTTTTTACATTACAGGTATCAATCCCAAATATCTGCAATACTACTATTTGTCGCTTGATAATGTAAAGGCTATGCGTCCGCTGTACACAGGTTTAAGAAAAGTTATTGGGATGACGACCTTTATGCAAATATCCTTACCCCTCCCGCCACGTACCGAGCAGGATCAAATTGTCTGCTTTCTTGACTGGAAGCTGTCACAGATAAACCGCCTTATCAACGCAAAGAAAAAACAAATTGCTCTGCTGCAGGACCAGAAGCGAGTGGTGGTGAATGAGGCAGTAATGAATGCTGCGTGGTCAACCCGTAGACTGAAAACGTTCTTAAAGGAAAGTAATGATGCTGTCGGCGATAAAGCTGATGAATACGATTTACTTTCTCTAACAAAAGGCGGCGTAATTATTCGAGATCTTAGCACAGGAAAGGGAAAGTTTCCGAGTGATTTCGGGACATATAAAGTAGTCCGTGCTGGTCAAATAATTTTTTGCTTATTTGATATCGATGAAACGCCACGAACCGTTGGTTTATCCTATAATGACGGTATGATTACTGGTGCGTATGATGTGTTTTCAATTAGTGACATCGAACCTAAGTTTCTTGAATACTACTTCATTGCGATTGATAATGTTAAAGGGTTAAAACCTCTATACTCTGGACTTCGAAAAGTTGTAAATAAAGAAAAATTTCTACAAATACAAGTTCCAATACCCCCCATTAAGGAACAACAATCAATCGTTGTAGAACTTGATGCTAAATGTGCCTGCATTAATAGACTAATCGAAAAAATTAATACTGAGATCAAATTCCTCAATGAATATCGCATACGTTTAATTTCCGATGTAGCTACCGGAAAGATTGATGTGCGAAATGAAACTGTGCCTGACTATGAAGCAATTGAAGAAACGGCAGAGAATGAGTCGTTGGTTGTTAACGAAGAAGAATTGTATGAATAGATGATAAAACGGGGGTGATCATTAATGCTTGACATAAAAGAGTGGAAGTGGGAAAAAGTAAAATCTAAAGATAAAGTAGAGCATACTTTGTCATGCCCATATTGTAACGTTAAGGTTCGAGCTACATCCGATACAAGAATATTTGATGCAGATACGGGCGCAATAAAGTATCACATATTTAAATGCCCAGAATGTTGTATGCCTATAACTATTGGACTCGACGGAAGAATCATACCCACATCCCAGTTTTTACCGTTTGAAGATGTTCCATTTTTGCCATTCAGAATAGAGAAAATGTATTGCGAATGTAGGAAATGCTTCTCCAACGATTGCTTTTATTCGGTTATAATGGTTGCCCGTACAATGATAATGCATATAGCGGCAGATTTAGGTGCAGCATCAAATCTTAAGTTTATAGAATATATAGACTACTTAGAACATCAAGGATATATATCAAGGCACAGTAGGACTTGGGTTGACAAAATAAGAAAATTAGGAAATCAGTACATACACGAATTGGATGAAGCAACTAAACAAGAGGCTGAATTAGCAATTATCTTCATTATGCATTTATTGATCGATGTATATAAGTTGCCGGAGATGGCGAAATAGGGGGGGTTGTTTATGGGAACCAACGTTAAAGAACAAGGTTTTGAGTCACTAATTGTCAATCACCTTGTTACGCAAAATGGTTTTGAGCAGGGCGAAAGCTCTGACTACAACCGCGAATACGCCATTGATGAAACGCGGTTGTTACGCTTTTTAGAAGTGACTCAATTCGAACAAATGGAGTTGCTTGAGATAAAAAAAAGCAGACAAAAATATAATCAGTTTCTTAACCGCCTAAGTGGTGAAATTGCCAAGCGCGGTGTAATTGATGTACTTAGAAATGGGGTGAAAATCTACCCTGCAAACCTAGTAATGTTCTATATGACTCCATCACTTAAAAATGCAGCTGCAAAAAAAATATTCGAACAGAATATCTTCAGTGTAACACGTCAACTGATGTATTCCAGAGACAGCACCACTCTTGCGTTGGATTTGTGTATTTTCATAAATGGTCTGCCCGTTATCACTTGCGAGTTAAAGAACCAGTTGACCAGCCAAGACGTAGACGACGCAGTTTGGCAATATAAAACTGATCGTGACCCGAAGGAACTGTTGTTTACGTTCAAACGGTGTATGGTGCATTTTGCTGTAGATGATGCCAGAGTGAAGTTTTGCACAAAATTAAGTGGCAAAAGCTCATGGTTCTTGCCCTTTGATAAAGGCTATAATGACGGTGCTGGCAACCCGCCGAACTCGGATGGAATTATGACTGATTACCTGTGGAAACAGATTTTCACGAGAGCAGAGCTTGCTAATATAATCGAAAATTACGCTCAAGTAGTGGAACGAATTGATCCAGACACTAAGGTGAAATCATATACACAAATTTTCCCTCGCTATCATCAGCTTGCAGTGGTCAAGTCCTTGCTTGCTAATGTAAAGGCTAACGGCGTGGGACAACGGTATTTAATCCAGCACAGTGCAGGAAGTGGTAAGTCAAACTCCATTGCGTGGCTGGCGCACCAAATTGTTGGCTTGGAGCGTAATGGAGGTAACGTCTTTGATTCGGTTATCATAGTCACCGATCGCGTGAATCTCGATAAGCAAATCCGTGACACAATCAAGCAGTTCATGCAGGTTTCTAACACTGTTGCATGGGCGGAGCATTCTGGAGATCTACGTAAAGCAATAGCCGGTGGTAAGAAAATCATTATCACCACCGTTCAAAAATTCCCCTACATTTTGGAGGGCATCGGCACGGCTCACAAGGGGCGTAGCTTTGCCATTATCATTGATGAGGCACACTCCAGCCAAAGCGGTGATATGTCCGCTTCTATGAACATTGCCCTTGGAGGCGATTATAACCCCGTTAATGACACTGAAGATAAAATCAACCTTCTGATTGAAGGGCGCAAAATGTTGACCAATGCCAGTTATTTCGCCTTTACGGCCACGCCGAAAAACAAAACGCTGGAGATATTTGGTGTTCCTGTTCCTCAACCGGATGGCACGGTGAAACACGTTCCATTTCACAATTATTCCATGAAACAAGCAATCCAAGAAGGTTTCATCTTGGATGTGCTGCAATATTATACGCCTATTAAGAGCTACTACAAGCTAGCAAAGATTATCACTGAAAATCCAATGTTCGATAAGAAAAAGGCTCAGAAACGCCTCCGCGCCTTTGTCGAGGGCGATCAGTTTGCGTTGAACACCAAAGCAAACATTATCGTGGAGCATTTCCATGAGCAAGTTATCTCTAAGGCAAAAATCGGTGGCAAAGCCCGTTGCATGGTGGTCACCGCCGGCATCGAACGGGCTATTGACTATTACTATGCTATTACCCAATGTCTTGCTGAGCGGAAAAGTCCATATAAAGCCATCGTCGCTTTTTCTGGAGAGAAGAAGTACGAGGAAAAAATGCTGACTGAGTCTACTGTTAATGGATTTCCTAGCAATCAGATTGAAAAGAACTTTAAAACAGAGCCTTACCGCTTCCTAATTGTTGCGGACAAATTTCAAACGGGTTATGACGAGCCTTTACTTCACACTATGTATATTGACAAAATTTTAACGGATATCAAGGCGGTTCAAACTCTATCTCGCTTGAATCGTGCTCATCCCGATAAACATGATACCTTTGTTTTGGACTTTGCCAACGAGCCGGATGATATAAAAGAGTCGTTCTCGCGCTATTACCGTACAACAATTCTATCAAATGAAACTGATCCAAACAAACTCTATGACTTGATTGCGGCCATGGAACAGCATGAGGTTTATACAGAGTACCATGTTGACGACTTTATTGGGCTGTACCTCAACGGCGCCGAGAGGGAAAAGCTCGATCCGATTTTGGATACTTGCGCCGCGATGTACAAAGGCTTAGATGTGGATGCTCAAGTGGAGTTCAAAGGCTCTGCCAAAGGATTTGTCCGCACATATGGCTTCTTAGGAGCAATCTTGCCCTATGGTAATGCCGGATGGGAAAAACTCGCTATCTTCCTAAGGCTACTCTTGCCCAAGCTTCCCTCGCCTATAGAAGAAGATTTATCAGCAGGTATTTTGGAGGCAATTGACCTTGATAGTTACCGAGCTGAGGCTCAGGCTATGGTTTCTATTCAGTTGCAAGATTCCGACGCAGAAGTTGGCCCAGTACCTACAAGTGCCATCGGAGGTAATCAAACACCAGAGCTTGATTTGCTCACCAATATTCTGTCTACATTTAATGATCTATTTGGCAATATTGACTGGAAAGATGCAGATAATGTTCGAGCCCAAATCCAGCGCATTCCAGGCATGGTGTCGCAAGATAAGGCGTACCAAAACGCTATGAAAAACTCCGATAGACAAAATGCTCGTATGGAAAGTGATCGTGCCCTTCAAACGGCAATCCTCAGCGTCATGTCCGATAACATGGAACTTTTTAAGCAATTTACGGACAATCAGTCTTTCAAAAAATGGCTAGCGGATATGGTGTTTAGTGTGACTTATAACGCAGAAGGCAAGGCTTATGATGGACAGAAGACTATTTAAATATTAGAGTATGTGTGAAGAGAGGACTGTATTGATAATGAAATCTAGAATTGTTGATAGAGCTCTCTCGTTCCACGTGTATTAGTCCTAAATCAGGAAATAAAGAGGTAGAGGATGTAAATCAGAAAGAAAAAATAATAATGCAAAAATATGAACGACAAACCGTCTATTTTCACTTTCCAGTGGGAGTAGACGTTTTTTTAATAGTGATTTTGAGGAATTAAAATAGATTCATAGGAGGTTTATAAACTACAAGGAGGGTAATTTTTAAACTCATTTAAGTCAAGGATGAAAGCCCTCATAATCAAATACAAAGATTATTAAACCAGTTTATTTCCTATCCCAAAACGAAGCTGCATAACGCAAGGTAGACGAATTAATCACCCTTTATACCAACACAACAAGGAGGAGCCCACATGAATTTCCCACCCTGGTTTTTGGAGACGATGCAAGGTCGGTTGGAGGAGGTGGCGGCGCGGATTGAGCGTCATGGTGATTTTGGGCAGGTCCGCGGGGAGGAGGATGCGGCGTTTGCGGCTTTGTTCGGTTCTGTGGATGTGACGCGGATTCCGGAGTTTGTGGAGTGGGAGGATAAGCATTATATCCGGCAGGGGCTTCAGCATGAGCGTCTGTATCTGCAAGGGCTGCAGGATGGGGTGCAGCTTGCGGTGGGGTTGTTGTTTTCTTCTGGTCCGTTTGAGCGGGAGACACCCGGTAAAGGTTGATCGGGTTCGAATCAGGTATGATCCAGCCACTCGTGAAACGGGTGGTTTTTTTACTGAACATTTACAAGGACATTTTCCTGTTGGAATGATATTATTTAGTTTATTAGCATTATTTTCGTTTTCTTGCAGATTGGGGTTGGGTTCATCATGGGCAGGCTTCTTCGGTTCGGTTCTCGTACGCTCTGGCTTTATATAGCGGCTGCCGTTGTGGTTGGGGTGGTTGCCTGCTATGCCGTCATCTCTGCATCAGGTTCCCCTGCGCTCCAAAGTGAAGAGGGCATTCTGGATGTGACGCAGGCGCATGTCCGTGAGCATCCCCTCCCGTTAAAAGGGGAGTGGGCGTTCTATTGGCAGGAGCTGCTGTCGCCGGAAGACATCCATAATCGTGCTGGAAGAAACGGAGATCAAAACCATTGGATTACCATCCCGAACTCCTGGCTGGGTTACCGGTTAGATGGTGAGCCGTTAAGCGGTACAGGCTATGCAACCTTTCGGCTGGTGATTAAGCTTGGTGAGCAGGATCGGAATGAGCGGCTTGCGCTGCGGCTGCCTACGATCTTCCATGCGTATAAGCTATGGGTGAATGGTGAGCTGTTGGCGGAGGTTGGGGTGGTTGGTCCGGACAAGAGCAGTGTGACTCCGCGTCTGGCCACGAGACTGGTGTTCTTCCAGCCTGAGCGTGACCAGGTGGAGCTGGTGATGCAGGTGGCCAACTTCCATCATAAGCGTGGCGGCATCACCTCGAATATTGAGCTGGGCGGCAGTGATGTGTTAACGGTCAAGACCAAGCTGAGAATTGCTGCTGATATGTTCATCACCGCAAGCCTGCTGGTGATTGGACTGTATCACCTGCTGCTGTTTATCCTGCGGCGCAAGGACAGGGCTGCCTTGTATTTTGGCCTGTTCACCGTGTTGATGGGTATCCGGTCCTTGCTGGTGGGCGAGCTTTTGCTTACACAATTGTGGCCTTCCATTCCATGGGGATTGCAGTTCAAGCTCGAATACCTGATTCTTTGCAGCTGTGCATACATCATCATGAGGTACTTCGATTGTATTTTCCCCGATTATGTGTCGCGGTGGTTTCATCTTGCCACGCGGATCGTAACGGCTGTTCTGTGTACCGTTGTGGTGGTGACTCCTGCACGCATCTATACCCAATTATTAGTAATAATCGGTGTGTTCATTGTTCTCCATATGGTTTATCTCATGGTTGGGCTGGCCCATGAAGCTATGCGGCGCAAGGAGGGAGCGCTGATCTTCCTGCTGGTGTCGGTGGTGGCTCTGGTTACGGTCATCAACGATTTCCTATACTATAATGAATGGTCCCGGGTGGGAAATACATCGCCGCTTGGTTTGCTGGTATTTACGGTGGCCCAGATCATTCTGCTATCGTCCCGGTTTACCCGGGCGGCAACGAATGAAGAACGGATCACACGTGAGCTGCAGGATGCGAACCACAAGCTGGTGGAGATGAATACGAATCTGGAACGGCTCGTACAGGAGCGCACCCATGCCTTATCTGCTGCGCATGATGATCTGCGCACCTCCTATGACCGGCTGCTCCACTCCGAACAAGGGAGGAAGAAGCTGCTTGCTTATATCACCCATGATCTGCGGCTGCCGCTGTCCAGCATGCTGGGTTATGTAGAGGCGGTGCAGGACGGGGTCAAGCCGGAACGCAATGATCAGTATCTGAAGTATATCCGGGATAATACCATACGGATTAACCGCATGATCGAGGAGCTGTCCTTCCTGTCGCATTTGGAGACGGGACAGGTTCCGTACCGGATGAGGCCGGTTCAGGTGAAGCCCTTCCTGCAAGGTTTTTTTGAACAGTATGAGCTGGTTGTGCGTGACGCAGGGCTGGAGTTTGTGCTGGATATGGGAGCTGCGGAGGAGCAATCGCATAACCTGCTTGTTGTGGAGATGGATGAGCAGCGCTTCGATCAGGCTTTGTTTAATCTGGTGTCCAACGCCATGAAGTTCACCTCCAGAGGGGGGCTGGTGCGTATTGCGCTGGCGGTGGAAGAGGTGGAGCATATCCGGTATGCGGTCATCCGCGTAGAGGATTCCGGCATGGGTATTCCTCCGGACCAGCTGGAAGAAATCTTCAACCGCAATTACAAGGTGGAGCGGCCGGGCGTGGAGCAGGGAGCAGAGGGCAGCGGGCTGGGGCTGGCGATTTGCAGGGAAATCGTCCAAGCCCATGGCGGGACGGTCCGGGCGGAGAGCGACGGCAGGACGGGGGCGGTATTCTACGTGTCGCTTCCTTGTATGGTAAGGAGCTGCGAGTAAAATAGCGGAACGTTATTTCGCAGTCTCGAAGTGAAGGAAGGTGACGGTATGGCGGACGCTTACAAAATATTGATCGTCGATGATGATCCCCATATATGCGAAATTGTTCAGGTGTATTGCGAGCGGGAGGGGTTCATCTCCTCTTACAGTCATAACGGGGCGGAAGCGATGAAGCTGCTGGTTTCGTTCCAGCCGGATTTGATTGTACTGGATGTGCTGCTGGCGAATGAAAACGGCATTGACTGGTGCAGGAACGCACGAGCCTACACGGATGCGCCGATTCTGTTTCTGAGCAGCCGTGAGGAGGACGAGGTGAAGATCAGCGCCTTGTCCTATGGCGGCGACGATTATGTGACCAAGCCGTTCAGTCCTGGGGTACTCATGGCCAAGATCAGGGCTCATCTTCGCAGAGTGTCCAAGGGCAGGAGAGAACAGCTGCTGGAGCTGCCGGGGCTGACGCTGGATTTCTACGCACAGACTGTCAACATGGGGAGTGAATCTATCTTTTTATCCCAAAAAGAATTCAATCTGCTGTCCTATATGGCACAAAACGTGAATCGCCCCGTCAGTGTCGATGCGTTGTTTCAGCTTGTCTGGGGCATGGAGAGCCTGAAGGATACAAGAACAGTGGCTGTACACATTAGCAATCTCCGCAAGAAAATCGAGGCTGACCCAGCCAATCCCGAGAGAATCATTACGGTTCGGGGAGGCGGCTATATGCTGGTTGCCAGAGGTGCTGCACAAGCGCGGACATAGGCCGTGTTTGCTAACACTCCCTAGCGCCGCGGGGGTTATCGGTTCTATCTTTAAAATTGAACAACGGGCTTCTCCGTTATCCTCGGATAATGAAGAGGCCCCTTGTTTGTTGTGCGTCGATGGAGTAATAAAGGGGCATTGCGGCTGGTATTCTATGGTATACTCTTGGTAAATCGCGATCAGAAAGGTAGTCACCCCATGATGCTGTGGAAGCACCCGCTTATTCAATTATTAAACCGTAACAAAGGAAATCCCAGAACGCTGATTTTGATGGAGCCGCTTTGGGGGATTCCGTATAATTTAATTGCGCCGTTTGCTACGTTGTATATGTATACCCAGGGCATAACGGATGTTCAGATTGGCCTGATTCTGTCGGTAGCGATGTTTGTTCAGGTGTTTTTTTCGTTCTTTGGCGGGATTATCACCGATAAGCTGGGGCGTAAGGTGACGACCATGCTGGGGGATTTTATGGGCTGGAGTGTGGCTTGTTTGGTCTGGGCTGTGTCGGGCAGCTTCTGGCTCTTCCTGCTGGCGGTTGTATTCAACAGCTTCGAGCAGATTAACCAGACGGCCTGGTTTTGCTTATTGATTGAGGATGCAGAGCCCAAGGATTTATTGGGCATCTATACGTGGGCCAACATCGGCGGTTTGGTGGCTGTCTTTTTTGCGCCCATTTCCGGGTTATTGATCCAGTCCTTCAGTGTGGTTCCGGTTGTCCGGGTGCTGTATGTGGTGTTCGCGGTCAATATGCTGATTAAGGTGATTATTACGTTCCGGCATTGTGATGAAACCCGGCAGGGCAAGCTCCGTATGGCCGAGACGAAGGGCACCTCTGTTGCGCAGATGCTCTATGAATACAAGGACCTGATTCCCAAGGTGTTGAAGAATAAGGAGATTCTGAAGGTGCTGATGGTCTCCGTGATTCTGCATATTACGAATCTGATCAGTGCCAATTTTTTCAGCTTGTATGTCACCCAGCGGTTAGGCATCGCCGACCGGTATCTGGCTTTTTTTCCTATATTAAATGCAGCGGTCATGTTGATCTTCATGGTTGGCATCCAGCACCGCCTAGAGGGTGTGAAGTTCCGTATCCCCATGCGGACCGGTCTGCTGTTGTATGCGGCGTGCCCGATTCTCTTGATCCTGACGCCTGTCGGGAACATGCTGTTTATTATTCTCTATGTTTTTGTGGCGGCAGTAGCCACTGCTCTGGTTATGCCCCGCAAGGACGCCTTGCTCCAGCTAAACATCCATCCCCAGGAGCGTGCCCGCATTAATGCGCTGATTATGGCCTTTACCATTGCGTTCGCGTCACCGTTTGGCTACCTGGCCGGGTGGTTATCCAGTATGGACCGCCGGCTGCCGTTTCTATTTGTATTTGCTATTTTTGTGGTGGCGATCGTGATTGTTGGGCGAATTCGTGATCCGGAGTTTGCTGAGGAGCAGGGGGAGACTGGTTGAGGGGAGGCATTTTACACATGAGGATACTGCCTTGGTTTGTAGGCTTGTTTACAGGTAAGGGTGAAGACCAGGAAAGCGTAAACAATGGCGAAAGCAATATAGCTTCTCTATCAAGCCCCTTACCTCGAAGTGCGGCATTCGCTAACCTATTTCAAGAGCATAAGCCGGCGGAGTATCATTTTGAAAGATTCGTATACGCGGCACTATGCAGCAGTGGGCTTATTAAAAAGGGTGTTTCACATTCCCAGCTTATATTCATAAAAGAATCATCAGCAGGAAACATTACATGCCAGCTCAAAGTCAATAAGCAAGGAGAACGAGAGAAGAATATTTTTCGTGTTTCCTTGAATCATGTATCGGATGATACGTTACAGCTCCAATCGTTTTCATTGTCAACCTACTGCTGTAATCTTAATATTGAAAAAGAGGTTTACCGATACCTTGCGATTATCGCCAGTGAAGCGGGCTATTCGTATCTGGAGCCGTCGGGGATTGTCTACGAATCGAAGGATGACTTTGATTTTTCAACACCGGATATAGGCGATTTGTTTCCTTTTTTAGGACACTTAAGGAGGTTGCTTTCAGAAAAAATTCAAGAGATGGATAGCGAAGCAGATGGTGACGATTTACGGAAGCTGCTGGAACTCGTGCATCCTGTGGAATTCAATCTATTCAACTTGATTTCCTATGAACAAACGGTCGCTGTCCCTGATCTTATTATAAGAACGAATCGGGATCTATCGGAAATCCAAAAAAACTACTTGATTAAAATGGCGCGTACGCTGTATTGTGGCCTGCATACCCGCCCAGATCATCGAACTACCGTCAGAGGACAATGTGTTTTGCTAAGCCAGATTGTATTTTTTCTGGCTGCGGACAAATTGAATATACCCGTGCCCAATCTTACTATTTTGGATGGATGTATGAAGGGGATGGGAGCACATACCGTTGCAGCAATAAACGGAAGAATAGTGGATGCGACATCCGATCAGTTTCACGATGGTGGGCGCTGGCTCAATGTCTATGAAGATAATAGTATTTACTTTGACTATTCCAAGTGCTCTCCATCAGAATACAATGAAGAATACATACAACCGTATATCGAATTATTTCGAAGTCAATACAAGGAAATATCGGTAGAGGATTTTCTGCGCAGTACAGATAAATATCTGTTTAAACGATCGAGTGAAGCTCAAGTGTGGAGTTAGGAATATACCTTTTGATCAGGCAAGCTGTATTCGTGATGGGTTTTCTGAAATTTTCGTACTTAATATTCCACACCGCGAACCTTCGAGAAGATCATGGTATTCCGCAGTGAACCGTCCATATCCCGCGTTTCGTTGCGCAGAATCCCCTCTAATGTGAAGCCGCAGCGTTCCGCTACCTTGGCGCTCCGCAGATTATGGGCGTCACACCGGATCTGGATGCGGTTCGCCGATAGCTCCCGTATGGCAAAGTCTGTAATGGCATGTACGGCTTCGGTGACGTAGCCCTGCTGTTGGCAAGAGGTGCGGACCCAATATCCAATTTCGAACTTGCGCGTCTGCCAATCAATTTGGTGAAGGCCGCTGCTGCCCACGATTTGCCCTGTTTGTTTATTCAGCAACAGCAGTCTCAGGTCCTTGCGCCCGATAAATTGCGCTCTGGCATGCCGCAGGTTTGCCTCGGTTTCTTCGATGGCCGGGGTGTTTTGCGCCCAGGGCATCCACGGACGTAATTCCTCTATACTTTCTCTGATTGCCTCGTTTACAGCCGCGCCATCATGCCATAACGGTGCACGGATGATCAAACGGTCGCTTTCGAAGCTTTCCGGGAAATCCAGCAGGATCGGGTCGGGATTGGCGGTGCTCATATGCTTCCCTCCAAGGAAATATTTCCAGTAACCATACCACAGAGGGCGTTTCTTTTTCAAGAGGGAGTTAAGGCAAGCAGGCCATCCTTTTCTTGAAATGAAAGCGATAGTTTCATATAATATTCATGCTGCTTTTCTGATAACGGGAGGTATCCGCTATGCTCCGTATTGCCATCTGTGATGACACGGAGGCTGAGCTGGAACAGATGCTGGCCTTGGCCAACGCATATATTGCCGGCCGTGGCCTTGCTGCTGATGTGCGGGCATTCGGTCATCCGGATGTGCTTTTGACAGCTTATGAAACGGAAACCTTCCATATTTTCCTGCTGGATATGGTGATGCCCATGGTTAACGGATTGGAGCTGGGCCGGAGCATCCGCCGGATTAGCACCGATGCACAGATCATCTACATCACCACCGAACCCGGGTTTGCGCTGGACGCCTATGCGGTAAACCCGCTGCATTATCTTCTTAAGCCCGTAGACAGACAGGCGTTTTTCTCCGCATTGGATTTGGCTGTGGAGAAGGTGAACTTCGGTGAGGAGCTGCATGTGACCGTCAAAACCCGGCAGGGGCTCCGCACGTTGTCCGCCGATGCCATTGCCTGCTGTGAATATGTGCGCCACAGTGTCGTGTATACGCTATTAAACGGCGAACGGGTAGAAACCACTACGATTACCGGCAGCTTTGCCAACCACATTGCCCCACTGCTCCAGGACCGCCGCTTTATTCAGCCCCACGCCGCATTTGCCGTCAATATGAGCCGGGTGGAGCGCTTAAGCAGGGAGGAATTCACCCTCCGGGGCGGTTTCCTGGTTCCGGTGTCCGGTAAGCAATATACCTCCGTGCGCAATGCCTACATGAGCTACCGGCTTGGGGAGATGTAACGATGGAGCTGTACGACATTATCCGGTCGGCCGCCACCAATGCCATGCTGGTTATGCTGCTGTTTACGCTGGCGCAGTCCAGATACCGCGCGCCCGTCCAGTGGGCGGCGCTGGCCGTCATCGTGTGCCTGAACACGGGGTTGAACATCTGGTTCTATCTGCAGGATGATTATACCACCCTGGCCAAGCTGGACATTGTGTATTTCATATTTGTGGGCATCGTGGCCAAGCCGCTTTTTCGGGACCGTCTGATGCAATGGCTGTTCAACTGCTTCATGGTCATGAATATCTATGCTGCCGGAGTCATTCTAAGCTTCTATCTGTGTCATTTGTTCCCGTACCCCAATTATGCGGTCACGCTGCTGCGTGTACTGCTGTTCGGCGCGGCCATTTATCTGTTCCGCCATCATCTGCGGCCCTTGTACCGCCAGGCAGCCGAACGGTGGGATGTGTATCTGATTGTGTCTGCGGCGCTGTTTATGAACTTTGCCTGGTACTTCTTCTCCGGCGCCGACGTGACCCGGATGCTGACGGAGAATATAGCTCCTCTTCTGCTCCTGATTCTGCTGGCGGTGCTGCTGTATCTGGCGGCCCTTCTTTCGCTTCGCAAGCACATGCAGGAAACGCTGCTGCGGGAGGAGCATCTGAACATCCGGGCCGACCGGGAGCTGACCCGCCACCGTCTGGCCCTGATGGACGAAGCGGTGCGTCAGATGAGCATTGCCCAGCATGACCGCCGCCACTTCAATAATACGCTGCTCGGCCTGCTGGAGCAGGGTGAAGCCGGCAAAGCCGCCGGCCTTATCCGCAGCTACAGCGAGTCTTTGCCCCGGAAGCCCCGGAGCTATTGCGACAATGTGCCGGTGAATGCCGCCGTGTCCTATTATGCCGAGTTGGCCAGGCAGCAGGACATCCGCTGCGATTTGCGCCTCGATATTCCCCAAACCCTGGATGTGGACGAGATGTCCCTTGCGATAACGGTGTCCAACCTGATGGAAAATGCCATAACCGCCGTATCCGCCCTTCCCGCACCCGAACGCCGCCTGCGTCTGACGGCCGTCTATGCCGGCCAGCTGATTCTGGAATGCTCCAACCCCTTTGCCGGTCCGGTCGCCTTTGACGTAGCGGGGCTTCCTGTTTCCGCAAAGGAGGGGCATGGCACGGGCAGCCGGAGCGTGGCGGATTTTGTCAGGAAATGCGGCGGGGAGCTGGTGTATGAGGTGAAGGAGGGGCTGTTTCGGGTGCGCATCGGCATGATCGGCAACAATAAGTAGAAAATGGCGGTTTTTAAGTAGATTTGCCGCACACACTCCTTTTTTATGCTATTTTCGACAGAAAATACGTATAAAGAGGGAGTTTTTTTCATGTCCCATCCAGAAAAGCAGTGGTGTAGAAGGAGAGGGAATATGATGCTGAAGAGGCTCGTCAGTGTACTGCTGGTGTTCTGCCTCGCAGCCGGTCTCGTTCCGCCCCGGGCATTGGCAGCCAACGGCAACGATCCTGTGCCGCCAGTTCCCTTCACGGACGTCAGCAGCAGTGCCTGGTATTATGATGCTGTTCGATATGTGTACGAAAACAAGATTTTCGGCGGCACCTCCGATACCCGCTTCACCCCGGATGGCACCATGACCCGGGGTATGTTTGTTACCGTGCTGGGACGTATGGCAGGTGTGGATGCCACGAGTACAGGACCGTCCGCCTTCTCCGACGTCCCCCGGAACGCCTGGTACGCCCCTTATGTGGAATGGGCCGCCAGGTACGGCATTACCTCCGGTACCGGAAACGATACCTTTTCTCCCGATGCCAGCATCAGCCGTGAGCAGATGGCCTCCTTCTTTGTGCGTTATTTTGAAGGCTTTGGTGTGGATTACCAGACGGGCGCGAATGTCGCCACAACACCCGCTGACATGGGAGAGGTGGCCGATTATGCCCAAGAAGCCGTTCTGAAGCTATGGCAAGCCGGACTCTTAAACGGCGATGGCGCAAGCTTCAATCCGTCTGCTAACGCAAGCCGTGCCCAAGCGGCGGCACTGTGTATGCGTACGGACAAGGCGGTCAAGATCTGGTACAAGGAGCCGGGTGTTCCATCGGAGCATGTCCGTACTGTACCCGAGGCGGAACCCAAGCCAACACCGTCCCCTGGAAGCAATGACAGCGGTGACGGCGACTCATCTGAGACGGCTGTCACCTACTATACCTTCAAGTTTGATACCAATGACGGCACCGTCATTTCTGACCGGAGCCTCCGCAAGGACAGCAAGCTGAACAATCTGCCGGTCCCTTATAAGGCGGATTCCATCTTCATCGGGTGGTGCTACGACGAGGCGCTTACCCGGCTGGTGGCGGCTGGAGATACAGCGCAGGAGAGCGCCATCCTGTATGCCAAATATGAGGAGATGTCTCCCCTCCCGCAGGATTTTCAGACACCGGTAGCCCGGGCCATTGACACAAGCCCGGATTTCGCCGTAACGGTCTCGGCGCCGGACGACATGGACCTGGACCAGTTCAAGGACGCGGTTACCCTTAAAAACCTCAGCTCTAACGAAAACAAGGAATGGTTCAGCATCACCGGCGGCAGCGGCACCTTTACTATCTCCGGCGTCAATGATCTGGGGGTGCAGGGTGCCCGGCAGAGTGGTTTTGTGGAGGGCTCTGCTTATAAGATCACGCTGGAGGATAAGACCCTGTCCTTTGTGGGGCAGGATGCCTCCGCCCGTGAATATGTGTTCACCATCAAGCGGGCAGAGGTGGTGAATGTGTCTCTGAATGGGCAGATGGCGCAGATTCCGCTGGCGGATATTTCCGGCCTGACCGTCAATGGGATACCTGCCACCACGGTCTCCATCCCCGTGATCACCGTAGGCCTCCATGGAGCCCCTGCCGAAAACGGCACGACCACGGGCAGCTTTATCTACAGCAAAGGGACCTTGGCCGCAGGCGACACCATTATGATCTATGAGGGGGATACCCCTCCCCAAATGGATGCCGTCAGCAGCGATAATAATACGGCCTTTGTGAGGATCACCCAAGCGGAAGGCAGCAGCTATACATACAAAACCGCGGATGCGGAGGATGTCCTGTTTACACCGGATGTATTGCCGGTCAGCATAGGGGCGGACCGCGACGGGGATGCGGGCAACCACTCCATCACCGTGGACAGGGCGGATCTCACCTATACCGATGACCGCTTTGCCCACATGGGTCTGGACTCGCAAACAACCATTGACGCGGGAGATTTCATCTCCTTCTACTCCGGCACGCTGCAAACGGACGGCACTCTCGCCGATGGCGGGCACATGCTGGGTTATGCCAGGGTCACGGCTGTGACCGAAGCGGAAGGGAGCTATACCGTTGCGTACACGGATGTCAGTCTGTCCGAGCTGCAGCAGGCCATGGCCGCTTATAAGAAGGAGACCATCCGCTCCGATAATCTGCTGGAGGGGGTGGACCGTAAAGCTATCGAGTCCAGCGTGGAGCAGCAGGCCCGCAATAGCGGCTTTGCCGAGGAAGCCGGCAGGTATCTGGCGGCGTTGGCCTTGGAGACGGATTCCTTTACCCGGCTTAGAGACGATTACAGTCTGACCGCCGTGGAGATGACCATGGACGGCCAGCCCATCACCCGGGAGACCCTGCAGCGGATGGGCGGCGCCAAAGCGGAGGTTGAGCTGAGCAAGCTCCAGGTGACCCTCAGCACGGACCTTGTCCACTTCGAAGGGATTGACGGCTTGCGTCTCACGCTGGATGTGGGGATCAAGGTGAAGATCGAATGCAACGATAATGTGACCATCGAGATCGAAATTGTCGGCTCCTTCGAGCAGGAGGTCCGCGTTGATATCGGTGTGGACGGCGATGCCGTGTGGAAATGGTGGGGCATCTTCCCATATATTGCGGAGTATGAGGTCACTGCCTATGTAGAGCTTTATGAGTACACCGGCATTGGCATTGAAGCCACCATTGCCACCAAGGAAACCGAAGACGAGGGCTTTGGCACCAAGAATGAGGAAATTGAGAAGATCGGCAAGCAGATCAAGGATCTCATGGACCAAAAGGAGAAGTACATCGGAGACGGCTCCGGTACCGTGGGGGACAGTCTGGAAGAAAAGTATGCCGCCATGCTGGAGAATGAAAGCGATTGGGTGACGCTGTTTGAGAAGGCGTTGGTGGAGCAGGAGCAACAGGTCATGCTCATCATCGCGATTAACATCGAGGTCAAGCTGGTGGTGAGCGCCAACCTGAACATTTCCCTGGGGCTGGATTTCTGGTATGAGAATGCCAAGCGCTATATCTATACCGTGCAGGTTTTTGCCGGGAATGTGACCAGCGATACCATTGATCTGGTGGAGGAGCACTACGAATTTGAATTTTATGTGATGGGTACGATGGGCCTCCGGGCCGGGATTAAGGCCGAGATCAAGGTGGGTCTTTTCTCCACGAAGCTGGCCAGTGTCGGTTTCGGCGCAGAGGCGGGCGCCTATGTCCGGGTTTGGGGGTATTTCTATTATCAGCTGAAATACACCGCCTCCCAGGGGAGAAATAGCGCCTATTCCGGTGCGTTGTACCTGGAGCTGGGCATCTATCTGGAAATTACCTTCGAGGCCCAGGCCTTAGCCGGCACCTTCAAGTACAATCCAACCTTGTACGGGAACGAATGGCCTCTCCTTACGGCAGGCTCACGGGACAACGTACGCGATTTTGCCTACGGGGCGGATGCGGTGCCCGCCATCCAGTTGAAAAGCTATATCACCACCACCCAATTGCCGGACAGCCTCTTCGAGATGGCGTATCTGGATTTGAAGGAGGGGCTGGATGACGGCAAGCTGTTTACCGCCATCTATGATGACAAAACCAGCTTCCGGATTACCATGACTAACGAGGCCTTCTCCTACGATGCCAACACCAACTACGTTACTGTGAATCCGGGCGCACAGCCCGAGCAGGATGGGGAAATGGTCATCACCTGGATCACACAGCCGCTGGCGTTCAGCTCCGCCCCGTTGGAGCGGCGCATTCCCCTCCATTGGGACAATCTGAGGGACGGTTATGTCATTGCCCCCTACTCTAACGGAGGCAGCTATGTCCCCGTCATTCTCAAGAAGTACGGGGAGGCAGTCCCTGCTCCGGCAGACCCTGTCAAGGCGGGGTATACCTTTGGCGGCTGGCACAACAATGCCCAGCTGACCGGTCCGTATACCTTCCCGGGAACGATGCCCAATGCGGATACCGATATCTACGCGGCTTGGAGCTCCGCCACCGACACCCCATACAGGGTGGAGCACTACAAAGAGACTTCGGGCTCCAGTCAATATGCCTTGGCGGAGCAGGAGCAGCTGCGGGGTACCACAGGCACCACGGTTTGGCCCTCGGTCAGAGCCTATACCGGCTTCCACACCCCCGGCCAGAAGGAGCTGACCATCAAGCCGGACGGTTCCGCTGTCCTGCGTTATTACTATGATCTGCAGACCCGCACCGTGACCTTCGATCCCGGCATTGTAGGCGGGGATAAGGTCGTGAACCGGCTGAAATACGGCTCCGCCATTACTGCTCCCCAGTTTGGCGCCAAGGGTTATATCTTCAAGGGCTGGGACCGGACGGTCAGCACCTATATGGGCGAGCAGGACCAAACCTACACCGCACAATGGGAGAAGGACACCGGTACGGAGTACCGGGTGGAGCATTATGTTCAACAGCCCGACGGCAGATATTTCCTGCAGGATATCGTCTTGAAAACAGGCCAAACCGGTGAACGGATCAGCACCTCCGCTCTGGTAAACAGCCGGTATGTGACAGAGGGCGAAACCGCCTTCGAGAACGCGACCGTCAATGGCAGGGTAAGCGAAGCAGAGCCCATTTCCAGCGATGGCAAAACGGTCATCAAGGTCAACTATAAGCGCATCCGGCATACGGTGACCTTTGACCCTGCAAACGGGGCAGCTCCTCTGACCTATACGCTGTACGCCGGTGCGGCCATCGTGCCGCCCGGGGCAACGCGGGTGGGTTATACCTTTGCAGGATGGTCCCCTGAGGTGCCGGAGACCCTCGGTGCAACAGACCTCACCTTTACTGCGCGGTGGGAGGCGGCAGGAGGCATTGCATACAGTGTGAAGCATATCCGTGAGGATGTGAACGGCGCTTATCCCGCCGCAGGCAAGCTTGTGGAATGGGAATTCAGAACGGGCATAACCGGGGAAGAGACGCAGGCAGTAGCCAGAGCCTATGAGAGCTTCACAGCCGGAGAGACGGCGCAGGAGCGGATCCGGCCGGACGGCTCCACTGTGGTGGAGATCCGCTACGCCAGAAACAGCTACAGCGTACATTGGGCGGCGGGCGATATGACCATTACGGTTCCGGTCAAATATGAAGCGGTGATCGCCAAGCCGGAAAACCCGGTCAAGCAGGGTTATGTCCTGGATTATTGGCAGGGGTTTGCAGAAGGGACCCTCATGGGCACCGGGGAGCGGACCTACACTGCCGTTTGGAAGCCTGCAGCGGATACGCCCTACACCGTCAAGCATATCCGCGAGGAGGTGGACGGCACCTATTCCAGCGGAGGCGGACTGGTGGAGAGCGAGACCCTGTCCGGGATAACCGGAACCTCTACGGCTGCCAATGCCAAAGCCTACAGCGGATTTGCCCCGGGAGAGGCGGTGCAAGCAACCATTCAGCCGGACGGCTCCACCGTGGTAGAAATCCGTTACGCCAGAAACACCTATGCCATCACCTGGGTGGCGGACGGGCAGACCTTTGCCACTACCCCGAGTGTCAAATTCGGTACGGCGGTTCCCGCCAAACCCGAGGGTACACCGGTCAAGGCAGGTTATACGTTCCGGCAGTGGAAGGGAGTCCCGGAGATTATGCCCGCCAAGGGGCTCACCGTGACAGCCGAATTTACTGCAAACACGTACATGGTGACACTGGATATGGCTTGTGAGCTGCCCGGCGTTTCCATAACGGTTACCTACGACAGCCCTTATGGAGATGCTTTGGCTGTACCGGAGCGGGCGGGATATCACTTTGAACGGTGGGTGAACGCTGGCGGCGATACGGTTACGGCGGCCAGCAGGGTAAGGACGGCGGAGGACCACACGCTGACAGCGGTGTGGGCGGTTAGGACGGACACCGGTTACACCGTGAAGCACATGAAGCAGGATGTGGAGGGCCATTACCCGGAATCGCTGGTGGAGGCTGAACACAAGGCCGGCATCACCGGAGCGGACACCGCCGCAGCTGCGAAGGATTATCCCGGCTTCTCTGCATCGGAGTCCGTCACCCAGCAGGCGGTTAAGGGGGACGGCTCAACCGTCATCGAGATCCGCTACACCAGAAACGCCTATCCGCTGATCTGGGTGGCGGACGGCAAGACCCTTGAAGCCGGGTCTGTGAAGTACGGAGCCAGCCTTACAGCTCCGGAAATTCCGGACAAACCGGGCTACCGCTTTGTCCAATGGAGGAATATCCAGACCTCCATGCCGGCAGAGGCATTGACCGTTACTGCCGAATATGCTCCCTGCACCTACATGGTAACCTTCGATGCCAACGGCGGCAGCGGTTTGACCCCGTCGGTTACATCGGTAACCTACGGCAGGACCTATGGCACGCTGCCGGCAGGCCTTGTCCGGGAGGGGTATGCCTTTGCCGGATGGAGCCTCGGTGAAAGCATCGTGAACGGAGCCTCTGTGGTAGCCATTGCGGGAGACCATACGCTGATTGCGCTGTGGGACCCGCTGGATGGCATCGCGTATACGGTAAGGCACTATAAAGACTGGGGCGGTAATCAAGGTGAGGAGCTGTTCCTGACAGAGGAAAAAACCGGCGTTGCGGGGGAAACCACCACTGCCGCGTCCACCGATTGCACAGGCTTCACCGCCCAGCCCATTATCCAGAAGACCATTGACGGCAACGGCGCAACATGGGTCAATGTCGTCTACAGCCGAAACAGCTATGAGGTTGTCTGGATGGCGGAAGGGAGACCTTACCTAACCACGCATGTGAAGTATAACGATACGGTCGTTCCTCCTGCCTCCATCCCGGACAAAACAGGCTATTCTTTTTCAGGCTGGGAATCGTTTCCTCGGGTTATGCCGGCCAACCCGATGGCGGTGGAGGCCAGGTTTACGGCGCTTTCGTATCAAGTGTCGTTTGATAAAAACGGCGGTTTCCTTGCAAACCCCAACGCGATGAAGGTCACCTATGACCAGACCTACAGCGAGCTGGCCTACCGAATTCCCTTCCGCGCAGGTTATACCTTCGAGGGCTGGCAGAACGGGCAGGGCCAGATCGTCACCGCGGACAGCGTGGTCAAAACAGCAGGGGATCATACCTTAACGGCTGTATGGAGCTTGAGCAAGGTGACCTATACGGTGGAGTATTACCAGCAGGATCTTCCGGTCAGCGCGCATACGAATACCCTGGTTGACCAGGTGTCCTATGACAGCTACAACAGCGATATCCACGTTGTGAAAACACAGGTGCCGAAATATGAGTATGAGGGTTTTTCCCTGAATGAGATCTCTCTCAATGATGAAGCCAAAAGGATCGCATTCTACTACTGGAGGAACTACTATGCCCTGAGCTATGACAGCGCCGGAGGAGTGCAGGGAACGGGAATCATGAATCTGCCCTATGGCACATCCATCAACCTTTTCACGCCTGTCCGCGCCGGATACACGTTCCAGGGCTGGGAGCCGGAGCTTCCGGCGGTTATGCCTGCAAGTGACCTGAGCATCGTGGCCCAATGGCAGGCGGAAGAGGACAATGTGATCCTGTTGAAGGGGTACAGCCCAGAAGGGGATAAAATCATCTATGGTACTACGGATGCAACCCTTGTGCTGCCCACTCCTTACCGGACCGGGTTTACCTTTGGCGGATGGTATACACAGGAGACAGGCGGCGAACGGATAACCGCCCTGCGGGTCACAGGCGATATCACCCTGTATGCCCGTTGGACGGGGAACCGCTACCAGGTGGGCTTTGATCTGAACGGCGCCGAAGGTTCAGCTCCCGGAAGCAGGCAGATGCTCTTCGATAAGCCGTATGTATTGCCTGACGTGAGCGGAGCCAAAACCGGCTACACCTTTGATGGCTGGTTCACCGCAGACAAGGGCGGCACCCGGGTGATCGGGGACACCCCTGTCAGCACGGCATCGGATCATATCCTGTATGCCCAGTGGAAGCCAAACGAGTACCGGGTGGCGTTTAACGGCAACGGCGCAACCGGCGGCAGCATGGATGCCCAGTCCCATATCTACGACCAGCGCATTGCCCTGGCCGGGAATGCCTTCGTCAAAACCGGCGGCATCTTCACAGGCTGGAATACACAAGCCGACGGCAGCGGCACGGCCTACTCGGATGCTGAACAGGTGATGAACCTCTCCGCACAGGGGGATATCACCCTGTATGCCCAGTGGGCACTGGGGCAGTTCACCATTGCCTTCAACAGTGACGGAACGGCAGTCCCGTCCATTACACAGGCGTACGGTACAGCCGTAGCCGCCCCGGTCCCTCCGGCCAAAACCGGCTACAGCTTTATCGGATGGAAGCTGGAGGGGACTGACGGCCTGTATACCTTTACCACGATGCCCGGTGACAACATCACCCTGACGGCACGGTGGGAGACCGTCTTCTATACGATCCGCTATGCCTATGACACTAATCTGTATCTAAGGGATGACTATCTGCCCGGCTATTATTCCATCCTGAGTGATCCCATTCGTCTGCCGGAGCTCCAATACGATAAAACGGGTTATACCTTTGCAGGGTGGTATACAAGTGACCGGTTTGCCGAACAGGACAAGGCCGGAGTGGTCGCCATCCCGGCGGGCAGCTCCGGTGACAGGACCTTCTATGCCAAGTGGACGCCTAACCAGATTGTAGTGACCTTCCACAGCAACCGCGTCCCGGATGAGACCGTGCAGCAGCTCTTCACCTATGACGCGGCGCAGCCGCTGGCCAGCAATTCCTTTGCAAATATCGGGTATTCCTTCGTCGGCTGGAGCGTTGCAAGGGACAGCGCTGAGATTTACCGGACTGACGGACAAGTGGTGAAGAATCCGGCTGCCCAGGGAGAGGTGCATCTGTATGCCATTTGGAAGGAGAATATCAGCACTATTTCGTACAGTCTGAACGGTGTGGCTGCCAGTGTGGACAACCCTACCCTCTACCATGGCACCTCAGGGGAAATCAGGCTGAATGCGCCTACCGGCATCCGCGGGGGATTCCAGTTCCTCGGCTGGTACGATTCCGGCGGCCGTCTGATCGAGTCGATTCAACCAGGCAGCACCGGCGCCATTCAACTGACGGCAAAGTGGGCACACGGCGGCTTGTTCTCACTGAGCTATGTGGGTACGGCTTATGATAACAACGGGACCGGCACCAGCACCTACCGGGTGACCCGGACCATCCCGTCTGCCGCCGTAATCACTGAGGATGTCCAGTACGTGTTCTACCGCACCGTCAACGGAACGGCCATCGGAGGAACAGCGGAGGCGGAGCACTTCAAGCATGTGGGCGGTCAGGCTGTGTTTGCCACCTTCACCTCCGCGGACGGTGACGGAAGCTACCGGGAGTTCAAGGTGGAGGGAGAAACGGCTACCCCGTCGCTCCGCAGCGGCGCGGCCATATCCGACAATGCGCTGGCTTCGGCTTATACCATGGGTGGAAACCGCTACTACTCCGTGGAGCTGTATAAGCTGACCAGCGCCAGGAATCTCTGTGCCGGCAACATGGACCCGGAGAAGAGGACGGTCAAGCGGGAGCTGGCCCAGAATACCGCGTACAAGCTCACCCCGTCGGAGATAGGGACATACCAACGAATCGCTGAGACATCCAACAAACGGCTGGAAATCAAGGAAAGCAGCGGCGGCAGCAGCTATACCGGCACACTGGCGGTTGGTTTGTCTGCCAAGGCCTTCGATCTGAACCGCTACCAAAGCAACCAGAGCCTCGGAGCGTACATCAATGCCACCGCAACAGGCATGGGGGTGCAGCTGCGGAATCTGACGGCCACGGACGACGGGTGGAGAATGTACCGCTATGTGCTGTTTAATCATGTGGAGGGGAATGTATCCTTCGACAAGAATAAAAACAGCACCAACCTGCCCAATTTGCCGCAGGCCAGCAAATATGGCATGATTTACGGCATTAACGGAGACAAGGATAATAGGGATGCCTACACCGTCACCCTGCCGGGTGCTGTGGGTACACTTGGCGCAAGCGGCACCCAATACGGCGTTCATGTGACCAGTACGCTGGGAGCATTGGGGGGAGGCTCCGGGGACTACTATGTCCCATATGGAAAGGATGAACTCTGCTCCATTACCATGGGAGCCTACAACTCCGCATCCGCCGACTCTTACTTCTACTTCAACGCCGGCGAGCTGTGGGCCAAACCCCTCGACCAGGCCAAGCCCAATCAGATCGGCGTTGCCCCTATGGCTGTTGGCCGGTACCAGGCAGGCGATACCATTTCCATCTCTGTGGTGTATGACGAGATTGTGGCCGACCGCAATAACGTGACGCTTGGCGCCATCGAAGGACTGAATTTGAGCTATGCCGGCTATGTGGGCGGCGAGGGCACTAATGTTCTCCACTTTGTGGGCACACTCAGTGCGGATTACGAGGTGGAGGAGAAGGTGAATGAGGCGCTTGTGACCTGCATGCCCGTCAGCGGCGCGGCCAAGGATATGTGGGGCAACTAAGGGGGGCTGCATCACGCAGCTCCAGGAGGAGCACACGGTGAAACCGATTCTCTCTTTTCGTATCCGGAATTGCTTCGAAGCATGTCGTCACTTTTGGGGGTTTATTTTGTTAGGCCAGCTGTTTCTGGCGGTGTCGGGAACGGCGGCAGCGGAGCAGCCTCCGGGGGTGAAGGTGGCTCTCATCGACAGCGGCATCTCCCCTATCGCCATTGACGCCGCCCATATCGGCAAGGGCTGGAATTACGCCCTGCCCCGACGGGATACGGCTGATGTTATCGGCCACGGCACGGCTCTGGCGGGTTTGATTCTGGAATCGGCGCCGGATGCCGTACTGGTGCCGCTGGTGTACGATACCAGAACCGCCGGAGGGAAGCCCGTCCAATCGGATCTGAATACCATCGTCCGGATCATCCGGGATGCGGTGGATGAGTACGACTGCCAGGTCATCAACCTCAGCGCAGGAGTCACCAGGGATGTCCCTGCCCTGCGGGAAGCCATCGCGTATGCGGAACAGCAGGGGGTCGTTGTGGTGGCTTCGGTGGGGAACCGCCAACGGACCGCTCCCGAGCTTACCTATTACCCTGCTGCCTACGAAACCGTCATCGGTGTGGGGGCGCTGCGGCAGGATGGCCGGGCGGCCTCCTTCTCCCAGCGGAACGGGGTGACTCTGGCGGCTCCGGGAGAAAAGCTGCAGGTTTTGGGGCTGCGGGGGGAGAGCACTACCGCCTCCGGCACCTCTTATGCCGCCGCTCAAGTCACAGGAGCTGTGGCTGCCGTTCTGGCGGCGCAGCCCGGCCTGCAGCCGGAACAGGTGCGGCAGCTGCTGTATGACAGCGCCAGGGATGTGGAAGCGGCCGGGTTTGATCCGGACACGGGTTATGGCGCCGTGCAGATGGACGAAGCCTTGAAGCTGGTGCGTACAGGAGGTTATGGAAGCCTCAAAACAGGCAGGGCTGGTTTGGAGGGACCTCTGTGAAACGATTATCCTGCAAAAGTGCATCTATTCTGCCAGAATTTCGACGCTTGCTGCATACCAAATTCAAATGTGCATCTATTTGGAGCCGCAGGGTCCAACTTGCTCCCATCTGACGGAAATAACTGCATTTTTGCAGGATAGATTGTACAAACGAAGGTTAGTCTCTCAAATAAATGCACATTTGCATTTCGGAAAGAGGCTGGAGGGAACCAAATGTTAATTTGAAGGACTCACACGGATTTTCGTCATAAAGACGAAGATGCCCAGCAGAACCAGCAGGTTGGCAGCGGGGAACACCACCATTTCCGCTACCGATATGTCCACTCCAGCCAGCTTTTGGTTAATGACCATGGCCGTAAGGGAGGTCAGCATGGTCGCCCCTTTCATACACATCACCGCAGAGAGCAGCAGCCCGGCTGGTCTTCTGCGCATCAGCAGAATGGCCGACAGAATGGATACGGGAATGATCAAACCCAGATCCATTACCTGTATGACCAGTGTGGTGTAATGCTCCAGAACCAAGGGAGTGCCTCCATCCAGAAGAGGAGGAACGATCCTGCCCAGCCACATGAGTGCAATGGCACACATGAAGACGATCATGAGAATGCCGATTGTTCGGGTGGGCAGCTTCTCGCTGAATGCTTGTTGGAGCAGGGCCATATCAAAGGAAAGCATCACCAGCACAAACGCGAAAAAGCACAAGGACATCAGCGCCACATACACCAGAAACAGCGGGTTATATGTACACAAGAAGGAATAGGACATGTAGGTATACAGGAAATAGGCCAGTGTTCCCGCGAATAACAATCTTGCTCTCAGCGACTTTCGTCTTGCAAACCAGCAGGACAGGATCAAAAGCGGAACGCCGAGAAACACCGTCACCCAATCCTGTGCTATCGCTTGGGCTGCCGCCGCAACGGAGTCCTTGGCATAGATGCCCTTGCCGTGGAGCTGGACCATTTCCCCGTGAATGGATAAGAAGGTTTGGCCCTCTGCGCCTTCCCCCGGCATAATTCCGATGATTCCCGCCACTAGGGACAGTAGGACAATCAGGGCGGTAAGAATACTGATGGTTCGTTGATGCTTCATTCACATTCCTCCTTTAGGGTGTTCAGCCGGATTCCGAAGTGCTTGCAGAACAAACTCTGCTGTGTGGTCCATCAACCGCTGCCGCTGCTCCTCATTCACCTGCTCCACAATGCTTCGCAGCGCAAGTCCGAAGGCCAGGGACCAGATGGTTTGTGCGGTCAGCTCCACCTGGGCGTCCGTAGACCCGGCCCATCCCGGCAGCTCCCGCAGGACTCTGCACACCATGCTGATGGCCGGACGTTCACAGGCCGCACCCTGCTGCAGCACAGAGGTACGGGCCAGCACGGCGGGGGAAGAATTGAGCATGATGCTTTTATAGGCATCGCCCATTTCTACAGCCAGCATCATGAAGCTTTTTATGCTTTCCTTCAGCCGCTCCTCCGGTGAATTCCCGGTGGTTTGGAGAGGAGACAACGCCGCCAGTATTCTGCGGTATTCTTCCTCCATAAGGATTCCGATGATCTCCTCCTTGTTCTTGAAATAGTGGTAGATGATGGCGGGGGAATAGTCGATCATGCCTGCTATTTTGCGGATGGAGATTCCGTCTATCCCGCTGTGGCTGACGATTTCGCGCGCGGCGTTCAGAATATCCTCCCGCATCTCCGCTTTTTCCCGTTCTTTTCGTTCGGCAATGCTCATCCTATACACCTCTTCATTCGTTGAACAGTGTTCAATCATTGAATAGTGTTTATTATACTCCTGTTATTTTTGGGGTGTCAATGGCGTGATACGGGCAGCAAAAAAACCGGACGGAACACCATGTGTTTCCGCCCGGCTTATTTTTTAAGTCCGGGATAGAGGATATGGGGAAGCTTACACCTTTACGGAAGCATAATAAATCCCGCTGCCAAAAGAAGCCGCAGAAACGGAATAATCCACGGGAGCAGGAGTGGTAACCCCCGCAGGAGAATGGGTAATGCCGGGGGTACAATTGCTGGAGTTAACATTAATCCATGTGCCGCTTGCGTTCCGGTATTTCGTATTGAAGGTTTTCACTTGATTGTGCCGAATGGTGAAGGCAGGAAGAGGATTGGGAATCGAAGCAGAGGAGTCCCACTGGCCCTGTGCACAAGCCAGAACGACGCGCCCGTTCGTGAAGGTAGCGGTGGAGGAATAGGTTGGCGAGAAGCTGTGGCGGTGAACGCCATTTACATAGAATTTCACAACATAATTGGAGCCCGAGCTCAATAAAAGCTGCAGGCTGATATTCACCGTATCCCCGTTGACGAATTCCCCGTATGCTCCTCCGGCATCTGTTCCCGGGACTGCGCCGCTGTTGGCAAACCAATGCCAGCTGCTTTCGCCGTTGCGGGTGGAGATGCCGCATTCATAGTCGCCGAAGCCTACATAGAAGTTAATAAATCCGCCGCCGGAGCCAAAAGAGAACGCGCTGGGCAACACCAAATCCGTGCTAAACCCATTCACTGCAGGAGTAACCGGTAGCCGGACAATCTTGGAATATTCAATCGCCATGAAATTTCCTCCTCTTGAAGTAAGTCGAGAATACTAGCAAGCTTGCTGGCATCTCACCCTTACCATATTGCAGAATGCTAGAGAAGGTTTGTGCTTTGGCATCATTTTTGGAATGAAGTACCTCCTGCAGTTTCATAACATGCTGCGGCGCCGGATCTGATGAGTGCCTCATTACCGGAGTGAGAGCATGATTTTCAGCGTAAACACACCATCCTCGGCGCTGAAAATGGCCTGTCCGCCGTGGGTATCCGCGATGGCGGCAATGCTGCGCGTTCCGTAGCCATGTCCTTCCCGGGAGGATTGGGGAAATCCGCCTTTCATGACAATCGCGCCCTCATAGGGGTTCTCTATTAAAATCAGCAGATTGGCCTTATGTACCATGGCCTTGACAGATACGACCCTGCGCTCAGGCTCGGGGCAGGCAGCGGCAGCGAAGATGGCGTTTTCTAGACCGTTGGAGAGCAGGGAGCAAAGCTCTGTATCACTAAGGGGTATGGATCCCGGCAGCCTTGCATCAACCGTCATGGTAATTCCCGCATGCTTCGCCTTGGTTAAAAAGGTGGATAAAATCAAATTGACCGTTTCGTTTTCGCAAAAGCGGATCGGGGTGATGGCATCAATATCGGACTGTGCAGTAAGCAGATACGTTTTGATCTTATCTATACTGCCTTCGGAAGCCATGCCCTGCAGAATGGCAAAGTGATGACGCATGTCGTGCCGGTAGGCAGCAGCCATATTCTGCATCTGCCGCAGGGAGACAAGCTCCGAATGGGCACCGTGGAGCTGAGCGGCCAGCATATCCCGTTCTCTGTGGGCACGAGCCTGCTTTTGCATTTCCATATAATAAAAGATAATAAACACGAAATAAACGATGGAGAAGACAGAGGGCATGAACTGAACCGCCCCGTTTACCCCCCGGTAAAGCAAATCGGTATAAATCGTGGTCGTGTAATCGAATAAATAGTAAAACAGCGGAGCGGCGCCGAGCAGGATGCAGGTTTTGACGGACTTCTCCATCAGCTGCCGGAGAGTACCTGCTACATATCTTTGGAAGAGATAATAGGCCAACACCACGGCTGCGATATAGCAAATATGCTCGCCTAGCCTGCTGCTGAAGACGCCTCCCCCAATGCTGCCGATCCATCGGGGCACCTGACAGCAAAGGTAGGCGGAGAGCACGCTTACGGTGGAAATCAACCAAGGGCGTTTCATACACAGGGTGAGGAACAGAACCATGGGCAGATGGATGATCAGGGGATATAATTTTGAAGTGAAGTCGATGTTAAAAAACCACCAGCAGGAGGACTGCACAAAAAGGAGAATGACGCATGCGCAGGCAACAGCAAGATTGTTCTTCCGCGTTCGCTCGATACCCGCGAAGCAGACCGAAAGCGCCACGCCGAAGAGCAGGGAGAAACCAAACCGAATAAGTCCAATGGAAGTTGTGATCATTCAACACCGCTTCTTCTATCCTGCGCCAGCTCTTCGGCCTCGCAGAACAGGAATTGTGTATAGGCTGTACGCACTTGCGGATAGGCTGCTCTGGACACCGGCACACGCCATCCCGACGCGGTGACAAGCTCTCCCTGCCGCAGCTCCTGCACCCATTGCAGATTCACGAGATAAGAGCGGTGCACCTTAATAAAATCAGGTCTTTTCAACAGGGCCTGCTCAAAGTCCGCCAGACTGCCCGTTACCTCCCGCGTGCCTCCGTATGTCAGATAAAAATACAATTTTTTTGCGCTGACTTCTATGTATTCGATTTTCCCGTAAGGGAGGCTGAACACGCTGGACTGGGTTTTGATGCACAGGGCATCCTCCGGCTTTTTGAAATCATCCAGCGACCTGTCCAGGATCGGAAAGAGCTTTTCCTCTGAAGCCGGTTTTAGCAGATAGAAGTGCGCCTGCACACTGTAGCTCTCCACCGCGTATTCCGGCGAGGAGGTCAGGAACACGATCTGGATCCGGCTGTTGCGCTCCCGAATTTCCCGGGCCGCCTGGATACCGTTGACGCCTGGCATCAGCACATCCAGAAGCAGCATATCGTAATTCTCGTTTTCCATGGAGGCCAGTAGCTCTACGGCATTTCGAAAGCTCACATAGGAAATCGCCGCCTTCCGATTATGCCGGTACGATTCCAGCAGAGCAGCAATCTGCCGCAGGTCCCGGCTATCATCGTCACAAATCGCAATCTTCAGCCGTTCCGCCTCCTCTCTTTTTATTCTCATCCCCATTTTAATATCAATTGGAACCTTCTTCAACCACCCTAATTACCGTTCAGGCCGAAATCCACTACCGTTCAGGCCGGGGACGGTTTTTTGGCGCTTTTTCTGGTATTTTATCGTTACATGCAAATTGAGAGGAGCGGTGCCGTCTGTCCACTATCAGTGCGTTCTTTATAACGTGCATCTACACAGTGGGATTTGTGACCATCTGGTTTACAACCGTCTATACGGAGCTGTCAGCAAAGCGAAACAGGCTTGCTGAACTTGATGAGCTGCTGCGTCTGCACGAGGAGCTGTACACCAAGGCAAGGGATGGTCCCGATATGCAGTCTGCCAATGGAATGGTGGAAATCAGCCGGATGCTCTGGCATGAGGCGTCCCAAAACTATAACTGCATTCTGAACAAACCCATGAACCGCATGCCGGCTCTGCTGATGGGCTTTCGGGCTGTAGACGAGGAAAGCAGCCCAGGTAAACATCTCATGGCAAATCAAAAAATAAAAGGGGGCACATACAGATGAAGAAACGGCTTTTGAGTCTTTTCCTCTGCCTGTGTATGCTGGCTACCCTCTTTCCCGCAGGGGTTTTGGCGGGGCAGGGCGACAGCTGGAGCACAGCAGCGCGGACGACAGATGGAATGACAGACGAAAGGACAGCACATTCCTTTACCGATGTAAACGAATCCGACTGGTTTTACAGCTCGGTGCAGTATGCCTCTCTGCACGGCATTTTCTCAGGTACCTCTGCGGCCACATTCGAACCAAACGGAGCCATGACCCGCGGCATGTTTGTAACCGTGTTGGGGCGTATGGCAGGGGTAGACACTGCAAGCTACAAGGGGGAATCTGCGTTTTCGGATGTGGCAGCAGATGCCTACTATGCCTCCTATGTCACATGGGCAGCCAAACACGGGATTACATCGGGTGCTGCTGAAGGCAGCTTTGCACCTCAGGAACTTATCAACCGCCAGCAGATGGCAGCATTCGTCGTACGCTACTTTGAGACCTTCGGTGTGGACTACGACACGGGGACCCGCATCACCACGACCCCGGCGGATATCGGCGGCGTTGCGGAGTATGCCAGGGATGCCGTTATGAAGTTATGGAAAGCCGGCTTGCTGGCCGGCGACGGTGTCCATTTTCATCCTCTGGACAATGCCAGCCGTGCCCAGGCAGCAACGCTGTGTATGCGGACAGACCGGGCTGTAAAAACGTGGTATAAGGAACCTGGTGTCCCCAAGGAGAAGACACCGGTTGTTACGCCGCCTTCTTCCGGCAGCGAGCCTACCGGCGGCAGCCCATCGGGAGGCAGTCCCTCCGGCGGCGGCTCGTCCGGAGACGGCTCTTCCGGCGACAACCCCACAGTCTATTACGAAGTAACGCTGAATACGGGAGAAGAATCTATCAAGAAGCTCTATCCCGCCGGAACCCTGCTTAGCACCATGCCCGTCCCTGCTCAAGAGGGCGGAACGGTGTTCCTGGGTTGGTATTATGACAGTGCTTTGAGCAGCATGGTGGCCAGCACGGACAACCTTGCAAGAAATCTGACGCTGTATGCGAAATTTACCGAAACCGTGTCATTTACCGAAACCGGCGAGCTGAATTTCGTAACGAAGCAGGATGTTGCTGAAGACTTTTCCATCATCCTGTCTGCGGATCATGTGCCTGTATCCGGTGCTGATTTTACATTCCGCAACATTACCGACCCCTCTGTGACCGACGGAACGGACGGCGTGGAGCAGGAGACCGTTGCCGTTACCGGCAGCGCAGGCAGCTTTACTGTTACTTCTGCCAGCATCAGCGGCTTTGCCCCCGGTCATACCTATCAGATCGAGCTGCTGAACGATGCGGTTACCTTTGCAGGTGAGAGCGGAGAAATACGCTATTATAACTTCATTATACAGAAGGATGAAGTGCTGAATCTGACGCTCAGCGAGGGCATCAAGTATATTGCCGCCTCCGCTTTGTCTGAAACCGACCGCAACAATGTGCTGGAATATGCCGGTCTGTATCAGGCTGTCACCGATGCCCAGGGAGTCACCACGTACACCGCCAACAGTGGCGCTGGCAGCTTTACTTACTCTGGCGGCGGGATTCTGGCGGGCGATACCATCGCCGTTTATACCGGCAAGAAGCCTGATCAACGGGCGGTAGTGGACAGCGGCGCTGTGGCCTATCTGGAGATCACACGCATCGACGGCAAAACGTATTATTATGAATCCGCCAAGTCGGAGGATGTGCTGTTTACCCCCGATTTGCTGCCTATCGATCTGGATGCAGGCGATGGGGTGACAGTGGGCAACACGGTTGCCTCCAGCGGCACAGGCAGCATCACGATTGAAACGGGGAAGCTGAATTTCTCTGCTGCCCCATACGCTGATATGGGTCTTGGCACGGATACTGTAGTGGAGCCGGGGGATTTTCTGAGCTTTTTCGACAACGGTGATTTTGGGGATGAGACTGCCAGCAAGCAGGGGTATGGCCTCATTACCAATGTTACGGTGAAGGGCGACAGCACGATTATTGCATACACCGTTGTAGACGAAGCAGATGTGCTGTCCGCCATGGAGCTGTACAGCGAAAGTGAGCTCACCGATGAAGAGATCGAGGCCGCCTATGACGAGCAGCTCATCCGTGAAACGGTGGAGTCCCAGCTTTTGTCCGGCGGCTTTATCCAGGAGGCCGGCAAGGCTCTGGCGGGTCTGGCTATCCAGACTGATGAGATCAAGGAGATCTTCGGCAGTGAGGACAACCTCGCCCTGTCCGACTATACCATTGCCTATAGTGACGGCACTCCCGTCCATGCAGACGATCTGGTTCTCATGGGCAACATTGTGAATAAAGAGGGAGGCGTCAAGACCAGCGTGTCCGTCACTCCCCGGCTGTCCCATTTTGAAGGCAAAAAGGGCGTTCGGGTGGAAGTGGCCGTAACCTACAATTTTGATATTAAGAAATCGGGCTCGGATAAAAAGGTAGAGGTTGAGCTGACGGCCTTCTTCGAGCAGGAGGTGCTGTTTGGCTTCAGCGTCAGCGGCGGCGCTGTGTGGAAGAAGAAATGGATCTTCCCCTATATCGCAGATTACCGCATGACCGGCAACATCGACCTGGGCACCTATACCGGTGTGGGCATTACCGCAACCGCCAAGCTGGATGAGGAGGATGAGCCCTGGGGGATGCCTTGGCCGAAAAATGCCAAAGAGGCAGCGGCCACGAAAAAGATCTTCAGTCTCAGCGAGTCCATCAAAAAGATGGTGGAGGATGTAGAGACTGTATTCCCTGAGTCCGAAGCATCCTCCTCCGGCGGTCTGGCCGGGAAGTACGCGGCATTTATGGAGGACGCCAACGATGCGTGGGTGGATCTGTTTGTGGTTAACTTGATCGACCTGCGTGGCGGGGTAGATCCCCTTCACATTCTGGCCTACGGCATCCAGGTGGATTTTGTGGTGTCCGCCAATCTGAATGTGGCCGTCGGCATGACCTTCCAGTATGAAAACTCCAAGCGTCATTCCTTCGTCCTGACGCTGAAGAGCAAGCAGGCCAACAGCGAAACCATCGATTTAAGCACAAACGGTTATCAGTTTGACTTCTATGTCATGGGCAGCATGGGTATCCGTGCCGGTGTCCGAGCCAAAGCGTTGGTGGGTCTATTCTCCACAAAGCTGGATGGAATCGGGCTGCAAATTGAAGCCGGGGCGTATGCCCGCTTATGGGGGTACTTCTATTATTCGTTGACGAACTACAAAATAAATGGGGTCTGGGTAAAGAACAGCAGCTCGTCTGGAGCCATGCTGGTGGAGATTGGCACGTATCTGGATGTTAATTTTGTGGCGGAGGTCTTGAACGGCAAATACTCTTACGCCCCAAGCATTTACGCCAAAGAATGGCCCCTCTGGTCAGCGGGGCAGCGGGAGAACGTCTATGACTTTGCCTATGGGGATGCTCCCGCCTACACCATCCAGAATGTAACCACGTATACGCTGCCCACTACGTTATTCCAGATGAAGTGGATGGATCTGAAAACTGGCGACATCGGTGAGGAGAACAAACCCAACACCAAAAACTTCGATGCCAATACCGTCCACCATACCGACGATGAAAAGTATTTCGCCGTGGAGCTGTCCAACCCGGCCTTTACGTATAACCCGGTTAACAACAAGATCACCGTTAGCCGGGCCTCTGGGGATAGCACACTCACCACCGAAATGAAGGTGATTTGGAAGGGGGCTCCTCTGGCCTCCTCCACCGAAACCCTCAGCCGGACAATTACGCTGAAATGGAGCGATTTGGCCAATGGGAAAACCATCGTCTTTGATTCCAAAGGCGGCAGCCCGGTGGACATGATCTGCAAGCTGGCCGGGGCGAATATCTCTCTTCTAAAGCCAGCCAATCCCACCAAAGCGGGTTATACCTTTGCCGGCTGGTACACCAATGAGGCCTATACCGGGACTGCTTATACCATTCCTGACACGATGCCCGGCGGGAATGTGACCCTGTATGCGAAGTGGACCCCCAATATGGCATCGTATACCGTGGAGCACTATCAGGAGGGACTGGATGGCATGTATGTGCTGGAGGAGCGCCAGACCCTAAACGGTGTTACTAACCAGGCTACTGACGCCCAGGCAAAGAGTTATGCAGGCTTTACGCCCAAGGCCATCCAGCAAAAGACCATTCTAGCCGATGGCAATACGGTGGTTCAGGTCTATTATGAACGCAATCGTTATAGCGTGACCTTCAACTATGGTGCGGAAGCGGGCAACAGAAGCGTGGCTGTCCAATACCCCGTGGGTGCAAAAATCCAGTGGAGCAGCCCTGCCGCTCCCGGTTACTCTTTCCTGCACTGGAACAGCGCCATCCCCGCGGTTATGCCGGCCAATGACTTGACCTTTACCGCTGTTTGGGAAACACGGCAGGACACCAAGTATACTGTTGAGCACTACCAGGAAGGGTTGACTGGGGGTGCCTACATCCTTGCCGAAACGGAAGTCAAAACAGGAAGCAGTAATGCCAATGTGAGCCCGGAGACCAAAAGCTATACAGGGTTTACCGCGCCTTCCGCACAGCCGGTAACCATCAAGGGTGACGGCTCCACCGTGGTGAAGTACTACTATACCCGCAACATGTATACATTGACCTACGCACTGGGGAATGGTGAAGAGGATGCCGTATTCACTATTAAATTCGGTGATTCGATTGTGCAGCAGCCCGATCCTGCGAGAGCAGGCGTCACCTTTGCCGGTTGGCTGGAAAACGGTGTGGAAGCACCGGTCCCTGCCACTATGCCTGCAAGAGATGTCACTCTGACCACACAATGGAATGTGGTGCAGTACACCATCACCTTCGACAGCAATGGCGGCAGTGAAGTGGCGGCCATTACTCAAGAATACGGCACAGCTGTTACTGAGCCGGCTGCACCTACGCGAACAGGCTATACCTTTGCCGGTTGGACTCTGAATGGCAACGCCTATACTTTCAGTACCATGCCTGCGGAAAATATCATCCTGACTGCTGCCTGGACAGCAGACAGTAGCATTGCTTATACGGTAGAACACTTCAAGGAGGAGCTGGACGGAAGCTATCCTGCTGCGCCCGGCGAGACGGAGAATTTGAACGGCACCATGGGGGCTACGGTTTATGCCGCCGCTAAGAGTTATACCGGATTTACCTATGAGCCCAATGTCGGCGGCACGGTTTCCTCCGGCACAGTTACGGCAGACGGCAGCTTGGTATTAAAGGTGTACTACACCCGTAACAGTTACAACGTAACATGGGATGGCAACGGCGGCACAGTGGATAACACTGGGGCAACCTATGGCAGTGTGAAGTATGGTGCACCCATTACCAAGCCAACCCATAACCCTACCAAAGCAGGGTATACCTTTCATCAGTGGTCCGGCTATACGGCAAATATGACCATGCCTGCGGCTAATACGACATTTACCGTCGATTGGACAGCCAATGAATATACCGTCACCTTTGACAGTAATGGCGGCAGTGAAGTGGTATCTATTACCAAGGCATATGGTACAGCAGTGACTGCCCCTGCAGCACCAACCAAGGAAAACTACACCTTTGCCGGGTGGCAGCTGAATGGTACGAATTATGTTTTCACCACCATGCCTGCGGAGAATATTACATTGGTGGCCGTGTGGTCTGTGATACCTGCCTATACGGTAAACTTCGATGCTAACGGAGGTACGGTTGGCACAGCCTCCACGTCTGTTTTTGCAGGCAGCATGTATGGTGATCTTCCTGCTCCGACCTATGCCGGGCACTATTTCCTTGGTTGGTTTACGGCCACAAGCGGCGGAACGAAAGTTACCAGCACGACCCATGTAGAGCTTTCTGCCGATCATACTCTGTATGCCCGTTGGGCTGCTGCAGGTTATACGGGCGAGGTCCACGAGAAAGTGGTGCTCTATGTTGCCGGAATAAAAGTGACCACGGAGAATATGAACGACATCCTTGGTGATGGTTCCGCCAGTGTGCAGTTTGATCCCAGCTCAACAACTACTTATGAAGGCGGATATATTAATAATGCAGGCACGTTGTATCTTAACAACGCAACCATCGCCGGGACGTACAGCACTTCCTATCTAAGTGCAGCCATATACAGCGAGGGAAGCCTGGGCATCGTAAACACGGGCACAAGCACAGTAACAAACACCACGTACAACGCTGCCGTGTCCAATGTATTCGGTATCTATACAAACAGCGCCCTGGTCATAGAAGGAACGGGTACTCTGAGCGTAGCCAGTGGCACTGGGGGAACCTACATGAACAGCGGTATCCGAGTTGGAGCGGGCGGGAATTACTTCACCATTAACGGGCCTAACGTGCGAGCCTTTGGCGGTGTTGCAGGAAGTGGCGGCAAGAGCTATGGTGTGTGTGTCGGTATCTTAGATTATGTGTACACTGTCATACTGAAGAAAGGCACCTTGGAAACTCGCGGTTACGATTACGCGGCATTTTGTGGTCCTCGGGACAGTACGGTTAAGTATTTTGTTACCAATGGAAGCACAAAAATTGCCAACATCACTGTCAGCACCAGCTACGATGGAACATCATCTGCTTCTGTACCACAGAATGAAACCTACCAAGACTATAAATTTATCACGGTCACAAATCCGTAAAAGGTAAAAAGAGGCGGAGGGAACTCCGCCTCTTTACCACGAAAAGGGTGAGAACATGAAGAGGTATATTTTATTCGCCGCAGTGCTGATTGCTTTGCTATGGACCGGATCCGTTATGGCTGCCGAGGCTGAACCAGTACGTGTTGCAGTCATTGATACCGGCATTTCCGAAAAGACTATCCTGAAGACAAATCTGTCCCCAGGGCAAAACTACATTCTGCCTAATCAAACCACTGCCGACACAATCGGCCACGGTACGGCCATCGCTTCGATCATTGTAGGCAGCAAGGCAGCCGGGATAGAGGGGCTTTACCCGGAGGCGATCCTGGTTCCGTTGGTCTACTACGGAAAAAACGAAGAGGGCGGCACCATCAAGGGTGACTCTGCCATGCTGGCAAGGATCATTCGCGACGCGGTGGAGGTCTATGACTGTAACATCGTGAATATCAGCTCCGGCGTTCTGACCGATACGCCTGCTTTGCGGGATGCGGTGGAATGGGCGGAGAAACAGGGGGTATTGGTTATTTCCAGCGCGGGAAATGACGGGGATGATACCGTTTATTATCCCTGTGCATACAGCAGCGTTCTATGTGTGGGCGCGGCGAATGAATCGAACAGCGCTCCGGCAGGCTTCTCCAACCGCCATGAGGCAGTGGATCTGCTGGCTCCCGGAGAGAGACTGCCCACAGCCACCATAAAAGGCAACCGACTGCCGGCTTCCGGCACCAGCTATTCCGCGGCTTATATTTCAGGTGTTGCGGCTAAACTCCTGACCGAATATCCCGACCTGACCGCAGCGCAGGTCCGGCAGCTCCTTTATGCCGCTGCCGCAGATTTTGGCACTTGATAATAGAAAGCAATACATACCCCGTTTCATAACGTGCTGCGCCGCAGCTCATAGAAATATTGCACGGCCGGATGTTTGGCCTTTGTCTTTGCGGAGAGGTTCACGATCCGTTTTTTGCCTACCCGTCTGTCAATCAGGGCCAGAATGTTCAACAGGATATCCGGGCTTTCCAGACTGTCTTCTATCGATGTTGATAAAAAGGTGGTGGCGGCAGCAGTAAAGTTAGATTTACTTAGCGCTGCCTGTGCCAGCATAAGCTGTTTGGCGTGGACGGCGCTTTTTCTGCTCCTGGCTATGACAGGAAGACGCGCCTCCGGAACAGCCCCTTTGGTCTCGATTCGGATGGCCTCAATCTCCTCCGGTTCTACAGGAATGTAGATATCCGGATCGTTCCGGACCTCCTGCTCCGTCTCATACCAGCGGATGGGGCTGGTCCGGTCATTCATATTCAGGATATCCTTCTTATCTACGGCAAGGTAACAAATCCCCGGCCGGTCAAGCAAGTAGCGGTAGCCGGTTGCCCGGTAGCCGACCCTCCCCGCTAAGGCAGGACTGAGGAACCCCTCCAGCTGCTGCTTCAGTTTACTCCAGCTCATCATAAACCCTCTTCCCGATATTTTCAGCATAGCCGTATTGTACCGTTTATGAAATGAAAATAAAACACCGTGGGTAGTTGTACGGCTAACGGCGGTGAGAGACGCTATTTGCTACAAAACCGGGGGGCTGCAATTTCTAACGGAAGCAGAAGGCGCTATTAGTCTAAAATGAGGCTTGCGAGGGGGCATTTTGACCAAATAGAGGCTGTGGCCGCCGTTAGATTTTTGGAAGAGGGGTTTTGGCCGAAATAAAGGCTCTCACCGCCGTTAGAATCGCCCATGGCTCAACGAGCCAGCGCCAGAAACGAAACGCCGGGGCAGACGCCGCATTTTCTCATAAATCGCCAAAATCCGGCGGCCTTCCCATTAGGGCAGCGTCCGTATTGCATTCCATGGGATATAGTCTTCCCCCTTCCCAACCCACCGGACTTTCTGTATAATGCGGATGTAAGCACTTACAACTTTTATAGAAAAAGGAAATGGTGGTCGGGGCCTTGCTCAGAATTCATACCATGCGCAGCCAGATTCTGGTGGGTTTTGTCGGGGTGATGACGGTGGTTCTTTGTGTATTCGGGGCCAGCACATATCAATCGGTGTCTCTCCTTTTGAAGAATAACTCCAGCGGCCATATCGAGCAGACGGCGGTGCAGGCCAACGGACGGCTGGATGCGCTCTTGGAGCAGACCAATGCTCTGACGGCCCAAATTATGACGGACGGGTATGTGCAGGAGCTGCTGCTTCACGAGCTGAAGGGCAGGCAGGCCGACTTCACCCAGCGGCAGGGGCTGCTTCAGGTGATCAGCCGCTTCCAGTCCTATTCCACCGGGGTGAACCGGGTGGAGCTGTATGCTGCCGACGGGCGCAGGCTGTTTCCCATGGATGATCAAAGCCTGGGCGCCCGGGTAAGCCCGAAGGATATTCAAGCCGCCGATTCGGGTTTGGGCCGGCTGGCCTGGCTGGGCATTGACCCGGGCGATTCTTCGTCGGTATTATCCCTGCGCCGGATCAATCTGATGGACCGCTGGTACTCCCACGGCGGTTATTTGCTGCTGAGTCTGGACCGGTCCTACTTCGATTTTCAGACGCCGTATCCTCTGGGCCGCATGACCGAGATGATGATTCTGGCCGATCACGACGGCTCTCCCATTGCCATGAATACCAAAATCCCCCTTCCCGTGCAGGAGCTCTTGGACAGCACCAGCTCGACGGTCCCGATTAACGGGGAGGAATATATTCTGGTGAAGCAGCCCTCCGAATCCACCGGCTGGACCTTGATGATTCTCACTCCCGTCCGCGATGTGACCAAGGGGATCTCTGTCCTCCGTCAGGCCTTGCTGCTTTCGGGGGCAGCGGGCTTTGTGCTGTTCATTGTGCTGTCCTATCTGCTCTCGGGGCTTATTACCCGGCCCATTCTCCGGCTGATCAAGGCTATGCGCGGCGCCCGGGATGGTGTGCTGAAGCCCAACCTGGAGCATTCCCGCACCATGGAGCTGCAGGAGCTGAACCATACGTATAACCAGATGGCGGACAATATCAATGCCCTCATTAAGCTGGTCTACGAGAAGGAGCTGGTCCAAAGCCAGACGGAGCTCCGGGCTTTGCAGGCGCAGATCAACCCGCATTTTTTGTACAACACGCTGGAGGCCTTCTATTGGTCGCTCTCTGACAAGGGGGAGGAGGAGCTGGCGGATCTGGTGGTAGCCATGTCCCACATGTTTCGTTATGTCATCGGCGGCTCCGGCAAGCAGGAGTGGGTCACCATCGGCGATGAGCTGGAGCATATTGAGCGGTACCTTCACATCATGCGGATGCGCTTCGGCCTGCGGCTGTTCTGGTCCGTGGATTGCCCGGATTCCTGCCGGGCTACACCCATCCCCAAGCTATTGATCCAGCCTTTGGTGGAGAACGCCATTGTCCATGGCATCGAAGGGAAGGTGGAGGGCGGAAGAGTCCGCATCGCTATCGAGGAGCTCGGGCAGCTGGGGGGCCAGAGGCTTGCCGTAGTTGTAGAGGATAACGGAGCGGGGATGGAGGCCAAGGCCTTGGAGAGCCTGCTGCTGTCCATCCGCTCGGGCACGCCAGTTTCCACGAAGGGGACGGGGTTGGGGCTGCGCAATGTGAAGAGACGGCTGGAGCTGTATTACCATGATCAGGCAGGTGCCCTGTCTGTAGAGAGCACACCGGGAGCGGGCACGGTGGTGCGGTTTGAGATTCCCAGGGAAGAAGGGGAGAGTGCATGAATTCGCTTAAGACTGTACTGGTGGTGGATGATGAGCCAAGAACCCGGGACGGGGTCAAAAAAACGCTGGAAACGGACTTGTCCGGAGCAGTCCGGGTTATAACCGCGGGCAGCGCGGCTGAGGCCACACGGGTGCTGGAGGAGGAGCAGGTGCATCTGCTTATCACGGATATTCGCATGCCGGAGATCACCGGGCTTACACTGGTGGAGAATGCCCAGGCCAAGGGAGCCAGCCCGGTAGTCATTATTATTTCCGGCCACGCCGTATTCGAATATGCCCACCATGCCATCCGGCTGGGGGTGTTCCAATATCTGCTGAAGCCCCTGGAGAAGCGCAAGCTCTTGGAAACGGTGGAGCAGGCTCTGAAGCTGGACCAAAGCCGCCACCGCCAGCAGGCTATGGAGAGGATGGTGGATCAAACCCTGCTGGAGCTCCAGGAAAGCGGGGAAGGGCGGATCGGCGAGCCGGTGCTGAAGGCGATGCGTTATGTGGAGAGCCATCTCCAGGCCCCCTTAGGCCTGCGGGAGGTAGCGGAGGTGGTGCACCTGAACGCCAGCTATTTCAGCTTTTTGTTCAAGGAGCAGACCGGGTTGACCTTCCTGGAATATGTCACCCGCTGCAAACTCCAGAAGGCCAAGGAGCTGCTGCTTGCCACGGCTTTGCCCATCGGTGAAATTGCCGCGCAGGTGGGGTATCTGACCCCCAAATACTTCATCAAGCTGTTCAAGGAAAACACGGGATTAAGCCCCAGCCAATACCGCAAGCAGATGTCCGGGGACAACGGGCCCATCTAAAGAATAAGGTATTTTCCCCAAAACCTGTAACCTTACGGGAACAAAACGGCCATGCTACGATAAAGACACAGCTGCCGGAGCATTGCGCGGCGGCGACGATACCCAAGGGGGAAGTTGGAATGGTCAAAAAAGCGTTTGCTGGTCTGTTGGCGCTGTCCATGCTGGGAGCGGTTTCACTGGCGGGCTGTGCCTCGAACAAGGATGAGGAAGGGTCCAAAGCATCATCTGCACCGGCAGCTACAGCTGCAGCGTCTGCCCAAGCCACCACTCAACCGACCGCCAAGGCGGAGAAGGTCACCATTAACTTCATGCATTTGTGGCCGGCAGGGAGCTCCAAACAGCAAAATGTAATCGTTAACAAAATCATCGACGACTACACCAAGGCCAACCCTAACGTAACCGTGAAGCAGGAAATCCTGGAGAATGAGCAGTACAAAAGCAAGCTGAAGGTGCTGTCCGCCTCCAATCAGCTGCCGGATGTGGGCATGACCTGGGCAGCGGGTTTCCTGGAGCCGTATGTCAAGGGCAACTTGTTCGCTACTCTGGATGACGGGCTGCAGGGCAAGCTGAAGGATAAGTTTGTGGCTGGCACTACGGAGGCGTATGCCATCGGCGGCAAAACCTACGCGTACCCCCTGGAGCTGAACATTACCCCGGTTTATTATAACAAGGCGCTTTTTGCCAAGTACGGGTTGAAGGTGCCCGGCACGTATGATGAATTCCTTGAGGTTGTGAAAACACTGGCCAAGAACAATGTGGCTCCGATTGCTCTGGGCAATAAGGACCGCTGGACCGGGTCCCTGTGGTACATGTACCTGGCCAACCGCATCGGCGGCACGGAGCCGCTGAAGAAGGCTGTGGACCGCAGCGCCTCCTTCGAGGATCCCAGCCTGATCCGGGCGGCCAAGGAAATCCAGCAGCTGGTAGATCTCAACGCCTTCAATAAGGGCTTCAACGGGCTGTCCAATGATGAAGGCAAGTCCGAGTTTATGAACGAAAAAGCAGCCATGTACATGATGGGAACCTGGGAGCTGCCCAACTTTACCACCAATCCGGATGTGCCCAAAGCGTTTAAAGACAATGTCGGCTTCTTCAAATTCCCCACCGTCAGCGGTGGCAAAAGTGATGTGAACAGCTGGGTGGGCGGTCCCGGTGTTGGCCTGTTCGTGGCGCAGAACTCCAAGGTGAAGGAAGAGGCCAAGAAGTTCGTGGAGTATTTCGTAGAGCAATGGGGCAAGGTTTCCGTCACCGATGCGGGTGTGATACCGGCTACCAAGGTGGATACCTCTGCTGTGCAGTTGCCCGCCATGTATATTGATCTCCTCAAGGAGCTGAACAATGCCAGCAGCATCACACTGTTTGCCGATGTGCAGATGAAACCCTCCGCCGCTGAGGCGCATCTCAATATGATCCAGGCCATCTTCGGCAAAGCGGTGACGCCAGAGGACTTCGCCAAGAAGCATGAGGAAGCGCTGACCAAGGCAGCCAGCGAATAAAGCCGGAAGGAGGAACGGTAACCACATGGATAAGGTGCTGTCCAACAAATGGATTATCGCATTATATGTACTGCCTTCGCTTCTATTGGTCCTGGGGCTGATCTACATTCCCATTGTGCTGACGGGTTATTACGGGCTGACCAAGTGGGATGGCATCGGCGCCAAGGAGTTCATCGGTCTGGATAATTATCTGGAGCTGATGGGCGACAGGCTGTTCTGGGAGAGCGCCTTCCATTCCTTGCTGCTGGCCGTTTTCTCCGCTCTCAGCCTGCTGGTTTATCTGGCGGTGGCGCTGCTGCTGGCCGGACGGATCAAGGGCTCCAATCTGCTGCGTAAGATTTATCTGGTGCCGATGCTGCTGTCGTCGGTGGCTATCGCCCAGCTGTGGCTGAAAATCTACCATCCCACTAACGGGATTCTGACCAGCGCTCTGGAGTTTATCGGTTTTACGAATACACCTGCCTGGCTGGCTGAACCGGCTTATGTGCTGCCTGCCTTGTTTGTCCCTATTCTGTGGCAGTACGCCGGCTTCTATATTCTGATCTATTATTCCGCACTGAAGAATATCCCCTCCTCCCTGGAGGAGGCGGCCCGTATCGACGGAGCGAATCCGCTGCAGATTGCCCTGCGGATCAAGGTTCCGCTTATTGCCGAGGTGTTCAAGGTAACGGTGGTGCTGGCCGTTGTGGGTTCTCTGAAGTATTTTGACCTGATTTATGTGATGACCAACGGGGGACCCAACGGCGCCAGTGAGGTGATGGCCTCGTATATGTACCGGATCGCCTTTAAGGGCTTCAACTTCGGATATGGCAGCGCCATCGGATTCTTCCTGCTGCTGATCTGTCTGGTTGTTACTTGGCTCATCCGCAAATGGACGGCCGCCAAAGAAACCATCGAATATTCCTAGGAGGGCACGTTCATGGCCAAAGCTGTCATCACCCGGAGCAGAGCGGTCTTACGGCAGCCCGGATCCGCAGTTTTACAAGCAGGTGGGTGGGCGCTGCTCTATCTCATTCTGGCAATGGTTGCGGTTCTGCAGGTATTGCCCCTGATCTGGCTGGTTTTCTTCTCTCTGAAGAATAACCAGGAGGTGTTTAATCTGTCTCCCTTTGCCCTGCCTCTCCATCCCCGCTGGGGGAATTATACCAAGGTGTGGACAGAGGGCCAGATTGGCCACTATTTCATGAACAGCGTGTGGATTACGGTGACGGCGGTGGCGCTGACGGTGCTGCTGGCCAGCATGGTCACCTATGCCATTACCCGGATGAGATGGAGGAACCGTTCTCTGGTCCTGGGGCTGTTTATGACCGGGATGATGATTCCCGTGCATTCCACCTTGATTCCGCTGTTCAGCCTGTTTTCGGATTTTAATCTGAAGGACCACCCGCTGTCGGTGATCCTGTCGTATACCGCCTTCAATATGCCGATTACGATTATGATTCTGCTGGGTGCCTATTACGCCCTGCCCCGGGAAATTGAAGAAGCGGCGGTGATGGATGGCTGCACGGTCAACCGGATGTTCTTCAGAGTGGTTCTTCCCATGACCATATCCGTCTTAACCACTACCGTGATTATTAACATGATTTATAACTGGAATGAGTTCATCTTCGTCAATACGTTCATCAGCTCGGATCATCTGAAAACCTTAACGGTAGGCGTGCAAAATTTCGTTGGGCAATACAGCACGGACTGGGGCGCCATCGGAGCAACACTGGTCATCAGTATGCTGCCCATTGTTGTGGCCTTCTTCATTCTAAGCGAGCAGATCATGGAGGGGGTTACGGCAGGGGCGGTGAAGGGGTAAAATTAGCGGGGAGCAGGATATGGCAAGGGGCTGACTGAAGAGTCCCGAAATAAATAAGCTGAGCGGAAAACCACAAGTTTTCCGTCCAGCTTTTTTGTGTCTGTTTGTCTTGTTTGGCAGTCAGGACGAGTGGGAGCAACGTGTGAAGTTTTAACGGAACTGAGAGATGCTTAGACAGCCAAAATGACCTCTGCGGGTTTTTAACGGAACTCTCCGTCTCTTAGCGGCAAATTAGAGGGGAGGAAGCAGCCGAAATGAGCGGTAAGAGTCGCTTGGTTCCGTTACGTTTCAAATCGGGCGTATTTAGCTTGCTAAGAGTCGCTGAGTTCCGCTACAGCTTTGCCACCTGTATCACCGTTACCTCACAGGTTAGCAACCCAACAAAGAGGTGGCCAATCTGCCGCATGGGCTCTACAGGAAACTGAGGCGACCCGGCTATTTTGTGAACAATTCGCGAACTTCTACATTATTCGATTTAAATTGACAATATTATGGGAATTTAGCGGGGGTTTGTGAGAATTTTGCAAGACGCTGTCGGTAGAATGGAATGTGAACTTTGTAGAAGGACTTACAAAGTAAAAGTGTGAAACGGGAGTGAAATGAATGCAGCATGCAAGAGGTTACAGAAGGCTGTTAGCTATGGTAATGGGATTCATGATGTTTGTTTCTACCGTAACACCGATGTTGACTCCAGTTGCTCATGCGAATGTAGACCCTATTATCGATGAGGGATACAGCTGGACCGTGATCAACGGTGAAGAAGATTTTAATAATCCTTACGGAATGACAATGGATGCCAGTGGTAATTTGTACGTAGTTGATGGCAATAACGACAAAATCAAAACATTCTCTATGGGCCATTGGACCACGAAAGAAGTAGCCATCCGGCTATTGAACCCAAGAGCTGTGGCAATAGACCGCAACGGCAACATGTATGTAGTGGATACATTTAATAACCTGATCAAAAAATTCTCCAATAATGTTTGGACAGATATTACCAACGGGGAAGGCTTCTCCGGTCCTTTTGGCATAGCCGTAGACAGCCATGGGACTGTATATGTGGCAGATACCTTCAACAGCAAAATTAAAAAGCTGGTTAACGAAAAGTGGGTGGATATTACATATAACGGACTCTTCCAATACCCCGAGGGTTTGTTTGTCGATGAAAGCGGAATGGTCTACGTGGCCGATACGGGTAATAACACCGTCAAAAAACTGGTTCAGGAAAGTTGGACCGAGGTTACCGGCGGCGAGCTGCAGGAGCCCAGAGGGGTGGCCGTAAGCAGCATCGGGGAGCTTTATGTGACGGACAGCGGCAATAACAAAGTCAAAAAATGGTCCAATGGCGTTTGGACGAATCTCACCGGAAGCGGGAGCTTCAGGTACCCGACAGGTATAGCAGTAGACCCGGCAGGCACGGTTTACGTGTCAGACAGTGAGAACAATAAGGTTAAACGGTTAACGGCCACGAATAACGCATCCATGCCTTCCATTGGGACACAACCGGCAGGTGCTACGGTGACCACAGGGACCGCAGGTCTAAGCTTGAACGTAACGGCAGCCGTATACGACAGCGGCACGCTGAGCTACCAATGGTACAGCAACACGACGAACAGTGCTTCCGGGTGGACGGAAATTCCCGGTGCCACACAGAGCAGTTATACTGCGCCTACAACTGCGCCGGGGACAACATACTATTATGTGGTTGTCACCAATACGAATCCCCATGTAACGGGCATTCAAACCGTCAAGGCGGCCAGCAGTGTTGCAGCTGTAGCAGTGAGTGCAGAGCCTGTGACACAAGGCTGGACAGATATTACCAACTCGGGCGGTTTTTCCGGTCTGGGTGGACTGGTCATTGACGACAACGGGATTCTACATGTGGTGGATGCCGGAAACAACACCGTGAAGAAGCTGCTGGACAACGTGTGGACGCAGATGAGCGGTCTGGAGGGCAACGAGGGAAGATTCAACGATATCGCGATGGACACCAACGGAAATTTGTATGTCCTGGATGCGAATGGCCCCTCGATCACAATGCTTTCTGGCGGAGCCTGGACGAGTCTGGATCCGTCAGGCTTAATCCGCCCATCGGATGTGGCCGTTGACAAAAACGGGAACGTGTATGTAACGGATAACTTTACTTCCTTAAAAATGCTGGTGGAAGACCGCTGGGTGGACATCGCCAGTACAGCCGGATTTAGTAAACCCACCGCAGTAACGGTAGATTCTGAAGGGAATCTGTACGTAGCGGATAATGACCGGATTAAAAAACAGTCTGGCGGCGTTTGGACAGATGTTACAGGCTCAACCCCGTTCATCTTCGCAATTATGCTCTCAGCGGATGACAACGGGAATATATACGCTGCGGATACCATCAATGGTATTGTTAGAAAACTGTCCGGCGGCATTTGGACAGACCTCAGCAGTCCTGGAGAATTTATGATGCCCGCCGGTATAGCGGCAGACAAGAGCGGAAATGTGTATGTCAGCGACGCAATGGCCAAGAAGATCAAAAAGTTGACTGTGGCCAGCACAGTTGTGAATGCGGCGACACCTTCCATCACGTCTCAGCCGGAGGGTGCTGCGGTGAATGTTGGGGACGCACGCCCCACCCTGAGCGTAGCAGCAAACGTAACCGATGGCGGAATCTTGAGCTACCAGTGGTACAGCAATACGGAGAACAGCACCAGCGGCAGCACAGCGATTGCCGGCGCCATAGGCAGCAGCTACGAGCCTCTGACCACAACAGCAGGGACCACCTACTACTATGTGGTTGTAAAAAACACGAATACAGAGGTTACGGGAGCTCAAACAAAGCTTGCAACCAGCCATATTGCAGCCGTAACGGTTAATCCGCCGGTGCCTGCGGCTTCGCCCACTATTCTTAATCATCCGTACGGCGATACCGTGTATGCAGGTGATATTGTTACCCTGGGTGTAACCGCAACGAAAAGCGATGCCGGAGCATTAAGCTATCAGTGGTACAGCAACACGGTGGAAAGTATGGAGAATGCCACCCTGATCGAAGATGCAACGGCGGATTTTTACCAGCCGGCAGCGGATACAGCGGGGGTTATGTACTATTATGTGGCCGTGAAGAATACATTGGGCAGCCAATCTGCCACAACCTACAGCAGTATAGCTAAGGTAACGATCAAGGCGGCACCTGTAACGGGCGACTGGATTGATATTACGGGATACAGACCCGTTAACGGACCCATTGACGTAGCGGCAAGTAACGACGGGACACTGTATGTAGCGGATGCCCATCAGCTTAAAAGAAGGGTTGCCGACGGAGGCTGGCAAGCTATTACGCCGCCTGTTGGACAGATTACCGGTATCACAACAGACTCCAATGGGGCTCTTTATTTGATAATGAAGAGTTCCAGTATGGTTTTGAAGTATTCCGAAGGAGGTTGGGGAGCCATTATCGCCGAAGGACTTTCCGACCCGGTGGATGTGGCCGTAGACAATCAAGGGAATATTTACGCGGCAGATACAGAGTTCCGCAGAATTATGAAGCTTGTGGGGGACCAATGGGAGAATGTTACGGATTCTTACATCAATGCTGCCGGCTTAGCAGTAGGTCATGATGGAACGATTTACGTAACCGATCATAACAACAGGGTTAAAAAGCTGTCGGGCTCCTCTTGGGTGGATATTACAGGTGAAGCTGTTTTTCTTAATCCGAAGGGGATCGGGGTCGACAGCCGTGGGGATGTCTATGTCGCCGACTCCGGCAATTCCGTCGTGAGGAAGCTGTCAGGGAACGAGTGGACAGATGTGAGTATAAAGGATGAATTCTTTGTTCCTTATGGCATGTTTGTGGCTGGCAATGGAGAGGTGTATGTATGCGATATTGATGCCGGATTGATTAAGAAGCTGGCTGCTCCAGCCTTGGCGCCATCCATTACAACGCAGCCGACCGGAGCAACAGTAAAGGTAGGAGATATCGGCCCGGTTCTGAGCGTAACCGCCAAGAGCAACGATGACGGACAACTCAGCTACCAGTGGTACCGCAACGATACCCCCAGCACCAACGGTGCCTTTATGATCGAGGGTGCCACTAGCAGCAGCTACACCATCTCGACAGAGAACGAGTCGAGCCGTTACTACTACGTGGTAGTGACCAACACGCAAAATGGGGCCAACGGCAATAAAACGGCGAAGGTTATCAG
>JAEWIS010000017.1 GCA_023386955.1 Bacillota bacterium
ATACCACTGCCACTGCTTCTGGCGTTCGCTCCACCTGCTCCTCGAACAACGCATGGATCGTTTTGTCCTTCGGATACTCCGCCTTTGTGTCATTAAACTGCACTAGTAGTTGTCGCTTCTCGTCTTCCCCCACCAGTTCAATCTCGTCCAGCCGCATGCCCGGTGTTTCTACGATCTGTTCTACGATCGCCGCCAGATGTTTGCCCATCCGCACCACCGTCTCCCGCTTGAACAGCGCCGTGCTGTATTCCCAGTCGAGATACATACGCCCCGCCTGCTCGAGCGCTACAAGCGTTAGATCGAATTTTGCAACTCGGTAGTCCTGCGGGTAGGGACGAATGGTAAGCCCTTCCGGCCTCCATTTGCTCATCTGCATGTTCCGCAGCACCAACATCGTATCAAATAATGGGTTTCGGCTTGTATCTCGCCTCACCACCGTCTTTTCAACCAGTTCCTCGAACGGATAATCCTGATTTTCCATTGCGCCCAGCACCATTTCCTTCACTTCCGCCAAATACGCATCGAAACGTTTGCCTCTCATCGGGCGGCTACGCATTGCCAACGTATTTACAAACATCCCGATCATCCGCTCTGCATCCGGATGCCTTCTCCCTGCCACTGGTGAGCCCACAACGATATCTTCCTGACCTCCATAGCGCGACAACAACACCCCATACGCTGCCAAAAGTACCATATACAGCGTAACCCCTTGCTTCGCGCACAGTTGCTTCAGACGTTCCGTTTCGGGTTCGCTCCACCATTGACCCGTGCGGTCTCCTTCAAACCGACGCACCACTGGCCGCGTATAATCGGTTGGCAGCTCCAGCACCGGCACTTCTTCCTCAAACGCCCGCAACCAATACTGCTCCTGCAACCGGTACGCCTCGCCTTGCTTCTTCTCCTTCAGCCATACCGCATAATCCTTATAGTGGATCGCAAGCGGGTTCAACTCCTCGCCCGCATACAACCGCGCCAACTCGTCTACAAACACGTCCATCGATCCGCCATCCGAAATGATGTGGTGCATGTCCAGCAGAAGGACATGCCGACGCTCTTCCAGGCGGATTAGTCCCGCGCGCAGGAGGGGCGCCTCCCCCAGTTCAAACGGTCGTACGAACGCCTTCACCAGCCCCGCTGCTTCTTCCTCCATGCTCTCCGTCACGGATAGCGGCACTTCCACACATTCGGCGATGTGCTGTACCAATTCCCCTTCTTGCATTCCAAATGATGTACGGAACGATTCATGCCGTTCTGCCAACACCTTCAAGCTCTCCCGCACGCGCTCCGCATCCAGCTCCCCAATAATCTCCAGTGCCCACGGGATGTTGTAGCCGATCCCCTCCGCATCCAACTGACTCACCACATACATCCGCTGCTGCGCTGGCGAGGCCGGATACCACTTGCGCGTCTCCGCCTTGCCAATCGCCTCGTAGCGTTCCTTGGTTACCTCCACTTCCAAAATCCCTGCTAGCTCCTCCACCGTCGGGTTTTCGAACACCTCGCTTACCGGTAGGCTTATATGCAGTTGCTTCTGTATGCGCAACACCAATTGCGTCGCTTTGAGCGAATGTCCGCCCAACTCGAAAAAATCGTCTCGTATGCCCACTGGCTGCGAAAGCCCCAGCACCTCCTGCCAAATTGCCGCGAGCCTCGCCTCTGTCTCGCTCCGCGGTGCGACGTATTCGCTTCCCTCCTGCACCAGCCCTTCCGGCTCCGGCAGGCTCTGCTTCAAATACGCACGCAGCTCGGATGCCTCACATCCCTGACCATTTACCTGCTCATCGATCCGCCCCAGGTACTCCAGATTTCCGTCCGGCAGCCATCTGGCCAAGTCTCCCGTCCGGTACATCCGCTCCCCAGGCGCAAACGGATTGTCCACGAACTTCTCTGCCGTTAGCTCCGGTCGGTTCAAGTAGCCTCGTGCCAACCCGTCTCCTGTGATGCACAGTTCACCAGGTACTCCGATCGACTGCAAATGACCTGTTTGCCCTACAATGTAAATACCAGTATTAGAAATGGGCTTCCCAATCAAAACCAAGTTTGATTTCGGCATATATTCGTATACGGTTACATTCACCGTCGCTTCTGTCGGACCATATAAATTAATCAGTTGTACACCGGACAATCCGCACTCGTTCATTAAGAAGTGAAGTCGCTCGGCAGTTTCCGCGAACAATTCTTCACCGCTGGTGAACACGCGTTTTAGTGACGATAAAAGCTGCTTTTGATTGCTTTTAGGCTCATGAGAAACAGTTTCTAAAAATGCAGCCAACATAGGCGGCACAAAGTGTATCTCTGACACACCATTCTTCTCGATTTCTTCCAGAAGTCGTGACGGATCATTTTCCTTGCCTGGCGCAAGTAACACTACGCTCGCACCCGCGAGCATCCACCAGAAAAACTCCAATACCGAAACATCGAAACTATATGGCGTTTTCTGCAAAAGCACATGATCGTTCTGTAAAGAATACGCATGCTGCATCCAATGGATTCGATTGACGACTGATCCATGCTGGATCATCACGCCTTTAAGCTGTCCTGTAGACCCCGAGGTGAACAAGACATATGCCAAGTGGTTGGGTGTACAACCCGAAATTACTGGATTAACGTGACCTTTTTGCCAGGCAATATCGCTCAGGTCGATCAAGTTCTTGGTTTCGATGGCTTCCGCTTGCTGCATATAGCGATTCTGCACACAAACAATCTGTAATCCGCAATCGTCCGCCATCATTCGAAGCCGATCTATTGGATAATCCGGCGGCAAAGGCACATACGCACCACCCGACTTGAGAATGGCCAATATCCCCACTATCATCTCTATCGAACGCTCTACCATTAATCCCACAAGTTGATCTGGCTGTACGCCTAAATCTTGAAGTCGTTTTGCAACCCGATTGGCGCGTTCATTTAACTCTCTATAAGTTAACCGAAAAGATTCAAATATCACCGCCACTGCTTCCGGCGTTCGTTTCACCTGCTCCTCGAACAATGCATGAATGGTTTTGTCTTTCGGATACCACACCTTAGTATCATTAAATTCTACCAATAATTTAGTTTTTTCTTCCGGTGTAATTAATTCGAGTGAATCAATTGATTGTTGAGAATCCTTGATAATTTGATGGATTAAGTTAGATATGCAAGTATACATCCGAGTAATATCATCATCAGAAAATAAATCTATACGATAATCAAAATCTATTCTTAAATGATTCTTTGTCTTCGTATGCTGCACTCGAACCAATAGTTCATTCTCTGCGTGATATCCAAAAACTTGATCCAACTCATACCAAAACAAGTCGTTTTCAAATATAGAAACCCTTCGGAATTCCATCGCTACACGAAATAATGGATACATAAACTTGTTGTTCTTTTGACACAAATCATGGACAAGCAGGTTATAGGGATACTTTTGATGCTCGGCGATAGTAGATTTTTTATAAAAAACAGCCTGAATAAAGGACAACACGTCTTGCTTACCTTCAATAAGCATACGAAACGGCATGGTGCTCACAAACATGCCGAGCATTTCCTTTTCATCAGCACTTATTCGATTGGCGTAATACGCACCAATCACTTGATCATTGTTCGAGGTCACTTTGTACAGATATATTAGCAATGCCGAAAATAGTATCGTAAAAATGGTAATCTTATGTTCATCGCAGAATCTTCTGATGTCGTTATACATCTCAGGCGAAATAGAAAAAGACCTTCGTTCGCCTGCTGTGCTTAAAGACCGTTTGCCAAACGAAATTTCATTTCCGTTTTTAATAATTCCATCCATTTCATTCAACCAAAATTCTCTATCCTGAATGAAGCGATCAGAATTTTCGTACCCTATTTCGCTCCGGATAAATTCGCTATACGATGGTCTCTTATGAGTAAAGACGCTACCTCTCGACAATTCACAATAAATATCCATGATTTCTTTTACGATTAGTTCCGCCATATAACCATCACCAATAATATGGTGCATACGGAGCAGGATGATACATTCAACTTGATTTAGTACAATCAAATGTAATTGAATCAAATCCTCGCTTTCTTGAGTAATTATTTTTTTAGACTCTGCCGTCACATATTCATCAACATCCATTGTTGATCCATCAATCACTTTTAAATTAGCACCGACAGAACTTCGGAAATACTGCTTAAGCTCTTCTTCTTCAATAACTTGAGATTGAAGAATAGGATTACGATCTACTAAGAGAGAGATTCCTTTTTTCAACAGTCCATAATTTATAGGTTCAGAATGAGGTTTTATTTTTAAAGAGAACAAAAATGTGTTTAATCCCGTATTCGGTAGTAACTTTTCTGTATTCCAAATTCTTTTCTGCGCGTTCGTCAATGGATATTTGGGTAAATCTAGCATGAATCGATGCCCCCTTAATTTATTGAATTGACGGGAATAATACTCCCTGTGGGAGTCCCTATACAGGATTCTTAAGTTTTAGTTGTGTATTACAACAAGCCTGTTTATTAACCACAATATATGACTGAAATGGATCCAGAAATAACAAGCGAGCAAATCGAACAAAAGATAGGTCAGCATGATGAGGGAATCCTTGCTTTGCCTCGACAATGAGTGCAGAGAAGAGTTGGTCCATATACCACATTTTTCGCCGTACCAAATGAGGTTAGAATATTACTCCATTGAGAAAACACTTTGATTTTCCAGCCAGCTTTATAGATCAGAGCGATTTGTTCAGTTGTAACGCCTAACAAATCCCGACGTAAATTTCTCTACCCTCAAAATCACGAAATCGATCACACGGTGACGAAGCATAGATCGACACTGAGGCGTTCCCAATTGGCAGGCTTCATGATAGGGAGCCCAAGGCAAGCCCACCGTCACCGTAGTGGAGTCAACCAGCAGCAATTCCTTCGGAAAAGCCCGCTTTCACCTGGTTTCACGATTACATTTGCGAACAATCAGTTGAAATAAATCTTTAAATATAGCAAAAGGCACATCTGATGCTTTACCGAAAAACAGGAATAGTGAACTGAAGACAAGCCGCTACAACCAGCATGATCCTTGTGGAACGATACCCTGACCATTCTTCACTAGCTGAGGCACACCAATATTGAATCAAATGATAAACCGTGAATTTTGGCGCCTTATCTACATAGCCAATCGCTTCAGCAATGGATTTAACTTCTTCGGGCGTAAGGATAGTTTGATGAATCGAGAGAATCGTGTCAGACTTTTTCATGGAGTCATCACCTTGGATTTGTTTGTAGGGGTACAAACATTTTACCGCGTTGACGGCTCTTTTTCTACCATTTAGTGGTTAATCAACAAGCCTGATATTGCAATAAACAAACTCCAAAAAATCCAATTCTTTCATTTCAATCTGGTTCGCAAAACCAATAATCGCTTCAACATATTCCACTTTAGCTTGACGTCCATGCTTAATCATATTAAAACTTAAAGAATTCCATAATTTTAAAATCTCTTCGATAGATTTATCACCGCTATCGATAACATCATTTGCAAAACCCGCGAGACTTCGATAACTGTCCCAAACCATTCCACGTATTCTGATAATCGTCATTATGGAAATAGAATTTTTTTTGACCCACTCTCTTCGTAATTCCTGTTCCCATTCCAAACTTGCCTCAGCAGCTTTTCGGAATTCCCTTAAAGCTTTTCTTCCACTCGAAGTGTCATCCAAGTTGTATGAATCATAATTCCGTTCCGCCGAGAAATGAAGAGATTTCTCGGAGGATAGAGATGACTCCTCATCAAAACGCATTATAATCATGTTTGCATAACATGGGGAAAGACTTGCCTGAATCAATTCGTTTATTGAGATCTCTCCTGTGTATGGAACTATGGGATCAACAACAGTGAACATTTGTGTTGTGAGTTCATATTTATAAACTAATAAAGCATGTCCCAAAACTTGATTTTCGAAACCAAGCATCGATTTAGGGAAAAACCCAAGTTTCGATGCCTGAACACTGTATATGACAATATTCCCATTCCCCAACTCTCCAATCAGTGCTTCCAAGGAAACCTCTACAAAGTCCAACTTTATGCCATAAAGTGCTTCCAAATTATAAAGCGCAACAGACCTACTTGAAAGCAATACTGCAGATTCATATTTTAAGTTCCAATAGTCTGCAATAAAATATCTATACTCCTTGCCCTTCATATTCAACCCAGTCACAACCGCAGAAGATGCACACTCCAAGGCTCCCAGACTAATTACATCAGGCTTTGCTGCCAAGTTTGAATTTAACACATCTACACCTCTATTATGATGAAATCATGTTTCCTACACCTACACAACCCAACGAATTGGTTATACATTAAACATTACCAAAAGACGAGATGGATAATAAACTAGATGAGACAATGAAACGAATAGGCGATAAACACCAATATGAACGTTACTTGGTGGTTCGCCTTATTTGACAGACTGAACCTATATAAAGATTCTCTAGTTTCACAAAAATTTTGCTATCGAATTAACAAAAATATTTATGGTAAATTTAGATTACTAATACATAATTATCAATATAAAGAAGTTCCCACTATAATTCCCTCTACCTGCCGTTTGTTAAGTTCATTTTAGCTCTGAAACCAGAGTTTTCAAAGCCTTAATTGGCTCATTTGTTTACCCTTGTTCACGGTATCATTTTGTGTGCCGGACGGAAAAATGTGATCAAAATCAGCAAACTGCAAAGGTCAATGTCTGAGCAATACCAGGAATTTCTTGAATCATTGACCTTGGTGCGTCAATCGCATGCAGCACCGACGCAGAGACATGGTGAAGAACCGAATTCAAACTCAGCATGCCAAACGCGGGGAAAACCTCGAGCTTGTGTTTCTCATCGTCGATGACACCCGCTGTGAGAAAGACAAATACACAAAAAATGGAGGCGTTAAGCTTCCAATATTCCCATGAAGCCGGCAAGTTCGTCTGGTGTCATTGCCTGGTGACGGCTCACGTGGTGGCAAGCGATTGCTCCTACGCGTGGGATTGCAGTTCTTGTATCGCCAGGCCCAGCGACTGCATCTCAAAAGCAAGAATGATTTAGCATTGAAGATTTGATCGAAGCATCTCCAGCCCAAGAAAACGAACAGGTCTATGTTCTCATGGAAAACTGGTACACATACGTTAAAGTCATCATCAACGCCTGTAACCGAAAAGGATTTCATGTCAATTGCCGCGGTGATAACGAACCGCCTCATTGGTCCGGCAGGGGTATCGATTCCCCTAGATAATATTGGTGAGCAGTACATACAAAAGTTTGACCTGTGTTCCGTTACGATAGAAAAAACCGCAAGTTTGTCTCCTGTGTACGGATGTGGCACTGGATCTCATCACGATTCAGAGATATTATCACGTACGCAGGAACATCGAGACGGGATACCAGTATTTCAAGGATGACCACTACCTGTTACTTTCGTTAACGGGTATTCAGCGATTTTTTGACGCTTGATGATGTGGTGTGCCTCATTCAAGAAGAGCATTTTGGGCAGATCATCGTCTATAAGTACCAACAGTCCATCGAAAAACTTTTTTTCGACATTCCCAAGCTGCTCAAACTGTCCACCTAAAACGCAGAATGTCAGAAGGTACTCCAATCTGCCTTTTTCAGCCAAATCAAATGAAATTTCAAGACTCAGGAAAGATTGATGATGTGCCCAGAAATACCTAACAATTACACGTCATAAAGTGTTTATGAAAAAGGCAGCATGCCTCCTCTCGATATAGGCCGCCCTCCCGGAAGTCCCTAAAAACTAACCGAGGTAAAAGAGCAGAAGATGACAGGACCCGACAAACGCGGATGCTCTCCCTTCTGGATCGAGAAAAGAGGGATTGATCAGCTTAAGATAATTTTCAATAAATTTCAATCATTCCTCGAACGCACCCATGACAAAAAAACGATAGGCAAAATCATGATGGTGCTCGATATCTCTTACAGTTCAGTTACACCCCTCTCCAGAAGCAGGAACGAATCACATTGGTTTTCTACCGAAGTACAGTACTCAACCAAACCCTGTCAAAGAACAGTGGCAATAGTATATTCTAGATTATCGACTCTATAGTATAAAATATTATGAAAGAACACCATGCTACGTCCATACTCCGCGGCGTGAGTCCTCACATTGCTTCGTCACCTAAGAACTTATCGACATACGCAACCAATTCTCCAACAGTACTGAGTTCGTTTGTAAACATATACAAAACCTCATCTTGAAACGTCACGTTTAATTCATCTTCGACATATACGATAATTTGAATAACCATAAAAGAATTGAGACCCAAATCCTCGTAAAGTCTGCTCTTATCATCCAATAAAGCAGGAATCTTAGGATTAATTTCACTTGCAATAACCGCTCTGAGTTTGGCTTTGATTTCACTTTTTGTCATTCGTTATAACCATCCTTTTCTCATAAAAAGGTTTTGCCTATTCTCCATGTTTTGTTGAAATTACTGACGACAGTGGATTACGTGACCGGTCAGATCATTTGGCAAGAAGATAAGCAGTACAAGGCTGAACCGTTTGAAGCTTTTCTGAAAACCGTTCTCACTCATTATCCTACCGGCAAAATCGTGATGGTACTGGACAATGCCCGCATCCATCATGCCAAAATTACTGGCCCCTTTTTTTGGAAGAGCAGAAATCTCTTCTTCTTGCCTCCCTATATCCCCAAGTTGTAGAATGACTGTGGAAATGGTTGAAGGGCGATGTGATCAACAATGTGTTTTACCATAAGGTGGACGAGGTTCATAAGAATGTGAAAAATTCATGGACGAAAACGCCAAAGACAAATAGGCTTATCATTGACCGTCTTTGTGTCCGCTTCTGCTTGGAATCTTCCTTACGAAAGACCATCAAACCTACGATCATTAGTCGAACTTGCATAGTAAAAAAGTATGAGAAGTTCAAGAAACTCTATCCAGAACAAGTCCTAGAAGGAATATTCTCAAAGAATTACTAAAAAAACGAGCACTCACTACAGATAAAATTGAAATCCTCATACCTCATAAGTATATTACGCAGGGGCACAGCATCAGCTTTATGCTGCGTGTATTGACGGAAAGCCCATCAATGATTGGCAGATTTGCAAAAGTGTCATGGAGTGTAAGCGTAAAATAGTCCCCAATATTCGAACGAAATGGGGACTATAGTATGTGTAATGCTCCCATTGTCAAGACACGATTTTTTGAGGAATAAGCTATATCCTCCATTTTTGTAATCTATTCGAATTAGGATGCGATCTACTCGATCTGTTGGGAATAAAATGTACAGGCATGTCACTTGAAGAGACTGATGGGATGCTCTTTATTGTAAAACTGGACATAGCGAGCTATCCTTTTACGCAGTGTACGAGGGTCTTCAAATTCATTGAAGAAGAGACATTCGTATTTGAGTGACCGGAAATAACGCTCCATGCGGTTGTTGTCCATAGCCCGGCCTTTCCCGTCCATGAACACCTGAATCCCTTCCTTCTCAAGCATTTTTAGATAATCCGCATTAGTAAAAAGGGAGCCTTGAACGCTGTTCATGATCATGTTAACTTACCCTCTTGAACTCGACTGCGATTTTGTCTGGAGTCCTCTCGATCTGTTCTATTAAGAGAGCGTGATCTTTTTCTTATGGGAATACTACCGGAATGAATCAATCGAGTCGACCAGACCAATTTTTTAATCATTCGGTCATAGTATTAACGACGACTCCCTTCAATTTACAAATAAAGAACTCCATATCCCATATAAAGTTTAATTCTATGAATAATATGTAGATTGGTTCAATGTATGTAAAACGGAATCATGCATTCTTTAGCAAAAACACTCAGTCGCTTTTAAAAACATTTTACCTTGTATATGAAAAAACATGTCATTCCATTCTCCACGAAAGAAACTCTTTTTTTGGTAATTTAAGGTAATTGTTCATCCATTATTTTAATTCTTTTCGCATAAATGGCACTCATGTTGAGAACAAACTTTCTATTCTATTGAAATCGTAGTCAAAACATTCAAGTCAATGATGCCTTCATGACTCACAAATGCCTTATCTAGCAATTAGTTGACTAACGAATTAATTATTTGCATAGTCTTTCACATCACATAAGAGTTTCTCTGGGCACAATAAGCAAATACCCCACTTTGTTGAATAATTCTTCATTTGTTTATATCAGTATTTAATTTCCTCCCTTATCTCAGAAGAAATTTTTCCATATTTCTCTCTTATTGATACGATCATAGCATGCATACAAACAAGATGAAAATCTTCAATTTGTTCCATTTTATTGGATGGTACCATTATACAGACATCTGATAGTTCTTTTAAAGGCAAACCTTGAATACCCGTTAATCCCACGATTGTAGCTGAATGAATTTTTGCCCATTTGATTGCCTTTAAGACATTAGGCGATTTTCCACTACCACTTAGAGCTATGACCAAATCGCCTTGATTGTAGAAATTTTTTAGTTGTTCAACAAATATATTAGTATATTCAGTGTCATTTCCCCAGGCTGTAATAGATCCAATCTGGTCTGTAAGTGCTATAACTCGAGGTCTTCTACCTGTAAATATTACATTTTTATTTAAATCTGCGGCAAAGTGACTTGCTGTTGAAGCGCTACCCCCGTTTCCAATCACAAAAATAGTACGATTTTCTTCATATGCTTTTCCAATACAATTTATAAAATCACTAAGATTATTTAAAGGAAAGTCATTAATAATTTCAACCATTTGTTTGATGTATTCTTTTGTAATATTATGCATTTTTACTCAACTCCTTATATTACTATTATGAACTTCATTCAGTAGCAATTCTATCGCATTCTTTTCATACAGAGTAATCCTATCAATAGCGTTTAAAATATCTTTTAATATTTTAGTTTCCTCTGTAATTTTATAACGGATTAATTTATTCCGAAGTATGAGGACTTCTTTCTCAATATTGTAATATAAGCTAATTGGATATTTCCCTTTTCGAATATAGCCATGCATTTCCATAAACTTTATTCTTTCTATCATCACCTTCTTATGTTCCCAAAGAATATGTAAAGGTCTAATATCATAGTTGTGCTTGTTATCAAACAATACTTCTATTGATTGTTTTATGTAATGATAAACTCGAATACCAAATGCTAGATTTAGAGGATTCTTAAACATACTTAATCTCTTACTAGTATTATTTGAACAGAGATAATCATTAAGAAGTTCTGTGACCAAATTAATGTCAAACTGGTATTGGTATGTACCATTATATTTAAAAAGGTAAACATCATTTTGATAGGCTACTTGTGAAAGGCAATTTAGAAAAGCCTGGCTAAAGTCGTGAAATGAGATTTTGGCTTCCTTAAAAAAACCATCAACATATCCATATGCTAAAAAAGTTTTTTCATCATTATCAAATCCAAATAGCAATACTTCATGGTATTTATGATTTTCCTTATAATCTTTAGTGAATGTTTTTATATAATATCTATCTATACTTGCTCTAACATAATAACCTAGATCTATGCATTTTATTAAAAATGTACAAATATCAAGTTGAGTCAGTTGAATTACATTCTTTGATATTTTTTCAATATTTAAAAAAGGATAATTTTTTTCTGGTAATGAGGCTTCATATCCATAAAAGTTAAAGGGGATCCTTTTCCCTTCAAGACCTATTTCGCAACATAGTTGAATATAATTACTATAAAACCACTCATGAGATTCTTTGTAATTTAGAATAATTGAAAGTGGATGTGCATGATGCAAATATCCAATAATAGGTGGGATTATGATTGGTAACTTATATATTTTCACTTTTCCTAATATCCTTTCATAGTTGTATCAAAACGACAAAGCTAACAATACTTGCTTACTTAAATATAATGGTATTGGTTCATGACTTCTTTACATTTAGTTCTGACTAAATTCTCATGCCCCTTAGGCAGAACATCGCATTTTGTGCTATATATTTTTTCAGTAAGAACATCTTCTACTTGCCTTTTTGTTAGTTGAGCCAACTCTGAAATCAAATTAATCGTATCACTATTTTGACTAACTATATCTTCGTACTTAAGTAAATAGACATTTTTATTTTTGGAAAGATTTTTATAAAAAGATGCATTTTGATTCCACTCCTTAATAAAAAAATCTAAATTTCCTATCCTACTTTCATACCATTTTGTTCCATAAGCACTCTTCCAGACTGAAACAGGATGCCTTACTAACAATATCATTATTGCTGAGGGAAAACATTGCCTAAACAACTCCAGTTCATGTTCCCCATACCTAACTTCTTTAAACCCAATAACATCATGTTTTTCTCTATGCTGGGCATAATACTCCTGAAAAAATACTTTAGTTGAGTTTATAACAGCTTTTTGAGCAAACTCTGCACCAGGAGTCATACACGCAATCCAATTATTTGTGTTTTTATTGCTCGAAAAATAATTCTCACGCTGCTCAGTATATTTTTCAGCGAAGGAAATTAAACCATTGTATACTTCAGCGAACTTTGTCAAACTGCCGTAATGTTCGCCCCAAATGAGTGTCTGCTTGCGTGCATTGAAAATACGTTGAAGCATGGTTGAACCACACCTATGTGTAACGGAGGAAATAATTAATTCCATAGAAGGAGCACACACCTTTTCATTATTTTAAGCAACTATTGTATGATTTGAGTTATTTCAAGAAGCCTGTTACTACTTTTCTTATATGAGTAGGGAAAAATTGACTTAATTAAATCAAGCATTTCCGATTCGTTCATCCAAGGCCATCCATCAACCAAATGAACTTCAGAAACAAAAGCCGGAGAATACATGATTAAGATTTTCTTTGATATTCGTCTCATCTCACTTAATAAGTTGCAGAAGATAGTTGGACCCAAAATTCTACAAAAATCAGAGATAATTACAATATCAAAAAAATGATCCTCATAAGGTGTATCGCAACCTAATAGATAATTAACTGTTCTACCCGGTATTTCTTTAAACTTGTTTAATGTTGTTTTATTCAACACAAAAATATGGCTTGACTTTAATTTTGAAACCATAACCATATTATCCAACCCCAATAATAACGATTTCTGACTATTGGATAGATAATTATTATTTATATCGTTAATAAACTCTACTTCATAAGGAGGAATAATATACTCTAAAATAAGCTTATTAAACTTTTCAAGAGCTTGATTATGGTATTGCCAAGAGTATAAAAGACGCAACTCAGTTTCCAAGGTATAATTTTTTCTATGCATTTTTAATAAATTAGTATGATTGTTTATTTTCTTTGCTTCAATACTCATTTCTACCGGGTGTGGGAGATGTAGTGCAAATGCATCCCTAATGGAGACAAAAGAAGCTCCCTCCTTATACAATCGAAAAGCAAAGTCATGATCCTCGCCTCCCCAACCTAAAAAATTCTCATCAAAACCACCTATTTTAATAGAAAGATGCCTTGGAACAGACAGAGCTGCTGTATCATATCCAACCGACCAAGGTGCAGGATAGCTGTTTAAGTTGTCAGATACAAAATCAAACAATCCGACTCTCCGATCTGCCCAACAAGAGATATTTTTCAGCTGATTACATATATCAGTAATAGTATCTGGGGAAAGCTGCTCGAGTATCGAAGTGTCATCTTTATGAGGATCTATCACTTTCCCTACAAGATAATGAGTTAAAACTAAATTGTTGGGATCGTTTGAAATAATATACTTGCTAATAATTTTTTCAATAAAAGTAGGAGGTATTACCATTCCACAATCTATGAAAACGACCACGTCCCCTGAACTACTTTTTAACCCAAGGTTTCTGGCAAGGGATCGACAAGAACGTTCATCTCGCGGTCTATAGATATAATTCAGCGAACTTATGATTGTGTTAAATTTGTCAACTAATTGATTCGTTGAGTCTGTTGAACCATCGTCTACTACTATTACTTCAAAATCATGCTCAATAGAAATTTTTTGTTCACTTATATACAGCAAGGTTTGATACAAAAAATCTTTTCTGTTGTATGTTGGTATAATCAATGAAATCTTCATATATTTCTCACCTATCATTTTTACATCATTTTAGTGGTTTTGAATAACTCTTATTACTCTCACTGCCGCTCCCCAAATATTGGGTTCAAACCAATCGGGTTCAATAGATAAATGTTTTTCCTCTAATTCATTGACCATGCCTTTTGTGCATGATTCAACTAGAATAGTTTTGCATCCAACTTTTTTCCCCGCTTGAATATCGGTTAAACTATCGCCGATCAATATCGATTTCGTAAGATCTAGGTGATACTCCTTTGCCGCTTTAATAAATAATCCTGCATTGGGCTTACGGCAATTGCAATTTTCCTCTTTAGTGTGAGTACAAAAATAAATATGCTCAATTTTTGCACCAGCTTGATTAACATCTTGCAAGAGTTTCTCATGAATGTGATGTAAATCCAACAGAGTCATTATTCCTTTTCCAACCCCTGCCTGGTTTGTTACAATGAATATTTTACACATAAACTGATTTAACAAGTGCAGTGAAGCTAGTGCTAGTGGGCACCATTCAAATTCACTTACTTTTTTCACATATCCCTTTACTACTCTTTTATTTAATACTCCATCTCTATCGACAAATACTGATATCATATTTATTCCTCGTGATTAAATATAATTCTTGTGCCAAAAGAAACAAACTTATATTTTAACTCTTGGAAATCACTTAATGTTTGCCGCAGTAAGTGTTGATACTGGTGTGGACAATATAACATTAGGAACCCCCCACCGCCAGCACCATTTATCTTTCCACCTGTAACGCCGATTTCTTTTGACCGATTATACAACATGTCAATGAATGTATTGCTAATGCCTGGCGCAAGTTGTCGTTTTAGTTGCCAACCCTTATCCAAGAGACTTCCAATAGCGTCAAGGTCTTGAGCTTCCAACAAAAGCGATGCCTCTTTGACTTGACTTTTTATTTGATGAAGAATATCCATATGGAAAGTCGTATTTAGTTTTTGGGATATAAGGATATCAGAGGCTGATCGTTTTAAACCTGAATAGAATAATAATAGGTTTGAATTTAATTCATTTCTCAAGGAGTTTGTTAGATTACATCCCTCCATCCGAACTGTTTCATCCTGATTGAAATAAAGTACTTTCAGGCCTCCATACGCGGCAATGTATTGGTCTTGTTTCCCTATAGGAGCTCCTAATATGTCAATTTCAATTTTACAGGCGAGTTGGGCTAGTTCCTCTGAATCTAGATAAACGCCTTTATAAGCATAAAGTGCATTTAATAATCCCACAGTTACTGCACTTGATGAACCTAAACCGGTACCGTCTGCTGGAACATCGGATAAAATGCTCACTTCTATACCTTTATTTATACCGGCTATTCTCATACTTTCACGTACTATGTCATGAAGGATCTCGTTAACAGATCCTGCCTCTTCGCATTTATTTGCATGTACCTTTATATTCTTGTTGAAATTTTGTTTCACTGTTACATAGATAAATTTATCAATAGTGGTACTTAAAACACTGCCTGGTGAAGTTCTGTAGTAAGTTGGTAAATCTGTACCTCCTCCAAACAGGCTTATTCGAAGGGGAGTTTGTGTGATAATCATGATAGAAACTCCTTATCTCTTTATATAACTGGACGGTGAAAAGTTTTCAGGTAGAAAAATATAATAATATCCTAAGCTTCCTAATCAGAAAGGAAATTAGGGGGAGAAAGGGTTACACACCGTAGTGTATCGGAAATTTCAGCATTTAACCGTACCTATGAACACATTTCTTAATTAACTCTTGTTTCTCTTTTCGTTCCTGCTTTTGCAGACAAGCTGTTTTTCATTGGTTCATGGTCATCGTTATCGGTCTCATACAGCGTTCGGACAACTTGATCGTTACCTCCATCCATTATCCGAGATTTGCTTTTCATACCGGTGCTATGAAGCCTGGGTCCTTTTCTTTCGTTTTTCCTCCTGATCGCTGGACTTGCTGCGTACGGCCTGTCTTCAGGTGGTGGTGACTCATAGGCCTCTTTTAACCGCAATGGTAAGGTGGTGTTGGTGGACGACATGCAAATACAAGTAAGGAAGCCAAGCAGATGCCCGAAGTCAAGAGGTTCCATCATGAATCCGAGAGTTCCGCCAAGGGAGAGTATATCTTTGATACTTGTTTGGTGCCATCGGCAAAAACCGCACCTATCCGTAATCCAAATAATTTGTTACAAGCAGTGGGAGCTTACCCAAATTCACTAGCTTATCAGTAATTGAAACTTCCCCTCCCCCCACTATATATAATATTCTATTAAATCATCTTTAAGCGCTTTAAGTTTTAATGCTAACCAACCATCAGTTGTCAAACTCCAAATCGGTTCAAACTCATTCCCCCATAAATTTAGGATTTTCTTAATTACATATTTTTTGGCCTCTACAAATTTAATTCTATTTTCCGATCTGACTGCATTGCTATTGTGTATCCGACGGTTATATAGAGGTTTGTTAACATAATGAAAATCACTAATACCAATTAATTTATATAGTAAATATCTGTCTTCACCATATCTGCCTTTATACGGATCGTCTAACTCGAAGCCATTCACCAGGCGGACACTTTCTGTTCTCAAAAACCTTGGATATAACATTGGAGCATATAATAGAAATTCATACTTTTCATTCTTTGTAAATCTTCGATGTTTAATGAGATCTATGAATCTTGTGTCATCAGCATTTGTTTCCCAACGATTCAATTGGGAAGATACAGTAGAAGTCGTCTCAGGCTGCTGTTCCATTTCATCTAGTAAAATATCTATTGCTTCTTCATCAAGCCAATCATCTGCATCTAAAATCATAAAATATGGAGTATCAATGAGTTTTAATGCAACGTTTAAAGCATTACCTGTTCCCTGATTTTCTTGCAAATAAATATAAGTTATTCTAGAGTCGGATAAAAATTCTGAAATAAATTGTGATGTATTATCATCTGAATTGTCATCGACAATAATTAGTTTCCAATCGGCATACGTTTGACTAAGTACACTTTTTATTGCCAAGACAATATATTTTTCATAATTGTAAACAGGTATTACTACAGTAACTTTTGACATCATAATCTTCCTTTCTTGAAAGTTCATAACAAGTCTATATATCTGAGCTTTTTCCAAAACAATGCGCAAATGTTTATGAAACTTCTCTTGTAACTCCTTATCATTAGAGCAAAAATCGTTATTCACTTTAATTGCTATTTGGTCAACGGTGCATTCAGGTATCGGTTCTGGAGGCAAATCCCGCCCTAAGATTAACTGGTATCTGCGCAAAACGGAGTTGACACTCCAAGCCATCTTGGGCTTTGTTATTTGTAGTTACATCGCTACCGGTTTGGTTCAAATAATGCGGCTTTAGGCGCAGATGTCAGGCATGCTTTGGACGTTATCTGCGTACATCATCGAAGGTCATCTTATCCGAGGCAACCGTGGTACAGTATTTGCGAAAAGAGCTTTTCGCAAGTTTGCCTAGCAGTTGAATTTATTCAAAACCCAAATAATTCGTGCCAAACAGAAAACCCACTTGTTACAGGAATTTGCTGGCTGCTTAAATATTAGATCTTTCCCTGTCCAATTTCTATAAATAAACCTAGTTTTATTATTCTGTCAAAGAATTTTATTATACAATAAGTAATTAAAGATATGATCAACGCCTTCCTGTATTGTTAACCTTTCTGTATCAACTACGATGCTAGCTTCTAAAGGTGGCTCATAAGGTGAGGTTATACCGGTAAAATTTTCGATGAGATTTTGTCTAGCTCTCTTATATAGCCCTTTAGTATCACGGCGTTCACATTCTTTAATACTACATTTAATATAAACCTCAATAAATTCATCAATATTAAACATTGAACGAACAAGAAAACGGTCTTCTAAAAATGGCGAAATGAATGTGCCGATTGTTATAATTCCAGAATCTACAAACAATTTTGCTACCTCACCTACTCTCCTAATATTCTCCTTTCTATCTTCTCGATTAAAACCAAGATCCTTGTTTAAACCATGACGAATGTTATCCCCATCCAAGATATAAGAATGAACATTATGTTCAAATAAAACTTTCTCAAGTTCATTAGCTAATGTCGACTTTCCGGATCCTGATAATCCTGTAAACCATAACAAGCAACTCTTATGTCCATTCAACTTAACTCTATCTTCTTTATTAATTTTAAAATTATTCCAAAAAATATCATTTTGGATTTCCGAAATCTCCATTTTTCTCACATCCATATTTTTTATCTGGTAAAAAATACTTTGTTCACATTAATGGAATTATATCCCTTGTATAATTCTATACTACATGCTTTTTAAAAATTCGAACATAGTCATTTTGATACTTCTTCAACAGAATCTAATAAAAATTGATATTTTTCGTGATTACTCAACTATCTGAATGAGTGCAAGCAAAAGAAGGGTGCGAAACACACCAAAAAGAAAGGATTAGCCATCCGTCAAGAGGATCGACTGGCCTGGAAAAACAGAGCGTAGGCTCTCCAAGACTGAGAGCCCTTGTTTTCGAGTGGAGACGAACCCTCGAATCCGACTGACGACCTGGGGCATCCTCCTCCTTGCGAAAGTAGCCCAACAACTTCTGCTGGCTCTCGATCATCCTTGCCGCCTGTTCCGCCTCATTATTCGAAAAGAGCTCAAAATCATGTATGAACACCAACACCGACCAACGGAGTTCAGGTTGGAGATAGGGATTCAGCGGATGATTTTTCGGCGGCCAAGTACAAAATTGGACATGAAGAATGGCTGCAAATTGAGACATTCTCCGCTATCCCTTCCAGTTGTTTATCTCAATGTAGTATGCAGTGAAACCAACAAATAGTATGCTGTGAGTAGTGATTACTAAAGATCTTTAGCTCTCTTCCAAATATCCATGTTGCTTTAATTTTGTACAAAACAGAACAAGAGAATAGTGAGCTTCTACACTCCCCTGTTCTTGTCTCGGTATTGCCCCGGTGTCATTCCCTCCATTTTGCGGAAATAACGGATGAAATTAGCCGGATTATTATATTTCAGCTTTTCTGCAATAGCTGTTATCGTTATCTCAGTCTCCTTAAGCCATTGTTTCGACACTTCCAGCCGATACTGTGCCAAATAGTCCGCGAAGTTCACTCCTGTCTCTTGACGAAAGACACGACTGATATATTGCGGATGATAGTTAATTCTGGCTGAACATTTTTCCAAGGTTAGATCTGTATCAAAAGCTATTTCGATTAATCTCTTGATCTCCTGAGAAATGGAGGAAATTTGCGTTTTCCGCCGTTCCTCCAACAAACCTATGCCGGGAATGATGAGGCAAGAAATAAACCATTCTTCGATTTCGTGGCTAGTGTGCAGTTTCAGTAAATCCTTAAAGAACAATCCCTTCCCGCTGTCTAGCAAGTGAAGAGATATGCCCGCGTCCTGCAACAGATTGGTTAGGTCCATCATCAGGCTAATCAGAGCCAGCTGATAATCATTGTGGTCATATTCCCGCCTCCATAACTCGGTCATCAGTGCGGACAAGGCTTTCCTAGCACCGTTGGAATCAAGAGTCTTAATACATTCTAGTAAAACATTACCATTCTCCATGGGATAAAACAGTCCTTTGCTCTTGTCGGGCTGTACATCCTCAATAAATAGAATGGCCTCCTCCCTCAATCGACCGCGGTATTTCAGGGCATTCTTGCTCTCCACATACCCTCGCGATATATCCGCCCATTCTCTGAAGGCTCGGCTAATGCCTGCACTGGTTTCGATTTGCAGGTACAGCTTCACAGAGGCTCGAACTTGGCTTGTCAAATTGAACACAAATTCCTTAAACAGTTCTTCTGACTGTGCCACACTGCCTGCAAGGATAACCACCGACTTCTGAATTACAACAGGGAATAACCGAGCTTCCTCCGGGATAATCTCCGCTGCTATATTATTGATTGCAAAAAGTAGGAGGTCCATGTCCTTTTCGGAAAAACAAATGGAATCTAGGCGATCAATCTGAAATATAAGTACACGCATAGCCTTCCACTTTTTTGCATGAGATTGGTCGTAATAAAGACGTTCATGGAACTCCTGGCCTTTCACTTCTCCCAACATCAGCTTCCGCAACAGAACCTCCGTTAACTGCTGCATCTGCACTTGCATTTCAGAGTTGAGACGGGATTGGTCAGATAGAAATACCTTCAATTCGTTCCTAAGTAGCATTAAATTCAACCTTCTTTTTATCTTGCCCATTATTGCCTTCGAGTAGGGCTCGATACATTTTTCCGACTAAGCTGTAAATCCTTCTGGGCCCATCAATGCGACCAGAAGTGTAGCTGCCAAAACACCAATACTAACCAGAATCGAAGTTAATCCAACAGCCTTAGTACCTTAATCTAGGATAATTTTACCTTTAGGCTCTCCATATAGAGTCAAAATAGGAGAGCTTACCATTGAACAAAAATATGTGGTTGAACCGAACGACGAAGAACATGAACGGATCCAACAGCTTCTTCATACGAAGGAGACTTCTCGGGAAATACGAAATTGCTGGATTGCTCAGCGAGTAGGTCTCAGTGACCGCCATGCCGTGAAAAGTTATTGTACCCGCGGCCTGGAAGCTACCCTGAGTTATCAAAAGCTGCAGGAGTCAGGGAGTCCTGCGATGATTACAAGAGAACTTGAGGCCAAAATCATAGCATTGGCCTGTTATGAGCCACTTGAAGGCTATACTTGCTGGACCGTTCGTCTGTTGACGCACAGAGTCATTAGAACTAACTATCTTGGAGACGAGAGACCATTCGAGCACTTTTAAAAACGGAACTTGAGCCTCACTTAAAGTAACAATGGTACATTCCTCCGAAATCGAGCGCCGAATTTGTTGCTCGAATGGAGGACGTTTTGGAGACCTATGCCTTGCCCTATAATCCTGAAATTCCGTTGATTTGTATGGACGAACAGCCAATTCAGCTTCTGGCATATTCTCTTCCATCCGAGCCAATGAAAGGGAAGCAGTAGTGTGTTTTACGGAACCGATAGCCGGATAGCGTCACGTACAGGCCAGCGAAAGACGAACCAAATTCGATTGGCTACTTCAAATCCAGGAATTACTGGACGATCACTATCCAGACGCGAAATTTGTTCGGCTCGTGATGGACAATTTGAACACGCTTACGATCTCTTCATTGTATGAAGCCTTTCCGCCAGAGCAGGCCTGATCTTTAGCGAAACGTCTGAATATCGACTACATTCCTAAGCATGGAAGCTGGATAAACATGGCTAAAAGTGAACTGAGCTCGATGCCGATCCAATGTCTGGATCGGCGCATAGCCTCAATCGAACAATTACAACGCGAAATCAAGGTATGGGAAGTCCACCGTAACCAGGCACAGAAGTCCGTGGAGTGGCATTTTTCGACCCAGCAGGCCAGAGCCAAGTTGAAACACCTCTACCCTGAAATTTGATGCGGTCAAGGTACTAGCGTGACGAGTAAAGATCTAGGTAGGGATGATAGAAACGTAAGGTCAGCCGTTATACGGAGATTTTCGGAAAGAGATAGTAACCTTTTTACCCTCATCTATGCCGCTAAACGTTCCGAAATCCTCAGGATTACTTTTAATATTATTGAACAGTTAAAAGTTCTAATGGTTAAGAAACCAACAAATCAGCGTCGGGACTAGGTTATCCTTGATTGGAATGAAATTACTTGGTACGTGAGTCCGTGATTGGCAAATATGAGATAAATGGGTTTGCGTAAATACACCGAGACGGTTGCCTTGACACGAGGCCTTTCGATGGTGTTCGCGGATACCACTAAAACAACCCCGGTGTCCGCGCCGAAACTGCAACTCCAATAGTTGAATCAAACTGGTGGTGATGCAACTGCACATAACGAATCCCTCAAGAGCCCCCAGCGTTTTCCAAATCTTACTTTGCTCTTGTTCATTCTTTACCTATTTCAGTGGATGCTCTTCGGTCTAACGCTAACACCGATTAAGCTTCAGGCGCGATTTGCTCCAGAACCGGTACTCGAATGCACCGATGGCCTACTTCATTTCCAGGGAGTGCATTCGATCTTGAATCGGTATCCGCATAAGGAAATGATCGCCGTGGCTTCAAGTGTCAGGTTTGTACTCACCAAAATGGAGGCTAGTTCTCCATGCAAGACCAGCACAAATCGCAAGGACTGGTACAACTTTTGCCCCCACTACAGATCCAGACACAAATAAGGGATCGTTTCCTCTTTGCACCACAGCACCACCGTAGCGGTTTGGAATTATGATACCCGGGTTTGAAGCTTTACCTTCGCTCACTTCTTCAGGAGCGCCTCCTTCCTTGTTTTTGGACGAAGGGGAATTCATAAGCGGTGGCGTTGAATATCGCCTCGGTGATCAGGTCCAGCCGGTCCCCGCTTACCGCCTGCTCTTACTTCCACCGTATCAATGCCGGTCGAGCAGCAACAAGGCGCTCCCCAGAACCTTCGCGGCGGCGAATCCCTACCCAATCACTTGTACCACATGGGAATCGGATTCAAGCTTGACAGTAGGCCTCCTAATAGGATGAACGATGACCCCAGGCATAGTAGTGACCACTGAGTGGTCACCAGACAATGACACCAGACGGACTTGCCTGCTTCATGAGATGCTGAAAACTCAGGGCCTCCATCTTCTTTGTGGAGGGGGCCATCTTGCAACACGTGTCATCGACAATTAGAAACGCCAGGTTGTTGCGTTTCCCCGTTCCCCCGCTTGGCCGGATTTGATTCAGGCTCATGTTCATCCGCCATCGTTGCATGCGATTGACGCACAAAGGAACATGATTCAAGAATTTTGTGGTGCTGCTTAGATGCCGTAGACTCTTGGCAGCCCGTTGGATTTGCGTGATATTTTTACGTCCGACGCAGAGAATAATGCCATCGACGAGGGTAAACAAATAACTCAACTGAAGATTTGGAAATTCCAAGTTGAGCGCTAAAATGAACTTCACGAGCGCTAGGTTGAATGATACCATGAGAGTGGGAATCTCCTTTATCATGGAATTTGTGGTTTCGGTGAACAATAATTTTTAATTTCTCCAAAAAGATTCGATGTCCTTCTTATATTCGTCTGTTCGACGAAACTTCTAAAATAACGACTTAGACCTCGTCACCTCGACAGCAATATTTTTGCATCACTCATGAAAGATATATTATGTAGCCCGCTACAGGTTATTTAACCCTTCACGGACATCAACAATACCCCTTTGGCAAAATGTTTTTGCAGGAACGGATATACAATCAGAATTGGAATAGTGGAAATGACGATGACAACAATTTTTACGGCTTCATCCGGCCGGACAAAATTCTGCTCGAAGGCGGTGGTATCTTCCAGGGTGCTGCTTTGGGATAGAATAACGATCTGATGCAGCAGCACCTGGATGCGCCACTTGGTAGAATCATTGATATACAGGACAACGTTGAAGAAGTTATTCCAATGTCGACCGTGTAAAACAGGGAGAAGGTAGCCAGTACAGGCATGGACAAGGGAAGCACAATCTTCAATAGAATTCTGGTATCTCTTGCCCCGTCGATCTTGGCTGATTCCTCCAGACCATAGGAAAGTTGCTGGAAGATGCTGCTGATAATAATCAAGTCAAATGAGCTGATGGCGCCAGGCAGCAAGGCTCATATGCAGTTTCTTCTCTACCAGAAAGGTGGGGATCATAACGCCGTCGAACAGCATGGTGAAGAATGACCATCAACTGAATAGGCTTACGGAAATCCTGGGTTCTTCTGTCCATGAGGTTAGACATGAGAAAGGTGAAGATCAGGTCGACCAGGGTGCCCGCTACTCTAATAAAGATGGTTACCTGCAAGCTTCTCACCAAGGTGCTGGTGGAGAAACAAATTCGTAAGCGCTAAATGAAAACTTCGTCGGGAACAGAATGAAGCCTCACTCCAGTAGCTCCGCTTGGGTGCGAAGGAGCCGACTACAACATAGAGGAATGAAATAACGGTGTTAAGTGCAAAAAAGTCGAGTACGATAACATTGGCGGTATCGAATATCTTGTTGCCGATCAAACTGTACACATAAGTGTCAAATACTTTGCCAACCTCACGGTTAAACATCAGGAGGATTTGCTCGAAACCGGTATCCAGGAAGTTCCCCAGCCGCAGAATCAAAAGAATGATAGTGGTCGGCTTGATAACTGACAGGTAATATGCCACGGATGGCGGAAACGATTGGCTCCGTCCATTCTGGCAGCTTGGTACAATTGGGTATGTACGCCGGCAAGTGTGACAAGGAAAATAATCGGCCCCAGCCGGTTTTCTTCCAAATAACCTCACCTGTTATGAAGCCGCGGAATCACTCGGGCGCCATTAGGAACTGAATTTTCTATCCGCCCATAGAGGTGATGGCCTCATTAACCAGGCTGCCCTCGGCAGTAAAGAACAAGTACGCGATAGACACGATAACTACCCAGGATATAAAGTGAGGAACATAAATCATTGTTTGGACAACACGCTTGTACCCTTCCATCCGAAGCTCATTCAACAACAGGGAGATAAAAATGGGAAGTGGAAGAAAAACAAGATGTTTTACAACGCCAGAATCATCGTAGTCTTAAGTAGCATCCAAAATAGAGGATCTCCGAAGAAGCAGCTGAAATGCTTCATTCCTACCATTGGCTGTCGATAAAACCCAGGAACGTATGGTAATTCTCGGAAGTCAGCAGCACGCCGTACATGGTGGCATATTTGAAAATTAGAAAATACAGGATTCCCGGCAGCATCATGAAATAGAGCCAGCGGACAATCCTTCTTAGTTTTTGCTGGCGGTGCACCTTACCCAAAGCGGCATCTGAGGCACAATAGCTTCATTGCTCATAACAAGCCTCTCTCTTTCTGTATCGGATTGCAATTTGATGCTAGGAGCTCCCCCAAAAGTACCCGGAACTGCTTCGAAGCAATGTGTCACTTTTTGTGGATCTGTTTAGCGTCTATCCTCATTACATCTGCATCTTATAGCCCGCCGTCTATTGCCGTCCATAGACATTCCTGCACGATATCATTGCGCACTCTGGAATAGCCGCCACTCAAATGGCTTTTTCGAAAGGATATTCATTTTTAAACTCAAAGATAGTCATTATTTGATTGGATAAAATAGAGATTTTAACTATAAAACACTAGAAATACCATTATATTAAATCTTTCATTAATAATTTTATCAATCTCACTTCAACTAAAATCAGTTAGGAATATCCCGCATATCATCCTTATAAAAGAAATTTAGTATTTAAATGACTATAGACGAACTTCCAAATAGGAATTAGACTTGGGTTATATTGGATTTTATTATGAGTTTAAGTTTTCTATCTTGTTATTTTTAAAAAATTCTCTAAGGATGTGAATGTATGAATAAAATGATTTTCGAAAACATGGATGATATAAAAATGGGAAAATTGAATAAAGGCTGGCGAGAAAATGAAGCCAAGTATATTACCTTATCTATTACCCAAGAATGTAACTTGAGATGTACCTATTGTTACATGAATAAAAGCAACGATCATAAGATGAGTATCGAGACAGCTATGAAAGTTGTGGATTATATATTAATCAATCAAGAGGATTTTAATACTCCCGCAGTAGTATGGGAATTTATAGGGGGGGAACCGTTGCTTGAGATAGATTTAATAGATCAAATATCGGATTATATAAAATTAAGGCTTTATGAATTAAACCATCCTTGGTTTTCAAATTATATCTTTTTTATTGCTACGAATGGTTTACTGTACAACACTGAAAAAGTTCAAAAATACATAAAAAAAAATCATCAACATGTCTCTGTGGGGATGACAATTGACGGTAATAAAATAAAACATGACATGTCCAGGGTAAAATTAAATGGAACGGGATCTTATGATGATGTAGTTAAAAATGTGCCCCTTTGGTTAAGCCAATTTCCCAATAGTATGACCAAAGCAACATTTGCCCATATGGATCTTCCTTATCTCTGTGACAGCATAAAATCACTTTGGGATATCGGAATTAAAACCATTGCGGCAAATGTAGTTTTTGAAGATGTGTGGCAAGCAGGAGATGCAACTATTTTTGAGGATCAATTAAAAAAACTTGCGGATTATGTAATTGACAACGAGTTGTGGAATGATTATTCGGTCCGTTTTTTTGAACCTACCAATGGATTTGCCATTAAACCAAGCGATCAAAACAAATCATTTTGTGGTGCAGGGAAGATGCTTGCTGTGGATGATCAAGGGACATTTTTCCCATGTATTAGATTTTTAGATTTCTGCCAGAACTCGGGAAAGTCTAGAGATATCGGAAATTATTCCGCTGGATTAAATCAAGAAAAAATTCGCCCATTTCTTGTCCGCAATTATAAAAATCAAAGCTCAAAGGAATGCAGAGAATGTGATATAGCAAGTGGCTGTGCAAATTGTGTAGCTAACGACTTTGATTATTCCTCATGCGGAAGTATTTTTTATAGAGCAACCTTCATTTGTGATATGCATAAAGCAAATACACGCGCAAACAAATACTTCTGGGAAAAGTATGCCACAAAAACAAAACGAATTTCTGAAAGAGAAAAATATTGGTTAAATCTTTTAAAAGATAAAGAATGGGTAACTAACAGCGCAAAGTTTTTATATTTTATAACAAGTGACTTTGTAGACCCTCATTGTTGTTATGAACCAATAGGACATTCAGTTATGGATTCATCAGTTTTTGAACAAGGTATAATTTTTTGCAGAGAAAATAATTTGTTTCCGATTTTCATAGGACAATCTGAAGAAACACGATCATATTTACAGAACCATGCAGGTTACATAATTGATTCAAAACCAAGCGAATATAAGTTAGCTGATGTATTTACTGAAGTAACAGACGATTTTTTGAATGAAAACCAAAGCAATATGGCCATTCTCCACTTATCACATAAAAATATTGGTTCTCTTTATAATTATTTTAGCAAACTATCTAAAAAGTATAATCGAATCAATTTAGTTTTGCATAACATTGAAAGCTTTAATAAAGAACTCATTTTGTTATATACGCAAGAATTAGAAAAGATTAAAGAAACCATTATACATTCCTATAAATCTGGAAGATTAACTGAGTTTAATGTTCTTACGGATGTAATATTCAACCAAAACCTAATTGATTGTAAGGCTGGGTCAGCATCATTTGCGCTAGCTCCAAATGGAAACATTTACCCATGCCCAGCATTTTATTTTGATAACACACAAAATGGAGTAATTTGCTCAGTTGAAGATAGCAATTTTGAAAAAAAGCTACTGGATTACTTTGATAATAAATTACCAGTTTGTTCAAATTGCAACGCACTACACTGCAAAGCTTGCCGTTTTTCAAATATTAAAACGACTGGAGAATATAATATTCCTTCCGAGAAACAATGTAGAATTTCATTTGTGGAAGCAGAAATTGCATCAAGTATGTCTAGAATATTTGAAGAAACAAAACAAATGGTGGAGTAGGGGCTTTTTCCTTTATTTATAAATACTACATATAGGGGATGATTATATGTTTCAATTAATGTCAAAGTCAAACCTTGATCAAACGAAGGTAAACCCAGCAGGATGGTGTGTTGATTGTGATGGTTATGCTACTGGAACTGGAGAACCTTCCGTATGTGCAGAAAATTGTGATTTATCTTGTACAATAACCTGTAATGCATACTGTACGGGCTGGTGTGTAGATGTGTGCAGCACTGGTTGCTCAAGTTATTGTGACAGTTATGGAATGTTTTGGTAAAAAAATAACACTTAAATTATAGTTAATACCCCTACTCCTTATTTCATTATTGAAAGGACTAATAATAAATGATTAATAATATAACAAAAATAGGATTTATAAGTAATGATGAATGCGAAGAAATTAAAAACCTACATACACAAAAAGAAACATTATTAGATGTGTTTAATTCACTTGCAACCTCCGGCATTTCTGATACATCGAAAGAGGAAATATATAACCGCTTATTAAAGGACATCGCTCAACAAAGGCTCCAGATATCAGAATGGTGGAAGGTAACTTCACAGAAATATCATTGGCAAGCACGAAAAGACGGAAAATGGCAAATTAATTATGATTCGAGAGAAGTTTTTTTAGTTATAGATGATAGTTCTTCCTAATTTTTTAAATACATATAACATTTTGTTGATAAATCTAAACTCTTATCATGGAGGAACTGCCTTCATGATAAGAGTTAAATATTTTAAAACAAAGGTGAACAAATGGGAGAAATAAACTTTTTCAACAGAAAACTTCTTTTATTTAATACATCTAAAAATAATATCTTATATCTTTTGAGTTTTGTATGGAAAGTTGATAAAAAATATGTGTTTATTAAACTAATTAATGCAATTCTTGCAGGTGTATTCCCTTTAATGAATGTAGTTTTTCCAAAACTAATTTTAGAAGGAATAATCAATAAAGAAAGCTTTGATGAAATTTTTAAAATAATTACATTATTTGCATTAATACAAATTGTAAACTATTGGATTCAATTATTAATTTCTTATTATGATAGTATAAATTCCATAAAGTTAATAAATAAAATAAATAATGAGGTACTACAAAAAATTGTTACGGTGGACTTATCGTATTTTGAATGCCCAGATTTTTATGACTCCTATTATAAAGCAAAAAATGAAGCTGGTACCCGAGCCAAAAATTCCTTTGATCGGATATTTAGTATTTTGAGTTCTGTTATTACAGTATTTTCAGTAAGTTATATTTTATTGTTGCTTGGACCTTATGTTCTAGCGTTATTAATAGGCGTAATTTTTATTTCATCTTATATTATGACTCTCAATAAAAAAGCAACCTTCAATTATATGAATTCCATTACCAAATACAATCGTGAAGCTGGCTATTTTTACAATCTGTTGGTTTCACACAATTTTAGTAAAGAACTTCGAGTTTTTAACGCAGGTTATTGGATTATTTCCAAATACAATCAGTGCATTAATAACGTGAATAAAATGTTTAAAATCCATCAAAAAAAAGTGAGTTTACTTGATTGTACAAATCAAACAATTTCTAAGATTGAGGATAGCATTATTTATATAATTTTGGCTTATAAAACAATTAAAGGTTATATTAGTATAGGTGATTTCACTATGCATTTAATTGCAATTCAAAACTTTACACAACGGCTATTCTTAATAACTACTCAAATATCAAATTTGTATGAAGACTCCTTATTTGTTGATAATCTTAAGCTTTTCCTGTCCACCGAAAATAAAATAGAAAGTGGAACTAGAATTCCTGATATAAAAAGCCTGCTCCCAGTTCCTATACTGGAATTCAAAAATGTATCATTTAAGTATCCTGGTCAAATAGAGTCTATATTTAAAAATTTGAGTTTTAAAATATACCATAATGAAAAAGTTTTAATTGCCGGAAAAAATGGAGTAGGCAAGTCCACACTAACAAAATTAATTCTCAGACTATATGATCCTGATGAGGGTGAGATTTTATTTAACGGTACAAATATTAAAGAATTTTGTATAGAGGATTACAGAAGAGTTTTCGGTGTAGTTTTACAAGATTTCAATAAATATGCTTTTTCAATTATTGAAAACATTGCTATGGGCCAACCGATAGCCAACAATAGTTCAAAAATAAATGACGCTATTATGAATAGTGGCTTAGCCCAAAAAATCAATAACTTGTCATATGGAATTAATACAACATTAACGCGAGAATTTGATATGGAAGGTATTGATCTATCTGTAGGAGAAATGCAAAAATTAGCTCTTGCTAGAGCTTATGCAAAGGATCCCTTCTTATATATTTTAGATGAACCTACGAGTTCATTAGATCCTTTAGCCGAAGAAGAAATGTATGTAAATTACTTAAATGCGAGCAAAGGAAAAACAACTATTTTTATCGCCCACAGACTTTCGGTATCCCGATTTATGGATAAAATACTCATTTTGGGAAATGAAGGGATTGAGGAAGTCGGTACACACAATGAATTAATGATGAAAAATGGTGAGTACAGACTTATGTATCAAATGCAGGCTGATAAATACCATTCCTTTTGTTCTTAAACCACCACACGTTATAGACTATAACGTTCAAAAATCGCACTCCACATTTTTCTGCAGAGTGCGATTTTTTCCAATTGGCTTAAAATATTTAATTTCAATAACACCTAAATAAACTTGCTAATCTCCCGGGACAAGGTTTGGGCCACATCCTCCAGCTGCCGGGCCAGATGATTCAGCTGCTCCATGGAAGCGGTTTGCTCCTGAACCGAGGCGGAGACCTCCTCCGTGCCGGCCGCGGTGGCCTGGCAGATGGCTTGCAGCTCCGAGGTGTTGGCGCTGATCTTATCCTTCTCCGCCGTCAGGGCTCCTACCGCGGCTATTACCCGGGCAATTCCCTCCAGGTTGGCTTGCACCGTCTCCTGGATGGAGACAAAGCCGGAGCGGGTTTCCCGGACAACAACGGCCTGCTTGGACATGGATTCGCCGGCCTTCTCCGTCATCTGTACGGCTTCACGGGTATTGCGTCCCATACGCTCCACCAGCTCCGAGATGGAAGCCAAGGCTTCCTCTGAGTGAGCGGCCAGCTTGCGGATTTCTGCAGCCACCACTCCGAAGCCCCGGCCCTGCTCTCCGGCCCTGGCCGCTTCAATGGCCGCATTCAGGGAGAGGATATTGGTTTGGGCGGTAATTCCGGCGATTACAGACACGAATTCACCGATTTGCCGGGAGGATTCCCCTAAGGAATACATGGCATCCTTAACCGAAGCTGCCGCCTCCACCGTATTGCGGGTTTGAACGGACAGCTGCTCCAGCCGTTCTCCATTTACCGCAGCTACCTCCATCATCGATTGGGTCAAGCCGTGCATGGTGCCCGTTTCCTGTTCCACCGAATCAATATGGCGGGCCATCTCCTGAACGACAATGGCATTATGCTCCACAATTTCCGCCTGGTCGCCTGCCCCCGAGGCCATCTCCTGCATGGTCACCGCCACCTCGGAAGAGGAGGCGGTATTCTCCGCGGCACTGAGCTTGAGAATATGGGAGGATTCCGCCAACTGGCTGCTGGTCTGCCGGATATGGTCCATTAGCGTGCCCATCTGTCCGGCCATCTCGTCGAAACCATCTGCCAACTGTCCGATTTCATTGCGCTTTCGGATGCCGGAGCGTACGGACAGATTGCCCTGCCGGAACTCCAGCATAGCGGCTTGTAGCCTGCGGATCGGCCGGATAATGGCCTGGGTCAGAGGCCAGGACAGCAATCCCGCCACCATCATCACAGCCAACAGGCTGATCAGACTGGGAGTAAGGAGACCTGCCGCCTTGTCCTCAAATTCACGCAGATTGGCTACACCGGCGATTTTCCAGCCGGTTTTGTCGTTGGTCACATAGCTTAATATGTTATGGCTGCCGTCACTCTTATACTGCACAGTGCCGGCTGCACCCTTCTCCTGCATTTGCTTCACAAATTCCGAGCCGCTTTGGTCGGAGCCGATCTGGCCGTTATCCCGGTGGGAAATAATCCTGTTTTGGGCGTCCAGCATGAAGACATGCCCTGTATCTCCCAGCTTCACGCTATTGATTAGCCCCAGAATGGAGTCGATTTTCAAATCTGCCCCTACGACACCCACAAGCTTGCCATCCGCCACTACTGCCCGTGAAACGGTCAGTACCAAGGTTTTAGTAGCTGTGTCGATGTAAGGCTCTACCCATACATTTGCGCCCTTCTGGGCCGCTGCCTTCTGGTACCACTCCCGTGAGGTTGGGTCGAAACCGTCAGGCAGATCTGCCGCCGGTTCCACCAGCATCCCCTTGTCCCCCAAACCCACATATACATTGGTTAGCTGATCATCCGCCTTCAGGGCTTCCTGGAAAAGGTTTCGCACGGCAGGGAGCAGCGTTTGGCTTTGTTTGCTGTTCAGCCCGTTCTGGATGACATGGGCAAGCTCATTATTGCCGGCCAGCATCTCCACCAGCCGCTCATGCTCCTTCAAATATAGGCCCAGGTTTCCGTTCAGCAGATTCATAGCGGTTTCATTACCCGCTGTTTGGTTTTCCACTGTCATCCGGGTAGCAAAATAATAGCCCAGATAAGTTACGATCCCGCTGGCAGCAATAATCAATACCAAAAAGGGGATCAAAATTTGCATACGAAGACTTTTTCTCATCGCCGGAGTCCTTTCGTCATTGCATTCTCGCTGTTTGTCAACTCTATTACTCTATCATATCTCCGGTATGAATAGTACGGTTTTCCCATGCAAATTTCGACACTTTTCAGCATTTTTACTCTCTTCTATTATGCTGCTTCTCATAAAATTCGGATAAAAAATGATAAAATAACTCTTCTGTGGGCAGCAGCTTCCGGTGGGCCGGACAGATCACCCCGATGGTCCGGGTTACGCCGGGATTAACAACCGGTATTTTGACCGTAGCGCGGGGAAGGCTGTCCATCAGAGTGACCTCCGGCATCAGCGCATATCCGAGACCCGCGGACACCAGTCCCTTCAGGGCGTCGATATCATCCCCCTCAAAGGCAATAACAGGCGCGAACCCAAGCTTAAGACAGGCGCGCAGCACAAGCTTCCGGAAGATCGTGCCTTCAGGCAATGTCACCATGGGCACGTCCTTCAACTCCTGCAGTTGAAGGGACGGGCGGTTGGCGAGGGGATGCTGGACCGGCAATAAGGCGACAATATTTTCGGTAAATAAGACCTTCCCCTTAATCCTTGTCTCCTCTTCCGGGACGGGAGCAATTAAAGCAAGGTTAAAATCACCGCTTATCACCCCGTCGATTAAATCCTGATACAGCCCTTGTCTCATCTGGAACTTGGCCTCCGGGTACTGCTGGCGAAACGCAAAAATGGCCGTTGGCAGAACATGAGCCGCCATACTGATGGGGAACGCTATACGGACTGTCCCTTTTTCCGGCTCCAGATATTCCTTCACACCCCGTTCCGCCTCGTGGATCATATTCATGGCCTGCTCCACCCGCTCCAGGAAAATTCTCCCGATGGGGGTCAGCTTCACCCGCCGGCCTTCATGGACAAAAAGGTCCACCCCTAATTCACTTTCCAGATTAATCAGCTGCCGGCTTACGGAGGACTGGGCCACATGCAGAGCCTTCGCCGCTTCGGTCACATGCTCCCGTTTGGCAACCTCCATAAAATACCGCATTTGTCTGATCTCCATCCTGCACCTCCCGTTCATGCGCAAAACACATGAGCTATATCGTATTTTAATATTGGAGCGATGATTTATTAAATTATAGAATGAAAACACAACATAAGAAAGATAAATTGGCTTTCATTTATTATCGAAGGAGTGGACCCATTGACTGTTTCAGCGAATGTAGAGCAAACTTACACCCAACAGGCACAGGATTACATGAACACTGTTTTCGAAACTGTCCGGACGCGGAATCCCCATGAAACCGAATTCCTTCAAGCGGTGAAAGAGGTTCTGCATTCCTTGATTCCTGTCTTCAGCAAAAATCCGTCCTATATGAAGCTCGGTATTCTGGAGCGCCTGGTTGAGCCTGACCGCCTGGTTTCCTTCCGGGTGCCCTGGATGGACGATAACGGGAACGTCCGGGTCAACCGCGGGTTCCGCGTGCAATTCAATAATTCCATCGGACCTTACAAAGGCGGCATTCGGTTCCACCCTTCTGTTAACGCCAGTATTATCAAATTTCTGGGTTTTGAGCAAACCTTCAAAAACTCCCTGACCGGGCAGCCCATCGGCGGCGGCAAAGGCGGCTCCGACTTTGATCCCAAAGGGAAATCGGATTTGGAAATCATGCGTTTCTGCCAAAGCTTCATGACCGAGCTTAGCAGATATATCGGACCGGACAAGGATGTCCCGGCCGGGGATATAGGCGTCGGAGCCAAGGAAATCGGCTATATGTTCGGCCAATATAAGAAGCTGCAGGGTGTTTATGAAGCAGGTGTGCTCACCGGTAAGGGAATCGGCTACGGCGGAAGCTTGGGCCGCAAAGAAGCTACCGGATACGGCACCGTATACTTCGTGGATCAAATGCTGGGTGATTCGGGACTTTCCTTCAGTGGCAGCACGGTCGTTGTATCAGGATCAGGGAACGTCTCCATTTATGCAATCGAAAAGGCGATGCAGTTGGGAGCGAAGGTGGTAGCGTGCAGCGATTCCAGCGGATATATCTACCACAAGGACGGCATCCGGCTGGATACGCTGAAGCGGCTGAAGGAAGTGGAGAAGAAAAGATGCCGCGATTATATTCTGGAGCATCCGGATGCGGTGTATACAGAGGGCTGTTCGGGGATATGGAGTATTCCCTGCGATATTGCGCTGCCGTGTGCCACCCAGAATGAAATCGACAAAGCATCGGCTGAGCTGCTGGTTCAAAATGGGGTGAAAGCGGTGGGAGAAGGGGCCAACATGCCCTCCACACTGGAGGCCATTGGGGTTTTCCTGGACAATAAGGTTCTGTTCGCTCCCGCAAAAGCGGCCAATGCAGGCGGCGTGTCCGTATCGGCATTGGAAATGGCCCAAAACAGCGCAAGGCTGTCCTGGTCCATGGAAGAGGTGGACGCAAAGCTGCAATTGATTATGAAGGATATTTACCGGTCGAGCATGATGGCATCCATGGAATATGGAGCGCCTGGCAATCTGGTGGTCGGCGCCAATATTGCCGGCTTCCTGAAGGTAGCCGACGCCATGATGGCGCATGGGTTCTAAAAGAGTGTAGCCGCAAGCAAAAAAGGCAGCCCAGCGGGCTGCCTTTTGTTTGAGGGAGAACGTTATAGGGAGAACTTGGACAGCTCCGACTGCAGCTCCCCTGCCAGTACAGCCAGGCTCTGGCTGGAGGCGGCAATCTCCTCCATAGCCGCTGAAAGCTCCTGGGTGGTGGCGGATACCGCGGCGGATTCCATCAGTGCCGTGTGACTGGCATCGTCTGTATCCTTGGCCGCTTCCGCGAGAACCTCCGCTCCGCGGACAATCTTGCCGATGGACTGGGAGATGCTGGCCACCTGCTCCGACAATCCCAGCACCGACTCCTTGATCAGACTGAAGGATTGGTTGGTTTCGTCGGCCAGACGGATCGCCGACACAATGGAATCTCTGCCGTCCTTGGTTACAGACAGCGCCTGGCTGAGGCTGGCCTGGTTGCGGGCGATCAACGCCGTAATCTGGGAGGCAGCGCCGCTGGATTCCTCGGCCAGTGACCTGACCTCCGACGCCACCACGGCAAAACCGCGCCCATGCTCGCCTGCCCGGGCAGCTTCAATCGATGCGTTCAAGGCAAGCAGGTTGGTTTGTCCGGAGATGGAGGAGATGATGCCGACTATTTTACTGATTTCGGCGAAATTCCGGTCGAGCTCGTCCATAGCTACGCCAATTTTGTCAGAGCCGCTGCCCACCGCATGAATTTGCGCCAGGGTTTCCGCAACCGTCCCGGAGCCGGTGTTTGCCGACTCGGAGGTTTTGCGGGCCACCTCCGCCGCGTTATCGGCAGCCTCCGCAATTTGGCTGGTGTGGGCGAATAAATCCTCGGCTACCTCATTCAACCGGTTGACGGAGACGGCCTGCCGCTCCGAACCCTGCACAATAGAGGTGAAGGACTCCACCACCTGGTTGACGGCCACAGAGGACTGATGGGCGCTGGCTGTCACCTCCTGGCTGGAGGCAGCCACCTGCTCGGATTGGGCATACACGCGGGTGATAAGCCCCCGCAGGGTGGTGCGCATATCCCTGAACCCGTCCGCAAGCTGGCCGATCTCGTCCTCAGAGCGGATTTGGCGGGCCTGCTCCTGCAGATTTCCGGAGGCCAGCATTTTGCAATCGTCACGGATGACAGTAATGGGTTTGGCGATCAAACGGCTTATGTATGCAATAGCTGCTGCAGCCAGGACCAGACACAAGAGAGAAATCACCAGAATGCTGACGGCCAGGCTGGACAGCTCACGGTTAACCTCATCTGCCGGCGCGGTGACCATCATCATCCAGCGGTTCCCCCCGGGAAGGTCAAAAGGGGTAAACACGGAAATATGCGTGACCCCATCCACAAATTTATAAGTGCCCCGCATCTGGCTGCCCGAATCCGCTGCGGACTTAAACAGCGTCAGAAGCCGGTTATCCAGCTGCTTTTGCTTAACCTGAAGCTCCGGAGCAATTTCCTTCTCCGTCAGCTTCAGCTTGCCAGCCAGCTCGGGCATAGCCGGATGTACGATAATATCGCCGTTGGCGTCGGCCAGCATGCCATAACCCGTATCCATGAAGGTTAGACCCTTCATCAGCTCCCCAAGCTTGTCCAAGGCAAAGGAGCCGGTGAGCACACCGTTCAGCTTCTCCCCGTTCAGAACCGGAACCGCCACGTAAAAAGCAGGTTTACCCGTTGTAGAGGAGATCTGCAGGCTGGACACGGCAGGCTGCTTGGTTTCCACCACGGTTTTGAAAAAATCCATATCCGCCATGCTCATGGAGGTGGCGTCGGACCGCACTCCCGTACCGTCCGGAAAAACAAAAAACATGCTTTCCAGATAGCCGGAGCGTTTTTTGTTATCCTGCAGCACATGAACCACATTCCAGAGGTTGCTCACATCCTGCAAGCCGGGAACGGAGGCAAAATCAGCGGATTGGATTACCGCTTCATTAATGAAGCCCTGAATCCGGTGGCTGTAATCCTGGCCGATGGCCAGGGCCGTATCTTCCACACTATTCGAAAGAGATCGTTGGGCAAAAAAATAGCTGATCCCGGAGACCAATCCGAAGGAAAGAATCAAACAGGGAAGCAGAAACACAAGCAGTTTCAGATAAAGGCTACGAATTTTCACACTAATATTCCTCCCGGTGTAAGGATACCTCTCAAGCAGTCAAAAAAAGGCACATATCGAAGATTGTACACCGAATTTGCCCAAAACAAAAGCGTTGACCGGAACAATTCCGGCCAACGCCTATATCAGGCACCCATTTTGCAGTTGTTGCCAATATATGATGTGCTGCAATCCAGATCTCTTCGTTTCATTTCCATGGCCAGCAGATCTATGAATGCTTGCTCCAATCCGAGCCGAACGGCATCGCGGTAACAATGAACCAGCACTTCATTGCTCAGCAATTCCATTGTTTTTTTCCCTCCTCTGATGAACATGCTCCAGGTGACGCGCCACTGTTTCCCAGGAAGATTGGATCGCAAAAGCCTCCGGAAGTTCTACCTGTTCCATTTCTTCTTTCACAGCGTCGATAAACAATTGGGAAAAAAGCTCATCAAAAGTCAGTTCTTCCAACCCAGACACGTCCTTTATTTCCAAATATATACTCATATTGTACATGACCCCGGTCAAATGTTCAGCACATTTCACGTTCGCACCCATGCAAAAGTGCTTGCAACCTCGCGCAAAAAAAACGAGAATAAAAGTATAAAAAAAGCACTTATCCATATACAATCTCTCTTAGGTTTGGTAAAATCTAGTCAAGATATCGATGATTGCCCATTCACTTCCCTTTTCGTAAAAAGGATAGGCCCTCCGGTGCCGGTTTCCCTCCGCTCCAAGCGGCGGCAGGCTTTATGGGGATGCAGATAGAGGGATTTTTGATCATGGGCAGCTGCATGATTTACATACAACTGGATGCATGCACTTCGGTTTAATTACAAGGTATTGCAAGTTATAATTGCACTGAAACGAAACGTCCACTGCAGCCCTGCGTGCCGCGGACGCAATGCGGATCAGTTGAAACAGGATAAAATTGGAGGTTTTTTACATGGACGGCAATTATAAAACGTTCGGAATCGTACGCGAGCTGGATAGTCTGGGCAGAATCGTCATCCCCAAGGAAACCAGGGACCTGTTGGGTATCCGGCTGGAGGATCCCATCGAATTCTTCGTGGATGAGAACACCATTATTGTCCGGAGGTACAAGTCCAACTGCTGCCTGTTTTGCATGGATTCCCATGACCTGGTGCACTTCCGCAACCAGCTGATCTGTAAATCCTGCATTAAGGAGGTGCTGAAGCATAACCGGGAGCAAGGGCCGGCTGTGCAGGCCCCCCCTGTTCAGGAAGACAGACGCCGCTCCAAGTCGGATAAGCTCAAGCAGGTGGAGGACATCCTCAAAGAAAAGCCTAATCTGCGGCAGCAGGAGCTGGCGGAGATGCTGGGAATTTCCCAGGGCTATGTAAGCCAATTGCTGCGCAAGCTGAACAACAGCTGATTCCGCTGCCTAACATAAAGAGCCGCCCTTCCTTTTGGGAAGAGCGGCTTCTTGGACGTACGAATTAGCACTTGCCGATAAATCCGACTCCGCGGCTGATGATAACCAGAAGAATGAACAGCACCAGAATGAGAGCCGCATCGGAATATACCGGAGGCTTCGGTTTGGCATAGGGGAACATGTAGATGTTCTCTGTGACCGTTACATTCGGCATGACATTAGGCATTGCATTGGGCATTACATTCGGCATCATGTTGGGCATGGCGTTGACGGAAGCAGGCGAAACCATAGGGGACATATTGTTGGCATTACCATAATTCATATGGGTGAACCTCCTTAGGTTGTTGGGATACACCAACAGTCTATGGGTGGAGATCACTGGAAAACACGGTATTCACCCATACCCGGCAAAATAGGCGCCACCCCGTGTGGACTTCCTGCCCTCTATGTCCGACCATTTTTTTGATTTATTTCGGGGGCTCCCCCAAAAGTAATCGGAATCTGCTTCGAAGCATCTCGTCACTTTTGGGGGAATGGTTACTCGATGTAGGGGTTGTTGGCTCTTTCAAAGCCGATGTTGGTCCGTTGGCCATGGCCCGGATAAACCTGCACACGGTCATCCAGCTTCATCAGCTTGTTCTTGAGGGTATCCATCAAGGTTTCGTGATGGCCTCCCGGCAGATCCGTGCGGCCCACCGAAAGCTTAAATAGCGCATCCCCGGCAAACAGGATATCCCCCCACAAAAAGCTCACGCTGCCCGGGGAGTGTCCGGGGGTATGGATGACCTTAAAGGTTTCACCCAGCAGCTTCAGCACCTGGCCGTCGTCCAGGCCATATTCCGCCGGATCGGTAACCACAGGCGGCCCTACCTCGGGCCACATCAGGGAACCGTTCTTCTTGGGATTGGTCAGCCAATCCGCCTCCAGATCATGCAGATAAACCGGGCAGCCCTTCAGCTTCCGCAGCTCATCCACCCCGCCGATATGGTCAAAATGGGCGTGGGTCAGCAGAATGGCGGTTACCTCAAGGTCCTGCACACGGCGGATCAGCGGCTGGGGATTGGTCCCCGGGTCAATGACCACCGCTTGTCCCGCTTCGGCGTTGGTCAATAAATAGGCGTTGGTCCCCAAGGGCCCCAAGGGGATAGTCTCAATCTTCAGCAAAGCGGCAGCCTCCAATACGAAAATCTATCATTTCCATTAAAAAGAAGAAATCAGCTCACGCAGCTCCGTCACGATCACCCGGTGATACCCGGTGCCCTCGCCGTAGCGGCGTCCCATTTCCTGGCGTGCCTCCCCAAGCTTCTCCTGGTAATCCGCTGCTTCCCGGTCTGGATTGGCCAGCTTGAAGGCGGTCATCGCCTCCTGCACATGCTTGGGACGAGGTCCCCAATGCCCCAGGACATACCCGCCCGCATCGGTAAAAATTACAATGGGAATCGCTTTGCCGCCCATGGTCAGGAACTGGTCCATCACTTCCGGATGTTCCTCCATGATCAGAATCCGCACAGGGATACCCGACGGCTCCAGAGCCTTCAGTACCACGGGAACATTGCGCACCACATCTCCGCACCATTCGGCGGCCAGAATCAGACAGCGCAGATCATCCCGGTTGCGCAGGGATTCGAAATAAGCGCGTTCCTCCTCCTGCCAGCTGAAGCTGTCCGTCCATTCCTGAAACTTCTCCTTGTTCTTCGTCATGCCCTCGATAAATTGCTGCGGCTCCAAGCCTGCTCCAAGCAGGGAATACAGATTTTTGCTCATTGGATCTCCTCCTGATCTGTTGGGTAATGAGGTTCTACCGAATGGGGGAGCCGGATTCCTCCAACAGCCTGACCACTCTGTCCACGTCTTCGGGAGTTAACCCCCGTTTGGTGTGATGGCTCCGGATGGCATCCGCCAGTTGCTCCGGCTTCACGGCTGCAAAAGCTTGGCTTTTCCCGCTCAAGGTACAGTCCGGGTTGCTAAAGCACAACACCCCCGTCACATCCGCCTCTATTCTATTGTCCCGCAAAAGCTCCTTCAGCACAAATTCTTGGCGGTACAATTGTGCCGTAGGGTCCTCCTTATGTCCTCCATTACCGCGCTCCACCCCTCCTGAAGTAAATGTAACGGCGCCGTCCCAGTCCTTCTCCTCAATATGGAACACCCCGTTGGGGCCGACCACCAGATGAGCAAACTCCCGGGAAGCGCTGCTGGTGCTGATGGATCTGCTATGGAGCACGCGATAGCCGCTGCCGATGGCATTCAACCGGACGGCGATGGTTTCTCCGCCTTTCGGGGAGCCGGTATCCGCTGCGACGGCGGGATTTTTTTTGCGGAAAATGACTTTATACAGAACATATAAGACCGTCAGGGCCAATGCGCCCCAAAGAATAGGCTGAGTGTAGGGCCCTGCCTTCTCGTCGATGCTTTCCCAGTTTTCGCCCAGCTTTTTGCCCAGCGTAATAAACAAAATTGCCCAAGGGATAGAGGCTAACCCGGTATAAATCAGGAACTTGGCCAGGTTCATTCTGGCAATTCCCGCCGGGATAGAGATGGCCTGCCGGACCACGGGGATAAACCGGGAGGTAAACACTACACCCGCCCCATACTTGTTGAACCAGCGTTCGGTCAAATCAATGTGCTTTGGTTTGATGTGCAGATATTTGCCGTATTTGTCCACGAAGGGCCGTCCCCCGTAGATGCCGATGGCATACAGCACAATTTGCTGGAGCAGACAGCCGATGGTGCCGAAAATCACGGCCTCCACCATATTGATCTGGCCTTGATAGGCCAGATATCCCGCATAGGCCAGAACAATTTCGCTCGGAATCACTTCAATGGCCAGTCCGATCAAAATACCCCAATAGCCCATACCTGTAATGACTTCCAGAATGCGGTGCACAAGCTCTCCCATCTTCATCCTACCTTTTCCGGTCCTCACGGACATTTTAATTTGAAGACTCTTGCTGATAAATGATTCCAGGGGGTCCCCGAAAAGTAATCGGAATATGCTGCGTTAGCATAGCTTCACTTTTTGGGGAGTTAGCATCCCTTCACTTTTGGGGGATTGCTTTGGGGATTAACTCATCCTATTCTATCACAAATCCGGCTAGTACCCAATTGCTGCCAAACCGGACAGGGTTCGTACTATCCGGCATTACGCCAGCATAGTTTTAAGCGTAGGACGTGCCCCGCGGCGCAGGGGGCAACAGGGCGTGCCTAAATTTCAGACACCGCCCAACAACCATATTTATACGGGAGAGTGAGCCCTTATGTCAAAGGTAATCATGCTGAAGCGTCGCCATCTGTGGGTCGGTGCCCTAGCTTTTATTTTCCTTGCAAGCGGGCTGTTCTTCTACCGGCTCTATCACTCCGGCGACCAGCCGGTTGACGGCCAGCCGGAGGGTCCCCGGACCATTCACATGGTCACGGCAGAGGCCAAATCCACCCTGGAGGACGGCACTGTCATTGAGGCCTACAGGTGGGACCCGGGTACCATATTCGTGGAAAAAGGCGAAATCATCAACCTGGTGCTGTACGGCGTCAACGGAGACAGCCATCCCTTTTATATCGAAGGCACCCGCATCAAGGGGGAAGTGAAAAAGGGCAAGGAAACCACCGTGGCTTTCCAGGCCTCCAAGGAGGGGGTTTACCGGTTGATCTGCCTGACCCATCCGGACAAAAACCACAATGGGCCGATGATCGGCTACATAGTGGTGGATTAAGGCAGACCTTAGAGACTGCGACGAAATAAGTAGCGCTAATTTGTTGACAAAACTCCCAAAACCGTGGAGATTTTGTCAGCAAAAGCGGATACTAATTTCCTCGCAGCTTCTTATTCTGTCGCCCATTGGGCCCCCGCCGCATACACTACTTATGTCTTCCAAGATACAATTAGGCTGGTGGTATCCATGCAAACCAATCCCATGCGCAATGCCAAGCACGAAAAGCCTCTTCCCACTGCCCGTCAAATTCGCCGCTCCTGCCAAAAGGAGCTGTACCGGACCATCAAGAGGCTGAAAACCTATATTGCCCCCGAACCCTTGAAGCAGGCGGAGGAGCTGTATTTCAAAAAGGTAGCCCTGAATCTGCTGTGGATTGTGGAGAACGGGAGCAACCGGAAGGCTCTGGCGGACTGGTGGGAAAAGGAAGTGAGCCCCTCCATTGCCCCGCTGTGGAATGTGGGGGAGGAGGAGCTGAACCGGGCGTTCCGCGATTCCTTCGGCGGATAACCGTGACAGCAGAAAGCGGGCATGCCCTCGGCATCGCCCGCTTTCTTCGCATCCCGCCGGGTCAGTTTCCTCTGCCGGTAGTGGTAATATGAGGAGGACAGGCTTGGACTGTGACCCTGGTTTCGGGCAAGGCCTCGCAGTCCTCCGTGTCCAGGTCCTCCGACAGCTGGCGGAAATTCACGGGAAACACAATCTCCACACAGGTGCCTCTGCCTAACTCGCTGGCAATATGCAGCCTCCCCTTATGATTGGCAATGATCTGCTGGCTAACCATGATTCCCAATCCGGTTCCATTCTTCTTGCTGGTCAGGAACGGCTCTCCCAAGCGGCGCAGCATATCCGGGGGGATCCCGGACCCGTGGTCCATGAACCGGAACTTAATCCGTTCCTGTCCCTCAAGAGCCGCATCAATCCTCATTACTCCCCCTTCAGGCATGGATTCCATTCCATTTTTGATGATGTTCAAAAACACCTGCTTCACAAGATTTTCCTCACAGAGCATCCGGGGCAAATTCTGCTCAATGCCGGCTTCAAGCCGCACGCCGCTCATGTGGGACTGGGGCTGCAGCGCCCGTAGTGTATCCTCCAGGAGCTCACCGGGGTCCTTATACAGGAATTGGTTCAGATGGGGCTTGGAGAGAATGATAAACTCGCTGACAATAAAGTTGATCCGCTCCACTTCATCCAGCATCAGATCCAGATATTCCTGGTTTCCGGTTTGGCGCTGCTTGAACAGCTGGACGAAGCCGCGCAGCGTGGTCAGGGGATTGCGGATTTCATGGGCTACACCGGCGGCAAGCTGGCCGATCACCGACAGCTTCTCGGAGCGGCGGAGCAGCTCCTCCGTCTCCTTGCGTTCGGTAATATTGCGGCAGATGGCTGCCAGCGCAACCGGCTCTCCATCATCCAGACGGACGGGAGACAGGGTCAGACTGACATGAATTTCTTTGCCTTCCTTGGTTTGGCGGACGGTTTCGTACCCGCTTACCTCTTCCCCGTTTTTGACCTTGCGGATCAATTCCAGAAATTCCGGCGCGTCCTTGTCCTGCAGGAAAGGCTGAAATGCGCCGGTCACCTCCTCCTCCCTGTAGCCATACAGCGCCTCAAAGGCCGGATTGGCACGCTGGATGTTCCCGTCCAGATCGGTCAGATAGATAGCATCCGTGCTGTGTTCAATCAAGGAGCTCCAAAAAATGTTGGCTCTTCTCAGACTCTCCACCACCCGCAGACGCCCGGCCGTATCCGTATCCTGCTCCAGGGATACGTCCAGATAATGAGGGGAGACATCCGGTACGGCCAAGCTTTCCGGCTCCACCGCCGCAGCACTCTCAGCAGCGGACAGGATGGCGGAGGGATACGGTGATGGCTTTCCTGCAGCTGCAATAACCGGCAAACGCAGGACAAGCACAACCCCGATAATCAGGGCCGCGATAGAAAGAACATCGGATAACGCCAAATACCAAAACAGACTCTTGTCCAATGATCCGGAACGGAGGAACAGTTCCACTGTGGAGGCCAGAAGGCCATTGGCAAGGACCAGGATGCAGGAGATAAACCCGAAATGAAATGGCGATTTCCAACGGCGAATGAAATGGGTCATGGGTCTTTCCTCCCGTTCAGGGAATGTGGAGGACATTCTTACTTAATATTTCTTCCTTTTTTTCCGGAATCCTTCACATCATTACAGGATGGAAAACTTTTGACCCATTCTCTCCATCCCAAGTGCTCAGAGGGCGGGCTGGAAAAACTCTAAACGCTCCCCGTTGGGGCCGAAAAAGAAAGCAATCCGGGTCCCGCCCAGTATGGTCCGGGGCTCCTCATCCAACAGCCGGATGCCCAACCCCTTCAGACGCTCCAGCTCGGCTTCGATATCCGTTACCGTAAAGGCGATATGATGGACAATTCCACTGTCCGACATCCCCTCCGTGCCTCGTCCGATCAGCTCAATTTCCGTCTCCGGGTGGCCGGGAAAGGAAAGAAACGAAAGCTCCACTCCGTTATCCAGCCGCTTGCGTGACGCCAGATTAAGACCCAGCACCTCCGTATAAAAGGCGATGGATTCATCCATATCATTGACGTATACTCCGATGTGCTCCAGTTTTTTGATCATGTGTTTTCCTCCAAGTAATTTTTTAGGGGGTGGGGACAGTTTGACCCGACAGCTCCACCCGGTTTCTTCCCATCCGTTTGGCTTGGTACAAGGCCTGGTCCGCCCGGGATATCATATCCTCCAGTGTAGATGTGCCGTAGCTGTAGTCCTTCCGGTAATCAGCCACGCCGATGCTGACGGTCAGGGGGATTTCCAACCCCTCCTCCCTGTATGGCTGTTCCATAAAAGCCTGGCGGATCCGGTTCCCCAGCTCAACTCCGCCTTCTGCCGGGGCATTGGGAAGCAGAATCAGAAACTCCTCGCCCCCGTAACGGGATACCATATCGCAGGACCGGATGCAGGACAGGAGAAGGGAAGCGGCGTGGATAATCACGCGGTCCCCCACCAGATGGCCAAAGGTATCATTCACCTTTTTGAAAAAATCAATGTCCAGCATAAGCACGGAGCAGGGCTGTCCCGCCCGTATGCAGGTTTCCAGAAGCCGCGGCCCTTCGGTCAAAATATGCCTGCGGTTATATACTTCCGTCAGCTGATCCACCACCGCCGTCATTTCCAGCATCTGAATGGTGGACTTCAGCTTTTTGCCGGTACGGTTAAAATTCTCGCACAGCTGCTGAAGCTCCTCGGGAGCGGAGGCGAACTGGTTGGGAGGAATGCGGAAGTCATAATCCCCCTCCCGGATCGTGCTTGTCCCACGCAACAGAAGACCGATGGGACGGAGAAGCCCTTCCGTAAACTTGAAGGTTAAAACAAAGCTTAGCAGCAGCATGGCGATTACAATGATGGCCATCAGCAGAATATCGGTATAGAGGGCCCGGAAGATGTCGCTGTGCTTCATTTCGGCCACAACCAGCCACTCCTTGTCCTTCACCCAGCCGTACTGCCCCATTACCCGTTCGCCGGCATAATTGGCATACACCTTGTTGGAGGAGGTTCCGGCTTGGGCCAGATCGGCAATGGGTGAAGTGTTGACCAGATTCAGGGGAGTCCCCTCCACTCCAAGAGGAACGGTAATGAACTGCCCGCTTCTGTTCAGCAGATATGTTTCTCCGGCATTGCCAAAATCGAACTGGTTCATTACCTTTTCCAGGATGCCGATATGGATGACGCCGCAAACCAGCCCGTTGAAGACGTTGTTCTCATCCATGATAGGCGAGGAAATGAACAAGAAGGGTCTGCTGGAATTTTTGCTGATCAATACATCGGTAATCAAGCTTCTCCCGGCCTTGGCCTCCTTGAAGTAGTCCCGGTCGGACACATCCCCGCTGCTGTCGGGACTCTGGGAATCTATGATAATCTTCCCTTGGGCGTCTACATATAGGACAGCTGTATATTCTCCTTCCTCCGACATGAAGGATTTGAAGATGCGGCTGATTTCATCCTTGCTTCCGGTCCGTCCCGACATAAGATGGGATAAAAGCCCGATCTGGGTGCTGTGGTTCTCCAGCCAACGGTTGATGAAGGTGCTTTGCAGACCGATGGCATCCTTCAGCTGCTGCCGCGTTTCTCTTGTTTTGTAGCGCGCCTCCGTTATGGAGGTGCTGATGAGAATCAAGGCTCCCAGCACAACAATAATCAAGCTGACCCAAAACCGGAGTCTTTGTTTAAGGGTGAGCAGTCCTAAGCGGCAAGATAGTCGGTCCAGCAATGGCTCACCTACTTTTTCATTGGTGCAAACGCGTAGATGCGTGTGTCTATTCCATTATAAAGTCGGTATCTGCCTCCGGCAATCGGCGGCGGCAATTTGATAACGGCAGCCGCCAATCCGCCGGAATCAATGCTCCGTCAGGATCAAAGGCCCTTGGGCGGTTATCGCGATGGTATGCTCGTATTGGGCGGACAACCCTCCGTCCACAGTCCGTGCCGTCCAGCCGTCCGCGTCCACCTTGGCATAGTAGGACCCGGTGTTCAGCATAGGTTCGATGGTGAAGACCATCCCTTCCTTGATCCGCGGTCCCTTGCCCTTGGGTCCGTGATGGGGAACCTCCGGATCCTCATGCATGTCTTTGCCGATGCCGTGACCGATAAAATCCCGGACGACGGAATACCCCTCAGCCTCGGCGAAGGTTTGGATCGTGTTGGAGATATCGCCGATGCGGTTGCCGGCTACCGCCTGGGCGATCCCCCGGTACAAGGCATCCTTGGTGGTTGTCAAAAGCCGCAGGCCCTGCTCGCTGACATTCCCCACGGGATAGGACCAGGCGGAGTCCGCCAGCCAGCCGTTCAGGTTCACCACCATATCGATGGTGACAATATCGCCATCGGCCAGAGGCTCCAGCTTGGGGAAGCCGTGGCAGATCACATCGTTTACCGAAGCGCAGGTGGCATATTTATAACCATGGTAGCCCTTCTGCTCCGGAGTGGCGCCGTGCTCCTTCATGAAGCGTTCGGCAAACTGGTCAATCTCCCAGGTGGTGACCCCGGGGCGGATCATCTTCTCTATTTCACGGTGGCAGGCGGCTAAAATCCGCCCCGCCGCATGCATCTTCTCAATTTCTTCTTTTGTCTTCAGAATAATCATCTTGGCAGGCTCCTTTTTTTCGTTATACTGGGATGAGACCGCTTTGGGATACGAATTATGGATTAAAGGAGAGAATGGTAGTGGATCATCCGGATTTGTACATGCTGCTATTTTTGGTGGGCGCCGGGTTCGTGGCAGCCTTCATTGATTCCGTGGTAGGCGGCGGAGGGCTTATTTCCATGCCGGCGCTGTTATTTGCGGGGCTTCCTCCCGGCCTGGCTTTGGGGACCAACAAACTGGCGGGCACCATGTCCTCGCTGACCAGTTCGGCCTCCTTCCTTTTTTCCGGAAAAATGAATTTTCGGCTTGTGGCATGGCTGTTTCCGTTATCGCTGGCAGGAGCGGTGCTGGGGTCCCTGACGGTCCAGCAGATTCCCGCCACCTTCCTCAAGCCCATGGTGGTGGTGATGCTTATCGCGGTAACTCTCTATACATTATGCAAGAAAAGCTGGGGAAATCAAAGTCATTTTGCCGGAGCCACAGGGCGAAACCGGACGGTGCTGATCAGCGGTGCGGTGGCCTTGGGTTTCTATGACGGCTTCTTCGGACCGGGTACCGGCTCCTTCCTAATTTTTATGTTCCTCCTGCTGGGCTTTGATTTTGTCGGAGCCTCCGCCAACTCCAAGGCGCTGAACCTGGCCAGCAATTTGGGGAGCCTGGCCACCTTCTTCGCGCTGGGGGTGGTCAATGTCCCCTACGGCCTGCCCATGGGCATCGCCATGATCGCCGGAGCCTTAACCGGCTCCCGGTTAGCGATCAAGAACGGCAGCGCTTATGTAAAGCCGCTGTTCCTCGGGGTGACTACCCTCTTAATCGGCAAGCAGATCTGGGATCTGCTGGTGGGGTAAAGATGGGTAAGGTCCGCAGAGAGAGGCCCCGCCGCATTAACCAGTCTATAACATAGCCAGCCATCGGCCTCAGCTTAACCAGCATCAGCCTTCGCTCAATTTCCCTTATCCACCGCGCCACCTGCGCGTTGGCGGTGCGGGGGGGCAGATTAGCGGAACCCGGTTTCCGCTATTTGGGCGAGGTTGCCTATTTTAGGCATGATAGCGGAAGCGCTTTTCCGCTATTTGAGTTTGGCAGCCAGCCAGCTGGCTGTTGTTCGTTGAATAGCGGAAACGGGTTTCCGCTATGATCATTTTTCCCTGCTCCTGGAGCAAATAACGGAAATATGCTTCCGTTATTCGAAAACCATTCTTTTAGGGAGGTTGGAAGCATGTTTGTGGTAACGTCGGAGGAAATGCGCAGACTGGACCGCCTGACCATCGAGGATATCGGCATCCCGGCCATGGTGCTGATGGAGAATGCGGGCAGAGCCATTGCCCAGGAGGCGCTCCGGGTCGCGGCGGTGCGAGGCGGCGGGGACGGCGGCCTGGTGAGTGCGGAGTCTGGCGGTAGAAGCCAGGGCGTGAAGCACAGCAGCAACGCGGTGGACAGCGCACACCGCCGGGAGCGCTGGCTTGTGCTGGCCGGCAAGGGCAACAATGGCGGCGACGGTTTTGCGGCGGCCCGCCATCTGATGGAGGCGGGTCTTGCCGTAGACGTGGCGCTGGCGGTGCCCGCCGCTGAGCTTGAAGGCGTTGCCGCGGCCCAGGCGGCCATCGCCGCCCGCTTCGGCGTGCCCTGCCTGGACGCGTCGGCGTCTGGAGTACCGCTCCGCTGGGAGCGGTACTCCGGTGTCGTCGACGCGCTGCTGGGCACCGGCGCGGCCGGGCCGCCGCGGGAGCCGTATGCGGCATTGATCCGCGCCGCCAATGCAAGCGGGCTGCCTATCGTGGCAGCCGATATCCCCAGCGGCATGGACGCCGATACCGGCGCCGTCCATGCCGCCTGCATCAGGGCCATCTCCACCGTGGCCCTGGCCTTCTTAAAGCGGGGGCTGGTGCAGCACCCCGGCGCAGAATACGCCGGGCAGGTCACCGTGGCGCCCATTGGCATACCAACCAGTCTGGCCCGCGGGGAGAATGTGCCGGTGCGTTACGTCAATGCCCAGACCGCGGCAGCGGCCCTGGGCATTGACCCGCACCGCTCCCGGGCCGCCGACACCCACAAGGGCACTTACGGCCATGTGCTGGTGGCCGCCGGCTCCGCCAGCATGATGGGCGCGGGCCTGCTCTCAGCAGGTGCCGCGCTGCGGGGCGGCAGCGGCCTGGTGAGCTGGGCCTTGCCCGCCTCCCTGTCGCCGCTGGCCGTCAACCGCCCGCCGGAGCTGATGCTGGCGCCATTGGCAGAAGCACCTTTACCTTCCCATCACCTGACTCCCGACCAGGCAGCTGCTGCCACTTCTCCACCACGTTCCCGTTTCACAGCTGCTGCTGACTCACCAGACTCCCGCTCCTCAGCTGTGCCAGCCGGCTGGGCTGCCGTCCCGCCCCAGGCTCTGGCCGGGCTGGCCGCCTCCCGCAGCGCCATGCTTATCGGCCCCGGCCTGGGACGGTGGGCATGCGACACCGCCTGGCTGCGGCGTGTCTGGGAAGAAACCCGCTGCCCCTTGGTGGTGGATGCGGACGCCCTCAATATGGCGGCAGAGGCAACTGACTTCTCCGCCTGGAAAGCGCCCGAAGGCCGGCCGACTATCCTCACCCCACATCCAGGGGAAATGTCCCGCCTTCTGGGCATCCCTACTGCTCAGATCCAGCAGGACCGCATCGGCACGGCCATCCGCTACGCCAAGGAGCATGGTGTGGTACTGGTACTGAAGGGAGCCTGCACTGTTACCGCACTTCCCGACGGCCGCGTTTATATAAATGGCACCGGCAATCCGGGCATGGCTACCGGCGGGGCAGGAGATGTACTGGCCGGCTTAATCGTATCCCTGCTGGGCCAGGGTCTTCCCGCGGGTGAGGCAGCTGCCTTGGGGGTATATTTGCATGGCGCCGCCGGTGACAGGGCGGCACAACTGCGCCCCGGCGGCCCTGCTTCTCTCCTGGCAGGAGATATAATCGCGCAGCTCTAGTCCATATTTGCAAACACGTCCTAACATAAACACCCCCGGCTTTTGTCCATCCGGGGGTGTTTCCACATTCATTTTTTATCCCAGCCGCCGGAAGCGGCCCATAACCTCCACCGTTTCCAGCACATTGACGAAGGATTTGGGGTCCGTCTCCAGAATGGCCTTGCGCAGCTCGGCCAGCTCGTAGCGGGTGGTAACGGTCATCAGCATACAATTGCCTTCGTGGCTGTAGCCGCCCTCCGCATTCACCACCGTGACGCCATGGGGCAAAAGCTTCAACCGCGCCAGCATCTCATCCCGCCTTTTGGTGACGATAAAGCAGGTGACCTTCACATGGCGGATATGGATCATATCCACCACCTTGCTTTTGACGAAGGTACACAGCATGGTGCACAGGGCCAAATCCCAGCTTTTGAAATAGCCCAAGGTCAGAATAACCATACCGTCCATAATGAACAGCACTGTTCCGATAGGAATGTCGCGTTTACGCGTAATGATGGAGCCCAGGATATCGAACCCGCCTGTAGAGCCGCCCGCCCGCAGAGAGAAGCCGATGCCCCCGGCAATAATTACACCTCCGGCGATCGCCGCCAGAATCGGGTCGCTGACCACCTTAACACTGGGCAGCACACTGAGAAACCAGGTGGTGGAGGCAACGGATACGATGCTGAGGAAGATATAACGTTTGCCAACAGCAACCAGGCCCCAAATGAGAATAGGCAGATTCATGCCAAAATAAAACAGTGAAATATATTTCGGATTGCTCAAGTACCCGATCACCGAAGCAAGACCTGCGACGCCGCCGGAGAGCAGCTGGTGCGGAATCAAGAACAGCTTCAGCCCAACGGAAACCAGCAGAGCGGAAACAATAATCATCACCACATCACGTGCCTGCTTCATAAGTCCCTCCATGGAAACTGGGGTGGCCAGATTACGAATGTACATGATAGAATCCCCTTTTTTCTTTTCCTCATGATGATGCATGAAGGAAACCCGAAAACACTCGGTTGAAAGTATTAGAAAATAATTTTATCATGGTGATTATATTTTTTATCGGAAACAGTGACTATGATTTCCCTCACACTTTATGTGAGGTTATGAATGAGCTTTTTTATCTTCGCCCCGGTGCCCGAAAGAAAATTAAAATAGACGAAATGTTGTGAAAACAAGGATTCGGAACACATCCAGACACGCCAAAAAACCGCCTTCGTTCAGAAGACGGTTCTTTGTCAATGTAGAGAGCTTGGGGCAGGGTCCCTATGATTTCAAGTTAACGCCGCCGGAACTCCCGGAATTCGTAGGAATAAGGGTTGTCCTTATCGGTTACTCCCGGAACAGCTTCAGCCTGCTCCCACTGCTCCTCATCCAGCTCCGGAAAAAAAGCATCCGCCTGAAACTCCCCGTGAATCCGGGTGAGCAGGAGCCTGTCCGCCCGGGGCAGAAACAGGCTGTATATCTCGGCGCCGCCGATAATAAACACTTCCCCGTTCCCGGCTACCCGGAGTGCTTCCTCAGGTGAAGCGGCCCAAAGCACACCCTTCGCTTCCGCAGAAGCCGGATGGCGGCTCATTACGATATTCGTCCGCTCCGGAAGGGGCCGTCCAATAGACTCCCAGGTTTTGCGGCCCATCAGCACCGCGTGGCCGGTAGTAATCCTCCGGAAACGGTCCAGATCGGCGGGCAAACGCCAGGGCAGCCGGCCCTGCAGACCGATCCCCCGGTTTTGATCCGTGGCTGCGATTAGTGTAATCATGCCTGCTCGAAAAAGGGGTCCAGCCACGGTTCGGCTTTGACCACCTCTTCCCGCAGCTTCTCCGCCAGCTGGGCAATTTCCCACTGTGCGCCGCGGCCCGGGCGGCGTTTGCTGTAGAAGGTCAACAAGGCACGCAGGTTGGCGGTCATGGTAATGTTGGTGGACGCTGCGTTCGGCAGCACAAACCGCGCATCCTCCCGCGGCACTCCCAGCTGCGCCAGCTTGTCGTAAGCAGCCTGCAGGTTTTCCATCAGCTCCGCATAATACTCCGCAGCCTCCGGTATATCGGCAATCTTCGGCGGCACAACATAATGGAAGCCGCCCTTCTTTTTGTCGGAGGCATCCGAGACGTAACGTTGGGACTGGACGGAGAAGCTGAAGCCAGCCCGGTGGCGGGTCAATTGGGCCAGCAGAACCCGGGATACTCCTTCAAGAGCAAAGGTGAAGTTGATATGCTCCATGGTGGAGGTATGGCCGGAGCCGACGATATGGCGGAACAACCGGTCCGCATCGCTGCCCCCTTGTCCGTCCGTAGCAGTTTGCTCCTGATATTTTTCGTACTGTACACCTTCGAACAGATCGCTGGGCTCCGTGGGGCTATAGCAGGTTCTGATAGCGGTAAAGGCGATTTTTCTGGCTTCGGGTGTATACGTCAGCAGCTCCACGTGCATGTTGATTTCATTTCCCATGATGGCGGTTCCCCCTTATAGATGATTGTCCTGTATTAAATAAATTTCAGACGGATATCAAGAATTTCCGAACGGCTTCCCAGCCGGATGGGCGGCCCCCACAATCCGAAGCCGGAGGATACAATGACATGCATGGCGCCTTTTTTCAGATAACCCCAATCCAGCTCGAACAATCTCCTCGTCACCAGATGTGCCGGCGCCATTTGCCCTCTGTGGGTATGACCGGATAGCATCAGATCTACTCCCGCCTCTGCGGCGGTTTGCAGGGCATAAGGCTGGTGGTCCATAAGAATCACCGGGCGCTCCGGATCCGCCTCCGCCAGCAGCTGTCCCACACTAAGGCGGCCTCCCGCTTCAATCTGCTCTGCCGCCCTGTCCTTACGTCCGGCAATGTAGAAGCTGCCCCCCACATCCACTACCTGGTCTGTCAGGACCTTGATGCCGATGTCCTTCATCCGGCGGATATAATCGCCGATATGGCCGCCGTAATACTCATGGTTGCCAAGGGAGGCATACACGCCAAGCGGCGCCCGGAGGAGCTTCATGGACCGGGCCATGTTTTCCCGGATAAAAGGCTCCAGACTGTCATCCAGCACATCCCCGGCCAAAAGAATCACATCAGGCTTCAGCTTGTCCATCGTGTTTGCAAGCCGGACCAAATGCGGATTACCCACCACAGCACCCAGATGAATATCCGACGCCGCGGCGATTCGGAGCTCCTTACGTCCGTCCCCGCAGGCCTTGGGCACCTCCAGCTCATAATGCCGGACAACCGGCTTCCAGGCGTTGCGCGTTCCTGCAAGCATCACGCCTGCCAGGACAGCCGCAGTGGTCCAGCCTGAATAGAGCAAAGCCCGGCTTCTCTCTATACCCGTAAGACGCAGCAGACCATAAGCCAGATCCGCCAAAGGCACCAAAATCAGCATATAAAAAAGAATGGCCAGGCCGTAAGAGCCGATAATTTTGAGCCATTTGCCCAGGGTATAAGGCAGCGCCTTCCGCAGCAGCATGGCGGCGATATAGGACAAGGCCAAGATGCCATACCCCAGCCAAAACCACCAAACAGAAACACCCGGTATGGCTTCGCGCCAGAAAACCGCCCCGTTCCAGCCCAAATACAGATTTAGCGCCGCAAAAACGGCCAATGACAATACAGCCGATAGAATCATGCCAGGTTTCATATGATCGGACTCCTATCCGTTTTCCGTTAATCCGTATTGTCTCATATCCGGCAAGTTATTTTCAAACGGTTGAGGGGGGTATATCCCCTCCGGCAGCAGTTCCCTTGTTTAAATGCCTGGCGGGAGCCGCAAGCTAAGCCTGTTTCCCATTATAATGCCCATAGGAGGATAACCAATGGCTAAGAAAACCCTGAAGCAGAAGATGCAGGCCATGGCTGACGAATCATCTAACGCCCAAGGCACCAAGGACTCCAAGCTGACGCAGAATGAGGCCAAATTCCACGTCCCCAACCGGCCTTCTATCTGATCTTATCCGCACAATCCGATTTCAGCAAGAAGCTCCGGGACAACCAACGTCCGGAGCTTTTATTTCACAGCAATTCCTTTATAGGCTTATTCAAAAACCTCACTCAGAGACAGCTCCCATTCGGGAAACAGCCCTACCGGATCACAGATCACCGATAAATCCGGCTGGACCACTGTATCCGTTTGGTCGTCCTGTTCGTTTCCCTTGGGCAGGCGGACATCAAAGGGGGCAATATAAACTTGGCAGCGGCGGCCTTTCAGAAAGTTGGAAAAAGCGTTAAAGGCCCTGCCCAGAATCTCCTGATGGATCCGGTTAGGCGCCGGAGTCATAGCATACACCTGTCCGTCCACCAGCTCCACCCGTTCATCCTCGGGCCATGTCAGATAATCCGCATAGGTGTACCGTTTATTTTCCGGTGGCATACTCATTTGCTTTGCCCCCTTTTCCGTTTATGGTACCTCTACTCTACCATAAGTCCGCAGCCGGGAAACGCCTACAGGCGCTCAACCTCCACCCGTCCGGAGAAAAAGACGGCTCCCCCGCCCATATCCGCCGTACGCGCAGGCGTCAGGGCATTGACCACCCGCTTCTTTCCTGTGGCATCCGCCCACAGCCCTTGGCTGACCAGCGTACCCGGGAGCACATCCTCCCCTACAGCCGCCTTCATTACACACTCGCCGCGCCGGTTCCACACTTTGACCATATCCCCGGCGGTAATTCCTCTTGCAGCAGCATCCGCGGCATGCATATGGAGCAGCGGCTCCTTTTCCAGACGGACATGCTTCTCATTATTGGAAAAGGTGGAGTTCAGGAAATTATGGTTCGGCGCCGGCACAAACAGGAACGGCAGCCCGTCCTCATCCGGCAGGGGTACATACTCCGGCAGCGGCGGATAACCGTCCTGCAGCATGGCTTTGGAAAACAGCTCAATTTTGCCGCTGGCCGTAGGCAGCTTGCCCGGGAACAAGGGGCGTACCTTCCCCTTCACAAAGCCGTGCTCCTTCAGCAGCTCATAGGTAATCCCCTCCAGCACGGGGTTTTTGGGCGCATCCAGAGCCTGACGAATGATCTCCTCCTCGCTGTCCTTCAAGGCCTGATCCTCATATCCCATCCCCACTGCCAGAAGGCGGAACACCTCTACGTTGGACTTGCTCTCCCCCAGCGGCTCCAGCACAGGCTCCTGCAGGTGGATATAATGATGCCAGTAGGATTCATAGAGATCCGTGTTTTCCAGGGAGGACGTTGCCGGCAGCACAATGTCCGCATAACGGGCCGTTTCCGTCAGAAACAACTCGTGCACCACTGTAAACAGATCCTCCCGGGCCAAACCCTCCCGCACCTTGTTGGCATCTGGTGCCACAATAGCCGGATTACTATTGTAGATATACAAAGAACGTATAGGCGGTGTCAGCTCCAGCAGCGCCTCACCGATGCGGTTCATGTTAATTCTCCGAGTGGATCTCTTCAATAGATCATGCCGTTGGAGCGCCCGTTCATTCAGGGTCAGGTACCCGCTGTTGCTTTTGATGGCGCCCCCGCCCTTGTGCAGCCAGGCGCCGGTAATCGCCGGCAGACAGGCAATGGTCCGCACATTCATCCCGCCATTGTCATGATGCTGCAGGCCGTTGCCGATACGAATGAAGCTGGGTTGCGTATTGCCGTACATCCGTGCCAGCTTGTACAGGTCATCCACGGGGACGCCCGTAATAGTTGAAACCCTTGCCGGATCATAGGCACGGACATGCTCCCGCAGCTCCTCTGCCCCGACAGTATACTCCCGTAGAAATGCTTCATCCGTCATATTTTCCGCGAAGAGAATGTGCATCATCCCTAACGCCAGCGCCGCATCGGTGCCCGGACGCAGAGGAATAAACCAGTCGGCCCATTTGCCGGTCCGGTTCTTATGGACATCAATGGCCACGATCACCGCCCCCGCCTTGCGGGCCTCCTCCGCCAGCATAACCTGATGCATATTGGTGCTGACCGCATTGACACCCCAGAAGATGATCAGCTTGGCATTCACCGTATCCTCAGGGCTGGTGCCGAAGTCGCCGCCCATGGTATACCCGTAGCCGACGCCTCCCGCGGCAGAGCAGATGGAGCGCTGCAGACGGCTCGACCCCATCCGGTGGAAAAAACGGCGGTCCATCCCCTCCGTGCCCAGATAGCCCATATTGCCATAAAAGCTGTAGGGAAGGATGGATTCAGCCCCTTCCTCCGCGATCAGAGCTTTCCAACGGGAGGTAATCTCTTGAATGGCTTCCTCCCAGGTGATGGGGGTAAATTCTCCTGATCCCTTGGGGCCAGTGCGTTTAAGCGGTGTAAGGAGCCGGGCCGGGTCATGAATCCGTTCGGGTAGATTGCGGACCTTATTGCAAATGGCTCCTTTGGTGACGGGATGGGAGGGGTCCCCCTCTACTTTGATAATCTTACCGTCTTTTTTATGGATCAACAGCCCGCATTGGTCGGGACAGTCCAGGGAGCAAACGGAAGGAAATACGCCGTCAGCAGCAAATCGGGCATCAGTCATGTTGCTTGTCTCTCCTCATTATGGTTGATGTTCGAATATGATTGTTATTCATTATAATCAATCCGTAGGTGCAATGCGAACAAGCTGGTATAATGAAGTATCAGCGATAACGGATTGGAGAACGCAATGAAAGCCTTCCAAAAAGTCTACATCGAGATCACCAGCATCTGCAACCTGTCCTGCAGCTTCTGCCCGCCTACAGGCAGGAAGGCGATGTTTATGGAGCCCGGGGCCTTCCGGGATATTCTGAAGCAGGTGGAGCCCTATACGGACCAGATTTGCCTTCATGTCAAAGGAGAGCCGCTGCTGCACCCGTCCATCGGGGGGCTCTTGGATATTTGCGCCGAAGAGGGACTGAAGGTCAATCTCACGACTAACGGCACTCTGCTTCCCAAAAAAAGCGCCAGCCTTCTCGGTAAGCCGGCTTTGCGGCAGGTAAATCTGTCGCTGCACAGCATGGGAGAGCATCGGGAAAAGGGCGATGCTTACCAGCTGGACTATCTGCGGCAATGCCTCCGGTTTGCCCAAGAGGCGGCCGACCAGGGGATTTATGTCAGCCTGCGTCTGTGGGATGCCCCGCGGACGGAGGAGCCGAGCGGGCTGGAGTTGAACCGGCGGTTGACGCAAATCATGGAGGAAACCTTTGCCCTTCCGCCCCATGCTTTGGATGCGGCCTTACCGGGCAAAGGTCTTCGGGTAGCAGACCGGATTTATTTGAACCGGGATTACCGGTTCGAGTGGCCCAGCTTGGATGCCCCCGAGGATGAGGGCAGGGGCTTCTGCCATGCGCTGCGCACCCACGCAGCCATTCTCTGCGATGGCACGGTGGTCCCCTGCTGCCTCGACGGGGAGGGTGTTATTGCTCTGGGCAATGTGCGGGAGCAGCCATTTGCGGATATTTTGAAGGGTGACCGGGCCCGCAGGCTGCGGGACGGCTTCTCCGGCAGGTGCGCCGTAGAGGAGCTCTGCCGCAAATGCGGCTACCGGAAAAAATTCGGCGGCGGGTGATGCTTCTATACCGTTTCTATCAAAAAAATGAAATGGTACTTCTCCCCCAGTCCTGATATAATGATACCAATCGTCTGGAGAACCTATTGTTTACGTTATGTACTGTTTGTCCGTTCTGCCAGATCAACCAGGGAGGCTTGTCCGTTATGTCCACCAATGATCCCATTCTGCTCCAAATCCTGCAGGCCGTCCAGACCCTGGGCGAAGATATGCAAACGGTCAAATCGGATATAAAGGACCTCAAGGGCGACGTCACCAATCTTAAAGCTGGACAAGCGGAGTTGTTCCAGCTGTCCTCGGCGATCCGCAATGCCCAGGAGCTCACCAATGCCAAGCTGGAAGGGTTGACCCTCGATGTGCGCCGGGCGGAGGGCAATCTTGTGCGGATCGAGGAGAAGCTAGGAGAAGAGATCCTCGATATGCGGGGTGAAATCCGCTTTCTCAATCACCGTATAGCCGATGTGGAGCTGACGGTGGACAAACTCAAGGAAAAGCGCTTGTAAGCTTTCATCCAACACCCTATGTATGCAGCGGCTTCCGGCAACGGAAGCCTTTTTCCGTTATGGCGGGCAAATGCCTTTATAACGGGAAATAAGGGAAGCATATTTCCGCTATTGCCGCAAAGTCACCCCTGTTCATGGCCCTTAACGCCCTATAACGGAAATCCCCTTCCGCTAACGGGCCTACTCCAGGCCTCATCACTCCGATAGTGGAAGTACGCTTCCGTTAAATCATTCAAAGCATCCCGCGCCTCTACAAAAACCCCGGTTGCCGCGAGCAACCGGGGTTTTCCGCGTATTTACACCATTTCATCCTGCTCCAGGAGCACGGCCTCCCGCGCCTTAATGCGGCGGCGCAGCTCACCGGCGGTTTCACGGTTGAGCTCGCCGGTTTCGTACATGGCTTGCACCACATTCCGCTCGGCTTGGATCGCAAAACCATGAAGCTCCTTCCGCTGCTCATGGAAGCTCCGGTCATTGCGCCGGGCCATGGAGGAAATCCGGTTGAACCGCTCCAGCACCTCCCGGTAATGGCTGATTACCGCAGCCCGCTCTTCCTTATGGACCGGTGAGCCGCTTTGCGCCACCAGGAACTGGAGTGCGGCCTCACTGCTTTGCAGCTTCAGCTTTCTTACCGCTTCAAGATCCTTCCGTTTTCCGGCAAACCGGTCAAAACCGGCCTTATGGCCGAATGGACGCTTCAATCTGCGGAAAAACAGCTTCATCATTGCTTTCCACATCCGCATGGGATTGGCCATCAGGGCCTCCATCTGATCCATCATTCTGAAGAAGATTTCCGCCTGCTCCGGGGTAATGCGTCCTTCGTCAAGCTGGATTTGGGCGAATTGGCGCTCTGTATGCAGGGCATCAAGCCGCAGCTGAATCTCCGTTCCTTTGTTCAGCCGGGCGCCTTTGCCTGATGAGGTTTTTCCCTCCGTCTGCCCGATCCATTGGCGGTAGTCGGCGATCACCGAGGAAACAGCGGCTTCATTCTCCTCGGAGGACTCATGGCGCACCGCCTGGATGGCTGCGGCCAGCACCTTAATTTGGGCCTCCTCCAGCTGGGACTGGCCGGACGCGGCATCCTTCCGGCGGGCAAGCAGCGGAAGAAACAGGCTGGCCGACAGAAGCGACAGCAGGATCACCACCGCAGCCAGGAAAATAATCAGGTCCCGCTCCGGAAATGGCGTGCCGTCATTCAGCACCAAGGGAATGGAGAAGGCACCTGCCAGAGTGACGGCCCCGCGGACACCGGAAACTGAGGTCATCAGCAGCATTTTCAGGGAAACAGAGTCGGTTTTGCCTCCGCCCTTTCCCACTCTCGTGAATACCAGCGTCCACAGAAAACGCAGACCCAGCAGCATCACAAATATGGCGGCGGCATAACCGAACATATGCAGGTTATTAAGCAGGGGATTGCGGATGACGGTAATGCTCACATCCGGAATCTGCAGGCCTAGGATCACGAACACCAGACCGTTCAGGATAAACAAAATAACGGACCAGGTGCTGGAGGAAACCGTGTTGAGCTGGGATACGTTCAGCTGGTTAAAGGTGGAGTAGTCACGGGAACGGTCATCCTCCACCGCATGGACGATGCCGCCGGCAACGGCCGCAAGAATGCCCGATACGCCCAGATGCTCTGCGGTCAGATACAGCATAAAGGGAGTCAGCAGTTGGATCAGCATGTGGATGGTCACATCCTCCATGCCGAACCGGCGCAGCAGGTTACGCACCCCAATGATCACAAAGGCCAGAGCTGCACCGAAGAGAAGACCGCCTACCGAAATGACCAGAAAGCTGAAGGAGGCTTTGGGCAGAGAAAACACTCCTGTAACGGCAGCCGCGATGGCAAATTTAAAGGCCACCAGACCGGAGGCGTCATTCATCAGTGCCTCTCCCTCCAAGAGGCGCATGAGGCTTTTAGGCAAATGCAGCCGTCCGGCTAACGAACTGACTGCCACCGCATCTGTGGGCGACAGAATCGCCGCAAGGCCAAAAGCCGCCGCAAGCGGAATGGAGGGAAGCATCCAGTGGATGGCATAACCTACGGCAAAAACCGTCACAAACACTAGACCCACCGCCATCAGCAGAATGGGAGCCCGGAGGCGCCACAGCTCCTCCCTGGGTGTGTGTTTCCCGTCATTGTACAGAAGCGGTGCAATAAACAGCACGAAAAAAAGCTCCGGCTCCAGCTCCAGATGTACGCCGGAAGGCATCATTGCCAATAATGCGCCAAGAGCAATCTGGATCAGCGGAACCGGAATCATCGGCAAAAACCGATTTACCACATTAGAAACGCCGATCAGGCCCAGCATTACCAGCACTGCCAGGAAAATATGCATGATCTACTCCTCCGCCATGATCTGTCATAAAATAGGTCGATCCTTCCATTATACCCAATGCGTATGACCAACGACAAGGAGCAGCAAAAGCGTAAGGTGAAGGAGCGGTGAGGATGGAGGTATGAGATTCAAATAAAGGAATGGAAGGTTCCGCTAATCCATTCCCAGCTGCGGAAAGGGGCCTTAAGGGAAGGCCAACTTTCCTTATTCCCCACCACAGTGTATGAACTCCTGCGGCAACGGCAAAATAACGGAAGCAGAGCTTCCGTTATCCGCCCACAAACGTGTCCTTGCATTTGAATAGCGTAACTTTATCTTCCATTATTTCCGCTAACTGAAATAACACAAGCCTCCGCCGCCTGGGAGTGTATTTTGGAAGCTACGAAACTGGCTGCCTGTCTCCGCGCTTACAGCCGTTCAATCAGCCGGTGGACCGGCAGCACCTTGTCAGCGCTGATAGTGCAGGCTGCCGGATTTGACAGGCTGGCCAGGAAATGCTCCACCGCCCCGGTAAAACCGCGGCGCTGCGGAACCGGCTCCCAGCTGCCGAACCCAGCCTCACGGACAGCACCGCCGGCTTCAGCAAACGTGCCCTGCTCCAGATTCACCACCCGCGCGCTCCGGCCGCCTCCGTGCAGCTCCAGCCGCTCCAGGTCCAGACCTGCGCTGCGGACCATGCTGAAGGACGCTTCACCGGAGTCAAGCGCCAGAGTGCCCGTCCCCCACAGCAGCCGCCCATCAGCATCCGCCTGCTGGCGGTACCGGACCTCCGGCTCCATCTCGCCGGACAACCACAGCACCAGATCCATCATATGGATCAGATCATCATACAGGGTTTGTTTGGCGCTATGCTTCTGCTGCCGGATGCGATGCTTCTCCGCGGAGCACAGCCGGAAGCCGCCGGCCTCTTCCATCCAGGCTTTGGCTTCCACATAAAGCGGGGCAAAACGGCGGTTAAAGCCCACTGCCAGCAGCTTTCCCGTTTCCTGGGCACATGCGGCCATCTCCTCCGATTCTCCGATTTCGTAGGAAAGTGGTTTGTCCACATACACAGACACACCGGCCTGAAGACATTGCATTACGATCCCGTAATGGGTTTCCGTGGGACTGTGCACAAATACGGCATCCAGCTCCACCTCTCCCAAAAGCCGGTCCAGTCCGGTATACCGCCCGGGCACCCGGAGACTATGCCCCACCCGCTCCACCGTCTGGGCGGAACGGCTCATCACAGCGGCGATATCCACACCGCTGTGGGCAGCCAACACGGGTATATAGGCCTTCTGCGCAATGTCCCCCAAACCGATGATCCCTACTTTTGCCCTCATTCGGATTCCTCCCGCAATTGTCATTTTTCAACAGCTTTTAACCCGGCTCCGCTTATGGTAAGATAGTCATGTTATCCATATTGTCTTCATGATCGACTTAGGAGGCCTTCTAACCTAATGACCAAATCCAAACACAGCCTGGCCCTTATCGCCGGCCTGATTCTTTTCTTTGGCCTGATTGCTTCGGCTATCTTGCTGGAATCGGCTTATTTGCTGTATGCCGCTACCGGTATCCCCATTCTGCTGGTTCCCTTCATTCCCGATCTGAAAACCAGCCAGACGGTGAAGCCCGGCCAAGCCGCTCCCCGGATGCGGGTATACCGCACCAATAATGAAAGCGGGGAAGGGTTTATTATTCTGGAAGCTCTCCACGGGGGCATTCCCTGGAATAAAAAGCGCCTGTATTTCCCCTTGGATGGACTGCCGGCTGCCGTACCCTCTGCTTATCCAGCCGGTACCGCAGGCATTCCCGTTCTGCAATACGACTTGGTTCCCCACCGCCGCCGCAAGGACATGTACGGCATTGAGCTGGCTAATGTGGCCGCCCGGTTCCGCACTCTGTCTTATACCACCGACGAGGTGACCCGGCTTGTGATCCGCTTGGAGGACCTGCGTCCTGCCGACCCGGCCAAAACGGAGCATCGGACGACTCCCGTCCGCAAGAGCTTTCCCGCTTAAGCCTGGCAGCTTATTGTGATGTTGTGTTGTGATGTTGTGAAAATAGTAACATATCCCTTTTCTAAATAAAAGAAGAACACCGGGTGCTGTAGACCCGGTGTTCTTCTTTGCAAATCTGGAGTCCGGAGCTTTTTCTCCTGCCTCATTGCTTTACAAATTATGGAATATTCATGTGCAGGTGCACATTATTTCTTGGTTGCATACCACTCATTAATTTCCTTATAGCTGGCTTCCCCGCCGGATTGCTTGTATTTATTCGTAAAGGATTCCACGCTAGTCAGAGGCTCTTCACCAACAATGACCTTGATTGCAAAGTCATTCATCATCTGGTTCAGCTGAGAGTTTTCCTTCGAGTAGGTAGGCATAACAGGCGCAACCCCCAATGGATCGGGAATTCTCATTTCCTTCGGCATGACCTTGTTCAGGTAAGCCCAGCCCTCATACAAACGGGCGTCCTTTTGTACCCGTGCTTGCCAGTAAGTGGGGAAATTCTTCTCGTCGATTCCGGTCAAATAGTTGCTGGACTGATTCCGCTCGTCTGTGAAGGCAGGCTGAATGGGAATGTACATGCCATCCTTGACCGAATAGTGTTTGCCTTCTACACCAAGTGCAATTTCCTTAAAGGCTTCTTTTTCCAGCTTGGCGTTCATCCACTTGATGGCATCCTCCGGATGTTTGGAGGCCTTGGGGATGAAGGTGAGTCTGTCGAAACCGGATCTGCTGCCGAGCCCAGCCTTGCCGTCTTTACCCTTGAGAATGGGCAAATAAGCGAATTTGGCATCAGGGAAATTCTTGTTCAGAGCGTCGCCGATGGAGGGAATGTCTGCCCAGTTCAGCGAAATCACCCCAGCTCTGCCGCTGGTGAACTTCTCCTTCATGGTGGCATCCTTGTTAACGGCAAATTCCTTGTCAAGCAGCCCTTGCTTGTAGAGATCGGCTACATAGCTCAGATAGTCCTTGAAGCCCGGGTGCAGCGGCCGTGGCACAAGCTTGCCATCCAAAGCATTCCAGTTGTTCGGCATGCCGAAGGAGCCGATCAGATTCTCGATAATGGGAGCACTGCCATTAATGGTCATAGGGGCGTTCTTATCGCCGTTGCCGCCCGGATCCTTTTCCTTAAAGGCCTTCAGCATGGCAGTGAATTCATCCACTGTCGTCGGCATTTGCATACCAAGCTTGTCGAGCCAATCCTTGCGGACCATAAGACTGGTACTTGAGAATTCCTGTGCTCTGTTGGGAATGGCATAGATTTTGCCGTCAACCTTTACTGCATTAAAGCTTTCTTCCGAAACCGCTGCTTTAATATTGGGACCGTACTTGTCAATCAACGGGCCCAAGTCCACCAATGCCCCTTTTCTCGCATAATCGGTATATAAGGGCCTGCTATCCGAATACGTGATGGAATCATACGGCTCCGCCGAGGAGAGCAGCAGATTCAGCTTATCATCGGCCTTGTCCGCAGGGAGCATGTCGTACTTCACTTTATAACCGGTTTTCTCTTCAATGACCTTGGCAACAGGATAGTTGTTATAATCATCCTTCATCCAAATTGACAACGCTCTCAAATCAGGCTTGGGACCGTTGCTTGGAGCAACCGTTCCGTTTGCGGCAGCTGACGCGCCGGGAGACGCTGCAGTATCCTTCCCGCCAGACGAACCGCCGCAGCCAGCCGCAGTGACTGCAAGACCTGCAGAAACGGACAATAGAAGCCATTTGCTTTTTTTCATGTATACCCCTCCATATTTAAGTAATGAATCCTGCTTGTATAGGTAAGCCTCTGCCGAATAAGTTCCGCCAGAGGCGCAGCCTACGTGCCATTGCAACTCTTTTCCATTAACCTTTGACAGAACCGATCAGTACCCCTTTGATAAAATACTTCTGCAGGAAGGGATACACACACAGAATCGGAACGGTGGAAGCTACAACCGTAGCTGCCCGGATGCCCTCTGGTGACATATTCATCAGATCATCGAGACTTTTGTTGGCGGCGTTGGAGGTATCCGCATCCATGACCACATCCCGGAGATACAGCTGCAGGGTTTTGAGGGAGGTATCATTGATGTACAGCATGGGATTGAAGAAGTCATTCCAGAACCCTACCGCATAAAACAGCGAGATCGTGGCGATCACCGGCATGGACAGGGGCAGGATAATCCGGAACAAGATGGTGTAGGTTTTGGCCCCGTCGATCCGTGCGGACTCCTCCAAGGCTTCCGGAAGATTCTCGTAATAGCTTTTAATAATCAGCATATTGAACACACTAATCATGCCGGGCAAAATCAAGGCCCACAGGTTGTTGATCAGATTGAGATTGCGCATCAGCAGATAATTGGGAATCATTCCTCCGCTAAACAGCATGGTAAATACGAACAGTACCATGACGAAGGAAATGCCTGGCAAGTGCCGCTTGGACAACGGATAAGCAGTGACGGCCGTCAGCAGAATGGACAACACCGTTCCCACAACCGTAACTCCTACAGAGACCGTAAATGCCCGGATGAAGATATCCGAGGATATAACCTGCCTGAGCGTATCCAACTGGAAGCCCACAGGGAAAATCCCCACCTTGCCTGAAATGATCGCCCATTCCTCACTGACGGATTTAGAGAATACATTGGCTAATGGCAGAAGCATGGCCATACCCATGATGATCAGGAACAGATAAACAAAGCTGTCCAAAAACCAATCCCCGGCTGTTCTATTTTTCATTGTGCCACCCCTCCTTTACACTACCAGATTCCCCGGTTTAGCAGTTTTTTACTGAGATAGTTGCCGGAAATCACAAGGATAAAGCCGACTACCGAATTAAACAGGCCCACCGCCGTACTGAAGCTGTAATCCATCTTCCCCAGACCGACACGGTATACAAAGGTGCCGATGACATCCCCGGTTTGGTAAACCACGGGATTGTACATGGTCAATATCTGCTCGGTCCCTGCCTCCAGTACATTACCCAGGCGGAGAATAAACATCAATACGATGGTAGGAAGAATTCCCGGCAGGGAAATATACAGCATCTTCCGGATCCGGCCCGCTCCGTCGATGGAGGCGGCTTCGTACTGCTCCTGGTCAATACCGGAGATGGCTGCAATGAACACAATGGCATTCCAGCCCACTTCCTTCCAGCCCGCCGTGAATACTACCACACTCCGGAAGTATGAATTGCTCATAAAGAAGCTGATGGGCTCTCCGCCAAACCACTGGATTATATTGTTTATCAATCCGCCCGAAGGGGACAGAATAGTGATGAATAATCCGGAAATAATAACCCATGACAGGAAGTGGGGCAAATAAATAATGGTCTGAATGGTCCGCTTGAATACCATCACCCGAACCTCATTCAATATCAGTGCAATAAGAATGGGTATCGGGAACAGCAAGACAATCTTGTATACGCTGATCAAAAGGGTGTTGGTAAACACCTGGGCAAATTCCTCAGAATGAATCAGCTTCTGGAACTGCTCAAAGCCCACCCAATCGCTTCCACCGATTCCTTCGAAGATGTTAAAATCCTGAAATGCAATAACCACTCCGTACATGGGCGTGTACTTGAAGATCAATAAAAAGATAAGCCCCGGAATCAATAATAGGTAATAGTCCAAATTCCGCATGGCCAGCTTCCATTTGCTTGAGTTAGCACGTTTGGTTGCTGCAGCATGTGCCTTTTTGTTCAAATCTGTTGCACTTACGCTCACTCCGGTCACCTCCATGTCCTCTGTTTATCTGATGTCATTATTATACACAGCACATGAGAACGCTTTACAGGAGGTAATCCTACTATTTCTGGTCTCTCGTTATTGTTCTTGCGGACCGATGGCTTTGACCCGGACATAGATGGTTGTTCCTTGGCCAGGTATGGTTTCTATGGACAATCCGTACTGCTCACCTGCAAAAATGCGGATTCTTTCGTTCACATTATATAAGCCGTACGAGCTGCCCGAGCCGTCAGCCCGCATGTCCGGGCGGGGCAGCAGCAGCAGCTTCCTGGCCGTCTCTTCCTCCATGCCGATTCCGTCATCCGTGACCGATAGCAGCAGGGTATCCTGCTCCAGCTTTGCGGCAATCCGGATGCTGCCCCTTTTATCCTTGGCTTTACGGATCCCGTGAAGCAGCGCATTTTCCACCAGAGGCTGCAGAGTCAGCTTAGGAATCAGATACCCCTCCAGACCGGGCTGCGCTTCAATGTGGAAGGAGAAGGTGGAGGGAAAGCGGTTTTGCTGAATTTCCAGATAGACCTGGGCCAGATTCAATTCATCCGCGACACTGACGTGATCCTTGCCCTTATTCAGGCTAAGCCGGAAATATTGGGCTAGGGCCTCGATCATTTGGCTGGTATCCTCGGCATGATGGGCAATGGCCGACCAATTAATCATGTCCAGAGTGTTATACAAAAAATGGGGATTGATTTGGGCCTGCAGCGCCTTTAGCTGCGCCTCCCGCTCCAATACCTTGGCTTTGTAGGTTTCCTCCATCAGATTATTGACCTTGCGGATCAGCTGGTCCACACTCCGTTCCAAAAGACGGAAATCCCCTTCCGGTGCATGGCGGTACTCCTCCAGCCAGCCCACACCCTCCTTGCGCATCATTTTCAATACCACCTGAATCCGTTTGGTTAAACCTTGTATGGTAAAGGTCAGCAAAACAAAAACCAGAACCAGAAACAGGACGGTGATGGCTACGACCGTAGCGATGCTGGTGAACTGGTTCTGGGCTACGGCACGGTGGGCGATTTCCGATTGGGATACCTCAGCCAGCAGCTTCCACCCGGTGGATTCAATCGACGCGAACATCACATACACATTCTCTCTGCCATTGCTCCGTTTCACAATGCCTTCATCGGTCTGGAGTACGGTGTGCATGATCTCCTCCGGCAAATCGCCGCCTGTATACTCTCCATCGCTTACATTCGCAGGAGCCTCCAATGCATAGATCAGCTTTCCCTCCTTATCCACGATATAAGGGGAATAAACCGCAGATAAATTGACTCCCGACATGACCTCCTTCAATACCTGATTCGAGATATCCAGCATAAGCACACCTAATATCTCCCCGTATTGAAGCGGATTGCGGAGCACCCTCCCTACAGAGAAAACATCCTTTTCCTCCATATCCAAGTAATTCTCCCGATACACGCCAGTCCAGACCATTCCTCCGCCGGCATCCATGATGTCCTTATACCACGGACGTTTTTCCAGCATGGACATGGGCAGAAGATTGATCCGGTCTCCGGCATATAAACGGGAGGGATCCACAAAAATTCGAAACCGTTGGATATCCGTATTGGTCTGCACCGTATCCGCCAGATTGCGCAGGCTCTTCATCTGCTCCAATTGTTCGCTAATCGTGCTCTGGGGCAACAGGCTGGTGTACATCTCCTTATTCATAAAAACCGAATTACTGATATCGAGAATGTGATCCAGCTTGTAGGTCAGATTCATCCCCGCCTGACGTAAGGTCTGCTGCATAGAGCGGGTGACCTCCTGCTCCAAAATCTCCGAGGAACGCTGATAATAAGAGGCCAGCATGATTGTAACAGGCACCAGAATAAACACAACATACGCCAATATCCATTTTTTGGCAGAAATAATCCCTTGCCACAGATCCTTCAAATAATCCCAATTTAGTTTCAGCGATTTTTTTCCCAAGGTTCTCCCCCTTTTACCTATAGCTGATCCCTGTAAGCACTTGGTGTGAACCCGGTCATTTTCTTGAACAGCTTGCTGAAGTGGCTTGGGTCCACATACCCTACGGCATGACATATTTCATAGAACTTATTGCGGGGGTCGCGGAGCAGCTCTTTGGCCTTTTCAATCCGTACCTTGGTCAAATATTCGAACAGGGTCTCGCCTGTTTCCTGCTTGAAGAGAAGACTGACATAAGTAGGACTCAGGAAAACACCTTCAGCAATTTCGACTATAGTGAGGTTTTCGGCATAACGCTCCTGGATAAGCCGGTGAATGCGGTCGATGACACTGCCTGTCCTGCCGCTGCGTTTCTCCCTCACACAGGAGCAAACCTCATCCAAATAGCTGCTTACATGTTTTTTCAAATCCTGGATGGTTTCCTGGCGCAGCACCATCTCCCAAGCCTCTGTCTCCTTGGCCTCCCAGTCCCCGTTAAGCGCATTCAGCTCCAGCAATACTCGGGTGGACAGCAGAATAAGCTGTTGACTTATGTTTCTTCCATAACGAAAGCCTTCCTTGCGGCTGCGGCTCATGGAATCGAAGATTTCGTCCAGCTCCCTGCCCAGTCCGGTATTATCTCCGGATTTGATGGCTGCCAGCACCTGTTCTGCGGTTTCAGCCAGCCGGTAATGTTTACTCTCAACGGATTGCAGGCTGTCCACCGTCAGGATCTGGTTCTTCCCCAAGTACCATTTTTGGGAGGCCGCCTCTCTGGCTTGCTTGTAGGATAGAGGCAGCTCGGACAGCTTATTGACATATTCCCCTACACCAATGGTTACACTGAGCTTCAGCCACCGGCTCAGGTTATCCCGGACCGCCGCAGCCAGGACCAGCAGGCCGTCCTCCTCGCCCTCCATTTCCGGCCCCTGCAACAAAATACCGACATATTCACCGGTTACCTTCTCAAAAACAACACCCCGTTTCGTTTTATCCATTAGCTCTTGAATGATATTCAGCGCCGCGTAAGACAAAAGCTGCTTGTCCCGTTCACTGCGGGAATCCATAACCTGGGAAAGATCGTCGATGACCACAACCATTACAATATAGGCCTGAGCATCCAGCAGAGGCAGGTTCAGAAACCGGATCCTCTCCCTGACCCTCTCCTCCTTGAAGCCGTCGGAAATAACGGACAACAGGAATCTTTCCCGAAGAAGCGGCAGACTCTCGGTGAGTTTGACTTGCATCTCATTGACCAGCTCCTTCGCCTTTGCCTCTTCCTGGAGAGAGGTGAGGACCCGGGTAATCACTGTATGAAGCTCCTTACGGCTGACCGGCTTAAAAATATAGTCCACCGCATGGACCTTTAACGCGGACTTCAGATATTCCGCATTATCAAACCCACTGATGAAGATGATTTTGGCATGGGGAAGAATATTGCGGATCTCCGTTGACATGGCAATGCCGTCCATAGAAGGCATCTTCACATCTGTCAGCACAATATCCGGCTCCACTTCTTTGATCAAGGCCAGTCCCTTATCCCCGTCGTCCGCCGTCCCCACCAGCTCGATCCCGTACGCGGCCCAATCGAAATAAGTACCAAGCCCGTTTACCACTGACGGTTCGTCATCCACTATGACAAGCTTGTACACCCTGCTTCACTCCTTGGTAATTCGAATCGATACGTCCAGTATACTGCATTTGCCCGAGGATAATAAAAGGAATACCGCTGGAAACCACCCGTCGGGCAATAACGCAAAAAACCGGAGGCGGTTTCCTCCGGTTTAGCCTTGGGTCCGATATATCACTGATATTAGTGTCCGGGGCCCTTTTTCTCATCATCCTTGCCGTTATTCCGTCCGTTGTCGTTGTTGCGGTTATCATTATTCTTGTTGCCGTTGTCTTTTTTGTCATCCTCTTTCTTTTTGTCGTCCTCTTTTTTGTCCCGGTCGTTCCGGCCGTCATCCTTCTTGTCGTCGTCCTTCTTGCCGCTCTGGCCGTTATTCTTTTTATCGTCGTCCTTTTTATCGTCGTCCTTTTTGTCATTGCCCACAGCCGGGGTTTTCCCGGGGGCACTGCCGTTCCTGACCGGAGAGGACGAGGCGGCAGGTTTTACGGAGGACTTAGGTGTAGCGGTGGGCGTAGGAGCCGTGTTTTTGGTTGGTGTTGCATTGGCTTTGTTGGTGGGTGACGTGGATTTCTGCGGAGATTTGGTAGGTGTCGGCGTCGCTTTTTTCTCCTGCAGCTTCTTGTCCAGCGTACCGTCCTTCTCTTCCTTCAGCAGCTCCCGGATGCTTTCCTTCTCCAGCTTTTTCGGGTCCACCAGCTTGGCGATCCCGCCCTCCGTATTGGCGATATTGTGGATGGAATCCTTCTGCAGGTCCTCCACCTTAATATCATGGCCTGCATTTTTGGCGTTCAGGTAGACGGTATATTTGCCCAGAGACAGCCCGTTTTCCTTGGCGGTTTCCACAATTTCCGGTGGCGCCGCGAAGGCGGTAACCTGGATTTTATCCGCTTCCTGCGGATGTTTGGTGACCACATGGGCCAGAACCTGCTGTTTCAAGGCCTCCGTTACCTGGGTATCATCCAGGGAGGAGTCCTCCTTCACGATGGTACCGGCGATGACGATGTCGGCCTCCCCTTCGGCAAAAATCTTCATTTCTTCGGCTTTTTGGAGAATTTTGTCCGTAACGTCATCCATGGACCGGCCCTTATAGGAGACGCTGCGGGTAATTTCCAGACCCTTGTCGTTCAATCCCTTCATTTCACGGACCCGTTTGTTCTTATCGATGCCCAGTTCAATACTAGGATTGATATCGATTGAAATATACGCCACGACGGATTTATCGGTAAATACGGAGGTAAGTCCGGTAAACAGGATCATAACCAGCATCACGGCGGCCACAAAGCCGGACAGTAGGGCAAATGCGGGACGGCGACTGCGGCTTATTCCGGGGGTATAGACAATTTCCTCACCCACGTCGCAGCTCCGGTCCATCCGGGGGATACGTTCAAACAAACCTGACGGAGTCATGACGATGAGGTATTTTCCGCTGACTTCCATTACAATGCCCTTGCTCATGGCTCCATCCTCCCGTCTTCCTCCGGCCTGGCAAATCGCAGATATTCACGTAAATAGGGAAAAGGCCCGTTATAAATAATGGCCACCGCTATAATATACTTGCGGTTGCGCTCCAGCGTCTTCCGGGAAAATCCGGTCCGCTCCAGCATCTCCTTAATGGGAAGCATTCGTTTGCCCAAAAGCAGGCGCATCAGCCCGCTATCCTGGGCCAGCATCAAACCGACCTTGGCCAAGCTTTCACGGGAATCGGCATGTTTGGGGGAAGCCTCCACCAGATCGGAGAAGCTGACGCCGAAATCATTCAACACATGGTTCAGTTCCATAATCTCGCTTTTGCGGTCCTCCATATCCTTCTGCAGCTCATACTCCCGGATCGCCTGATGGATATCCACCGGATTCATCAGGTTCTCTTCTTCATCCTCCATATCGAAGGAGCTGTAGGGCACCTGTTGCTGGAACCGCTGCTCCTTGCGGATGAAGTCGATGAGCCTGCGGCGGATAACCATCTCGGAGAAGCTGAGAAACGGGCGTCCCGTTTCGGGGGAATATTGGCTTATAGCTTCATTAAACGCAGACAAGGCCACCGCGAACTCATCGTCCCGGGAGGGATCAATGTACCGCTTGCAGAAGCGGCTGGTGACCTTGGCCACATAAGGCTGGTAATCGGTAATAAACTGGTTGCGCAGACGCATATCCCCTGCTTGGATCAAACGAACCAGCTCCTCCGGGGGCCGGCTGCTCCCGGAGGTGTGAGATTGGCTTTTGCCTAAGAAGCGCTTCATTAAAACAAGTATCAAAAGTCCCACCTCACACTACAGGTTTCGTTTCGCCGCATCGTCTTGCGGGGGTAAATCAAAATAATTTGCAGGCTGCCCCACACGGGCAAACGCCTCGGCCGGCGTTAATTCGGAACGCAGCAGCTTCTTGAAATCCCGGGAGCCTACCAGATCCAGATATCCTGCAATAGCAGGGCGGTAGGACTTCAGAATAACCATTAGCTCCTCCAGCGGCACCTTAAAATCATTCACAGCCATCTGCTCATTCAGAAAGCCCGTCACCATCACGGATTCCTCGGAGTCATCGGGAAGCTCCCGCAGGAGCTCCAGGTACTCCACCACAAATTCCTCATATGTCATATCCGTTCAATCTCCTTTTAATTGGATTCACACGTCAGACTATTGGCCGTCTTATGTATTGGAGCGCGCCTCCAGCCGGCCGTCTTCCCGCATATATAAGCGTTTGGCCGGGTTGTTGGCCAGCTTCACATTGCACATTTTGAGGGTGTGCTCCTCCTCCAGATCGAACACTTCCCATTGCTCCGGCTCATCGTACCCCTGCTCTGCCAATACCGACGCCATCTCCGAAGCAGCGGTATCCTCATCCTCCCAGGACTTTACGCCATGGTACATGAAGTCATAGATATTTTTTTGGCTGCAGGAAAATATTTCACCCGTCTCTTTATGCTTCAACACATAATACATGTAAATGCCTCCTTAGACCACAATCGACTCATTATATCATATTTTCCACATGGCACTCCATGTCAGACTTTGGACAGGCCCCCGCGGGAACGGCGAAAAAGCCCGCGTTTGTTTGCGCGGACCCTAAGTGATAGTTGTCTTTAGTCACTGCTGGCTGTTCTCCTCCTGCAGCCGCGAAACCTGCTCCAGCGGCAAACCGGTAATCTCCGAAATCTCCGGCGGCGTCATAATCCCCCGGCGCAGCAGCTGCTCGGCCACTTCGATCTTGCCTTCGATCTTGCCTTGCAGCTTTCCTTCCCGGCGTCCTTCCATCAGGGCTTTCCGCTTCACCTTCGGGTCGATCCAGGGTTTAAGCATTTGCCTGACCTCCTCATCCAGCTTTTCGTATTGGCCGTACCGGTTATACAAATAATTCATTAACGCTTGCATGGCTTCCAGCAGCCGCTCCAGATCAGCGCCGCTTAACTCGCGCTCGTCATGCAGCTGCCGGAGCCTCTCCAATGTATGACCCACGGTTTCCTTCAGGCTATTGAACGCCTCAGCCATCCTCCGCCGCTTTTCTTCTTCCGGCAATTTGCGCCGCTCCAAGGCCTGCAGCCGTTTTCGCCAGCGGAACACCTGAAGGGGAAGCAAGGCGTAAAGCTTCTTCCCTGTTAAATCCTGGGGTGTACTCATCCAGTACCGCATAACAGGCACCCGGTACCGAATGGTTTGTCCGTCGGGAAAAACAAGCACCAGCTCCACCTGTTCACGGATGGATTCATTTTCCTCCAGATAGATCACTAATTGGCGAGGAAAAAATAGCGTAAGCGTCCCCGCCTCCACCGCTTCAGCCATCCTGCCGGCTTCCAATGCCCGGTTGAACCCATACCGGAACATGCGTACAGCCATAGCGGAATCATGCAGGGTTTGAAATTCTATATGATATTCGCAATCGCCGGATGCCGTTTCCACCTTCAACAACAGATCCGCTTCCAGCTTGCTGAAATCATGTCCGGTCATATTCCCGTTTCCGTAAACCACCTTGACTTGACCGGGATCAAAGGCTTCATCAAACAGTCCGTTAATCAACAGGACCACTGTTTTGTGGGACAGATGGAACAACAAGCGCATGATCCGGTCCAGCTTAACTTGTTCCCGCGGCTTTTTCCGTTTATCAGCCATAATCGTTTTCTGTTGCCTCCATTATATCATAATTGATGAACCGCAAGCTCCTGAACGCAAAAACGCCAGCCGCTCCCTGATAAGGGAACAGCCGGCGCGTGCTTCGCTTCCGGTCGAAACTGTATAGGAATAACCTTATCATAAAGCTCACTACCTGTCGATAAGTCGGCAACAAATCGAAAGACCCCTCCGCCCGCTACAGCCTGTACATCCGCCTGTATACCGAAGGCCGCAGCTTAACGGTTTTTTCGAAAATCCGGCTGAAGTAGTAGCCGTTGTCATAGCCGCATAAGGAGGCCACATGCTCCATGGTAAAATCCGTATCCGTCAGCAGCGCCTTGGCTCTTTCCAGCCGGAGGGCGGTGAGATACTCCTTGGGCCCGGTCCCGAAGGCTGCCTTGAACTGGCGGGTTAAGGCCACCTGACTAATGCAAAGAGAATGTGCCAGCTCCGTCAGCTGCGCTTCACCGAAGGCGTTCGTCTCCAGCCATCTGCGGGCCGCCAGCATACGGGGCTCGGGAGCACTGCGGGACAGCCCCGCCTCCTCTGAAATTTCGTGCATGATGAGAAGCAGCAGGTCATGCAGGTAGTGGGTGGCCGCTGCCTGTGCCTTCTCCTCCTGGCGGTCGGAGGAGGGTTTGATCAGGCGCAGGGTGGAGAGCAGCCGGGCCCGGTCCGTTACAGAAAACCGGTACCTGCCGTTACGGGTTATTCCGTCCAGCAGGGTTTGTCCCTCAGAATTGGAGGGTTGAAAAACTAGATAATGGATATTCATAAGAGACAAGGATTCTCGTTCCAAAACCACACCGGGCGGGCCCAAAAGCACTATTCCCGGCACCATCTCCCCCTCCTGTCCGCCCAGCTTGTACCGGAAGCTGCCCTCCTCCAGAATGAACAGCGTCCACTCCTTCTCCAAAACCGCCCAAGGCTGGACAAACCGGCGTTTGTTAATGGAATAGCCATATGAACGCATGGTAACCGGATAGTGCATGGCGTCGTCTCCCCTCTTATTTGTATTGTACTAAACCAGGAGAAGCTTTTGTGAAAAAAAGTGCATCTTTCTCATGTTTTCTGCATGGTGGTTCCCTGGAGAACGGCGCTATAATGAGCTCAACACAGGTGACGAAGGAGAATGCCGCATGTCTGCCAAATGTGAAATCTTTGTTTATGGGGCCACGCCGGGAGGAATCGGAGCGGCTATAGCTGCCGCCAGAAGGGGCAGGCGCGTAGTGCTGGCTGAACCCACCGGGCATATCGGTGGATTGATGACCAGCGGTTTGGGCAGGACAGATATTGATTGGCCGGAGGCCTCCGGTGCCATTTACCGGGAATTTCTGCACAAGGTTCTGACCCATTATACGGACCGTTACGGCACCGGCTCCCGGCAGGTGGAGGAGTGCCGGGGCGGGATGTTCTTCGAGCCGTCCGTGGCATCACAGCTGTTCGCGGAAATGCTGGAGGCGGAAAAACCGAATTTGACCGTCATCACCCGCTGTTTGCTGAAGCGTGCCGTCACCGAACATGGCCGGCTGGTTGCCGTGGAAGCACCTGCGGCCGACGGAGGGGTGACACGCTGGCAGGCAGATGCTTTCATTGACGCCACCTATGAGGGCGATCTGGCTGCCGCCGCCGGAGTGCCTTATCTGACAGGCCGGGAATCCCGGGATGACTGGAACGAGGAATATGCCGGAGTGCTGTATATGAATTTTGATCCCACCAAAAAGGTTTTGCCGGGAAGCACAGGTGAGGGAGACCACCGGATTCAGGCGTACAACTATAGGCTGTGCCTGACAGATGTGCCGGAGAACCGGGTAACCTGCTATAAGCCGGAGGTATATCAAAGAGAGGATTACACCAGTCTGATCGGCGATGTGGAGGCCGGACGGGTGAAGTCCATCCGGGATGTGCTGAATATTCTTCCCGTCCCCAACGGCAAGACCGATGCCAACAACCACCACTATTGCATGTGCTCCAGCGATCTGCCGGAGGAAAACCAGGAATACCTGGAGGGGGATGAGCCTGTCCGCCAACGCATCCGCACCCGGCAGCGCCATTATCTGGAGGGACTTCTCTGGTTTCTTCAAAATGATGAATCATTGCCTGACGCCTTCCGGCAGGATGCCCTCCGGTTTGGTTATGCGGCCGATGAATTTGCCGGAAACGGGCATTTCCCGCCCCAGCTCTATGTCCGGGAGGGACGACGGATCTGCGGCGAATACATGTTTACAGAAAATGATGCACGGTTTGCACCCGGACTGGGCCGCACTCCGGTTCACGGAGACAGTGTAGTGGTGGGCTCCTACGCCATCGATTCACATGCTACACGCAAGCGGGAGCCGGAAGGGGAAAATGTGGCTCTGGAGGGTTTCCTGGGGTTAGGCTGGATTACCGAAATTTATCAGGTTCCTTATGGAGTGATGGTGCCGCAGAAGGTGGACGGACTGCTGGTTCCCGTAGCCGTTTCCGCCACACATATGGGGCTGGGCACCATCCGTATGGAGCCGTGCTGGATGCAGCTGGGTTTTGCAGCCGGCGTAGCGGCGGATCTAAGCCTTGGGCTGGGTATCCCGGAGCGCAGGCTGCCCATTGACCTGCTCCAGGACCGGCTCCTGGAGGAAGGACAGATGATCACCTATTTCCGGGATGCGGACCCGCTTACGGAGGAGGGAGCAGCCCTGCAATATTGGGGGGCAAAGGGTGTGTTCGACGGCTACGAAGCCCAGCCGGATCAGCCGGCAAGCGTGGCCTTCGCTTCCAGGCTGCTGGCCTTGGCCCGGCTTTTGCCCGGCGGACGCAGTCTGCCCGCTCTGCCTGCATCGGCCTCTATATTGCCCGCCGGTGTGGATATGGGCCCGAGGCTGCCCAAAGATGAGCCTTCACCGGCTGCATATTGGCAGGCGCATCCCATGCTGACCAGGCCGATGCTGGAGCGTTGGGTGGAGACACTGAACCGCCGCTTGTCGGCAGGGGTCAGCTTGAGCGGGGATGCGAGCCTGAAGAGCGGCTTCTCCGGCGGTGCCGGCGATTCATCCGGGAGCATCGTGCGGGTGGGTGAGCTGTGCCGCATTGTCTACCAGTTCCTGAAGAATAACCGCAGCTGAGGGAAAGCGGAGCCGCTCCGCCTCTTTCTCCCAGCAAACAGAGCCCTTATTATGCGGAATGTCCGGCTTAAGGCCGGCCTCCGCATAATAAGGGCTCCTGCTGTTAATATATTTCTGTTAGGGAACCTTCAGCGAATTAGGCCTCAGAGGCTTCCGCCACAAGAGTCATCTTCAGTGCCGTGCCGATAGGAGGCAGGCTTTTGGTCAGCATCGGTGTATAGAAACCAACCACCCGCGCACCCTTTGTCAGCTCGCTCACCCCGATGTCCTTGCCTTCTGCATTCTGCAGCACCGTATCCTTGGCGATCCGGAGCACGACCTCTTCAGGGGAGGAATCTGTCAGACCAGCGCCCTTCACCCGGACGGATACGTCTCCGTTATCACTTTGCAGAATTTCTTCAATAGTACCCCAGGTTCCGAGGACATCCTTGGCTTCCAGGGCAGAAACAACCTTGATCCGGAAAGCCGCGGTTTGGGGAGGCAGGCTCATGGTCATCGCCATGGAATGCTCCACTTCAACCTCCATCCCGATGGTCAAGGCGGAGAAATCCAGCTTGTTTCCGTCCGCACCGAGAATATCCGTTTGTTCTCCCACATTCAACACAACGCCGTCTGTCCCATATCCCTTAATGTGAAGGGAACGGCGTCCTTCATGATCCCGTACAGCCGTGACTACGCCTTTAGCCTGAACCGATTTTCTCTCCTCCTTGGCAGTGATGGAGATCCCGTCATTGCCGGATACAACCGCACCAGGCAGCACTTCCACGAAGAAGGACGCCGGAACATACAGCTTGCTTTCAACCAAAGCAGGCGCGGCCTCCAGCTTCTTCAGCATTTTGTTCACTGCATACTCATTCTCTCCGGTTTTCACTGTGGTAAATAAATTGTCCTTCGTCAGCTCCACAGAATACGCTTGAGCATTCCATTGCAGCTGGAAGCCCATAGCCTCCGCTACGGCGCGAAGGGGCAGCATCGCTTCTCCGCCTTGGCCCAGGTATCCGGAGTCCTCGAGATTTTGTCCGTTTACCTGGACGGGTACAACGGCCTGCTTCAGATGATCGGAGCTGATGAGCGCCAAGGTGGGAACAGGCTGCCCCTGCGGTTGGGTCGCCGCTTCGGCATGAGCCCAGGCAGCGCCTCCTCCTGTGACTGCAAGTGCCAGTGCTATAGCCACCGCCGTTTTTTTCGTTGTGTGATGCATACTTGTCCACTTCCTTTCGCTATGATCATGATGATGTACATTTTCCTTAACGGTACGGTACTGGCAAATGTTGCACTTGATAATATATCCATAATTTTACATACACATACCATCTAAAAAAATGGGCGGGTTTTTCACCCTTTTGCCTATTGCACATACAGTGAATAGACGAATATCCCTATGGACAATAGAAAGGATGGATGAGTATGAATCCCGTTTTACAGGACCCCCGTCTGTGTCTGTGCGCAGACTCCACTCAAACCCTGAATTACCGCAGAGACAGCCGCAATTACGTAACCCAGCTGTTCGGGACAGAATTCCCGGCCATCAAAACCGGCTTCTTCAACGTTCATATGAGTCAGGGCATGATCGTCCCGCCCCATTGGCACCCCAACGCCGATGAGATGGTATTTGTGATCTGCGGAGAGATTGTTGCCTCTGTGTTTAATCCCTTTACCCGGCGCCTCATGACCTGTACCCTGAAGCCCGGCCAGGTGATCCAGCTGCCCAAAGGCTGGTATCACTGGTTTGTTGCCGTGACCGACAACACCCATGTGCTCACTATATTCGATGTGCCTACCCCTGACGTGGTATTCGGTGCGGACTTCCTGAGCTGCACCCCTCCCGAGGTAATGAACCGCGCCTTCTGCATAAATCCGCAGGAATATGCCAAGACCGTAGCTCCCATTCAGGATGCGCTGCTTTTAGGGCCGCCGCCCGGCTGCCTGCCGGTAGTCCAGGATCAGCAGCAGGGCTGCGAATTCCCCGGACCTGTGTTCCGGTAACCGCCCGGCCGTCCTGCGTCAAAGAAAGAAGCCTGCCGAATTCGAAATCCGGCAGGCTTTCTTATTTTATCTACAGATCAATGCTTAAATTGAGTGGTCACCAGATCCGCTACCTTCACCTGATCCTTCTTCAGGGCACCGGCCGCTACCAAATCGTCCACCCACGGCTGGAGCAAGTCGGTGGACAGCTTCGCATCCGTGTAGAAATAGTGGGTTGCATTCACCGGCTGGCCGATGTATTCCGCAGTCAGCTTCACGGATTCCTCCGTGTTGGCGTTGGCCCACTCCTGAGCCTTCTCAATGGCGAGGACAAACCGTTGAACGGCTTCCGGATTCTCTTGAATGAACTTTTCGGAGAAGTAGTAGGTGGACACACCGGAAGCGGCGCCCAAGCCTGTGTCATTGGAATCCGCCAGCAAGGCCAGCTTGCTGTCCGCAGCCAGCTTGTAGAACGGGGGATGAATGCCCGCAATGTCCAGGTTGCCCTGCTGCACCGCCTGAATCGCCGCCGTATCCGTATCGAAGGTCACGTATTGAATCTGGCTGGCATCAAGCCCGGCATGGCGGAAAATCTGGTTCAGAATAAAGGTATTGCAGCTGGGAGCAGTGCCGCTGACGGTGATTTTGCCGCCTTTTTTGGATTCCACAAATTCCTTCAGTGTTTTCCCCTCGAACTTGGAGCTCGCTACATAACGCATGTGCCGGAATTTCGGGTCCACATTGGAAGGCGGGTCCACCTCCTTCAGGGTAACGGCCTTGATCTTCGCACCGCCTGCTACGAAGGTAGCCAATGCATTGGGAAGCGCCGTTCCGATATCATTAGTGCCGTTCAATATGGCAGGCAGCTTCTGGGCGGTGGTCAGCTCGCCGGTATATTGGATATTCAGCCCCTCGGCAGCGAAAAAGCCCTTCTTCTCCGCCACCACCCATGGGGTGGAGGAGCAATTCTTCTGGGTATCCACCTTCAGGGTGATCAATTCCTTGCCCGAAGCGGCGGCGGCAGGTGCACCGCTCTTCAGATCCTTTAGCCCCTCCGCTCCGGCGATGGAATCCTGGGTTCTGCCGTAATAAGCACCTACGCCTACTCCTCCGGCAATCACCAGGGCAATTCCTCCAATCAGAATAAACCGCTGTTTTTTTTGCAATGCCATATTCTGTTCCTCCTTAAATTGAATAACATTGGTCCAAGCCTTATCCGATCTCCACTGCTTCCTTCCACACCAAAAAATGCTTTTTCAGCCGGCCAAACACCAAGTTGATGATGATGGCAAGCAAGGTGATAAACAGGACTACCCCATACATCAGCGGCAGGTCATACCGCACCGTAGCGTTGACATAGTACCAGCCCAGACCGGTGCTGGCTCCGATCACCTCTGAGGCGATAATCATAAAGAAGGAGATTTGGGCGGCCATTTCGATCCCCGTAAAAATATTAGGCAGCGTAAACGGAAGAATCACCTTAAAAAACAGCTCCTTCCGTGAGGCCCCCATAGACCTGGCTGCCCGGACCAGCTGCGGATCCACACTTCTTGCTCCGGCAATGGTCTGGAACAGCAGGGGCCAGTTGGCCGCCCAGAAAATCACCGCTACCTTCTCCGCCGTTCCGATTCCGAAGAAAATCATAAAAATCGGGATGATAGCAAAGGGATTCAGCTTTTCACACATCCGCAGAAAGGGCAGGAGAAGCCGTTCGAAGCCTCTGAAGAAGGTCCCCAGCAAGAAGCCCAGCGGCACCGCGATGACAAAGGACAAGCCAAAGCCCAACCCCACCCGGCCTAAGCTCACTCCCATCTGCTTAAAAAGTGTATCTGACACGGCGGAATGGTAGAGGGAGCGGATGGCCAGGGACGGAGAGGAAATCACCCCTTCCGGGACGATTCCCGCCCCGATTTCCCACAGGACAAAAAAGAGCAAAATCGGGATGCTGCCATACGCCGCTTTCCGCAGCCCTCGTTGAAACCTGTTCATATTCGCGTACGACCTCCTCCCCGTAAATGGTCAAAATGGTTGAGCTCCGTCAGGCATGTCTGCCCTCTGGCGTCTCCTTCCAGTCCACAATGCTTTTCTCCAGCGCCTCCAGCAGCACATTCAGAAGCAGCCCTACCCCCGCCACCAGAATAGCTCCCAAATAAATCCGGGGCACAAAGCCCATGCTCTGGGCATTATGAATCAGCCAGCCCAGACCGGAGTCGGCTCCCATACTCTCCGCGCCGATTAGCATCAGGAAGCTCATGGTCAGGCCGCTGCGGATGCCGGTCATAATAGCCGGGAAGGCGGCAGGCAGCACCACCTTGAAAAAGATGGTCACCGGACCGGCGCTCATAGCCTTGGCGCAGCGCACCAGAAGCGGGTCCACATTCTGAATGCCTGCCATGGTGGTAAAGAGAATCGGCCAGAAGGAGGACCAGAAGATAACCGTATAAATCCCACCTTCACCCACGCCGGCTATCACAACAAAAATAGGAAACAAGATAAACGGGGGAATCTGTGACAGAAATACCGTCAGAGGTTTAAGGAACCGGGCCACAGCCGGCAGCGCGCCTGCCAGAATAAAGCCTACAGGCAAAGCCAACGCGGCAGCCAGCAGAAATCCGATGAACACCCGCTTGAGGCTAACGGAGATGTATACAATAATTTTGATCACGGTCATATCCAAACCTACCCGTATCACCTCGGAGAAGGGCGGGACAAAAACCGGGCTAACCCATCCCAACCGGGGAGCAAGCTCCCAAATCAGGAGAAGCAGCAAAAACAAGTACCAGCTTAAGAGCTTGTTGTGAACCACATTCAGTGTTCGACCCATGGCAGAGCCTCCTTATAAGACAGCAGAAGCGGAAATCTGCTCCTCCAAATGGATGTCCTGTGCCGCGCGCGGAGTCTCTTCCACAGGCGGCAGCTGCTCCTCCTGGCTTTGGAGAAGCTCCCAAATCCGGTACCGGACCAGGCTGAAATCCGTGGTGGACAGCACATCCCCAACCCGTCTCGGGCGGGGCAGTCCCACCTTCACAATCTCCTTTACACTGCCGGGATTGGCTGACATCACCGCCACCCGGTCGGCCAGCGCCACCGCCTCATCGATGCTGTGGGTGACGAAGATAATGGTTTTCCGGGTTTCCTCCCAAATCCGCAGCAGCTCATCCTGCAGGGTTTCCCGGGTTTGGGCGTCCACAGCGGCGAAGGGTTCATCCATCAAGAGCACCTCGGGATCGTAGGCCAACGCCCGGGCGATGGCCACCCGCTGCTTCATGCCCCCCGACAGCTCATAGGGATAACGGTCCGCAAAGCCGGACAGATTCACCAGCTTGAGGAAGCGTTCGCTGATTTCCTGGCGGTCCTTCTTGGGAACCCCCTTTACCTCCAAGCCAAATTCCACATTATGCCTCACTGTACGCCAGGGGAACAGGGCATAACCCTGCATGACAATCCCCCGGTCCAAAGCGGGTTTGGTGATTTTTTTGCCATCGATGAACAGCTCACCGGAGGTGGGCAGCGCCAGACCGGCGATCAGATCCAAGAGTGTGGATTTACCGCAGCCGCTGGGACCCACAATAGTAAGAAACTCTCCCTTATTCACCGTCAGACTAACATTCTGGAGAGCGGAGAAAATCTGTTCCTCCCCACTGGCATTACGCTTAATCTGGTAGTCCCGGTTGACGTTCCGGATTTCGATTCTTGCCGGTGAATCAGCCATTGGCCACCACCTCCGCTTCATGTTCTTCAAGGGCAGAATGGTCAATGTAGCGAAACGGGTCCTCGCTGTACCAGGATTCCCGGTACGGGAGTTTGGTATTGCCGCCCAAATTGCGGTTAAAGGAGGAGTTGCGCATAATCCGGGCCACCCGGGTGGCCACCTCGAATACCCCCTGGTACCCAAGATAATCATTGCTTTGACCGAATAGGGGGAAGATGGAGAAGCCCTGCTTGGAGGCGGAGCCATTGCCCCCCAGATGGCCTACATACAGATCCGGCTGGATACGGCGCAGCAGGTTGGCCTGCTCGAACAGCTGCCCCGCGCCTATATTGAACACCTTGTCGTCCACACCCGGCACATCCTGCAGGAAATCATCCAACAGCGCCTCGCCGTATTTGTCAAAATGATAGCCCCGCAAACCCACCACTTCCATCCCCAAATTGTACAGGAGCTCCGCAGTGGTCATAATCCGGATTTCGCCGCCGGTGACAAACACTTTTTTGCCCTGCAGCTGCCTGCGGTATGGCTCCAGCGCCTGGTTCAGCTCACGGTTCTCCGATTCGATGAACCTCTCCGCCTGCTCCTCGATACCGAAGTAAGCGGCGATATCGCGGATCCACTTGTTGGTATTTGTAATGCCGATGGGAATGGTCCGCATGACATAGGGAATGCCGTATTTGCTCTGGAAGTGCTCCACGAAATAGTCGTCATGGGTGGCGCAAATGCTGACGTTGAGAGCCGCCTCATAAGAGTAGGTGAAATCGTCGGGATGAGAGAAGCAGGGCAGCACCCGCACCTCCAAATCCAGGGCGTTCAGAATGCGGATCAGCTCCACCTCGTCCACCCGGCTCATGGAGCCCACATTCAGCAGATTAACAGTCCGGCTGATGCGCGCCTGGCGTTTGGCCTCCTCCAGCGGATCCTCCGGCAGCACACGCTTATCCCTGGCTTTGTCCTCCCCTACGAGATTCCGCAGAATTCCGTGATACACGGCATCATAGGCCGTCGCTTGAATCCGGGTTTTGAAGCCCTCGCAATGGATGGGAACAATCCGGGCATTCACCTGCGTCTGGAGATCATCCAGAATGCTGTCGATGTCGTCGCCGATCAAAGCAGGTACACAGGCATTCATCACGATAATGGCCTCCGGACGGAATTCCTGCTCTGCCTTCAGCACCGCTTGGCGCAGCTTTTTCTCGCCGCCCTGAATCACGTCCACCTGGTCCAGATTGGTGTTGATCCAGCGCAAGCCCCGGGCGGAGGCGCTGCGCAGCTGCTGGAATACCTTGTTGATGCCCGCCATCTGCAGCATATTGGCACCGCAGCCTACCGGGCTGTGCACCACCACCACCGAATCCCGCATGGAGGCAACCATCCCCAGGCTGAGACTCAGCTGGCAGCCCTGGGTTTGGGAAAAGGTACGTTTGGTATTAAACAGGCAGCTGCCCTTCTTGGATTGGCCGGACAGATCGCAGCAGGAGCCGCCGTAGGCGCCGCAGGCCGCCAGCCGGTCCTCCCGGACGGGGGCCGCTTTATTCTTCAAATAATCCATGTGTATCCCTCCAGATTAAGATTGCCCGAAAAAAGCTTCTACCGGTGGCTGACCAGCAGGGTAATGGCGTCCTCGGCCAGGGTCAAACCTCCCTTATAGCCCGCATACGTCCGGTTCAGCACCACCCGGTTGGTAATGGGATAGCTGACTGCCAACAGCGGCACCTTAAACTGCTCCGCCGTGTCCCGTTCCATGACGCTTCCTGCAATAAAACCGGGCAGAAAACCATCGTAATACCGCTGCCCCTTGGATTGGGGCCACCGGCGGTTAATATGCTTGGCTACGTTGGAGGCATCCGTATCGAAGACCACAGTGGGCTCCAGCCCGGAATGGTAATCCCGGAAGCCTGCCCGAATATCGTCCTCCTCCTCCGGCAGAAGCGGGTCCGTCACAATGGCAAGCTCCGGCAGCCAGCCCAGATCATCCGCCAGGAACCGGGTTAAGGCTTGGGCATAGTTGGCATCGCCCACCACCGTGGCATAACGCTGGAAGTCCAGGTCATTGTAGGAATCGGACAGCCGCTGCAAAAAGTCATAATAATATTTGCGCTCTCCGGCGATAACCTGCTCCACCTGCTCGGCCGGCACCCCAGCTGCCTCACCCACTTTACGGAGGAAAGCGGAGGTGGCATGGTCGCCAATGGGGAATTCCGCCGTCAGCCAAGGCACATCATGAACCTCCTGGAAGGTTTGGGCCGCCTCCTGGCCGTATACCCGGGACAGCACAATATTCAAGGAAGCCGAAGCGGCATAACGGAGATTGTCCATGGTTTCCCCGGTGCCGAAGAAGGTGTTGACCGTTAGACCCAGCTTTTCCAATAGCTCCTTCAGGGTATCGATATTGCCTTTCCAGAAGACATCCTGCAGGGGCACAATCCCGAACAGATTCACAGTTCCGGCTTTTTTCACCGGCGCGGGCTCCGTAAAATCCCGGAACAGGGCCGAAAGCACATAATCGTAGCCCTTGTAGGAATTCCCCTTGAAGCTGGTGGTTTCCGTTCCCACCACCGGATGCTCGCCGCCACGGAATTGCTTGACCACCTGGTTCACATCGTCGCCAATCATCTCCACCATGCAGCCGGTCACCACAAAATATAAATCTCCGTCCATGATACGGATGGTATTCTCAATCTGCTCCGCCAGCCGTTCCTCGCCGCCGAACACAATATCCCGCTCCGCTACATTGGAGCTGGGCAGAGTTTGGCCGCCGCAATAGCTGCCGCCGTGGTAGCCCGACGCTCCGGATAAGGCACCGGCCAGATTGCCGCCGCAGCCGGGAGAGGTGTGCAGTATGGGGATCGCCCGGGGAAGGGCCTGGACCGTGCCGATGGCTCCTCCCAGTGCACAGGTAAACCGGGGTCTTTCAATAACTTTGCTCATTTCTGGTTAACCTCCTCCTGAAACAACACGGTTGACAGATAACGTTCCCCCGTATCCGGCAGCAGTGCCACAATGGTTTTGCCTCTGTTTTCCGGGCGTTTCGCCAGCTGGGCTGCGGCGAACACAGCCGCACCCGAGGAGATGCCTACCAGCAGCCCCTCATACTTGGCCAGCTCCCGGGCGGTTTCCAGCGCTTCATCATTCTTCACTTTATAGATTTCGTCCAGTACATCCAGATTCAGAATCCCCGGCACAAATCCAGCCCCGATGCCTTGAATCTTATGGGGGCCGGAGGCGCCGCCGGACAGGACGGGCGAGTCATACGGCTCGATGGCGACGATCTGGATATCGGAGCGGCGGGATTTCAGCACCTCTCCCACACCCGTTACCGTTCCGCCTGTACCCACCCCGCCCACAAAGATATCCACCTTGCCGTCCGTATCCCGCCAAATTTCCTCTGCGGTGGTTTTGCGGTGGATGGCCGGATTGGCCGGATTGTTAAATTGCTGCGGCACATAGGAGTTGGGTGTTTGCGCCGCAAGCTCCTCCGCCCGCCGCACAGCCCCCTTCATCCCCTCCGGGCCGGGGGTTAGCACCAGCTCCGCACCCAGCGCCTTAAGCAGGTTGCGGCGTTCCACGCTCATAGTTTCCGGCATGGTCAGGATCAGCCGGTATCCCCGGGAGGCGGCCACAAAAGCCAGACCAATGCCGGTATTGCCGCTGGTGGGTTCGATAATCACCGTATCCTTCCCAAGCAGCCCCTTCTCCTCCGCATCCTTAATCATGGCATAGCCGATCCGGTCCTTGACGCTCCCCGCCGGATTAAAATATTCCAGCTTGGCGACAAGGGAGGCGGGCAGCCGTTTGGTGCTGCCGAACCGGCCCAGCTCAAGCAGCGGGGTATTGCCGATCAGATCGGTCAAGCTTCTGGCAATTTTGCTCATGGGTATTACTCCTCTCGTATCTTATAAATTCCCTACCGCTTGGGGATTAAGAACGCCGTTTTCCAGCTCCACCAGCTGTTTTCCCCACTTGGCCGCCCACTCCCGCAGCTCACTGACCTCCAGAGGCGCAGGCACCTTGGATACCTCATGCTCATCAATCTTCCGGGCCAGCTCCTTGTAAATCTTGGCCTGCTGGGAGTCCGGCGCCGCCTCAATGGTGGTTTTGCCCTGCAGCTCGCTTTGGGTGACGGTTACCGAACGGGGCACATATTCCACCACCTGGGTTTGGGTTTTGGCCACAAAATCATCAATAATATCCTTGGAATACGGAGCATTGATGGAGTTGGCGATAACGCCGCCCAGCAGCGCGCCACCCGCTTTGGAATATTTGTGAATCCCCTTGAACAGATTGTTGGCGGCATACACGGCCATAAAGTCGGCGGAGGAAACGGTGAACACATGCTCCGCAATCCCTTCACGGACAGGAACGGCAAAACCGCCGCAAACCACATCACCTAATACGTCATAAATCACGTAATCCAGATCCAGCTCCTCAAACACCTTCTGCTGCTTAAACAGCTCCACGGCGGTAATGATCCCTCTGCCTGCGCAGCCTACACCTGGAGCGGGTCCTCCTGCCTCTACGCAATAAATTCCGTTAAAACCCTTGAAAATAACGTCATGGGCTTTTATTTTCGTTCTTTCCCGGAGCGTATCCAACACAGTCGGGATATAGTCGCCCCCCCGCAGGGTATTGGTGGAGTCACTTTTGGGGTCGCAGCCGAATTGCATGACCTTATAACCCGCCACCGACAAGGCAGCGCTGATATTGGAGGTTGTTGTGGATTTGCCGATTCCGCCTTTCCCGTAAATTGCGATCTGCTTCAGTTTTTTTGCCATTGCCGCCACTCCCTGTTGGTTTAATGTTTCGTTAATCCGTTTAAATATTTGATCAGCTTGTCAATGGCCCGGTCAATCCGGTCGTAGATTTCGAAGGCCTTAATGCCATGGGAGGCAAGTACCTTCTCCGCTCCCGGACCGATCCGCGCCACCAGGACAAAGCTGCAATCCTGAAGCTCCTTTGCCGAACGGACCAACGTTTCCTCGTGATGCTGCCCCTGCCCGCACGGGGCCTTCAGCTCCCGGCGTTCCACCAGGCCGTACTCTCCATTATCCTGTACCCGGTATATCAGGAATTCTCTATTTTTTCCAAAATGCTGATTAATTAGGATGCCATCCAGACTGGCTACCGCCACCTGAAATTCCATGCTTCCTCCTCCTGTCCGTTACCCGTGTGAAAAGGTCTCCGCCACCGGTTTGTCATACAGCTGGGAGGCCAGGTCCCGTCCGGAGCCGGGGATGCCGCAGGCATCTGCACGGCATTGCTGACAGTGCCGGAATACAGGCAGGTATTGCTCCGCCGCTTCCCGGGCATCACCAAGCTGGAAACAATCCGGCGCTTCGATATGGCTAAGCTCATGCTGGGGAATAAGAGGGATAATATTGATTAGGGATGCCCCCGCATCCCGGGTTTGTCTGGCGATTTCGCCGATGTGGCCCTCGTTGATGCCGGGAATCAGCACCGTATTGATCTTGATGGTGATACCCAGTTCGCTGGCCTTCCGGATACCCGCCAGTTGGGCCCGGATCAGCGTTTCTGCTGCCGCCCTTCCCATAATGAGCTTCCCGTCCAAAGCGATGGAGGAGCAAATCTGCTCCTGTATAGCCGGATCAACTCCGTTGACGGTGACGGTTACAGTCTGTACGCCCACGTTGGCGATACGCTCCGCATGCTGCTCCAGCAGAAGCCCGTTGGTGCTTAAACAATTGATCAGCTCCGGGTAACGCTCATGCACCTGTTCGAATGCCTCCAGCGCATGGGGGGTGGTCAGGGTGTCTCCCGGACCGGCAATCCCGGCTACAGTAAGCTCCGGACAAAGACGCAGCGCCTTCTCAATGAGAGCATTCACCGCCTCCGGCTTGACCAGCTCCGTGGCCACACCCGGACGGTGCTCGGATTTATTGAAGCTGCGCTTGCAAAACTTGCACCGGATGTTGCAGGCAGGGCTGACAGGCAAATGAATCCGCCCGAACTTGAAATGACCTTCCCCGCTGAAGCAGGGATGCTTGCGCACCAAATGGCCGAACCTTTCCTCCGGCAACGCGCTTCCGCAGCTACCCATATGAGGTCCTCCCTTCTTAAATTCCGTTCACCCCTGAACTAACACATTCCAGGCTTCTTGATATCTAACCGGTCTTGGGTTTGGCAGGTGCCGCAGCATAAACCGCTTTTCCCATCCGATCCGGCAAAAAAGGCCGAACCCGGCGCCCTTAGTCAGGGTTGCGGAGATTCGGCCTCTGGAAGTCCAGTCAGCGGATATTAAATTCATACTTTACTTATCGGAATTATGTTTATATCTTACTTTCTTCCGGGCGCTTCCGTCAATAAGCTGATCCATAGTGTCACTGTACTGTCACAAGTGTCCAACACACCCTTTTATAGGCTGAACTCACCCATAACCCGGCTTAAATCCTTGGACTCCTGCTCCAGCCGTTCGGAATAACGGCGGATTTCCTTCATGGCGGAGACGGTTTCCCCAGCTTGCTCCGCAGCCTTCTTCGAGCGGTTAAAGCTCAGATCCGCAATACCCCTCAATCCCTCCGCCTGGCTGACGATCTCCTCCGAACCGGCGAAGGCCTCCTCCACCGCTGCCGACAAATCCGTCATCAACGCCGAAACGGAATCCACCTCGGCAGCAATCTCCTTGAACATTGCTCCAGCCTCCAGGGCCGATTTCATACCGGCTTCCGCCCCCTGGGCATTGCGCCGCATCTGCTCCGCCGCCTGCTGAGTGCCTCTGCGGAGCAGCCTCACGGCGTCAGCTGCCCGCTCCGAGGAATCCTTGGCTTCCTCCGCCAGCTTGCGCACCTCCTCCGCCACCACAGCGAAGCCTCTTCCATGCTCACCGGCCCGGGCCGCTTCAATAGAAGCGTTCAACGCCAGCAGATTGGTCTGGCTGGATATCTCCTTGATCAGTCCGGCAATCTCCGATATCCGTGCCGCTTCCTTGTCCAGCTGCGTCATCTGCTCCGCAGCCTCCTGTACGTCATGGCAGACCGTCTCCATTTCGGCCATAGCCCGTCCAATCACCTGGAGCCCCAGTCCCGCCTGCTCCGCCGAACGGGTGGAGGCTGACGCAGCGGATTCACCGGAGGCGGCCGTCATGCGGATAGCTGCTGCCATTTCCTGCAGAATACCTGTCATTTGCCCTACCTGGATGCTTTGGGTCCGGGCGCCTTCGTCAGTTTCATGGACGGCTTGGGAGATGGCCAGCCCTGCGGATTCCGTGCGCACCGCCTGGTCCAGCAGCACCCGGGAGGATTGCTCCACAACTGTGGAGGAAGCGGCCAGCCGGTGAATCAGATTCTTCAGGGATTCCAGCATACGGTCCACAGAACCTCCCAGCTCTCCCAGCTCATCCTTGCGGGAAAAGGCTAACGGCTCCACCCGCAGATCCCCTGCCGCCACCTGCTCCGCCACCCGGGCAATCCGCCGGATGGGAATGGACAGCTGCCGGGAAATCCACCAGCCTAATGCAGCAGAAAGCACCACCGCCGCACCACCCAGCAGCAGAATACTCCGGGATGCTGCCTTCGCACTGGCCTCCACTTGGAGAGTCACTTCCTTGGCCATGTCCGTGCTGTATTCCGTCAGTTCTTGAATGGCCGTTGCCAGCTTGGCCAGCTGCTCCTGGCCCGCCTCGAAGGGAGGTGCCCCTTCTGCGGCAGCCGTAGCCGCCCCTCCAAGCACAGCCCCCGCAGCTCCCGGCTGTCCTCCCGCTCCCCGGTTGGCCATTTCCTGCAAAACCGGCACCATATCCTCCGTATATTGAGTAAGCGCGGCCTCAATCGTAGTCAGAAGCTCCTGGGATTTAGCATCCAAATCCCTCTGTTTGATGGTATCCAGAAGCCCTGTCAGCTGAGTCCGCTGCTTCTCCATAGCTGCAGCAATTTGCTCCTGACGGTCTGCCGCAGATGCCCCCGAATATTGCATCAGCCCCTTCTCCATGCCACTGCTGGCATTTTGCAGCTGGATCAAGGCCGCAATGGGCACTACCGTATTCTCATACATCGCGTTCATATCCCGTGCCGCCACATGGAGCTTCTGAAACCCGATCCCTCCCGTCACCAGCAGCATGACAATCATCAGCCCTACCAAAAACCCCATTTTCTGCGATGTCTTCCGGTTGGCAAACCAGTTCATATCCCGACGCCTCCTGTATGTATGCCTGATCTTTCCATATGCGATGGACCAAGCATACCCCGGCAATATGAGAAGGAACTGAAGCCAAGCTTAAAGGTTGCTGAATTCACCAGGAACCTGAATTTGCCCCTGCCCATAAGATGGTGGAGGGAGTTTTTACCGATGCATACCTGCTCCGCTCTCAAAAATTTTTTCCGCCGCTTCCGGTTTTTTCTTGCAATTTTTGCCCATCATTGTAATAGTAGATTCATAGAAGGGAAGTGATGACATGCCTCGACATTATTCGATTGGCAACGGTAATTTTCTGATCAATTTGGATGACCATTCTTTTATTCGCGATATCTACTATCCCTTTGTGGGCCAGCTCAATCACGTGGGGGGCTACCAATGCCGGGTCGGCATGTGGGTGGACGGCAGCTTCGCCTGGCTTTCCGATGCGGGGTGGTCATTCCGGCATGCCTATGAAGAGGATTCCCTGATCACCAATTTGCAGGCAACGCATAACGGCCTGGGCATAACGCTAACCATCAATGACGGCGTCCACCAGCGGGAGGCCATATATATCAAGCGGATCGTCATTAAGAATGAACGGGATACGGAGCGGGAGGTCCGCTTCTTTTTCCAGCAGGATATGATGATCAATGAAACGGAGGTCGGCGATACCGCGGCCTATTATCCGTCCAACAATACCTTGTTCCATTATAAAAAAGACCGCTACTTCATGTTCAACGGCTCCACGGGCACAGAGGGCATCTACCAATACACCACCGGGGTCAAACGGTTCCATTCCGCCGAAGGCACCTGGCGCGATGCGGAGGACGGGGTGTTAAGCGGCAACGGTATTTCCCAGGGCTCCGTAGACAGCACCATCAGCTTCCGGCTGAAGGTCCCGGCTCAAGGCGAAGCCACCATGTATTACTGGATGAGCATCGGCAAAAATCTCGAGGAAGTCAAGAAGCTGGATAAATACGTCAAGGACAGCCAGCCGGGCAAGCTGCTGGACCGGGTGAAGATCTACTGGCAGCGGTGGGTGAATAAGTCCGAGCGCAACTACGGTGATCTGCCCCTGGACGTGATTAAGCTCTTCAAGCACAGCCTTCTCATCGTGCGGACCCAAACGGATGTGAACGGCGCTATTGTCGCCGCCAATGATACGGATATTCTCCAACACAACCGGGACCATTACAGCTACATGTGGCCGCGGGATGGGGCGCTTGTGGCCTACGCTATGTCCATGGCCGGTTATTCGGGCATGGTGGCCCCCTTCTTCAAATTCTGCTCCGACGCTTTGACGCCGGACGGCTTTCTCCATCATAAGTACAACCCGGACGGTACCGTGGGCTCCAGCTGGCACCCGTATATCTATGAAGGCGCCACCCGCCTGCCTATCCAGGAGGACGAAACAGCCTTGGTGCTGTATGCCCTGTGGCAGGACTTTGCCAAACACGGCAACATCGAGCTGCCCCAGTCCCTGTTCCGCACCCTGATCCGCCGGGCGGCCCGTTTCCTGGCGGCCTTCATCGATCCGGAGCTGGGGCTGCCCCAGCCCAGCTATGATCTGTGGGAGGAGCGCTACGGCATCTTCACCTTCACCTGCTCCGCCGTTTATGGCGGGCTGGTGGCCGCCTCCAACTTCTGCAGCCTGTTCGGCGACGATGACCGCAGCAGCCGCTTCCTCCAGGCAGCCATGAACATCCGCTCCGCTATGCTGGAGCATCTGTGGGATGAGGATTTGGGCCGTTTTGTCCGGGGCCTGTATTTGGAGGATGGCAAGTGGGTGAAGGATACCACGCTGGAGTCCAGCATCTACGGCATCTTCGAATTCGGCGTATTGCCGGCGGATGATCCCTGTGTGGTGAAAACGATGACCGCCATCAAGGAAGGCCTCTCCGCCAAAACCTCCGTGGGCGGCATTGCCCGGTACTACCATGACTACTACTTCCAACGCAGCTCCAATATTGAGCTGGTGCCCGGCAACCCGTGGATCATCTGCACCCTGTGGACGGCGGAGTGGGAAATCGAGATGGCCAAAACCTTAGGCGAGCTGGAAACGCCGCGGCGCACGCTGGAATGGGTGGTCTCCCATGCCATGGAAAGCGGCATCCTGCCGGAGCAGCTGGACCCCTTCGACGGCAGCCCGGTATCCGTGGCTCCCCTGACCTGGTCCCACGCCACCTTCATTCTGGCTGTGGTCAAATACGCCACCAAATACCGGCAGCTCAGCGCCATCCAGGACCCGGTGGCCAGCCGTATGCCCGGTTTTATGTAAAGGCGGAAGCCTCAATTGTACGCTAACAAAGCCAAGCGGAGCTTCCGCCTGGCTTTGTATTATTTTTGCGCTTGGTCTTGGTATAGTTTAACGCTTGGCCTTGGTTTTGCACGTGCACGTGGCTGTGGTTTTCGCTTGGCCTTGGTTTTGCGCCTGATTTGCCCCCACTTTGGCTTATCTTCGCTATTTCCCTTGGTTTGGTCCTCTCCTCCAGGATGTAAGCGCCATAAAATGTATGCTATTCCTCCGCAGAGTCCCCAAAAATGCCAAATAGCGTACATAAAATGTACGCTATCCCTTCCGATTCCCCTCAAAATGGCCGATTCTGATGCCTTAGCATACATTTTATGTATCCTATTGGGCAAAAAACCGGCCTGCTGTGCCAATAGCATACATTTGTGGACCGTTATCATCATCTACGAGGTCATGCCCCCACTCCCACAGCCGGAATAGCCACCCATGCTGCGGTTGTTTCAGGATAGCGGCTGGGCTCCTTGTCAGAACCCCTCCGCCTCCTCCACTTCAATGAGCCAGCAGCGGTCCCCCGGCTGATGATGCAGGATCCCCGGGTTTTTCTCCACCAGCCCGTTGACCAGCACCACCTTGCCCGAAACCGGAGGCGGCAGCTCAATCTCCCCCGCCAAGGTTTCGATCAATAGACAGGGATGCCCCCGCAGGACATGATCCCCCTCCACCGGAAGCTCCACATGGACGATCAAGCCGCATTCATCTGCGGCATCCTCTGTTAAACCAACGGCCGTTTTGCCGCCTGCCAGCTTTTTGGTCCACAACCAGGAGGTTGGGCCGATACGAATTTCATTCAGCATGGGATAACCCCTTTACATGTCATTGAAAATCAGTCAGTGGATATTGTTTACTGGATTTTAGTCATCAGCCATGCCAGTCGGCTCTTTTACCCGTTTTTGCACGCAGTCTCCAGCGTCCGGAAACCCGCTCTTCCCATCGTTACGCTCACAAGACCATGACGGCTCGCAGCTCCGTTCCCCCTTATTTTACCTCCGGGTGGCAGGGCTCAAAACGGCTATAACGCTTACAATATGACATATCTATGACGTTCTTCGGAATTTCCTCAAAATGCTTGTATAGAAAACAAAAAAACACCGGCTCTCTTAGCCCGGTGTTCGTACGTACATACCTAAAACATCAAACCCAGCCACTGCTCCCGGGTCATCGGGCCAAAATAACGGGACAGCTCCACATCCTCCAGCAGCTTCTCCACGGCGCTCTCCTCATACCGGACACCCTGCAGCTTCGCCGCAAACTCGGCCGCATCCTCCGCACCGAAGAAATCGCCGTAAATAACGGCGCCGGCTATAACCCCTCCTGCCACATCCAGCCTAAGATCGAAGGTACCGATTCCCTCCAGCCTGCCCGTTTTGCGGATATTAAAGGCGGGGGACTTGCCGTAATTCCAGTCCCAGCTTCTGTAACGCTCATCCGCCAGCTGCCGCACCGCTGCCCATTCGGCTTCACTGAGCTGGTACTCGGGAATACCCTCACCGCCGAAAATCGAAACCAGCAGCTTCCGCTTGAACTCGTCCATGGTAATGGGCTCTGCCAAAAATTCCGAAATATTGGCCACCCGGCTGCGGATGGACTTAACTCCCTTGGACTTAATCTTGTCCTGATTCACATTCAGCGCCGAAACCACATTCTCGATTTCCGAAGCCAGCATCAGGGTGCCGTGGCTGAACATACGGCCCTTAGTTACAAACTGGGCGTTGCCCGAGATTTTGCGTTCCCCAACCTGGATATCATTGCGTCCCGTCAATTGGGCATCAACGCCAAGGGAATGGAGGGCCTGCACCACCGGCTCCGTAAACTTGCGGAAGTTGTGGAAGGATTGCCCGTCGTCCTTGGTAATGAAGCTGAAGTTCAGATTGCCCAAATCATGGTAAACCGCTCCCCCGCCGGACAACCGCCGCACCACATGGATGCCGTGCTCCTTCACATAAGCCCCGTTGATTTCTTCTACCGTATTCTGGTTTTTGCCGATGATGATGGAGGGTTCATTAATATAGAAGAGCAAGAAGTCCTCACCGGTGTTGATGTGCTTTAATGCATATTCCTCCAGGGCCAGATTGACCGCAGGATCGGTAATACCCTTATTGTCGATGAACAGCATGGAAGGCCTCCCTACAGATTATTTTGATGAACCGTGCTCTGCCATACAGCGGCTTGCCCTTCTTTCATGGCCAACTTGTCCGACTTATCCGCCGGTTCTTCTATTATATAAGAATAGGCAATATTTTGAACACCAAACCTGGCATAAGCTTTCCGTCCGAAAAAAAAGCCCCGCTGCAAAGGAGATCCCGTGCAACGGAGCGCTGATGTTTTGTCTAATCTGAAATGCTGCCGGTTTAGGGTCTGTCTAGTTAGCTACCAGGTGCTTGTCACCCTTCTTCCAGCCTACCGGGCACAGTCCGCCGGACTGCAGAGCCTCCAGCACACGGAGAGTTTCCTCCACGCTGCGTCCTACATTGTTGTGGTGGACCACCTGGTATTGAAGCTCACCTTCCGGATTGATGATGAACAGGCCGCGCAGGGCAATGCCTTCTTCTTCAATGTAAACGCCGTAATCCTTGGATACCGACTTAGTGATGTCGGAGGCCAGCGGGAAGCTCAGCTTGCCCAGACCATTGGCGGATTGCGCAGTGTTGATCCATGCCTTATGGGTATGTACGCTGTCGATGCTGACGCCCAGGATCTCGGTATCCAGCTCCTCGAATTTGGAAGCAGCGTCGGAGATCGCCGTAATTTCCGTCGGACAAACGAAGGTAAAATCCAACGGATAGAAGAACAGAACCAGCCACTTGCCTTTGTAGTCGGCCAGGCTTGCCTTGCTGAAGCCTTCGCCATTGCCTAGAGCCGTCTCCATTGTAAAATCCGGTGCCGCTTTGCCTACCAAACGTTCTGCCATGTTCAAAAACCTCCTGAGATGATCATAATATAAGGAAAGCCACGCTGCTATGGACGAGGCTTTACGGGCGGTATAGGTGATAACCCTATCTAATTGAGTGGTAATCTATTATTTAACATTTTACAAACCAAATCCTAACACTCAACTAATAGAAAGTCAATTCATGGATTTAATATTTACTAGTAATAAATATAAACATTTTGTGAACATACTCAGGGGGTGGGGATAAATCATATATAAGGAATTATTGTAAAAATTCCCCTTGAAGTTTAATGTGGAGTATTTTATAATGAAAACGTGTGCAAGGGAAGATTACACATACAAACTTTCATCTGTTTGCCCTGTGCATAGAGTTGGTTTTCCATTGATCCCACAGTCCAAGGAGGCGGTCCTGCATTTCAAATTCATGTTCATCCGAGGCGGCAATTGTTTTGAACTTTTCAAAATGTAACCGTTGTCACAACGCTTCTAAAACAAGGAGGATGTAAATGATGAATGCCAGTAAACCTGCCCATCCGGGCAAAAGAAAATGGCGGCCGTTGTTAAGCCTGATGCTGTCCTTTGCACTGTTACCCGCCGTAGTCCCGGCCGGTGCCGAAGCAGCGGGGGCTTATCCGGGAGCTTGGAATGCCGCCAATATTCAAGGCTCCTCCAGCCTGGGCACAACCGCATCCAGCTTTGCCAATGGACAGTTCACTCTGTCGGCTTCAGCAGGCAAGCTGCAATCGGCTGACGATAATGTTCATTTTGTCTACATGCCGGTTGGAACCGGAGACTTCAGCATTACTGCCAAGGTGGCCTCGGCAACGGGGGTTTCCAACAACACACGGGCCATGCTCATGGTCAAAAAAGACCCGGTCACCAATGCCGCCACCTCCCCCAGCTATTCCGTAGCCTTTAATTCGTATACAACACCTTCCATCACCACCTACAAACGCTTCACCAGCGGGGGCATTGCCGCATCCAGCAGCACAACTGTCACAGCTCCGGTTTACCTGAAGCTGGAGCGCACGGGGAATGTTTTTAAAACCTACTATTCCACTACCAGCACCTTCAGCTCTACTCCTTTCCGCTCGGATACGGACTCCGGCAGCACCATCGGGACAGGAAGCGCCTATGTGGGTTTGGCGGTTTCGGCCACCACAGCTGTGTTCAGTGAAGTGAAGGTGATTCAGAACGGCAGTGTGCTGTATGATTCCGCTTCAGGCACAACACCGACTCCGACCCCAACAGCTACTCCTACGGCAACACCAACGGCCACTCCTACAGTTACGCCAACAGCTACGCCAACAGCCACTCCGACTCCGACACCTACCGCAACGGCTACACCCACACCAACGCCTACCGCTACCGCAACACCTACGCCTGTGACCGGTGATTTATTCGTCGCCCCCAACGGGCTTGACAGCAATCCCGGAACCCTGAGCAGCCCGACTACCTTAACCTCCGCCCTCACCAAAATCGCTGCAGGCAAAACCATTTACCTGCGTGGCGGCGTTTACGCTTATTCCGTGCCTGTCATTATTGACCGGAACAACAGTGGCAGCTCCACCAGCAGCCGCAAGAGCATTGTGGCCTACGGCTCCGAAAAGCCGATTCTCGATTTTTATGGCCAAACCTTCGATTCTACCAACCGGGGCCTGCAAATCAACGGCCATTATTGGCTGGTGAAGGGTCTTGAGGTCAGAGGAGCCGGAGACAACGGCATCTTCATCGGCGGCAACTACAACCGTATCGAAAATGTGGAGACCCACCACAACCGGGATTCCGGCCTGCAGATCAGCCGTTATGCCTCCACCGCCGCCTCCATGAGCGAATGGCCCAGCTACAACGAAATTATTAATGTGTATTCCCACGATAACTATGATCCGGACAACGGCGAGGATGCGGACGGCTTTGCCGCCAAGCTGACCATCGGTCCGGGCAACGTGTTCGACGGCTGTATCGCCGCCTGGAATACGGATGACGGCTGGGATTTGTACACCAAAACAGACACCGGCCCCATCGGCGTCGTCACCATCCGCAACAGCATCGCCTACAAAAACGGGCAAACCTCCGACGGCAACACCACGGCCAACAGCGACGGCAACGGCTTCAAGCTGGGCGGGGATAAAATTGCCGTCAACCACATCGTGCAGAACTCCATCGCTTTCCAGAACAAAAAACACGGCTTTACCTACAACAGCAATCCCGGCTCCATCCAAATGACCAACAACACCTCCTGGAGCAACGGTCAAAGCAACTTTGCCTTTGACTCCGGCACCCATGTGTTCACCAATAACCTGAGCTTCGCCGGCAGCTCCAGTGACAAAACCAGCGGAACGGATGTCTCCAGCACCAACGTCTGGTGGAAAAACAACAAAAGCACCAATGCCAAGGGGCTCATCGCCGACAGCAGCGACTTCCTCAGCCTGACCCCCAGCGTTACCCGCAATGCCGACGGTTCGCCCAACCTGGGCAACTTCCTGAAGCTAGCCTCCGGCAGTGATCTGATCGGCTCCGGTACACCCTCGGGGAAAAATATCGGGGCACGTTAACGGCAGCTGTTTGATCGGTACAATTAATTGTGAAATTATGTAAACATCTAAGAAGCTTCCTTCTTGCCTCCTGCAGGAATGAAGCTTCTTTTTTGTGCCGGCAAAAAAAGACCCGCTCCGGAGGTCTTGCTTCCGGTGCGGGGGAAGGGGCTTGGTTTGGGTATAACGTACTTCCGTGAAATGCGTTACGCCTTAATAGCGGCGACAATCAGATCGCCCATGGTGCCTGTGCCGATAGCCGCGCTCTTGTCGGTAGCGATGTCCCAGGTGCGGTGGCCGGCGTCAAGAACCTCCTTGACCGCCTTCTCTACCGCTTCGGCAGCTTCATGGTAGCCGAAGGTCAGACGGAACATCAGGGCAACGGACAGAATGGTGGCGATGGGGTTGGCAACACCCTTGCCGGCAATATCCGGCGCGGAGCCGTGAATGGGCTCGTACAGGCCGAAGCTCCCTTCACCCAGGGATGCCGAGGACAGCATACCGATGGAGCCGGTAAGCATGGCGGCTTCATCGCTTAAGATGTCGCCGAACATGTTCTCGGTCACAATAACATCGAAGCTGGAAGGACGGCGCAGCAGCTGCATAGCGCAGTTATCCACCAGCACATGCTCCAGCTCCACATCGGGATAGTCGGCAGCTACACGAATGACCGTTTCCCGCCACAGACGAGAGGTCTCCAGCACATTGGCCTTATCCACAGATGCAACCTTTTTCTTGCGGGTTTTGGCGATTTCGAAGGCAGAGCGGGCAATCCGCTCCACTTCCTTCACGCTGTATGTGCAGGTATCCACAGCTTCTTGGCCATTGGGGCCTTCGCGGCGGAGCTTGTCTCCAAAGTAAATGCCGCCGGTGAGCTCACGCACCACAATCAGGTCGGTTCCTTCCAGAACCTCCGGCTTCAGGGTGGAGGCTTCCTTCAGACAATCGAAAATAACGGCGGGACGGATGTTAGCATAAAGGCCCAATGCCTTGCGGATGCCGAGAAGCCCGGTTTCGGGACGCAGCTCCTTGGGGTTGGTGTCCCACTTGGGTCCGCCTACGGCGCCCAAAAGTACAGCGTCCGCTTTTTGGCAGATGGCCAGGGTGTCCTCCGGCAGCGGGGTGCCGCGTTCGTCGATGGCAATACCGCCGAATAAACCGTATTCCAGCTCAAACTTGTATCCGAACAGCTCTTCGGTGCGCTTCAGTACCTTTTCCGCTTCGGCAATAACCTCCGGGCCGATGCCGTCACCGGCAATAACCGCGATCTTCTTTGCATCCGACATGGATGAACACTCCCTTGTTCTTACGTTCTTAAGTGTTACTGTAGCTTATATTGTGCCATACTTCCAGTGGCCTGCGCCAAGATATAATAACTATGGATTCTATAGGCATTTCCTATAGAGACGATTCTTATGGAATAACCCCCGGCGGTGTTACCGTTTCCCGACCTCAGTTGACTCTGCAGTGAAGATGCGGTACTGCCTGGGCGTTTTGCCGGTTTTGCGTTTGAACAGGCGGTTAAAAAACTTCACATCAAAAAAACCCGCCTCTGCAGCAATATCGGCAACCCGGTCGCCGGAGCCCGCCAACCGGACGCAACACCGCTCAATCCGCAGCGTATGAACATAATCCAAAAAGCCCATCCCCGTCCTGGCGGCAAAACGCCTCCGGAACTGGCGCTCGCTTAAGCCTGCCACAGCCGCAGCCTGGCCTGCAGTTAACCGTTCCACCGCGTGCTCGCGGATCCAGTGTATAGTCTTGTCCATCAGATCGTCCCGTCCCGCGGCAGGCGCTCCTGTTCCTGCCTGCTCCTCCAGCCGATGAAGCTGGACCAGCAATTCGGTGAAGCGGGTCTGGAGCATGAGCCTGCTGAAGGGCCTGGGGTTAACGTAATCCTCCAGCATAGCGCCGAACAGTCTGCGGATTTCCCCGTCCCGGTCCTTCCACTGCTTCCATCCTGGTTCCAGCAGATCCAACCGCTTGTTCAGCATCTCCAGCAGCTGAGCGAATTCCCCGCCCCGGGATACCAGGCTCTCCAGCAGCTCCGGTCCAAACAGGCAGTTGCAGACGATCAGGCGGTTTTTGGTGGCATCCGCCCCCGCCGGACGGAACACATGGGACGTTCCCAGGGGCAAATAGAATACATCTCCCGCCGCCACTTCCATCACCGCGTCACCTATGTGCTGATATCCTCTGCCTTCCATCACATAGTTCAATTCGATGAATTCATGGGTGTGCTCCTCCAGCTGGAAGGATTCCTCCACCCGGTTCATATATAGATCAGGGCCTTCCGCCAGAAAGAGCTCCCTGGGTGTAGTCCAAATATACCGTTTGGCTTTCTGCACGGTGCTGTCCCCTCCAGCCGTATGGAATGTCCGGATACACCCTTATTATTGTCCGGATCGGCGAAATTCTTCCTTACCTCTTAGTTTATAGTATGGGTGTACAATTGCAATTTAAAAATGATGGAGGGTGGCTCTATCTATGCAAAATGACCTTAACATGTGGCAAGCCCGCTGGATATGGGGCGGTGGTGCAGTCAGCCCCCGCAATGAATGGCGCTGCTTCCGTAAAACCTTTTTCTATGACAATGCAAACGGCAGTGCAAGCCTGAAGCTGACCGCCGATTCCCGGTACATCCTGTATGTAAATGGTGTACGTTTGGGGAGAGGGCCTGTCCGCTCCTGGCAGTCCGCATTGTCTTATGACGAATATGATCTTACCGGCCTTCTCGTTCCGGGAACCCGCAATGTTATTGCCGTGCTGGTCAGCCATTACGGAATTCCCACCTTCCAATATTTGCGGGGCAGAGGCGGGCTGCTGGTTCAGCTGGAAACCACCGGAGAAAATCCGCAAATAGTGCTTGTTACCGACGGGACATGGAAAACAGCGGTATACGAAGGGATGAATCCCTTCACCGCCCGGATGTCCTGCCAATTGCCGTTTGTGGAATCCTTTGATGCCCGGGTGCAGGATGATGCTTGGACTGGCTGCGGTTACGACGACAGTTTTTGGGAGCCGGCGGATGAGTTGGGGACTGCCGGTATGGAGCCCTGGACCGGGCTTGTTCCCCGGGATATCCCTATGCTGACGGAAGAACCCGTTTATCCCGTGCGGGTGGAGGAGCTAAACCGGGTACGGCCGCGGTCATGGGGAACCGTATTGGACCTGCGGAATCATTTTGTCCCCAATAGCCAACATCATGCCAATAACGTGCAATTTACCGGATACTTGGCCACCGTGATCCGTACAAAGGCTGCGACGAAAGCTACCATCGGCATTCCGGATGGCGGCCGGACCTCCGTTTCTATCAGCCTGAACGGCAACTGGCTGGACACATCAGGCTGGTATGGGGAGATGGGGGAGCGTTATCTGGATGTGGAGCTGGCTGCGGGAGATACTTTTCTGCTGATGGATCTCAAGGGGACCATCCACGGGCACGGCTTCCATTTCGGGATCCACAGTGAGGAGGCCTTTCAGCTGCTTTCACCTCTTGGGGCGTCCGCAACCACCCCGTTTATGGGCATCGGGCCCTTCAGCAGCTTTGAGGAGGCTGTGGAGGGGCAAACCTGGGACCCGGAGCCTGCAGGCTATCTTCGTGCACGCGGTATTGCCGGTGTTGGGGAATTGGAGAATTTCCGCGATTGGATCAGGCCCTTCAGTAGAGAGCATGTAAGTGACGAGGACCTGTTCGGGCTGTTTGTTTGGACCCCGGAGAAGACGCGCTTGGCGGTGCCACACACTCTGCAAAATGCGGTGATGGCCAATACAGCCTCAGCTATAATTCCGGTTTTTCCCGGTGCGGATACGGAAATCGTAATTGACTTTGGGCGTGAATATTCCGGTTATGTGGAGTTTGAGGTAGAGGCCGCAGGGGGTACGATTCTCGATTTGTACGGCTTTGAATATATGCGGAACGGCTGGCGCCATCATACCTATCAATTGGATAACACCCTGCGCTACGTGTGCCGGGAGGGCAAACAGCGGTATTCCTCCCCCATCCGCCGGGGCTTCCGTTATCTGGCTGTTGCAGTACGCAATGCCTCCGGGCCAGTGCGGCTGCACCGGATGAACCTGCTGCAAAGCAACTATCCCGTGGCCCAGGTGGGCCGTTTCCACTCCTCCGATCCAATGCTGAATGATATATGGGAAATCAGCCGCCACACCACCCGCTTGTGCATGGAGGATACCTTCGTGGATTGCCCGGCCTATGAGCAGGTGTTCTGGGTGGGGGATGCCCGCAACGAAGCCCTGGTGAATTATTACCTGTTCGGCGGAAGCGAAATCGTCAAGCGCTGTCTGAGGCTGGTGCCCGGCTCCCGGTTCCAGTCGGAGCTGTATGTGGACCAGGTGCCCAGCGGATGGAACAGTGTGATCCCCAACTGGACCTTCTTTTGGATCACTGCATGCGCGGAGTATGTGCAGTTTACGGGAGACACGGACTTCGCGGCGGAAATGTATCCGCATGTTCGCTCCACCCTGGACGCCTACCGCCAGCGGCTGGATGAGCATGGGCTGTTGAACATGAAGGGCTGGAACTTCCTGGATTGGGCGCCCATAGACCAGCCCCGGGACGGCACGGTGGCCCACCAGAATATGTTCTTGGCCAAGGCGCTGGACACGGGCGCTTTTCTGGCGGATTACACGGACCGGACTGGGGGAGCGGAGCTGCGCCGGCAGGCAGAAGAACTGAAAGCAGCCATCAACCGGCGGCTCTGGCGGGAAGAAAAGCAGGCCTATGTGGATTGTATCCATGCTGACGGCACCTTCTCCCATGTGTTCAGCATGCAGACACAAGTGGCGGCATTCCTGGCCGGCGTGCCTGACGGGGAGAAGCTGAAGCGGGTGGCAGACATGATCCAATCCCCTCCGGCGGAGTTTGTCCAAATCGGCAGCCCGTTTATGTCCTTCTTCTATCACGAGGCGCTGGCCAAGCTGGACCGCTACGATCTGCTCTTCGCCGATCTGCGCAGCCGGTACAGCGAGATGGTGGACGAGGAAGCCACCACCTGCTGGGAAACCTACCCCAAGCCGCTGCAGGAGCGGGCCCACCCGCTGGAGCTGACCCGCAGCCACTGCCATGCCTGGTCCGCCGGGCCGGGGTATTTCCTGGGCAGGCATGTGCTGGGTGTGCGCGGGGACAGCGACGGCTGGAGCCGGGTCATTGTGGAGCCGCAGATCGGCTCCCTGGACTGGGCCCGCGGCGCCGTGCCCCTCCCCGGCGGCGGCCGGGTGGATGTGTCGTGGCAGGCGGATAAAGGGAAGCGCACCATCCGCATCCGGGTGGAAGCGCCTGCGGCAGTGGAGCTTCAGGTGATTCCACCTGAAGGCTACACCGCAAGTGTGGAGGAGGTGCGGCTGAGCGAATAGCGGAAGCATTTTTCCGTTATGAGGACGGGATCCGCTTATCCCAGCCGTTAGCGGAAGCCATTTTCCGCTAACGGCCTGATGCAGAGAGGTCCACGCCCAGTGAGCACGGTTTAGCGGAAATCTCTTTCCGCTATCCAGCGAGTCACCCCCATTCGGGAGATAATAGCGGAATATGTGTTCCGCTAAAAAATCTCGGCCCTTCTCCTCGGCCTCACTTTTACAACAAAAAAACTCCGGATCACTATTGATCCGGAGGCTCCGACCGGCCCAACCTCGGGCCGGTTTTTTTATATTTTAGACTAAGCTGCTCCTATTTCCCGGTCCGGTTCAACGCGCTGTGGCGGTATCCATAAAGGAAATAGATGCCCAGGCCAATAACCAGCCAAACTCCAAACGCCATCCACGTGAACATCTCCAGCTGCAGCATCAGGTAACCGCAGGAGAGTACGCTCAAGCTGGAAATCACAGGCACCCAAGGAACCCGGAAGCCGCGCCGGAGCTCCGGCTGGGTATGGCGCATCACCCATACGCCAAGGGATACCACAGAGAAGGCAAACAGCGTGCCGATGCTGGTCAGACTGGCCAGACGGCCCAGCGGAATGAATCCGGCAATCACAGTAACAACCGCACAAATCATCCAGGTATTTACCGCAGGTGTATGGGTTTTGGCGTTCATGCGGGACAGAATACCCGGCAGCAGGCCGTCGCGGGACATGGCGTAGAACAAACGGGATTGTCCGAACAGCAGCACCAGCAGCACAGTGGTAATCCCGGCAATGGCACCAAGGGACAGAAGACCGGCAGCCCAGTCCTGACCGATATATTCAAGGGCAAAAGCAACGGGGTTCTTGACGTTAAGATTCGTATAAGGCACAATCCCCGTCAAAACCAGGGATACGGCAACATAGAGCAGCGTACAGATAGCCAAGGACGAAATAATGCCGATGGGCATGTCCCGCTGGGGATTGCGTACTTCCTCCGCCGCAGTGGATACACTGTCAAAGCCGATGTAAGCGAAGAAAATGGCGCTGGCTCCGGAGGCGACACCCTGGAAGCCGAAGGGCATAAAAGGCGTCCAGTTGGACGGCTTCACATACCAAACGCCGATCACAAGGAACAGCAATACAACCGCAATCTTAATGAACACCATGAGAGTGTTAAAACGGGCGGTTTCCTTCACGCCCCGGGTAAGCAGGAAGCCGATCAGGAGGATGATCGCTGCCGCCGGCAAATCAAAGTAGGTGCCGTTGGCCGGATCGAAGGCGCTTGAAAGCGCATGGGGAATATGCAGTCCGAAGCCGTTTAAGAGACTTTGGAAGTAGCCTGACCACCCACTGGCCACGGCCGATGCGGCGACCCCGTATTCCAATATCAGGTCCCAGCCGAGAATCCACGCCAGAAGCTCACCGAAGGCAGCGTAGCTGTATGTGTACGCGCTTCCCGCCGCAGGGACGGTAGAGGCAAACTCCGAATAACAGAGCGCCGCGAACACACAGGCAATACCCGCAATAATAAAAGATAAGACCAACGCCGGCCCGGCATGCTCCGCTGCCGCCACACCGGTAATAACAAAAATGCCCGTACCGATAATACAACCCACACCCAGCATCGCAAGATCAAAGGCTCCCAAAGACTTGCTCAGCCTCACACCGCCGCCGTGACCCCCGTCATCCGCGCCGAGTAAAGTCGCAACGCTTTTCCTTCGAAACAAATTCATGCTGTCCGCACTCTCCATCCTATCAACGTTTCAATGCTTTACTTCGTTAAATCAAACTTGACATCCTTTGTTATTTTCTATTAAACAAGGGTCAATATCCGTGATCTTCATCACACATTTACGATTATTCACATATTGGTCAATTAATTTTACCTGGCGCATCCAGTATGCCCCGCCGGAGGTTTAGCTATGATTCGATAGAGCAGGAGCAGTTCCAGCAGCATAACAAGCGATAACCGAACAAGGCAGCTCTTGGTGTGCATCCGCGCTAACGGAAATCAGCGACGCTTAGGGACAGGAATCCGGCGTCCTGACACGCTAACGGAACTAAAGAGGGCTTAGCAAACTTGGTGAGGGAGATTGGGCGGCGAAACAGGCGCTAAGGAACTCTCCGTTCCGTTAAAATTCAAATGGGTTCATTTTCAGCCGCTAAGAGCTTCTGAGTTCCGTTACGCAAAAAAGGACTTCCCGACGCCTCCCCCTTCTCGGTCCCAACCACAGCAAAAAGACCCGCAGCACAATTCAGCTGCGGGCCTCACATCGTAACACCTTACCCTTTCACCGCACCGATCATAACGCCCTTCACAAAATACTTCTGCAGGAAGGGGTACACCACCAGAAGCGGCACCAGCATCACCACAACCCCTGCGGACCGGATGGATTCCGGCGTAATTAGCTGCTGCGCCTCCTCCGGGCTGATATTGTTCAGGCTCTGCAGCAGGGACTGGTTGGCCACCATACTCTGCACCAGCACCGACAGATTATATTTGGCCGTGGTGTTGATGTTGATGAGCAGGCTTTGGAAGGCATTCCAGTACCCCACGCCATAGAACAGCGTCAGGGTGGCCAGCACCGGCAGGGACAGAGGCAGCACGATTCTCGCCAGGAGGCGCATCTCACTGCAGCCGTCCATCTCAGCGGCTTCATATAGCTCATCGGGAATATTTTCGAAGAAGGATTTCAGCACCATCATGTTATAGGCGCTCACCAGACCGGGCAGCCACAAGGCCCAGTAGGTATCCAGGATGCCCAAGGCGCGGTTCACCAGAAAGCCGGGAATCAGGGGAACGCCCATCAGCATGGTGAACACGATGGCCATAGTCAGAAACTTCCTGGCGTAGAAGAACTTGCGGGCCAGCGGATAAGCCGCCAGAATGGTAAACACCATGCTGAACAGGACGCCGCCTGCCGTAATAACCACACTGTTCTGGAAGCTGCGCACAATCGGAGTGCCCTTAATCAGAGTTTCATACGATTCCAGCGTAAAATCCACCGGGAAGATGCCGACATTGCCGCTGGCGATGGCCCCGTAGCTGCTGAAGGAAAGGGACACGATGTTCATCAAGGGAAGCAGGCAGCTCAAGGCAGCCAGAATCAGCAGGCAGTTGTTCACAATGTAAAAGATCCGTTCGCCTTTTGACATTCTCATAGCGGGTAAGCTCCTTTCACCACAGGGATTGGTTAAATTTGCGGGCCAACTGGTTAGCGGCAAGCACCAGGGTGAAGCCGATCACCGACTCAAACAGCCCCATGGCGGTGGTAATGCTGTACAGACCGCTCTGAATACCGATGGTGAAAATGTAGGTGCTGATCACATTGGACACATCGGAGACAACGGCGTTTTGGAGATTGTATACCTGATCGAAACCAACCTCCATAATCCGTCCCATGGACAGAATGGACATCAGGGTAATGACAGGCAGAATACCCGGCAAAGTCACATGCCAGATTTGCTTCAGCTTGCCGGCCCCGTCAAGCGCAGCAGATTCATACAGATGGGGATCAATGCCCCCCACAGCCGCCAGATAAATGATTGCACTAAACCCGGCCTCCTTCCAGATTCCGGAGCCGAAGAAGATGGCCATCCATGAGCCGGTTTGATACAGGAAGGTAATGGGCTCCCCGCCCATTTTGACGATCAGGGCATTGATAGCCCCCGCCTGGGTACCGAACAGCGTCACCACGATACCGCCGATAATAACCCAGGAGAAAAAGTGAGGCATGTACAAAAGGGTTTGCACCGATTTTTTCAGCCAGGTTTTTCTCACTTCATTGAGCATTACAGCAATGAGAATCGGAAACGGAAAACCGATGACAATGGACAGGAGACTAATCATAAAGGTGTTTCGGATAATCAGAAGAGTCTGGGGATTGCTGAAAATCATGCGGAAATTATCCAAGCCCGCCCACGGACTACCCAACACCCCCTGCATCAGATTGTACTGCTTAAAGGCGATAATATTGCCCAGCATTGGTACATATTTGAAGGTAATGAAGAAAATTGCCACCGGCAAAAACATCAGAAGCAGCGGCATATTTCGCCGCAATCTTCCTTTGGAATTCCTTCTGAGGGCTGCACCTGCAGCGGGGTTTACCGCTCCGGGGATGCCGGCTTGTATGGTTTCATTCGCGCTCGATTTCATGATTCCGCTCCTTTCGGGACTGCTCCGGGAACGGAAATCTCCCAGGCATTATAGTCCCACCGTATCCCGCCGAAGCCCGGCTTACACTCCATAATTCCGCTGCCCAGCTCCGAATGGAGATGCCGGTTATCCAGCAGAGGCCAGCCCTCATAATCCACATCTTCCCCATTGACCTGTCTAGCGCCATCGTACCGGATAAAAAGTCTGTCTCCTCCCGGCACGGTGAAGGCTACCTCCGGTTGGTCGGCACCCAGATCCGCCTGGATATCCGTCTCTTCCAGGACCTGCTTGCAAAAGCGTACCAGCTCCAGATGGGCTTGGGCGGATTCGGTGTCTGACGCCGGCTCCCGGATGAACCTGTCCGGCTCTGCCGTTACCACCAGCAGAGCATTGCGCAGGCCCGGGCTGCGCAGCCTCTTTTCTCCCGCCGCTTCCGTCCAGATCCAGGGCTTCAAGGTTTTAAAGGCAAACATCACAGTACCGCCATGGGCAAACAGCCACCCGTCCTTTTCCTCCGAAACAAGCACTGCCGAAGGGTCCAGGAAACCGTCAATGTAGGGATCCCGGTCCGAAGGAAAGGGCTGCCGCGGCCCGTATTGATAGCTCTCCCCGGGAGGAATGTTATACAGTGCCACCAGCGCACCATTATGCTGCAGCACCTGCTCATACGGGGACGAGCCCAGCCACTTGCCTACATAATCCTCTGTCTCATGGCCAAAATCCGGGAATGGATGGGTAAAAAAGAACGCGCTCCGGTTCGCTTCCCCATCCCACATCAAGGACCAGCGTCTCATTTGGCCGGACCAGACAATATCCCCCTGCCTGCCGTCCCACATGCTTCCCAAGGTGTAACCGGGCGTAACCCAGCTAAGCTTGCGCACACCACGCCGGCTGATATAGCCGTAGCCCTTGGCACCGCCGCTCTCCGCCTGATGGGTTTGGTGTCCATCATGGGCTCGGTCCTCCCGGGCTACCAAATCATGAGTTTCCCGGTGGAGAAAGGACTCATCCCGTTCTTGGGCCGCCGCCGCCAGCGCATCAGGTACCCGGTAGCCGGACAAAGCCAGAATGGAGCTGTAATGGGGCTCGCCCAAGGACAGATCCGGTGTCCGCCCGCCGAAATACAGCCAGGAGGAGGCGATTCCCCCTTCCGCAGCACCCTCTTCATTAGTGGGATGGTAATCCCGGGAATGGGCCCCGGTGAACCGCCCGTTCTGCCAGTCCCCTGTTGTGTTGGCCAGATACCAGTCCATCATCATGCCCGCTTGTTTGGCCAGCTTCGGGTCCTCCGCGAAATCATACAGGCTGGCTAATGCGGTCAGATAAAACACACTATACGTAGTAGAATCGAATTCTCCTTGCCCGTAGCGGACCACCCGGGAGAAATATTGCTCCAGATAGGAAACGCATCTTTCCCTGATCTCCGCTGCCAGCTCCCAATCGGGCCAACGCTGCGCAGCCAGTATGCCTGCGGCCGCATGCATGATTTTATGGTTCTCCGTACCGCCCTCCATCCGGTAATGATCCTTGGCGGTAAGGTACGCCTTAATGTCTCCGGTGAGGCCCTCACCCATCAGCCCGCCGAAGCGGTACAGGCAATCCGCCAGCCCGTGGCGGACAAACATGGACTCTCCTCCCGGATCCTTGCACACCTGGGCCAGACTCTCCAAAGCCCAGTCCTTGTCCTTCCCCAAACCCAGCCGGCCGATGGCCAAAAACACATGTCTCCGGGAACGGTCCCACTCCGGCACTGCAAGCTCCGGCAGCTTCTCCAGCAGCAGCTGCGCCCGCCTGCGGAACTGTTCCTCCAGCGCTGTATCCAGCGACAGTATTGCTCTTTCCTGGTGGGTATTCATCAACCTCACTCCGTTTCCGATCTTCCTTCAGCCCGTCTGTCCACTCCGGTCACCCCCGGAAGAACCAGCCGGCAGGCGGAGGCTTTCCCTCCCCTGCCGGTCGTGGATTCCAGCCGTGATGCTCCGGCAGGTTGGCTTATTTTTTCAGAAGCTTGTCGGCTTGCTCGCCGAATTCATACAGGTCCTTCAGCATAAAGGCAGTGTCCTTGTTTGCGGTGTACCACTTGGCATAGAACTCATCCACCTTGGTGCCGCCAGCGGCTTCCCAGGTTTTCTTGGAGGTGTCCAGAGCTTGTTGGGCCGTGAAGGTTTTGCCGCTGACAATAGCCTTCAGCCAGTTATCCTTGATCTGCTGGTCCACATTCTTCGAGATCATGGTCAAATCGGCAGGCAGTACAGGCAGGTACTCCGGCTTCAGCGTAGGAATCGGACGGTCCTTGCTGACATAGGCGGCTTTGGCATCGTCGGTGAGCTTTTGGATAATGGCTTGAGTGTCGTTCTTCGGCTTAAAGGTGGTGTTGCCCCACAGCAGGGAGGAACTCATCATCGCCAGGTCACCGGTATAGGAAGCTTCAATCTTGTTCTTCTCCGCATCGATGGTTTCCGGCACGCCGTCGGCATCGCGCTTCCAGTGAACGCCTTCCAGACCCTTGCTGACGGTAAGGGAAACATCCGGCTTGATCATGAAATCAATGTATTGCATAATGGCTTTTTGGTCCTTGGCCTTAGCATTGACAATCCCCACCATCTGGATCGGGCTGGATACGACCGGGCTGAACTGGCCGTACTGGGTGGAAGGCAAGGGCAGAATAGCCAGCTTAACATCCGGTGCATTCTGCTTCAGCGTATCGTAATCCTTCTCTGCAAGGCTTTGGTGCATGTAGATGCCCAGCTTGCCGCTGAGGAAATCCTGCTTGGCTTTTTCGCCGTTTTTGTCGGCCAGGAAGTCCTTATCTACAATGCCCGCGTCAAACAGCTTCTTCTGGAAGTCTACAGAAGCAGACTGGCGTTCCCATTCATGGACAAAATTGCTGCCGTCTATGCGCCAGGCCACTTCACCGTAACCGAACATGTGGCTGACAATGGAGAAAGCGTTGCCGCTTAAGTTTACGCCGAAGGTATCCTTTTTGCCGTTGCCGTCCGGGTCCTGCTCGGTGAAGGCTTTGGCTACATTAAACAGCTCATCTGCGGTTTTCGGAGTGGACAGCTTCAGCTTATCCAGCCAGTCCTGACGGATAAAGATCATATGGCCGGCTGTCAAAGGCGACACCTTGCCGATTTCATACAGCTTGCCGTCATCCTTGGTCCCAAGCTTCTTCAATTGGGGGAACTGCTTCATCAGGTCCTTGTAAGTGGTGCTGTATTTCTCCACCATTTCGTCGATGGGGGCCAACAGCTTTTGGCTGTACCACAAATTCCGGTAGCCGGTATCATACTCCAGAATCAGGTCCGGCGCGCTGTTGCTGGCGAACAGGGTGTTCAGCTTCTGCAGGGACTCCCAACGGGGAACGGGAACATATTGTACATCCACCGGGCCGTTTTTGATGATCCACTCGGTCCAGCGGTTTTTGTCCCAGTTGCCTTCCTGGGGAGGAATGTTGTTGCGGTCATATATAGTTGCTGTGATTTTGCCTCTTGCCGCAGCGGTAGGTGCTGTTGAAGCAGCCGTGGTTGCGGAAGCGCCGGTGGTTGGGCTTGTGCTGCTGGATGCACCATTATCATTGCTGCCGCAGCCTGCCAGAAGCATACCTGCCGCGGTTACCATCACCGTGCCGCCCATTGCTGCCTTCTTCCAATTATGCTTTGCCATTCTTGTAAATCCCCCTTCGCATGGATAGATGCGTGCTTTACGTAAAACGCTTACTTGCGGTGATCGGTTTTCCTTTGACGATGCTCGGCGCTTTCGTAAAGCTCCTCGATTGCAGAATACAACAGCCGCAATGCCCCGGGCAATTTACATGTTTCCCGGACTAACCGATCGGCCAAAATCGTGGGCTAACCGGAAATCCCCGATAAACCAAACAGAAAAAAACATCGACTAACCAAGCAAAAAATCCAGGTGTGGCGCGGGTTTGCGGGGAATATCCAACCCGTACCCGTGATTTCCATAATCAACCAATCAGTTACCCGTGAAATCTCATGGCATACAGTATGCCTCCGAAACTCTGCTTCCCCTCACCTGGCCGATAAAATCTATTAGCAGCCAGCGTTAATTTATACCGCGCACGCCTCTTCCGAATCTAACGGAAGTGAGCGCCGTTATTTGCCCTAAAATTGGCCCTTTTCAATTTTAACGGAAGCTACAGCCTTTATTTTGCTTCGACACCATCTCTTAGGCTCATTTTGCCGGGAATAGCGTCTCCTGCTTCCGTTAGAAAATTCAAAACCCTATCCGGGGCCTAATAAGGGCTCTCACTTCCGTTAGAATCGCCTCCAAAAACAAACAAGGGCCGCTATTCTCCCTTCGCGGAAGAACGCGGCCCTCGCCTTATGACCCGCCGCGCATGGGTCCAGCCAGCCAACTAACCAGTTTACGTGCCCGCCTGAAGGCACCAGGCTTACCCGGTATGGCTTTTGCGGTAATCACCGGGAGTGACCCCTTCGATTTTCTTGAACGCGCGGATGTATGAAATATCGTGGATGTAGCCCACCGCATTGGCGATCTGCTGCAGGGACAGCGACGTTTGCGTCAGCAGCCTCTTGCTCTCCTCAATCCGGACATGGACCATAAAGTCCACCAGCTTCACGCCAAAGGCTTCCTTGAACAGACGGCTCAAGTATTTGCCGTTCAGCCCAAAGCGGTCGCACAGATGAGTCAAAGACAGATCCGGATTGGCGAATTCCGTTTCCATATAGGCCTTGACTTCCTTCATCAACGCCAGATGGCTCCGGCTTTCCCGGTAGGTCTCCAAGCGCTGATGGAAAGCCTCCAGGATCCCGAGGAAGCGGATTTCCGTATCCTCCGCCAAATCGAACTGCTCCTTGATAGCCAGGAGCTGAGGCTCCGTATCCTCCCGCCAGTCACTCTGGACCTCCTCGGGAAATTCCGAAAGCTCCCGCCGCAGCTGCCCGATAATCGCCTCCAGAAGGCGGGTATGCTCCTCACGGGTAAAGCTTTTATTGCGCTGCTCCCGGAAAATCTCCGAAAACAGCGGGCGCCAGTCAGGCTCCCCAGCCCGGTAAGCATGGGCGAAGCTGCGCAGCTCCTTGCCGTCATAAGGCAGGCCGCCTCCACTATCCGCAGGAGCCTGATCCCGCTGCCGGATAATCCGGTTCAGCCCCAAGGCGGGCTTGAAGGACAATGCCTTGGATGCCGTCCGGTAGCTGGGGGGCAGCTCGGCCAATTCCCCGGCAGCCGTTCCGATCCCCGCCGTCACCGTAAACTCCAGGTTATGCTCCACCCAGGCCCGAACCTGCTCCGCCAAACCGGCAACCAGCAGCTCGCAGGCCTCCGGTGAACCCTCAATCCGGTACAAGGCCGCTACCCGGTGCTGGTCCGTCCACTCTGTCCAAACCTCCATGGGCAGCGCTTCCTTCTCGGCCACCTCCCGGATGACGCTAATCAGCACAAATTTCAGCAGAGAGAAATCCCGATAGGTGTATTTGCCGGTCACCTCGGCGTACCGGTCGATTTCGTACAGGCCGATGGCCATGGCTTCGCCTCCGCCCGGAGCCTTCATGCCGAAGCGCTGCAGCTCCTGCTCCCACTCCTCCTGGCCGATGCTGCGGTAACCCTCCAGCAGCTCCAGGAAAAAATGCCGCCTCCGGAATTGGGAGTCCTCCTCGTGCATCTTGCGGAAGGTGTCCGATTCCTCAATAAGCCTGTCGATGGCCCGTTCGATAAACCGGAACTCGTCCTCCCCTTTTTTACCCGAGGCCTCATTCTTCTTGGATGCATATTCCTCCACCCGGTGAATCAGCGATTCGATGGGGCGGTAATTACGTTTGGTGATGAAGGTGATCCAGGCTGAACCGGCCACCACCACACCGATGCCGATAGCCGCCCAGATATAAGAGAACACCGAGAAGAATTGAAAAATCTTAATATCATGAACCCCGCTCCGGTAGGTCCATCCGGTGTACGGGGAGCTGATTTCCGTCAGAACGGAGCCGGGCACAGACCCGTTGGGGTTGGAGCTCAGCATCAGGGAGCCGCTCTTATCCCGGACCTCCAGATAGCTGATGCTGGAGTTGGACAGCTCCACCAGAGACCGCTCCAGATTATGGAGACTGATGTTCACCACCACCAGCCCCTCGCCGCCGGTCAGCAGCGGGTACTTGCGGGTGATGGACACCACCTCCGGCGTCCCTGTGTCCTGACCCGGCAGCTCCTGATAACGGCGCACCTTGGACAGCTGGTACAAATCCGGCGCCTGTCTCATTTGCTCAATAAACCCCTTGTCCCCGAAGCTGTCCACCGGCAGCAGCATGTTGCCGCTTAACACAGTGGAGTCCGCAGTCCGGTACAGATAGACAGAGTCGATGTAATTATTATAATTGGACAGCTGGTTGATCTTCTTGGAAACCTCGTATATAGTATACGGCTGCTGCTCCTCCTGGGTGGATGCGAAAAATTGCTTCAGCAGAGCTGCCGATTCAATTTCCTGAACCAGCATGCTGTCGATTTCCTTCATGGAATGGTCAATAAGCTGGATGACATGATTTACATACGCCCGATTGGCGTTCACCGTCTCCCGGTGGGACAGCTGGCTGATCAGCAGGAAGGTCAGCACAATCAGCACGGATACCAAGGTGAAAAAAACCGGAAAATAGGATAAAAGCAACCGGTAAAACCATTTTTTCTGCTTCAATCTGCTGGCGCCTCCCAAAAGATGTCTAAGCTGCTCCCTCGTATGCCGAAAACCCTTACAGCTTGTTCTATGCCTATCTTACCCTATCTTCCAAGCCTTGCCTACCTGAAAGCCTTAATGCCCCTGAGTCAGACCCGGAGACACCCCCGCAGGTTTGCCAGACAGCAAGAGGCCAATCCCCCACAGGAGCTTAATCGCGATATCGATATATACAACCACATCAAATGAAATATCCGCCATCCATATCCCTGCCAGCGCATTAACCGTCAACAGGATAGCCAGCAGAAACATGGATCGTCCATGCACCCATGCCATCGGAACAAAATACAGCCCAATCGCCAGAAAAGCACCCAGCCAGACCAGCCGGAAATTCCCGTCCCCGAAATGGGGGCCCCCAACCAGTAGCATGACCACAAACATAAAAATGATGGAGGCAAGCGTCAGCTTGTTTTGTCTGGAGGTTGGCGGTCCGTAGGAAAGCTTTCGGGCTAATTTTTTATTGGATAGAATGCCGAAACCCCTGCCATATAGCCGAATGAAAACACGGGCATGGAAATAAGCTGGCTCCCCCCGACAAGCTTCCCGATCAGGATGACCGCGGCCACCCAAACCAGCCAGGGTGTGTTTGCAAACTCCGAGGGGAGCAAATTTTGCCGAATTTTCGTTCCAAACAAGGCACTTTCGTGAAGGCGTACCGGGGGTACGTCAAACGGAAGTAACGCGGGATGGGGCGAAAAGACGGTGAAAGGTGCCCTCAAGCGGGTTTGCAAACACAGCCTAAACCCCACATACCCTTTTGTTCAAAAACGCTGCCTTCATTGCCCGCTCCTCCTTTGTTTCCCCTCATCCAACCAAAAAGCGCCCGGGCTCCGCAAGCAGAGTCCAGGGCGCATTTGATGTGTTGATTGGCATTAAATCAGCGTAACATTGTTCCGGCTGGCGGTTTGGCTGGAGCGTTTGTCCAACAGCCGGTTGACGGCATGGACGTACGCTTTGGCACTGGCCTCCAGAATGTCAGTGCTGATGCCGCGGCCGGAGACCGCGATGCCATTTTGGCGGAGCACCACATGAACCTCACCCAGGGCATCCTTCCCCTGGGAAACGGATTTGATGGAGTAGTCGCCGAGCTCCACCTCTTCCTTGGTCACCTTGTCGATGGCCTTGTAAATGGCATCTACCGAGCCGTTGCCGATGGCCACCTCGTCGAACACCTCGCCGTCCAGCGTGCGGATGCGAACCGTAGCTGTAGGCACCGACTGGTTGCCGTAGGACACCTGCATGGTTTCCAGCGTAAAGGCCTCAGGTATGGACGCGAGCTTCTCGTCCAGAAGAGCGCGGATATCCTCGTCGCCGACTTCCTTCTTCTTGTCTGCCAGATCTTTGAACTTGGCGAAGGCCGCGTTCAGGGCATCCTCCGCCAGGTCATAGCCCAGGTCGATGAGCTTCTCCCGGAAAGCATGGCGGCCGGAGTGTTTGCCCAGCACCAGCTTGCTCTCCTTCAGCCCGATGGTCTCGGGGGAGATGATCTCATAGGTGGTTTTTTCCTTCAGCATACCGTCCTGGTGGATGCCGGACTCGTGGGCGAAGGCGTTAGCCCCTACAATGGCTTTGTTCCCGGGAACCACCATGCCGGTGAGCTTGCTCACCAGGCGGCTGGTACGGGCGATTTCGTCCAGCTGCAAGCCGGTTTTGGCCTGGAAAAAGTCCTGGCGGGTGTTAAGCGCCATGGCGACCTCCTCGATGGCCGTGTTGCCGGCCCGTTCACCGATGCCGTTTACGGTGCCTTCAATCTGGTCGGCGCCGTTGAGAATGGCGGCCAGGGCATTGGCGGTAGCCATCCCCAGGTCATCATGGCAGTGGGCGGAGAGCTGGATTTTTTCGATGCCGGGCACATTCTCCTTCAACGTCTTGAAGATGTTGCCGAACTCCGCCGGATACAGATAGCCTACCGTATCGGGGATATTGACCACCGTGGCTCCCGCCCGGATGGCCATGTCCGTCACCTCACACAGGAAGTCCAGCTCCGTGCGTCCGGCGTCCTCCGGGGAGAACTCCACCTTGCTGAAAAATTGGCGCGCATACCGGATGGCGGCCTCCGCGGTTTCCAGCACCTGATGCTTCTCCATCTTCAGCTTGTACTTCCGGTGGATGGGCGAGGAGGCCAGGAAGAGATGGAGGCAAGGGTCCTGGGCGCCCTTCAGCGCCTCCCATGCCGCGTCGATATCCTGCATCCGGGAACGGGACAAACCGATGATGGTGGAGTTCCTTACTGCACCGGCCACCGCCTGTACAGCGGCAGAATCACCCGGGGAAGCGGCGGGGAAGCCTGCTTCGATCCGGTCCACCTTCAGCCGCTCCAGTTGGAGGGCAATCTCCACCTTCTCCTCCGTGTTCAGGTTTACACCAGGCGACTGCTCGCCATCCCGGAGTGTGGTGTCAAAAATATAAATTTTCCGCATGATCATCACCTCCAGGAAATGTGCCCCATTATCGGGGAAAACGGCCTGCGCATGATGCACAGGCCGCATGTCCGGCTGATGGCCGGGGGTGGAAGCTTACTTCTTGATCCAGTGCATCATTTCACGCAGCTCACGGCCGGTCACTTCAAGCTGATGCTCGGACTCGGCGCGGCGGGTAGCGGTCAGGAACGCACGGTTGGATTGGTTCTCCAGGATGAAATCCCGTGCGAACTTGCCTTGTTGGATGTCGGACAGGACGCGCTTCATTTCCTTCTTGGTTTCGTCGGTTACGATGCGGGGGCCGGTCACATAGTCGCCGTATTCCGCAGTATTGGAGATGGAGTGGCGCATTGCTGCCAGACCGCCTTCATAGATCAGGTCCACGATGAGCTTCAGCTCGTGGAGACATTCGAAGTAGGCCATTTCCGGCGCATATCCGGCTTCCACCAGGGTTTCAAAGCCGGCCTTGATCAGTGCGGAGGTACCGCCGCACAATACGGCTTGTTCGCCGAAGAGGTCGGTTTCGGTTTCTTCGCGGAAAGAGGTTTCGAATACGCCTGCACGGGTGCAGCCGATGCCCTTGGCATAGGCCAGGCCGATTTGGGTAGCGAGGCCGGTTGCATCCTGGTGGATGGCTACCAGGCCCGGAACGCCGAAGCCTTCCACATAGGTGCGGCGCACCATGTGGCCGGGGGATTTAGGAGCAACCAGCAGCACGTCCTTGTCGGCGGAAGGCACGATTTGGCCGAAGTGAACGTTGAAGCCGTGGGAGAACATGATGGTGGCGCCCTTTTTCAGGTTGGGCTCGATTTCTTCCTTGTATACCTTGGCTTGGGTTTCGTCAGGCAGGAGGATTTGGATGACATCCGCTTTGGCGGCTGCATCAGCCACTTCCAGCACTTCGAAGCCGTCGTTTTTGGCAGTTTCCCAGGACTTGCCGGGGCGAAGGCCGATGATAACGGACAGGCCGCTGTCACGCAGGTTTTGGGCTTGTGCGTGGCCTTGGCTGCCATAGCCGATAATTGCGATTGTTTTACCTTGAAGTACACTCAGGTCTGCGTCTTTTTCATAGAAAATCTTGGCCATTGCGATATTTCCTCCTTGGATGTACGCCTGATGGGCGTCGTCAATAGTTCAAGTCCCTCCGAAGCGGACGCCGCAGAAGACGGTGGACACGGGCTGGCTGTGGGGCCGCTCAACTTCAACGTCTCTTAGCGAGGACTCCCTTGGAAGCCTGCCGCCAACTTCACAACGTCTCTTAGCGAGGACACCCTGGGGAGCCCCCCGCCAACTTCAACGTCTCTTAGCGAGATGCCTTTGGGGCCACCGCCTGCCACTCCACGCTGCCCGTCTTCTCGGGCGTCCGCTCCCGGATAGGGAGGCTTGTAATTAAACCCTATTATAACTCCAATCATGTAAAGCATTAAAGTGGGAAAATTAAATTTAGCAACTAGTTAGCATCAATTGATGTAAGAATTCGCTTTTCCAGAGATTCTTACCGGAGCAGGGAACGCTCGAATCCGCCAACTTTCTCTGCGAACCCCGGGGTTCTACTTTCTAACGGAGCTGAGAAGCGCTTAGAAGGGAAAATTCGTCTTCTTCAGTTCCGTAACGGAACTGAGACGCCCTTAAACACTATTTTTACTCTCAGATCCGCCTCATTTGCCCCGTAAGAGTCGCATAGTTCCGTTAGAATACAAACGGTGCGATTTTAGCCGGCTAAGGGTCACTGAGTTCCGTTAGCGTCCCAAGGCCATCGTAGCTTTGCAGGTAAATGCCACAGAGTTCCGTTTGAGTGGAATCAACGCGATTCGTCGGCTAAGGATTGCTGAGTTCCGTTAGAACCCAGCATAGGGGAGTTGAACCGCTAAGCGTTGTAGGGTTCCGATCGCGTCGTACAGACTTCGGTGTTTTGCCGATAAGGGCTGCTGAGTTCCGTTAGTGTCCCGGCCAACGCAGCCAACCTAGCGTCTAGGCCGCCGGAGTCAAACGTAAGCTCCGGCAGCCGTTCCTGCTCAACAAAATTCTACTTAACCGCCCCACGCACCATCGCTGTGGCTCCCGTGCGGGACAGCTCCTTGATCCGGTAGGGGCGCAGCACCTCGACCATGGCGTCGATTTTTTCGGAATCGCCCACCACCTGCACGATCATACTGCTGGGGCCGATGTCCACCACCGAGGCGCGGAAGGTTTCCACGATGCTCACAATCTCGGGGCGGGCGGAGGGTTCGGCATGGACCTTGATCAGGGCAAGCTCCCGGGCCACCATGGGGTTGGCGCTCAGGTCCACCACCTTGATGACGTCGATGATCTTGTACAGCTGCTTTTCCACCTGCTCCATAGTCTTATCGTCGCCAGTGGTCACGATAACCATGCGGGAGAGCCCCTTTTCCTCGGATTCCCCCACCGTTATGCTTTCGATATTAAAGCCCCGCCGGCCGAAGAGGCCGGACACCCGCTGCAGGACCCCGGGCTGGTCATTCACAAGAACTGATATAGTGTGCTTCGTTGGCTTCATCCACTTCATCCCCCATCAGCATCTCATCTATCGTGCTTCCAACTGTAACCATGGGATAAACATTCTCATGCTTGCGGACCACAAACTCCACCAGAACCGGACCGTCGGTATCCATGGCTTCCTGCCAGGCCGCCCGGGCTTCCTCTTTGTTCCGGGCCCGCAACCCCTTCACCCCGTAAGCCTCCGCCAGCTTCACAAAGTCGGGGCTGCCCGCCAGATCGATATGGCTGTAGCGGTTATCGTAGATGAGCTCCTGCCACTGCCGGACCATCCCAAGCACCTGATTGTTGATAACCACAATCTTCACCGGGATTTTATTGAGGGCGCAAACTGCCAGCTCCTGGGAGCACATCTGCATACCGCCGTCACCGTTGACGGAGATAACCAACCGGTCCGGATTGCCCATTTGGGCTCCGATCGCCGAAGGGAAGCCAAAACCCATCGTACCCAGTCCGCCGGAGGTAACCAATGCACGGGGATGGTTGAACTTGTAATATTGAGCAACCCACATCTGGTGCTGGCCTACGTCGGTGGTGACGATGGCTTCACCGTTGGTGGTGTCATGCAGCATTTCGATGACCCATTGGGGCTTCAGCTCTTTGTCCGAATCGTTATAGCGCAGGGGGAAATTCCGTTTACTTTCGGCGATCTCCGCGATCCAGGCCTCCGAGTTGGCGCGTTTAGCCTTGGTGTTGGCGTAAGCCAGCACGTACTTCACATCGCCTACACAGGGAATCTCTGTAGGTACGTTCTTGCCGATTTCCGCCGGGTCCACATCGATGTGGGCAATCTTCGCCTTGGGGGCAAAACCCGCCAGCTTGGAGGTTACCCGGTCGTCGAAACGGGCGCCGATGGAGATGAGCAGGTCCGCATTCTGGATGGCTTTATTGGCGGTAAAAGTTCCGTGCATACCGGGCATGCCCATCCACAGCTCGTGGGCGCTGGGGAAGCCGCCAAGGCCAAGCAGAGTAGTAGTGACGGGAATCCGGGTTTTGTCCACGAATTCGATAAGCTCTGCAGAGGCTCCTGCGTAGACAACGCCGCCTCCGGCGAGAATGACGGGGCGTTCAGCCTTTTCGATGGCCGCCAGGATTTTCTCTACCTGCTTTTTATTCGGATCGGTGGTGGGGTTGTAGCCCCGGATACTGATTTTATCGTTAATGGCCGGTTTAAATACAGTTGTATGGGACGAGATGTCCTTGGGAATGTCGATGAGCACGGGGCCCTTGCGTCCCGTATTGGCAATATGGAAGGCCTCATGAATCACCCGCGGCAGGTCCTCCACGTTGCGCACCAGATAGTTGTGCTTGGTAATCGGCATGGTGATGCCGGTAATATCCGCTTCCTGGAAGGCATCGGTACCAATGAGTGGGGTTGCCACGTTGCCCGTAATGACCACCAGCGGCACAGAATCCATATAGGCGGTGGCGATGCCGGTTACCAGGTTAGTTGCACCAGGGCCGGAGGTGGCGATACAAACGCCCACTTCACCGGTGGTGCGGGCATAACCGTCGGCTGCATGGATGGCGCCTTGCTCATGGCGGGTTAAAAGATGTTTAAAGTCGGGATTGTTGTGCATGGCGTCATAAATGTATAGGACCGCTCCACCAGGATAGCCGAAGACGCATTCCACACCTTCCAGCAAGAGGCAGCGAAGCAATATTTCCGAGCCGGAAATCACATCGGGCGCCAGCAGCCTTTCTCTCAGTTCCCCATTCAGCACCTTAGCCTGATTTTCGATACTCATAGTGATCCTCCCCTCAATGTATGGAGCAAGCATATGTCAGCTGCTTCACCAGAAAACCAAAAAACCCCTTCCGTCCCGACGCTAAAGAAGCGTACGAAGGGACGAAAGGGGTTAGCTTCCGTGGTACCACCCATGGTTTGCGGCCGCTCTCGCGAACGGCAGCCTTGACAAGTACGAGCACCGCGCATGCAGCGGTCCTGATACTCCGACACGGTAACGTGTGTCCTCCCGGTTCCCCCTAATAGCCATATCCGGTTTTGCCTCCGTATATGCTTTTCAGGAAAACAGCTCCGAGGTGAGCTCGTTAATAAGGGATTAAGGCATTGGTCTCAGCTAACCCGCTGCTCTCTGGTTCATAAGAGCCCTTATCACTTCGTCCTCATCATAGCCGTTGCAGCAATTTTCTTAATATTGAGGATTATTATAGGCAACATTACTCGGTGTGTCAAGGGTGATTCCGGAAAAAAATCGGAGTAAAAAATTCCCGCCGCCAAGGCAAATCACGGCTGAGAATGGCTGACCCGCCTTATCTCCGGGTTGTAACCGTCTACACGAAATGCAAAACTGCAGTTATTTTGGGCGTTTCATGTCACAAATGCAGCCTTAACTGCAAAACTGCAGTTATTTCACTAAGCCGGTGGGGCAAACGGGATTTTCGAGTAAAATAAATGTATTTTTGCAGGATGGAGCATAGTTTGGAGCGGGAGACGGCAAATAACTGCACTTTTGCAGCTGAGAGGGTCATCTCCAGCCGTCCAGCCGTCCAGCCGTCCAGCCGCCCAGTCGCCCGACCAGCAGCAGCCTCCAGCACCAGTCAACCTTACGCCCTCCCGGCTTCCTCCACCACGAACAACCGCGCCTCCCCTGCGGGAAGCACCATGGTGAATCTTCCGCCCGCCAGCAGAATCTCGCCGGATGTGGCCAGCTCCCGGAGGAGAACGGCTGACGTACCGGCTGGAAGCTCACCTGCCGCACAGACCCCTTGCTCACCAAAATTGGCCGCCAGCAGATAACGCAGCCCGTCAGCACCCTTCACCAGCACCACCCGGACAGCTTCTGCCGCACCCTCCACAGAAATAGCAGCGCATCCCCCGCCTACAGCAAGTTCCCCCGTCTCCTGGGGACCGGCGTCCGCCAATACGGCAAAGCCCGTATCCACCAGCACCGTATCCGGCGGCATATCCCGCAGACTGTCCCAAAACGGGCTGCAGACTTCATTGGCATACAGCATACCCAGCGTATCGGACTGATGCTTGTGCTTCAGGCCGATCTGCCTGCGGCCGGGACGGTACAAGGTCAGCGGCTCATCCCCGTAAGCCTGGACCACCCCCAGCCTTCCGTCCACATTCAGCCAACGCGAACCCGTGTTAATCCGCTGTCCGCTCCCCTGCTGATCCGTTTCAATTCGCTGTCCGTTCCCCTGCTGACTCGTACCAATCCGCTGTCCGCTTCCTCCGGTCAGTCCCCCCATCCCGGCCCGCTCCTCCGCACCGTCTGCCGGGTTTGTCCCGTTCCTCCGCTCGGTGCCAATATGCTCCCCGCCGCCAGCTCCCTCCAGCACTGCTTCGGTCTGCCCGTACCGGTACGTCCTGCGGCTGCCGTTGAACACATCGTTGGGCACATGGAGCAAAAGCCCCCGCACGGAGGAAATATAGCTGCGTGTGACGGTTTTGGCATATTGCAGAGCCACCACGGTGCAATCATCCGGCAGCGCGGCAACAGCCGTCTGCGATACCGCCAGCACATCCCGGCTCTGCTGCTCGGCCAGAAGCTCCCCGGAGCAGGCCAGTGCCTTGCCCCAGGTCACAAACCCGCCTTCAAACATCCGATGGGCATGGGATACCGTCTGATACTCATTCAACACCCCGGTTCCCCGGATCCGGCCCGCCAAATTATAACGCCACTCCGCCAGATCGCTGCCGTCCGCCGGCAGGCAGAGTCCCTGGGGCCCTTCGGCGGCCAGCCATGTCCAGGAGGCGATACGCCTCTCTCCCTTGACGAAGCAGGCCCCATGGTACGTGTCCTTCCAGACATACGGTACAGCAGGCTTGTACAAGCCCCCCTCGTCCCAACCTCCGGGCAAGCGGTCAAACAGCCTCCGCCAATATGCGCCGTAGGACAAGCTCACCGCCCGGTCCGATTCCAGCCGGGTGTAATACAGGGGAGACACCCGCTTCAGCTCCGCACACCGGGCGGACAAATAGCTGCCGTCCCCATTGGCCGCCATTTCCGCCTGCACCTGCCCAAGCCAGCCCGCCTCCAGAGCCGGGCAATCCTCATCCCCGAACACATCCGCCGCCAGCAGCAGCGCAGGAAGCAAATAATCCTGGCAATAGCAGTATCTCACCCGGGTATCTCCGCCCAAACGAATCAGCCGCCCGTCCGGGAACAGCATGGGTTTCACCGTGTCCCACAGCTCTCGCACATGATGGTACAGCGCTTCAGGCGGAGCTATACCCAGCCCTTTGAAGGTAAAATGGAGCATGGCCGCATTGGACAGGCAGATGACCATATACCCCACATTCAGATACCCGTGGTGGTTCAAGGCATACGATTCCTCCAGGAAGTTATCCCCCACAAACCACTCCAATACCGGCCTGCCGTCAACCACAGCAGCCGACAGAGCATCGGATGCAACCGATACAGCATTGACCAGAAAACGCGAACCCTTCTCCCTGTATGCCTCCGCCCGGGGTGTACCCGGATAAAGGGCGGCAGTACGGTGCAGCAGGCTGCCGTTCCACAGATTGGATTCCGGCTTATTGCGGCCGGATTCGTTCAAGGGATGGCCCAGAATCTCATAATGGTCCAAGAGCCAGTCGCTTTCCGACACCAGCACCCTGCGCAGAAGCTCCCTGTCCTCTGCCGTCAGATGCTCTTCAATGGCCTCCACACCGTGCATCATCCGCTCCACGCCCAACGCACTGATCCAAGTATGCCCCCAGGAGGTGCCGTCCTCGCACTGATAACTCCCCTCCTCATGGCTCTCCAGCGTAAACCGGAGCATCCGCAATGCGCTGTCCAGCAGCTCTCTCCGGCTCATGCCGGTCCGGGTGCTGTCCGTCCCGGGGTCTGCAGCCAAAACGGCGATGGCGGCAAAAGCCTTTTGATGGGTCTGCATCCCCCAGCCGTTATATCCGGTTCCGTAACAAAGCAGCTCCTTCCGCGCCGGAGGCGTATAGCAGTATTCCGTGAACGGCTTCACCCACGGCTCCAGCAAATGCAAATAATCCGCATGTCCAATCGTCCCCATTCTTCCACCCCACTTGTAGAATTGGTTTCTCCACAATCCTGATTATAGGCCTGGAAGATAAGAACGTATTTAGGTATAGTAAGCTTATATTTGTATAAAACAAACCGAAGGGACCGCCGCCATGACCGGTATACCCGTAACCGCCTTAGCCTTCAGCGATATTGCACCGCATGTCCGTTACATCCAGCACGTTACCCTGGACCCCGCCATCACCGGCCTATGGAAAAAGCTCTACGACCACCGGCTGACCTACATATGCAGCGGCACCGGAGAAATTCATATCGAAAACCAGGCGTATGTCTGCCAAAAGGGCGATCTTTTCTATTGGGGGCCGGATGTGCCCTACGCCGTCCACCGGGATGCGGAGAATCCGCTGACGGTTATGAATGTCCACTTTGACTTTACCCAGGCCCACCGGCAAAAGCGTTTTATGCCTCCGGCCCCCTTCCTCCCCCAATTCCGGGCGGAGCTGATTACAGAAAAGGTGGAGCTCTCGGATGCCCCCTTGTTCACCAAGCCCTTCCGCCTGCCTGCCAGCTTTCAAAGCGAACGCCCGCTTCTCCAGATGGTGGAGGAATACAGGCTGCAGAAGCTGTTCAGCGGCCCCGCCCTCAATGGAATGCTGTTGAGCCTCCTGGTCTCCGTATACCGGCAATTGGCCCATCAGGGGGAATCCGCCCGACAGCACCGGGAGCTGGTTGAAGTAATCATGGACTATATCCACAGCAACCTGAACCAGCCTTTGACTAACCAGGCCTTGGCCGACCGCTTCAGCTTCCATCCCAATTATCTGAACCGCCTGTTTGTCCGGCATACCGGGACGCCGCTCCACCGGTATATCCTGAATACCAAAGCGGATAAGGCCGTAGAGCTGCTTCACTCCACGGCCATACCTGTTACCGAGATCGCCCAAACCCTGGGCTTTTGCGACCTCAGCCATTTCTCCAAATTCTTCAAGGAACGGTATGGTATAAGCCCCTCCGGCCTGCGGCTGTAACCGGATTGCTTCTTGAAATCCTCCGTTCTGCCCTTATAATGCTGATAGAGACACTCATGCTGCGGTTCCCGCTGCACCATAGACCGATCAAATGTCGGAGAAGGCCCTCAAATCGGCTTTTGCCGTTTTCGAGGCATATACCGCAGATAAAGCGGAATTTCGGGAAGAGAAGGGAAACCAGTGGATAATTTTGTATTTTACAGTCCTACCTGTTTTGTATTCGGCAAGGATGAGGAAAACCATGTTGGCGCGTATGTGCGCCGTTTCGGCGGGAGCCGGGTGCTTATCCATTACGGTGGCGGCTCCGTGATCCGCTCGGGCCTGATGGTCCGGGTGAAGCGCTCCCTGGCGGAGGAAGGCATCTCCTTCGTGGAGCTGGGCGGGGTAAAGCCCAATCCCCGCAGCGGTCTGGTCTATCAAGGGATTGAATTATGCCGCAGGGAGCAGGTGGACTTTGTGCTGGCGGTGGGAGGCGGCAGCGTCATTGATTCGGCCAAGGCCATTGCCGCAGGCGCTCTTTATGAGGGGGACTTCTGGGACCATCACCAGGGAAAACCCATCACTAAGGCGCTGCCTATCGGCACCATTCTGACTATCGCCGCCGCAGGCAGCGAGGGCTCCCCCAACTGTGTCATCACCAAGGAGGAGGGCATGTACAAACGGGGCGCCAACAGCGACCATCTCCGCCCCGCCTTCTCCATTCTGAATCCGGCGCTGACCCAGACAGTTCCCCCCTACCAGATCGCCTGCGGGATAACCGATATCATGGCGCATCTTCTGGAGCGTTATTTCACCACCACAGCAGATGTGGAAGTAACCGACCGGCTCATCGAGGGTCTGCTTCTGGCGGTGATCAAGGAAGCTCCACGGGTGATGGCCGATCCCTCCGACTACCAGGCCCAGGCCAACCTCATGTGGGCAGGGATGATGGCCCACAACAATTCCTGCGGCGTGGGCCGTACCCAGGACTGGGCCAGCCATTATATCGAGCATGAGCTGTCGGCGCTCTACGACTGCGCTCACGGAGCGGGACTAGCCGTCGTGTTCCCCGCATGGATGACCTACACCATGGGGCATAACGTCAGCCGGTTTGCCCAGCTTGCTGTCCGGGTTTGGGGCTGCCAGATGGACTTCACCCATCCGGAGAATACCGCCAGAGCGGGGATTACCGCTCTGAAGCAGTTCTGGACCTCACTGGGTATGCCAACCACTTTTGCGGAGCTGGGAGCCAAGCCGGAGGATATTGAGCATATGGCCCGCCTTGCCTGCCACGGCGACGTGCGCAAAGGCTCCCTAGGCACCTTTGCCAAGCTGGATGCGGAGGATGTGGCGAAGATTTACCGTCTGATGCTGTAACCATCCTGCAACCATCTATCCCATGAACTAACCACCCTTCTTCCGGGGTGGTTTTCTTGTTTTTAAGATGCATAAAAATTACTGATAATACCAAATTTAAGATTAAAAGGTGGTGTTGTCATGAAAGTGGCGATAATGGGTGCAGGTTTATCCGGACTGGCTTGTGCCCTAACGTTAGAAAAACACGGTATTATCCCGGATATCTACGAAACCGGCGCCCAGGTTGGGGACCGCTTTGTCTATGCCGAAATTTTCTTCGGCGTAACCGCCAGACCTGCCCGGGATTGTGTAACCTACCTGGCCAATGAGCTGGGGATTTACCTCAATCCCGTGTACATGATCCGCACCATGTCCATTCACGGGCCCGGGGAAACCGCTGTGATGGAGGGAAGCCTGGGTCATTCCAATATCCGGGGGCGGCACGAAAAAGCCTTGGAGAAGCATCTCCAACAGCAGCTGCAGTCCCCAATCCGCTTCCGTTCCCAGGTCACCTATGAGGAATTGCTGGAGGATTATACTCACGTGGTGGTGGCCACAGGCGAAACGACCATTGCCCGGCGGCTCAAAAATTATGATCTGGCCTTGACCGTATCCATGAAGGGCTGCACCGTATCGGGGAGCTTCGATCTCAACCGGGTGTATACCTGGCTGAACGATGCCTATTGCCCCAAGGGCTATGGATATCTCATCCCCCTGTCCGAAAAGGAAGCCAGTGTCGTCATCGCCTATCCGGATTACCCGCTAAACCAAAACGTGGATATCCACTCTCTTTGGGACAAATTCTTCCCCAGGGTTTGCTCCGACCTCCAGCAGGCTCTGACTGTGACAGACGGCTTCGAGATCAATCATTATCCCATTGGCATATCCCGGGACTCCCGGATCGGGAATACTTTTTTTGTGGGAAACAACTTCGGCAGCATTATGCCCTTTCTCGGCTTCGGGCAATTTTCCTCCCTGGCAACCGGCGTGTACGCCGCCTGGGATATGTGCGGGCTGGGAGACTACGGGAAGCTGACCCGACCTTTACGCAAAAGCTATGACAATTCCCTTATCCTCCGCAAGGCAATGGAGCAGATTGGCAATGACCAGCTGGACTCCATCGTCAAGTGGCTGGATACACCCGTCGGGCACAAGCTGTTCAACATGAAGCAGGTTGATTTGCTGCGTGCCGCTTCTTACCTGCTAAGACCCTGGGTGGGCATAAAATCACTGGTGTGAATAATTAGGGGGGGTTTTCTTGAATCAGACCCATACCGGGCTATGCGCCCTGGAAATCAGCTACTTGTGGGCGGGTTATGCTGTGGACAGCATGTCCGTCTCCATCCTGTCCGGCTACAGCCGCCATGCAACGAATAATCAGGTCAAGGATCTCTTAACAACCACCGCAGAATTCGGGCAGGAGCAGGTGAACCGGAGAAGCCGGATTATGTCCGGTGAGGGCATGCCTCTGCCCAAGGGCTTCATCGTGGAGGAGGAGGTGCATATGTCGGCGCCGCGGCTGTTTTCCGACCGTTTCTATCTCATTTATCTGTCCATCGCCACCCGCCTCGGGCTGCTTTTCTATTCCCAGGCGTTGGGTGTCGCCTGCCGGGAGGACGTCCGCTTCTTTTCCTCGGACAGCCTGCAAGCCACGGAACGCTTGCAAAACTCTGTGCTTACTCTGATGCAGAACCGGGGTGAATATTTCCGCCCGCCTGTTCTGACCGCTCCCGACCATCCGGAGTTTATCCAAAAAACCAGCTTCCTGAACGGCTTTTTCGGTGACAAGCGGCCGTTGACCGGGATGGAAATCAGCGGCTTATACAGCTCCATGGAGCTTGTCCTGCTAATGGAAGCCATCAGCACCGGTTTTGCCCAGGTGTCCTCCGACGCCAAGGTCAGAGAGCAGTTTCTGCGGATGAAGGAGCTTACTACCGGACATAAACAAGCCATGGAGAAGGTTTTGGAAAAGGACGATTTGCCTGCTCCCGTTTCCTTTGTGGCGGAGGTCACCAACTCTACCAAGGCACTTTTTTCCGAGCGGTTGATGCTCTGCCATGCCGCTGGATTGAACGGAACCCTCATCGAAGCCTATGGCAATGCTATGAGCTATACCATGCGCAATGATGTGGCCGCCTTGTACCTGAAGCAGATCGGCCAGGTGGGGATGCTGGCGGAGAGCATGACCAAAACTCTGGTGGATTTCGAATGGCTGGAGAAACCCCCTGGGGCACTGGAGCGGTAGGGCTGTCAGTGGACTGTTGAGAACAACCGTCTCAACAGTCTTTTTTATGGCCGGATGCCGCTCCACCCGCTTACGTCACATTGTCCGTAATCGTTAGCGCCTACTGCCGCCACCGTACCGTCGGATTGAACTCCGAGAGTATGGGCACACCCCGCTGCAATAGCCCTAATAGCCTGCCAACCGTCTACTTGGCATTGGCCATGCACATTCAAGCCTGCAGCCAGCACCCTGCCGTCAGATGTAAGACCCACCGTATGATAACTGCCCGCTGCAACGGCAACTATATCGCGCCAGCCGCTTACATTGCATTGGCCATGCTTATTCCATCCCACAGCCGTTACCGTCCCATCCCATTTAAGCCCCACCGTGTGAAGATACCCCGCCGAAACAGACGCTATGCCTTGCCAGTCGGTTACATTGCATTGGCGGTATTTATTATTGCCTGCCGCCATTACCTTTCCGTCTGCTTTTAGGCCGACTGTATGCCAGTCACCCGCTGTAACTGCCACAATATCCAACCAGCCGCTCACGCCGCATTCACCCTCATTGTTACGGCCTACTGCCAGCACTGTACCATCCGATTTAACCCCAATGGTACGGCACCAGCCTGCCGCAATGGCTGCAATATCGCGCCAGCTATGAACATCGCATTGGCCATGCTTATTCCAGCCCGCTCCTATCACCATACCGTCAGAGGTAAGACCAACTGTATGTGCATTCCCCGTGTTCGTGGCCATATGCACATTGCCGGCAGCAACCGCTACGATATGACGCCAGCCGCTTACATCACATTGCCCGCATTTATTATCCCCGGCTGCCGTTACCGTGCCGTCGGTTTTCAAACCGACGGTATGGCGGCGTCCTGCCGCTAGGGAACCTTTATGCAATAGTTTGGTCTCCATGTTTTCCCCCGCCCATTCATATCTCCTGCCCGTCCATCCGTGTAGCTTATCTTATTCGATGTCGTAATCTCATACTCCTTGCTTGGACATGCTCATTCAAATTCCCCCTTGACACACCTTAACTGTACTATTACTATTAATACAGTTAGTTCACGAACAGGAGCGCAGACCGTTACCGGGAGAAAGGGGCGAAGCCATGTTTGAATTGGATTTACGCAGCCGCAGGCCCATCTATGAGCAGCTCATGGACAAAATCAAGGATGCCATCCTCTATGGGGTCCTGAAGCAGGATGAGCAGCTTCCCTCTGTCCGGACGCTTTCCACACAGCTTACGGTTAATCCCAACACAGTGCAGAAGGCATACCGGGAGCTGGAGCGGGAGGGCTTCATTTATTCCCTGCCGGGCAAGGGCAGCTTCGTCTCCCCCGGCAAGGCCCACGCCGACCTGGCAAGATTGGCGGAGGTGCGCCGGGAGCTGGCCGGACTGATGGAGGAGGCCGCCCGGCTGGGCATGACCCAGGACGAAATTTTATCTCTTTATCAAAAGGTGCAAGCCTCGAAAAAGGAGTGACACACATGATCGAAATCAGCGGAATCAGCAAAAGCTTCCAGCGGGAGCAAGCGGTGAAGGAGCTCAGCCTGACCATACATAATGCGTCCGTCTTTGGCCTCCTGGGCTCCAACGGTGCCGGCAAAACCACCCTGCTGAAGCTGATGGCGGGGATTATGAAGCCCGATGAAGGCCATGTTCTGGTGGAGGGTCAGCCGGTTTATGAAAACCCGGCGATTAAGGGGCGTTTGATTTTTGTCCCCGATACCCCCTACTTCTTTCCCCAAACCAGCCTGCGCCAGATGGCCGATTATTACCGGTCGGTTTATCCCGGGTGGAGCGAGGAACGGTACAAGCAGCTTTCCCAGGTATTTCAACTGGATGAAAAGCGCAAGCTGCACCGCTTCTCCAAGGGGATGCAGCGCCAAGCCTCCTTCTGGCTGGCCTTAAGCTGTATGCCGGAGGTGCTTATTCTCGATGAGCCCATTGACGGCTTGGACCCTATCATGCGCCGCCAGATCAAGAATCTGCTGTTCCAGGAATCCGCCGAACGGGGCATGACCGCCGTCATTTCCTCCCATAATCTGCGGGAAATCGAGGATCTCTGCGACCATGTAGGCATGATGCATCAAGGCCGGTTAATCATCGACAAGGATCTGGATGTGATGAAGGCCGATACCCACAAGGTCCAGACCGCCTTCTGCAGCGCGGACGGGGAGCCTGAGCTGCCCGGACATCTCAGGATTCTGCATTCGGAGTCCCGGGGAAGTGTCCGGATGTATATTGTGAAGGGCGAACGTGCGGAGATTGAAGAAGCCTTCCGCCTCCTGAATCCGTTGGTGCTGGACCTCCTGCCGCTGACGCTGGAGGAGATATTCTTTTACGAAATGGGGGATGCGGGTTATGAAGTCCAACCGATTCTTCTTTAATTCCGGCGTCATCCGCCAGGACCTCCGCCAGCATGGCTGGATCGGCATTCTGTATCTGCTTGGACTCCTGTTTTCTCTTCCGCTTCAAATGATGATGACCGAGCTGTCCCCCCGCGCTCCGCGGATGGTGCTGCAGAACCTGTTTTCTGACGGGAACGGTGATTTTCAGAACCTTCTGGTTATGGTGTTTCCGGTAGCGGCCGGGATTTTTATCTTCCGTTATCTCCAGTCCAAAGGCTCTGCGGATTTCCAGCACAGCCTTCCCTTACGCCGTGACCGTCTGTTTTTATCCCATCTGGCCAGCGGGTTGATCCTGCTGGTTGTGCCCATTCTGGTCAATGCCTGTATACTGGCTATTGTGAAGATGATGCCTGACCTGGCGTATGTGTTCAGGTGGTACGTGCTTTTCAAATGGCTGGCAACCTTATTGGTCCTTACCGTTTTTATGTACATATTCACTGTCTTCGTCGGGATGTGTACCGGTCAGTCCATTCTTCAGACGGCGGTGGTGTTTATCCTGCTGCTTCTGCCTGCCGCCCTGGGCGAACTGTGGGGCTTTCATTTCCGGACTTACTTGTACGGATATTCCACATATTATGTCGACAACAGCATGAACTGGTCCAACTGGTCCCCCCTTGTCCAACTGCTGGAACAGAATTTGGAGCAATTCGACCGGTATTCCGCATTCATCTATACGGGCTTGTCCTGTGTGTTCGGAGCTGCCGCATTTTTCCTGTACCGTCTGCGCAAGACGGAGGCTGCCACCCAGGCCATCGCCTTCAGCTACTTTAACCCTCTGTTCCGCGGGGGCGTTATGGTATGCGCCATGATGGTGGCAGGCGCCTATTTTCATCAATCCAATAATAACCCCGGTTGGACCTGGTTCGGCTATATCGCGGGAGCGGTGATCGGCTTTGCCGGGGTGGAGATGCTGCTGCAGAAATCCTGGCAGATCTATAGCCGCAAGGCATTGATCCGCTTCGGGGGTTACACGCTGCTTTGCGCGCTGATCCTGTATGTGCCTGTGACCAATATCAGCGGATATGTCACCCGCGTCCCGGATACGGCCCAGGTGGAGAAAACCACCGTCAGCCTGGAAGGACAGGTTTACTCTATGTTCCGGAACAGTCGTACCAACAGCCAGAGAGATGAGGCTTACATTAACGCTATCCGCGATCTGCACAAGAAGCTGGTGGTTACCCGGGCCAAAGGCCCGTTGCCACATAGCCCCACCCCCATCCGGACCATCAATGTAAACATTGCGTATTGGCTCGAGGATGGTTCCGTCCTGTCCCGTGAGTATCCGGCCATTCCGGTTCCGCTGATTGAGGAGCAATTGAAGCCGATGATGGAAACGGAAGGATACAAAAAAGCGGTCTTCGATTTGAATTTGTTGGATCAGCGCATTGACCGGATTACACTGGAGGGGGCGTATTATGCGGAAGGAAGGTATGCCGAAAACCCCAAAACTGCTGTAATCACGGATCCGCAGGAAATCAAGGAATTCCAGGAAATCCTGAAGCGGGAGCTGCTGAATATGACCTATGAGGACCACACCGACGGCCGGTTGGAGTGGGCTACGGTGAGCGTTCTGCCTTCCGGAAAGAACGACCAGACCCGGTATCTCTGGAAAAAATCCTTCAAGGAATTGGATGCTTGGATGACAGCCAAGGGTTATGCCACCAAAGTGAAGCTCATCCCGGCCAATGTGACGGATCTGGAGGCGGTGCTCATGGATCCGGTGCTTTCGGCAGACCGGTACAGCTTCCCTTCGGAGCAGGAATACCGGTTCCAAACCTCTGTCAGCACCCCGGTACCCATTACAGATAAGCAGAAGATCGAATCCATTCTGGAAAATATGTCGATCTACGAATCAGGTGCCGCCGGCTATATGATCAAATTCAAGATGACCGGCACCAATCAGGTGGTTTACGGCTTTATCCCGGAGGACCGGCTTGTCCCCTGACCAAGCCTACCTTAACAAAAACACTCCCTGCCGCCGCATGCATAACTGCGGTGAACGGGAGTGTTTTGGTTTTAGGGAAGAGTCAGGAGGTCCTACGGAGACGGAGACGGATATAACGAACGATTTCCGCCACTAAGCCCAAGGCAATTCCCGCTCCGGAGAAAAGCATGAAATAAAGAAAGCCGATCAGATCCCCCCAGGCGTCGATATTCAGATAAGCGCTGCGTATCATAGACGCCAGCCCTATACCGGTGCCTATTGACGACAACAGCCAGAACCATCGTGCTCCCAGCCAGCCCATTCCGTTAATGACCGCCGCCACAATGATGCTAAACAACAGAAGCCGGAGTGCAAGCCATAGATCCGTTTCATTCCGCCAGACGGCGAAGCGGGCAAGCCACATCACAATGGTCATCATAATCGCATACCAAACGAACCAGACCAGCCAGCGTCTGCTTCTGGCCTGCGGCAGATATTTCATAATCCTCCCCCTTCCGTACAGTTCCAAATATCCCCTATACCATCCATTACCCCTGCTGCGCCCCGCTTAACATAGAGACGGTTTCCGCAGTTAGGCCCAGCCGCCTGCTATATATCTTATATGTTTAAGATACCAGTATAACCCGGAAGCATACAACCGAATCTTTACTTGCCTTTTATGATGCGGACTGTAGTTCCGCTATTTCGCTCAATTTGCCCCTTTTGGGGTTTTCGCGGACACAGGGGACGTTATTTGCTCCGTCAGGGGCTGCTCCAGCCTGATTTGGTTCAGATAACGTCTCCTCGGTCCGTTCAGAAGAAATGAATGCGTTTTTCGGCCTAATAACGTCCTCTGTGTCCGTTGGCTCATCCCGGCGGGGCAGCAGCACCACTTCGCCCAGGGCGCAAAAAACCCCCTCCGGCTCACACCGGAGAGGGTTCAATACCTATGCAAGGGTTGAGCCCTGCCTATTCGAAGTGATTCGGGCCGTCAGCTTCTCAGGACAGACGCGACGCGTAATCCTGATACCCGAACTCCCGCACGACCTTGATGCCGTTAGCTTCGTTGAAGGTGGCAATGGCTGGCAGGTTGACGCCGTTGAACATATTTGTTTTGACCATGGAATAAATGGCCATATCCGTAAACACCAGCTTATCCCCCCGCTCCAGAGGCTTCGGGAAGGAATAATCGCCGATCACGTCTCCGGCCAGGCAGGTCAACCCGCCTAAACGATACGTATGCGGGTATTGCTGGGGCTCACCGGCGCCGATAATCTCCGGCCGGTACGGCATCTCCAGCACATCGGGCATGTGGCATGCCGCGGAGGTATCGAGAATGGCGATATCCATGCCGTTATAGATAATATCCTCTACCGTCGCCACCATAAAGCCGGTGTTCAGCGCCACCGCTTCCCCCGGCTCCAGATACACCTGGAAGCCGTAGGTTTCCTTCAGACGGTTAATCACACGAACCAAACGGTCCACATCGTAATCCTCGCGGGTGATGTGGTGTCCGCCACCCATGTTCAGCCACTTGAGCTTCTTCAGATGCTCGCCGAACTTTTCCTCCACTACGGCCACGGTCCGCTCCAGGGTATCGGAGTTCTGCTGGCACAGGGTGTGGAAGTGAAGTCCGTCTACCCCATCCAGCTCATCGCCCCGGAACTGGTCCAGGGTGACGCCCAGGCGGGAATGCGCGTAGCAAGGATCATAGATAGGCGTGCGTCCCTCCGAATACTGCGGATTGATGCGGATGCCCACCTCGATTTTTTTGCCGGGAACAGCCTGCACCTTGTCCTTGTACTTCTTCCACTGATGGAAGGAGTTGAAGACAATATGATCCACGTAGCCAAGCAATTCGTCGAATTCCCGGTCCACATACGCAGGGGCGTAAGCGTGAACCTCCTTGCCCATCTTCTCGTAGCCCAATCTGGCCTCGTGGAGAGAGCTGGCGGTCACACCCTTGAGATATTGGCCCACCAATGGGAATACCTCATGCATAGCGAAGCCCTTCAGGGCCAGCAGAATATTGCAGTCCGTCCGTTTCTGCACCGAATCCAGAATCTCCAGATTCTTCACCAGGAGCCGTTCGTCCACGATATAACAGGGTGAGGGCAGCGCCCCGAAGTCAATATCCATGTATGTGCTCACTTCCTTAATCGAGAAGCGTGGGGGAGAAATCCTCCTGCCACGGCAAACCTTGTTTGTTCAGTTCTTCCATAAACGGATCTGGATCGAACTCTTCGATATTGTATACGCCGGGCTTCTTCCAGATGCCCTTCAGAATCATCATAGCGCCGATCATGGCAGGCACGCCGGTGGTATACGAGATGGCCTGGGAGCCAACCTCTGCATAACATTCCTCATGCACACACACGTTGTACACATAATAGGTCTTCGGCTTGCCGTCCTTCACGCCTTGGATGATACAGCCGATGTTGGTTTTACCCTTGGTGCGGGGGCCCAGGGAGGCCGGGTCCGGCAGAATCGCCTTCAAGAAGTGCAGCGGGATAATCTCGCGGCCTTCGAACATAATCGGTTCAATGGAGGTCATCCCCACATTCTCCAATACCTTCAGGTGGTTCAGGTAATTGTCGGAGAAGGTCATCCAGAAGCGGATCTTCTTCAAACCCTTGATGTTCAGGGCCAGGGATTCCAGCTCCTCATGGTACAGCAGGTAGATGTTCTTCGGTCCGATTTCCGGCAGATCATAGGTCTTCTTCTCGGATAACGGCGGGGTTTCGATCCATTCGCCATTCTCCCAGTACCGGCCGTTGGCGGTAATTTCCCGGATATTGATCTCCGGATTGAAGTTGGTCGCGAAGGGATAACCGTGATCGCCGGCGTTGGCATCCACAATATCGATGGAATGAATTTCGTCGAAATGATGCTTTTGGGCATAAGCGCAGAATACGCCGGTTACACCCGGGTCAAAGCCGCTGCCCAGGAGGGCGGTGATGCCGGCCTTCTCGAATCTTTCCCGGTAGGCCCATTGCCATTTATATTCAAACTTCGGCACTTCCGGCGGCTCATAGTTGGCCGTATCCACATAGTGAACTCCGGTAGCCAGACATGCGTCCATAATCGTCAAATCCTGATAGGGGAGGGCCACATTAATGACCACATCCGGGCCAAAGCTCTTAATGAGGGCAATCACCTCATCCGTATTATCAGCATCAAGCTTGGCAGTCTGAATCTTCGTCTTGCCTCCGTCAAGCTTGGCCGCGAGCGCGTCGCACTTCTCTTTCGTGCGGCTGGCAATGCAAATTTCCTCGAAAACGTCCGGATTCTGGCAACATTTGTGAACAACAACACTTGCAACGCCGCCGGCGCCAATAATCAGAGCTTTTCCCAACTCACTAACCCCCAATTCACAGATTAAAAATCAAACAAGCACGATTATACAGAAAAGGCCCAACATTATCAAGAAAAATGACAAAAAATGAGGCTCGCCGGAATGGGGCCCCATTTTCTTCATATTTCCTTCATAATACAGGGAAATCCTCTTGATTTCTTACTTTTCCAAAAATATGGTTTGCGGCGGATTCCCTCTCCGTTTTACACTACTCTTTTGTGGATTCTTCCTTCATTTTTTTCCTATAAGAGACCTCCAAGATCGTGATGATGGCAACTCCGGTGAAGCCGAGGCCGAACATAATGATGATAAGGGCCATCCATTAGCCACCCTTTCTTGTCTGAGGAACACAGGTTATGTAATTTTTTCCTTCCCCTATTATATACCAATGAACTTAGGGGTTCAAGTTGAATTTGCATGTATGTTTCCTTTTTTCCTGGATTGCTATAGTTTGGATAGGTGATCATATGGCATTTGACTACTCGGTAATCGGCAAAAGAATACGTCAGGCCCGGGAAGGCAAGGGGCTGACGCAGGAACAGCTGGCTGAAAAGCTGGATGTCTCCAATGCTTACATTAGCAAAATCGAACGTGGACGGACGCCCATTAACCTGGACCGTCTTTCGGAATTGTGCATTATGCTGGAGGAAACGCCGGAATATATTCTGAGCGGCGCCAACAACGGCACACGCGACTATATGCGCAATGAAATCATCGCCATGCTTGAAGGATGCTCCGCCGAAAAAATCCGGCTGATCTCCCAGATCATCAAACCGATTGTCGATTACAAGGAAAAATAAGTGCGAAAAGCCTGACCCCCAAACCATTCGGTGTGGGGGTCATTTTTTTGGGGGCTTATTGAAACTCCCAAGCACTCAAACTGAGGTTGCCATATTGGTAGCTCCGGTGCAGCAGCTCCGCCTTACGGTTGCCGTCGCCTGCACCCATCGCCAGCAGAAGCGGGATAAAATGCTCACTGGTGGGCACTGCTGCCCTGGCCTGGGGAGCCAGCTCCTGATAACGGAACAAAGCGGGCAGGTCCCAGCTCACCAGCTTTTCCTCCAGCCACTTATCAAAGTCCGCGGCCCAGCTGTCTACTCCTGCGGCTCCCCAATTCACCTGCCGCAGATTATGCACGGTGCCTCCGCTGCCCATGATGAGAATGTCATCCTTGCGCAGCTCCGCCAGGGCCCGCCCGATTTCATACTGCTGCTCATTGGACAGATGCCTGTTGACGGACAACGCCACAACCGGAATATCCGCATCCGGATACAGCAGCTTGAGAACCGCCCAAGCACCGTGATCCAGCCCGCGGGCTTCATCCTTCGCACTGACAATCCCCCGCTCCGCAAAGAGCACAGACACCTTCCGGCTTAACGCCAGGTCTCCCGGCGCCGGATAGATCATCTCGTACAGTTCCTTTTGAAAGCCGCCGAAATCATAAATCGTTTCATATTTTCCCTCTACCGCGCTGACCGTTTGCACAGGCTCCTCCCAGTGGGCGGAGAAAACCACAATCCCCTTGGGTTTGGGGTGGTTAGCGGCAAAGCTTTTCAGAAAATCATTATAAGCATGGTCCTCCAACACAATCGTAGGCGCCCCATGGGCGAAAAAATAAGATGGCATCATGATCCTTCACTCCTATTCATTTATTTGGATAGCTCCTGTTCAAGCCAATTGGCAATATCCTGTCTGTTCTCCCCGGTCACTCCATGGCCCGCCTGGTAGATTCTGAAGGTCAATTCCGGGGCAAGAGGCCGGAATAAAAGCCGGTTGCTTCATGCTGAATCTCCCCTTCCCGACCGGTATCAAAAATATTAGTAATACGAATTGTTTATTTGTATTTATTTTAACTCCGAGGCAGCTGGCATGTCAAATGAAAATTTGCTAATATAAATATAACATTTGTTTTACTAATATTTTGATAAAGGAGAATGGGTTATGGATATCGGTGCCTCCATACGGGCCATCCGCAAGAAAAAGGGCATTACCATTGCCCGGATTTGCGAGGATACGGGATTATCCCAAGGCTTCCTGAGCCAGGTGGAAACAGGCCGGACCTCCCCCTCGATTGCCACATTGGAGAGTATTGCCCGGGCGTTGGGTGTGCCGCTGCCTTATCTTTTGCTGCAAAAGGAAGAGCGTATGACGATTATCCGCAAAAATGAGAGGAAGATTACGGCCAGCGGCTCTGAACATCTGCGGGTGGAGCATCTGGCGAAGACCCGCCACATGCGGATGATGATGGTGGAGGTTCCGTCCGGAGGTTCAACCGGTCCGGAGGTGCATGCCCATGACGGGGAAGAAATCCATCTGGTGGTGAAAGGGACCATATGGGCCCAGCAGGGTGAGGATGAAGGGGTGTTTCAAGAGGGAGATTCATTTTCCTGGAACGCCTGTGTTCCGCATACGGTGAAGAATATCGGAGAGGAAACGGCCTTGGTGCTCATTGCCGTCCAGAGGGACGCGGGAGAAGGGGAAGATTATTTATAACTGCCGCGGCAGTTTTCCCTTCCCCTCTGCATCTTAATAAGACTAGCGGACAGCCCCATTGCGAAAGTTATCGAGCCACTGTGCCATCTCTTCGTCGCTGTCCACCTGTAACAGCTTGAAAATTTCATAAGCAAATTCAACAGCGGCTGTTTCATTGGCAGTAATAAACCCACCGTCAACAACAATCTGCGCGGACATATAATTCAACTGGCCGTTATAGCCCGTTTGATTTTGGAAAAGCTCCAGGCTGTCTCCCGTATGCTTTACATGGTCCAGTAAACCGTGTTTACACAAAAAGGTGGTTGCCCCGCATATCGCTGCAACAGGAATATCGGTGTTCTGGACTTTTCTAATGAAATCAGCAATCTCACCGTACTCATGTTCTTCCCAGGAAAGCCCGCCCGGAAGAATAACCATTGCCAGCGCATCAAAATTCTGATACTCACCTATGGAAACATCCACATATGCTTTAACGCCGCCCATGGACTGCTTGGGAGCGTGATCCAGAGCAATAGTCTTGACGGTGTAATCCGTAAAGGAATTCGCAACTGCAATAGCATAGCTTGCTTCCCAATCGCACCAGCGGTCAGTTAAAAGCAACAGAATTTCGTTCTTTATCCTTGTTATAAGCTACTCCCCCATACATGTTTATTCGACCAATCCATTATAGCCTGCCAATAGGCCCGATGGAACGGGAAGAACAGGTACAAAAAAGCTTCCCCCACCATGGGAGAAGCTTCTTTGTTCTATTTAAACCATAACCTTGCACAGATCGTTGGCGAAATCCACCGGATCGGCGACAGGCAGCCCTTCAATAAGAAGCGCCTGATTATACAGCAGCTTGGTGTAAAGCTCGAGCTTTTCCTTGTCCTGGGCCAAAGCACCGTTTAAGGACTTGAAGATATCATGGTTGACGTTGATCTCCAGCACCTTGTCCGCTTTCACGTCCTGGCCGCCGGGCATCGCCTTCAGGGTTTTCTCCATCTCGATGGTAACCTCCCCCTCGGAGGACAAGCATACGGGATGGCTCTTCAACCGTTTGGAGGCACGAACCAGCTTCACCTTGTCGCCAAGAACGTCCTTCATGGCGTCGAACAGATCCTTGTGGCTGCTTTCCTCGGCTTCGTCCTTGGTTTCCGTCTCCTCAATGCCCAGGTCTCCGCCGGACACATTGCGGAATTCCTTTTCCTTATAATTCATCAGCATCTTCACGGCGAATTCGTCGATATCATCGGTGAAGTAGAGGATTTCGTAGCCCTTATCGGCAACCAGCTCGGTTTGCGGCAGCTTCTCAAGACGCTCAACAGACTCGCCGGCAGCGTAGTAGATATACTTTTGCTCCTCCGGCATACGGGACACGTATTCGTCCAGGGTAACCGGCTTTTTCTCCTTGGAGGAGTAGAACATCAGGAGATCCTGCAGATCCTCCTTGTTCATGCCGTAGTCGCTGTACACGCCGAACTTCAATTGACGGCCAAAGGCCTTGTAGAAGGTATCGTATTTCTCCCGCTCATCCTTCAGCAGCTTCTGCAGCTGGCTCTTGATGCGGTTTTTGATGTTCTTGGCAATCAGCTTCAGCTGGCGGTCATGCTGCAGCAGCTCACGGGAGATGTTCAGCGACAGATCCGCGGAATCCACCATCCCCTTGACGAAGCCGAAATAATCGGGCAGCAGGTCGCCGCATTTTTCCATAATCAGCACGCCGTTGGAGTACAGCTCCAGCCCCTTCTCATACTCCTTGGTGTAATAATCAAAGGGAGTGCTGCTGGGGATGAACAGGATGGAGTTGTAGTTTACCGCGCCGTCCACACTCAGATGGATATGCTTCAAGGGTGTGTCGAAGCCATAGCGTTTGTCACGGTAGAAATTCTCGTAGTCCTCATCCTTCAGCTCGCTCCGGTTTTTGCGCCAGATGGGAACCATGCTGTTCACCGTCTGCTCCTCGCGGACCTCCTCGAACTCCCCTTCTTCCCCATCCTTGGGCTTGTGGGTGGTAACCTCCATCTTAATGGGGTAACGGATGAAGTCGGAGTATTTCTTAACGATGGCCTTCAGACGGTATTCCTCGAGGAATTCATCGTACTTTTCCTCTTCGGTGTTTTCCTTGATCTTGAGCACGATTTCAGTGCCAGGTGCAGCCTTTTCGGCAGGTTCGATGGTATATCCTTCGGCCCCGGTAGACTGCCAGCGGTGAGCCTCGTCGCTGCCGAAGGCGCGGCTGGTGACGGTAACCACATCCGCTACCATAAAGGCGGAGTAGAAGCCTACGCCGAACTGCCCGATAATGTCGTGGCCGTCCTTGGATTCATTTTCGGTTTTGAAGGACAGAGAGCCGCTCTTCGCGATTACACCCAGGTTATTGTCCAGCTCTTCCTTGGTCATGCCGATCCCGGTATCGGTGATGGTCAGCGTGCGGGCAGCCTTGTCCGCTGTAATCTTGATATAGTAATCTTCCCGGTTGAACTCCAGCTTGTCGTCACTAAGCGCCTTGTAATACATTTTGTCGATGGCGTCGCTGGCGTTGGAAATAAGCTCCCGCAGGAAAATTTCCTTTTGTGTGTAAATGGAGTTGATCATCATTTCCAGCAAACGCTTGGACTCAGCCTTAAATTGCTTCTTGGCCATGAATAAATCTCCCTTCCATGCCGGTCATTTGTTCGAAATGTTAGCACTCAGCAATAACGAGTGCTAATCCTTTATTTTTTATACCATAAAGTGGGGTTTCCAGTCAATAAGGAGCCTGCTCGCCTTGTCGTCCATTATCCCCTTTAGTCAGGATGGGCGTGTGAAGGCCGGAAGGTGGGGCGGCGGAATCCCCCCTGCGCTAAGGGGAGAGTAGACGACATAGATGGTGCAGGCAAACCGGCAGCCGGAATAGCGGAAGTCCGCTTCCGTTATTCCGACAGAGGCTGCCTTTCACCTCTCAATAGCGGAAGGCAATTTCCGCTATTGCTCGAAACTGAGCGCTGAAGCAGCTACTTTAGAGGAAATAGCGGAATTGTACGGTTCAACCCCCTAATTTTGGACACATCCACCTTCATGCTTACTGTTTCATTACAATGCTACTTGTTTGGGGCTAAGAGCCCCCGTTGAGACCAAACGGAGATAGTCACGGGGCGACCAGTCTTC
>JAEWIS010000047.1 GCA_023386955.1 Bacillota bacterium
ACTCACCCGTCCGCCGCTAGCTTGTCCCCGAAGGGACAAACCCGCTCGACTTGCATGTATTAGGCACGCCGCCAGCGTTCGTCCTGAGCCAGGATCAAACTCTCCATAAAAGTGGTCCCGAAGGACCATTATGTTTAGAGCTGATTGCTCAATTGTTCAAACGTTTGGCTGTAAATATTCATGTCATTTGTTCAGTTTTCAAAGAACTTTGTGTGACCTGCTCGACCGCGTCTTTCGACGTTATCGCGTCGTCACAAGAAGTTATACTACCAGAGTCCTTTTCGAAAGTCAACACTTTCGTTTAAACTTTTTTTAATCCCTCTTTCCGTACTCTATATAAAGACACTGCCGCGTACAGAAGAAAGGCCAATCCGGCCGCTGCCGCCCCTGCGCTGGTCCATTGCCCGGCCGTCCATTCCAAGGCATAACGGGGCGAATCCCCCCGGAGATATTCCAGCATAAACCGGCCGGCAGAGTACAGGATCACATAACCGGCAAACAAGCAGCCCTTGGGCCATTTATAGGATTTGAGCATAATCAGCAATGCAAAGACAACGATATCCCATTGCCCCTCCCAAACCTCCGCAGGCCAAAGCGGCACAGCTCCATACGTTTCGAAGGCAATCGTACCCGGGGGATAGATGATGCCAAATCCTGTACCCGTCGGCGAGCCGAATGCATCTCCATTAAGAAAGCAGGCGGTGCGTCCAATACCCTGCCCCAGAATAACAGCAGGCGCCAACAGATCTGCCAGCTCCAAAAAGGAAAGCCGGTGTCGCCGGGCATACAGAACGGCGGCCAGTCCTCCTCCCGCCAAAGCGCCTTGAATAGACAGCCCTCCGTTCCAAATCTGGAGGATTTCGCCCCAATGCTTGGAGTAGTAACCCCACTGAAAGAAAAATACATGCCACACCCGAGCCATGGCAATGGCTCCAAACATGACGTAAACCACCAGATTGGGGATATGGTCATGGTACGGTGTGCCTTTGGCCAGAAACAGTGCCACCCCCATCGCCAGCAGCACAGCCAAGGCTACAACAAGTCCATAAGAATGCACCGGAATAGGTCCGATGTAAAACAGCACAACTCTCATCTTACGCTCCCCCTTCAAAATTTGAATTAAACGCGTCATCATACTACACATCGTAGTATTCTTCTGCAAAAAAAATGGCTACGAGCTCCCGCCCACCATCAGGATCAGCAGAAAACAGCAGGTAACCAAAACCGGCCGCTGCAGCTTTAAAGGGACCTGTACCTCTTCCTCCGGACTAATCACCTGCAGCATCCGGTAATCAAGGGCCGTTCCCGCAAATTGCAGAGCAGTTCCATACATAGAAGCTCTCTCACCACCGGCCAGCTTAAGCAGCACTGTCCCCACGTGAAGGGATGTCCCCATCTGCCGGATGGCAAAACGGTCGGCGAACAGCTCGAGCCAGGTATGCACATAGGCAAGAACCGGTTTAATTACAGGCAAATAAAAGAAGGACTCGGCCATAAGCGTCAGAATAAACAGCCTCAAGTTGTCCCGCTTCCGGCAGTGATGGAGCTCATGCAGCAGAATGCCCTTCACTTCCTCGGCGGAGCACTGCGCAAGCGTTGCGGTGGACACAACGATACGGGGACGCCACAAACCGATGTTAAGTCCCACAAACGCCTTGTCTTGGACCACAAGAATCTCTGTGTTCCACACCCGGTATTCCTCCTGCAGCTGCTTCGACAACTCGCGATGAAGATTGGAGCGGAGCAGGCGCAGACCTTTTACAGTAAGATGCCATTGCTTCAGAATACGCAGCAGCATCCGGCAGCAGCTGTATGCCAGGAGAAAACCCGGCAGAAGGACGGGAAGTCCCGGAGCCCGCCACACGCCCCCAGCCTCTAATACCACGACCCCACCCATCCATCCTGTGACGGCAGCAACCAACAGCACGGTCAGCCCATAGCTGACACCCACTTTACCTCTGGGGCTCATCATCCTTTTCCCCGCTTCATCTCGTTGATTTTCTGCTCCAGCTTGGCCACGATTGCGGGGTCGGCTCCATCCAGCGCGTCAATCATATGGGTGACAATCAAATCCCCATACTCCGAAACAAGCCCCTGGGAGACAGCACGCATCTGCTCATCAAGAAACTGCTCCTTGCCCATTGCCGGCTTAAAGGTGGCTCCCCTGTCCCGGCCCGCCCTGTCCGCTGCTTTGGCCAAGTGGCCTTTTTTGAGCAGGCGGTTCATGACGGTCATCACCGCATTCACCGAAATCGGCTCCTCACGGCTTAACATGGACTGCACCTCGCGGATGCTCAGCTCCCCGGAAGACCACAAGAGCTCCATGATTCTCGCCTCCAGCGGTCCAAAAAACCGATTCAGACCCTCGTCGTTTACATTGATCCGGTTGATTCGCATCCGTCCGCCCCCTCACTTTACTACACAGTGTAGTATATGGTATCCATGCTGTCAACCTTGTCCCACAGAAGGCCCTCACTCCCTATCTTAACAGCAAAAAAGACCGGGAGCTAAACCTCTCTCCCGGTCTTTGATCCCGCTGCTCAGCCTAACAGCTGGCGCAGTTCCTCTTCGTTATCGATAATCCGTATGCCCAGCTCCTGGGCCTTGGTCAGCTTGCTGCCGGCCGCTTCTCCGGCAATAACCACGTCGGTTTTTTTGGATACGCTGCCCGTAACCTTGGCCCCCGCCGCCTCCAGCAGCTTGCCCGCTTCACCTCTGGAAAGAGTGGGCAAGGTCCCGGTCAGCACCACGGTTTTGCCATAGAAGAAACCGTCTTTATCGGCAGCCGCTTCAGCCGCCTGCTCCGGCACTTGGGGGGAAACGCCGAGACGGAGCATCTTCTCGATACTGGCACGCATCAGCGGATCATTGAAGAAACTGACGATACTCTCGGCTACAATCCCCCCGATATCCGGCAGCCCCTGCAGCTCCTCCGCTGTAGCAGCCATCACCCCTTCAAGGGAGCGGTATTGATCCGCCAGCACCTTGGTGGTGGTTTTGCCCGTATTGGGGATGCCCAGCGCAAACAGGAAGGATTCCAGCTCCCGTCCTTTGCTTTTTTCCAGCGCGTCCAGCAGGTTGCGGGCCTTCTTCTCGCCGAAGCGCTCCAGGGTCACCAGCTGCTCCAGCGTCAGCTCATACAGGTCAGCCGGATCGCGGACATTCCGTTCATCGTAGAGCTGCTCCGCGGTTTTTTCGCTGAAGGTCTCAATGTCCATGGCATCCCGGGAGGCAAAATGGGCGATCCGCCCAATCAATTGGGGCCGGCAGCCGGTTTTGTTGGGGCAGAACAGATGGGCGCCGCGCCATTCCAATGCGGTTCCGCAAGCGGGGCAGGCTTCAGGGGCAGCGATTTCCTCCCCTTCCTCCTCCTCCGTAACCTTGCCGAGAATCTCCGGAATTACGTCATTGGAGCGCCGGATGTACACCAGTGTGCCCAAGCCGCGTTTCAAACCCTTGCGTTCAATATCTCCCAGGTTGTTCAGCGTGCAGTTCTGGACCGTCACCCCGGCCAGTTCAACCGCCTCCACCTTCGCCACCGGCGTCAGCTTGCCCGTCCGGCCCAGCTCCCAGGTTACCGACAGCAGGGTGGTCACCGCCTCCTCCGCCTCGAACTTATAGGCGATGGCCCAACGCGGGAACTTGTCCGTATAACCCAGCACCTCACGGGTGCGCAGATCCGCCACTTTAATGACAATGCCGTCGATAAGAAAGTCAAAGCTGCTGCGTTCCCCGGCCACTTTCCGCAGCTCCTCCATCACCTGGTCCATGGTATTGCAATACCGGGTCCAGCCGTTTACCTTGAAATGATTATCCTTCAGGAAATCCGTCATTTCTTTATGGTTGGAAAAACGGACACCCTCCGCATAGCCGATATTATAAAAGAACGCGTCCAACCGCCGTTCCGCCGTGGTCTTGGGGTTCAGGTTGCGCAATGCTCCGGCGGCGGCATTCCGCGCATTCTTCAGAGGCTCCGCAGCCGTCTTGTTATAGTTCTCCAGCACGGACAGGAACATAACCCCCTCGCCCTGCACCTCCAGCGTTCCCTCCTTGAAGGGAATGCGCAAGGGCACCGAACGGATGGTTTTTACCTGGGCTAAAATCCCTTCTCCCACCTGCCCGTTGCCCCGGGTGGCGGCCTGCACCAGCTCCCCGTTCTGGTAGGTCAAATTCAGGGTCAGCCCGTCAAACTTCAGCTCCAGGGCAAAAGAAGGCTCCGGCAGCGGATTGTCCGGGTTGGCTTGGTTGTATTGGTCGACCAGCTTTTTGACGCGGGTATGCCAAGCCAGCAGAGACGCCTCCGTTTGGGCTTTGTCCAGGCTCCACAGCTTAGCCAGATGGCGGTGGGGCGTAAAGCCCTTCAGGATTTCCCCGCCTACCCGCCGGGTAGGGGAGTGGGGCAGCACCAGCCCTGTCTCCTGCTCCAGCTTCATCAACAGATCATACAGGGCGTCATATTCCGCATCGCTTGCGGAGGGGGTGTCCAGCGTATAGTATTCATGCGCCATCCGGTTGAGCTCTTCAATCAGCTGCTCCATACGAGCGAGGGGTTCCCGGGAGGTTTCTTCAACGGTCATGCGGCAATCATTCCTTTCGGTGTATATCAGTCAGGTATCCGTTTTCTCTATGCATATATGTAAAAAAGGCTTCTATGCGAAAGCACCTCCAAAGAAGCGGGTCCATCTGCAAAAGAAGCCTTTTTTGGAAGCTTAGGGCGTGTCTGAAAACTCCGAGGGGAGCAGCTAATAGCCAAATTTTCGTTCATGGCAAGGGACGAAAAGGCGATGAAAGATGCCCTCAACGAGTTTTCAGGCACGGCCTAGCAAAAATGGTCCGTTTACGCCTGCTTGGAAATCGGGGCAAACTTGGCCAGCAGCCGTTTGACCCCCACCGGCGCGGGAAAAGCAATCTGCAGCTCCGTATCATCGCCGGAGCCCTTGACCGCTACCACAACACCGGTGCCCCACTTGTTGTGGGAGACCTTGTCGCCGACACCGAAGTCGGCGGGATTGTTGCCGCCGGCAGCGCCGGGCACCGCCGCGGGACGTGCCGCGGCCATTCCTCCGGCGCCCATACCGGCGGCTGCGGGGTTGCCCACGGCCCGGCTGCCGCCGAAGAGGCTGCCGCGGCCGGTTGCCGCCGCGCCGGGCGCACCTCCACCGCCACCATAGCTGGCGGCGGGAGCGCCGCTCGTGCGGCGCTCGCTGTAGCCGCCCCCTCCGATGGGGCGGCCAAAGCCCTCGCGCCCCATACGGGCGGCCGCGGCGGCATCCTCGATGCACTCCCGGGGCAGCTCCTTCAGGAACCGGGAGGGTGCATTGGCGCTGGTGCGGCCGAAGAGCATACGCATCCGGGCGCAGGTCAGGTACAGCTCCTGCTCGGCCCGGGTAATGCCCACATAGGCCAGCCGGCGCTCCTCCTCCAGCTCCTCGTTGCTGTTTTGGACGCGGCTGTGGGGGAAGATATTCTCCTCCATCCCTACTATAAACACAGCGGGGAACTCCAATCCCTTGGCACTGTGCATGGTCATTAGCACCACCGCATCTCCGCTGCCCTCTTCCTCGTCCCTATCCATGGAATCGATATCGGCGATAAGCGCCAGATCTGTCAAGAAGGACACCAGGGACTTGTCCTCGTTGCGCTTCTCAAACTCCATCGTCACGGAGAGGAACTCGTCGATATTTTCCAGACGGGCCGTGGATTCCAGGGTATTCTCCCGGATCAGCTCCACCTTGTATTCGGTCAGCTCCAGGGTTTTCTCCGTCAGCTCCGTCACGGATAAGTATTCCAGCATCCGGTGGAGATTAGTCACCATTTCATAGAAGTCCCACAGGGTATTCTTGGCCTTCGCCCCCAGCTCCATCCCGTCCAGCTGCCCCAGCATGGCAAACATGGAGATGCCTTGGCGGGCAGCGGCGTCAGCAAGCTTTTCCACCGTGGTATCCCCAATGCCCCGCTTGGGCACATTGATGATCCGCCGCAGGCTGATATCGTCGTCCGGGTTGGAAATGAGCCGCAGGTACGCGAGAATGTCCTTGATTTCCTTACGGTCATAGAACTTGATGCCGCCGACAATCTGGTAGGGCACCTCGGACTTGATGAGAATCTCTTCTATTACCCGGGACTGGGCGTTGGTCCGGTACAGAATAGCATAATCCCGGTATTTCCGGCCCTGGGTCAGGCCCTTCTTGATCTGCGACACTACATAATAGCCTTCCTCATGCTCCGAATCTCCCTGGTACACCTGGATCTTGGAGCCCTCTCCCTTATCCGACCACAGGTTCTTGGCCTTGCGGCCCGAGTTGTTGGCAATCACCTTGTTGGCGGCGTTCAGGATGGTGGAGGTGGAACGGTAATTCTGCTCCAGCAGAATGGTGGTGGCTTCGGGATAATCCTGCTCGAAGTTGAGGATATTGGTAATATCCGCTCCACGCCAGCGGTAGATGGACTGGTCGCTGTCGCCCACCACACAGATGCGGTGGTGCTTGTCGGCAATCATTTTGCAGAGCATATATTGGGCCCGGTTGGTATCCTGATATTCGTCCACATGGACATACTGGAACTTGTTCTGGTAATAATCCAGCACCTCGGGAACCTCTTTGAAGAGCTGAATGGTGGTCATGATCAGGTCGTCGAAGTCCAGGGAGTTGTTTGCCTTCAGCTTTTTCTGATAGAGCTTGTACACTTTGGCAACAATACCGTCAAAATAGTCGCCGATGAGGGCTTCCTTGCGCTCCGGGGTAATCAGCTCATTTTTGGCATTGCTCATAGCAGCCTGAACCGCCTTGGGCTCGAACTTCTTGGTGTCGACATTCAGCTCCTTCATACAATTCCGGATCACGGACAGCTGGTCGGCTGAATCCAGTATGGAGAAGTTGGAGGAGAATCCGATCCGGGAAATATCCCGGCGCAGGATTTTGACGCACATGGAGTGGAACGTGGATACCCAGATGTCTCTGGCGGAGGGACCCACCAGCTTCTCCACCCGCTCCTGCATCTCCCGGGCTGCCTTATTGGTAAAGGTAATGGCCAGAATGCTCCATGGCGCAGCCTTGTTGGTGGCAATTAAGTAGGCAATCCGGTGGGTCAGCACCCGGGTTTTGCCTGAGCCGGCCCCGGCCATAATAAGAAGAGGACCGTCTACGGTCTGTACCGCCTTCTGCTGAGGGGGATTAAGCAAACGGACCGCCTGTTCAATATTCACTGAAAAGCTCATCACATTCCATCCTGTCTATATTAATTAGTAACATTATGAAGAAAAGGGTAAGGTGCCGCTGCATGCGGATAACGGAACTCCATCCACACGGCGGACCGCTTCCACGGTGGCTATTGCACCGGACAGATTCTGGTAGATGGCGTTGCCTACCACTATGGTATGCGCAGCTTGTGCAGCCTGACGGGCCCGTTCCGGACCGTCAATGCCCCCCCCGTAGAACAGCCTGGCGGAGGCCAACCGTTCCTTCACCTGCCGGACCCATGCCATGTTGCCAAAGACACCGCTGTACTCCACATAGAATATGGGGACACGGAACAGCTTGTCTGCCAAGGCGGCATAGGCCAGGACATCCTCCAGGGATTCCGGAGTGACGGCGCCAGTGAGCCCGGCCGCTGTTGATTGTTCATTGAGAATCACATATCCCTCTGCAGCAACCCGGCTCCAGTCCATATACGGCTCCGCATCTCTTAGCACCTGCTGGTGGCGGCCGGTAATCCATTCCCCGCGGGAGGTGTTCAGCACCGAGGGGACCAAATACCAGTCGAACCCCTGCACCAGCGCTTCATCTGTGGAAATTTCCAGGGCGCATACTACGGGGTACCGCCTCAGCCGCTCCAATAACGCCGAAGTATTATCATACGTAATACCGGAGGAGCCGCCGATGACAAAAGCATCGGTGCCGGACCGGCAGAGCTTGTCCAACGCGTCGTCGGACAGGTCTTTTTCGGGATCCAGCTTGAAGATATGGCGCCAATGGGTAAAAGACTCTTGCATGGGAAACCCCTTCCTGCCGAATTGCAAAGGCCGCTTCTCTCTTTCAAGTCTACGGGAGGCTGCACAGGGTGTCAAATGGGTCTTTGGTTGTGCAAGTCTTTGCAGAAATTCAAGATTAACTGTGCTATATTGGATACAGGCAAGCATTAAGTCGTAGGTTATTAGTCTCTTCATAAAGGGGAAGGAACACATGCCCAAGACCATACTGTTGGAAATTGACATTGAAGAGGGGGAAGATTACGTTGTCAAGGAGCTTTTAGCTTACCTGGCTTACACGAAGCGGATCAAGAAGTATCTGTGGCAGGAAAAAGAAAGCGCCTCCCTCCGAAACGCGGTTTCGGGTGCTCCGGGTAACCAGGCGGTCCAGCGGCATTCTCCCAAAGAGGCGCCTGCCGCCGCCAAACCTCCGGCCGTTCCCCCGAAGCCTGCGCCCATGCCGCCAGGACCCAAAAATATGGAAGCCTCCCAAATGATGATGTCCATGCTGGAGGATCTCTCCCGGTGGAAAAAGGAAAACAAGCTGATCCGTTTGAAGGCGCTGAAGGGCAAGGGTCAATTCCTGGACATCGCCTGCAAAATTGTCAGCCATGATGCGGATGTGGGTACGGTTACGGTATATGATGTGGACCGGAAGGTTGTGGAAACCGTACGGCTGACAGAAATTGAAGATATGGCTCAGGCGCTGTGAAAATGCGGAAATGATCCATAAAGCGCCTCTCATGACGAATTCTAAAGCTCCCTCTGCGGCTCATGCCTGCAGCGGGAGTTTTTGGTATGGAGCGGAAGATGGGGAATACTATCGATAATCACGTCTTCTATAAAAAGGATGGTTGTTATGTCTTACGATGCGCGCACCGGATATTCTATTTGGCTCCGCCTCTTGATTCGTACTGCTGCCGTAACGGTTTTTTTGCTCTCGGCCGTACTGGTATCGCCAGCTTCCGGAGAGGCCGCCGCCACTGTTTTAATGAATAACCCCACCGGCGCCGGCGGGGATACACATGGGCAGGTCGAACGCTTCGATGTTCAGAAGGGCCAGGTGACGGCTCGCATTCCGGTAACGCCGGAAATACAGGAGGAGCTCAGCAAGCTGGCCCAGTCTGCTTCGGGCTCGGCCGGCACCTTCCGGATCGATCCCGCCGACGGTACAGTACTGCATGTTCCCCTGCGGCCGGCGGTGGAAATCCGGCAGCCCGGCTTTTATGCCCTGGCCGCCGAGGCTTATCTGTTCATGCCCACGGGCCGGGAGCCTTACATTCTGTTCTTCTCGGAGGAAAACGAACCCCGGCTGTTCGGCTTGACGCATCCCGTCACCCGGCTGCTGGCGCTGTGCGGCTGGGAGGATGCGTATGCACCCGCCGGACAATAAGGCGTCCGGCCTCTGCGCTCTGTGCGGACGGACAGGGGTGTCGACCACTGTCCATCACCTGGTTCCCCGGGAGATGGGCGGCAGCCATGAACCCACTGCCCAGCTATGCCATCCGTGCCACAAACAGCTGCATGCGCTTTATACCAATGAGGAGCTGGCGGCCCGGCTTTCCAGTATTGCGGCTCTGCAGGCGGATGCACAGATCGGGCGGTATCTGAAATGGATCCGCAAGCAGCCGCCGGAGACCATTCCCCGGACACGGAAGTCCCGGGCCGTGCGTGGCGGACGATAAGGAGTGGAGTTTTCCCCACTCGATGGAATTACGCGCCGTGTACCAGCCGCTGGCGGTCCTCATCCCAGCGCCATACCGGCTCCTCCGCCGCTGCCTTGAGCTGAACCCCTCCCAATATCCGGTCGACGCCGCCCAGCCTGACATAGTCTGCCTTGCCTGCCAGCACATCCTGGCCGTCCGGGGTCAGATGGACGGTGAAACCCGGCAGGGGCCCCGCATCTCCGTAGCGGGGCAGCTCATCGGGTATACTGAGCCGGAGCAGGGGAGCCGGGCCCGAGCCCAGCCGCCGCAGGTATGCCCAAAAGGCCAGATCCCCGATGCCGAAGAGGGAAAGCGGGCCGGTTGCGGCTTGGAACAGCGGCAGCAGATGGTGGGTTCCGGCGCTGACGGCCTGCAGCGCCGCGCGCTCTACGCACCCCAGTCCGTCTGCCACGGACGGGAAACGGCTCAGGTGCGCGGCGAAGGCCTCCCGCAGAAAAGGCAGCGCCGCCGTTTCGGCCTGGAGCAGAGCTTCCACCGACCGCGGGTCGGGGGAAGCGTAGGCCTCCCAGGCCCGGCGGCCCAGCGCCAGCGCTTCTGCGGGGACGGGGCGCCGCCCGGGGTAAAGCGCAGCCAGCTGCTCCGCGGTAAGCTGGCCCAGCCCGTGAAACGGCTCGATCCCCGGATACGAGCCGATGGTAACAAGCTGGATGCGGAGGGGCTGTGCGCCGCCCTCCGCATCCAGCCGCGCCAGACGATGCAGCAGGTACGCCTGCATCGTCTGATCGAAGAGATCGTGCTCCATCCAGAGCACGATCTCTTCGCCTTGGGCGGCCGCCCGGGCCAGCGCCGCCTCCTGCTCGCCGCAGGCTCCGGCGAACAGCGCCTGCGGGATGCCATAGGTCTCCTCCATCCAGGCTGCGCGCTTCTCCCGGAAGGCAGGCCCATCCATCTGCGGTGCCACCGGCCCCTCCGTATAATCCTCCCGCCACGGCAAAACCGTTCCTTCGATCCCGGTTTCCTTCAGCTTTTCCGCCACCGCATCCCCGTTAGTAATATGCAGCACTGTCATGCACTCCCTTCCTGATTCCTCACTCTACCCCCATTATATCCCATGTTGCCGAAGGAAACATACATTCGCCTAAATTTATTGCCATTCTTGCCATCCGCCAAGGTATGATAAAAAGCCGGGACCCTTTTTGCGGTTCCCGGCTGAACGGTCTTTTGGTGTTAAGTGCTGCTATTGGCCCGACGGGGCAGGTGAGGCGCTGGCCGGCGCAGGGCTGGCCTCGGCGGGCTTCGCCGTTAACAGCTCCTTTATTCTGGTGGCCACCGCGTCCATATCGGAAGCACTGAGAGCAAAGGCGAAGGCGCCGTCTGTTTTGGCCACCCGGACCAGTTGGTTGTCGATTTTGCCTTCATATACTAGGGGTGTCCCCTCGGTTTGCGTAACGGTCACCTTCAGCTCGGGGGCGGTCCAGTCCACCTCCGACCGTTTTTTGGGGAGGCGGTCTGTGGACAGGAAGATCAGCTGATCCAGCACTCCGCTGCCCTCCTCCGGCTTCAGCTCCTTGTCGCCCAGCTTCCAGGCGGATTCGTACGCTTTTTTGGCCGGGTCAGATTTGGCCAGGGTCCATGTTTCCCCCTTCCACTCCAGAGTCAGGGCGGTAACCTTGTCGTACTCCACCTTGAACACGGATTTATCCAGGAGATCCTCGGCGGTTTTGCTGATGTTGGTGAGTTTGGTATCGTCCGCTTCATATACTGTGTTGGCGTCGCCGGTCTTCATATAGGTAGTCCCGGCCACCGGCAGCGGGTTGCCGATCAGCACCGTCTTTTTGCTGCCGTCTGCCAAAACAGCTTCCACCTGCTGCAGCGGTTGGTCCAGACCGAATTCCCCCAGGTTGGCAGGAGCTTCGTCCACAATCCCCTTCACCGTCAGCGTTGCCAGAGATTCCGCCACCGCATCCGCCGCATACGATTCCACGGGATACGTCTCCGGCGCGGTCATTTCCCAGCCGCCTGCGGTCCGCTTCAGTTGCACGGCGTTGGCCCCGGTGCCCAGCTTCAGCTCCTTCACGTCGGCGCTTTTTACGGCGAACAGCTCCTGATCCGTCTTGACCTCTTCCTTAAAGAAGTTTTCGCTCTTGGCGTAGGCATAACCGCCGATGAGGACGGCCAGGAGGATCAATGTGGGCAGAAATTTCTTCATCCTTTTCTCCTCCTCCACCAGACTGCTCCCCCTGCCGCCAGGAAGGCCAGCGGGAAGACGGCGATGGTTCCCCAGAAGATCATCTTTTGCTTGGACATGGAAATGTAAACCTGCTCCGGCGCCGCTTCCTCTCTCGGCCGGATGGTCACCACATCCTTCTGCTCATTGAGCCAGCCGGCACTATTCAGGGCAAAATCCCGGTTGCTCTGCTCTGCGATCCAGTCGTCCCGCAGGAACATGCCGTTGCCGATAACCACCGCCTTGGGTTTGTCGTCCTGAGTGGTGACTGCATAAGCCAGATCCAGCGGGCCTGTCAGGTCGCCATCGGTTTTTTTGATGGTGTCCTGGGTTAACTGGGTATTGGCCGAGGTAAAGGGCGCCAGATTCTTCTTGCCATAACCGGCATCGCTGGTCCGCAGCAGGGCGCTGAGCTTATAATCGGCGAAATCCTTCACCGTAGACAGAGACATCGCTGCCGGGAGAGCAACAATGGCCCGCTGCTCCTCCAGCTTGGTCACAATGTCGTGATAGCCGTACTGGGGCACGATGGTCAAGGGGTTAGCGGACAAGGTTTTGGCGGACTCAATGACAAGGGCGTTGTCATTTTGCACCCCGACGGCAGACAGCACCTTGCTCCAGTTGGTCCACTTCGCCATCTCATCGGCCAGTCCCACCGCCAAATAGAGCTTGCCTTTATTTTTGACAAAATCGGTAATCAGCGTGGCCTCCTGCTCGGTGGCGTCCTTTTGCGGAGCCAGAATAATCAGGGTCTCCGCATCCTCCGGGATAGCCCCTGCCGAAAACAGATTGAGCTCCTTGATTTGCATACCTTCATTCTCCAGCCCGCTCTTGAAGGCGGAGGCGTCGGAGAGGGTCACCTCATTATGTCCGGTGATGGCGTAGGCGATATGCTTTTGCCCGGAGGTCAGATCCACCAGCGCCTGGGTGAACTTCGCTTCCCCACTGAAGGTATAGGTGGTCTGCTGGGAGCCGTAGCCGAACAGCTCGGAGCTGGTGACGCTTTTGGTTTTGCCGCCGCTCTCAAAAATAATGGTGCCGTACGAGCCGATCTCATATTTTTGCGCTAGGGAAGGGTTCTTCTTGGGGTCTACTTCCTCCCAGGTGAACTTGCCGCTGCGCTTCTGGTATTCATCCAGCAGATCCTTAATCTGGCGGCTGACCACCCCTTGGCCCGGATCGGTAAACGCAATGGCATGAACGTCCTGCTCCAGATTCTTCAGGGTGGTGATGGTTTTATCGGACAGGGTGAATTTTTTGTTGGCGGTCAAATCCCACTGGGCCCCCTTCAAGGAGTGCAGGAAGATGGTGAGCAGGATAAATATGCCCACCACCGCCAATGACAGAACGGCGGCGTTAGCGCCTTTGATCCAATTTTTCACAGTTGTATCCTCCTAAAAGTTTTCGCAGGAGCGAAAACTGGCTTCGTAAGCATCTGCTCCATCCTCTATCTCCAGCGTTTGCGCTCCAGCACCTGAATGCTCAGCACCAGGAACATGGCCACCATCGTCACATAGAACAGCACGTCCGGCAGGTCAAAGATCCCCTTCTGTAAGTTGGTTAGCCGCTGGACGATGGAGAATTGTGTGAAGATATCCCGGGCGGAGGAGAACAGGCTGTAGCCCAGCCAGTCAATAACCCACAGCAACAGCAGCATGGCAAACGCCGCAATGCCCGCAATCATCTGATGCGAGGACAGGGACGAGCAGAACAGCCCAACGGCCATCATGGCCGCTCCCAGGAGGAACAGGCTCAGGTATGACAGCCACAGGACCGGCTGGTCCAACGAACCGTAGGTGCCCATAATCGCCGGATACAGGAGGCTGAAGACTACCAGCAGGAAGTGCACCAGCAAAGCGGCCAGATACTTGCCCATGACGATCTCCGTCAGGCTGGCCGGCGAGGTGAGCAAGAGCTCATCCGTTCCCTGGCGCAGCTCCTCGGACACCAGGCGCATGGTGAGGAGGGGAATCACGAACAGATAGAACAGGATCATATTGGACATCAAGGGACGCATATCCACGGTGAAGGAGGAGAGAAAATCATTGGCAAAGAAAAACCCCGCCAACAAGAAGTAAAAGGCAAACGCTACATATGCCACCGGGGAATAAAAGTACATTTGGAGCTCCTTGCGGCAAATCGCCCAGGTTCTACGCACGGCTGTCGCCTCCTTCCCCTGCTTCGGTCTCCTCTTCGGCTTTATCCTCGTCTGAACGATTCTCAGCCGGTTCTACCGTCTGCGGCACAGCCCCATCCTCACGAATCACGACGGATGGATCCTGGCTGGTCAATTGCAGGAAGATATCCTCGAGGCTGAGATTCTCCCGTTTCATCTCAAGAATGGGAAGCCCCAGCTCCGCCATGCGGAAGAAGATGGCCTCCCGGATATCCGTGCGGTCCCGGGCGGATACCAGAAGCGAGGAGGTTTCGCTGCTTGCTTCCTGCCCTGGAGCAGACGGCTCCCGGAGCTTGACGGCCTCCACCTGGGGCAGCAAGGCCAGCTCCCGCAGGATATGCTCCCGCTCGCCCCGGATCTCCAGGGAAACCTGGAACCTGCTCTCCATTTGCCCGCCCAGCTCTTCGGGATTGCCGTCCAACACAATCTGACCCTGGTTAATGATCAGGACACGGTTGCACAGGGTGTTCACTTCGGGCAAAATGTGGGTGCTGAGCAGGACGGTATGCTTTTCCCCCAGCTCCTTGATCAGCTGGCGGATTTCGATAATTTGCTTGGGGTCCAGACCGGAGGTAGGCTCATCGAGAATCAGCAGATCAGGCTGATGCAGAATGGCCTGGGCCAGACCCAGCCGCTGCCGGTAGCCTTTGGACAACCCCTTGATGATCTGCTTCTCTCTCCCCTTTAACCCCAGCTTCTCCACCGCTTCCCCGATGCGGATTCGCTGCTCCCGGATGGGAATGTCCCGCAGATCGGCGACAAACTTCAAGTAAGCGCCTACGGACATCTCGGGATACAAAGGCGGTGTTTCCGGCAGATAGCCGATTTTGCGGCGCGCCTTCTTGGGATGTTCGGCCATGGACAGGCCATCCACCAGAATTTTCCCCTTGGTCGGGTTCAGATACCCGGTAATCATCCGCATGGTGGTGGTTTTGCCGGCCCCGTTGGGCCCGAGAAAACCGACGATTTCCCCACGGCTCATGGAGAAATCCATATGGCGGACGCCGCGCTGGTTTTCGTACATTTTGCTGACCTCGCGCACTTCTAACACTTGGTTACCCCCCAAATATTCGAATGTTTTGACTTACACGTTTTGAGGCTTAGGCAAATTCAATATACGTATCGAACTCTAAACGCAGCTTAAAAAAATCTGAAAGCAAGCTTAAAAATATGTGTCTAATTTGTGACAATCAGTGATGTCCGTCTATCGTTTATGCGCGGTGTTTGTAATAGCGGAATCCATTCTTCCGCTATTTAGGCGTTACCGCAGGTTTGGTGCCTATAGCAGGAGTCTAATCTCCGCTATCGCCCGCCAAATGGGGACATGGGGAGAAAAACCACGGCAATAACGGAAGAGCCGCCGCCTCTATTTTCCATCTGCCGCCCTTTTTGTGGTAGATAGCGGAATCCCCCCTTCCCCTATTGGGCGAATCTCCAACCTCTTATCTCCTGTCTTGTATGCGCCAGGTTTCCATAATCGGCCAATTTGGCTGGAAACTGTCCCGCGGCGGGTTTTGTACCAATCAGGAGTTGCACCAATCCGAAAATAACGGAAGCGATCTTCCGCTATTCCACCGCCGGAGTGTTATCCCCTCCCGATAGCGGAAGCTGTTTTCCGTTATTCTGGTGCTGACCCGGCTCACAGACATCAGAAGGGCATGTTAACGGAAATCCCTTTCCGTTATCTGCCTGTCAGCTCCGGCCGATAAGCAATTAGCGGAAAAACCTTTCCGCTATGACGCCCTTTTCCCAGAGGCCGGCTGTAGAGCTGCCCGGTTCCGCTTGTCCCACCAGTAAATAAAAAAAGACTGCCCCTCCGCCACACTACGGCGTTGAGACAGTCTTACTGTTTTTTACCGCGTCAGCTGTCCGCGGGTCACACCCAACTGGTTGGTAGCCTTCAGCGTTTTCCAGACCTGAGTGCCGGAGATTCGGCCGGCCATGGCCTCCCGGTACAGCTTAATAACCTCGTGCACCTTATCCGCCGATTCCTCCAGGAACTCGATCCGGAACCGGGACACACCCAGGTCGATAAAATGCTGCAGATACTCCGCTCCGGATTGCTCGATGGCATTGTACACGGTGTTGCGGCAGCCGTCATCCACCCGTACGGGATGGGAGAAGCCGACCCGGTCCTTGAGGGAAACCCGGTGCTCCTCGCAGGGCCGTCCGCAATTAGTGTAATCCGAGCCTTCGCTCAGGAAGGTGCAGTACACGCAATGCTCCGTATGGAACATGGGCATATGCTGCTGGATCACCACCTCCATCCGGGAGGTGTCGGAGCGCTCCATCAGATCGGTCATCTGCTGGATGTTCAAATCATAGGAAGGGACAATCCACGAGCAGCCCGCCTCCAAAAAGAGAGCCGCCGCCTTATGGTTGGCGATATTCAGCGAGTAGTCCCCCACCAGCTCAGGCATAGGCTCCGCCGGATTCTCCTTGCCGCTCTCCAGGAACGCCTGCAGGGCTCCAGTATTCCGGACCAGCACCGCATCCGGCTTCAAACGGAGAATATTGCGGAAGTATCCGCCCTCCCCCGGCATGTGGATCCGTGGAGCAGCCAGGCCGATTTCATGTCCGGGTCCGGCTGCGCGTACTGCCTCCACTGCCTCCGGAAATTGCTTAATGAATTCAAAATCGGCATAAATCCGGCCGATTCCGCATTCCAACGCAGCATGCACCTGTTCCATGCTTCTGCACAGGACCGTCAGCTCCGGCTTCAGGGCCTGCGGCTTATACTGATGGGCATCCGCATATACACGGATGGAGCGTTTCGTATACGCCGGGGGTTTACGCCGTTCATCCTCCAGCTCCTCCACCGCCTCCCGGCGCAGCCGGTTCAGCTCCCGCATCGGCACAATCAGCTCGCCCTTCAGATGGACCTCCAGCTTTTCCAGTTCAAAAAGCGTACCGCCTGTCCGTCCCAGCTGTTCCTCCAAAAACGCCTCATCCATAGGGCGCTTCATCGCTTGCTCCAATAGAAGCTCGGATTCCTTATAGATACAATTGCCGGTTTCCATATCCGTCCACCAGGTTCGCAGCGGCTCTCCCAAAGAACCGGCCACACGTACGGCAAGCGGGAAGACCCGGTACGGCTTCTCGGTTTCGAAGGTTTGACGGAGCCGCTTGTCCAGCTTCAAGTCACTGGTTTTCCAGATGCGGTTGCCGGGATGGATTTTGGTCACATCCACATCGTTGCGTCCCATAATGATCCGCACCATACCCTCGGGAAACTCGCCCTCTATCTTTTGCTCGCCGCACCAGAGATCATAAACCCGTCCGCCCTCTTCATTCTTGGTGGGGTCCCCGGCATCAAACACGATTCCATCGCCCCGCTTCACGGGTCCGATCAGCTCGCAGAGCACAGCATCCTTCAGCACTTCCTTCACCCTGCCCAAGAAGACACCACGGCTTTTGGGGTAGGTACCGTCCAGAAGCTTGCGGTGATTGGTGCCCTTCAGGAATCCGTGGGTGAAGCCTCTGGAAAAGCTTTGCTCCAGCTCCCTCATTTCCTCCATTGTAGGCTCTACAGGCTTGCCTTCCAGATGCCGGTCAATGGCGGCTCTGTATTTGGAGGTAACATTGGCTACATATTCCGGGCTTTTCATCCGCCCCTCGATCTTGAAGGAGGAAACCCCCGCTTCGATCAGCTCCGGCACCAGCTCCAGCGCAGCCAGATCCTTGGGAGACAGCAGATATGCCACATCTCCCATAGGCTTCACTTCCCCGTCCACTTCCATATCGTAAGGAAGCCGGCAGGCCTGCGCGCATTCCCCCCGATTGGCGGAGCGGCCGCCCCACATTTCACTGGTCAGGCATTGCCCGGAGTACGAGACACATATAGCCCCATGCACGAAGATTTCCAACGGCATGACGGCTGCTTCTCCGATGGTGCGGATTTGCTTCATATTGTTTTCGCGGCCAAGCACCACGCGGCTTAAGCCGTAGGGCTTGATAAACTCCACCCCTTCAGCGGAGGTAATGGTCATTTGGGTGGAGCCGTGGATGGGGAAGTCCGGAGAAATCTCGCGGATCATCCGCACCAGGCCCAGGTCCTGGACAATGACGGCATCCACACCCGCATCCACGCAGGCCTCCACCAGCTGGCGGGCTTCATCCAGTTCATTTTCGAAAACGAGAATGTTAAAGGTCAGGAATCCCTTCACTCCGTACATATGCAGAAACGCCATAATTTCCGGCAGCTCGTCCATGGTAAAATTATTGGCACGCGCTCTTGCGTTGAATTTCTCCACTCCAAAATAAACGGCATCTGCGCCATTGGCCACCGCCGCCCGCATACATTCCCAATCCCCGGCAGGGGCAAGCAGTTCCACTTCCTGGCGATCTATATGAACAGACATTATTATTCCTCCTCAGGGCTTCCTGAATGAAAGCCTACTTCGCAAGCTTACACTCTTGCTTTTTTCATCCTCCCGTTAACCACGGACTGCTTTAGTGTAGCATGCCAACCGGAGCAATTCCATGGCAGGAAAGGGATTCTCCCCGGTTTTCCCTATATTTTCGTGAAAATTCCGTTGCAATTTAAAAATCATCATGATATATTAAAGGTCCGGCCAGAAACGCAGTAAAGCGCTTTAAGAAAAATTTTGCTGTGGCAGTTGTAATTTTCGGCTGTGTCGGTTACAATATCAAACGTTCGACTTGTATGGAGAGGTGTCCGAGTTTGGTCGAAGGAGCACGATTGGAAATCGTGTAGGCGTCACAAGCGTCTCGAGGGTTCGAATCCCTCTCTCTCCGTAGCTTATACCTTTTTTTGACGACGCGGGGTGGAGCAGCCCGGTAGCTCGTCGGGCTCATAACCCGAAGGCCGCAGGTTCAAATCCTGCCCCCGCAATAGTTTTATACGGAGCCGTGGTGTAGAGGCCTAACATGCCTGCCTGTCACGCAGGAGACCGCGAGTTCGAATCTCGTCGGCTCCGTACCTTATATGCCGGTTTAGCTCAATTGGTAGAGCAACTGACTTGTAATCAGTAGGTTGGGGGTTCAAGTCCTCTAGCCGGCACCATTTTTTTGGAGGGCTAGCGAAGTGGCCAAACGCGGGAGACTGTAAATCTCTTCCTTCGGGTTCGGTGGTTCGAATCCATCGCCCTCCACCATTTTTACCTTATTTTATGGCGATCGTGGCGAAGTGGTTAACGCATCGGTTTGTGGATCCGACACTCGAGGGTTCAATTCCCTTCGATCGCCCTTTCCTTTGTGAGCCATTAGCTCAGTTGGTAGAGCACCTGACTTTTAATCAGGGTGTCGTAGGTTCGAGTCCTACATGGCTCATGTTCTTTTTCTTGATTTTTATCCCTCACCATGTTATTGTTATTTTTGCCTGATTTTAATAGAATATGCGGTCGTGGTGGAATGGCAGACACGCTACTTTGAGGGGGTAGTGGGCGAAAGCTCGTGGAGGTTCGAGTCCTCTCGACCGCACTATAATGAAAGAAGCCTGGTGATGAACCAAGGCTTCTTTTTTTTCTGTTTTTGGGGTCACCGCAACAAACGATGCTGTACAGGCGTATAGATAACTGGAAGCTTAATGGGAAAGGGGTATTCGAAGAATGGACAAGCACGATCAAACTGCAGCACCAGCCAAAAAGAGCTTAACCCGCGAGATTCTGGGCTGGGTTTGGATTATTCCGGTAGCCTTTGTCGCCAATATGCTCATTCAAAATTATGCCTTCGCGCAAACAGAGGTGCGCAGCATCTCCATGCAAGGTACACTTTATGAAGGCCAGCGGCTGATTGAGAGTAAGCTGACTTACCGGTTCAGCGATCCGGGCCGCGGGGACATTATCATTCTTGACGGACCGGAGTACAAGGACCGCCTCATTAAAAGATTAATCGGACTGCCCGGCGATATTATTGATATGAAGGACGGGCGTGTATATGTAAACGGAGAGCTGCTGGAGGAGCCGTATGTCAAAGGAACCACCTACGCCGCCGGTTTATCCGTGCCGTATACCGTTCCCGAAGGGCATGTGTTTGTGATGGGCGACAACCGGGAAAGAAGCACCGATAGCCGCCAACTGGGGCCATTTGCTTTAACCAGCGTTGAGGGCAAGGCCGTACTCCGGGTCTGGCCGCTGAAGGATTTTGGGCAGGTGGATTAGGACAGCCTCGCCAAGGAACTGAACTACGTTCCGAATGTAATGGTCAGAAGTTTGAAGATACGGGAAACCACAATCCTTGGTTAGTTCCTGACGGATTCCGCGGGGGTGCCTACGGCTACCTGCTTCACGGCCTGAAGGAAACCAGCAGCAGCCTTGGTTATGTTCTGGTGGTGTGCAGCAACAAGCAGTCCCACCGGATGCTATCTGAGCGCTAAAAAGGAGATTGCACATATGACAAAGTTGAAGGCGATGACCTTTAATCTCAGGATTATGGCGGAGTCTGATGGCGACAATGTCTGGACCCGTCGCGTCCGTGCGGCGGCACAGGCGGTTCTCCGCGAGCAGCCGGATATTCTGTGCACCCAAGAAGGACGTTACAGCATGCTGCAGGACCTGCAGGCGGAGCTGCCCGGGTACCTGTGGATCGGCGAAGGACGCCGGGGAGGCCGTGAGGATGAGCATTGTGCCGTGTTTTATGATAAGGCCAAATGGATGTGCCTGGAAGCAGGGCATTTCAGCCTGTCGGAGGAGCCGGAAGTACTGGGAACGTTAAGCTGGGATACGAATTGCCCCCGTATGTGTACCTGGGTACGGCTCCAGGCGTTGGAGACCGGCCGGGAAATCGCCGTGTTTAATACCCATCTGGACCATATCAGTAATGAGGCTCAGATCAAAGGTATGGAGCTGATCCGCAGACGGATGGAAAGCTTCAGGAAGTCTGCGCCGGGGACACCCCTGCTTCTTGCAGGAGACCTGAATGTGGAGCCGGATCATCCGGTGATTCTCGGGCTGGAGCAGGCGGGATACCGGAACGCCTATGCCGTATTGCCTCCCGGCCCACCGGAGTTCAACCCCGGCCGGACCTTCCATGATTTCCTGGGCGGCGAGGATGGATTGCCCATCGACTACATCTTCACCGCTCCCTCTGTTAACGTGGAAGCTGTGCGGGTGGACCGGAAGAAGTATGAAGGCCGGTATCCGTCCGACCATTATCCGGTCTGCGCCATTCTGGAGCTGCCTGGCTGAAACCACCCCTTTTGCTCTAAACCCGTCTGACGGAGATCTCCGATTAGGCGGTTTTTTTGTTATCGACAAGCCTTTTCATTTCCCTCTTGCGCATCAGCCAGGATGGTGCTATAATCAAATTCGTCGCTAAAACGATAGAACTTCATTTGTAGCATGCGGACGTGGCTCAGTGGTAGAGCATCGCCTTGCCAAGGCGAGGGTCGAGGGTTCGAATCCCTTCGTCCGCTTTTTTGTTTTTTATGCCGGTGTGGCGGAATGGCAGACGCGCTCGACTCAAAATCGAGAGGGAAACCGTGGAGGTTCGAGTCCTCTCACCGGTATTCATTATAGGATGCGGGTGTAGTTCAATGGTAGAACTCCAGCCTTCCAAGCTGGTAGCGTGGGTTCGATTCCCATCACCCGCTTGAAAAGAAAGAAGCCGTCGCGGACGGCTTTTTTCTTTGTATGGGAAGCGAACCCCCAGGGTTCGACCGCTTGCGAGCTCCAGCCTGATGGAGGGAGCCCTTAAGCGCGCGTCCGCGTCACATTCGGCCAAGTATTGGCCGGAAGACACGGAGTATTCCCATCACCCGCTTGAAAAGAAAGAAGCCGTCGCGGACGGCTTTT
>JAEWIS010000012.1 GCA_023386955.1 Bacillota bacterium
CGTAAAGAAGCGGTTGATATTGTGGAGATGCGCGGGATTATTGAGCAGTCCGGCGCCGAGCTTGCCGCGCTGCGCGCGGGAGCCGACGCGTTGGCGTGTATGGAAAAAAACCTTCAGGAAATGCGCAGCGCCGCTCAGCCCCAGATAGAAGCGGTGACGCTGTATAAGCTCGACAGGCAGTTCCACCGCTGTATTTTTGAGGCAGCGGGCAATCAAAAGCTGCTTGAATCTATTGAAACGCTGCGCGATCAGTTTTTGCGGTTCGAAACGCTCGACGCGTTTTCCAGCCCCGGCAAGTGCTGTGCTGTCGCGGACGAGCACGAGGCGATCTATAAGGCCATCGCCGCCAAAGACGCCGCGCTGTCCAAAGAGATGATGCGCGAGCACCTCAACCGCACCTATGAAAGAACCGTCAAGGCTGTTTTGGAGTCCCGTCTGGAATAATGCCCACTGCTAAAAGCCCCTGCGTCAATGCCGCAGGGGCTTTTAGCATGTCAATAAAATTACTTGGAACATTCTTAAAAAATTGCCACTATGTGAATGTACTTCTCTTTGGTAGTATTAACAATAAAGCGCAAATTAGTTTGCGGACATTGAGAGAATGGAGCCAACCGGCAATGGAGAAGTCCTCAATAGTCGCCTCCAGATACTTCATATTCATATATTTCTTGTGCCTCATTGTATGCCGACCAAACTACGACTCGATAAAATCTAAAACACACCCATCCTGTGCACATGGTGTCGTGCATGTAGATTGCGCCTCTACACACCCACCTTTAAACTAGGTCAATATCGCAGGCGGCCTGCCCACCCCGTATACCCCAATTTTCTTGAGTGATTTTCCGAATAAAAATTTTTACATGGTCGGCAGGTATTCCAAACGATTCAGGATTCGCAACAATAGTTTTATACAGGTCCCGTTTCGCGTCTAATGAGCGACCAACAAAGGCATCTATGCTGATGGGCGTATAGTATTCAGGTTTTGTACGATCCGGAGGGCATAAAATCGGTGAAACTCAGTCACAAAACGCCGACCAAGCATAAACAGTTGTTTTATAACAGATATCCGATAATATGAAACTGGACAAGCAGGGGTGAATGTTTAAAAAAGACAAATCTTATTTTGATAACGTACAAAGAACTATTGCTATATAAAAATAGCCTGTTCAAAAACAGGGCTCGAATAAGTCTTTTTTTAATTGAAATTTTTCATTTTTTATACTATCCCGCGGAATCATGAACTCAGCAATAATAAATTTTGGCATGGGAAAAGCCTCACTTTTCGAAAAAGAAGTTCGAAAAGTGAGGCTCGTTTATATGGTGCGGGTAACAGGGGTCGAACCTGCACATCGCAAGATACCAGATCCTAAATCTGGCGCGTCTGCCAATTCCGCCATACCCGCAAATATAAGCGGCAGCTCGTCCTTTTGAGGCGGGTTGCCGTTTGCTATGCATTATATTATACCACAACCCTGATCAAAACGGAAGGGGTTAAAACGCATTTTACCACCACACCAAGCCCTCAATATTATTGAGAATAAAAGCACCCGCATCAAGCAATGGTGCTACTGACGATATGGCAGTATTGTTGTCCCGATTAACCCCCAAAATTATCCGTAATATGGCAGTAATAAGCCGTGTTGCTGGTGATCCTTTGATGCGAACCACACACTAAAGGACTTGCGTCTTAAAAATTGGCGGGGCAGAATTCTCGCCTCGCCAAAATATTACTATCGGTGCCCTCAACGCGACACCCGTTATTGGTCCTGCTGTTTTTTGCGCATACGATCAGCCGCCAGCAAAATACCGGACTTGCCGGTCGGGTAGGTCAGCCCGCCTTGCAGCCAGACAGCAAACGGCTCGCGCATTGGCGCATCGGCTGAGAGCTCGATTGACGCACCCAGCGTAAACGCGCCCGCTGCCATAATCACCTTGCTGTCGTAGCCCGGCATGTCCCACGGCTCGGGCGCTGCCATCGCGTCAATCGGCGAGCCGGATTGTATACCCTCGCAGAATGCGACGAGCGCCTCGGGTGTTTTAAGCGCAATCGCCTGAATAATATCGTGCCGAACATCATTTGCCTTCGGGAAGGTCTCAAAGCCCATCTCCTCAAACAGCGCCGCCGCAAACACCGCCGTTTTAAGCGCGGCGGCAACGGTGGTAGGGGCCATGAACAGCCCCATATACATGCTGCGCAGCTCATCCAGCGAGCAGCCGACCTCGCGTCCGGTGCCGGGCGTAGTCAGACGGCAGGCGCAGCGCTCAATCACATCGTGCCGACCCGAGAGATAGCCACCGGTTCTGGCAATGCCTCCGCCCGGATTTTTAATCAGCGAGCCCACCATTAAATCAGCGCCGCCCGCCACCGGTTCCACCGCCTCGACAAACTCACCGTAGCAGTTGTCCACCATGACGATGATGTCAGGGTTCGCTTGCTTGACGGCCGAGATCGCCTCGCCGATCTCGGCCACTGACAACGACGGGCGCAGGCTGTACCCGCGCGAGCGCTGTATGTATGCCACCTTGGCGGCTCCGGCTGCCTTGGCTGCCGTCTGAAGGTCAATTTTGCCCTCCAAAAGCTCAATTTGTGCATATTGTACGCCGAAATCACGCAGCGAGCCTTCATTCCGTCCGTTGTCGCGGATGCCGATGACCTCCTCAAGCGTATCGTAGGGCTTGCCGGTTAGAGACAGCAGCAGATCGCCCGGGCGCAGCAGCCCGAACAGTCCTACCGTCAGCGCGTGAGTCCCCGAGACAAAGCTGTGGCGCACCAGCGCATCCTCGGCGCCCATAGCCTGCGCGAACACGCGGTCGAGCGCGTCGCGGCCTATGTCGCCGTAGCCGTAGCCGGTACTGCCGCAGAGATGCGACGCCATAATGCCGTTATCGATAAAGGCTTTGAGCACCTTCATGC